>CAZUQM010000009.1:0-181198 GCA_964622545.1 uncultured Planctomycetales bacterium | reverse complement strand
ACGGTCGGTTCAACGGCAACGCTCCCTGACGGTCGGTTCAACAGCAACGCTCCCTGACGGTCGGTTCAACAGCAACGCTCCCTGACGGTCGCGTCTCTGGCGCGGCGCCGAGCCGCCGCACTCCGACGTGGTGGCTCGACAGGAGCCCGTGTTCTGCGTCGCTTCAGCGAAGCGGAATCGCCGTCCCGTCAACAGCAGCGGCGGATCCCGTCACCAGTGGCGGGGCATTCCGTCACCAGTGGCGGGTGAAGAGGCAGTTTCCACCGCTTGGTAGCGCGCTCGCCCGTCCGGTACAATCCGTCGTTGGGCGCAGTCCCCATCGAAAGGCGGCCGACCGAGGCGATACATGAAGCTCGCCGCAGTCATCTCACCCACTCTCATGGCCTGTGCGATCATCTTGATGGTCGTCGCGCCCGCGCGGGCGTGTCGCTACAACGTCCGCGACGTCGGGTTCGTCGATCACGGTGAGCCGGGCTACCGCCTCTGTCTGCTGACCGATGCGGACACGCCTGTCGACCTGGTCGAGACGATCGAGCAGGTCTCCTATGCCGTGCTTCTCGACAGCAACGTCGAGCTCGAGGTCGTCCGCGTCGACCGGCAGGAGGACCACCCGGCCGTCGGGGCGATGGGCCAGTGCGACATCCGGCCGCTTCCGGCGCTGATGATGATGTCACCTCGGGGCGAGGTGTGCACGGTGCCGCTGGAGGTCGACGGCAAGGATGTGCGGCAGGCGGCCTGGCGCTGTCTGGAGCGGGCCGTCACGTCGCCATTGCGTGAGAGGCTCAGTCAGGCGGTGGCGAGCTCCTACTGCGTCGTGCTGTGGGTGGCCTCGACCGACGAGGCGAAGAACCGGAGGGCGGCCAAGGAGATCGACGCGGCGGTGCAGGACATCGCCGGCATGATGGGCCAGTTGCCCAAGCAGATCCACGGCAAGCCCCGCGCGGTCCGCATCGGCGTGGACGACGCCCGCGACAACGCGGTCCTGCTATGGAGCCTGGGCGTCGAGCCGGACGCAGCGACCGGGCCGTGGGCGTTCGTCGTCTACGGCAAAGGGCGGTGGATCGGGCCGAGGTTCGCGGACGAGGCGATCACCCAGGACGGGCTGGTCGGCGTGATGGGGCTGGTCGGTCAGTCGTGCGAGTGCGAGCTGGATCGGCGGGACATGCTGGGGGTTCGGCTCCCGATGCGGTGGGACGACCGGGCGCGGCAGGCGTCGGCGAAGAACCTAGGCTTCGATCCGGACAACCCCATGGTGCGGCTCGAGATCCGCAAGATCCTGGCCATGGGGGCGTCGGTCCGCGAGCAGGGCAAGGCCGATCCGCTGGACGGGCTGATGGGCTACAGCGAGCAGATCGTCACGGCCGACGGGCCGGGCGGGCTCATCGGCCAGGACGAGCCACGGCGCGACGGTGCCCGTGGTGCTGCTCGCGATCGCCCCGCCGGCGACCGAGCCTCCGCATCGGTCGGCGCTCTTCGGACCCCGCCGCGTGCGGCCCGGGCCGATTCATCCGGTGAGGCCACGACCCCCGCCGCGTCATCGGCACGCGCACCCGAACAGGCCGCCGCCGCCCAGGCCGGTCCGCGTCAGCCGCCTTTGACGGGGCTGGAGCCGCCTCGACCGAGCTTCCTGGCCACGTGGGCCGTCATCGGCGCCGTCGCGGTGATCATCATCGGCGGCAGCATCGCCATCGCCATCAAGGCACAACGGAGGTACGCATGAACACCCTAGGACTGATCCTCCGCGAGATCGCGCACCGCAAGCTGAACTTCCTTCTCGGACTGATCGGCGTGGTCGGAGCGGTCACGCTGTACGTCTTTTTCGACACGTCGAGCAAGGCCTCGGCCAAGGAGACCGCGCGGATCATGCGGAACATCGGGCTGAACCTTCGCATCATCCCGAAGGCCACGGACATGAACGTCTTCTGGGCCACGGGCATCAGCGACAAGACCATGCCCGAGGAGTACGTGGACAAGCTCGCCTCGCAGCGGGGTCTGAACTACGCCCACCTGCTGGCCACGCTGCAGCAGAAGGTCGTGTGGCAGGGCCGCGAGATCATCCTGACGGGCATCGCGCCGGAGAAGTACGCCCCGGACAAGAAGAAGCCGTCGATGAGCTACACCGTCAAGCCGGGCACGTTGTACGTCGGGCACCACATCGCCGAGGCGATGGACCTGGACAAGGGTTCGGAGGTCGAGCTGCTGGGCAAGACCTTCGTCGTGGCCCGGGCCCTGGGCGAGATGGGCAACGAGGACGACATCCGCGTCTATGCCGACCTCGGGGACGTGCAAGGGATGCTGAACCTGCCCGGCAAGCTCAACGAGATCAAGGCCCTGAATTGCCTGTGCGCCGACCCGAACACCGACCCGCTTGGGACGCTGCGGGCGCAGCTCGCCGAGGTGTTGCCCGACGCGCAGGTCATCCAGATCCGTCACATCGCCGACGCCCGCGAGAAGCAGCGCCGCATGGTCGAGCGCTATGTGGCGTTCATCATGCCGTTCGTGATGGTCATCGGCGTGGTGTGGGTCGGGCTGCTGGCGATGCTGAACGTGCGTGAGCGGCAGAACGAGATCGGGATCCTCCGCGCCATCGGTCACGGCTCGGGCAAGATCGCCGGGCTGTTCCTCGGCAAGAGCGTCCTGCTGGGGCTCGTGGGTGGCGTGCTCGGCTTCGCCGTGGGCACGGGTCTGGCCGAGACCGTCGGACCGGACATCTTTCGCATCACGGCCAAGGCGATCCAACCGCTCTGGCCGCTGCTGTGGCAGTCGATCATCGGGGCGAGCCTCTTCGCCGCCGCCGCCAGCTTCATTCCGACAACCGTGGCCGTCACTCAGGACCCAGCTGTCACCTTGAGTCAGGAGTAGCCGTGTACCAGATCGACCAGGTCAGCAAGATCTATCGCAGGGACGGGCGCGAGGTCCGCGCCCTGGACGAGGTATCGCTTCAGATCGAGGCGGGCGAGTTCATGGTGGTCCGCGGCGCCAGCGGCAGCGGCAAGACGACGCTGTTGCTCGCGCTGGGCGGCATGCTGCGCCCGACGAAGGGCCGCATCGTCTTCGACGGACAAGACCTGTACGCCCTGGCCGACGCCGAGCGGGCACGGGTCCGCGCCGAGCAGATCGGCTTCGTCTTCCAGATGTTTCACCTCGTGCCGTACCTGAGCGTTCGCGGCAACGTGCTACTGCCCTCGGCGGCCGGCGCCAGCGCGCAGGACCGCGGCAAGGCCGACGAGCTGCTGGCGGCGCTGGGCCTGACCGAGCGGGCCTCGCACAAGCCGAGCGAGCTGAGCGCGGGCGAGCGGCAGCGGACGGCCCTGGCTCGGGCGCTGATCACGTCGCCGAAGTTGATCCTGGCCGACGAGCCGACGGGCAACCTCGACCCGGACAACGCCGCGATCGTCCTGAAGCACCTCAAGGCGTTTCAGCAACAGGGCGGCACGATGGTGGTGGTCACGCACGGCACGGACGCCGACGAGCTGGCCGACCGCGTTTGCAGGCTGAATTCTGGGCGTATTGACACGTCCTCTTAACACAACCAAGCTAAGCATCGCTCGTGCGGCTCTCGGGGGACATGCTTTCGAGGGCCGCACGTTCATGCACGTCATCGGTTTGGAGGTTTTGGCATGACATCGTGTCGAGTCCGTCTCGCCCCGGTCGGGCGCGAGCGCGTGTTTCCCTGTCGCATCGCAGGTCTGCTGGTGGCCGTCGTGGCCTGGTCCGCGACCGAGGCCCTGGGTGATTGGCCCACGTACCGTTGCGACAACGCCCGTTCGGGCCTGAGCGCAGCATCGATGCGGTCTGATCTGGCGCCGGTCTGGACGCACAGGCTCGTCCACGCGCCGCGTCCGGCCTGGCCCGCCCCGTCGGAAGAACGCCACCGCATGGACTTCGATCGCGCCTACTTCACCACGTCGGCCGAGGGGCTCGTCTTCTTCGGCTCGTCGGTGGACGACCACGTTTATGCGCTCGATGCGGCCACCGGTGAGCGGCGCTGGGCCTTCGCCACGGACGGGCCCGTGCGGCTTGCCCCCAGCTACGCCGAGGGCCGCGTCTATGTCGGATCGGACGACGGCTACGCGTACTGTCTCTCGGCCCAGAACGGCACGTGCGTGTGGAAGCATCGGCCCGGACCGAGCGACGAACGCGTCATCGGCAACGGGCGCGTCATCTCGCGCTGGCCGCTTCGGACCAGCATCCTGGTCGACGACGGCGTGGCCTACCTGGCCGCGGGCGTGTTCCCGTATGAGGGCCAGATCATCACCGCGCTCGATGCGACAACCGGCAAGGTGATCTGGCGGAACGACACGCTGGGCGACCTCTCGCACGACCATCGCTTTCGCTTTCAGGGCATCACGCCGCAGGGATACCTGCTGATCAGCAAGGACATCCTCTACGTTCCGTCGGGCCGTGCGATGCCGGCGGCGTTCGATCGCAAGACGGGCGAGTTCCTCTACAACTGCATCGCCGGCGGCAAGGTCGGCGGGTCGTGGGCGCTGCTGTCCGACGACGACCTGATCGCGGGCGTGGACGCCTTGGGCGCCCCGGCCAAGATTCGCTACGAGGGGCCGTCCGGCAAGCGCCGCGGCAGCGCCTTCGCGTACTACCCCGGTATCGATCTGGTCGTCGGGCCGACGAACGCCTACATCCTGACCGACGCGGGCGTCGTGGCCACCGACCGCGAGCGGAACGCCGCGGCCCTGAAACAGACGTCCAAGCTCGACCGTGAACGCGACACCTCCCGAAAGAGTCTGGCCAGGCATCGGCGGGACCGCCAAACGGCGCAGGCCGAGCTGGCCAAGCTCGACAAGGGCAAGACCGACAAGGATCGCCAGAAGGCCGAGGCGGCCAAGAAGCGGCTCGCCGAGATCGACAAGCTCATCGAGAAGGACGTAGCCAAGCTGAAGGAGATCGAGAAGGGCTTCGAGGACGCCAAGCAGGGCGTTCTGGTGTGGCATTACCCGGCAAGGGACCTGTGCTCGATCATCGTGGCGGGCGACGTCGTCTTCGCCGGCGGCGAGGGCGTGGTCGTCGGCATCGACGCCAAGACCGGCAAGGAGGTCTGGCGCGGGGCGGTCGACGGCCGGGCCGAGGGGCTGATGGCCTGCGACAACCGCCTGATCGTCAGCACCCATCGCGGGACGCTGCACGGCTTCGCCCCGGCCAAGGTGGCCGAACCGCGGCAGATCGAGCATCGCATCGCGGCCGATCCGTACGGCGACGACGAGCTGACGACGGTCTATCGCGCCGCCGCCGATGCGATCGTCGAATCGACGGGCATCACCAAGGGCTACGCGCTCGTGCTCGATTGCGGCGAGGGGCGGCTCGCGCTCGAGCTGGCGCGGCGGACGCAGCTCTCCATCCTCGGCATCGAGCAGGACCCGAAACGGCTCGCGACAGCCCGGGCGACGATCCGACAGGCCGGCATGCTCGGCACGCGGATCGCGATCGAGCCGTGGGACCTGACCGATCTGCCCGACTACTTCGCGAACCTCATCGTCTCGGACGGCGCGCTGCGGACCGGCAAGGTCGGCGCCCCGGCCGGTCAGGTCGCCCGCGTGCTGCGCCCCTGCGGCGGAGCGGTCTGCGTGGGCTGGCCCAAGGGCGCTCCGGTCGCCGATGCGGCCAAGCAGGCCGACGCGCTCGCCGGCTTCGTCAAGGCCGTCGGTCCGAAGGTCAACAAGCGGAGAGCCGACGGAGCCGTCTGGCTGAGCGCCGAACGGGGCCCGCTGCCCGGCGCGGGGAGTTGGCGTCAGCTCTACGCCGGCGCGCACAACACGGCCTGTAGCGACGATCAGCTCGTCGGCCCGCCGTTCAGCGTGCTGTGGTACGGCGAGCCCGGGCCGGCCACCATGGTCGAGCGGCATGCTCGCGCGCAGTCGCCGCTGGCGATCAACGGCCGGCTGTTCGTCCAGGGCGAGGAGGTCGTCACCGGCATCGACGCCTACAACGGCACGATCCTCTGGAAGCGGCGGATCCCCGGCGCGGTCCGGGTCCGGGTGGACGTCGACGGCGGCAACATGGCCGCGACCGAGGACGCCCTCTACGTGGCCGCCGAGGACAAGTGCTACCGGCTCGACCCGGCCACGGGTCACGTCGTGACGGTCTACACGTTGCCGCCCTCGCCGGACGGCTCGCCGCGCCGCTGGGGCTTTATCAGTTGCGTGGACGGGACCATCGTCGGATCGTCGGCCATGCCGACCGAGACGGACTACGCCGAGATCTGGAAGGCGTTGGTCACGGACGACGGCCGGTGGCGCGACGTGAGCGATGTCCCGCCCCGCTACGTCAGGCACCTCCAGACCATGCGGAGGCTCTTCCCGGTGCCGGACGAGCTGGCCCGGGCCAAGATGCAGCGCGACGGCACGCACTGGCGCTCCATCGCCGACTTCCCCTCGTGGGGCAGCGAGCGGACACCGGCCCATCGGCTGACCTCCGACGTGATGACCAGCGACGCGGTCTTCGCCATCGACGCCCAGACCGGCCGGCGCAAGTGGGTCCATCGCGGCAAGCGCATCCCGCAGATTACGGTCACCATCGCCGACGGCACGGTGTTCCTGGCCGATTGCGACGTGTCGGACAAGCAGAAGGCCGAGGCGCTCAAGACCAAGGCCGACGACATTCGCCGCGGGGCCTATCGCGTCGGCGAGGAGGCCACGCTGGCCAAGGGCTACGACGACGTGCGGCTCATGACGGCGCTCGACCTGTCCACCGGCGAGCCCAAGTGGACCAAGCCCATCGTGGTCACCGGCTGCGGCGGCGACAAGATGGGTATGGCCTGCCGCGACGGCCTGCTCTTGTGTCTGGGGCATTTCAGCAACCACGATCGGGGGCTGTTCGCCCAAGATAAGCTGCGGTGGCGGCGGATCGCGGCCATCGAGACCGCCTCGGGCACGCTCGCGTGGTCCCGGCCGCTGAACTACCTCCGCCGGCCCGTGGTGGTCGGCGACCAGATCATCATCGAGCCCCGCGCCTGCGAGCTGCGCACGGGGGAGATCAAGACCCGCAAGCATCCGATCAGCGGGATGACCGTGCCGTGGGAGTTCCTCCGCCCCGGGCATAGTTGCGGCATCACGGCGGCCTCGCCGTCGGCCATCTACTACCGGTCGTATACCGGCGCGATCGTCGACCTCGAGACCGACACGGGCATGGCGCTCTTCGGTGCGATCCGGCCGGGCTGCTGGCTGAACCTGATATCGGCGAACGGCCTGCTGAGCATGCCCGAAGCCAGCGCGGGCTGTACGTGCTCGTTTCCGCTACGGTGCTCGGTCGCGCTCAAGCCGCGTGAGCAGGACGCTACATGGCGGGCGTGGAACGTCCTGATCGCGCACGGGCCCGAGACGCCGGTGCGGCGCCTGGCGATCAACCTCGGCGCTCCGGGCGACCGACGCGCGGCCGACGGCACGATGTGGCTGGCCTATCCGCGACCGAAGAACAGCTACGCCCAGGCGATCGGCCTGAGGCTCGACGAGAAGGTGCTCGACGGCATGCCCCCGGCCCGCAGCGACTACCGTGGCGTGACGATCGCCGGTACCGACAAGCCGTGGCTGTTCACGTCAGGGCATCTGGGTATGACCTCGTGCTCGCTGCCGCTGATCGACGAGGTCTTCTGGGACGGGCCGGGCCGGTTCAAGGTGCGGCTGGGTTTCGCCGCGCCCGAAGGCGATCGCCCGGGCCAGCGGGTCTTCGACGTGAGGATCCAGGGCAAGACCGTGCTGAAGGACTTCGACATCGTCGCCGAGGCGGGCGGGCCGCGTCGGGCGATCCATCGCGAGTTCGCCATCATGGGCGTGGTCGACAAGCTCCGGCTCGAGCTCGTGCCGAAGGCCGACAAGCCCACGCCCGCCCAGGCGCCGCTGCTGGCGTGCGTGGAGGTCGTGCGGCAGGACACGCCTCCGGGCGCGCCCGAGGCTTCGCCCAAACAAATCGCCGACGACCAGGCGACCAGCCTGATCGCCCAGGCCGAGGCGAAGCTCAAGGCCAAGCAGACCGACGACGCGCTGAAGCTCTATCATGCGGCCTTCGACGGCAACGACAGTGAGGCGGTCCACACGGCCGCCCTGCTGGGCATGGCCAAGATCGGGAGCCTGAGGTCGGTGCTCCGCGTGGCCGAGTATTGCCGCAAGGCGAACCCGGTGATCCATGACTATCGGCCCGTGCCGGCAGGACTCCAGGCCGCGGCCTTGCGGGCCCTGACGGGGATCGCGCGAAACCTGGCGGCCGAGGACAAGTCTCGAGCGACCGGCATGCTCCGGCACGCGTGGTCGATGGTCGGGACCGACCTCGAGACGCGGCAGGGCGTCGCCTCGGCGCTGGACGCACTCGGTCTGCCCGTCGACGCCAAATTCGTCGAGCAGGGCTACGTCACGCGGTGGCGGCTGCTCGGCCCGGTACCGTTCGACGGAAAGGACCAGCCGCTGACCACGCCGCTCATCGGCGAGCCGCAGGTCGATCCGTCGGGCGAGGTGAAGGTCGGCTCACGGACGCTCCGCTGGAGGCCGCTGACGATCCAGGCGCCGAAGGTCCTGCTCGACCGCCTCTTCGGCGACGGCGGCGGCACGGCCGCGTACGCGATGGCGCGGGTCCGGCTCGACCGCGAGCAGGACCTGCTGGTCCGGGTCGGCAGCGACGACGGGTTCCTCTGCTGGGTGAACGGCCGGCGCGTCGGGCAGTTTTTGGGCGCCCGCTCGTACAAGGCCGACGCGGACGTGTGCAAGGTCCGGGCCCATCGCGGCGAGAACACGATCCTGATCAAAGTGGGCAACCTCGCCCACAAGGGCCGGCGAAGCGCCTGGCTCTTCAGCGTCCGGCTGACGGACCCGGCCGGCAAACCGGCGGCGTTCGAGCAGGAGCTCTAGCGCGACGGCGCAGACAACGAGGTCCACGCGGCAAAGGGTCGGCGTCTCGGCGCCAGCTCACTCACCCACATCAGCAGCGACCTCTGAATAGTACCTTCGGCCTGGTCACGCTTGGCCCGTGCGCGGCGGCGCGTTAGAGTGCCACGCGGTGGGATGATGAAGGTGCTGCTGCCCGACAAGCGCGGATTCTGTTTCGGCGTGCAAGACGCGGTGGAGCTGGCGCTCCGCACGGCCGACGAGACGCCCAAGGGGTCGGTCTTCGCGCTCGGGCCCGTCATCCACAACCCGCAGGAGGTCTCGCGGCTGGAGGAGGCGGGCGTGAACCAATCGGCCTCGCTCGATGAGGTCCCGCACGGCAGCACGCTGCTGATCCGCTCGCACGGCGTCCGGCCGGAGGTGTACGAGGAGGCCGAGCGCCGCGGCCTGAAGGTGGTCGACGCCACGTGCAAGCTAGTCAAGCGGGCCCAGCAGATCGTCGGGTCCCTACACGAGGACGGCTACCAGGTGGTGATGATCGGCGACGCCAAGCACCCGGAGGTCGTCGGCGTGGTGGGCTACTCCGAGGGCGTGATCGTGATCAACAGCCCCGACGAGGTCGAGTCGATCCCGGCGCACAGCCAGCTCGGCGTCGTGGCCCAGACGACGCACGCGCCCGAGCACGTGGCCCGCGTGGTGGCGGCGATCGTGGGCCGTCCTTTCCGCGAGGTGAAGATCGTCAGCACGCTCTGCAACGAGGTGAGCCGCCGCCAGGCCGCCGCCGTCGAGCTGGCCGAGAAGGTCGAGGTGATGTTCATCCTCGGCGGGCTGCACAGCGCCAACACGCGACAGCTCGCACGGCTCTGCGAGGAGGCCGGCACGACGACGTACCACCTCGAGACGTGGGAGCAGTTCCGCCCCGAGATGATCACCGGCAAGCGGACGGCCGGCGTGGCGGCCGGCACGAGCACGCCGGAGTGGATCATCCAGGAGTTCGTGCGGCGGCTCGAGGCCGAGGGGTAGGCGGCCAATCAGAGACGGGACGGTCAGGGAGCGTTGCTGTTCAGCGGCTACTGGGAGTTTCGTCCGCCTTCGGCGAACTCTACCCTCGGCCATTGTGTGGAGGCCTTTCAGGCCTCGGTCGCCGTCAGAGACGGCTCCTACAGATGGTTGCGCAAGCAACACCTCGGGCATGGGGCGTAGTCCCAGATCGCCAAGGCCGACCGAGTGATGGGAAGCCGGACCATCGTCCGTCCTGCTTTCTGGGCAGCCGACCCGAGGCCGAGGTCGGGAAGTCGACTATGACCGATTCGATACGCCAACGGATCGACAACGAGCTTGATCGCATCGAGCAGGCCGAATCGGTTGTCGTGTTGTACGCGTGCGAGTCGGGTAGCCGGGCGTGGGGGTTCGAGTCTGCCGACAGCGACTATGACGTCCGATTCATCTATCTCAGACCGACGCCGTGGTATCTGACGATTCGAGACAACCGAAGTGTCATCGAGCGTCCGATCCATGACGAGCTGGACATCGCTGGCTGGGACGTCAGCAAGACACTCGGGCTCTTCCGCAAATCCAATCCGCCGCTCTATGAGTGGCTGAAATCGCCCATCGTCTATCAGCGGCGCTCCGCGTTCATCGACCGTTTGCGCGGGCTCGTCGACGACTACTACTCCCCCATTGCGTGCATGTATCATTACCTGCACATGGCCCAGAACAACCATCGCAAGTATCTGGTGGGTGACGAGGTGTGGGTGAAGAAGTACTTCTACGTGCTCCGGCCGGTGTTGGCCTGCTTGTGGATCGAACGTGGCCTGGGCGCTGTGCCCATGTTATTCAGCGACCTTGTTGACGCGACCGTTGACGATCCCGCCCTGAAGGCGGAGATTGACTCGCTGCTGGCCGCCAAACGAGCGGGCGCCGAGTTGGACAGCGGGCCTCGGAATCCGGTCATCGCCGACTTCCTCGACGCCCAGCTCGCTCGGCTCGAAGCCTCGACGCAGCCGCCGGCGAGGTCGAGAGACCCGGAGGTGCTCGACGCTCTATTCCTCGATACGCTCATCGAGGTGAACGGGCCGGAGCTTGCGTCAGCGTGATTTCGCCTGGTTGTTTCGATGAGACAGATGGTGCGTCAAGACGCACGCTACGCTGCTCTGACGGCGACGCAGGCCCGGGGGGCCGATGGATCGTAGCCACGGGTGGCGTGGAGTGAGCCGTCAGGCGAGCGAAACCCGTGGTCAGCACTCCACGGGCTAACGCCCGTGGCTATCAACTACCGCCCCTGACGGGACTGGTTGTCGCGGCTCAGAGTCTTCATACGGAATTCGCGTCCCCCTCGGCTGAAGCCGTGGGCCACCCTTCGCATCTTCCGGGCAGCGATAAGCCATCATCTAGAAAGGACTTCCTCATGAACCCGAACGAACCATGGCTGCAACGCCTCCTCCCCGCGGCGTGCTGCGTCGCCCTGGCCGTCTGCTCGGCCTCGGCCGCCGAGACGTCCAAGCCCAACATCCTCTTCATCATGGCCGACGACCTCGGCTACGGGCACCTTGGCTGCTACGGTCAGAAGCTCATCCGCACGCCGCACCTCGATCGGTTTGCGGGCCAGGGCATGCGGTTCACGCAGTGTTACGCGGGTTCGTCGGTCTGCGCGCCGAGCCGAAGCGTCCTCATGACAGGCCTGCACGGCGGACACACACCGGTCCGCGGCAACACCGGCGGCATCCCGCTGGCGCCCGACGACGTCACCGTGGCCGAGGTGCTGCAGCGAGCCGGCTACACGACGGGCCTGTTCGGCAAGTGGGGCCTGGGTGAGCACGGCACGGCGGGCGTGCCTTACAAGCAGGGCTTCGATGAGTTCTTCGGCTACTTGCACCAGATCCACGCCCACTTCTACTACCCGGAGTACCTCTGGCTCAACGCCACGAAGTGCGTGCTCAAGGGCAACGACGGCCGGAGCGGCCGACACGCCCACGACGAGATCACGTTCCGCGCGCTCGACTTCATCCAGCGGCACCGCGACGAGCGGTTCTTCCTGTACGTGCCCTTCGCCGTGCCGCACTATGAGCTGCTCGTGCCCGAGGACTCGCTGGCCGAGTATCGCGGCAGGTTTCCCGAGACGCCCTACCGCGGTCGGGGCCGGCCCGCCGGCTACCCCAGCGACTACGGCATGCAGGAGACGCCCAAGGCCGCCATCGCGGCCATGATCACGCGGATGGACCGCAGCGTCGGCCGGATCATTGCGCTGCTCGACCGGCTGGACCTGAGCGACAACACCATCGTCTTCTTCACGAGCGACAACGGGCCGTCGTACGGTCCGGGCGCGCCGGCGTTCTTCAACGCGTCCGGCGGGCTGCGGGGTGTGAAGGCGTCGCTGTTCGAGGGCGGCATTCGCGTGCCGATGATCGTCCGCTGGCCCGGCAAGGTTCAAGCGGGCAAGGTGAGCGACCATCCGTGGTATTTCGCCGACGTCATGCCCACGCTGGCCGAGCTGGCCGGGGCCGAGCCGCCGAAGGGCATCGACGGGCTGTCCGTCGTGCCGACGCTGCTTGGCGAGCAGGTCGCCGGCCGCAAGCAGCCGCATCACGCGTTCATGTACTGGGAGCAGGACGACGCCCGGGCCGTCCGCATGGGCAACTGGAAGGCCGTCGTGCGGCTGGGTAAGGACCGCCGCAAGCTGATGCTTTTTGACCTGAGCTCCGACCCGGCCGAGAAGCGCGACGTGGCCGCCGACCATCCCGATGTCGTGGCCAAGATCGAGGCGTACCTCAAGACCGCCCGCACCGAACCGCGTCCGCAGATCGAGCCGAAGAAGCCGGTGGGGCGACAGTATCAGTAGGCGTGCGGGCTGTGTGCGTCGGCACCCGCGACAGGCCGGAGCATCGCGCATGCGAAAACCCTACCACGCCCACGAAAACGCCTATCGCACGCTGCGGAAGCGGGGTCTGCGGTCGTGGGATCAGTTCAGCGTCGGCAGAAAGGCCCCCGATATCGCACCGCACGCACGGCGGTTCCTGGTCGATGTGCTGGCCCAGTCGTGGGCGCCGAAGGGCGGCAAGGCCGTCGAGCTGGGCTGTGGCACCGGGCCCATGCTGCGGTGGATCGCCCAGCGCGGCTTCGCAGGGCTGGGCATCGACATCAGCCGAACCGCGATCGCCATGGCCAAGGAGCAGTCGAAGGGCCTGCGCCTGCGGTTCCGACAGGCCGACGTCTGCTCGGTCGGCCCGCGCGAGGCCGGCACGTTCGACCTGGCCGTCGACGGGCATTGCCTGCACTGCATCACCGATCCAGCCGACCGAGAGGCGTACCTCGAGACGATTCGCCGGCTGCTGAGGCCCGGCGGGGTGGCCGTGGTCCAGACGATGTGCTCACCGGTCGATCGGGCGATCTACCGGGCCAAGCACGGCCGGTCGGTCCTGAAGGGCCGCACGCTCTACGCCCCCGCGCCGGGACTCGACGGCTACGACGGCTGCGTCAAGATCGCGGGTCGGACGCACCTGCCTACACGGCGGATCGAGCACTGGAAGGATGTCCTGAAGGGCATCCGCGCCGCCGGCCTGCGACCGCAGCTCATTCGCCGGATGGTCGCCTCGGGCGAGTGGTTCGCGGGGTATCTGTCGGTCGCCGCGGTGGCGGCGTAGGCTCGGCGGAGGACCGGTGATGTCGATGCGGTGCGTCGAAACGCACGTTGTATGGCTTGACACGCCGGGCAATTGGGAGTGTGCTCCATCGCGCCATGCCCGATGAAGAGCCATCCGCCGACCGAGACCGAGCTCTCCTGCTGCAGTTCCTACAGCGGACGCACGCGCCCTGTCCCGTGTGCAAGTATGACCTGCACGCACTGACCAAGCCCGCCTGTCCCGAATGCGGCAACGAGCTGAAGCTTCAGGTCGGGGCGGTTCGGCAGCCGATCGCGTGGTTGCTGATCGTCATAGCGCCGATGATCATGATGATTGGCTTCGCGCTGTTCTTCGGTCTTGTTGCGGTGCATATGGCGATCGCCGTACCGAACTGGAGCCCCGCTTGGGAGCTTTGGCTGACCATCATTTCGGGCATTGTCGAGATTCCCCTCGTGGTGCTCGTCGTGTGGAAGCGAGGCACGCTATACGCGATGTCTCCCTCCAGGAGGATCAGCGTAGCCTTGGCCATGTGGGGGCTCAATGCTGCCCTCGTGCTGGTGACTTACGACTTCGGTTGACCTCTATAGGATGCATCTGGATGAATCGTGTGTTGACGCGATCCTTGGGGCATGGGTGCGTCTAGACGCCCGGTACGGTTCCATCTACGGTGAGCGCAAACTACAACGCTCCCTGACGGTCGCGTCTCTGATTCACTGTTGCCCTCTCACCATTGGCCAGTCGCCGCACATCGGCCTTAAGGCACCTCGACCCCATTGCCCACCGGCCGCCACCAGAGCGATTGCCAATAGGCGCGATCGAGCTGGTAGGCGTCGACGTCGGCGCCGGCCGCCGGGGGCTTGTCCAGCACGCCGTAGCGGACCATCTCGCGGAGGTACGCGTCGCGGGGCTGGAACGTGGGCATGTCGAACCGGCCGATCTCCTCGAGATGCTCCTTCACGTCCAGGATCGCCGCCAGCAGCGTCTGGTAGTCCGGATCGTTCGGCGAGGCGAAGACGGCGCCGCCTGCTGCGCGTTGCCCGCTTCGGCCCGCCTTGCCCGGTGCCGCGGGGCGGGGTCGCTTCGCGGCGCGAAGCTGCTGCTTGACTGGGCCCTTGCCGGGCTTCGTGCCGCCGGGTTTGCACAGGCCGTACCCGCCCGCTTCCTTGGCCAGCGGGGCGAGGAGCTGGACCGATTTCTCCGGGCGCGACAGGTTGTAGATGATGTGCCGGCTGAAGCGGAGCTTGGGGCTGCCGTAGGGGATCTTCCAGGGCCGCGTGCCCAGGTTGTCGGTCGGCGAATCCGGCAGCTTGCGGTCGCCGGTGTGGCACGACGCGCACCGCCGCTTGATCACGTCTCGGGCCTTCTTGACGCTGGGCCATCTCGTGTCCGACCGATCGATGCGGTTCTGGGCGTAGCCGCCGATCATGCCCGTGCCGAGGGCCGCATACGTGCCGGGGTAGGGCGCGCCCGTCTCGAGATACAGCCGGACCATCTTGCGGTCGCGGTCCGAGGCCTTCACGTCGTGATGGCCGCCGTCGATCTTCTTCATCAGCGGGCTGGCCGAGCTGCCCAGCGCCCGCGGCGGGTAGTTGCTCTTGGGCAGGTTCCGCCCGTCGGCGAACTGCTTGCGGATGCTCAGCGTGTAATAGCTGTGCGAGAACATCGGGCCGCGATCGCCGGTCATCAACACGCCGCCCTCGCGCCGGTCGGGATCGTGACAGCCCACGCAGTGTCGGTCGAGGATCGGCTGGATGTCGCGCGGGAAGTCGAACACGTCGGGCACATCTTTGATCGGCTCGATCTTGCTGGGCGGCCGCATGGTGGCCGACAGGGCGGGCACGTCGCCGGTGGCGGGCGTCTTGGTTCGGTTCTCGTGGCAGCCGACACAGCTCGTGGTCTCGCCCGGCATGACCGTCAGGAAGCTCTGCATCCGTTTGACGGAGTAGCCTCGCTCGTCGAGGGCGACGAAGAAGACGCTCCGCATGGCCGGCACCTCGAAGTGGGCCGACCCATCCGGCTCGACGGGCACGGTGCCGAGGATCCGCTCGAGCGTGAAGGTCCCGCCGTAGCTCAGCGGCTCCATCCCGCCGGTGAAGTTGATCGGCTTGGGCAGCGTCTCGAGCACGAGGAGGTGCGTGATCTCGCCGGGCTCGACGCCCTCCATCCGCCGACCACGGTAGACGTCGGTGAGCACGAGCGTGCCGGTGTCCTTGCTCAGGTCGACCCGCGAGGGGATGACCCGTTCGCGCTGGCGCGGCACCAACGGCCTGGGCTCGTGGACCAGCACGCCCTTCTTGGCCAGGGGCTTCGGGAGGGCGTAGAGCGTGGCCGTCTCGCCGCGACGGTTCATGATCTGGATCGCGTCGTTGACGGCGACGAGGTAGCAGTCGTCCGAGATCGGGTACGGGTCGCGGACGTGCTCGCTCGGGTGGACCCGGATGGCCGAGGCCCTGTCGTCCGGGCCGGTCTGCGGTTGGATGATCGTGATCGCGCCGGCGTGCTCGCGCCGGCCGTGCCCGGGCGAGAAGACGGCCAACACGTTCTGGGAGCCGGGGATCGGCTTGGCGTCGATCATAACCGTGCCTGCCTGCATGTTGCCGTAGTAGGTCATCTGGCCGGTGCCGTCGGGGTTGGCCGTCCAGAGGTGGTGGTAATGCACCTGGCTGCGGTCGATATACTCCCATCGCTGATAGAGGACGCGGCCGTCGGGCAGGACCCACGGCGTGTTGTCGTGCTCGATGTTGCCGGAGATCGCTCGCATGCGGCCGCCCCGCCGATCGCAGCGGTACATGACGGCCACCTGCGTCAGCCAGCAGTTGACCCAGCGGTTGCACCGGCTGGAGACGAAGACGATGTCGTCGTCGGGCAGGTAGGTCGGTTCGATGTCGTCGTAGGGCCCGTCGGTGATCTGCCGCAGGCCGGAGCCGTCGGACTGGATCTCATAGAGGTGGAAGTGATCGGTGCCTCCCTTGCGATAGGCGAACAGGATCGTCTTGCCGTCGTAGTGCACCTTCGGGTCGCGGACCGTGCCGCTCGGGTCGTCGAGCAAGACCGTGATCTCGCCCGTGCGGACGTCGAGCTTGCAGAGGCGCCCCATCGCCCGGTAGGCCTTGCGATCGGTGTCGGGCGCGTAGTAGGCGAAGTTGGCGTACCAGTGGCCGTCGGGACCGGTCTGGCGTTGGGCGAAGACGATCTCGCGGACGTCCTTCATCGGTCCGGCCAGGGCCTCGGCGATCAGGGTCTTCGGGTCGGTCTTTGTGCCAGTGGGTTTGGCGGCGCGGATCGGCTTGCCGCGCTTGGCCAGCTTGATGGGTTGGCCCTGGCGTGGCGGCGCCCCGAGGACGGCGGACGGCAGGACGAGCAGGCCGGTCAGCAGGGCACACGTCAGCCAGATGCGTCGTTGCATGGTTTCCTCCCACCCGGGTCGAGCCTCGGAAGGGCCGGCCAGGGCGTCACGTTGCGGACGGGCTCGCGAGATCGCCGGGATGGGGCACGTCCTGTGAGTGTAGCAGGCGGTGGGCGCGAGCCCAAGGGCGATGCGGCCGGGCATGGGCCAAGTGTGCGTCGTGTCGATCGTTGCGGGAGCAGGTGAGGGATCGACTGGTTTACCGGGCTGCGGGATTCATGCCGCGCGGCGGCGCCGGATGAATCCGGCGGCTCAGGCAAGTCGTCGCGATACTGCTGCAAGGACGCACGAGGCTCGGCCCAGCATGGACGCCGCGGCACGGGCCGGGCTTGGCCCGGCGGTCGGGCGTTTGCTACCATAGCCGGTCGAGGAGACTGGTGATCGACTGGATCACCCGAGATCAGACGTTCTGCCAGGCGCTCCGGCACGTCGAGGGCCGACAGGGGCCTTGCTCGGCGGTCGGGCTGTGGGGATCGTCTGCGCCCATCCTGGCCGGGCTGCTCGCCCGGTCGCTGGATCGCCCCCTTCTCTTTGTCACCGCCCACCTCGACGAGGCCGACGAGGCCCGAGACGACCTCGAACTGGCCATGGGCCGCGCGGGCGAGCTGTTCGCCGCGTGGGAGGCGTTGCCCGGCGAGGGACCGGCCAGCGACGAGATCGCGGCCGAGCGGCTGCGGCTGTGCTCCCTGCTGCGAGACCACGACGGACGTCTCCCGGGCCCGGACGGGCCGGTGCCGGCGACGATCCTCGCGCCCGTGCAGGGCCTGATGCAACCCGTGCCGACCGTGGCCGTGATGGAGGCCAACAGTCTGGTCCTGACGGCCGGGAGCGAGCGTGACCCGCGCGAGTTGATCCAGTGGCTGCACGATCGAGGCTACGAACGGCTGGACATGGTCGAATCGCCCGGGGACTTCGCCGTCCGGGGCGGCATCGTCGACGTGTATCCGCCGGGCGACGTCGATCCGATCCGCATCGAGTTCTTCGGCGACCAGATCGAATCGATCCGGCAGTTCGACGTCGGCACGCAGCGGAGCGTCCGGCACATGGACTCGACGCGGCTGCCGGGCATGCCGCAGACGACGGTGCCGGGCCTGAGCTCGTCCGACCGTCAGGGCCCGACGGACGCCCTTGCACCCGAGGAGACCACGCACCTGTTCAGCTACCTGCCGGCCGGAACCATCGTGGCGATCGCCGAGCCGTCGGAGGTCCAGGAGCTGGGGCGGACGTTCCTGGACCGGCTCGACACCCCCGAAGGGATGTACCCGGTCGAGGCCGTCCTGCAACGGGCCGCCGACTTCGACCAGGTGCATCTGACGCGGTTCACGGCCACACCGCAGACGACGGAGTTCCGCTTCCGGGTCGAGAGCGTGCAGCGGTTCGAGCACAAGGCCGACGAGGCGGTGGCCGAGCTGTGCGATCTGGCCGGCGATCACACGGTGTACGTCTACTGCGACAACCAGGCCGAGCGGCAACGGCTGGGCGAGCTGGTCGACGAGGCGGCAGGCGGCAGGCCCGACGGGCTGCACCTCGAGCTGGGGCTGCTGCATCATGGGTTCCATTGGAAACCCAGCCGCACGGTGGTGGTGGGGCATCACGAGGTGTTCGGTCGCTACCGGCAGCGGCGGCGGATCCGTCGGGCGATCGCGGGCCGACAGCTCGACACCTGGACGGACCTCCAGTCGGGCGACCTGGTGGTCCACGTCGTGCACGGCATCGGCAAGTTCCTCGGCATGAAGACGCTCCGTAAGGGCGAGGCGGGCAAGAACGAGGAATTCCTGACGATCGAGTACGCCGACCGGGCGCAGGTGCACGTGCCGGCCTCGCAGATCGACCTGGTCCAGAAGTACGTCGGCGCCGGTCCGGTGCGGCCCTCGCTGAGCAAGCTGGGCGGCACGCGGTGGAAGAAGACCAAGGAGAAGGTGGCCGAGGCGGTCGACGACATGGCCGCCGAGCTGCTGCGGATCCAGGCGGTCCGCGAGAGCCAGGAGGGCATCGCCTACCCGGCCGACACCGACTGGCAGCGGGAGTTCGAGGGCTCGTTCATCTACACCGAGACCGAGGACCAGCTCACGGCCGTGGGCGAGATCAAGCAGGACATGACGCGGCCGCGTCCGATGGACCGGCTGCTGTGCGGCGACGTCGGCTACGGCAAGACCGAGCTGGCGATGCGGGCGGCGTTCAAGTGCGTCGAGTACGGCAAGCAGGTGGCGGTGCTGGTGCCGACGACGGTGCTGGCCGAGCAGCACTACCAGACCTTCGCCGAGCGGATGGCGGACTACCCGTTCATCGTGCGGTGCCTGAGCCGGTTTCGCACGCGGGGCGAACAGAAGGAGATCACCCAGGCCGCGAGGAAGGGCCAGGTCGACGTCCTGATCGGCACGCACCGGCTGCTGAGCAAGGACGTGCGGTTCGCGAACCTGGGGCTGGTGGTCATCGACGAGGAGCAGCGGTTCGGCGTGGAGCACAAGGAGCGGCTCAAGCGGATGCGGACGATGGTGGACGTGCTGACGATGACGGCCACGCCCATCCCGCGGACGCTGCACATGAGCATGCTGGGCCTGCGGGACATCAGCTCGCTGTCGACGCCGCCCATCGACCGCCGCAGCATCGTCACACAGGTGCGGGCCTGGGACCGTCAGCTTATCCGCAACGCGATCCTGCGGGAGATGAACCGCGACGGGCAGGTCTACTTCGTGCACAACTTCGTGCGGGACATCCGCGCGATGGCCGGCATGATCCAGGAGATCGTGCCCGAGGCGCGGATCCTCGTCGGCCACGGCCAGATGAACGAGCACGAGCTCGAGGACGTGATGCTCCGGTTCGTCCGGCACGAGGCCGACGTGCTGGTGTGCACGACGATCATCGAGAGCGGCATCGACATCCCGAACGTCAACACGATCTTCATCAACATGGCCGACCGCTTCGGGTTGGCGGACCTGCATCAGCTCCGCGGGCGTGTGGGGCGGTATAAGCATCGGGCGTACTGCTATCTGCTGCTCAGCCCGAAGCGGAGCATCACGCCGCGCGGGGCGAAGCGCTTGAAGGCGATCGAGGAGTACTCGGAGCTGGGCGCGGGGTTTCGCATCGCGATGCGCGACTTGGAGATCCGCGGGGCGGGCAACCTGCTCGGCGCCGAGCAGAGCGGTCACATCGCGGCCGTCGGCTACGAGCTGTACTGTCAGTTGCTGGAGCGGGCGGTCAAACGGATGCGGGGCGAGCCGGTCGAGGAGGGCCAGGCGGTCCATCTGGAGCTGGACGTCTCGGCGCACATCCCCAAGGGCTACATCAGCAGCGAGCGTCAGCGGATGGAGATCTACCGCCGGCTGGTGCGGTGCGACACGCCGGAGGAGCTGACGCAGCTCCAGGGCGACCTCCGCGACGCCTTCGGTGCGTATCCGCGGCAGGTGCAGACGCTGCTCGATCTGGCCGAGGTGCGGGTGCTTGCATCGGGCTGGCGGATTCGGTCTATAATGAAGACGCCGCCCGACTTGATCTTCACCGTGGAGCACATGGGCATGATGGATGCGCTGTTCGAGGGAGCGAGCGGCACGGTGCGCATGCCGGACGCCCAGACCCTACACTGGCGTCCGCCCGCGAACTATCTGGAGCCGCCGACACTGCTGACGATTCTCTTGAAGCTGTTACGCAAGGATCCGGCCAAGGCGAGGGTGTCATGCGCGTAAGCCGATGGATCATGGTGCTGCTGGCGTTGCCGCTCTGTGGCGGATGCCAGAAGGGCATGGACTGGTGGAACCGCCACAAGGGCAGCCCCGAGGCGCCGCAGTCCAAGCCGGGCCTGGCCGACGCGGACGAACCGGTGGACGAGGCCCTGCTGGACGAGGCCATGAAGGGCGATCCCTCGATGGCCGAGGAGTTGCCGGGCGCGACGACCGCGCCGTCGACGACGGCCCCGTCGAGCCAGCCCAAGACACGGATCGCATGGAAGAAGAAGGACCCGCGTCGGCCGACGAGCGCGACGAAGCGGCCGGGCCTGACGGGCGAGACGATCGAGACGCCCATCCTGAAGGTGAACAACGACGTCATCACGGTGCGGGAGGTGCTGGAGCCGCTGCGCGGCGAGCTCGAGCAGGCCGTCAAGGAGATGTCGCTGGTGGAGTACAACCGCTTCGTGACCAGGGAGCTCAAGAAGCGGGTGGTCCGGCTCATCGAGGAGGTTCTGGTCTACGACGAGGCCAGCAAGGAGATCACCGAAGAGATGGAGCCGGCGATCACCAAGGCGGTCGACAAGACCGAGCTGAGCCGCATCAACGCGGAGTTCGGCGGGCGGTTCAGCCGCTGGGAGGAGCACCTCCAGAGGACCGGCCAGAAGCGGAGCGACGTCCGGCATCTCATCCGCCGGGGGCTGGTGGTGCGGCAGTACCTCAAGGACACCTTCCTGCCGCTGATCCGACAGCCGACGCGTCGGCAACTGGCCAAGTACTACGAGCGGAACCCCGACGAGTTCACCGAACCGCTGCGGGTGGAGATGTTCCTGATCGACGTGCCGTACTGGGAGTTCCTGGACGAGGCCGCTCGGGCCGGCGGCAAGGCGACGTGGTCGCGGCTCCGCGGTCGTCGGCGGATCGAGGCCAAGCGGGCCGCCGACGAGCACATGGACAGCGCCCTGCAAGAGCTGGCCAGCGGCATCTCGTTCGACGCCGTGGCCAAGAGCTACTCGTTCGGGCCGAACCGCCGCAAGGGCGGGGCGTGGGGCCCCGTCTCGCCCGGCGGGCTGACGGGTCGATGGGCCGAGGCGGCTCAGGTGCTCTTCGAGCTCGAGCCGGGCCAGATCAGCGACGTGATCAAGACCGACGACGGGCTGCTTCTGGTCAAGGCCGGCCGACGCTTCGAGGCGCGGAAGATCCCGTTCTCGGAGGCCCAGCCCATCATCGAGGAGCAGCTGATCCAGCGGCAGCAACGGCAGATGGAGGGCGAGCTCGTGATGGAGCTCCGCGGCAAGGCCCACATCGGCGACGTCGAGAGCTTCTTCATCGCGCTGTACAAGGCCGTCCCCCGGCACCCCGATGCCGACCAGACGACGCTCGGCAGGGCCAGCACGCCGTAGGGCGTCCACAGCCCACACGCGTCACGGCTTCGGGAGTCCGTGGTCATCCGACAAACGAATCCCACGGCTCACGCCGTGGGCTACACGCTGTCGGGCCTCCGGCCCTGGCAGGCTCATGCCGTCGGTTGATGCTTCATCGCCCGCAACATAGTGGCTCGCCCGCCAGGGCGATACTCCATCGCCGAAGCTGCGAAGTGCAGCGGCTTGCCAGGGCGAGACGCCGCTCAGAGCAGCGACCGTCAGGGAGCTGTGTTGTTGAAGCCCGAAAACAGCAACGCTCCTTGACAGTCGCGTCTCCAACCCAGCCACGCTTCTTGATCGTCGCGTCTCCGACCCAGCCACGCTTCTTGATCGTCGCGTCTCCGACGCGGCAACGCTCCTTCGCAGTCGCGTCGATGGCGGCTCCAAAGCTGGGGAACCCACAGGTTCCATTGTGTCGGACGACTGGCTCACCCCAGCGAGCCTAGCTCCGCAGAGCTCTGCTCATCACTCCGGCAGGGCGTTTAACACATCACACACATGGTCGTAGATCGGAAAACTGCTGAAGTACGCCAGACCGAGACGGACGACGACCAGCTTGCGGGACGGGATCACGACGATCTTCTGCCCCTCGAAGCCCGAGGCGTTGAAGGTGTCGTCCGGCAACGGCAGGCCGCGCTTCTGGGCCTCGGCCCGTTCCGAATCCGACGGCAACCACCAGTGTGCGCCGTACTCGCCTTCCGGTGCGGTGGGCGTGGCCGTCCTGGCGTACTTGGTCCAACCTTCGGGCAAGATCCGCTCGCCGCGCCACACCCCGTCGCTCGCGTACAGCAGTCCGAACCGGGCATAGTCGCGCGCGGTGGCGAACATGAACGACGAGCAGACCAACGTGCCCGAGGCGTCGGCCTCGATGATCGCACGCCGCATGCCCACCTTGCTGAACAACTCGCGGTAGGGCAAGGCGTAGTAGGCCTCATCGCCATAGGCCCGCCGCAAAACGCGCGACAGGATGTTGCTCGTTCCGCTGGCGTAGGCCCAGACCGTGTCCGGTCGATGCGCCAGCGGCAGCTCGGCGGCGTACCCGGCCGCGTCGGGGCTCGCGAACAACATGCGGACCAGATCGCTCGGAGGCAGCGTCCCGTACTCATTAAAGGCCAGCCCGCTGCTCATCCGCAGCATCGTGTCGATGGTGATCGCCGCGCGAGCGTCCCCCTCGGTCCGCCATCGTGGACCGGCGGCCTTGTCGTCGACGGCGAGCCTGCCGTCGCGGACGGCGATGCCCACGAGGGCGTGCAGGACGCTCTTGGTCATCGACCAACCCGGCAGCCGCGTCTCGGGACCGAACCCCTCGGCGTAGCGCTCGGCCACGATCTCGCCGTCATAGAGCACGATGACGGCTCGGGTACGTCGCAGCCAGAAGCGGTTGACCTCGGCGCACATCCTCTCGACGGCCTGTGCCAGTCCGTCCTCGTCGATGCCGGCGGGCCGCCGCCTGCCGGACGGTGCATCGCCCGTCGGCCAGGGCTCAGCGGCCAGGTGGCTCAGGTCGGGGATCAGACTCGGCCGCGCCTGACGCTTCAGCGCGGCGATGTCCCCGTCATGGGCGAGCGCCACGCCCAGACCGGGCCGGTAGACGGCCGTCTTCTTGAACCGCGGATAGACCCAGGCCGTCACCGTTTCGGCCTCGCGATCGATCTTGTACTTGAGCTGCGGCAGGAAGCCGAGCTCCTGCGAGGCGACGGACTCCGGCCTGCGCCCGGCCACGAAGACGCCCGAGGCCAGCACCTTGGCGCTATACGCGGCCGCGATCTCCGCGACGGTCGCGCGAGGTCGCTCGTCCCGGCCCACTTGCGGCAGGCAGCGGTCCGCCATGCCGGCGGCAATCAAGAACGCCGCTCCACCCAGTCCTCCCGACCATGCCATCGCCGTGCGTCTCCCGATCAGTCCGTATGCTGCGCGGCAGGCTGGGCGGTCTTGCCGCCCTTCGTCGTCCCGTTCGACGCGCGGCCTACGGCCTGATCCGCAGCGTAACCTTGTAGGCATCGGCGCCCCAGAAGTCGTCGGGGTCCTCGCCGAGGCGGGTGTAGTAGAGCTCGACCTCGTGCGTCTGGCGGTTCTCGAGCAGCGAGAAGTTCGAGAGCTGAAGCCGGCTGCCCTCGCCGGGCCGTCGGTCGTCGATGAGCGTGACGGTGTCCTTCTTCAGGGCCGGTGTCGTCTCGTCGACCTCGGCGATCACGAGCGGGTACCGTGGGCCGTTGCCCCGCGTCCGGCTCGCGCCGATGTTGCCGATCCAATAGAGCTTGCCCGTGACACTGTGGCGGATCATGCGGTGGAAGCTCGACGGCGAGTAGAACCGCGAGCCGTCGTCGTAGCGCCAGTCGGTCGGCCGGCTCAGCGTCCTGCCGCCGTCGGAGCTGACGCTGTACCACTTGCGGCCGGGCACCTGCTTCGGATTCAGCCCCGCGTTCGAGCCGCGCCACACGACCAGGACCCGGCCGTCGGTCAGCTCGGCGACCTCGGGCTCCAGCAGGCCCCGCGACGTGACGCTCCGCGAGAGCCACACGGGCTTGCCGGCAGTCCAGGCGTAACGCTTCGTCCCCGCGTCCCATCGCCCGATGAAGCACACCGAGCCGATGTTGCGCGCCTTGGCCGGTATGCCCATGACCGACAGCTTCTTGGGGTTGGGGATGGGTACGTCCTTGGGGATGTTCACCGTCGCCCCGGCCGTGACCAGCGTGCCGTTGCTGTGGCGGATGATGTTGTTGCCGCAGTAGGCCTGGTTGTTGTTGAGGTAGGCCGGGTTGAACGGATCGCTCGGGTCGAACCGCTTGCCGGGCTCGTACATGAGCTGCACGCCCTCGGACCACGTGCGCCCGTTGTCTCTCGAGAGGCGGCTGAAGAGCTGATTGTGGTAGACGCCGGCCTTGTGCGTCTGTCGCAGCCAGGTCGAGACGATGGCCTTCGAGGCCGGATCGTAGATCTGCGGGCCGTGTCCCCAGTAGACCCGGACGCCCTGCGGATGCGTGACCACCTCCGGCTGTGGCTCGAAGTCCGACCACGTTCGCCCGTTGTCGGTCGACCAGCGCCGCGTGGGCTTTTCGGGCGTGTCGCTCTTGGCCATGGTCGACCACCGCTCCTGGCGGACGAGGCCCGGGCCCATGTAGCGGACGCCGACCATGGCGGCCGTCTTGGGGCGTGGGTGCTCGCGGTAGACCTCGCGCCGGACCTCGACGATGGGTGTGTTGACCTGCCAGGGCATCTTCTCGGCCGCGGCGGCAACCGCTACGGGGGGAACAAGGGCGATAGAGGTCCAACAGACCGTACGCAACATGAGCTTCACCTCGAACAGAACTATCGGCCCGCGGGGCTGCAGCAGACCCGCCGGGCAGGGGGCCTACTCCTTGGCCTCCAGAAGGAGGTAGTCGATGCCGACCATGTAGCTCTTCTTGGCCTCGTGGTTCGTCCCGACGATCTCGACCGCGAGTGTGTGTTGGCCGGCGGCGAGCTCGTGCGTGCCGAGGTCGATCGGCCCGCTGGGCGTGGCCGTCTCGTTGTAGAGGTCGATCGGTTCGCCGAGCTTCTTGCCGTCCAGGCTGAGCTGCACGATGCCGTAGTCATAGGACTTCGTGAGTTGGGCGGTCAGCTTGTAGGCGCCGGCCTGAGCCACGGGCACGGCCAGCTCGAGCACCTCGCCGGGGCCCGCCCCGGTCCACCAGAGATGGGCACCGGCGCTCCAGGCCTGGTCGGCGGCCAAACCCGTCTTCTGGACGGTGGTCTTGCCCTTGCTGACCTTGAGCACCTCGAGCTTCTCGCCTTCGAGCGCGCCCTGGATGGTGGCCTTGGCCACGGGCGAGTTGTGCCGGAACCGCCTCGCGGCGACGTCGGGCAGCTTGGGGAACGGCGCGTGCGGCTCGGTCTGATACCAGTACGCGACCGACGCAATGTCGTCGTGGAGCTTCTTGTACTTGCCGTCCTTGCCCCAGCCGAGGGCCTGGATCGTCACGCGGAGGTCCTTCTCGAAGCAGATCGGGTCGGGGATGTGCCAGCGGTACAGGCTCCAGAAGTGCGGCGGACCGTGGCGAAGGACCCGCCTCATCCGGTCGCGTTGTGGGCCGCTCAGGTCAGCCATGAATCGGTTGAGCAAGAGAGGGTCGCGATTGTCGCCCGGCAGCGTCGTGCCGACGTAGGCGGTGCTGTAGATGCTCTGGAAGCCGTAGCTGCCGCAGAAGTAGTCCTCCGTGCCGGTGCCGCAGATGGTGGGGAACTCGCCGTCGCCGTCCATGTAGAACTTGATCTCGCCCTCGCCGAACCAGCCGGGCGAGAGCTGCGTCCACGCCAGGAACGTGCCGACGTAGCGGCCCCGGCCGCGGATGCCGTCGACGATGACGTAGGGATTGACCTTCTCGGTGGTCGCCCGCCGCCACTGGGCGTGGAGGTAGCCGGCGTCCTCGGGCACGGGCGTCTCGGCGTAGGTGATCTGATAGGCCAGCAGCGTGAAGTCCTCGTCGGTCTCGTTGGTGTAGGTGACCCTGGCGTGCTTGCGGAAGGGCATGGGCCAATAGCAGTTCATCGCGTTGTGCGGGGCGACGACGACCGCCAGCGAGTTGACGGGCGCGAACAGGTCGTGCCCGACGGCGAAGAAGTCGGTGGGCGGGACCTCGATGGACGGGGTCTCTTCGCCGTCCCAATAGAACCGCAGGACGTGGCCGCGCGTGGGCGCGCCGCCCGTCAGCCAGATGTGCTGGATCACGCCGGGCCCGTCGACGTCCATGAGCGTGGCGGTCTCACCGGCGTTGACCCGCAGGAACGGGCGGACCTTCCAACCCTGACCGAGGTCGTCGGCGGCGCGGGCGGCCAGCGGCGGCTTCGGCTCGCTGGGGTCGGGGATGGCCATGCCGCCCTTGCCCTTCTCGCCGGTGGGGTTCTCGGCACAGACGGACCGCGTCTTGGCGCCGGTCAGCATGGGCAGCGTATTCAGGCCCGCGTTCAGGCCGAAGGATGCGTTCATGTCGGCTCCTCGATGGGACGGGCTCGGACCGGACTCCGCGACGACCGCCGAGGCGAACAGGAGAGAGATACCGAGACAGTAGGTCGGTCGTCGCATGATGGTGTCCTCAAGGGTTCGCGATACACGAAGGCCCGCGACATGGGTCGGGGCGTGCGGCCGCGCTCGTCGGGGCTCGGTGGAAGCCGTGGGCCTCGTTGCGGGTATGGTATCGCTCGCAAGGACGCGCTGTCCACGGCGCGACCAGGAAAGGCCCCGAGGCACACAAGGGACGCCGCCAGCATGCAAGGAAGCTACGTCCCCCGGCCTGCGACGTGGACGGTAACGCCGTTTCCGGATACGGTTGCCGGGGGCGTCGCCACTTCGGGAGATCATCATGCATACGAGAGAGCCTCGTGTCGGCGGTCTTCGCTGGGTCATGGCCAGTGGACTCCTGGGCGTGCTCGCGGGCGTCTGCCAGGCCGACGGCGACGGCAAGACGGTCCTGACCGACAAGACGCTGGTCGTCTGGGTCTCGCCGGCGAACCTGACGCAGGAGGGCGGCAGCGCGCTGACCGTCAACGACACGACGATCGACCGCTTCGATGCCGTCGTGTTCGCCGAGCTGACGCCGCGCGTGTGGATGGCGGGCAGCAACAACTGGTCGCGCACCTCGAAGCAGCAGGCCGACTGGCCGAAGGAGACGGCCGGCCCGGACGAGTTCGTCCAGATCGCGATCACCTATCGCGGCAGGGATATCGCCCTCTATCGCAACGGCAAGCCCTACGCGAACTACCAGGCCGGCGGCGAACCGTACACCTATGGGGCCAACACGGCGATCCTGTTCGGCCCGCGCCACCTTCAGAAGGGCGTGGAGGTCTTCTTCGGACGCATCCGCGACGCGCGCATCTATCCCAAGCCGCTCGACCAGGCGACGATCGCCGCGATGCAACCGGGCAAGCCCGTCGACGGCGTCGAGCCGTACGCCTGGTGGGACTTCGCCGCCACGGGCACGTACGACCGCACCGGACGCTTCAACCGCGTCACGCTCACCGGCGGCGCGAAGCTCGCCGACGGCTGCCTCGTCCTGAGTGGGAAGCGACCGACCATGCTCGCCGAGATGCAGCCCGGCGAGGGCCAGGCGGCCGTGCCGGCCGGCTGGTCGAAGGACGGACCCGTCCCGCCGGCGGTGGTGCAATCGACGCGTCTGCTGCGCGAGAAGCTGTTGGCGGATCGGTATCGTCCCGGCTACCACTTCTGCATTCCCGAGGACAGCGGCCGCCCCGGCGATGCGAACGGCTGCTTCTACGCCAACGGGCGGTACCACCTGATGTACCTGTACAACCGCAGCGGCGTCGGCTTCTGTTGGGGTCACCTTTCGAGCAACGACCTGGTGCACTGGCGCCACCATCCCGACGCGATCGGACCCGGCAACGGCGACGAGGGCTGCTTCAGCGGCGGCGGGTTCCTCGACGACGACGGGACGGCCTATCTGTCGTACTGGATGCTCTGGGGCGACAAGGGCATCGGCCTGGCCAAGAGTAGCGACCGTCACTACGACACCTGGACGAAGCTCGAGGCCAACCCCGTGATCAAGTCGACCGCGTGGGGCATCACCGAGACGACGGGCCCGGACGGCGAGCGGCTGATCTATGGCTCAGCCGATCCGACCAATATCTGGAAGAAGGGCGGCACGTACTATATCTGCACGGGCAACCTGCTGGTGCTGAACAAGTATGGCCGCAAGGCCGATTCGCCGAAGCGCTTCAAGGGCGATCACCTCTACCTGTTCGCCTCGAAAGACCTCAAGCGCTGGACGTACCAGGGCGAGTTCTACGAGCGCAATCCCGAGTGGACGGACGACAGCGAAGACAACATGTGCCCGAGCTTCCTGCCGCTGCCGAGCCGCCCCGACGGCGGCGACCCGAGCGGCAAGCACCTGCTGCTGTTCATCAGCCACAACAAGGGCTGCCAGTATTACGTCGGCGACTACGACAAGGCCAGCGACAGGTTCCTCCCTACCAGCCATGGCCGCATGACGTGGGTCGACAACACCACCTTCGCGCCGGAAGCACTCGTCGATGACAAAGGCCGGCAGATCATGTGGGCCTGGCTCACCGACAACCCCAAGGGCGAGGAGGCGAGGGGCTGGTCGGGCGTGTACGGCCTGCCGCGGTCGCTCTGGCTGGGCGACGACGGCACGCTGCGGATGCGTCCGGTGAAAGAGCTCGCGATGCTGCGCTGCGGGGGTAAGACATGGTCCGATGTCGCGGTCCGGGACGGCGCGGCGAAAACACTCGACGGCGTGGTCGGCGACTCGTGCGAGCTGGAGATCACGATCCCGTCGCCCGAGGCGAGACGGAGCGGCTTGAAGGTCCGGGCCTCGCCGGGCGGTGAGGAAGAGACGCTGCTCTACGTCGACACCAAGACCCGGCACCTCGTCTTCGATTCGACGCGAAGCGGCGTCGACGGACGGCGCGTGGTCGAGCGGGCCCCGCTGGCCCTGCGAGACGGCGAGGCCCTCGAGCTGCGTGTCTTCGTCGACAAGTCGATCGTCGAGATCTACGCCAACGAGCGCCAGGCGATCTGCCGACGCGTGTACCCGCGCCGCGACGACAGCCTCAACGTCGTCCTCGTCAGCGAGGGCGGCGATACGACCTTCGCCAGCGTGCGGGCCTGGGAGATGATGCCCTCGAACCCCTACTAATACCGGTAGCGGCATCCCGGGGGCCGGTAGGCGCTTAGGGGCTCGACAACGATCCGATCCGCACCGACCACGCCCGCTGCGACGTCGCGTCCTCGACGACGATCGCGGCTTTGCCCAGGCGAACGCGAACGGCCCCCTCGGGCGTGTCGACGGACCAGCCATCCGGCCGATCTCGCCACGGTCGCGCTTTCTCGTCAGGACCGAAGACGCAGAACGCCGACAGCAGCGTGCATCGATCGGCCGTCGTGGCGACCTCCACGAACGGCTCGCGCCGCTGCTCGTAGGACACGCCGTAGCGGTTCTTAGCGTACGGTGGGCGATAGGCGTGCCGACCACATCGCACGTCGGCCCGGCCGTCGAGGCGTCGGACGCGAGCGGCCAGCGTTGCCCGTTCGGCGCGGACCACAAAGGCCCCGTCCTTGTCGGGCTCAGACGGCGTGATCGTGTGCCAGCGAAGGCTGATCGGCTCGGCGGCGGGCAGCCTCGCCTCGTCGACGACCACGGCCACCCGCGGCAAGAGGTGCATCACGTGTCGGACGACGCGGCGCTTTCCTCCGTAGGGTCCGCTCAGGTCCATCGTCCACGCACCGCCCCGCTCGCCGTCGAAGTCGGCCCGCTCGATGCGGCCGCGGCGGGCCTTGCCGACCGGAATGCCGCCGGTCTCATTCCGACCGAAGACCAGGACGTTGTGGCCCCACTGCTGGTAGTTGTAGTAGCGCGGCTTGTGGCTCCGAGGATACCCGCCCGGCGGAGAGCCCAGGTCGATGATCAGGCGTTCGCCGAAGCCGTCGAGGCACACCTGTCCGTAGTCCGCATGGCCGTGGAAGTCTTCCTGGCCGGCCTTGGCGTAGACGACGGAGGTCGTCGAGGTCGGGTCCCAACTGCTGCGGCTCGTGATGAGCTTGGCCTGGTGACGGTAGGCGCGGCCGAGCGGCAGGCGTCCTTGTGGGCAGCGGGCCCCGAGCGTCGGGTCGAAGTACAGCAGCTCCAACGCCCGCCATCGGTGCGTCGGCCGCATGAGATCCGCGTACTGAAGGTAGAACCACTGGATCGTCGGCTCGCGCAAGGCGGCCGCCACGGCGGAGAGATGGCCGACCACCGGGGGCATGTCGGGCGCCGGATCGCCGAAGCCGAGCACGCGTCCCGGCGGGACGGTGGCGTGCATGTACCACCGGCAGAAGTCGGCGAGCCGGCGCAGGGCGTCGGGGCCCCGCTCGCCGGTGCTGGCGTAGCGATCGGCGATAACGTAGTCCACGACGTACATCGTCGAGCCGGCGTACTGGACGCTCTCGTTGAACTCGCCCTCCGGACCGAAGACGGTCATGTACGCTTTCATCCGAGGCCGGGCCGTCTCCACGAGCCAGGCGGCGTCGGGGTGATCGTCGCCCAAGGCCATGCCGAGAATACCGAAGCCGCCCACGACGCAGGTCATCCAATTGCTTCGGCGTCGGAGCCAGGGGTCGTTGGCCTCGACGCCCGCCTTGAACGGTCGGATGGCCCGCCGGTCGATGCCTTCGAGAAACCGCCTTCGCTCGGCCTCCGTGAGAAGGTCGCAGAGCCAGTCGTAGGCCATGCCGAGGGCTCGGGCGAACTGACCGTGCCGCAGGTCGGCCTGGAGCCCCACCTGGATGTGCGCCTTGTCGGCCCACTCCGGCCAGTGTCGCTCGTCGAAGACCGCTTCGATCTGCCGCAGGGCCGCATCCGCGTAGCGACGCTCGCCGGTGACCAGCGCCGCCAGTGCCGCGTCCGTGATACGGTTGGTCGTGGTCGCCACGAGGCTATAGCTGCGGTTGCGGTCCTTCGCGGAAATGGGCGGCTGCTTGGCTTCCTTCTCCACCTTGGCCAGGAGGTCCCGCCACAGCTTCGCGGCGTGGCCCCGGCGGATGCCACGGCGAACCTCCTCCAAGGATCGCAGGCCGTCGATCTTGGCCCGCGTGACGTACATCCAAGGTCGTGGTCTGGGTTTGTCTCGAGAGGCTTGCCGCCCGTCCGCGCGGGCTACGGCGCAGATCGACAATGCGGCGAGCGCGAGACCGCTTGCCAATGGGCCCGTACGGCGCGGCACGAACAGCTTCATGGGGCGTCGGCCTCCTGAACGCAGGGGCATGAACCGGACGGGGGCACCGTCGGGTTTCGACGAGGCCGCGGCTCAGGCCAGCCAGGGGCGCCGACGCTTCTGGTAGCGCTCGATCATCTTGGCGGCCACCTTGCAGTTGTCCTTGATCTGAAAGTCGAGCATGCCCACGGCGATCAGGTCGGCGCCGCTCTCGAAGGCGTATTTGAACCCGTCACGGGGCAGGTAGGCCCCGGCCGCCAGCACCTTGAAGGCCAGCCACGGCTTCTTGACCGTCTCCATGAATGCGACGGTCTGCTCGGGGTTGAGGCACCACATGTTGTCGTAGTAGCCCTTGCCGCCCTTGTACCAGATGAACTCCTTGCGCAGCCCTTTGGGGATGGCCGAGGGGTAATCGTCGCGGTGCAGCGTCTTGACGTAGAAGTCGCAGGGCACGCCGTGCTTCTCGCACTGGATGGGGACCTGGAGGGAATGCCCGCCCACGCCCACCGGCAGGCCGCGACGCTTGGCGATCTCGACGGCCCGGGCGAGCTTGGCCACCTTGCCCTTCATGACGAGCTGGTCGGCCGAGACGCCCCAGACGTAGAGGGCCACCGCACCGCCTTCGACGAGCCGGTGGACCTGCTCGACGAGGGCCTGCTCGTTGGCGTCGGGCCGGACCTCGACGTGCGGGATGAACTGCATGTGGCCGCCGCATTCACGGTTGTAACGTTTCACGAAATTCGCGCCGGTCTCGAAGACCGTGTTGATGCCGCACGACTCGGCGATCTTGAGCGTCTCGAGGATCTTCTCCTCGGTGGCGTAGGCCCGGAACAGGCTCCGCACGTACTTCAGGTCGCGGGCGTGCATGAAGCCGCTGATCAGATTGCCGCCCAGCAGCACCCGGCTGATGCGGGCCTTGCCGATCGTGGCGTAGCCCAGCGTGGCGGTGGTCTTCTTCGATTCGGTTGTCTTGTCGGCGGCTTGGGCCGGCTGCGCCCCGGCTGCCGAGGCGACGCCCGCCGCGCCGACCGCGCTCAGCGATTGATGGATGAAGCCCCGACGACTGACACCCTTGTCTTCGGCCATGAGCTGGACTCCCTGAATGGATGGTGGACGGCTTGCGTGGCGCGGGCGTGCCGCGCACGCGTTTCAGTATACCGCGCGGGCCGCCTCAGGTGCGCTTGAACTGCTTCTCGAGGTCTCGCAGCGAGAGGCGCAACGTGGTCGGCCGGCCATGAGGGCAGGCGCTGGCCTTCTCGACGTGCGTTCGCTGGGCCAGCAGTGAGGCGACCTCATCGGGGGTGAGCGGGTCGCCGGCCTTGACGGCCGCCTTACAGGCCATCATCTCCAGCAGCTCGTGGATGTACTCGTCGCTGAGATCCTGGTCGGGCCGATCGACCAGCCGGGCGAGGAGCTGGCGGACCCAGTCGGCCGAGTCGACGTCGTTGAAGACGCTCGGGACGGCCTGAATGGCGATCGTGGTGGGCCCGAAGCGCTGGATCTCGAGCCCGAGCTTCTCGAACAGGCCGGCGCAGGCCTCGACGCAGGTCAGCTCGGCGGGTGTGACGTCGAGCGTCTCGGGCAGCAGGAGGCGCTGTGATTCGAGCCTGCCCTCGGCGAAGCGCCGCACGAGCTGCTGATAGATGATGCGCTCGTGCAGGGCGTGCTGATCGATGATGACCAGACCGTCGTCGCTCTCGGCCACGATGTAGGTGTTGTGCACCTGCAGCGCCGGCAGGGCGGGAAGAGCGCTGCGCTGATCGGGGCTCGCTGCGTCGAGCCCGGCGTCGGCGGGATCGGGCCATCGGTCGGCGGGGCCGGACGGTCCCTGGGACGCACCGAGGTCCCGCGCCTCGTCGAACGTCTCGGGCCGACCGCCTGTCCGCGACGGGGGCAGGCCCTTGAGGAACTCGGCGAGCTGCTGCCGCATGGCCTCGCCCTGGGCCTCGGAAGCGGGCTCGCCGCCCCCGCCGGTGGATCGCAAGCGCCCGGCGAAGCCGCCGGTTGACGAGCCTCGCGAGCCGAAGCCGCCACCACCGGGGGCGCCGCCGCGGTGCTCGAACGTGTCGGCCGTCAGGTCGGGCGTGAGGTTCATGCGGAGGAACGTCTCGCGCAGGGCCGCCAACACCTGCGAGTGAACCAGATTCGAGTCGCGGAAGCGGACCTCGATCTTGGTCGGGTGGACGTTGACGTCGACGTCGGCCGGGTCGGTCTCGAGGAAGAGGAACACGACGGGGTAGCGCCCCTGCGGCAGGAGACCGCGGTAGGCCTCGCGGATGGCGTGCTGGACGAAGCGGTCCTTGATGAAGCGTCCGTTGAGCCAGGTGTACTGCCACGCGGCCGTGCCGCGCGTCTGGGCGGGCGGGGCGACCCAACCGGCGATGTGCAGGCCCCGCTCGCGCCGGTCGATGGGGATGAGGGCCTCGGACAGCTCGGGGCCGAACAGCCCGGCGATCCGCTCGTGCAGGGCCTGGGCGCGGTCCTGTCGACCGGAGGCGGGCAGGTCGTGGACGCTTCGGCCGTTGTGGTTGCACGTCAGGTGCAGGTGTAGGTTGGCCAGGCCGATCCGGATGAGCTGCTCGGTGAGGTGGCCCATTTCGGTGTTGGTCGTACGGAGGAACTTCCGGCGTGCGGGCACGTTGAAGAACAGGTCGCGGACCTCGACGGTCGTCCCGGGCGCCGCCGCCGTGGGGATGGGCCCCTCGATCTCGCCGCCGCTGACGCGGATCTCGTGGCCGCCGGCCTCGTCGGGCAGGCGTGACGTCAACCGCAGGTGGGAGACGCTGCCGATGCTGGCCAGGGCCTCGCCGCGAAAGCCCATCGTCCCGATGCGGAAGAGGTCGTCTTCGGTCTCGAGCTTGCTCGTGGCATGTGGGGTCACGGCCAGGGCGAGGTCGTCGGCCCCCATGCCACAGCCGTCGTCGCTGATGCGGATGAGTCGCTTGCCGCCGTCCTCGACGGCCACGTCGACGCGGGTCGCGCCGGCGTCGACGCTGTTCTCGAGGAGCTCCTTGACGACGCTGGCGGGCCGCTCGATCACCTCTCCCGCGGCGATCTTGTTGACCAACAGGTCCGATAAGACATGAATGCGCGGCATACGGCAGGCGACCTCGATTTTTGGGGGTGGATGCTCGTCCGCCGATTGTATCCCGCGCCGGCGGGGGCGTCCAACACGCCGAGGCAAAGGGCTGCCGGCCCGATGCGCGGTCGATCGCATCGTGACGGGTCCGCGTTATCGGCACGCTTGCCGCGGGGCGGGGAAATCCCTGTCGTCAGGGAGCGGCCGGCAGGATCGGTCGGCGCGGGCCGATCGGCGGTTTTCGAGGGTCGAGCTGAAACAGCGCCGACCTAGTCACGATAAAGAAATCTGTAAGCCGATGCTTCTTGCGACTTGATCGTATGCAACATTCCGATGGTCCTTCGCCTGAATGCCGGAGGCTCGACACCTCTTGTCCACACGTACCGCAGAGAAGAAGCAGTCCCAAGGCGGCGCTCAAGCCGAATTGAGGGAGCTGCGCGACCAGAACGAGCGGCTCCGCTACCAGATCAAGCTCCTCGGCGCCATGGTGTATGCCCGGAACCCCATCGCGGCCCTCGTCATCGAACGCGACTGGGGCGAGGAGCACCTCCGCACCGCCTATCGCATCTTCGGCGACTACGCGAGCAAGACGGCCGGACCCAAAGGCGTGAACTGGTCCCGGTTCGAGATGGACCTCTGCAACGACCTGGGCCTCCGCCAGCAGGACATCAAGTCAATCGTCTTGGCCTTTTTCCGACATGGGGAGTACGTCGGACTGTGCCGTAAGTATGCCATGACCAAACGTAGCCCCGCCTACCGGGAGATCCTCGCCGAGTGTAAGGACGCCTAGCGCCCTACGAGGCGCGCCGGCCGACGTTGGCCCCGCGGAAGCGCGCTGACGCGTGATCGCCCCGACGCTCTTCATCGACCACGAGCCAAAGAGAAACCTCCGAGACGCATGCCGGGTCTGTGCCGTCCAGCCCTTGGGCGTTAACGGGCCACCCCTGCCGACCCCATGTCGATTCCACTTGGACCCCGTCGATTCACCGGATAGGATGAAGAGGACCTTCCTTGCCCCGGTCGAGGGCAGGGTCGTACCCACCGTGAGCCGGCCACCGGGTCGTGTTCGCGCGGATCACCCATGGGTCGGACACCACCGGCGAGGACGTGACATGAGTCTACCAGCATCCAAGAGACACCTTCGGACGGCGCTGCGCGCGTCGGCCACCATGGTGGCGTGTCTGACCTGTCTGGTTTGGGCCGAACCGCTCGCCGCGCAGATCGTCACGGTGACCGAGGACGCCGTGGAATGGACCGCGGCGGACGCCGTCACCCCGGAGCCGACCGGCGAGGTGGAGGGGATCGACCCGGGTAAGCCGGCGGCCGCGGCCAAGGTCATCGGCAGCGACGATCGCGAGAACGTCGGCAACACCACGGTCTTCCCGTGGCGGACGATCGGGCGCATCACGGGCCGGTTCGAGGAGGGCGGCAAGGTGACGGTCGTCGGCGGCACGGGCGTGCTGCTCGGGCGCAAGACGGTGTTGACCTGCGCCCATGTGCTCGTCGACTCCGGCCAGTGGGCCCAGGAGGTCCACTTCGCGCCCGGCAAAGACGGCTCGAGCGAACCGTACGGCAAGGTCCGGGCCATCAAGAAGCGGGTGATGAAGCAGTACTTCGACAACGAGAACGCCGACTACGACGTGGGCATGTTGATCCTGGAGGAGGCGGTCGGCCATCAGACCGACTACATGTGGATGACGTCGAAATCGACCTCGTACTTCAACGACGCGGGCGTGAACGTGGCCGGCTACCCGAGCGATCTCGGCGGCACGAAGCAGTACCACGCGTTCGGCTCGACGGCGGGCATGCAAGGCGGGCTGATTCGGCATCACGCCGATACGTATGCCGGTCAGAGCGGCTCGCCGATGTGGATCTATGACAAGAGCGCGGGCGAGCGATGGGTGGTGGCGATCCACGTCCGTGGCGGAGACACGACGAACTTCGCGGTCCGCATCAGCGAGAGCTACTTCACCTGGATCAACGACTACCTCAAAGAGCACGATACGGTGTACTACAAGAGCACGCCGAATTCCGACAGCGGGCCCGGCAGCCAGCAGGCCGCTTCGACCGGCGGTGTGAGCTTCTGCGGGCCGTATGCGCCGCTGCCGCTGGGCGTCTTGCTGCTGCTCGGCTCGGGACTGATCCGGTCACGGCGCCGGCGGACGTCCGGCTGATGCGCACCTTCTCCTATCTCACAGGCCGACGCGGCGGTCATGACCGCTTGGATGTCCCGACGTCGATGCGCATCGGCCAACAACCCGAACGTAGCCGGTCTCACGACTCGATCCCGGCGTCGATGATCACGTCGTTACGCATGAAGCGGGAGGCGACCTGAAGCGCTTGCTCAACGTCCTCTGGCCCAAGCTGGGGGTACGAGAACAGCACGTCGTCGCAACAGGCGCCGCCTGTGCCCGGCGCCTCTTGAGCACCCCTAGCCAAACACGCGCCCGGCAGCCATAATGCACGGTAGGAGGTGGGCCTCCACGGGCGGGCTGTCAGCTCTCAGGCCGCGGGCTCTCGGCCAAGCTGAACGATCTCGATGGGAGAGTAGCCGTATGGAAAGCGGAAGTCTGATCGAATACGCGCGGCCCAAGCTGCGGGACGGCCGGATGATCCTCGCCTTCACCGGCTGGATGGACGGCGGCGACGTCTCGACCGGCACGGTCGATTGGCTCATCGAGCAACTCGGCGCCAAGCGCATCGCCGAGATCGACCCCGAGCCCTATTACCTCTACAACCTGCCGGGGTCGATGGAGGTCTCGGCCCTGTTCCGGCCGCACGTCCGGCTCGAGGACGGACTGATCCAGCAGTACGAGCGCCCTGAGAGCACGTTCTTCTGCGATCAGGCCAACCGGCTGATCCTGTTCCGCGGCAAGGAGCCCAACCTCAACTGGCAGGCCTACGCCGACGACCTCTTCACGCTGGCCTCGAGCGCGGGCGTCTCGACGATCTGGTTCATCGGCAGCTTCTCGGGCATGGTGCCGCACACGCGCGAGCCGCGGATGTCGACCGTCGTCTCCGACGAGAGCATGCTGGCCGAGCTGACCGAGTTCGGCCTGCGGCCGGGCACCTACGAAGGCCCCGCCAGCTTCGCCACATGCATGATCCACCAGGCGGCCGCCAGGGGCTTCCGCATGGCCAGCCTGGTCGCCGAGATCCCGCCGTACATCGAGGGCACGAACCCCCGCTGCATCGAGGCCGTCCTCCGCAAGCTGCTCGGCCTGCTCGACCTGCCGCTCGATATCGAGCCCATGCGCGAGACCGCCAACGCGTGGGAGCAGCGGGTCAGCCAGGCCGCCGACGACAAGGACGAGCTGGACGAGCTCGTGGCCAAGCTCGAGGCCGCCTACGACAGCGAGGTCTTCGACAACGAGCTGGGCGACCTGAAGGCCTGGCTGCAACGGCAGGGCCTTCAAGTGGACTGAGCCCCGCATCCCCCCTGGAGCCGACCCCATGACCGCAGCCAAGAAGCTCAGCGGCATCTTCACGCCGAACATGGTGCCGCTGGACGACGACGACCGCATCAACGAACCCGAGCTCCGACGCTACACCGAATGGCTCATCACCAACGGCATCAGCGGGCTCTACCCCAACGGCAGCACCGGCGAGTTCACGCGCTTTAGCTACGAGGAGCGCCGCGAGATCGTCCGCATCATGACCGACCAGACCGGCGGACGCGTCAAGATCCTTGCCGGCGCCGCCGAGGCCAACGTCCGCACCACACTCGAGGCCTGCGAGTACTACGGCTCGCTCGGCGTCGACGCCGTCGCCATCGTCGCACCCTACTACTACAAGCTCAGCGAGGAAGGCGTGTTCGCGTACTTCGACGAGATCGCCCGCAACACGCCCGTCGACATCACGCTCTACCACATCCCGCAGTTCGCCAACCCGATCACCATCGACGTCATCAAGCGGCTCAGCCAGCATCCCCGCGTGATCGGCATCAAGGACAGCAGCCGCGACCTGCCGTTCTTCCTCAACATGATCGGCGAGATCGCGCCGCTGCGGCCCGACTTCGTCTTCCTGCTCGGCTGCGAGGAGATGCTCGTGCCCGCGCTGCTCATGGGCGCCGACGGCGGCACCATCGCCACCAGCGGCATCGTGCCCGAGGTCATCATGCGGATGTTCGACCTGACCCAGCGCGGCGAGCTGACCGAGGCCGTCGAGATTCAGTACAAGGTGCTTGGCCTGATCAAAAACCTGATCTTCGGCACCGACTTCCCCGAGGGTTGCCGTGCGGGTCTCGAGATCCGCGGCTTCCGCATGGGCCGGGGCCGACAGCCGCTCTCGCCCTCGCAGCGCTGCGACCGGCAGGCCCTTCGCACACACCTGCAATGTCTGCTCAGCGAGCATGGCGTGGTCGAAGAACCGCCCGGTGGCTGTCCGCGGCTCACGTCGGGCAGTCTCGAGGTCGACCGCGACGAGATCGAGCGCATCGTCGGCAGCGTGATCGACAAGCTGCGGCGCCAGGGTGCCGTATGAGGCAGTGCGTGGGCGTGATCGAGGTGATGGGGTTGGGCCCGTCGATGGTCGTGGCCGACGAGGCCGTCAAGGCCGCCGACGTCCGCATGGCCGGGCTCGAGCTGAACCACCTCGGTGGGATGCTCATGAAGCTCATCGGAGCGGTGGGCGACGTCGAGGCGGCGGTCGAAGCGGGCAAGCGATCGGCCGAGGCGTTGCACGCGTACGTGGGTTCGTCCGTCCTGCCGCGCTACCACGACCAGGCCGACGAGTTGATCCATTCCGAGCAGGAGTACATCGCGCTGATCCAGGGCGGCGACCACATGCTCCCGGGCGAGACCGAGCAACAACGGCATGGCGATCCGGCCAGGGGCAGCGCCGACGACTCGGCTGATCAATCCAATGACGCTCAAACCGCAGGCCCCGGCGGAGGACCGCAGGGCTCGGCATCACATAGCACAGAACAGGACACCAACTCGGCATCGGCCGACAGCGGCTCGACCCGCGCGACCGAACCGGGCGGACGAGGGACACCATCCATGGCCAAGGACATCGACTTCGCGCTGGGTTTGATCGAGACGCAGGGCCTGACGGGCATGATCGAGGCCGCCGACGCCGCGCTGAAGGCCGCGGACGTGACGCTGGTCGGCAAGGAGAAGATCGGCGCCGCCTACGTCACGATCATGATCAAGGGCGACGTCGCCGCCGTGAAGGCCGCCGTCGATGCCGGAGGTCAGGCCGCCGCCGCCGTCGGCAAGCTCATCAGCACGCACGTCATCCCCCGTCCCCATCCCGAGCTGGCGACGCTGCTGCCGGGGTAGAAGAAGAGGGGAACCCATGCCCATGAACCTGACCGCTTGCTTCGTCATCCTCGCCGCCGCGGGCCATGCCGGAATCGGCGCCCTGCCCTTCGAAGACCGCTTCCAGACGCTCGATCGCTGGGACCTGCTCGACATGAAGGGCGACGCTCGTATGACCGCCGAGCACGACCCCACCACGCCGACGGGCTACGGCCCGCACGTCCTCGCCATCGAAGCCGATCACGTCATCGGCCTGGCCAAAGGTGTGCGCGCGGCAACGGGCACGATCGTCGTGCTCTACCGCGAGTGCGATCCGCGCGGCAAAGACGCCGACGGGCTTCTCGTGTGTCATGCGGCCTACGGCGATTCCGTGCGCGAGGAACACAACACCAAGAAGGTCCACCCGCATGTGTGGCTCGAGCAGGACAACGACGCCGGACTTCAATTCCGCGCCTATGGCCAGGACGGAACGGAGAAGCTGTTGGCCGAACGGCCCGGCCACGGCCTGATTACCGACGCCTGGAACGCCACGAACTGGATCTGGCACAAGCTGCGCTTCGAGGGCAAGCGCCTGCGCGGCAAGTTCTGGCCCGCCCACCTGCCCGAACCCGAGGCCTGGGCGCTCGAGGCCGACTACGACGGGCCGGCCAAGGGTCGCGTCGGGTTTCGACTCGGCTCGGGCCGGGTGCACATCGCCTACTTTGCCGCGTTTGCGGACGAGCCGCGCATGCGGCCGCCCGACTACTGGCTCTTCCCTGAAACGGAGGCGATTCCCGACACGGCACTGCCGCGGCTCACCTTGTACACGAACGGGGCGGCGCGCTCGCTCGACGCGCGATGGATGATCTCGCCCGGCAACAGACCCATCGACGCTCGACCGCAGCGGCTGGACATCCCGGCCGGTCCCGGAGCGGTACCGATTCGACTCGCCGCGCGTGATGCCGCCGCCAACGCGGTACGCCTCGCCGTAAAGCCGGCGTCGTTGAGTGTTGAAACGACGTTCAGCCTGCGCGACACCTCAGGTGCGGTTCTGACCGAGACGCGCGTCCGGCGCGTGGACACGCGTGACGTGCGTCGACGCATGACGGCGCTCAAGCGTCTCGTGCCGAAGCCGCCGCCATCGGCTGATGCAGAGGCAACCCTGGCCCTGTTGGATCGAGCGCGACGGCTCCTGGCCGCGGGCGATTTCGCCGGGGCGAAGCGGTCGTTGGCCTATGCGGAGGAGTACCGCGCGATCGCCGACAAGGATCGCAGGGCCACGACCACACCCGCCTCTCGCCCGTTCGGGCCGCCCCTGGCCGCGGCGTCCGTCGAGACCCGCGACTGCAAGATCTTCGTCAACGGCGAGCCGTTCATCGTCAAGGGCGTCAACGTGCACAGCCTCGATGCGTCGAGCAAAGAGCGATCGCGGAAGATGCTCCGCATCCTGAAGGATCGCGGCTTCAACATGCTGCGCGGCGATCATCCGCCACGGTGGCAGGTGGACATGGCCCATGAGATGGGGCTGGCGTGGTCGGTGCTCGCGCCGTTCAGTTGTTGCTCGACGGACGAGATCTTCGCTCGGTTCAAGGGGCCGGGCATGACGGCCGCCCGCGCGAAGACCGCAGCCTTCATTGATGATTACGTCGATGCGCCGGGCGTGCTCATGTGGAATTCATGCAACGAGATCGGCAACGACACCACCGACTTCCTGATCTCGGTCTATCCTGTGTACCGCCGTCGCGATCCGTACCGCAGGCCCGTGCACTACGCCAATCTGTTCGGCCAGGATCGCTGGGAAGGTCAGGACATCATGGCCGTCAACTACTACTACGGTAAGGGCCAGACCCCGGAAGACCGTCAGCCGATGATCCTTCGCAGCATCGAGATCGCCCGCAAGCACGACCTGCCGATCATCTTCACGGAATACAACTCGTACCTCGGCCCGATTCCCGAGACGGGCGTGCGAGCCATTTACGGCCTGTTCCAGTGGGGTCTGGAGCACGGCATGAGCGGCGGGTTCTTCTATATGAAGGTCGACTCGAAGGACCATCCCGGCGTGTTCAACGACCAGCTCGAGTCGCATCCGAAGATGGATGCCGCGTTCATCGACGTCTTCTCGGATGCGGGTCTGGCGAGCGTGGCGCGTGAGGGCGACGCGCTGCGGCTGCGCCTCGTCAATAAGAGGGCGTTCACGCTACGGCAGGTGAAGTTGACCGGCAAGGTCGGCGGCATTGCCGTGGCGGCGCAATCGCTGGCCGACTTCGCGCCGCATGAGAAACGCGACGTGCGCGTTCCGCTGCCCGAAGGCGTCGGTCCCAATTCGGCTTTCGAAGGGGCTCTGGATTTCGTCACGCACCGAAGCTTCCCGTGTCATGTGCCGCTTCGGGGTCGGGCTAGAGGTCTGTAGTGAGAGTCCCCTATCCGAAACGCCTTGCAAGTGCGGGTCTTCGTAAGGCGCGTCTTGGCGCATCATGCCATGCCGGCCGACGCCGATGGCCGCAGTAAGGGCGTTGCCCCTCCCGGCTTGCCGGTCGAGGCGGAATCCTCGATACTCGCCACGCGGTATCCATCCCTTCCATTGGAGTCGTGCCCATGATCCTGTTGAACCCTCATTCGTACGACCGAGCCTATCCCGATTCGCAGAGCCGAGAGCTCATGCTCAAGACCATCGCGTTCTTCGAGCAGAAGGGCAAGCAGCAGATCAAGGAGGACGACCACAACAGAATCTGGTATCGAGATTTCCTCGACTTCCAGAAGGAACACAAACTCTTCGCGACGCTGCTCACGCCGTCGGCGTATGGTGACGCGGATTGCCGGTGGGATACGTGGCGGATCTGCGGGCTCAACGAAATCCTCGGGTTCTACGGCCTGGGGTATTGGTACACCTGGCAGGTGAGCATCCTCGGGCTCGGGCCGATCTGGATGACGCAGAACGAGCAGCTCAAGCAGAAGGCGGCGAGGCTCCTCCAAGACGGTGCGGTCTTCGCGTTCGGGCTCAGCGAAAAGGAGCACGGCGCGGATCTCTATTCGACCGAGATGGCCCTGGCGCCCCAGCCCGACGGGACGTACCTGGCCAACGGCTCGAAGTACTACATCGGCAACGGCAACGAGGCGCCGATGGTCTCGACGTTCGGCAAGCTGACCGATACCGGCGACTATGTGTTCTTCGCGGCCAACTATCAGCATCAGCGCTACGACTGCGTGAAGAACGTGGTGGCCGCGCAGAACTACGTGGCCGAGTTCGCGCTTCACGACTATCCCGTCACCGATAGCGAGATCCTCTCCAAGGGGCAGGACGCGTGGGACGCCGCCCTGAACACCGTGAACATCGGCAAGTACAACCTCGGATGGGCCTCGATTGGCATCGCCACGCACGCGTTGTACGAGGCGATCCGACACGCGGCGAACCGCAAGCTCTACGGCATCCACGTCACGGACTTTCCGCACGTCAAGCGGCTGTTCACCGACGCTTATTGCCGGCTCGTGGCGATGAAGCTGTTCGCGCTTCGGGCGGCCGACTACATGCGTGTGGCCTCGCCCGACGACAGGCGGTACCTGCTCTACAACCCGGTCGTGAAGATGAAGGTGACCACGCAAGGTGAGGAGGTGATCAACCTGTTGTGGGACGTGATCGCGGCCAAGGGATTCGAGAAGGACATGTTCTTCGAGATGGCCACGCGCGACATCCGGGCTCTGCCGAAGCTGGAGGGCACGGTTCACGTCAACATCGCGCTGATCGTGAAGTTCATGGCCAACTACTTCTTCAACCCGGCCGAGTATCCGAACGTCGGCATGCAGGACGAAGCGCGAGACGACACGTTCCTTTTCAACCAGGGGCCCACCAAGGGACTGGGCAAGATTCAGTTCCACGACTACGGTCCGGCGTACGACAGCTATGATCTGCCGAACGTCAGCGTATTCGAGGAGCAGATCGCGGCCTTCAAGCAGTTGTTGGCCAGCGCCACACCCGACGAGGCCCAGCGCAAGGACGTCGACTTCCTGTTGAATCTCGGCGAGGTCTTCACGCTCGTGGTCTACGGCCAGCTCATCCTCGAGAACGCCAGGATCTATGGAATCGACGACCCCCTGGTGGACCAGATCTTCGCTTTCATGGTGAGAGACTTCTCGCGGTTCGCGATCGAGCTCCACGGCAAGCCGAGCAGCACGCCCGAGCAAATGGCGTTCTGCCTGAAGATGATCCGCAAGCCGGCCGTCGACGAGTCGCGGTATCAGCAGGTGTGGGCCGAGCACGTCTTCCCACTGAAGGACGCCTACGAGTTGGGCTGAGTTGGCCGGCAGGGAAGCACGGACGGCGGCATCCCACCCCGTTTGGGATTCTCCGAGCGTTTCGCTATACTCACCTGTTTCGTGTCCCCGTCGGACGCCACACCGTGGGGGGTGACTCATCGTGCTAGAGGAAGACGCATGACACCGGTAGACAAGCTGCGCAACCTGGCCATCATCGCCCACATCGACCACGGCAAAACGACGCTGATCGATGCGGTCTTTCGGGCTGCGCACGTCTTCCGCGAGAACCAGCATGTGGCCGAACGAGTCATGGATAGCAACGACTTGGAACGGGAACGCGGCATCACCATCCGCAGCAAACATTGCACCGTCACCTGGGGCGACCACCAGATCAACATCATCGACACGCCCGGCCACGCGGATTTCTCCGGCGAGGTCGAGCGGATCCTCTCGATGGTCGACTCGGTGTTGCTGCTCGTGGACGCGTATGAAGGCCCCATGCCGCAGACGCGTTACGTCCTGATGCGGTCGCTGCGACTCGGCCTGCGGCCCATCGTGATCATCAACAAGGTCGACCGGCCCAACGCCCACCCCGAAATGGCCCTCGACAAGACGTTCGACCTCTTCGTCGAGCTGGGCGCCAGCGACACCCAGGCCGACTTCCCCGTGCTGTACGGCTCGGGGCTCGACGGCTGGTTCGTGCGGGACGTGCACGCCGACGAGCCTGACGGCATGGCCCCGCTGTTCGAGACGATCATCGAGCACGTCCCGCCGCCGCGGGTCGATGCCGACGCGCCGTTCCTCATGCAGATCAGCACGCTGGCCTGGAGCGACTACATCGGCCAGATCGGCTGCGGCCGCGTGCTCCAGGGCAAGCTCCGCGAGGGCGAGGCGTTCACGCGGACGGTCACCCGCTGGCGCGAGCCCGGCCGGCCGGACGCGGGTTGGGACGTCGAGGGGTCGTCCGAGGAACAGGCCGACCATCTGTGGGTCACGCGCGGGCTCGACCGCGCCGAGGTCGACGAGATCGGCGCCGGCGACATCGTCTGGATCGCCGGGCCCGGCGAGATCCGTATCGGCGACACGTTCTCATCGCCCGAGATCGACGCACCGGCGCTCAAGCCGCTGGAGATCGAAGAGCCCACCGTCTCGATGTTCTTCCTGGTCAATAACGGGCCCTTCTCCGGCGACGAGGGCAACGCCGTGACGCTGCGGCAGATCAAGGAGCGGCTCGAGCGCGAGCTCCGCGTCAACGTGGCCCTGCGGATGGAGGACCTCGGCCGGTCCGACGGCGTGAAGGTCTCCGGTCGGGGCGAGCTGCACCTGGCGATCCTCATCGAGGAGATGCGTCGGGAGGGCATGGAGCTGTGCGTCTCGCGACCGGAGGTGATCACCCGCCAAGACGACCGCGGCCGGACCCTCGAGCCCATCGAGCAGCTCATCATCGACGTCCCCGAGGTCTACCAGGGCGTGGTCATCGAGAAGCTCGCCCGCCGCAAGGCCGAGATGGTCGACATGGCCAGCACGGGCACGGGCATGATCCGCATGACCTTCGAGATCCCCACGCGCGGGCTCATCGGCTACCGCACCGAGTTCCTCACCGACACGCGCGGGCTGGGCATCATGGCCGCCCGGTTCATCGGCTACGGCCCGTGGCGGGGAGAAGTGGTCAGCCGCAATCGCGGCTCGTTGATCGCGCTCGAGACGGGCCTGGCCACGAGTTATCAGATCGAGAGCCTCCAGCAGCGGGCGACGATGTTCGTCACGCCGATGGAGCGGGTCTACGCCGGACAGATCGTGGGCGAGAACGCCCGCGCCGACGACCTGCCGTGCAACCCCACCAAGCGCAAGCAGGTCACCAACCACCGCAACAGCACGAAGGAGATCGACACCGGCCTGAAGGCGCCCCGCCGGCACCTGCTGGACACGGCGCTGGAGTGGATCGCCGCCGATGAGCTGGTCGAGGTCACGCCGCAGTCGATCCGCATCCGCAAGGCCGTCCTCGACGCCGAGCAGCGCAAGCGGATCTTCCGCAAGCAGGCGGCGGCGAGCGTGAGCGCGTGAGGAGCCAAGGTAGTACCCGACCATGCATGTTTCTGTGGGTTCCGATCAGAAGGGCGAGACGCCACTCAGAGCAGTGACCGTGAGGGAGCTGTGTTGTTGGAGCGCTTGAACAGCAACGAGCCCTCACGGTCGCGTCTCCGGCGCGGCATCGATCCGAAGTGGGAGCGTCTCCGACGGCGACCCCGAAGCCGGGGAACCGACACATTCAAATGAGTCGGACCACCAGGGATTAGCCGGCGGCCTTTCTGTTGATCCGCAGGGGGGCTGAGTGGCTTGCCGGCTCAGGACGGCCCCTACCCAGTCCGACCTTCTGACCGCAGGCCGAAGGGCCGGCTCGAAGGCAGGCACCACGCCTGATCCACCAGACAACCGAACGACATCCAATACGGTGTTTCACAAGTGGTGCGACCATGACAGTGTCCGTGCGTGCCGCGGTTACTGCCCGAGCCACCGGATTCATCCGACGCGGCCGCGCGGCATGAATGCCGCGGCTCGAGCAGGTAGTCGCGATATGCCAAGAGCACAGCACGAAAGACTTGCCACAGGTCTCGGCAGAGGCAATCGGTGCCGGACGCGAGCGGACACCCAGGGTCGGATCACACGCCTATCTCCCCCATCGACGGCAACGGCCTGTATAATGGAGCCACCCACATCATCCAGCCACCCTCGCTCGAGGAGGACATCCATGGAACTCCACGTCAACGGGATCCGTCACCGGATCGAGGTCGACCCACAAGCAAGCCTGCTGAGCGTGCTTCGGGACAAGCTCGACCTCACGGGCACCAAATACGGATGTGGTGAAGGCCAATGCGGCGCCTGCACGGTGCTGCTGGACGGAAGTCCGGTCCCCTCGTGCAGCACGACGGCCAGCGAGGCCGCCGGCAAGGAGATCACGACCATCGAGGGCCTCGAGCGCGACGGCAAGCTGCACCCGCTCCAAGAGGCGTTCCTCGAGCTCCAGGCCATGCAGTGCGGCTACTGCACGCCCGGCATGATCCTGTCCGGCGTGGCCCTGCTCGCGGAGAACCCGAACCCGAGCGAGGCCGACATCCTGCGCCACATGGACGGCAACATCTGCCGTTGCGGCGGTCACCCGCGCGTCGTCGCAGCCATTCAGAAGGCCGCCAAGATGATAAAGGGAGCGACCCGATGAGTTCCGAACAGCTCCAGATGAAGCCCTACACGCTGCCACGTCGCGACTTCCTCAAGGCGCCCGGCGGCGGCGTGGCCGTGGTCCTGCTTCGCGATGCGCCGGGCCTGCAGGCCGCGGCGCGTCGGTCGCGGCGGAGACGCCGACTCCCCAGCGACATCGGGGCGTGGCTGCACATTGACCAGGACGGGCAGATCACCGTCTACACCGGCAAGGTGGAGCTCGGCCAGGGCATTCGAACATCGCTCGGGCAGGTTGCCGCCGAGGAGCTCCGGGTGCCGCCGACGGCCATTCGCCTGATCATGGGCGATACGGAACTGACGCCGTACGACCGCGGCACGTGGGGCAGCCGGACGACGCCGGACATGGTGCCTCGCATCCGCCGAGCAGCCGCGGCGCCTCGGGAGGTGCTCGTGGATCTCGCCAACGAAGACTGGAAGGTCGACCGGAAAGCCATCCGCGTCGCCGACGGGCGAATCGTGCACCCCAGCGGGAAGCCGGCGCTGCCCTTCGGCGAGCTGACCAAGGGTCGGAAGCTGGCGCGGGCCATCCCTTCGGACGTGCCAACGACCCCGCCGTCGAACTGGACCGTCTGTGGCAAGGCCGTTCCGAAGGCGGGCGGCCGCGAGATCGTCACCGGCGCCCACCGATTCGCGTCCGACCTGGTGCGCCCGGGCATGCTTCACGGCAAGGTGCTGCGACCGCCGACGATCGGGGCGACGGTCGGCTCGGTCGATGTCAGCCAGGCCAGGGCGATGCAGGGCGTCACGGTCGTTCACGACGGCGACTTCATCGGCGTGGCGGCCGCGGATGCGGCGACAGCAGCTCGCGCCGCCGGGGCCATCCGAGTCGAATGGAAGCGCAACACGAAGGGTCAGCCGTCGCATCGGAAGGTCTACGACTATCTCAGAGAGCATGCCGACCGGCCGCGGTCGCGCTCGGGTCCGTCCGGCGGAGGCTCGCGTGAGAAGACCGGGGCGGTCGAGGAGGCCCTGGCCTCCGCCGATCGACGGTTCAAGCAAACCTACACGACGGCCTACATCGCCCATGCGCCTCTCGAGACACGCGCGGCCCTGGCCGAATGGGCCGGCGACTCGCTGACGGTCTGGATGGCGACGCAGGCGCCGTTTCGGATTGGTCCTCAGCTCGCCCGGACTTTCCGCCTGCCCGAGAGCCGCGTCCGCGTGATCTCATCGGACGTCGGCGGGGCCTACGGCGGCAAGAGCCGCAACGCCATGGTCGCCATCGAGACGGCCCGGCTGGCCAAGGCGGCCGGCAAGCCGGTCAAGATCGTCTGGACCCGCGAGGAGGAGTTCACCTACGCCTACTGTCGACCGGCGGCCGTGATGGACGTCGAGAGCGGGGCGAACCGTGACGGGGCGGTCACGGCCTGGCGGTTCGTCAACATCAACGCCGGATCGGCCGCGATCCGACACGTCTACACCTTTGGCAGCCAGGAGATCGACTCGCGCGGTTCCCACTCGCCGCTGCGGCAGGGCTCGTACCGGGCGCTGGCGGCGACGGCCAACAACTTCGCCCGCGAGACGCACCTCGACGAGATCGCCCGGGCCCTGGCGATGGACCCGATCGACCTTCGGATGAAGAACCTGGGGGACGAGCGCCTCCAGGCCGTGATTCGGGCCGCGGCGAAGCGCTTCGGTTGGCCCCGCAAGCAAACCTCGCCCGATCGCGGCGCCGGTTTCGCCTGCGGATTCGAGAAGGGCAGCCACATCGCCACGTGCGCCGAGGTGCTCGTGGACCAGCGGCGCGGCGACGTCCGGGTCCAGCGGATCGTCTCGGCCTTCGAATGCGGCGCGATCGTCAACCCCGACAACGTCGAGGCTCAGGTCGTGGGCTGCACGATCATGGGGCTCGGCGGGGCGCTGTTCGAGGCGATCACGTTCGACGGGGGCAGGATTCTCAACCCGCGCTTCTCGAGCTACCGCGTACCGCGCTTCACCGACCTTCCGACCATCGAGGTCGTCCTGCTGGATCGCAAGGACCTGACGTCGGTGGGGGCCGGCGAGACCCCCATCATCGCCGTCGCCCCGGCCGTCGGTAACGCGATCTTCGATGCGACGGGCAAACGGCTTCGGTCGCTGCCGCTGCTGCAGGGCGGGTTGCCCGCCTCGAAGCAGGGCTAGACCTTCCCCTTTTTCTCGGCCTTCTCCTCAAACAGCGTCGAGAAGATGCCGTAGCAGCGGGTGTCGTCGGGCTCGCCGACCGAGAGGATCGGGTGGCTGCCGCAGTAGACCTTCGTGATCTCGTCGACGTCGAAGTCGACGAGCACGCGGGTCGCGCAGCCGCCGGTCGGCGGACACGACGGGCAGCCGATGACCTTGCCGCACCAGTGGCGGATGTCCTTCTCCGAGACCATCTTCGATAAGATCACCGGCGTCCCGGGCGTCCACTGCACGTCCAGCGCGGGCGTCTTCGGTAGATGGTGGAAGAACGGGCGGATCTTGAACGGCTGGGCCGGGGCGTCGGGACCGTTGAGCTTGGTCGCGCACGTGCAGTGCGTGGCGAAGTAGTGGTTGCGGATCTCGTCGTACTCCGAGTTGTGCACGAAGCCGGCCCGGCCGAAGAGATAGCGGTTGAGCAGCATCGTCATCGTCGCGGTGATGTCGTTCTCGCAGCCGCACGTCGCGGTGAGGTTGCCGTTGTTGATCGAGAAGCTGATGCACGGCTTGCGGTGCTTGAGCATCAGGCAGTCGATCGTGATGCCGTCGGCGTCGTAGCGGTCGAGCACGGTGTTGACGGTCTTGTGGGCTCGGAAGGCCTCGACGAAGAAGTGATCGGTGACGTCGGTGACCGACATGGCCCGTCCCTTGAAGGCCATGGCCGCCCGCTTCATCGCCGCGTCGGGCTTGATGGAGTCAAACAGGTCGTTGTACTCCTTGGCGGGAATGGCGACGACCTCGGTGCCGAGGTTGCCGTGCGTGCCCTTCTTGACGGCCTTGTATTTCCCGACGCGGACGACGCGCGACTGGGCGAGCATCTTCTTGGCGTGGACGGCGCGGAGCGACCGCTCGATCTCGTCCCAGTTCTCGATCGAGTGGATGAAGTGCAGGTTCTTGGCCTTCGTCAACACGGACGGCGGCAGATGGTGGCTGGCGCCGGTCGGTAGGTACACGATGGATGGGGCGTCGATCTGCTCGGCGATGCGGCGGGCCTTCTTCGCAGAGGCGCCGGCCAGGCAGATCACGAGGGTGGCGTCGGGCTTGGTCGGCTTGGTCTCGGCGATGTACTTGTCGACCTCGACGTCGGCCTTAAGGTGCTTGGGCTCGAAATCGACCCGCATGCCGATGCGATCGGCCATCTCCTTGATCTTCTTCATGAACTTGGCCTGCTGCTCGGCGTGGCGGAACTGGTTGCCCGGGTAAGGATGCCAGTGGTGCTCCTGCCAGTAAGCCTCCGCCACGCCTTTGTCGCAGTCGGCGGGCAATGGGTAGAGGCAGACGGCCTTGACCACGGCCGGGGTCTTCTTGTTGCGCGCGGCGGCACACGCCTCGGCCCCTTCCAGCACGCGGAGCAAGGAGCCGCTCAGCAGCGGCGCGGCCACCGTGCCGCTGATGATGAACTGTCGACGTGTCACGCCGCTCGTGCATGAGTCACACATGGAAACCATCCTTCCCGCCCGCGGGGCGCAGAGGCTCTGTCGTGCCGTTTAGGGAAACCATTCGAGTTACCGTGCTTCGGGCCGCCGGATTCATGCTATCGCACGGGCGTGCCGGTTTTCAAGCGTCGCTCACGGGTGGGGCGACCTCCCTGCACCGATGCGGCACTCTGGGTCGCGGAGCCAGGACAGGGGCGTGGCAAGCCGGCGCGACGCCCCCGCTGGGGAGTCAGGAATCCGAGACCGCGGCCGTGGTCGGAGCGCGTTGCAATACGGCCATCAGCTCGGGCTGATCGAGGATGTGCCTGAGAAGCCGGCTTGCGATGAACCGGTGCCCGTCCACATTGGGGTGGCGGTCGACCGGCTCGCCCTGATGGAGCCACCACGGCTTGAGGTCCCGCCAGCCTCGCCGTTGCATCTCCGCCTGATAGTGGGGGTACAGGTCGACCACGTGAAAACCAAAACCCCCAAGCGCCTCGCCGATTCGTTTGTGCAGCCGCACGTACATGGGCGAGTCCTGCCAGTCCTCCTCGCGCTCAGCGGCGGTGTTGAACAGGACGGCGACGGCTGGGACGCCCAAGTCCTCACGCAGGATGCGGCCCATCTCTTGCAGGTCGGCCAGGTGCGCGTCGAACCGCGGTCCGTCGGCGATGAACGGGCCCACATACTCATGCCGGTCCTTGTCGAAGGGCGCCGTCTCCAGCCGGTGGAAGATCGAGAAGCGACGCATCACGTACTTGACCAGGGCCGAACCCAACGGGTTGTCGCCGAACGTCGGGTGCAGGTGCCCCCGCAAGGTGTGATGGGATCGGCGTCGTTGTTGTCGTGATGCAGGATGACCAGGTCGGGCCCGAACGACGCGACACGCGTCTGGAGCACCCGGAGCTGCTGGGCGGAGTTGTGGGCGGGCACGGAATAGTTGCGGAGGTCGATGTCCACGTCGGTGATGCGGCTCAGGCCTTTGCAGACGATGTCGGCGTACGTGTCCTCGTAGTCCACCCCCCAGCCGAAGGACGAGGAATCACCGATGACGGCCACGCGGACGGCCTCTGGGGAGATGACCCTGGGCTGGCTAGGTATACGGTATTGCTCCGGACCGGTGACGATCAGGCCGCCGCAGAACTTCATCCGCACGTTGGGCTTCAGTTCGTAGTAGATGGCCGGGTCCTGCGAGGGCTGGAAGAAGTTCTTCATCGACTGCGCCTGAAGCTGGCGCATTAAGACGTCCGTATCGACCTGGTTCCGCAAGAAGACGCGGACCACTACCTCACAGGCCAGAAGCGTAACAGCTATGGAGGCCAACGCCAGAAGTAGCTTTGGTAGGAGCCGTGGGACTCGTGGTGGCCTCGTCGCCGGCGGAAGGCAGGGCACCTGGGGATGTGTTGCAGTGACCATAGGGGACTTCCGCGCGGGGAGAGGGCAATAATCCGACTCTAACCCTCATTTTCCGAATCGTACACAGGGATAGATTATCTCGGACAGGCGCCGGAGGCAAGCCGCAGCGGCGGGTTCCTCGCCTCACAACACCTCTCGTCTCGACCATCCGCGCCGGGACAGCGGACTTGTTCCGGCGCGGTATACTGGACCGCCGCGTAACACGACAGGGCCACATCGCCGACAACGACGAAAAGGAGGCATATCGTGCGAGCAACGGCCGCAACGTGCGTGATCGTGGGTTTAGGTACGGCAAGCCTCTGCCCGGCGGACCAACAGGCTGCACAACCCGCCGCGAAGGAGCTGCTCGAGCAGACCGGCATCCAAGGCGGGCTCATCGTGCACGTCGGTTGCGGCGACGGCAAGCTGACCGCGGCACTCCGCCACGACGAACGGTTCGTGGTGCAGGGCCTGGACCGCGACCCGGCTAACGTGGCCAAGGCGCGAGAGCGCGTTCGATCGACCGGCAGCTACGGACCGATCTCGGTCACGCTGTGGCGCGGCCAGGGGCTCCCGTACGCGGACAACCTGGTGAACCTGCTGGTCGTCGACAGCGACGCGAAGGTCGACCGGGCCGAGCGCCTGAGGGTGCTCCGTCCCGGCGGCGTGGCCGTGACCGTCGACGGCGGCTCACCCATCAGCGACAAGTGCGTCAAGGCCTGGCCGGACGACATGGACGCATGGACGCACTACCTCTACGCGCCGAACAACAACGCCGTCTCGAACGACAGGCGTGTCGGCCCGCCTCGTCGGATGCAGTGGGTATGCGGCCCGCACTACGCCCGCAGTCATGAGATCAACTCGAGCATGGCCGCGATGGTCTCGGCCGGCGGGCGGCTGTTTTACATCTGGGACGAGGGCCCCACCGGCCAGCCGGACAAGCGGTTCCCGCCCAAGTGGTCGCTGATCGCCCGGGACGGGTTCAACGGTGTGCTGCTGTGGAAGCGGCCGATGCCGGATTGGGGCTGGCGACAATGGCACGCCAGGTCGAGGTGGGACGATCCGCGCGAGCGGGCCAAGATGCTACGGCATCTGCCACCGACGCTGCCGCGCCGGCTGGTGGCCACGGACGAGAGGATCTACGTCACGCTCGGCTATGAGGCGCCGGTCAGCGCGCTCGAGGCGTCCACCGGCAAGGTGATCCGCACGGTCGACGACACCGAGAGGGTCGACGAGATCCTGCTCGACGGCGACGTCCTCATCCTTCGCCAGCGACGGCCCGACAGCCCGCCCGACAAGGACGTGTGGCACGTCATGAAGACACGAAACCGCGGACGTGTGCTGGTCGTCGATGCCGAGACCGGCCGTCAGCTCTGGCGGAGCGAGCCGGACGAGATGGCTCCGCTCACGCTGGCCGCGCGCGGCAACCGGGTCTACTACTCCAGCTACGAGCAGGTCGTCTGCCTCGACCGGGCCAACGGCAAGGAGCTCTGGCGGAGCAAACGGCTGGAAACGAAGTCGGGCCATCGCGGCACGTGCGGAACGCTGGTCGCGCAGGATGACGTCGTGCTCTACGCCCCCGTGCCGAAATCCGGGGGTTCGCACGCGGGCCAGCTCCACGCCTTCTCCGCCGAGACGGGCGAGCTGCTCTGGACGGGGCACAAGTACGTCGGTCCCGGCCCGGCCAATCCGCCCGACCTGTTCGTGATCGACGGTTTGGTTTGGACCGGCGTGGGCGGCGCATCGAACCTGCCGGCAAGCTGGAAGATCGCCAAGACGCAGCGGCAGGGCTACGATCCGCTCAGCGGCGACGTCGTCCGTGAGGTCTCGGTGCCGATGCTGACCAGCCCGGGCCATCACTACCGATGCTATCGCACCAAGGCCACGCAGCGGTATCTGCTGCTGCCCAAGCGGGGCGTGGAGTTCCTCGATCTGCGCGGCAAGGACCACATGCGGCACGACTGGCTCCGCGCGCCGTGCATCTACGGCGTGCTGCCGGCCAACGGCATGCTCTACGTCGCGCCGCATCCATGCGTGTGCTACCAGGGCGTGCTCATGTCGAACTTCAACGCCCTGACGGCCGGGTGCGAGGGCGAGCCGTCACGAGCCGGCGCGTCGAGGCAGCCGGCGCGCCTGGTCAAGGGACCGGCCCACGGCCAGGTCGGCCAGCGGCAGGCAGCCGCCGAGAACGCGGACGAGTGGCCCATGCACCGCCACGATCCGCGGCGCAGCGGCAGCGTCGAGACGAGCGTCGCGGCCAAACCGCAGCGGTTGTGGCGGGTCGAGCTGACCGGACCGATCACGCCGCCCGTGGTGGCCGGCGGCAGGCTCCTGGTGGCCGAGAAGGACGCCCACACCGTCCGCACGCTCGACGCCAAGAGCGGGCGGGCGCTGTGGAGCTACACCGTCGGAGCCCGTATCGACTCGCCTCCGACGGTGCACGGCGGGCTCGTGCTGGTTGGTTCGGCCGACGGTTGGGTCACGTGCCTGCGCGCCTCGGACGGCGCCGAGGTGTGGCGGTTCCGGGCGGCGCCGCGCGATCGGCGGATCGCCGCGTTCGGTCAGGTCGAGTCGACCTGGCCCGTCCACGGCAGCGTGGTCGTGCAGGACGACGTGACCGTCGACCCACCTCGCCCCGTGGTCTACGTCACGGCCGGGCGGTCGACGTACCTCGACGGTGGCATCAGCGTCTACGGTCTGGAGCCGAGCACCGGCAAGGTGCTGTATGAGACGCGCCTGACCGGCCCGCGCCCGGATCCCTTCAGGGACGTCGGCGGGGCGGGCTACATCGACGGGGCCAAGACCACCCTCCTGGTCAGCGACGGGGCCGACCTGTACCTGCACCAGGAACGGTTCCGCAGCGACCTGAAGCGCTTCCCGTCGCCCATGCAGAGCAAGAAGAAGGAGTTCGGCGGCTATCGCGTGTATCCCGCGCACGCCGATCGCGGCTCGAGCGGGCAGCGCCTGATCGCCACGCGCGGCTTTCTCGACCCCTCCTACAACGAGGGCACGTACTGGACGTACGGCAATCGCTGGCCCGGCTGGGACCGGAAGATGGGGCGCGTGCCCGCCTACGGCCAACTCCTGGTCTTCGACGACAGCATGCTCTACGGCGTGCATGTGCTGACCGAGAACGTCCGCGTGCGTCGCGGTTTCACGCCCGGTGCCAAAGGCTATCGGCTGTTCGGTCGGAGCCTCGCCTCGATGCTCGGCCAGAAGAAGACCAAGGACACCTGGTCCACGTTCGTACCCGTCCGCGTTCGAGCGATGGTCCTCGCCGGCGACAAGCTGTTCATCGCCGGGCCGCCCGACGTCGTGCCGCCGGAGGACCCCCTCGCCGCGTTCGAGGGGCGCAAGGGCGCCGAGCTTTGGGCGCTCTCGGCCTCGGACGGCAAGAAGCTCGCCGAGGTGTGTCATCTAAAGGCCGAGCCCGTGTATGACGGGCTGATCGCCGCGGCCGGCCGGCTCTTTGTGAGCACGAAAGACGGTCGGGTCTCGTGCTTCGGCAAGGACTGAGAGGGCGCCGCTCGGTAGGTGCTGGGCCCCGGTCGTCCGGTTGGACCCTAACCCTATGAACGTCAGCCGTAGGGTGAGCATGGCCGAGACCAACCCACCAACATCGTCGGCGGCCAGGAAGGCACGAACCGTCCTGGTCGTGGCGTTTTTGCTCGGCGTGTGGGCCCTCTGGCTCGTCGGGCAGGTTTACCGCGACGACACGTGGCTGACCGGGCTGTTCTTCTACATCCCTTCACCCATGCTCGTGGTGCTCTTGCTGGGCGGCGTTCTGTACGGCTGGGTTGCGAAGCGTCGCGTGCTTGCCGTGTCACTTGCGGGATTGGCCCTGGGGCCCGTGGTGGCGGTCTGTTTCTACGAGAACCACTTCTATGCGCGGCCAAGCTCGGCGCTGGCTCAGCAACCGCTTCGCCTGGTGCATTGGAACGTCTTCGGTGGTCGTCTCGGCTGGCACGCCATCCAGGACGCGCTGCGCCGTCGGGGCCCGGACCTGGTCGTGCTGTCCGAGGTCCCCCGGCGAGCCGACATCAGCACCACGGCCAAGCTGTTCGGCCAGGGTTTCTCGGGCACCTCCATGAGCAACCTGGCGGTCTTCGCCCGCGGAACGCTGACCGACGGCGAGTGGCTCTTTCACCGGGGCGGCATCAAGATTTACGGCATCATCTGGGGCTCGCCCCAGGGTGCCTGCCGGGTGCTCGTCGTGGATCTGCCGTCCGCCCTGGACGCCGCGCGCGAGCCGCGGCTGCTGAGGGTGGCCAAGTGGATGCGCGACTGGCGGCCGGACATCGTCGTGGGCGACTTCAACGCGCCGCGCCGGTCGCGGGCCCTGTCGCCCTTGCCGACGGGGTACGTTCACGCCTACGACGCGGCGGGGTCTGGCTGGTCGTACACCTGGCCCGAACCGTTCCCGGTCTACGCCATCGACCAGTGCATCGTCGGCGAGCGCATCACGCCGGTGACCTACGACATCGACAGCTCGTTTCTGAGCGACCATCGGCTCCAGGTCTTGGACTTCGTGATCAGGGCGGGCACCGGCGCCGACGGTAAGCGAGTCGAGCCGCCGCGCGCGGCACTCGCGCCCGAATGAACCCCAAGGCGTGACGCCGGAACCGTTCCCAGACGGCACGTGCATCCCTCGCCCGGCCCGATGCGTTTCCAACCCACAGAATTGCGTTGACGGCGCTCGACGCGGGCCCCTAGACTGCGGTCTGCCTGAGGAGACATCTGTCTCTCGTCGGACACGCTCTCTGAATCCTATCGACGCATTGGCTGGGGCGCCCGACACACGCCGGCTATTCGACGCCCGCGCATCCGGGCAGGAGGTGGCAGCATGGAGGTCTTCCGCCGCCCAAAGGTAGGCCCGTCAGGTCAGGCGAGTAGCCCGCGTCTTGTCGATCTCCCATTAGGCATCGTCGCCGCGAGCGTGCTCGTCACTGTGACCCCGGCTGCCCTGGCCACCGACGGGTTGCTTCCGATCGGCGTTAGCACCCAGGCCCAGGCCCGGGGCGGCGCGGACGTCGCCGTGGGCGACTCGGCCGTGTCACAGGTTTACAACCCGGCGTCGCTCTCGTTGTTTCCGCGACACAAGTATCACTTCGACCTGGCCGGCGAGATGGGGATACTGCCCGGGCACTGGCGCGGCCCGGCCGGCTCGGCCGACGACGAACGGCTGTTCGGCTACCTGGCCAACATGGGCCTGGCGATCCCGCTGGACGACATCTTCACGCTGGGTTTGGCGCTGCATTCGCGGGCGGGCACACAGGCCCGCTACAAGAACCGCCACCTCATGATCCCGTTCATGAAGAGCCGCGTGCACGGCGATCTGAAGGTCATAGCCCCTCATCTCAACCTCGGCATCAAGGTGAACGACAAGCTGTCCTTCGGCATCGGCGGTCGGATGGACGTGGCCACGGCCGAGGTCAGCACTGTCCTCGGACCGGCCGACGTCGACTTCGCGCGGGGCTATGCCTACGGCGGCGGCTTTCAAGCCGGCGTGCACTACCAAGCCACGGACGATCTGTCGTTCGGGGCCGGGTACGTCTCGCCGGCATGGTGTAGCGACCTGGCCGGCGGCAACCTCGAGGCGGCCTTGCTGGGCCTGATCCCCATCGACCTCGGTGAGGCCTGCATGACCGATTTCAAACTGCCACAGAAGGTCTTCGTCGGCACGGCCTGGGACGCGTTCGACTGGATGACCCTGCACGGCGAGGTCCGCTGGATCAACTGGCACAACAGCACGTTCCACAAGACCACGATCGCCACGGACGGGCTGATTGATCTGCGCTACCCGTTCGCCCTGGGCTACCAGGACCAGTTCGCCTTCATTGTCGGGGCCGACTTCAAGCTGAGCGAGCACTGGACGCTCGGCACGGGGTATCACTACGGCACCGAACCGGTCAATCCGGCCAACCTCCTGCCGACGGGCTCGGTGCTGCCGCAGCACCACGCCACGATCGGCCTGCGCTATCATCAGGACAACTGGTGGGTCGGCGGCGGCTACATCCTCAGCTTCCCCATCCACGTTGAAGGCCCAGGGTACAGCGACATCCTGCTGGGCCTCGACTACGGCTGTAGCGAGGTCTGGCAGACGCAGCACGGCTTCTCGGTCGGGTTCGGATTCAGCTTCTAACGGGTTCGGCGACCACAAAGTGGACTCCAAGCCGCGCATTGTCAGGCCAGAGGGTGAGATCGTATGACGAAAACCGACGCATCAGGGCAGCATGCGGGACTCAGCAGGAGCCGTCGGATCCTCGCCGCGGCCGTTCTTGTGTCGGTCGTGATTCCTTCGGCGTCGACGCGGGCCGAACCGCTACTGACGCCCAACCACATGGCGGTCGTCGACGGCAAGCCGCGATTCCTGCTGGGGCTCTATCAGAACCCGAAGGACGACGCCGTGCTCAAGGAGGCCGTGGACGCGGGCTTCAACGTCGTCCGGTCGTCGCCGACGAAGGCCGCACTGGATCGGCTGGCTGCACACGGGGCCAAGGCATGGATCAACCTCGGCGGCCACCTCGACCTCAGCCGCGACGCCCAGGCCCGAAAGGCCCGGTTGCTCGAGACGGTCGCCGCGCTCAAGGACCACCCCGCCTTGCTGATCTGGGAAGGCCCCGACGAGGCCCTGTGGAACACCTGGTACGCCGGCCACATCCGCTATTTCTCGGGCACGGAGTTCCGGGCGATGAGCGCCGCGGCGAGGGATTCCGGTAAGGCCGAGCTCGCGCGACTGGCATCACGCTGCCAGGAGCTATTCGCGCGGAGCTCGTGGAAAGAGTTCGACGCCAAACGGGCAGAGTTCTGGCGGCGAGCCGACAAGAAGCCGCCACGCCCCGACGCGACGATGGCCGACCGCGTCGAGGCGAGTCGCCGCGTCGGCGATGGGCTCACTGCGGGCATCCGCGCCGTCCGCCAGGCCGACCCGTCCCACCTCATCTGGCTCAACCACGCGCCGCGAAACAACATCGCGGCCATGCGGTATCACAACCGCGAGGCCGACATGGCCGGGTGTGACATCTATCCCGTGCCCGCCAAGCGGGCCCAGGATCACAGCGACCTGGTGACCAACTGGATGACGTGCGTCGGGCTCTATACCGACCGCATGCGAGCGGCCGCGCCCGGCAAGGCCTGCGTGATGGTCCTCCAGGGTTTCGGCTGGCGCGACATCCACGAGCCGCTCCAGAAGTTCGACGAAGACACCGACATCGGCCGCCGCCCGACGTACCGCGAATCGCGGTTCATGGCCTTCGAGGCGATCGCCCATGGCGCCAACGCGATCATGTACTGGGGCACGTCGAGCATCGAGAGCGATTCGGCGCTCTGGAAGGGCCTGCTGCGTCTGGCCCGCGTGATCTCGGCCTTGGACGAGGCCCTGGTGGCACCGTCGGTCACGCCGGGGCCCACGGCCGTCTCGGACGAGAACTACGGCTCGACCGACGGCGGCGGCATCGTCGTGATGCTCAAGCGGGCCGGGAACGACCACGTGCTCATCGCCGTGAACGAGACGCCCCACGGACTGCCGTTTACGATCTCGAAGCTGCCGGCCGGGCTGGAGGGCAAGACGCTGCATCGTCTTTGGACGGAGGAAACCGTCGTCGTCAAGGAGGGATCGTTCCGCGACGGGATCCGCGGGTTCGACGTGCATGTCTACGCCACGTCGCGGAGGTTTGAGCCGAATCGGGGCAAGTAGGCGACGCTTTCGAGGTTAAGATCGTCCTGCGGTTGCGCTTTTGACATGATTCGGGCCGGAACACCCAGCACGCCCGACAATCGAGCGATAGGGCATGAAGAACGCATTGATGACTGTAGCGATGGTCGGCCTCGTGCCGATTGCATGTCGGCAGCAGAACCCCGGGACCGCTGTGCTACCAAGTGCGAGCCGGCAACTCACGGTCACAGTCGGCGGCAAGACTCACTCACTTGATGCCGGAGAGGATTGCTTCTGGCAAGCACCTGTATTCAACCCAGACAACTCTGTGGCCTACGTGATGAGGAATAGTGGCACACTTCGCGGTGGCTACTCGGCTCTATCCATCGTTCGTATTTCAAGAGAAGGCGTTACGGATCCCGTATTTCAGAACGCTGATCTAGCGGGAACCCGTAACGTGATGAAGATCCATCGCGTGTCGGATGATGGGAAGACACTGCTGGTCGACCTGCATTACCTGACGAAACGGACAGGTCATGCCGAGTACTACGACACGCGTCCGGTCTTGCTGGACGTTGCCTCCGGCAAGATACGAGAAGTAGAGCTGTAGCATTCCTTCAACCGGTTGTGTAGCGGTCTTGGGCCCTCACTCCCGTATCCACGCCCAGGCGTCCTCGAGGTGCGACATGTCGAAGTAGCGCAGCTCGGCGTGGGCGAGCGGGTTGCTGAGCTTCGTCATCCACTTCTGCCAGACGGCATCGCCCACCAACGCCACGCGCTCGATGTACTTGTTGAAGCGGACGTCGATCTTCAGGTCCTCCCAGGCCGCCTCGAGCGAGTCCCATCCGCTGAAATCCTCCATCAGGACCAGCACGCGGAGCTTACCGTGGCGTTCGACCTCCTTCTCGAGCCACGGCTCGAGCCGCTCATAGTCTTCCTTCTTCAGCTTGCCGCTGACGCGGACACCGATGACGTTCCCTTCGCTCCCGCCGAGTACCTCGTACATGTGATCACTCCCTGGATGGTGGTGGTGCGCGGCTCGTCCAAGATCATCCCCGAAGACCGCACCGAGACGAGGGCGCGGCCCTGGCGGTGTCCGATCATGAAGCAGCCGGCGTCGCCTTGCCTGCGGAATCGGCCCGACCAACTCTCGGTGAGTTAGATGCCGTCTCCCGGCCCATGGGGCGCAAGCGGGTCCAGAAATCTGAGGTGGGGGCCAAGAGATCCGGACGCCGACGCGCTGCCCGTTGTTGGCCCAAGCAGGACGAGCGGGGCGATTCCCTCGGATCAATCCCAGTGGCAGGTTCGCGTCGCCTTGATGCGGCGGAGTCCGGGCGCTACTACCGTGTTTCACACGTGTTGTGACGGTCGCCGTGTCGAGGTGTGCTACGCTTGCTCCTGGAGCCGCGGCATGCATGCCGCGCGGCCGCGCCGGATGAATCCGGCGGCTCGACTGCGCTCGCCACAAGCGGCTCAGGCAAGTCGTCGCGATGCTTCCGAGGCGCAGCACGAGACCGGCTGCTACCCGACCCCATGTGTTTCTGTGGGTTCCGACCAGGAGGGCGAGACGCCACTCAGAGCAGCGACCGTTAGGGAGCTGTGTTGTTGGAGCGCTTGAACAGCAACGCTCCCTCACGGTCGCGTCTCCGGCGCGGCATCGATCCGACGTGGGAGCGTCTCCGAGGTTGGCCCCGAAGCTGGGCAACCGACAGATTCAATGGTGTTGGACCACTCGTGCCTCACCACATTCGTTCTTGTAGGTTCGGATCGGCATGGTTGGTCACGATGGCACACCGTTCCGGGTGCCACTGGCGGCTCGACCGCCAGTGTCCGCACGGGCAGGCAAGTGAGCCCATGGCACCCACCGGACCGACACATTCAAATGAGTCGGACTACTAGTCCCGCGTTTCACAAATCGTGCGACTATGGACAGGACCGCACACGACACTGTCGCTGCCCGTTGTTGGCCCAAGCAGGACGAGCGGGGCGATTCCCTCGGATCTATCCCAGTGGCAGGTTCGCGTCGCCTTGATGCGGCGGAGTCCGGGCGCCACTACCGTGTTTCACACGTGTTGTGACGGTCGCCGTGTCGAGGTGTGCTACGCTTGCTCCTGGAGCCGCGGCATGCATGCCGCGCGGCCGCGCCGGATGAATCCGGCGGCTCGGGCATGTAGTCGCATTACTTCTGAAATGCAGTACTAGGCCATCCGCGCCGCGGCGATGACCAGGGCGTCGACGACGACGCCCACCGCGATGCCGGCCAGGGCCCAACGGCGCGCGGTCTCGGCCGCTTGTTGGGCGCGTCGCTCATGCCCGGCGGCGTACCAGCCCCCGACCTGGAAAGCATGCACGAGCGCGACGAGCCCGAAGGGAACGAACAAAACGGTCGCCACGACGGCCAACCCCAGGCGGCTCTTGATGGGTGGGCCGTAGGCCGGCGTCACGCCCTCCTCGATCTGCCGCGCCGACGGCGCGGGCGGGAGCCGGCTCCCGCAGCGGTCGCAGCGGAGCAGCGTCAGCTCATTCGGGCTGCCGCACTTGGGGCAGGTCTTCATGGCGAGCCTCCCGCCGCGTGGGCCTCAGGCCGCAGCTCCGGCGTCCGCGGTCGGAACCGCCAGAGCAACACGGTGATTAGCACGGCCAGCACCAGGAAGACGATCTGGACGACGAGCGCGGCGCGGAGCGTCTCCACCACGAGCGCGAGGGCCGAGCCGGCCTCGGCCTGCTGGGCCGCGGTCGGGAAGAAGACGCGCTTGTTGAAGATCGTGCGTGAGAGGCTCAGCAGCGTGTAGGCCCAGAGTGAGGTCATACCCAACATCATGCCCGTGCTGCCGCAACGGGTCGTGCGTGCCGCTCGCTGCATGGCCGCGACCCCCGCGAGGATCATGACGATGACGGGCAGGAAGAAGAACAGGCCCTGACCGGCCGGCTCGCTCAAGACGCCCTCTTCCTCGACGATGCGCTGCGCCGTCTTGGCCGCGATGGGCAGCGTCACATACGCGGTCGCGCCGAGGAAGGGCCAGATCCGCCCGCCGACCATGCACGCGATCGGCACGATGCCCATCGTCAACGCTACATCGGCGAAGACGTCGACCCAGCCGTAGCTCCGCACGTTCCAGAGGAACATGAGCACGGCCATCACGGCCAGCCAGATCAGCTCGGTAGAGGGCTCGACGCCGACCTCGTCATCGAAACGGTCGAAATCCACGCGGCCGTAGAGCAGCAGGCAGCCGATGCTCAGCCCGAAACCGGCGACGAGCCCGAACGTGATCTCCATCGTCTTCCACGCACCGATGTAGGGCGCCCATTCGGCGTTGGGCCACGGTGCGTGCGCATGCATGTAGGCCTGGATGCTCTGGCCGACCGTGAAGCCCGCGCCGCCCGCGACGAGCCCGAACAGCAGGAGCCCGACCGCGCGGGCGTCGCGACGGACCGCCCCGAGGTAGACGAGCAGCCCGAGCAACGCGGCGCCGAGCCCGCCCCAGAGCTCCTGTCTCGGCTTCCAGTCGTCCTGGCCGACGCCCCAGTAGTCGCTGAAGTAGATTCGCGGCACCTGCTGGGCCTCGCGATCGAGCGGCGTGTTGAGGGCCCAGACGCCGACGACCCATAGGACGATCATCACGACGAGCAGGCCCACCATCGCACCGGCCGTGTAGCGACGCCGGCTCAGCGCGACCCCCATGAAGCCGCCGGCCAGCCCGATCCAGATCGCGCCCTTGACCGTCGTGCCGAGCAGGCCCCACCAGTAGGCCTGCTCGCGGATACCGGCATCGTGGCTGAGCCCGAGCGTCTGGCCGTAGGTCATCGATCCGCCGAAGCTGAAGGCCACGGCCGCGATGGCCACGAAGCGGGCGAGCCGCAGGCCGCTCATGCGAGGCAGGGCGAGCATGCCGATGGTCACGGCGATCAGCACGCCGGGCATCATCGCGCCGCTCTCGTGGCCGAAGATGCCGCGGATGCCCCATCCGAGTCCGCCGGCCAGCGTCGGCGTGAGCACGCAGACCCACAGCGGGGCCCGGTTCGGTCTGAGGTCGTGTGGCTCGGTCATGGGGCGACTCCTTGTGCTGGTGATCACGTCAGTCGACCTCGGGCAGCCAGCCGCGCAGGGCGTCCTCGACCTGTGCCGGGTCAATGTCGTCGAACGTCGCGGCGGCCTCGCGGATCGTCATGTCGTTGGCCACGGCGTGCTTGACCACCTGGGCGGCCCGTTCGTAGCCGATGACCGGATTGAGGGCGGCCCCGAGCCCGACGGTCCGCTCGGCGTAGCGTCGGCAGGCCCGTTCGTCGACCTCGATGCCCTCGATGCACTTGGCCCGAAAGACGGGCAGGTCGTTCGTCAGGATGGTCTGCGACTCGAGCACGGCGTGGGCGATGATGGGCATCATGACGTTGAGCTCGAACTGGCCCGCGCCGGCGGCCGCGGCGACCGTCAGGTCGTTGCCCTGGACGCGGAAGCAGATCATGTTGAGGCATTCACACATGACCGGGTTGATCTTGCCTGGCATGATCGACGAGCCGGGTTGGACGGCCGGCAGACGGATCTCGCCGATGCCGCTGGTCGGACCGCTGCTCATGAGCCGCAGGTCGTTGGCCATGCGACCGAGCTCGACGGCCAGGTCGCGAAGCCGGCCCGAGTAGGCGGCCGCCGGCAACTGGCTCTGCATCGCCGAGGGCAAGTGGTCGGCCACGATGAAGGGCAGGTCCGTTTCGTCGGCCAGGCGCTGCACCGTCAGACGGGCGTAGTCGGGGTGGCAGTTCAGCCCCGTGCCGACGGCCGATCCGCCGAGCGGCAGGGCGTGTAGCAGCCAGCAGACGCTCTCGAGCTCGGCGCGGCACCGTGAGACCGACACGGCCATGCCGCGGAAGCGGTCGGCGATGCGGACGGTGGCCGCGTCCTGAAGGTGCGTTCGCCCGGCGGTCCACACGCCTTCGGTCCGCTCGGCGAGTGCGGCCAGCGCGTCGGCCAGGCCGCCCAGCGTCGCATCGAGGTCGCGCTGGCCCAGGCGTACCGCCACCTGCGTCGCCGTCGGGATCGTGTCATTCGTCGACTGCGACATGTTGACGTGGTCGTTGGGGTGAATCAGGTCGGTGCGATCGCGAGGCTCGCCGAGCTTCTCGAGCGCCAGGGCGGCGACGACCTCGTTGACGTTCATATTGAGGCTGGTGCCGGCGCCGGCCTGGTAGACGTCGACGACGAACTGATCGTGGTGGGCGCCGGCCAGCAGGTCGGCGCACGCCTCGGCGATGGCCTGTCCGATCCGCGGGTCGAGCTGCTTCAGCTCGGCGTGGGTCAGGGCCGCGGCGCGCTTGATCCGCAGCATGGCCTCGAAGAGCTCCCGCCTGGCCGGCTGACCCGAGACGGGGAAGTTGTCGATCGCTCGAGCCGTCTGGGCGCCGTAGTAGGCCTCGGCCGGCACCTGCATCTCGCCGAGCGTGTCGCGGACGGTCCGCAGGCCACCGCCGGCGCTGTTCGTCTCGCCCTGCATCCGTCGTCTCCTCTCGGGTGTGCCGCCTTGCAGGTTGTACCGGCCGCGCGATACGGCATCAAGACGTCGGGTCGTGTTCCGGACCGAGGGCCCAGATCCGCTCCATAATCAGGTCGGCCACCTCGCGCTGGGCGTCGCGGTCGCGCGATCGGTCGGCGTAGCCGCTCAGGTCGATGGGCCGGCCGAAGCGGATGCGGGCGTGGTGACGTCGGAAGAACGTCGCCGGGACGTTGTCGTCGTAGCGCATGCCGCTGAGATGCACCGGCACGACCGTCGCGCCCGTCCGCATCGCCAGCAGCGCCACGCCCTCGCGCACCGATCGGACCTCGCCCTCAAGCTGGATGCCGCCCTGCGGGAAGATCCCGATCGCGCCGCCGTCCTTCAACCGTCGCAGGGCGGCCTTGGTCGCGGCCGTGTCCACGCCCGACCGCGTCGTCGGGATGGATTCGATCAGCCGGATCAGGTAGCCCAGCACGGGAATGCGGTAGTACTCGACGGCGACCAGAAACCCGAACAGCCGGTGCGGGCTCGCCGTCAGCATGAGAAGCGGGTCGATCGGTGAGGTGTGGTTGGCCGCGACGATCACGGGCCCCTTCGGCGGAATCGTACACGGCCCGACCCGCTTCAGTCGGCACCACCACCAGCAGTAGAACGCCACCAGGTTCTTCCAGAAGCCGATCCACGGGCCGAACGGCGAGCGGCGCTGGCGCCAGACGACCAGGCCGACCCATGTGGCCAGCATGGCCGCACCCGTTCCCAACAGGATCCACGGCACGGCCGCGTCCAGCACGCCCTTGCCGAACGGCACCAGGCCCAGCACGCCGGTCACGAGCAGGAGCCCACCCATACTGGCCATGTCGCTCAGGCCGAACACGCGGCCGCGGGCGTAGTTCGGCACGACCCGTTGCGTCAGGGTGTACACGCTGATGACCACGCCCGAGCCGCACATGCCCAGGATGATCGCCAGGGCCGAGCCGACGGCGATGCTGTCGGTCCAGGCCAGGCCCAGCAGGGCGATCCCGCCGATCAGGAACGCCCAGGTCACGGCGATCTCACTGCGAAGGCCCTCGCCGAAGACCGTCAGCAGCACCGCGCCGAGGACCATGCCTCCGGCCAGCGCCCCGCGGAAAAGGCCCAGCGTGCCGTAGTCGGTGATGCCGTAGTGCGTCATGACCAGCGGCGTGGTGACGCTGTTGTAGGCCGAGGCCGCCATCCAGAAGACGGTCGTCAGGAGGATCAGATAACCCACGCGGCGATGCTGCCGGACGTAGCGGAAGCCCTCGCGGAGGTTCTGCCACCACCCGCCCTCAGGGACGGCCATGGCGTCGGCGAGCTTGGGCCGTCCCGGCGGGACGCGGATCATCAACACGCACGCGGCACTGACCAGGAAGGTCAGCGCGTCGATGCGGAACGTCCAGGTCAGGTAGTTGGCGGCCAGCCACCCGCCGACCATGAAGCTGATCATCGCGCAGATCGTGCCCATGCCGTTGATGACGCTGTTGGCGCGGACGAGCTGGCTGTCGGGCACCAGCGTCGGCAGGATGCTCAGCCGGGCCGGGCTGAAGAAGGCCGCGAACGTGCCCACCATCAGCAGCGGCAACAGGCCCCAGTACATCGGCACGGCCTCATCGGCCGCCAGCCCCGCCAGGACCGGCACCAGCGGGATCGCCACCACGATGGCCGCACGGACCACGTCGGCCACGATCATGATGATCTTGCGCGGCAGTCGGTCGGACGCCAGGCCCGCCAGCGGTCCCAGCGCGAAGTACGGCAGGAAGAACACGAACGTCATCGCAGCCGTGACGCGGGTCTGCTCCTGGCCGGACTCGACCTGCATGAGCCGCATCAGGCCGAACTCGCTGAGGTGATCGCCGAACGCGCTGATCCCGTAGGCCGCCCAGAGGAAGAGGAAGTTCGTGTTCAGGCGCAAGCGCGGTGGAAACGTGGTCGGATGGGTGGTGCTCAAGGCGGATCCCTCATCCCCAGATCGGGCACGTCACGTCGGCGGCGGATCGGGAGCCGGTCAGTGTAAGGTCCTCCGGGCCCGGCGGCAATCTTGAGGGGCGTCTGACGAGGTCGGCGCTCGTGGCACCTTCGGACCACGCTCATGATCAATCGAACGGGCTGTTCGAGCCACGAAGTGATTTCCCATCGACAGGCCGATCCTCATGAATGGGGCGGCTGGGGGGGACGGGTCGCCGTCCGGGCTCCGAGGCCACGGACCGCTACCGCCTGCCTCCCGGTTGCCAGAAGACGATGTCGTCCGCGCTCAGGGCCGCGCGGCGCATCAGGTCGATGTGGTACTCGAAACTTGCGATCTCGTCGCGGCGGTGGGCGTCGGTGCAGAAGGTCACGGGGGTGCCGGTGCGAGCGGCCTCGACCAGCAGCCGGACGTCGGTGTCGATGATGTAGTGGGCGTTGATCTCGATGGCCACGTCGGCCTGTCGGGCCCACTCCACGACCATGGGCACGAGCTCATCAGGGACGACTTCGATCTGGCCGCTCAGCCAGCGCAGCGGGTGGCCGAGCACGTCGATGCCCGACCGGAGGAGCTGCTGCACGTGAAGCATCCATTCCCGCAAGACGTCGCGGGGCTCGTAGCCCGTCCGCCACGAGGCGGGCAGCCAATGCACGCTGCCCACAAGCACGTCGAGCCGGTCGACAAGCCGGGGATCGACGGTCAACCGGCCGTCGCACATCATCTCGACCTCCATGCCGGTTCGCAGGCCCTGATCCGCCAACTCCTCCACGGCGTCGAGGTGCCGCGACAGCCGGGCGTTGCCCCACTCCCGCTGGGCGTCAAACAGGGACGGATCGACCATGAACCCCCACTGCCAGGCCACGTCCTCCGGGAAGTAGACCGCGAAGCCGTGGTTGGTCACGGCCACACTGCGCAAGGCATCTTCGTGTCGGATCGCGTCGACATACTCTTGCAGGCCTACGTTGACGTCGCAGCAGTAGCTGAGGTTCGTGTGTGCGTGCAGGTCGTCGAAGATCATGGGCGGCCGCTGTCAGAATCAGCGCTGAAGCTCGGGCATCTCCGTTAGACTTGGATGATTCAGGTGCGCTCGTACCTCCGACCATCCCTCGTGTGCCTGCTCCCTGAGCATGTTCGGCACGAACCCGAAGTCGAGGTAGCACTTGATCGCGACCAGCCGCCCGGAGGACGTGCCCAGGGCGACACGGTCGTACCAACCGGCCAGCTTATCCAAGATCACGCACAGCATGGGCTTGCACAGACCGCGCCCCTGGGCCTCGGGCCGGATGGCGACCCAGTGGATCAGCCCGTACGTCTGGCCGTCGCCCACGTGGTTCTCGCTGAACCAGGCCGTCGCGGTGCCGATCTCGCGGCCCTGCGGATCCAGCAGGAAGTGCATACGCTCGGGCACCAGGTCGCGGTGGGGCCCGAACTCCTTCTCGAAGTGGGTGTCCTCGATGGTGAGGAACTCCTCGGACGAGCGGATGATGTCGACCCAGAGGTCCTCGTCGCCGGGCCGGAAGAGCCGCATGGTGTAGCCGTCGGGCAAGGGCAGCCGCGGCAGGCCCTCGAAGTCGGACCTGAGCATGCCGATTTCGATGTTCTCGAGTTGCTTGTCCGTCATGACGCTCACCCCCGGTGACGGCCGGGAACCGCCTCCGACCACGGGCCAACCCGCCCCACCATACCGTCGTCGAGGAGGCCTCGGCAAGTGGCCTGTTGCGAACGTACACGAAAAGGAAACGGGCGCGATCCGGTCGGACGCGCCCGTCGTGGTTCGCTAGCAGGTGGTCTGTCGCGCTCGGCAGCCTAGCCCCACACGATCAGGCCCGGCTCGTAGCGGTTGGGCAGATTGTCGTTCTTGGGCACGATGCGGACGGCGTAACCGTGCTGCCCGCTGGTCTGACAGGGGATGGCGCCGGCGAACCGGTAGGTCCCGTCGGTGGAGGTCTCGCCCTGACACGCCATGATCTCGCCCCGGCCGACACTGATCTGGCCGTGCGGGTCGATGCCGCCGTGGAAGAGCTCGACGCAGATCTCGTCGGGCCTGATCGAACCGAGGTGGACGCGGGCCTGGACGTCGAACGAGTCACCCACGGACAGCTCACGGCTCTCGTTGGCCTGTACGCTCATGATGCGAACCTGGGCCCACCGCCGCGCCATGTCGTCCCTCCACTGGGCGAGCTCCCTGGCCGCGGTAAAGTTGTCGGCCGTGAGCCGCTCCCAGCGACCGGCCGCGTCGACGTAGTACTGCTCGGTGTAGTCGACCACCATCCGGTTGGTGTTGAACACCGGCGGGATCGTCCGCATGCTCGCCTTCATCCGGGCCAGCCAGCGGCGCGGCAGGCCGTCGGCCGTCCGATCGTAGAAGAGCGGGATGATCTCCTTGTCGAGCAGGTCGTACAGGCTCTCGGCCTCGACGTGGTCCTGGTAGCCCTGATCGGGGTACGACCGGCCGTCACCGATCGACCAGCCGTTCTCGCCGTCGTAGGCTTCCGGCCACCAGCCGTCCATGGTCGAGAAGTTGATCCCGCCGTTGGGGGGCACCTTCATGCCGCTGGTGCCGCTGGCCTCGTGCTTGGGCGTCGGGGTGTTGAGCCAGACGTCCACGCCCTGGACGAGGTACCGCGCGAAGTTGACGTCGTAGTCCTCGATGAACACGATCTTGCGGCGCAGCTCGGGCCGGCGGGCGATCTGGATCACCTGCTTGATCAGCTCCTTGCCGAGGTTGTCGTTGGGATGCGCCTTGCCGGCGAAGATGATCTGAGCCGGGCGGTCCGGGTCGGTCAGGATCTTGGTGACCCGGTCGACGTCGCGGAAGAGTAGCGTGGCGCGCTTGTAGGGCGCGAACCGTCGTGCAAAGCCGATGGTCAACGAATCCGGATCGAGCACCTCCTCGGCGAACTTCAGCTCCGCCGGTGGGGCGCCGCGGCGCTGATACTGCTCGCGGAGCTTATGCCGCGTCACGGCCACGAGCCGCTCGCGGCGACGCTCGTGGGTCCGCCACAGCTCGGCGTCGGGGATCTCGTCCACGCGCTGCCAGATGTCCTTGTCCACCGGGTCGTCGGCCCAGTCGGGCCCGAGATAGCGGTCGAAGAGCTGAGCCATGTCGATCGACAGCCACGAGCGGACGTGCACGCCGTTGGTGATGCCGCCGATAGGCACCTCGTTGACGGGCACCGAGGGCCAGACGCGGCGCCACATCTCACGGCTGACCCCGCCGTGGATCTCACTGACGCCGTTCGTGCCGCCCGCCAGGCGCAAGGCGAGAATGGCCATGCAGAACGGTTCGTTGTTGTTGCCGGGATCGACCCGGCCCAAGCTCATGAACTCCTGGCGGCCGATGCCCATCTTCGAGGCATAGTGCCCCATGTAGGCATCCACCAGATGGGGCGCGAAGGTGTCGATGCCGGCCGGCACCGGGGTGTGTGTGGTGAAGACGTTGGTGGCCATGACGGCCTCCCTCGCCTCGGGATAGCTCAGGCCGCACTTGTCCATCATCATGACGATGCGCTCGAGGGCGAGAAAGGCCGAATGGCCTTCGTTCATGTGACAGACCGCCGGCTGGATGCCCAGCACCTCGAGGGCGCGAACGCCGCCGACGCCGAGCAGCACCTCCTGACGGATCCGCATCTCGCGGTCGCCGCCGTAGAGCTGCGCGGTGATCTGGCGATCCTCGGCCCGGTTCTCGGGCACGTCGGAATCCAGCAGGTAGAGCGGCACGCGGCCGACCTGGCAGCGCCAGATCTGAGCGACCACGGGACGGCCTCGCATATCGACCTCCACGGTGACGGGCTCGCCCTGGGCGTCACGTTCGAGCGTGATGGGCATCTGGTGAAACTCGAGATGCGGGTAGTCCTCGAGTTGCCAGCCGTCGCTGGTGAGGTACTGATGGAAGTAGCCTTGTCGGTAGAGCAGGCCCACGCCGACGAGCGGCAGGCCGAGATCGCTGGCGCTCTTGAGATGATCGCCCGACAGCACGCCGAGACCGCCTGAGTAGATCGGCAGCGACTCGTGCAAGCCGAATTCCATGCTGAAATAGGCGATGGTCTTGTCGGCGAGGTCCTTGTGATGCTCGTCGAACCAGGTCCGCTGGCTCATGTAGACGTACAGGCTATCGAGCCCGCGGTCCATCTGCGCGAGATAGGCACGATCCTTGGCGGCCTGTTCGAGCCGAGCCTGGCTGATCGAGCTGAGCATCTTGACCGGGTTGTGCTCCACCTTCTCCCACAGGTCGAAGTCCAGCCGCCGGAACAGCTCGAAGCCGTCCGGGTTCCAGCACCACCACAGGTTGTAGGCCAACTCGCGCAGCCGCGCGATCGGCTCCGGCAGTGCTGGCACGACGGTAAAGGTGCGGATGTGGTCCATCACCATCTCCTCTTCAGCCGCTCGAATCGAGGCACCGTGCCTGTCGCAGGGCCGCCACGGGCCCGCCCCGGCATGGGCGCGTAAGCATGCGTGGATCTCGTGGCGGCGTCAAGGGCGAGCAGTTTGGACCGCGCCGACTCGCCAATGACCTAACCTGACACCGCACACACCTCTTGTACAAGATCGACGATCCGGGCCCGATCCTTGACACCGGGCTGGGACTCCACGCCGGAACTGACGTCCACCGCCCAGGGACGCACCTCGCGGAGGGCGCCGGCGACGTTGGCCGGCGTCAACCCACCGGCCAGCACGAGCGGAGGCCAACCGGCTAGCTCGCCTCGCTCACGGGCCTCGGTCAGCCACGACCAACGAAACGCCTCGCCCGTGCCACCCAGCTTGTCCCGATGGTAGGCGTCCACCACGATGGCCGCGGGACCGGCATGGCTGCACCCGGCCAGCAACGCGTTCACCGGCCGCGCGAAACCGGCCTCGGCCACACGGACGACGACAGCGGGCTTCAGCCCGCGATCGCGCAGACGGCGGACCACGTCGGGGGTGACCTCACCGTAGAGCTGCACCCACCGGACTGCCGCCTGATCCAACACCTGGGCGGGTTGCTCGGTCAGGCGCCCACCCTCGACGCGGGCCAGAATCACCGGGCACACGTCCGGCGAGGCCGATCGGATCGCCGACACGAGCGCCATCGCGGTCGAGCCGTCGACCTGTCGCGGGCCGCCCACCATGTTCACACCCACCGCGTCCACACCGCACGACACCGTCATGGCGGCGTCCTCGATCGACGTGATCCCACACACCTTGATGCGAACGCGGGCGGTTTCGTTGTCTCCGTTCGTCGAACAGCTCATACCGTATCCGAAGGGGTCTCGCCTGTAGGCGCGCCGAGAGACCGGCCACGCAGAACCTAACGGGCTCGGGTGACCGAGGGTGTCTTGGGCGGCCCGGCATCCGCCGTCGAGGGTCGCGTCGCCGGTGCGGCGGGTTTTCGGTCGATGATGTGTCTCGATAGATAGCGTCTCACGAAGGGCTCGCTGGTCGCGTCCGTATGGCTGCCCGTCCAGCCGAACCGCTCGTATTGCGGCCGCCACCGGATGTTGACGATCTTGCCTCGGGTGCCCCCCGGCGGATGCAGCCCGGTCAGTCCCGCCGATTCACTGCCGCCGCGATCGACCGTCCCGATCGCGCGGACGGCCCCGCTCAAGACCTCGTCGTGCGACGAGTAGTACACGTACACCTTGCCCTTGATGTTCGGCAGCGCCTTGCGCATGTCGTAGTTGTTGCTCAGGCTCGACCCCAGGAGGATGAGGTTGTTGACCTTGAAGGGCGAGCTCAACGACTCGACCGCCCAGATCGCAATACCCGTGCCGGCCGACAGGGCGATGATGTTCACCTCGTTACCCGGCTGCCGACGCAAGTAGTCCTCGATCTTGCTGGCCAGGATCACCGCGCGGAGCTTGTTCGCGCCGATGTTGACCTGATCGATCGCCGGATTGAACGAGGAGGTCCAGATGTAGGCCTCGACGTTGCCCTTGTAGCCGGCGTTCCGCAGGCCCTGAGGGACGGTGCTCAGGCCAAAGCCCCAATTGCCCGCCCCGTCAAGATAATAGGTCTTCCCGAACTCGTCGCCAGGGGCGTCGAAGAAGCTCCCGCCCATACCGCCGCCACCGCAGCCGGCAACGACCGACGAGACGAGTGCCACACCGAGTACCCGGCTGAATGGTCTGGTGCGCTTCATGGTCATCCCGCTGTGCCGCGATGCTCGCCGACCGCGCCTCCCCCGCTGAACCATCCAGTCTAGTGTGCTCGAACCCCCGGTCAAGCGTTCGGTCGCTTCTTCACAATCGCCGGGGTCGGTACCCGGCCTTGATCAACTCCTCATCCTGGCGGCGGAGGGCCTCAGCAAACTCGGCCAGGTCGCCGAAGACGACGCCGGCACCGGCCTGTCTCAACCGCCGCGGGGTGCACGGCCCGTTGGCGATCCCGACGACCACCGCGCCGGCCGAATCGAAGGCCTTGGTCAGCGGCTCATCCGACGTCGCGGCCAATACAGGGTCCTCCTCGTCCAACAGACCCGCGATCTGGCTGGAGCGGACCGATCGGTCCGAGGAGAGCATCATCGTTTTGTTGAACGGCCGCCACAGCTCATACCGGTCCAGCAGCGCCTGCGTGGTGGCGCGGTCGCCGCGGGTCGTGACCAGGGCACATGGCGCGACCTCCCGGAGCGATACGAGCGCGATCTTGACGTCAGGCTGCGGGGCGTCCCGGGCTGTGAGGTCCTCAGACGTCAGCGCCGCACCGAAGGCCCGCAGGTAATCGGCGAGCTGCCCGGAGCGGGTCGGACGCACGATCTCGGCCAGGTCGGCGCCCTTGCGGGTCAGCCGCCAGAACTCCCTGGCATCGCGTCGGGGAAGGCCCAGCTCGTCCTGGGCGCGACGATGCGCTGCGTACCATCGCGGGGCGACATCGAGGATCGGCCCGTCAAGCTCGAGGCTTAGCAACATGCCTTCGAGGCTAGCTGATCGCCCGCCTCCCTACAAGCACGTTGGCCCCCATATACTTCGATAAGCCCTGGGCGGGATGAACCTTCCGGCGAACGGTTGCTAAGGTCGCTCGCGCCGACTTCCGATAACAATGAGGGCTAGGGCACGATGACCACGCACCTTCAGACACCACCCGACCTCTTGCCGCGGCAAGCCGGGCCGTCACCGAACGGCAGGGCGAAGCGACCGCTCCGCGCGGCCGCCGCGGCCGTGCTGGCCTGCCCCGTCTGTCACAGTGAGATCCGCATCGACACCGAGGAGGTGGTCTGTAGCGCCTGCGGACGAACCTGGCCTCGCCACGAAGGCGGCGCGCCCCTGTTCACGCGACCTGCCGGTCAAGACGCCGATGACCCGTCAGGCGTCGCAGCGGATGACGGCACGGGTGTACGCGACCGGCTACGACGCGCCGTCGCGCCACCGACGTTCGGGCTGGATCTGGCCACGACCGACCGGACGGCCAAGCTGAAGCGCCGCGTGATGGAGGCTGGCGGATCCGGAGGCTTGTTGAACGTCGGTTGTGGTCCGGCGCTGACCGATTCGATCCAGCAGCTCGGTCCGGACCTGCTTCACCGGACGGTCCATCTGGATGTGACGCCGCATTCGGACCTCGTCGACCTCGTCGCCGACGCCGGCAGTCCCTGGCCGATCAAGACGGGTTCGCTGGATGCGATCATCTCGACGGCGGTCCTGTGCTATCTCGAGGACCCTCGCGTCTTCGCCGCGGAGTCCGCGCGATGCCTCGCCCCGGGCGGTCTGTTGTTGGTGACGGTCCCGTTCATGCAGCCGCAGATGGAGGACACCGACTGCATGCGATGGACCCTGCCAGGGCTGGTAAGGCTGTTTGACCAGCTCGAGCCGCTCGAGCTGGCCCCCACGTCGGGTCCGGCCACCGTGCTCGGCAAGGCGCTGATGGAGACGCTTGCCGTAGCGACCACGCTGCCCTGTCCTCGGTTGTGGGGTGCGGCGCGGAGCTTCTGGGGCTGGCTGCTATGGCCGATGAAGTATCTCGATGCAGTGCTAAGCCATCATCCCCGGTGCGCGATCATGAGCAGCGCGCTGGTTCTCATGGCGACCAAGCCCGGCCCACGCGCCTGATCACCCTCGACGAACCTGTGTTGACGAGACGCTTTCGATGCCAGGACCGCATGGTGCGGTGCGCTGCCGAATCGGCGAGAGCGAACGCTTGTTGCGACAAGAAAAGCGGAAAGAGGCGCGCGTGCGGCTGGTGCAACGACACCGTCGTCGCGACGCGTACTTATCGCAGCCACGAGCCGCGTGCGAAAGCGAGCGCGTGCGAATCGCCTTGTTTCACGCGGGTTTCGTGAAGCTCACGTGTTGTGGATCGCGTCGCGCGGTAAACGCAACGTGATGTGGGTTGCGTTGATGATCGCGCGGCGGCGGCGCGCCGCGTGAAGAATGGCTTAAGGGACTTGCGCGTTTTTGACGATAGCGCAATACAACTGTTCTGCGCGGAACCAGTGATTCCTTTTTCGCGCGACGGCGAAAAAGATTTTGACAAATCACGGATCAAGGTTAGACTGCTTCACTTAGAAGGGAGGTGATGTTTCCATGGCAAAAGCCAAACGCGCCACGAAGAAGAAGACAGCCGTAAAGAAGAAAGCCACGAAGAAGAAGGCCGCCAAGAAGAAGGCCGCCAAGAAGGCGACCAAGAAGAAGGCCACGAAGAAGAAAAAGGCCACCAAGAAGAAAGCCACTAAACGGAAAGCCACGAAGAAGAAGAGGTAGTCGGGCTTTCGTGTCGTCTCGCGGTTGCGGCTCCGCGAGCGGCAAGGCTCAGGTCTTCAAGCCATCACGGCTGAAGAACGAGATGGAAGGTGCTCTCGCCACGGCAGCACCTTCCTTTTTTTTGCGCCCGAGCCGAATCGCCGGGGATGCATCGAAGCCGTCAAGCCGTCTATAATGCCCCCGAGCGAGATCGCATCACCCGACCCCGAAGCCCGGACGAGCGCCCCATGCGCAAGATCGCCATCATCAACCAGAAAGGCGGCGTGGGAAAGACCACGACCACGGTCAACCTGGGCGCGGCCCTGGCCCGGCGAGGCCAACGCGTCCTGCTGATCGACCTGGACCCACAGGGGCACCTGACGTTGCACCTGGGCTTGGACCTCGAGACCGAGCGCCCCACCACTTACGACCTGCTCACGGGCAGGGCCTCCGTCGAGCAGGCGCGCCGGCAGGTCACCGGATCGCTCTGGTGTGTCGGCTCGCACATCGAGCTGGCCGCGGCCGAGCCGCAATTGTCCGGGCAGGCAGGACGCGAGTTGATCCTGCGCGACCTGCTGCAAGCCCATCAGGACGCCTACGACGTCGTTCTGATGGACTGTCCGCCCAGCCTGGGGCTGCTGACGCTCAACGCCCTGGCCGCCGCCGAGGAGGTCTTCATCCCGATCCAGGCCCACTTTCTCGCCCTGCAAGGGATGAGCAACCTGCTCGAGACGGTCAACCTGATCCGGCAGCGCTGCAACCCCCGGCTCCGCGTGACGGGCATCATCCTCTGCATGTTCGAGGCCGGCACCCGACTCGCCGCCGAGGTCGTCGACGAGCTCGAGACGTTCCTGCAAAGCACCGGAAACGACGACGTCCCGTGGGCGGGCGCCAAGCTGTTCCAGACCCGCATCCGGCGGAACATCAAGCTGGCCGAAGCGCCGAGCCACGGCCAGGCCATCTTCGACTACGCGCCTTCCAGCAACGGGGCCCTCGACTACGAAGCGCTCGCCATCGAGGTCAGCGGCGGCGTGCCGCCGGTCCAGGCGCCGGTGGCCAGGCCCGTGCGTCGAGACAAAACCACCGACGCAACGCCGACCGAAGCGAAGCCCGATCGACCACCGCCGCCACCGACCGAGTCGCCGGGCCAGGATGACCGTCCCGCCGCCGAAACCACCGAGGACGCCGGCACCACACCAGGGGGCGCGTCGTGGCTGCTCTAGGCCCCCGACCCGACGAGGCCCCGACGAGCCACACCGCGATGGACCCTCAGACCCACGGGCGCGACGAGCCATCACGCCCAAACCAGCGCGCTCAAGGTCGAGTAAGGGCAAGCCGCATCGATCTTACCGCGGGCTCGAAGACCTACCGGTGGGTCTTGGGTCTGTGGATCGTGTACTGGGTGGCGCTCTTCGGCGTGATGCACACGCGTCAGATCGGCGTGCCTACTTGGATGCCCCAGGGCAGCGACAAGACGCTCCACCTGGTGTGCTATTTCATCCTGGGCTGGCTGGGCTGGTGGGTGCTGTCCGCGCCGGGCCGGCCCAGGCCGTGGCGATGCGAGCAGTGGCTCGGCCTGCTGGCCGTGTACGCCGCCGTCGACGAAACCCTGCAAGCTGTTTGTAATCGTTTCTGCTCGACCGGTGACTTCCTGGCAGACATCGCCGGCGGGCTGCTGGCCGTGGTCGCCCTGGAGGCCGTCCGCGCGGCTTGGCCCGATCCCGGCATCCATTTGACCCGCGCAACGGCCTGAAGGTATCCTCGTCAGGCGCCTCGGCTCGAGGTCGTGCCGACGGTTGAGAGTCCGCCAACGAAAGTGAACAGCATGTCGGACGCCGGCGACATCACCATACCGAGCAGGACCCGGGGCCTGCTGAACGTCAAGGAGACGATCGAATCGGTGGTCGTGGCCTTTATCCTGGCGTTCATCTTCCGGGCCTTCATCGCCGAGGCCTTCGTCATACCGACCGGGTCGATGGCGCCGAACCTGTACGGCGTGCATCGCCAGCACACGTGTGTCGTCTGCGGCACGCCCTACGCCTACGGCTTCAGCCCGATGGCCGACGGACGGCTACGGCCGCCCAGCAACCTGGTCTGCCCGAACTGTGGCCATCACCCCAGCGAACACGTCACCGCCAACCCCGACAACGGCGACCGCATCTTTGTGCTCAAGTGGCTGTTCGACATCGGCCGCCTGTTGCCCGACGTCGAGCCGGACGGATCGAGCACGTGGTGGCATCTCTTCAAGCCGTGTCGTTGGGACGTCGTGGTCTTCAAGGACCCCAACGACGGCACGACCAACTTCATCAAGCGGCTGGTCGGCCTGCCTGGCGAGGTCCTGGAGATCATCGATGGCGACGTCTACACCGCCAGCGCCGAGGCGCTGCGGTCCACGCCCGAGGGCGAGCGTTTGCTGGCCAAGCTCGAGAACGGCCGAGCCACCTACGACGAGCTCACGCCGCCGGAGCGGAGCGCCCTCGACCGCGCCCTGACCATCCGGCGGAAGACGCTCCGATCGCAGCGGTCGCTCTGGCTGGACGTCTACGACCACGACTTCCTGCCGGTCAGGAAGCCGTCGCTGGCCGGCTGGGTGCCCCTGCCCAACGAGGACGACTCCGATTGGGACACGAGCGATCGACGGCTCCGCTTCGTGCCGACGCGCGACCGCGGTCCCCAGGAGATTGAGTTCGCCCGCGATCAAGGCGAGATCCACGGCCGGCCGCCGGTAACCGATCTGTACGCCTACAACGGCAGCCGCGATACGTACCTGGGCCCCAGCGAACGCGATCAGATCGAGGTCAGCGACGTGCGCTTGCGATGCGTGCTCGTGCCGGGCAGCGGTCAGGGCCTGCTGACGCTGTCACTCAGCAAGCGGGATGACCGCTTCGTGGCCACCTTCGACAGCCAGGGCTCGGTGCGGCTCGAGTGGCGCTCGGTCACGCGCGTCAACGAGCCCGTCAGCGAGTTGGCTGAGGCGTCGATCCAGCCGTTCAAGGCCGGCAGACCCGTCGAGCTGACGATCAGCAATGCGGACTATCGTGTGAGCGTTTCCGTCGACGGCGCGGAGGTGCTCCACACGACGAACGAGCAGTACCCGAGACTGACCGCCGGCGGTCCGACCAGCCTGGCCGCGATGGCCCGCGGCTTGCCCGTCAACGGCCTGAACGCCTCGCCTCAGATCCGGATCGGCGCCGCCGGCATGCCGCTCGAGCTCCGGCACGTCCGCATCGAACGGGACGTCTACTACCGCTCGCCGCGGATTCGGGGCGAGACCCGCGGCTGGGGCGTGCAAGGCCGGCCCATCTACCTCCGCAACAACCCTGACAAGGACATCCAAGAATACTACTGCCTGGGCGACAACAGCCCGCTCAGCAAGGACGGTCGTTTGTGGAATCACATCGGACCGCACCTCGTCCACCGGGCCGCGCGAAACGAATACCAGCTCGGCACCGTGCCGGCGGATCAGATGATCGGGCGCGCGTTCCTGGTCTATTGGCCCGCGGGCTATCCGCTGCTCCACGGCAGACTGCCCCTGATTCCGAACGCGGGCGAGATGAGACTCATTCGTTAAGCATCTTCCCGGGCGGTTGCGGCCATGACGAAACCGGCATCCAAGTCACATCCCCCGACGCCGGTCGCCGACGCCGTGCACGATGCCGACGCCCCGACGCCCCCGTCTCGACATCCCTCGTCCGAGGCCATGACACGATCGCTCGTCCTGGCCCTTCTGCTCGGCGTGATCATCCAGGGCTATGTGGTGGCACACGTCGCCGACCTGGCGCCCCATCCCGAGCGATCGCGGGTCCTGGCGGCGGTCCTGGCCGTGCCGCTGCCCGCGACGGTCGTGGTCTGGTCGCTCTTGCGGCGGCGGAGCCGCCGGCGGCCGGCTCGGACCGCGCGTGGGAGGCCGGGTCGGCTTCGTCAGGCCGGGTTCCTCGTCGTGCCGTTCGCGCTGGGGTTGGCGGCGGTCAGTGCCGGTGAGACGTTCTGCGTCCGGATCCGGTTGCTGAACGCGGCGATCTATGCCGCCGACGATCCGGCGCGGGCCGCCATGCAGCGGGCCCCGGACGCCAGCGAGATCTTCTTCGGGCTCGCCCTGGCCGGCATGCTGCTTCAGCTTGCCGTCATCACACTGGGGTTCGCCTTCAGCCGGGCGTCCAACCAGGATGACGCTCAGGCTTGAGTGGGCAGGGAAGTCCTCCGGTCGAGTCTGAGCTGATCGCTCCCTAGCTGAAGCCGAAGCGTTTGCGCAGCGCCTCCAGCAACGGATCGCAGCCGAATCGCACGACGTCCGTCGCCGGGAGGCCCGCCTCGTCCTCGGTTCGGGCGATCGCCTCGCGGGCCTCAGCCTCGTCGAGATGCGCCGTGTGCAGGGCCACGCCCACCACCTTGCAGGGATGCCGCATGCTCGCCAGCCGCTCGCAGACCTCGATGTGCTCTTGCAACGAGGCCGACGCCTTGTCGACACCGAGGTGGTGGGTCCGTCCCGGCTGATGGGCCATCACCAGCGCATCCGGGCAGGCGCCGTGCAGCAGCGACAGGCTCACGCCGGAGTAGCCCGGGTGGCTGATCGAGCCCTGGCCCTCGATGAAGGCGATCTGGCGGTCGGCGACCTGCTCGCAGAGCCATTCGGCCGCGCCGGCGCAGAAGTCGCTGATGACGCGGTCGACCGCGATGCCCCATCCCTCGATCATGATGCCGGTCTGACCCGTGGCCACGAAGGCGGCGTCCCAACCGATCCGCCTCGCGGCCGCCCGGAGCTCGAGCGTGGTCACCATCTTGCCGGAATCGCAGTCACTGCCGACGGTCAGAACGCGCTTGGCCGGCAGCTCGGCGGCGCGACCCGTGGCCACCTGGTCGAACCCGCCGGGGTCGCGGACGTCGAAGATCGGTGCCCCGTGCTCGGTCGACAGCGCCGCCAGCTCCGCATCATCCCGCAGCATCCTGTGCAGACCGCTGATGACGGCAAGACCTCGGCGCATGGCCTCGACGATGTGACAGCGCCAGGCATCGGGCAGCTTGCCGCCGATGGGCGCGATCCCGATCAGGAGGGAGTCGGGTTTGAGGACCATCGCCTCATCGACCGATCCGACGATCGGGATGCCCTCGCCCCAGCCCAGCATGTCCTCCAACCGCTTGCCGACCGCCTGCGGGTCGAGCACGCCCACGACGTGATCGCCGCGGTAGCGAATCACCGAGCTGGCCGTCTTGGAGGAGAACGTCCCGAGCCGGCCGTCGGTCAGCACGAGCATCCGTCGGTACGCCAACAGGTCCATCGCTTGCCCGCCTTGTTGCCTGGCCATGGGTGACGGTCCCGGCGCCTGACTCGTCCGGGGCCACGAACTCGGCAGTGTAAGCGAATCGCCCCGAGGGGGACAGCCCGGATGGATCCCGCCACGGGCGGGTCAAAACCGGACCAACTCGGCCCGGCGAGCGGTTTTGTCCCGGTTGTGGCGTCCGCCGGCCCTGGTAACACAGCCAGACCGGTTGTTATCAGACGGCAAGACACGCCAGGTTGCTCGGGCCAAGGCCCACATCGGCTTGAAATAGGCAAACGAGACAACCGGTTAGTTAACTCGCCTCCCAGGCTAGCCGAAACTAACCACGGATGGAGATCCCGGTCAGCGATCGCCGCAGGCGGCCTGACCCAACGAGGAGGAGTCGTACCTCATGAGCGCGAGCCCCGATCTGTTCGAGTCCGGCACGATCGAACGCCGCCGTGAATCGCGGTTGCGGTATTCCTGGCAGATGTACTTCCAACCCCACGACGGCCGGATTGAGCAGGGCCGCATGGTCGACCTCTCGTCCTCGGGGGCGTGCTTCCTGACCAAGAACGCCTGCGATCTCCGCCCGGGTCATCGCCTGCCGTTGCGGCTGACCCACCCGATGATTCAGGACGATCTGTTCACCATCATCGAGGTTCGCCGCGAGGCCGAGGTTCTGCGCGTCGAGCCTCACGCCTGCGACCAGCAGCGTGTGGCCGTCCGGTTGGATCCGCCTCTGGATTATGCCCCTGCCGAGGCCTCGGACAACGAGGGCAGCCTGTTCCTGATGGAATAGGAATCCTCGCGGCTCGTCGCCGAGGCGTCATCGACCGGAAACGCGCCTGCAACACCGACGCTGCCGGACGACGCGCGGGGCGGGCCCCCTACTCCACCCGCCTTAACCACCACAAGCTGGCCAACCGACCTATCGTGCTGATCACGAAGAGGACGTGGAAGCCGTTGAAGGTGAACGAGCCGATCGTCGCGAACGACGACCCGACGTTCACCGCGATCGCCCCGCCGACGATGGGCGCGATAGCCGTCATCAGACAGGCGGCGCTGCGATAGACACCGATGTAGACCGCGCGCTGGTGCTGGGGCGCGATCTGCATGGGCAAGGCCATGATCCCGGTCTCACAGCCGCTACCAAACACCCGGATGAGCACGATCAGGAAGACCAACCACCGCACGGCGGGCGTGATGGGGATCCAGAGCAGCGGGAACAAAGCCATCACGAACCCCACGCGGAGCAGCATCCGCTTGGTCCCCCACCGATCGGCGAGCCGGCCCCACCCCCGCGCGGCGACCATCCCGATGGCCAGGCTGATGATGTCGGTGGCCGCGACCAGGAAGTAGCCGAAGGGCTGATCCTTGAAGCCCAGGTACTCGAGCATGTACATGTGGAAGAACAAACCCGCGATGGGCATGGAGAACGACCACAGGCACTGGAAGATGATGAACTGCCGGAAGCGCGGGTCGCGCAGCGGCAGCGTGATGCCCTGGTAGCCTTTGACACCGGCCAGCCGTTCTTGCATGGGCGGCTCGGGGCTCCGACCGAGACAGACCAAACCGACCACGCCCAGGGCCGTGCCGAAGACGATCATGATCTGGAAGCCCGTCACGAGATCCAGTCCCGCCCCGCGCCACAACTCGAGGTAGAGCGAATAGACGAGGATGGCCCCCATGGCGGCGAAGCGCATCACGAAGGCCCGCCAGCCGATGAACCGCCCGAGTCGCCCGCTGGGCACAAGGTCGCTCATCCAGCTTTGGCGCGCGGTCTCACTGGCCGTGCCGGTGATGGCGCTGATCAGCAGGAGGAAGAACATCACCCACATGACCTGACCGGGCGTCATCCCCACCAAGACCAACAGCGGCGAAGCGGCCAGACACAGGCGCAGAAACCGAGTGGTCCCGAGCCCGGCCAGGCAGAAGGCCCGGCGCGAGCCCAGCCGGTGGAGGATCGGCACGAGGATCAACTGCATCGAGCCACCGACGAAGATCGCCCCGGCAAGCTTGCCGTACTGTAGCTCGTTGGCGCCCAAGGCTAGGGCGAGGCCGGTGAGGAACGTGCCGGTCGTGGACATGGCCATGGCACGGGCCAACGCCGATTCGGTCAGGAGCAACCGTTCCCCGCGCTGCTGGGCCTTCGGCTCGAAGGCCGGGGCGTTCTGATCGCGCGGCGGGGGCGGATCGCTGTCGCCCGGCGTGCCTTGCGCGTTCGTCGCGGAGGATGCCATGGTCACACCATATCGGATGGTCTGGCCACTGTCGACGCATGCACGGGAGCTGGTTGTAGATGTTCAGGTCGTGACGGACATGGCCTGGAAAGCGCAGCGCCCCAGTAGCCGGCTCATCGCGGAAGGTCTCTACAAAAGGAGAAGGCCGTGCGGGAGGAAGACACGGCCTAAGGGGGTCTTCGGAGTAGTCCGAAGGAGGACTACTCGTGCCTGAAGAGGGAGGTTAGGAGGTTGCTGGTCTTTGGTACGGGAGCGGGGGCGAAGGGTTCACCGGATTGGCCGATTTCTCGAGGTTTTTCGAGGGCGTCCGGTAACGTAACTCACCGCAGACTAATGGCATAAAGAAGGCCGCGTCTGAGGGGGACGCGGCCGAAGGAGTCTGTCGAGTGGGGTGGTCTCGACTAAGGGATTCAGGAGGTAAGGGGTTTGCTGCTATCTGCCTGTAGTACGGCGAACCACGCAGCGGGTTCGGCGGATCTCGAAAAAACGTCATCTTCTTTCAGTGCTATGGTAGCCAACGGTTTATGTAGAAAGAGGCCGTGCCTCACAACCGACAGCAGGCCTTCTCGGCCTGATAGCTGCGATGATCGTGTCATCATCATCTCAGACCGGCCTGATTCGGCCGCTGAACGAGCCGCGCAGTTGAAAGGCCGCGTGCCGGTGACACGCGGCCTTGTTCGGGTCTGTCGAGTGGAGTAGGAGGGTCACTCGACCGCAAAGGTTCAAGGAGGCTAGGGGTTTGTTTTGAGCTGCTACTACCCGGTTGGATGCGCGCCTGAACTCATTCTTCCATCGTTTTCACCGGTGGACGGATTCGCGACGCGCTTTGCCCGCGAACCAGCGTGTGGGGCCTGGTACAGAGTTTCACAAGTCTCGCGACTAGACCCTGGGTGCCACGGGCAGCTTGTCTACCGTGCTCTCACTGGCGGTCAAGTGAGCCCGTGGCGCCCCGTCAGCAAACCCGTCAGAACGGCATAATCGCATGACTTGCGAAACGGGATACGAGCAGCCTCCGAGGCGGGTGCATGAGACCTGTGTGACCTCGCCGGCCGAATCACTCGACGGGTCCTCTCGCATGCGGTACCGTTCTGCGGGCGAGCAGGACCGGATTGCGGACCGCCTCACGTCGCCAGGCGTCGATCCTTCCGCGAACCGGTCGGTTGAAGGACGGTCCCATGGCAACGGCACCCCGCATCGTGCTCACCGGCGGACCGGGCGGCGGCAAGACCTCGGTGCTCGAAGAGCTCCGCCGCCGCGACCCACACGCCGAACGGCTTCTCATCGTGCCTGAGGCCGCGAGCCTCTTGCTCCGCGCCGGCCACGTCTCGGGCACCAAGGTGCTCCAGCTCGCCATCGTACGGCTCCAGATCATCCTGGAGGCGGAAGTCCAGGCGGCCGATCAAGGGCGGGTCGGGCCCGGTCGCGTGATGATCTGCGAGCGGGGGACGCTCGACTCGTTGGCCTACTGGCGCCACTACGGCTGGCCGGACGAGGAGTTCTTCTCGGCCACGGGCATGAACGAGACGGAACACCTCTCCCGGTACGATGGGGCGTTGCATTTGCAGACCACAGCCATCGGGGCCGTGTCGCACTACCGGCAGGGCATCCGAGCCGGTCGGACGGAGACTCCCCGAGAGGCCACCGAGATCGATAGGGCCTGCGCGTCGGTCTGGTCAGGGCATCGGTGCTACGCGAACATCACCAACGAGGGGGTGGACTGGCCGAGGAAGCTGGCTCAGACGCTGCGGTCTCTGGAGATGTGGGGGCTTTAGCCGGGCCCACGCCGAGCACCGGGTCGGTCTCAAGACCGCGCTGCTTATCGGGAGTGGGCGGCCGAGAAACCTCTAATCAGATGCCGCCGGATCTTTCCCCACGATAAGGATATACCCTGAGCAGCGTGTCGGCTGACACATAGGCACCCGCACGGCTGGGCTTCGGGGGCGAAGCGCCCATGCAACCCCTTAGCCGCCAGAAGCTTCTCGCTTATCGCGACCCGAAGGCGTTCTTGCCGAAAGAGGTGCGGGACATCCCTCTGTCGGCAGCGGCCCAGCACCAGCCTAAAGCCCCCTCCCTGGTAGGTCGACAACTTTGGTGGACATGACTCACCCTCAAGACCTTCGTCGAGCCACTGCTTGGGATCGGAGCCCAGGTGCATGAGCAGCAACCCGGTCACACCCAGTGACACCTTGCGTACGGGTGGTTTGGGTCAGGATGTGCACGCGGCTCGGATGGGCTACATCCCCCTGCCGCTGGCGCACATCCCCGAGGCCGACTACGCCCAGATTCCGTTCTACATTCGAGCCGGAGACTCTCAGGGCGGATCGAAGGACGCCAACGGGTTCGTACTGTACCGCTCCGGCGAGGTGGCCTTCACGGCTCGGGAACGCCGCAGGTTGTTGCACAACGGCATCGAGTTCGTCTACATCCGCATGGCCGACCAGCACCGGTTCCGGGAGGAGGTCGAGGCCAACCTCGAGGACCTCGCCAAGGACAGCACCGCGGCCGTGTCCCATCGCTCGGCGATGGTCTACGAGACCAGCCTGGCCTTGGTCAATGAGTTGCTGGCCGATCAATGCTTCGCCGAGGGCAAGCCACGGATCAAGCGTGTGGCACGGGCGGTGACGTCGCTGATCGTCGATGACCCGACGGCGTTCTCGCACCTGTTCGCCGCATCACACCATGACTTCTACACGGCCACCCACATGGTCAACGTGGCGGTCTACCTGGTGGGGTTGTCCTATGCCATGGGCTACCGCGACCCGGCCGAACTGACACGGATCGGCGAGGCGGGGCTCTTCCACGACATCGGCAAGGTGTACATCCCCGAGGAGGTCCTGAACAAGCCCGGCAAGCTGTCGGACGTGGAATGGCAGCTTCTGGGCCGCCACGCCGAGATGGGCTACACGCACCTGTCCGACTACGACAACATCGACCCGCTCGCCCTGACCGTCACGCGCCAACACCATGAGCGGATGGACGGCAGCGGATACCCCGACGGACTGTCCGGGGACGTCATCGACCCCGTCAGCCGCATGTGTGCCGTGGTGGACTCGTTCGACGCGATGACGGCGCTTCGACCGTTCAAGAAGAACACGCTGTCTGTGAGCGACGCCATGGGGATCCTCGAACGGGAGGCGCCGGAGAAGTACGACGCCGAGGCCGTGACCGCGTGGATCAGCCTGATGCGATCGATCACGGGCGAGGAGCCCGCTGTGGCCCCGAGCCAAGAGGAGCCGGGCCCGGTCGGCAAGGCTGAGGACCGACGCACCCGGCGACGGTATCGGTTCAACTGTCCGGCGCGGCTGCACATCATGCAGGAGACGCCTGACGGCTGGACCGAGAGGCCGGCGGTTCAGATCATCGCTCACAACATCTCGACGCTTGGCCTGGGCGTGATGAGCCAGGTACCCATCCGCGTGGGCGAGCTGGTCCACGTGTATCTGCACGCGCGGGCTTGGAACGCCGAGTACCTCGAGGCGATCACGGTGCGGTGTCGGAGCTTCCGTGACGGCTGGTACGAGATCGGCATGGAGCTGATCACGAAGGCCGAGTCCGACCGATCCGCGGCCCAAGAGCCCACGATCGTTCAAGCCTGACGGGCACCGACTGCGCCGACCAGCACCTGGACGGTGCGGCCGCCCGACTACTCATAGAACCAACCGAGCTGGATGGACGCGAACATCACCCCGCCGCGCGCGTAGTACGTCAACAGCACGCGGTCGTCGACGAACGCGATGCTCGTGTAGCAGAACCTGCCCTGGGTGGTGTCCTCGATGTTCTTCCGGTGGATCCAGGTCTTGCCCTCGTCCTTGCTGATGGCGCAGGTGAGCGGCGCCCTGGGCCCCGGCGAATCGTTCCAGATCAACAGCAGATCGCCCGTCTTGGGGATCCGCTCGATGCTGGCCGGGCTCGACGGCGAACGGAGGGATGTGGGCTCCGGCTTCGACCAGCGCAGCCCCTGGTCCGTTGAGAAACTCCGATAGATCTTGCCTGTGTCGGTGCGGATGATCATCAGGATGCGCCCATCGTTCAGCTCGACAACACCCGGCTCGTCGGCCCCGCGCTTGGATTCGGGCACGTCGACGAATTGGCCGTACGTCTGCCACAGCCGGCCGTCGTCGTCGGAGTAGTACACCACGTTGTAGAAGTAGAAGTCCTTCTTCCAGGTGTAGCCCCGGCAGAGGAAGAACGGCGCCAGCAGCCGGCCGCTCTTGAGCTGCACGACATGGTCGTTGTTCATGCCCTGGTAGCGGGTCAGGGGTGTCATGAGGCGTTCCGGCCCCCAGGTCTTGCCCTCGTCGCGGCTATGCCGGCAGTAGAAGAGCATCCTGGCATTGCTGTGCCGACGGCCGAAGGCGTAGAGGATCTCGCCGCTGGCCAGGCGGAGGAAGCTCACCGACATCACGTTCATCGCGTCGTTGGGCGTCAAGACGACGTCGGGGCTCCAGGTCCATCCGCCGTCGGCGCTGGTGGTGGCGCGGATCTCGGCGGGCGCGTCGTCGTGCCCGGTCTGCTTGGTCCAGCACGAATAGGCGAGCAGGAGCCGGCCGTCCTTCAGCTCGATCAGGTCGCCCTCGCCGTTGCGAGGGTTGCCCGGCCCGGTCGGACGAATCAGCTTCTTGTAGACGCCGGGCATGGTCTCGGCGGCGGACGGCGCGGCCAGCCACACGACGATGGTGAGCACGCTGGCGAGGCGATGCGGCATGGCGAGGGATCTCCCAATGAGCGTGTTCGGCGGTTTCGGCAACGGTCTCGGATTATCGGCGAGCGGCCGGTCGGGCTCAACGCCGGGCGCGTCATCGCAGGAGGCCGTCGGGAACCCGCCTCCGGATGCGGGCCGGGAGAGGATTGTCACGCCGGCCTTATCGGACCCGCCTTCGGGCGCTCCTGGCGTTGAAGCCTCAGTGAAGGATATAGCGCCGCATCGGTGAACGGCCTTAGGAACCGTCGGCCCTTCGAGCAAGCGTAGATGAAGGCGCTCCGGCTGCCGACCGATGAAGCTCTCGTGGGAGGCCGGCGACAGGTGCGTCGGCCCGAGCATGACACAGAAGGACGCACTGTCAGAAAAGGAGCGAACACCGTGGGCAAATACATGGCGCTGTTCATCGTGATGGCCCTGGCCGTCGTCGTCTCGCCGTTGATCGAAGGTTGCTGCATGCCCGCGACGAACAACCCGGTCGCGGCCGCGATGGCCGGAGCGAAGGTGCTGGGGGCCATGCAGGAGTTCGAGAGTGCCAGCACACCGGAGGAGCAGTCCGACGCAGTCGTGAACCTTGCCCAGACGGTGACGTCGTTGAGTACCAGCGAGATCGCCTCGGCCGTCAACCTGGTAGCCAAGCAGAACTGGAGCCTCGAGGACGCCCAGGAGGTGAAGAACCTGGCCGCCCAAGTCGACGAGGAGTCGATTGACGCCCTGATGAACATGCAGGATGAACTCGAAGCGCTCGGCGAGGACCCGCAACCGGCGGACCTGGTCACGCTGGTCGAGCAGGCGGGCATCACGGTCACCGAGCGTCAGGTCGAGCTGCTCCAGGGCGTGCTCGATACGATGGACTCGGGCGGCTTCGATACGTCGGGCATCCCGGGCCTGAGCGGCTAGGCCAAAAGGGCGTCAAAGACCTACGGCCTCGTCCGGTCCAGGCCCTGACCACACCAGCGTCACGAATCGTAGAAGGGTCCTCGTCAGGCCGAGGGCCCTTTTCCGCGCGCTTCCCGGCGCGGCGTCGCGCGCCACATGACCCCTCCAGAAATGCAGGCGCACAACACCTTCCAATCATCCAACGTAGTGTGGCGACCGCTCGATCGACACGGTTGACGATGACGCGGTCGTGTGCGACAACTGGCCGGTGAACCTATAAGGAGATTGGGTATGCGTTGGAACGACACGTTACGGATCGTCGCCGTATTGTTCGGCTTGCTGCTTGCCCCAAGCGGGCTTCTCGCCGCCGAGGCCGAGGGAGACAAGCCGGTCGTGGACCCGAAGGCGGAGAAGGCCCTGAAGGCCTTGGCCAAGAGCCTGGGCGGCAAGAAGGCCCTCGAGGTCAAGATCGCCACGGACATGACCCTGAAGAGGGGTGAGCAGGAGCGTCAGCACGAGTCCACCTACGTGCTGGCCCAGGAGCGGCCGAACAGGGTCCTGCTGATCAGTAAGGACAAGGGGCAGGCCTTCACCCTGGTCTCCGACGGCAAGCAGATGACGATCTACAGCGCGAAGGACAACCGCTACACACAGCACGACGCCGAGAAGACGCTCGCGGGCATCTACGCCAGCAAGACCGGTCAGCAGATGCTGGCGATCTTCGGCGGACCGACGTTCCTGCCCAAAATGCTCGCGGGCGAGCCGTACGAAAAGGCCATCAGCGACGCTCAGAAGATCGAGTACGTCGGTCAAGAGACCGCCGACAAGGCCAAGCTCCACCATCTGAAGATCACACAGGAGAAGATGGACTGGGAGCTGTGGCTCACCGCCGGCAAGGAGCCGATGCCCGTGAAGATCCGCAGCGACCTGGCCAAGATGCTGGGCAAGCGCGGAGGCGGCGAAGCGCCCCAGATGACGCTCGAGGTGACCTACGCCGACTGGAAGACGTCCGACAAACTGCCTACCAAGACCTTCGCGTTCAAGCCGCCGGCCGACGCCGAGGAGTTCGACCCGTCGGCCGGGCGCGACCAGGATCACGGCGGCCACCCGCTGGTGGGCAAACCAGCGCCCGACTTCGAGATCCCCACGCTCGACGGCAAGACGTTCAAGCTGTCCGACCACCAGGGCAAGAACGTGGTCGTGCTGGATTTCTGGGCGACGTGGTGCGGGCCTTGCGTGCGGGCGTTGCCGATCCTCGTCGAGGTGACCGACGCCTACGCCAAGAAGGGCGTGGTGTTCTGCGCCGTCAATCTCCGCGAGGGGAAGAGCAAGATCAAACGCTTCCTCGAAAAGCAGGAGCTCGACTGCCTCGTCGGCATGGACAAGGACGGGAGCGTGGCCTCGTCCTACAAGGTCGAGGGTATTCCCCAGAGCGTGATCGTCGGCAAGGACGGCAAGGTGGCCAAGGTCCATGTCGGCTTCAACCCGGAGCTGAAGAGCCAGCTCAAGAGCGAGCTGGACGAGCTGGTGGGGGGCCAGTAAGCCGCCGCATGCAGCTTCGTGAGGAGGCAGAATGAACGCGAGCCGGGTGGTGGTCTGTGGTCTCATCCCAACGATGGTCTTATCCGGCGCCGCACCCGTGCCGGGCCGCGCGGAACCAACGGCCGAGGCGATCCTCTGGCGGAAGGTTGCTGTCCCCGAGGCGTTCACGACGACGGCCAAGGTCGGCAAGCAGCGGCTCCGTTTCGGCGGCGACATCCGTCTCGGCGACCTGGACAATGACGGCCGCGCCGACCTGCTCGTCTTCCGCTGCGAGAAGGCCAGCGAGCTGAAGCCGTGCTTCCTCGGCGCGTTCGATCTCGACGGCGAGCCGATGTGGAGCGCCCAGACCGGCGAGCAGCCCGGCGGCGCCCAACCCCTCAGGCCCGGGCCGGTAGCCATTCACGACATCGATGCCGACGGCAAGACCGACGTCGTGTGCTTCTGGCACGACCCCACGATCAAGGCCGGCAAGAAGTCGATGGCCGACGTCGTCGTCCAGGTCCGCGAGGGCACAACGGGCCGGGTCCAGCGCCAGGCCGCCCCACCGGAATTGCGACAGCGCAGCGGCTGGGGCGCGAACTGGTGCCATCATCGCATCCTCATCGGCAACCTCCGCGGCACGAAGACGCCGCAAGATTTCGTCGTCAAGCTCGGCGATCGCGTCCTCGCGTTCAACGACAAGCTGGAGGTGCTGTGGGCTTACCGCATCAAGTGGAACGAGTACGGCACGTGCTCGGCGTACATCCCGTGCGTGGGCGATATCGACGGCGACGGCCGCGACGAGGTCAACGGCGGCTACTTCCTGCTCGACGACGACGGCCGACCGCTATGGGCCAAGAGGCTCGGCCCGCATATGGATTCGGTCGCCATTACGGCCTGGGATGACGGCACGATGCGAGCGATCTGCTCGGGCGGCGGTCACGTGATGAGCGCGGAAGGCGAGGCGATCGTCGCGCTCGGCCCGAAGATTGTCCCCCACGGGCAAGAGGCGCGCGTGGCCGACTTCGATCCCTCGCTGCCCGGACCCGAGATGGTCATCCGCTATGCCGGCCACACGCCGAAGGTGATGCTCGTCAGCAACGCGGGCGAGGTGGTGCGGCGGTTCGAAGTGAACAGCTCGCCCAACGAGACGGGCCTCGAGGCGGTGTACTGGCATGGCCGGTCCCGGCCGGCCCTGCTCTACAACGGGGGCTTGCTGTTCGATGCCGGGGGGAACGTTGTGGTCCGGCCGCCGGACCTGCCTGCACCCGTGGGCGACCGCAAGATGGGCTGGTACCATTGCATCCCCGCCGACGTGTGTGGCGACGGACGCGAGGAGCTGGTGCTGTACAACCCGTGGTCGACGCACGTCTACATCTACACGCCGGCACCATTGGATGCGTCCGCCTACGGCGGCTACAAGCCGGGCCCGAGGCAGGTCAACGTGCGGTTGATGGACTGACGGCCGAGAAGGCCACGACCTCTTCCCGGCAGCCAAACAGTTGCAGGGCATCCGGCGGTGAAGCTAAGATATGGGCTGAACGGATTCTGCGAGGGCAGCCAGGATGGCCAACAACGTATCCTCTTCACGTGGCGAGATCTCCTCCCCCAGGCGGATTTCCCAGGACACAGGGCAGCTCAGCTTCGGTTTCGGACCGGCAGGGCTGGGAAGCAGCACGGCCGCCGGCAATTCCGACCGCCAGCATGCGGACACCTCGAGCCCGGCCGAGGGATCCGATGCCGCGGTGGCCGTTGCCGATGCCGTCGCTGTAGCCGAGTCAGAGCAGGACATGACAGCACGAAAGAAGACAGACGCATCGAAGGCCTCGCCTGCCAAGAGCAGCAAACGCGGGCCCAACCGCCGCACGGCCGAGTACATGGCCAAGCAGCAGCGCGAGATTTCCATCAGCGAGTTCTTCGCCAAGAACCGGCACCTGCTGGGCTTCGACAACAAGCGCAAGGCCCTGCTCACGAGCGTCAAGGAGGCGGTGGACAACAGCCTGGACGCCTGCGAGGAGGCGGGTATCCTGCCGGACCTCTTCGTCGGACTCAAGCAGATGGACGAGGACCGCTTCCGCGTCACGGTGCGCGACAACGGCCCCGGCATCGTCAAGGCGCAGATCCCCAACATCTTCGGCAAGCTGCTCTACGGGTCGAAGTTCCACCGGCTGAAGATGAGCCGCGGTCAACAAGGCATCGGCATCAGCGCCGCCGGCATGTACGGGCTGCTGACGACGGGCAAGGCCATCCGCGTGATCTCGCGGACGGCCCCCAACAAGGACGCCCATCGCTACGAGATCCAGATCGACACCAAGCGCAACAAGCCCGAGATCGTCGCCGACGAGAAGGTCGAGGTCGACTGGGCTCACGGCACGGAGGTCATCATCGACCTGGTCGGCGCGTACACCAAGGGCCGGACCTCGGTGGACGAATACATCGAGCAGACGGCCATCGCCAACCCGCACGCATCGATCCTGTACGCCCCGCCGGTCGGCGACCGCATCGAGTTTCCACGGGGCACGGACGATCTGCCGCACGAGCCGCGAGAGATCAAGCCGCACCCCTACGGCATCGAGCTCGGCATGCTGATGAAGATGGTCAAGGACACCAAGGCCAAACAGCTCGGCGACTTCTTGCAGCAGGAGTTCAGCCGCGTCAGCCAGCAGAAGGCCGGCGAGATCGCCGCCAAGGCCGGGCTCACCGCGCGAACCTGGCTGGCCAACGTCAACGGGCCTGAGACCGAACGCCTCTATCGCGCCATCCAAGAGACCAAGCTGATGGCACCGCGGACGGACTGCCTCGCGCCGATCGGCGCCCAGACGATCCTGGCCGGCCTGCTGAAGGGCGTCCAGGCCGAGTTCTTCACGGCCACCACGCGTCCGCCGGCCGTCTACCGGGGTAATCCTTTCCAGATCGAGGTCGGTCTGGCGTTCGGCGGCCAACTGCCCCACGATCAGCTCGCCAAGGTCATCCGCTTCGCCAACCGCGTGCCGCTGCTCTACCAGCAGTCGCACTGTTGCAGCTATCGGAGCGTGCTCGAGACGAACTGGCGGGCCTACGGCTTGCATCAGAGCGCCGGGTCGGCGCCCTCGGGCCCGCTGGTGATCATGCTGCACATGGCCAGCGTGTGGGTGCCGTTCACCAGCGAGAGCAAGGAGGCCGTCGCCGACTACGACGAGATCCGCAAGGAGATCAAGCTGGCGCTCCAGGAGTGCGGCCGGAAGCTCAGCGCCTACGTCCGCCGTCGGGCACGGCAGAAGCGCGAGGGCGAGCGTCGCAGCGTCTTCGAGCGGTACATCCCCGAGGTCGTCGCGGCCGTCCGATCCATCACGCGGGTGAACACCGATCAGCTCCGGCGCGACCTGATGGCCACGGCCAAGAAGATCACGGAGGAAGCGGACGTCGAGTTCGACGAGAACGGAAAGCCCATCAAGCCGAAGAAGGAGAAGACCTTCGAGGCCGAGAACACCGTCGTGGTCGACCGGGAGGAGAACCCGGATGCCACGACGCAGGCGCTGATCGAGCTGGGCGAGGACGAGCCCGACGACGCGCCGTCCAAGCCGAAGCGGGCGAGCAAGAAGCGCGGCGCTAAGGGCCGCGGCGGCAAAGGGCGAAAGAAGGGGGCGCGGCGAGCGTAATCGACCGCAGCAACTGGTGGGGCGTCGTTGACGCCATCCGAAGTAGGAGGTCACGGCGGACCGATGGCCAAGAAGACCAAGACAGCATCCCAACCCAAGAGCAAGGCTGCCGCTGCGTCGTCCCAGACGGCGTCCACATCGCGCAAGCCCGCCCGCCGTGGCGAGAAGGCCGCGCGGGAGCAGACGGCCAAGCGGATCGTCACGCTCGCCGACGACGTCGTCAAGGCCAGCCGGGCCCAGAAGGACCCGTCCGTCGACATCCCGACACGCGCCCTGAGCAACGTGACGTTCAACCCCAAGAGCCGCATCATCGAGATGGGCAAGAGCAAACAGCGCCGCTCGTTCTTCAATCTCGGCCAGGCCAAGAAGTTCATGCAGACGCTGCTGGTGGCCTCGGGCTGCAAGGAGCTCGCCGACCAGGTCAAGACCACGAGCATTCGTGACCTGTTCTACCACTGCAAGCACACGATCGAGGGCTCGAAGGAGAACACGTTCGACGATCAGAGCGAGTCGGACACCATCATCGAGGACCTCGAGGTCGCCCTGACGAGCCTGCGCGAGGAGCTCGGCCTGTTCGCCGACCCGAAGGGCAGCATGGTCGGGCCCATGACGATCGTCGACGGCGGCGACGAGATCGACCTGTCACGTATGGGCACCGGCGGTTGGGCCGTGCCCAGTATCGTCGAAGACCACGTCATCCAGTTCCGTCAATGCAAAGCCAAGTTCATCCTGCTGATCGAGAAGGCGGCCGTCTGGCGGCGGTTCAGCGAGGACCGCTTCTGGGAAAAGCACAAGTGCATGATCATCCACGGCGGGGGCCAGCCGCCGCGCGGCATCCGCCGGCTGATCTACCGCATGCACAAGGAGTTGAAGCTGCCGCTCTACGTCCTGGTCGATAATGACCCGTGGGGCTACTACATCTACTCGGTCGTCAAGCAAGGCAGCATCGGGCTGGCCTTCGAGAGCCAGCGGATGGCCGTGCCCGCTGCCCGGTTCATCGGTATGAGCAGCTACGACGCCGAGGAGTTCGACGTGCCGCCTGCGGTGACGATCAAGCTGACGGATCAGGATGTGCGTCGCGCCAAGGAGATCATGGCCTACCCGTGGTTCGACAAGCGCCCGTGGCAGCGCGAGATCAAGTACATGCTCAAACGCGGCGTGAAGCTCGAGCTCGAAGCCCTCAGCGCCAAAGACTTCAGCTTCATCACCGAGACGTACCTGCCCACCAAGATCAAGAACAAGAGCTGGCTGGATTGACGGCGACGACGCCCATGCGGGCGAGGCTCCTGCCGAGCCGCCACCAGCGAGCGCCTTCGGAGATGGCTCCTACCCCTCTGCCGACAGCGTCTCGAACATGTCCCGGATCTTGGGCTGGTCGGCCTTAGCCTCGAGGCTCCGCTTGCACAGCTCGATGGCCTCGGCCAGGTGACGCTCGTAGCTGGGGTGACGCTTCGGCGTGGCCACGAGGGCCTGGATGAGCCCGTTCATGGCCTCGACGCTGCTCGGTCGAGCCCGCACGAGCCGACGATGCAGGGCGATCAGCCGCATCTGGTACGGTTCGATGTCCCGGCTGTACTTGCACCAGCTCAGGGCGTACTTGAGGTACTCCTGCGAATCCTTGTGATCCTCATAGAACTGAGCATAGACGTCGGCGATGCCGTTGACGGCCGGCAGGTACTTCGCGTCGGCATCCAGGGCGCTGCGGAAGGCAGCGATCGCCTCGTTGGCCTGGCCGAGTTCTTGGTACGCGATGCCCAGGTTCGTCCTCGTATCCGGCTCGTTGGGCTTGAGCTCGTCGGCGCGCTTCAGGGCCTGCACCGCCTGCTCATGCTGGCCCAGCTCGATGGCGACCGTGCCCCGATTGAACCACGCCCCGGACTGCTCCGGCTGCAGCTCGGTGACCTTGGCCCACAACGTGCTCGCCTCGGAGAGCTTGCCTTCCTCTTGATACAACTTGGCCAGGATGTAGATCACGCGGGTGTTGTCGGGCCACATCTTGTGGACGTGCTCGAAGTGCTTGATCGCTTCGCCGCGGCGATCCAGTCGAGCCAGGATCACCGCCAGGCTATAACGAAGGGCGGGGTCCTTTGGCTTCAGCTCCACGGCTTGCTCGTAGGCGTCGGCCGCATCGTCGTAGCGGTTCTGCATGGCCAGCGCGTCGCCCTTGGTCGCCAGGAAATCCGTGTCCTGCGGATGTGCTTCCAGCATGCGCCGGCACGCTTCAAGGGCCTTGGCCGGTTGGCTGGTCGCCAGCGCTCGCCGCGCCCGCTCGAGCTGTTGCTCACGATCGCGCCGCGCTCGGACACGACTGACGGTGACCATCTCATCGATCGTCTCGGCGGCCTTGGCGACCTGTGTCGACGGCGGCGGGGGCGTCGGCCGCTTGGGCTGCGGAGTCGGCGCGCTGCGGTCGGGTCCCTGTTGCGCTGGGGAGACCGGCGTGATGACGGGAGCGACTTGCTCGACCGGCGGCTCGTTCGCCTCGGCCACCTTGCCGCCCGGCTCGCTCTGGAGGTAGAACACCAACGACATCGCGCCAGCCAGGGCGAGCATCGGTATGAGGATCATCAGCAGTGCACGCATGGCCTCAGATTCTCCGCCGGTCGCGGCGGGCTGTCAACGCGTGTGCAGGCTCCCGTGGCGAGCTGGCTTGGCAAAACGCCTTAATCAAGGGGGCGGTTTTTTCATTGCCTGCTTGGTGGCGCTGTGGTATGGTACCTCGGTCGACCTCCTAGAGGCTGTCGGCTTTCCTAGATGACTATGGCCCAAGGGTTTAGGAGGGGCCCCATGTGCGATGAGCGTGTCGCTCAGGCGGGTCGGTTATCCCTTGGACGTTGTGACGTCACGAACCGCACCGAGGCGCGGCGGTTAGATATACATGAACGGCATCACTGATACGGTATGGGGCGACGTCCTCGCCCATCTGCGCATTCACCAGGCCGAGCTCGTCCGAGGCTGGTTCAGCCAGCTTGTTCCCGTTCGTCTCGAACAGGGCGTGCTCGAGATCCGCGCGACCAATGACAGCCAGCAACGCTACCTCAGCGACCACTGCCTGCGGGCTTTTGTCGAGGCCGCCCAAGCCGCGACGGGCCGCTTGGTCACGGTGCGCTTCACGTTGCAGGAGCCCTCGACCCTGCCGGCTGAGCCACCACAGCAGCCGCTGGCCGTCGAGGAGGAGACCGAGAACCTCGTCCTCAGCTCCAGCTACACCTTCGATGAGTTCGTGACGGGACCGTCGAATCGGCTGGCCCATGCAGCCTGCGTGGCGGTGAGCGAGTCTCCGGGGCTGGCCTACAACCCGTTGTTCGTTCATGGTGCGGTCGGTCTGGGCAAGACGCACCTCTTGCAGGCCACATGCCACCGCGCACGCGAGCTGAATCCCGACGCCCGCATCTTGTACCTGTCGTGTGAGTCCTTCGCGAACCACTTCATCGAGGCGGTCGAGCGCGGAGCGATGAACACGTTCCGCTATCGCTACCGCCACGTGGACGTGTTGGTCATCGACGACATCCAGTTCCTGGCCGCGCGCGAGCGCAGCCAGGAGGAGTTCTTCCACACGTTCAACACCCTATACCAGCTCCAGAAGCAGATCATCCTGTCGGCCGACAGCCCCCCGACCGAGATCCCGAGCCTCGAGGACCGCCTCGTGAGCCGCTTCAATTGGGGTCTGGTCGCCAGCGTGGAACCCCCTTGCCTCGACACGCGGATCGCCATCATCCGCAAGAAGAGCAAGGTCAAAGGCCTCAGCCTGACCGACGAGGTGGTGCAGTTCATCGCCAGCCGCGTCACGTCGAACGCCCGCGAGCTCGAGGGGGCCATCCTGCGCATTCACGCCCTGGCCGCCTCGCGCAACCAGCAACCGGACCTTGATCTGGCTCGCATGGCGCTTGGTGAGGAGCCTGAGCGCCCTGTGTTGAGGGTCACGATCCCGTCGATCCTCGATGCGGTCACCAAGCACTACGGCGTAAGGCTGGCCGACCTTCAAAGCAAGAAGCGCAGCAAGTCCATCGCGTTTCCGCGCCAGGTCTGCATGTACCTGGCGCGTAAGATGACGGACCACAGTCTCGAGGAGATCGGCGGCTACTTTGGAGGGCGCGACCACAGCACCGTCCTGCACGCCACACGAACCATCGCGTCCCTGCGAGACAACGACGCACAGTTCCGCGATACCCTGGATCGGATCAGCACCGAGATCCAATCCTGAACCGAGCTATATCACAACAGCTTGTGAGCAACGTGTCGCGCGTCGGGACGCTGGACACGCGATCCCACACACGGCGACGGCCAGACCCGTTTCTGACAGGTCCGCGATCATGATGCAACAAGCAGTCGGCGGTAAACGTCACACCGCATTCGTGGTCGATCGAGGCCTCAACGACTTCTGTGGTCGGAGGTTAGCAAACGCAGGCGGTGCATGGCACGTTATTGACAGGCACTACGATGTTACTACTGTTGGATAACTTCTCCTAGTGGTATCATAGAGGGCTAGAACGTATCGCAAGCGTGAACGGACGGAGTGCACCATGAAGCTCAACTGCAGCCGCGTGGCATTGGAGAACGCCCTGGGCGTGGTGATGGGCGTGGTCAGCGGGCGAACGCCTCGCGAGGCCCTGAAGTGTACACATATTGTGGCCGAGGGCGACAGCATCACGTTGTCTGGTACCGATCTGGAAATCAGCGTTCGCTGCACGATCTCCCAGGTGGAGGTGGATCAGGGCGGTGAGGTGCTCCTGCCGGCCGACAAGCTCAGCCAGATCATGCGGGAGCTGACTGAAGAGACCGTGGCTATCGAGTTGACCGATGAAACGGTGCACATTCGTGGCGACGGGAGCCATTTTCAGATTTATGGCCAGGATGTCTCGGAATTCCCGCCGATCGCCGATTTTGAGGGCGAGCCGGACGTGGTCCTGACCAGTGGCGTGCTGCGCCGGGTGATCGAAACGACGTATTTCGCCTCGGCTCGGGAGAACACGCGTTATGCGATCAATGGCGTACTCTGGGAGAAGCTGGGCAAGAAGCTGCAACTGGTGGCTACTGACGGACGTCGATTGGCCAAGTCGCTCGGAGCGTTGAAGAAGTCGGGTAACGATGCGTTGCGGGTGATCGTACCCTCCAAGACCATGTCGCTGCTACTGCGTGTCCTGCAGGCAGGCCCCGATCAGGAGGTCGCCGTTCGGGCTACGGCCAACCAACTGCTCGTGCAGGTCGGTTCGGTGATGATCAGTTCGGTGCTGGTCGAGGGGCACTTCCCCAAGTATGAGGAGGTGATCCCGAAGGACAACCCGAACAAGGCGGTGTGCGAGACGGCCGCGCTGCATGGTGCGATTCGTCGGGCGGCGCTGCTGACGAGCGACGAGTCGAAGGGCATCCGCATGGACTTCGGCGAGGACAGTGTGGTGCTTTCGAGCCGCGCGCCACAGCAGGGCGAGGCGACGGTGGAACTGAGCGCATCCTACAAGGGGGAGCCGGTGGCGATCGGCTTCAACCCCAGCTTCCTCGTGGAGGCTTTGAAGGTTGTGGACGCCGATGAGATCACCATGGAATTCAGCGGGCCCGCCAAGCCGGGGGTGCTGTCGGCCGGCAAGGAGTTCGTCTACGTCGTCATGCCCGTGAGCTTGGCCTAGGCGTGTCTCGTGGTGGATGATCGTCAGCTACATCAGGCCTGGAAGAATCGTCAGCGGCGGCAGCGGTCTCGACCGATCGGTGAGCTCGTCTCCAGGGTCTTCCCCTCCTCGGGGCACGGCGCCATGCGTCGCGTGGGGCAGATCGAACCCCTCTGGCAGCGCGTGGTGCCGGCGGAATGGCGTCAGGAAGCCTGGCTGACGTGTCTGGAATCGGGATGCCTCCACGTCGCGGTGCGCGATGCGGCCTACCGGTTCGAGTTCGAGCGTGTCATCGGTCCGCAGCTGTTGCGGGCGGTGCAGATGACCTACCCGAAGTGGGGCGTTCGGCAGCTTCGCGTGACCGTGTGTTGTGACGAGTCCGGCCAGGACGGCCGGGCGTAGCAGGAGAAGAACGGAGCTTATGGCAAACATGCAGGAAGAAACCTCGGATCCGTCGGTAGGGCAGTCTGTAAGCCACGCTGATGTATCCGGTGACGAATACAACGAGAAGTCCATCCGTGTGTTGGAGGGATTGGCTGCGGTCCGGAAGCGGCCGGCCATGTATATCGGTGATCAGGGCAACAGTGGTCTGCATCACCTGGTGTACGAGGTCGTCGACAACAGCATTGACGAGGCGATGGCCGATCGTTGCGATCGCATCGACGTGCGTCTCACGGAAGAGGGCGGCTGTGTCGTCATTGATAACGGCTCGGGCATGCCGGTGGGGCCAATCGAGCACGAGAACCCACAGCTCAACGGCAAGCCGGCGGTCGAGGTCTGCCTGACGGTCCTTCACGCCGGCGGCAAGTTCGAGAACAAAGGCTACAAGGTTTCAGGCGGGCTGCACGGCGTCGGCGTCAGCGTCGTCAACGCCTTGAGCGAGCGGCTCCGCGTGGAGGTCCACCGCGACGGCGGCATCTACCAGATGGAGTTCCGTCGCGGCGCGGTGAGCACACCCCTGAAGCGTCTGGGCAGCACAAGCGACACCGGTACGCGGGTCGAGTTCGTACCCGATGGGGAGATCTTCGGCGACGCCCAGTTCAAGTACGAGGTTCTTGCCGCCCGCTTGCGGGAGTTGGCCTACCTGAACGAAGGTGTCCGGATCACCATCACGGACGACATCGGCGAGCAGGAGGACAGCTTCTTCTTCCAGGACGGGCTGCGCGAGTTCGTCACCCATCTCAATGAGGGCAAGGCGCCGCTTCACGAGGCCATTCAATTTCACGCCGAGGACGAGGAGTACGGCTTGGTCGTGGACGTGGCCTTGCAGTACCACGACGGCTTCAACGAAAACGTCCTTTGCTTCGCCAACAACATCCACAACATCGACGGCGGCACGCACCTTTCGGGTTTTCGCAGCGCGCTGACGCGGACGCTCAACTACTACGCCCGGAACGCCAACCTGCTGAAGGGCTCGGTGACGCCCACCGGCGAGGATGTCCGCGAGGGGTTGACGTGCATCGTCTCGGTGAAGGTCCCGCAGCCGCAGTTCGAGGCACAGACCAAGGTCCGCCTGATGAACCCCGAAGTGAGCAGTTTCGTCGAGCAGACGGTGAACCAACGGCTCGGGGCGTGGCTTGAGGAGCATCCGACCGATGCCAAGCGGATCGCGACCAAGGGCGTGCAGGCGGCGCAGGCACGGGAGGCCGCCCGCAAGGCGCGGGAGCTCGCCCGCAAGACGGTGCTGTCGGGCGGGAATCTGCCCAGCAAGCTATGGGATTGCTCCAGCCGCAACGCCGATGAGACCGAGCTGTACCTGGTCGAGGGCGACTCGGCGGCCGGCCCGGCCAAGCAGGGCCGCGAAAGCCGCACCCAGGCGATCCTGCCGCTGCGGGGCAAGATCCTGAACGTGGAGAAGGCCCGCATCGACAAGATGCTCAGCAACGAAGAGGTCAAGCACATCATCACGGCCGTGGGCAGCGGCATCGGCCAGGAGGATTTCGACCTGGGCAAGTGCCGCTACGGCAAGATCATCATCATGACCGACGCGGATGTCGACGGCAGCCACATTCGCACGTTACTGCTGACGTTCCTGTTCCGCCACATGCGTCCTCTGGTCGAGTCCGGGCGCGTCTTCGTGGCGCAGCCACCGCTGTACTACGTTGGGCGCGGCCGCAAGGGCGAGTACCTGCTGAACGACCGCGACCTGAACCGGCTCCTGACGGACTGGGGCCTGGCCGAGGCCGAGCTGATCATACGCGAGTCGCCGGACGAGGAGAGGGAGCTGCGGGGCGAGGACCTCAGCGAGCTGATGGATATCCTGGTCCGGACCGAGCGACGGGCCCGCGTGCTGCAACGTCGCGGCATCGATTTCCAGGAGTTCGTCACGCGCCACCTCGACCCGGAGACCGGCGCCCTGCCGACGATCCGCGTGGTGCTGCACGGCGAGGAGCACCTGTTCTACAACGAGCACGAGTTCGCCGAGTTCCTCACGCAGGCCTCGCAGCGGTACCCAGACCTGCTCGTGGTCGACGCCACCCAGGCTGGCGAGGTCGAGCGCGAGCAGCAGAGGCGCAACGGCAAGCAGGTCACGAAGCTGTACCGCTCGGAACTGGGCGAGTCGCCGCTGCTCCAGGCCAAGTTCAAGGAGCTCGAGCGGTTCGGCCTCTCCGTCGAGGACTACTTCGCGGAACGTCAGCGCCTCGTCACGGGCGACTACTCGCCGGCCAAGTTCATCCTCCGTTCCGGCGGTGAGACGGTGCGCGAGTTGAGCAACCTGGCCGAGCTGATCGCCAGCGTCCGCCAGCTCGGCAGCCGCGGGGTGCAGATCAAGCGCTATAAGGGCCTGGGTGAGATGAACGCCGAGGAGCTCTGGGAGACGACGATGGATCCGGAGCGCCGTGTCCTGCTGCGCGTGACCATCTCCGACGCCGACGGCGGTGAGGACCCGGAGCAGTTCGAGCTGGACGCCCGCGAGGCCGACCGCATGTTCAGCATTCTGATGGGGGACAACGTCGAGTCACGACGCGAGTTCATCGAGACCAACGCCTCGAACGTCCGCAACCTCGACGTCTAGGGCGGTCCCAGGCTCGTGGGCATGGGGGCCCGCAGGCCAATTAGTCGCGGCCCGAGCTGTCGCTCGGCAGCCGGAAGCCGGTGATGTGGGGCGTCTCTTGCGGCTTCTTGGCCGGGTGGATGGCGAAGATCTCGACCCGACTGATGTCCTCGAAGGGCACCGACACCACGAACCCGCCGCTCTGCCACGACTCCTCGATCGGGATGACCTCGCACATCAGGTACGAGCGCGTCTCGGTATCGATCAGGTCACCGATCTCGTAGCTGAAGCCATCGCGGAGGTAGACGATGGTGTGGACCTCCAGCTCGGCCAGGTAACGTCCCTCGTCGGAGTCGGCGGGGACGTTGAGGTCGGCCGCGGCCTCGTAGCGGTTCCGCAGGCAGCGGAGCTTGGCGCGGTCGATTTGGGTCTGTCGGGCTTGGCCGTGCCACCAGTCATAGTTGAACAGCATGGGCGTTTCTCGCGGGTTGTTTGCGGATCGTGACCTCCGCCTGGCCGGTCAAGGCGCGGCGGGCTTCGTGGAGGGTTGCTCGAACACGGGCTCCCTGCCGGCTTTGCGCTCCTGGTCCATGAACTCCAGGAAGGCGTAGAGCTCTTCGCGGAGGTGTTCGGGCGCCGGGGCCATCACCCACCGGCCCAGCTCCTTGAAGACGACGATGACGATCGTCCGATCGTGCTCCTCGGTCCGGACGTGTTCGCGGATCTTGATGCTCGATTTGACGACGTAGACCGGTGGCGGCACGTCCTCGACCTCGGGCAGGATCTCGATGTTCTCGATGTGCACCGTCTCGACGGCGCGGAGGGCCCGCTTGAACCGCTCGGGCGTGAAGGGATCGACGCGCGTGGACATCATGCGTCGGAACTCTTCGTACTCCTCACCTAGTCGTCCCTCGGCGGCCTGATAGCACACCAGGTAGAAGTCTTCGATGAACTGGTTGACGGCCTCGTTGTCGCAGCGGACGTGCGCGGGGAAGTCGAGCTCGGGCCTGTCCGGCATGGGTCCGGTAGGCAGGGGCATGTTCTTGTTCACGCCGGTCTGCCCGGCCGAGGCGTTGCGCTCGATGCAGCCGTCGAACGCGCCGCTGAGGGCGAGCACGCCGATTGACAAGATACCCAGTCCGAGGACCGTCAGGATGATCGTACCAACACTGCCACGACGCATACGCTGCCCTCGCGCTCGGGACCACCGTCCGAGCGTCCGCTACTGCGGTGAAGCATCCCATTGTAGCCTTTGAGCCCGCCTATGCCACCCATACCGATCGCAGCCGGAACCGTCGAACGTTGCCGTGCACCGAGGCGGAGTCCGTCCGGCAGCGCGTTGCCCGGTCGGGCAGTGGGGCGGGCTGGGGTGTCTCCGGTCGCTTACGGCGTCGAGCGGGCACGACGCGTCATGTTCTCGTACCAGATCACGCCGAGGTTCTCGCTCTCCTCACAGGTCAGGGCGTCGAGGTCGCCGTCGCCGTCGAGGTCGATCAGCTCGACAAGGTCGTACTTCGTGCCCACTTTGCCGCTGAGATCGCGCGGCCTCCAGCCCGACGCATCGAACGGCTTGCCGACGCCGCGGAACCACAGAACGCCTGATTTGCCCCGGGCGTGCTCGCACGTGACGACCAGGTCCAACCGGCCGTCCAGATCCACATCGCCGGCGGCGACGGCCTTGCCCGTGCCGGCCCAATCGGGCATCGGCACCTCGACCGATCGCCATGACCGGCCCGACACGTCCAGTCGCTTGAGGAGCATCACGCCGCGACCCTTCACGGCGACGGCCACGTCCTGGAGCTTGTCGCCGTCGAGGTCGGCCGCCGTGAGGAACATCACCTCGCGGTCGTCACCGCCGATGCGATGACTGTTCCAAGCCTTCGTCTGCACCTGCGCGGGGCCGGGGTTTTCGAGCCACAGCACGCCGCGGTTCTTGCCCTTGCGATCGCTGGCCAGAACGTCGGTGTCACCGTCGCCGTCCATATCGGTCGCGACCAGCGACATCATCCAGCCGGCCTGGTAGAGCTCGTGCCACGACCATGCCTCGAGGTCACGGGCGTCGGGCGGGGCCTGGAACCAGCCGATGACGGCCCGATCGCCTTTCGAGCTGGCCACGAGGTCGACGCCATGCTGGGCATCGACCTGGAGCGGCAGCGTGAACATCCAGCGCTTCCGGATGTCCGAGGCGGCGAAGGACTCAGTCTGCCAGGCCGAGCCGTTGGTGTAGTCCGACCGGTCGTTCGGCGCCCAGTGGACCCACATCCGCCGCACCCGTCCCTCGCAAGCGCTGACCACATCGACCGCGCCGTCGGCGTCCAGGTCGACGAAAACGGCGTCCTCGGGCGCGCCGACCGTGCCCACACGAAACGAGGGCCAGGGCTGCCGTGCCTTCTTTGGGCCCGGGTTGATACAGACGCGGATTCGGCCGCCCTCTTCCCATGGCGTAACGATGTCAAGCGCGCGATCGCCGTCGACGTCGGCAAGGCGGACGCCGTCGGCGCCGTGGGAGGCGTTGTCGATGGTGTGCCGCGGCCAGGCCTCCGCCGCGGAGGCCAGGCTCGGCGGCTGGCAGCCGAAGCCGAAGAGGAGCATCGTCGCGATCCACACAACCGTGGTCATCTGCATGGTTTGTCGGATGGGTCGTTTCTGCATAGATACCGCCTGATGGATAAGGCCCGCCCTGGCGATCCGTGCGTTCGCAGGGCGCGCGATCGTCGTCCGCATGGTCTTATGACCGCTCCTCTCGCATCGGGGATGGGCCGGCCTGCCCGGCAACGTCGGTGCGCGGGATTACCGCTTGCGCGATCGGAAGCAGTCGCGGCAATACACGGGTCGGCCCGAGACCGGCTTGAAGGGCACGGTCGTTTTGACGCCGCACGCGCTGCACACGGCCTCGTAACTCTCCCGGGGCCCGCGCCCCTCGCCGCCGCCACGGAAACCTCGGGGCTGACCTGGCCTGCCGCCGCGTTGGCCGCGACCGCCGCCCCCGCCTCGCTGTCCCCCCCGACCGCCGCCACCCTGTCGGCGGCGCGCCTGGTTCTGTTGACGGCGCTTTTCGCGGCAATCCGGACACCGCTTCGGGTCGTGCGAGAACCCCCGTTCGGCATAGTAGGCCTGATCGCGTGCGGAGAAGGTGAACTCCTGCTGGCAATCCTCGCAGACGAGTGTGCGGGGTTCGCCCTCTTCCTCGACGGCCTTGCGCTTCTCGCGGCATTCGCGACAGCGTTTCGGATCGTTGGTGAATCCCCGGCTGGCGTACCTTTCTTGGTCCTCCGCGGTGTGGGTGAACGCCTCACCGCATTCCGCGCAAATGATGGTTTTGTCTTCGAATGTCATGAGAGGAAGGACCTCCGATGAGGGGGAGTAGGGGAGGCAGGCGCAGCCGCCTACCTGACGTTCAGCATACCCAACGCTCCTCGAGCTTGCCAGGCTTTGAGCGGGCCGCCGGACCCTCCGCCCGGATCGCTGAGAAAAGGGATTCCAGGTCAATCATTCTTTCGATGCCTCAACACCGTGGCTCCTGATCGCCGATGTGTCGATGAACGCGTCCCCGCCGCGAAGCGCCCCTGGCTCGTCAGTAGCTCTCTTCGGTTGCGATCACCGGGCGGGTGTCGGTGGGCTTCCTGCCGACCACGGTCTGGGATGCCGCCACCCCGGCTTCGTGCGTGGCGTAGACGCCTACGTCGGCCTTGCAGGAGCGGCTGTTGACGTCGTGCTCGGTCTTGTGGAGCACGAGGCGACCGCCGGCGGCCGCAAAGACGTGCTGGATGATGCGATTGTCATGAGGAGGATGGGCGAGCACCCCCTTCGTGCTGCACAATTCGAACTCGCGCCCTCGCCGGTCGAGAAGGACCACCGTACGCGGCCCACCGCCGACCAACAGGCCAAAGACCGTCAAACCCTCTCCGAGCCGCATCTGGAACTCGACCGGCGACCGACCGGTCTTCGGGTCGCGCTGGATCTCGCGGGCGGCCCGGCCTATCGCTTCGACGACGGCGGCCTCGAAGGCCGCGGCCCGTCGTTCCATGACGGCGCCCTTCTCGGGCTCGCGTCCCACGCCGGTGACGACGAAGGCAAGACGCTGACCGGTGTCCCGTTCCGGCTCCTCGGCCGGTAGGTTCTGGCCTTCGGTGTCAAGCTGGATGACATACTCGGGACCGACCGGGGTGGGTGAGGCGGACGGCACATCCAGCGCCTTGGTGATGTCGGGCGACTCGGCCACGACCAGTCCTTGCCCGTCGGCGGACTGGGTGGTGGAGGTAACGGGCTCCGGGCGTTTCTCGTTGTAGCACCCGGCCAGCGCCAGGGCGGCCACGACGCCGGTCAGGTAGTAGGCCTGGCATCTCACAGGACGGTCTCCCACACGCCGATGGGCTAGATCATAGCATCGCGCCCGTCGAGGTCAATCCGCGGCGGGCTCTAGCCGTCCAACACCAACGCCTTTGTCGGTTCCCCAGCTTCGGGGCCGGCGGCGGAGACGCGACTGTGAAGGCGCGTTGCTGTTCCAGTGTCCCAACACCACCATTCCCTGACGGTCGCCGGCTCACCAGGCGGTTCGCTCTTGCGTGCCCTCCGGTTGACCCTTCACATGACGCGAGACAGAGCACTAGGGTTCCGGCGCGCACCAAACGAGGCCCCCAGGATTCAACCAGGAGGCCTCGTCTCACAGTGCAATCAACGGGAGGAGAATGCCGTTGGTTAGCGTCGTCGTCGCACCGCCAGGGCCAGACCGCCGACGGTCAGCAGGAGCATGGTCGCCGGCTCGGGCACGACTTGGAGCTTCAGGTCGCTGGCGGCGTGGAAACGGTCCATACCGAAGAAGGCGTCGAGGTCCGCCACGGAGTCGACGCCCAGGGCCAGCAACGAATACGAGCCGGTGTCGAAGGCGGTTCGCCCGGAGAGCAGCGAGAGCTGTCCCTCGACGAGGTCTTCGTCGGGATCGACGCCGGGGTTGGGCACGGTCAGGCCCGCGAACAGCCATTGATAAGGCCCGATGGCCCGATTGACCAGGATCGAGTCGAGCTGAGGGCCAACCGCGAGCGCGCCGGAGATGAGCAACGTGCCGGGGAAGTAGCTCGCCGTACCGCTGATGACCTCGGCCACATGCGAGTCGCTGAGCAGATCCGTGTCGGTGCCGCCCATCATGCCGGTCAGGCTGTAGGTGTTGGCGGCGAGCTTGATCACGTCGAGCGTCATCTCGAAGGCCACGTCGTTCGAGTCGCCGATCAAGGCCCGGTCGAGGATGACATCATTACCGCCACCGTAGCCGTCTAAGCCCAGGTCGTACTTCGTGACCAGGGCGGCCGTCGGGGCCGAGAGCGTGAGCTCGCCGACCTTGCCGCCGACATCCGGGGCATAGACGTAGGACATATCGAGGCTGTAGTTGAACTCCACACCGATCACACCGGCATGGGCGGCGGTGCCGGCCGACATCAGGGAGACAACGCAAAGCACAGTACTAAGACACTTAGAGCGGTTCATTGCTTTTCCTACCTCCGTACCTTAAGAGGGCGTCGGTTTCGGGGCTGGCCGCAGTGGCAGAGCGTCCCAAAGAAAACGGGCCCTAGCTTTTCAAGTGAGAGCTAAGCCTGGCAAACAGGCTGAGGACTCCCCCCAGGAGTCACTGATCCATACTAGGACCACTGCCGGGAGATTTCTACGTTGAAGGGCGCAAAAACTGCGCCGTCAGCGACACGGCGAGTCCTGGTCCGGTAATCTCGGGTCCCCTGGCCGTCGATCGGGTCCGGAGCGCGGAAAGGCCCCCTACATGACCTGGACGATGAAGGCGCGTTTTGATGTGGGAATGCCTCTAGCCCGGGCTACTTTGGCCCAGACGGGTCTAGCTCGCGCTTGAGGATCTTGCCGGTCGGGCCGCGCGGCAACTCCTCGGCGATCCAGACCTTCTTGGGCACCTTGTATTGCGGCAGGTGATTGCGGCAATGCTCGCGAAGCTCGGCGTCGGTGGCGGTCTGGTCCTCTTTCAGGATGACGAACCCCACAGGGGCCTCGCCGCGGGTGCCGCCGACCTGCTCGGCGACCACGGCCGACTCGGACACGGCCGGGTGCATCTCGAGCACCGACTCGATCTCGCGTGGGTAGATGTTTTCCCCGCTGACGATGATCATTTCCTTCTTTCGGCCGGTGATGGCGACGTAGCCGTCGTCGGAGACGTAGCCCATGTCCCCGCTGTAGAACCATCCTTCCTGGTCGATGACCTTGGCGGTCTCCTCGGGCTTGTTGTAGTAGCCCTTCATGATCAGATAGCCGCGGAAGGCCAGTTCGCCGATCTCGCCGCTGGGCAACGGGTTGCGGTCGTCGTCGACCGCGCGTGCCTCCACCCCGTCCAACAGCTTACCGGCCGTGCCGGGACGATTGTCCCAGGGCCTGTTGGCCGAGACGACCGGGCTGGTCTCGGTCAGGCCGTAGCCTTCGAGCAGGGGTACGCCGAAGCGGTCCATCCAGTCTTGGGTGAGTTTGGGCGGTAGGGCCTCGCCGCCGCTGATGAGCCGCTGCACGCTCTTGAAGTGCTCGGCCTTGGCGGTCTTCACGCGGAGCAGCGCTGCGTACATGCTGGCGATGGCATAGACCATCGTGCTGCGTTTCTGCTCGATGGTCCTAACCACCACGGATGGGATGAACCGCGGCAGGTAGAAGACCTCGGCGGCCATACCGATGGGCACGGCCATCATGGATGTCAGACCAAAGCTGTGGAACAGAGGCAGGACGCCGAGGAAGCGTTGCTCGCCCTCGGGCTTCTGGATGGCGATGCTTCCCTGGGCGTTGGTGGCGATGTTGTTGTGGGTGAGCATGACGCCCTTCGGGTCGCCCGAGGTCCCCGAGGTGTACAACAAGGTCGCCACGTCGTCAGGCTCGACCTGGGGCCGTCGAGGCATGGGCGTGAGATACGAGAACAAGACCTTGCGCTTCAACCCGATGTCGTTCAGGATGATCTTCTTCTCGACGGGCAGTTGCCGGACGGTCTCGTTCAGGTGCGCGACATCCTCGGGGAAGCGGATGGTGATGATGGTGTCCAGTCCGGCGTCCTGGACGATCTTGGCCAGCTCCTCGGGTTTGAGCAGGAGATTGAGCGGGACAGCGGCCCGGCCGGCCCAGAGGATGCCGTAGTAGCTGACGACGAAGCCGACCGAGGACGGCAAGAAGATGCCGACGCGCGGGCAGTTCGTCTCCTTCTCGACGATCTTCTTCATGACGCTGGCGACCCGGGCGAGTCGCGCGTAGCTCATTTCCATGCCGAGCATGTCGGCCGCGGCCAGACGATCGGGTGCCTTGTCCACGGCAGCGAGCAGGGATTCGACAAGCATGGTGGCTCCTCTCGTGACCTAGGAATCGACCCTCTTTTCGAGGGGGCGGCGCGCGGCATCCGGGGGTACCTTCGGCGGATTGGGGGGGATCATATCGCTGGTCCCAGGACGTGTCCAGCGGCCGGGGACTTAGTCGTGTCTGCAACGGTGGGGTTGGATGGCCGGGCTGGGGCGGAGCTTCCCGCGACCGCTCGGCGGCGCCCGTCGCCTTGTCGGCTTATCGATAGGCCGCTATACTAGACGGTTCTGATGGTGCCGTAATGTCCAACCGTTCCGGGCCCGGGCGACCCCCGACCCGGATGGATCTTTTCTAGGAGCGAACTCGATGTCGAGAAGACTCGTCACGATCGACGGAAACACCGCCGCCGCGTATGTGGCTCACGCGACGAACGAGGTCATCGTGATCTACCCGATCACCCCTTCGTCGCCCATGGGGGAGCTGGCCGACGCCCGGTCGGCCGCCGGCATTACGAATATCTGGGGCTCGGTGCCCTCGGTGACGGAGATGCAGTCCGAGGGCGGTGCCGCGGGATCGATCCACGGCGCGCTTCAGACCGGCGCCCTGTGCACGACCTTCACGGCCAGCCAGGGCCTGTTGCTGATGATTCCGAACATGTTCAAGATCGCCGGTGAGCTGACGCCGAGCGTGATGCACGTCTCGGCGCGGGCCATCGCCGGGCACGGCCTCTCGATCTTCGCCGATCACACCGATGTGATGGCCGCCCGCGCAACGGGATGGGCCCTGCTCGCCTCGGGTAGTGTTCAGGAGGTCATGGACAACGCCCTGATCGCTCAGGCCGCCACGCTCGAGTCGTGCGTGCCCTTCATGCACTTCTTCGACGGGTTCCGCACCAGCCACGAAGTGGCCAAGGTCGAGGAGCTCTCCTTCGACGACATGAAGGCGATGATCAACGACGATCGGGTGCGAGCACACCGCCAGCGCGCCCTGTCGCCCGATCATCCGGTCATCCGCGGCACGGCCCAGAACCCGGACGTGTACTTCCAGGGATGTGAGGCCAAGAACCGTTTCTACGACGGGTCGGCCGCGGTCGTGCAGGAGGTCATGGACCGCTTCGCCAAGCTGACGGGCCGGCAGTATCGCCTGTTCGACTACGTCGGCCATCCCGAGGCCGAGCGCGTGGTCATGTTGATGGGTTCCGGTGCGGAGGTGGCACACGACACGATCGATCATCTCGTCGAGCAGGGCGAGAAGGTCGGGTTGATCAAGGTGCGTCTCTTCCGCCCCTTCGACGTCAAGGCCTTCATCCAGGCGTTGCCCGGAACGATGCGGGCGATGGCCGTGCTCGATCGGGGTAAGGAGCCCGGCGCGGCCGGTGAGCCGATGTACACGGACGTCCGGACGGCCGTGGGCGAGGGCATGCAGTATGGTTACGCCTCGTTCGATCGGTATCCGCGGATCGTGGGCGGTCGGTTCGGCCTGGGCAGCAAGGAATTCACCCCCGCGATGGTCAAGGGTGTCCTGGACGAGCTGAAGAAGGACGAGCCCATGAACCACTTCGTCGTCGGCATCGACGACGACATCACGGGGCGGACGATTCGTTACGATCCGTCGTTCCAGATCGAGAAGGACTCCACGCGGCGCTGTCTGTTCTTCGGGCTGGGCTCGGACGGCACGGTCGGCGCGACGAAGAACTCGGTGAAGATCATCGGCGAGGGCACGGACAACTACGCCCAAGGCTACTTCGTCTACGACTCGAAGAAGGCCGGCTCGATGACGATCTCGCACCTTCGGTTCGGTCCCGAGCAGATCCGCTCGACCTACCTCATCCAAGAGGCCGACTTCATCGCATGCCATCAGTTCTTCTTCCTTGAGAAGTACGACATGCTCAAGCACGCCAAGAAGGGCGCCGTGTTCCTTCTGAACAGTCCGTACGGGGCTGACGTGGTGTGGGAGAAGCTGCCCGGCAAGGTCCAGGAGCAGATCCTGGCCAAGGACATCAAGCTGTGGGTGGTGGACGCCTACCGCGTGGCCAAGCTGACCGAGATGGGCGCCCACATCAACGTGATCATGCAGACGTGCTTCTTTGCGATCAGCGGCGTGCTGCCCCGCGAAGAGGCCATCGAGCGGATCAAGGACGCCATCAAGAAGACGTTCAGCCGCAAGGGCGACGCGGTGGTCCAGAAGAACTTCAACGCCGTCGACAAGACGCTGGACGGGCTGGTGCAGGTGGACGTACCTGAAATGGTGACCGGCAAGGGCAAGATCGGCGTGACCGTACCAGACGATGCACCGGACTTCGTCAAGAACTTCACCGCCAAGCTCCTCAACAACGAGGGCGACAGCTTGCCGGTCTCGGCCATGCCGATCGACGGGACGTTCCCCGTGGCCACCACGCGGTACGAGAAGCGGAACGTGGCGATCGAGGTCCCCGTGTGGGACCCGGAGACGTGCATCCAGTGCGGCAAGTGCAGTCTGGTGTGCCCGCACGCGTCGATTCGCCTGAAGGTGTACGACCCGAAGCATCTCGAGGGTGCGCCGGCGACGTTCAAGTCGGCCGACGCCCGCGGCAAGGACTACAAGGGCATGAAGGCCACCGTGCAGAACGCGGTGGAGGATTGCACCGGCTGCGGTGCGTGCGTGAACATCTGCCCTGCGCATCAGAAGGACGCCGAGGGCAACAAGCTCGAGACCAAGGCCATCAACATGAAGCCGCAGTTCCCGCTTCGCGAGGCCGAATGCGAGAACTGGGAGTTCTTCCTGAAGCTACCCGACCTCGATGAGAGCAGGATCAACACGAAGACGGTCAAGGGCAGTCAGCTCAAACGACCCCTGTTCGAGTTCTCCGGCGCTTGCGCCGGCTGCGGCGAGACGCCCTACGTCAAGCTCGCCACGCAGCTTTTCGGCGACCGCATGCTGATCGCCAATGCGACCGGCTGCAGCAGCATCTACGGCGGCAACCTGCCGACCACCCCTTACTGCACGCGGGATGACGGTCGCGGGCCGGCCTGGTCAAACAGCCTGTTCGAGGACAACGCCGAGTTTGGTATGGGCATGCGACTCGCCTCCGACCGCCTGGGCCAGTACGCTCTCGAGCTGCTCGATCGGTCTGAGGCCCTCAAGGGCCAGGAGGCGCTCGTCGAGGAGATCAAGACCGCCGATCAGTCGAACACGCTGGCCATCGACGCCCAGCGCGAGCGGATCGCCAAACTCAAGGAGATCCTCGCGGGCGCCGACGACGCCGACAGCAAGAACCTGCTGGAGGTCGCCGACTACCTGGCCCGACGGTCCGTGTGGATCCTGGGCGGCGATGGTTGGGCCTACGACATCGGCACGGCCGGCGTCGAGCACGTGCTCGCCACCGGCGCCGACGTGAACATCCTGGTGATGGACACCCAGGTGTACAGCAACACGGGCGGTCAGGCCTCCAAGGCCACGCCCCGCGCGGCCCGAGCCCAGTTCGCCGACGGCGGCAAGAAGCAGCGCAAGAAGGACCTGGGCATGATGCTGATGTCGTATGGACACATCTATGTCGGAAGCGTGGCCATGGGCGCCAACGACGCCCACACGGTCAAGACCTTCCTCGAGGCCGAGTCGTACCGCGGCCCGAGCATCATCATCGCCTACAGCCATTGCATCGGTCAGGGCTTCAACATGCGGGTCGGCATGGACCACCAGAAGGACGCGGTGGCGTGCGGGGCCTGGGTGCTCTACCGCTATGATCCCCGGTTGGCCGACGAGGGCAAGAACCCGCTTCAGCTCGACTCCAAGGCGCCGTCCATGCCGCTCAAGGACTACGCCAAGCAGGAGATCCGGTTCACCTCGCTGCTCAAGGCCAAGCCGGACGAGGCCGAGCGGCTGCTCGATCTGTACCAGGAAGACGTCAACGAACGGTGGCGTCAGTACGAGCACCTGGCCTCGGCCGACGGCGGCAACGGCAAGGAATAACCGGCCGGTCGCTCAACCCGATGAGGACGACCAAAGACACCGGCGCTGCGGCTCAACGTGGCGTCGGTGTCTTTCTCTTGCCGGCCCGGTCCGCCGACGCTGGCTCGATCACCCGCACCCTAATCGTCGCCGGATTCGTCACTCCCCATGAGGATCTCGGCCGTGGGGAACAAGACCCACGGGCTCTCCGACGGACTCGCGACGTAGTACTCCAGGCAACTCCATGACGTGGTCGTGCCCGAGGCAATCGCGCCTCGGCCTGTCTCGCCGTTGGCCGGGATGTCCTCGTTGGCCGTGACCGTGATCGTCTCCTGAAACCGCACGAAGCGAGCCGCCGGGTCGCCGTCCAGCAGCGCTATCTGCGTGACCAGGGCGAACGAGAGCGCATCCGAGCCGAAGGTCATCGTGCCCGACCAGGTCCAACCGTCCTCGTGACGCACGGGCGCCTGTCCGAGCGAGGGGTGATCCATCGACACCTCCAACCGATTGGTCGCCGCGTCGTAATCGAACGTGAGCCCGATCGCCCCGAGGACGTCGTAATGGACGAACGCCCGATGAGCAGGTTGGACGAGAACCGGACCCTCCGGGATCGGCGAGGCGTCCTGTTCCGCAATCAACTGCGCGAGGGCGGAGGACGGGTCTGCCCACGCCGCCTGGCGTCCCGCCGGCCCGGTCAGCTCGACGTAGCCGGTCGGCAGCGCGGAGCCCGCTTCACGTTCGTCCGGCAGGATCTCCCACGTCGTGTTCGGAAAGAGCGCGTGCATCGAATCCGTCGGGGTGAGGCATTCGGACCACTCGACTCGATAGACCGCCTGTTCGCCGGCGGCCACGGCGTCGGTGCCGACCCCGGGATCCGGCGGTAGGTCGTCGTCGGCCGTCGCGGTCACCACGGTGCTCATGCTGATGGTCCACGTCCGGCCCGTCTCATCTTGTGGCCGGGCGGCCACGCTTGTGACCATTCGGGCCGAGATGCCGTTGCCCATCGGCCCGTCGAAAACGACCGTCTCCCCGAAGCGGTACAGCCCGTTGGGATCGGGATCCATCGTCCTTCCGAGGAAGGGGTTCTGGATCACCTCGATGTAGAGGGTGTCGGAGTTCGGGTCGTACTGATAACTATCGGTCATGGTCGCGGCGGCGTCGAAGACGACGAAAGACCGACGCCCCTCAGGCGCCATGCCAAAACTCGCGAACGGGTTACCTTGGCCCATCAGGTACGTCGCCAGGGGCGCTGCGGGGTCGTCCCAGGTGGACGTCTGGTCGTCGTTGGGCAGGACCTCCCACGTTCCCTCGATGGAGGCCAGGGGCGCATTGGCATCGCTGGGTTCGTTGGGGTCCGCGCCGGCGTTCGGATCGTTGGGATCGCCGGACGTATCCGACGCCCCCGCGACCGTGCTCCAGAACGGGAAGAGGTCCGGGCAGCATCCGACCTGGAGGGCCAGGGCGGCGGCCATCAGCACGAACGCGGCACACGACAAGGCTGGTCGAGGATTCATATCGGCCTCCTGCTTGGGTGGCGATGGGTCCACGTGGCCCGAGAAGGACGCGCTGACGGGACCGATGCGGTCGAGCTGCGGATAGGGCGCGGGCCCGTCGCACGGTTGCCCTTCTAGAAGAGAGCTGTGGGTCCAAAGGCGCTCGGCGGGCACCCTGTCAGGTCGCCAGCGCGGGCCGATCCCCGCCTAGGAGGTGCCTCGGGCCTCACCGACGATGATCCTGGCTCCGCCGGATCGCTTGGCCTGATACATGAATCGGTCCGCCTGGCGGAGGACGTCCTCGAGCCGCTGCTCCTGATCGGGGACGCCCAACCAGAGCAGCCCGATACTGGTCTTGACGCGAATGGTCTTGTCGCCGACGGTCACGGTGGCGCCGTGCAGGCTTCGCGCGGCGCGCTTCGTGATCTCCAGGGCCTGGTCCTTGTCGTCGGCCACGATCAGGAAGACGAACTCGTCGCCCCCGAAGCGGCCCACCAGGCCGACGCCCTTGAGCACGTCCTTCAGCTTGACGGAGACCGTCCTCAGGACGGCGTCGCCGACGTCGTGTCCGTGCCGATCGTTGATGATCTTGAAGTTATCGAGGTCGGCGAAGGCGATGCCGCATCCGTAACCGAGCGCCTGGCCGTGGGCGAAGATGTCGGACGCGCGGGCCGCGAAGCCCCGTCGGTTGAGGGCGTGCGTGAGCACATCGTAATCCGACTCGCTGGCCCGTTGCTCCAGCTCTTCGATCTTGCGCTTGAGGTCCGACTCGACGGTCTCGAACGTGGCCATCAACATGCTCGATTCGCCGATCATGCTCTCGAGCTGTCGGGTCAGCACCTGGCTGGTCTCGCGGATGAAATCCTGGAGGAGATGCTCGGCCGAGGCATCGTCGCCCATGATATGGAGCATCCGAACCACCTCTTGCTCGACGTCGGCGAGGAGCTGGCTGGGCGGGACGGCCAGGGTCGCCGTGATGTCGTCGAGGCTCAAGAAGGCGACGAGACGCTGGACACCTCCCTGCCCCCCCGACAGATGAGGCAGTTTGGCGGCGAACCGCAGGCCCGTCTCCAGTCCGTGGTCGCCGGCGATCTCGGCCAGACGGTCGGTATCGTGATGGTGCTCGGCCATCTGCTTGTAGAGTTCGGGCAGGCCGAGCCGGGTCGCCAGTCGGCCGCCGAACCGGGCGTGGTCGAGCCCGAAGAGGATTTCTTCCTTCTGGCTGCGTTGCTGGTCCGGACCTTCGAGGATGTCCTCCACTTGTGACCAGGCCGGCTGATCCACGCAATAGAGCACCGGCAGGGCCATGTCCTGCACGAGACCTGAGATGAAGGCCTCCTCGGCCAGCTGAGAGCCGCAGTGCCGGGCGCATACCTGCGCCCCCACGCCCTTGACCAACGAGGCCTCCCAGAGCCTCTGCCGGGGACCGGCCGGAAGGCCCATCTTGTCGTAGACACCTGCGATGGCCGAGGCGAACGCCAGCGGCATGAGATGCCGTATGCCGATCATCGAGACGGCGTCGGAGACCTTCGTGATCGGTCTCACGGGTGAGAACCAGGCCGAGTTCACCAAGCCAAGGACCTTCGTGCAGAGGCTGGGGTCGGCTGCCAGGACGTCAGCGAAATCCGTGATACCCGCGCGGGAATCCCGTTGGAGCTTCAGCAGGCGAAGGGGGATGGTGGCCGTCGTGGGCAGGACATCCAGATCGGCGATCATGTCCAGGACCCTGCGGGACCGCTCGTCCGCCGTCACGTGTGTATCACTATCTGGCATACACCCTCGTTCCATGAACGGGCTGTTCTGTCCCAAACCGGTCGGGACTGCGACTCAACCCGTGCTCGTCCGACGGACAGTCGGCTCGGTCCCTGCCGGGCACCGGTCGCGCTCCTGGGTGTCGTGCAGCCCGGAGATGATCATCTGCCGGAACAAAACGACCTGATCGACCAGATCCACCGTGACGGCCCGTCGGTCGGACTCGTTCTCCAGGACACGCTCGAGTCGTTTGAGGGAGCGCTTGAGCTGATCGGGCGACCGATGCATGGCACCCAACAGCGGTGACGATGTCCCCCAACACTCTCCTGTGGTCCGCGACATGGTGATCCTGCCTCCGCGGTGCGCGCAGAGCATCACCGTCACCTTGGCTCGGTTGGCGCGAACGCTCTCACCGCCGAGTCACGATTCCGGTCTACGTCCAGCACGCGTTGTCGGGCTAAGGGGAAGTGCTCCGGACATGGTCCTGTCCGGGCCGTCGTCCCGCTCCCTCCTGGGGACTCAGACGAAGCGTCTGAGTGTTCCTGCGAAGACGGGTCCAAGGCGGCGACCCCCTCAGCGCCCCTATTGAGCCGCACCCTGCAGCGGCTTACAGCCTTGCCGTGTTGTCTGTTGCGTCCGACCGACGTCCGGCCGATCGTGCCTGTAGCATCGACTAGGCGGTCTTGGCCCAGTAGTAGCGATTTCCCCCGTGCAGGGCCACGTTGTCCTCGTCTGGCTCGAGCATCAACCCCATGCGAACGAGCTCGGGGAGGCTTTCGGCCTGCATCTTCTCCATGACCCGGGCCCGGTGACCCTCCACGGTCTTGCAGCTCACGCCGAGTTCGGCCGCCACGACCTTGTTCGGTTTGCCGCTGATGACGAGCTGCATGACCTGCTGCTCTCGAGGCGTAAGAGACCGGTAACGCCTCTCCACGCTGGCCAGTTGGGCGGCTCGCTCGCGCGTGAGCTTGGCGATATCCAGAGCTTGCCGTATACGCTCGAGCAACACCTGTTCGTTGAATGGCTTGGTCAGGTAGTCGAGCGCGCCATTGGCCACCGCCCGCACGGCCATCGAGACGTCGCCGTAGCCCGTGATCATGATCACCGGGATCGACAGGTTGCGGCGGTGGAGTTCCTCCTGAAGCTCGAAACCGCTCATGCCCGGAAGCCTGGCATCCAGGATCAGACAACTGAGGGTCTGAGCGTCGTACGTTTCGAGGAACTCCTCGCAGGTGGCCGAGGCTTCCACGCGGAGGCTGACCGACTCGAGCAGCCGGGTGAGCGCCTCCCGAATGACGGGGTCGTCATCCACTATGTAGACCGTTTCTTGCACCATGGTAAACCCTTCCACACCGAGTCGATTGGGTGAAGTCCAGCACGCATTAATACAGTCGGCCTGAAGACATCTTTGCATGATGAGAATTTCCCTGGCGCAAGACCGGGGAGAATACGTGGTTTGATGGACACAATCGCAACCCATTCTCTCGCTGGCCTGCCATAACGCACTATAGTTAAATCACATCTATGTCCAGTATCATGTCGATTTCCAGGACGGAAATCACCGGTTACTTATCCCATTGTAGGGTTATCAGTTAGGGTGAATACGCCAGGCAGGGTTATCCCTATGAGAGTATGTCTCCATAAGGGATAGCGAGGGGTCTTAACGACGCCTTCCGAAGGGGAGCGCGCCCAAGGTCTTCAAGCGGCGAAGCGTCGCGGACAAGATTTTTTTCCAGCCGCCGAGCCGGTCCGATAGTTTGGGGGCATGGCAGGCCGTGATCATTCCTTCGACCATTCGCTGATGGTCCGTATCGTACGGCAGCAGGTGCGGCATGGACATGAGGTCGTGACTTCGATAGGCGACCGTGACCTCAGGGCGCGTCATGGCGATCAGGCCGTCCTCGCCGAGGGCGTGACCGGGCCCGGAGTCTTTGCAGCCCGTCCAAGGCCAGCCGCCCGTGGTCGTCATCACGTTGTTGACCCACTTCATGCCGGCCTCGAGTCGAGCCGCCACCTGCCGCGCGTGCTCACCGTCTTTGCCGAAGACACTGCTGCCCAGGCCGAATTGCTGAGCGTTGGCGAGTTCGATGGCCTCCTCCTCTGAGCCGACGGGGACGACGCACATCACCGGGCCGAAGAACTCTTCGTCCAGCAGAGGTTGCTCCGTGCGCGCGTCCGGCGGGACCAGCCAGAGGCTGGGGCGCTCGGCCCGGCCGGGCTGGGCCTCCCAGATGCACTTGGCGCCGGTCTTCCGCACGCGGTCCAGGCCTTCCTGCAACCCCTCGGCCGCCTCGTCGGAGATGATCGGCCCGACGTCGTACGCCTCGGGATTCGTCTCGGCCAGCCGGAGCGAGCTCAGTAGTTCGGCCATCTTCCCGGCGAAGGCCTCGGCGCGACCGGCCGGCTGATCGACGACGATCGCCCGCTTGCTGGCCACGCATGTCTGACCGCACGCGATCAGGCGCCCCCAGAGCAGGGCGCGGGAGGCCACGTGCAAATCGGCATCGGGCAGGACCACGAACGGGTCCGTCCCGCCCAGCTCGAACGAGATGGGGATCGGTCGCGGCAGGTTCTGCCAGATCTTCTGGCCCGTGTCGGTCCCGCCGGTGAAGCTCAGGTAGTCCATGTCCTGCTGCACGACGTGTCGGCCCAGGCCCTTGCCGTAGATCATCTGGATGATGTCCTTCGGCGCCCCGGCCTTGTCAAACAGCCAGTGCACCAACGTGGCCGGATGCGAGACCGACCAATCGGGTTTGACCACGATCGTGTTTCCGGCGGTCAGGGCGAAGACGGTGGCGTCGAAGGAGAACTTGAAGGGGTAGTTGAACGCGCTCATTTTGGTGACCACGCCGTGCGGCTTTCGGCGGAGGGTGGCCGTGTAGCCCATCATCCGCAAGACGAAGGGCGCGGGCAGCCGCTTGGGCGAGAGGGCTCGCTTGGCGTGGCTCAGGAGGAAGGCGCAGCCGTCGAGCGTGTTGTGGACTTCGGTGAGCAGGGCCTCGCTCAGGGGCTTGCCCGTTGCGTCGGTGATGGTCCTGGCCACGTCGTGGCGGTGTTCGTAGAGCAGCCGATAGACGCGCTCGACGAGCTCCAGGCGTTGCGGCAGGGGCGTCTCGCCCCAGGGGCCTTGGGCCTGACGAGCCCGGGCGTACACCGCGGGCAGATCGTCCGGTGCGGTGGGCGTGATCTCGCACATCTCGCGGTCGGCGAGACGGGCGACAACGGGTTGACCTGTCAGCGGTGAGAGGATCGTCACCGCCGCTCCGGAGGGACTGGACGCTGCCTGGGTGGCTTGGGTAGACATGATCACCTCGCAATGGTGGCTCGGATGTTGCGCGGGATCATTATACCCAAGCGAGCGGCTGATCGGCCATCGGTTGGGCGAGGTTTCAGGATGCGGTCGTCAAGACGTTCAGCAGGACGACCAGGCCTCCGACGATGACGACGGCCTCGCCGAGTCGCAGGAGGATTGTCAAAACGGGACCGGCACGTCGCATCGTGGGATTCCTTCCCTGGCTCCCCGGTGCGGCTCTGTTGGGTTTATCGGTCGTCCGGCACCGAAGGTTGAGCCGCGGGTGACGCCGCCGCAGCGGCGCGTCGGGGCGGCCGGTCGAGCCGTGCCCCATTTGGAGAGGTGCTGTCCCGCGTGGTACCATACCGGACGCAGTCAGAGGCCCGTTCTGGGTACTGGATGTTGGTATCCTTTCGGGGCAAAGGGGTTTGCGCGGCGTCGCCCCCGGTCCGGCCGCGTCGATCGGCCCGATGTCGACGACCGGCAGCGCACCTGCACAGAAGGCATCTGTCAAGCAGCCAAGATGGACGCGACCACCCTACGCAGACCGTTGCGGGTCTATCTGCTCGTCCTGCTTCCCGTCGCCACGCTCGTCGTGATGGGCATGCTGGCGATCTACGCGACGGAGATATCGGGTGAAGGCAAGGGGGCTCCCAGCACGATCCGCCAGGGGCTGTATCTGGTGGCCAGCCTGATCGCGCTCATCCCGAGCATCGTCGTGCCGTATCAGAAGATCTGTCGCTACGCCTACGTGTTCTTCGTCGGCATGCTGTTCCTGCTGGTGCTGGTGGCTTTGCGCAAGCATGGCGTCCCGCAGCTCGATCCCATTATCCCGGACGTCCGCGGTTCGGCCCGATGGATACGACTGGGGCCGGTCCAGGTCCAGCCGTCGGAGTTCATGAAGGTCGCGTTCATCCTGGCCCTGGCCAAGTACCTCCGCTACCGAGAGAACTATCGCACGTTGGTCGGGCTGATGCCGCCGTTCCTGCTGACGCTCCTGCCGATGGGCCTGATCCTCATGCAGCCGGACCTGGGAACGGTGTTGCTCATGCTCCCGGTGCTGTTCGCGATGCTCTACATGGCCGGGGCCCGCAAGCTCCACCTGCTGACGATCATCGGGTTGAGCGTCCTGGCCGCGCCGCTGGCGTGGCAGAAGATGAAGCCGTACCAACGCGATCGCGTCCTCGTGCTGGTCGAGCAGTTCGCCCCGAGCGAGGCGACGCTCCTGCCGGAACGGTCGGCGAAGGGCACCTCGACGGACGGGCAAACCAAGCCGGCCGTGCCGGAGATCCGGCTGGCGTGGTACGAGCGGATCGCGCTGGCGATCACGCTGCCGAGCTTCCGGCAGGAGCAGATCGCCCGGAAGCGGAGGGCCCTGAACGAGTTGGAGGAGTTCGATCCCGATCTCCTGCCGGACCCGCCGCGGATCAGCACCAAGACGATCCTGCTGTTCAACGGGCGGTTCCACCCCGACCCGAACCAGGACGAACGTTACCGCGAGTGGATCGCCAGCAAGCTGCGGGACCTGCACCACGACGAGGGCTACCAGCTTCAGCATAGCAAGGTGGCTCTGGGCAGCGGCGGCCTTGGGGGTCGCGGTATCCGGGAAGGGACGTACATCCAGATGGAGCACGTGCTGCCCGACCGTCACAACGACTTCATCTACGCGGTCATCGGCCACGTGTGGGGGTTCGCGGGCTGCGTGGTGGTCTTGACGCTCTACATCCTGATCGTGATCGGCGGCACCGAGGTGGCGATCGGGACGAAGGATCCGTTCGGCCGGCTGCTGGCCGTCGGCGTGATCAGCATGCTCGCCGCTCAGGTCGTGGTGAACGTGGGGATGACCATCGGGCTCATGCCGATCACGGGCATGACGCTGCCGTTCGTGAGCTTCGGCGGCAGCAGCCTGATTACCAACTTCATCGCGGTGGGCCTACTGATCAATGTGGCAGAGCATCGGCAACTACTGATTGCCAATCGGCCGTTTGAGTTTGGTCGAGAGGTGCAGGAACAGCCAGCGTCGCTGGCGCGTTGGCTGGAATCGCGGCGATGATCGTGGAGGCCTCGATGACGGCCTCGGACGCATCCTCGCCGTGGTAGTAGCTGTACCAGTGCACCGACAGCAGCGAGTAGACGAGGATGAGGAACCACGCGGCCGACTCGGCGCACTTGCGCTGACGGTAGACCACCAGGATGGCCGTACCCGCGGCCATCAGCGTGACCTTGTAGACCACGACCGCCCAATCGCCGTGATGTTCCAGCACCCAACCGGCGATCGGGTTCATCTCGATCAACACATTCATGCTCCGGGCGGCCAGCGTGAAGGCCAGGTCGAAGACGCTGAGCAACCACGTGCCGAACAGAAGCAGCATGAGCCGCCGCGGTCGCCCGAGCCGTTCGGTGTCGGCAGGGTCACGCCGGTCCCGACGGACGTCAGGCTGGAGAGAAACGCCGACATGGGGTTCCAGCGCGGTCATCAGGCTCTTAATCGGCCGTTAACGGGGGGCGATTTCGTTAGGCCCGACGATTCAGTGTGATTGCACGCCTTTCCGTGGCAACGCCAGCGCCGCGGCCGTCGTTAGCGGGCCATGAGGAATCCATGTGCCCGATATGTGCTTGGATGGCGCGGATTATCGGACGCGGGCCGCGGCGTCGGGGTGGATGGATCCGCCACAGGGTGTGGTCGTTCGAGGGGAGGCTGACAGGCGCTGCGGCGATCGGCCGCTGGAGAAGGCATGAAACGGCGGCGCGAGCCTGGACGGCACGCCGACGCCGAGGCGGTCTCGTCTTGTGCGCCGCCGCCGTGTCCGCCGCGCTTGGGGAGGAGTGTGCTTGGGGTCGCCGAGTTCCGCCGGGCTCACGCCCCGGCCAGCGGATCGGACAGACGCCCTTCCCGCGAGGCGGTGATGAAGTCCATGAAGAACTCGTCCTGTCCGAGCAGCCCGGCCTCGGCCATCGTGTAGGCCTCGCTGTCACGGTCGATCGTGTCGAGCTTGGCCACGGGGATGGCCACGGGGTCGAGGATGCCGCTGTCGGAGCCCGCCTCGATCGCCAGGATGAGCCAGACGGCGTTGAGCAGCCGCCGCATCGGCAGGCCGTGACTGACATTCGTATGTCCGCCGGCGATGTGGATCGACGGGTACTTGGCGCGAACCTGCCGGATGGCCTCCAGCACGGTCTGCGGCGCGGTCGGATCGGTCGAGGCGGCCAGCACGAGCGGGTCGACGTACATGTCCTCGACGGCGATATCGGCGGCCTGGAGCTTCTCGACCAGGGCGTCGGTGTTGGCCAGGCGGTCGTCGACGCCCGAGGGCATGCCCGACTCGGCCACGGGCAGGACGATCACGTGGCAGTTGTGCTTGGCGGCCAGGTCGGCCGCCTCGGGTCGCTCGAGCGAGACCGAGTTGAGCATGGGCCGACCGCCCCGCGAGGCGTCGTAGGCCTCCAGACCCGTCCGCAGCGTCTCGGGCGCGCTGCTGTCGATGGAGAGGGGTAGCTTGGTGGCCGCCTGCACGACCGGCACCACCCACTGCATGGCCTGGTTGCGGACGTCGATGTCGTTGCTCAGCTCGTCGACGTTGACGTCGAGGAAGGCGGCGCCGGCCTCGGCCTGGCGGCGGGCCTCGTACTGGATGAAGTCGGCGGCCTGGGCCTTCTCGTCGTCGCTTCCGGACAGGGCGGCCTGGACCGCGCAGCGGACGTGCGCGACCAGCGGCGGGGCGTCCTCCTTCGTCAGCTTCTCGGGAATGGGCAGGGCCTGCTTCGTCCCATCGGCGGTCTCGTAGGTGATGGCCTCGCGTCCGTCGCTCGTGGTGGTGGTCCGCTTGCCGCCGCGTTTGACCTTGCGCGTGCAGTGGATGTTCTCGCCGACGATCGTGAAGTCTTTGTAATCCATCATGATACCTCTCTAAGGTTGCTCGAAGAGACGGGGCAGGGACAGGTCCTGGACCTCGGGCTCATCCTCATCGGCCGGCTCGGGCGCGAGCAGACTGTCGACGCCGAGGGCCTTGTCGATGTCGCGCTTGAGGGCGACGTATTCCGCGTTGGACGGGTCGAGGTCCACCGCTCTTTGGATGTACTCACGGGCCAGGTCGTATTGATCCAACTGGGCGTAAACGCGAGCGGCCCGGTATTGCCAGGCCGCGATGTCTTGACGTTCGTCGGCGGCGCGGGCGAACAACATGGCCGCGCGGGCCTTCTTGCCGAGCGAGAACAGCTCGCCGGCCAGGGCGTGCTTGACCTGCTCGCCGGCCATCATCGCCCCGGCGATGGCCTGCTCGAGACCGGCCTCGGAGGCATCGGCCTGGACGGCCTGCTCGACCTGCTCGTAGCCCTTCGAGGATTGGCCGTCGCGGAAATGCACGTCGGCCAGGGCGATGTGATAGCCCGGGGCGGGCGGCTGCTGGAGTCGGGCCAGCAGTTCGATCGCCGAGGCGAGGTGCTCGGCCGCCGTCGTCAGCTCGCCTCGCATCGACGCGATCAGGCCGAGCTGGTAGAGCACGTCGGGGTCCTTCGGCTCGAGCTCGTAGGCCTTTTGCGTCGCCTGTTCGGCCAGGTTGAGCTTGCCGAGCTCCATGTGAACCGACCCCAACAGGAGGTGTCCGGGGTAGAAGTCCGGGTCGTCGGCGATGATCTGCTCGAGCAGGACGCGGGCCTGGTCGATCTGCTGCGTCCGCATCATCTCGTGGGCCTGCTCGAGGCGCTCGAAGGAGGCGGTTCGGATGTCGTTTTGTCGCTCGAGCGCCGCGATGTCGGCGATCCGCGGGCCGGGCGACTCGATCGCGCGGATCACCACGACGCCCACGACGGCCAGGGCGACCACGCCGCCGACGAGCACGAGCGGCCTTGCTCCGGTCGAGCGTTTCCCATCGGTCTCGTGTCGGGACCGGCTCATACGGTCAAACCCTTGATGCGCCCGGCATCGTCGAGGCCGAGCTTGAACGCCCGTGGCTGACGCGCCGGATCCGGCATCGCCGCGACGTCGCCCACGTGGACGAGCAGCATGCCGGCGCCGGCGGCCACCTCGACGTCTTGAACGGGCAGGGTGAAGTCGTACGGCCTGCCGAGCAGGTGCGGATCGTGCGAGAGGGACCACATTGTCTTGACCATGCCAATTGACAGCTCCTGCCAGCCGAGCTGCATGCATCGCTCGATCGCGGTGCGGGCCCTGGCGGAGTAACGGACCTGTCCGGCGTTGTAGAGCGTGGTGGCGATGGTCTCGATCTTCTTGGTGATCGGCCAGTTGCCGTCATAGAGGTAGCTGAAGCGGGCGGTTTTGCCGGCACACACGTCGGCGACGGCCCGGGCGAGCGCCTCGGCACCTTCGGTGTCGTCCGCGCCGAACCGCCCGACCACGACGCTATCGGCGCCGCTGACCTGGGCGACCGACCGCAGCGCGTCGAGCTCCTCCTCGGTGTCGTGCTCGCCGCGTAAGAGGACCACCACGCAAGGCAGCCCGAAGTAGCGGACGTTCTCCAGGTGTTTGGCGAGATTGGCCGCGCCCTCCTTGACGGCCTGGAGGCTCGGCTCAGCCAGACGGGCATCGTCGCCGCCGCGGTAACGCCCGCTCTGATACTTGACGCCCCGCACGTCGGCCAACATGACGACGGCGCTCGGCGCGAGCCCGCTGGCGCGGCACTTGATATCGCAGAACTTCTCGAGGCCCAGCTCGGCGCCGCCCTGCGAGACGGTCACGACGAACTCGGCCAGGCCCAGGGCCAGCCTGTCGGCCAGGACACTGCTGGCGCCGTGCCCGAGTTGGACGTCGGCCGCCCCGTGAACGAACACCGGCGTGCCCTGGGCGGTTTGCATCAGGTTGGGTCGGATCGCCTCGGCCAGCACGGCGGCCATCGCCTGGTCGGCGCGGATCGAGTGCGCGAAGAGCGGCAGCTCGTGATGCGAGTAGCCGACGACGATCCGCGAGAGGCGGTCGCGAAGGTCCTGTACCGACTTTGCCAGCGTGAGGATGGCCATGACCTCGCTGCTGGTCGTCAGGGCGAAGCCGCTTTCGCGGGGCACGCCGCCGCCGCCGAGGCCGGCCACCACCTCGCGCAAGGCCGGGTCGATCATCTCTTGGGCCCGGCGCCAGGCCATGCGGCGGGTGTCGAGTCCGTCCGGGCCAGCCTTGACCAGGGCGATGTCGGCCAACGAGCTGAGCAGGGCGTGGGCCGTCGACACGGCGTGGAGGTCGCCCGTCAGATGCATGGCGAACCGCTCCAGCGGCACGATGCGATGCGGGCCCGCGCCGGCGCCGAGGCGCTCGCCCATCATCACCTCGCCGATCGACGGCTGGGGCACGCACGCAGCAGCGCGCTTGCCCAGGCCCGCAAGGGCGTCGGCCAGAGCCAGGGCCACGCACGTCGGATCCTGACGTCCGGGCATCGGCGTCATGCTGGTGACATGGATGTATCGACCGGGGGAGTCGGGCGGCAAGGCCTCCAGGGCCTGGAGGTCGACCTTGGCCACGCCGTGGCCGTGGGGCCGACACGCCTCGGCGGACAGACCCAGCCCGGAGGCGAGCTCGTCGAGGCTGCGCGGCGGTGCGTCGTCGCGGCCTGCGGAGGGCGGCTGGCTCGCGGTGCTGTCTGGCGTGGTGTCTTCAGACATGGATCGTCGCTCCTGGCCGATCGACCGGCGGTCCGGGTCTCTGCCGCGTCAAGCAGGGCGGCCTCCGGCGAATGGGTTACGGCCGGCGGCAGCCCTGGTGCTCGTTCGATCACTGACCGGCGGGCTTCGAGGCGGTCGTCGGCTTGCCCGGGGCCGGAGCCGCCTTGGGCGCCGGCTTGTCGGCTGACTTGGTTGACGGCGCCGGCTTCGGTGTCGGCTTCTTGGTGGCCTCGGCCGCCGGCTTTTTTGGCTCGGGCGTCGGTTTCGGCGGTTGCTTCTTGGGCGTTTTGGCCGCGGGTGCCGGTTTGGCCGGTGTCGTCTTGGGCGCCGGCTTCGTGGGGGCCTGCTTCTCGGCCACGGGTTTCGGCGCCGGTTTCTCGGGGGCCTTGGCGGGCGGGGTCTTCGGCGCCGTCGCCGGCCTCGTCGCGCTCGGCTGGGTCTGAGCCGCATCGGGCGTTAGCTTGAGCTTGGCCACGATCGGATCGACGTCCACCCGATAGACGCGCCACAGGTCCTTCTCCTTGGTCAGGTGCACGCTCACCTGGACCTTGGAGTCGTCCTTGTCGGTTCGGAACCGCACGGTGGCCATGGCGGGCCTGTCGTCCGAGGCCTCCTGCGTGCTGACGTGCCAGGTGTCGCGGTCGTCGAGCTTGAGGGCCCCGACATAGTAGCCCAGCTTCTGGGCCCACGGCAGGATCGCCTTGAGGATCAGCTTCTGCTTGTTCAGCTCGGAGGTCTTCTCGTCGAGGGTCAGGCCCTTGCTTTCGTAGTCGCGCAGGATCCCCTCGGGTGCGGCGCAGGCTATCTGGATCTCCCGGGCCCGACGGACGCCTTCGAGCTGCTGGACGCGTCCGGGGGCCTCGGCCGCGGCGAAGTTCTCCTCGATCGCCTTGAGCAGGACGTACGCGACGTCCCGCGGATGGGCCTTCTGGTCCAGGCGGACGCCGTAGTACTCGTCGACGACCACCTCGTAATGACGGAGGTGTTCGGTGGGCAGCGTGGGGTCCTTGTCGCTGACGGCCAGCTTGACCAACAGCACGGGCACCAGCAGAGCGATCGGGATGGCCACGATCACCAGGATGTTCCGAAACGAAGACATAGCTCACCTTCCCGGGCAAGACACGCCGTCCCGACAAGCGGGCGGGCACGAAAACGGGCAGTTTAGGTCCAACCGGCTCGTGTTGCAACGATTCGGATGGCCGCCCATGGCCCTTGCATCGTACGGGCCGACCGCAGACCATAGGCCCGGCCGTGCGACCCCGACGGCCCGAGCGAACCGCTGTATCCGACGAGAACGACCTGCGAGCGGAGGAGAGCCCGCATCATGAGAGTCTTCGGCCTGCACATCGTCGACGTAATCACGCTGACGGCGATCCTCGGGACGATCGTCTACTTCGGCTTCCGCGCCCATAGGCAGGTCAAGAGCATGGGGGACTACATCATCGGACAGCGCAAGTTCGGCAAGCTGTTCATGATCATGCACGCCTTCGGCACGGGCACGCACACCGACCAGGCCGTCATCGTCGCCGGCCAGACGGCCGCCCATGGCCTCAGCGGCATCTGGGCGCAGTGGCTGTGGCTGTTCTGCACGCCGTTCTACTGGCTGATCGCGCCGATCTTCCGACGGATGCGTTATCTGACCACGGCCGACTACTTCCGCGAGCGGTTCCACGGCAGCCTCGAGGTGATGTTCGTGCTGATGGGCATGCTGGTCCTGACGGTCGACATGGGCGTGATGCTGCTGGGCCAGGGCACGATCATCAACGCCGTGACCGACCAGCACATCTCCGTGCCGACGGCGATCTTCATCATGGTTGCGCTGTTCGTCTTCTACGGTGTGAGCGGCGGGCTCATCGCGGCCATCATCACCGACTTCATCCAGGGCTTTTTCATCGTGATCATGTCGTTCGTGATGCTGCCCATCGCGCTGGTGAGGATCGGCGGGTTCAGCGGCCTGCACGACAAGCTCGATCCGAGCATGTTCAGCCTGGTCGCCAGCGGCAAGTACACGGTCTTCTTCATCGGTATGATCGCGCTCAACGCGCTGGTCAACATCGTCACGCAGCCGCACACGATGGGCAACTGCGCCGCGGGCAAGACCGAGTTCGACGGACGCGTGGGGTTCTGCTTCGGCACGTTCATCAAGCGGATCTGCACGGTCTGGTGGGCGTTCACGGGGCTGTTCGCGGTGATCCTGTTTCCGACGGTGATCCAGCAGGACGCCGACCTCGCCTTCGGCATCTGCGTCAAGAAGCTGCTGCCGCTGGGCCTGACGGGCGTGATGCTGGCCAGCATGATGGCCGCGATGATGTCGAGCTGCGATTCGCTGATGATCGCGATGTCGGGGCTCTTCACGAACAACGTCTATCAGCGCTACCTGGTCAAGAACGCCGAGCCGCGACACTACCTGCTTGTCATCCGCATCGTCTCGATCTTCGCGGTGGGGATGGGCCTGGCCTGGGCGTTCTACTTCAACGACCTCTTCCACGGACTCGAGCTGTTCTGGAAGCTCAGCGCCCTGACGGGCGTGGCCTTCTGGCTGGGCCTGCTGTGGCGCCGAGCGAACCGCTATGGGGCCTGGGCGGCCTTCCTGGCCGCGTCGCTCGTCTATGTCGGGACGAACCAGGGATGGGTGCCTTTGCCGCCGTATACGGCCGAGGCGTATCAGCAGTGGGGTGCGAAGCACGAGAAGGAAGCACCCGAAGCGACCGCGACGACGCCGGTGGCTGAGACCGGCCACGCTGATGCCGAGGCAGCCGCGTCCGCCCAGGTCGCCGATAGCTATCTCGATGCGGTTCGCGAGACCAAGCTGACCAAGCCCGTGGGCTGGGCGGAGTTCTACGAGTCAGGGACGTTGGCCGTCTGGCCCTTGACCCGAGGCAGCCCTGACGCGTGGTCGTATGTGTTCTATCTGGCGGCGGGCTTTCTGATGGGCATCCTGATCACCCTCGTCACACCGCCCGAGCCGCCGGAGAAGATCTATAAGTTCTTCACGTTGATCAGCACCCCCGTCGGCAAGGAGGACGAGCTGCGGGCCAAGGGCATCGAGATCTTGCACGAAGGAGGTGGCGACTGATGGGCGACGAACCTTCGAAACCGGTAGACCGGGCTGAACGCGAGGTCGAGAAGCTCGACCAGGCCACACCCGAGTTGGTCGACCCGTCGATCGAGATTCCCGAGGAGGCGACGCGCGGCTGGTGCGGCTGGGAGGTCTTTGCGCCGCAGAAAGAAACCTGGATCGGCTTCGCGGTGGCCTGGTTGTGCGTCGTGGGCATCATCGCGCTGACGTACCTCTTCGCCAAGATCGGGGGGTAGAGGGAAACGTCGAAACGGCATGGCCTGACACGTCGCCATGGAGCGCGGGCATGCGCGAATGTCTCTGCCGCCCAGGGATGGCGAGTGGGGGGGCATCGCTTCAGCGGCGGGGGACACGAAGTCGACGTGCGGCAGAACACTGCCGCTCGGCGGCCTACGCGTCTTCATCCACCGTGGTGTTCGAGGCACCACGGGTTCCTGGTGCGTGACTCCTCGCTCGTACGAGCTGCGAGCCCAAAGCCCGGGGATCACCCGCTTGAGGCAAGAGCATGCCGGACCACACCTACCAGGATTCGTGGACTGAGGACGACTTCGAGTCGATGTCCTGGCATGACAACACCGTGCACGGACTTCGCCTGCGAAACCCGAACACGGACTATGATTCCGAGCTCGTCCTGGACATCGACTACATCGTTGAATGGATCTGCCAGGTCGGCAGGAACACGTGTCGCTTTGCCGTCGCCCCGGCAGAGCTGACCTTCGTCTGCGTGTCCAACCTTCGCATCGACGTCCACCTGGTCCTCATGGAATCTCTGATCATCGACGGCATCGAGCGCGAGGAGATCACGACGGAGGACGAGGCAAGGCGTGGCCACAGAAGGTACCGCTGGACGATCTCGATGCACTCGTTCGAACAGAGGGCCAACAAGATCGTGATCGAGTCATCCGGTTTCAGGCAGGTGCTGAAGAAGCCGCCGGTCATCACCATGAACCAAGATCTGGACGAGGATGACCGATAGGTGAGCGTGTTGGCGCTCCTATCCGGTGTCGTGGTCCGGGCCCGAACTCGAGCCCCGAACGCCGACTCTTGAACCCCAGACCCCGAATCTACTGCGGCGTTACTCTTCCATCAGGTTGGCGAACGCGGAGTTGGCCGTGGCCTTCATCGCCTTGCGGCTGGAGGCGATGCAGTCTTCGATGGCCGAGCGATGGTCCCGGATGCAATCGGATAGCGCGTCGACGATCCGTGGGTCGAACTGCGTCCCGGCGTGGCGGCGGATCTCGTCCATGGCGTCGCTGATGCTCCGCGAGGGGCGGAAGACGCGGTCGGTGGTGAGCGAGTCGAAGGCCTCGGCCACGAGCAGGATCCGAGCGCCGATGGGGATCTGGTCGCCAGCCAGGCCGGTCGGATAGCCCGAGCCGTCGAAGTACTCGTGCTGATGGCGGATCATGGGCAGCTCGGCCTGGAGGATCCGCATGTTGTCCACGATGCTGGCGCTGAGCTGTGGCACGGTCCGCAGGGCAGCGCGCTCCTCCTCGGTGAGCGAGCCGGGCTTGAGCAGGATGCTGTCAGGCACGCCGATCTTGCCGATGTCGTGCAACATCGCGGCCAGTCCGATGCTCTGAACCAGCGCGGGGCTGAGGTCCATCTGCGCAGCGATCCGCTCGGAGAACTCCTTGACGTTCTGGCTGTGGCGGGCGGTGTACTTGTCGCGGGCCTCGAGGGCCTGAACCAGCGACCAGATGCTCTGGACGTAGGCCTCCTTGGCCTGGACGCTGAGCGAGGCCACCTGGCGGCGTAGTTGCTCGACTTCGGGCGAGTCGCCGTGGGACTCACTGGCCAGCTTGGCCAGGTCGGCGGTGGTGCGGACGCAGTTCCGTCCGGAACGCTTGGCGGCATACAGGGCCTGGTCGGCCATCTCGAGTAGCGTGGACGACGTGCTGACGTGCGAATCCTCGTCGCTGGCCACGCCGAATGAGGCGGTTACGCCGTCGCCGCGCATCTGATCCGGTCGGATGGTCTCGGCGATGCGCTGGCGGAGCCGCTCAGCCAGTTCGGCCGCCGAGGTCAAGCTCGCCTCCGGTGCGATCACGGCGAACTCCTCGCCCCCGCACCGGGCCACCGTATCGTGTTCACGAACGGAGTTCCTCAGCACCTGGCCGATCTGTCGAAGGACGACGTTGCCGACCTGATGTCCGTACGTGTCGTTGACGGCCTTGAAGTGGTCCAGGTCGAGCGTGATCAACGAGAGGCGGCTGCCGTAGCGGCGGCTTCGGGCGAACTCGCTCTCGATGACGTTGATGAAATGCGAATGGTTGTACAACCCCGTCAGGCCGTCCGTGATGGCCGCGTGCTTGAGCTCCATCTGAAGGTTGTACATGCGGATGCCGACGCGAATCCGGCTGATGAGCTCGTCAAAGGACCGCTCGCGGCCGAAGAGATCGTCTCCACCTGCGGCCAGGCATGCGGCGCACGCGTCGCTGTCGTAGTGCGTGGCGATGAGGATGATGTTGACGTCGGCCGTCAGGGCGTCGGCCCGGAGCATGCGGCAGGCCTCCAGCCCGCTCGTGGGCCCGACCTTCCAATCGCAGAGCACGACCTGAGGCTGGTTCCGGCGGACGCAGTCGAGCCCCGCTGCGACAGTATCGGCCACGTTGATGACATAGCCCTCCTTGCCCAGACCCTCGACCAGGGAATCCCGCCTCGATGAGGGTTCAGCGATCACGCAAAGAGCGGCGAAATTGGCCATGCGTCCTGCCTCTAAGTCGCTGTTTCCGTGGCCACTTGCGCACGCAAACGTCCTGGCGCAAGGGCTCTCCGGGTTGTTCATCGGACCATCCTCGCGGCCGTATTAGCTTTGAGCCCGAGGGATCCCCTCGCTTGACACTTGCTTGACAAATCCCTTCCAGGTCGGTTGGCGGGAAATGGACGGAATCCGGTTGATGCGGTCCGGAAGCGGCCGTATAAAGTACCAGAGCTAAGGGATCACCCCTGGTGGTGCCGATTCCGGCGGTTCCCGCGACCGCGGTCCGGTAACGGCACGGCCGCGGTGCACGGCCAAGGAGGGGTGTGGGCGCCGCGTACCACGCCGGTGACGGATGATCCGGCCGGTTGGTAGAATGGAGGAGTTCAGACGTGGCCGGGTCGTGTGAGACCGGGTCGTCCGACGGGGCCCGTAGCTCAGCGGTTAGAGCAGTCGGCTCATAACCGATTGGTCGTAGGTTCGAATCCTACCGGGCCCATGTCCTCGGTCCTCGCCTGCCCGAGCGGCGCTGCGTCGCTCGGTGTGCTCGAATGGCGGCCGGGTTCTGGGGATGATGATCGAACCGGGGCGGTGGCATCCAAATCTTGGGTTCTTCAGCCAAGCGGACGTCGCATGCTGGCCGTACAGATTGACCTGACGGAGACGATCATCTGGGCCTTGGTGACGCTGGCCCTGTTCGTGGTCCTTGGTTTCGGCGTGTTGATCTATCGTCGTCGGTACCTTTCGCCTAGGTCGGAGCAGTCGGAGGGGTTCTCGCTGGAGGACATCCGACAGATGCATCGATCGGGGCAGTTATCGGACGAGGAGTACGATCGCATGCGTCGCGCCCTGATCGGCATGGCCACCCGCGACGCCGAGGACTGACACCCAAGACCGCACCGGGGCCGGCGGGCAAGGCCGTGGGGCCGAATGCGGTTTTCTGATTGAAGGGGGCTATCGGACCTTCCGATAGACCCAAAGCGTTGAGTGACGGGGATCAACACCGAGAAGGTTCTTCCAAGCGTAAGGATGTGGATGCATGGCCTCAGACGGGCGAAACGGACCGACGGGTGGTGGGGGCGGTGGCGGCAAGCGCAGTCGTCGCGGCAGCGTGTGCAGCTTCTGCGGCAAGAGCCATCGCGATACGGGCCCCATGGTGGAGGGCCCCGGCGACGTCTTCATCTGCGCCTCGTGCGTGGACCTCTGCCACAACATCATCAAGCAGGAGCGTCGCAAGGTCAGCTCTTCGCAGCCGCTGTTCGGCACGATCCCGACGCCCCGTCAGATCAAGGAGTACCTGGACCAATACGTCATCGCCCAGGACGACGCGAAGAAGGTGATGTCCGTGGCCGTGCACAATCACTACAAGCGGTTGATGCACGCCGACGCCTCGACGGACGAGGACGTCGAGCTCGAGAAGTCGAACGTCCTGCTGATCGGTCCGACCGGCGTGGGCAAGACCTACCTGGCCCGGACGCTGGCGACGTTCCTGAACGTGCCGTTCGCCATCGCCGACGCCACGACGCTGACCGAGGCGGGCTACGTCGGCGAGGACGTCGAGAACGTCTTGCTGCGGCTCCTGCAGGCCGCCGACTACGACCTCGAGGCCGCCCAGCGCGGGATCATCTACATCGACGAGATCGACAAGATCGGTCGGACCACGCAGAACGTCAGCATCACGCGGGACGTCAGCGGCGAGGGCGTCCAGCAGGCGCTGCTCAAGATGCTCGAGGGCACCGTGGCCAACATCCCGCCCCAGGGCGGTCGCAAGCACCCCGAGCAGCAGTACATCCAGATGGACACGTCGCAGATCCTCTTCCTGTGCGGCGGGACGTTCACCGGGCTGGTCGAGATCATCAAGCGCCGGCTGGGTCAGAAGAACATCGGCTTCGTGACCGAGGCGGAAGGTCGAGGTGAGGTCCGCTCGACTGAAACGTTGGACATCCTCCGCCAGGTGAGCCCGGAAGACCTGGTCAAGTTCGGCATGATCCCGGAGTTGATCGGACGGCTGCCCGTCACGAGCGTCCTGGGTCCGCTGGATGTCGATGCCCTGGTCCAGATCCTCACCGAGCCCCGCAACGCCCTGGTCAAGCAGTACAAGCGGTTCTTCGAGTACGAGGAATGCGAGCTCGACTTCAGCGAGGGCGCCCTGCGGGCCATCGCCGAGAAGGCGCTCAGCCGTGACGTCGGCGCACGAGCGCTGCGGGCCATCATCGAGGAACTCATGTTGGAGGTGATGTTCGACCTGCCGGAGCATCGCGGGCGCGGGCGGTACACCGTGACCGAGGCGGTGGCTCGCGGTGAGGCCAGCCTCTTCGACACCCTGACGGAAACGCGCAAGAAGGAATCCGCCTGATTCGCACCCCGCGCCGGACGCCGGTCGCGGGACAGCCGGAGCGGTCGCTCGAGACCGGCATTATCGGTCTGAGATCGGCACCGCCGGCGGTCTGGACCTACCCTCCGCGGCATCAGCGCCCCGATAGGTGAAATCCCTGGCTGCCGGGCAACGGGCCGAACGATGTTCCTGGCGATCGCCTGTGGCCATCGAGAACGAAACGCCTTGCGGCGAAGGGCCCTAGGCCCGGCCCGGCCTCGACTCGACGCCTGCGGAACCCACCTTGTTTTATCTGAAGTCGGCGCAGGCCGAATCCGATACCACGATTGGGTCGTAGCGATGCGACTCGTGACATGCGATCCGTATGGCTCCGTGAGAGCCCGAAGCCCTGAGGGGTCAGCCATGCTCGTTACGCTTCTGTGCCCGAATCTCAAGTGTCGGCGGATCCTCCAGGTGCCGGAGACGACGCGGGGCCACCGCGTTCGGTGCGGCTTCTGCGGTCAGGTCTTGCAGGTTCCGCAGAAGGGCCCGTCCAAGAAGAAGCAGGCCGACTCCTCGAACGTCCAGGCCTGAAGCGTCCCCGACAACCTCCTCTCGAGCGCCGCCTCCATCCCAGCCGATGCCATCACATGCTCCCGCGCCGAGTCCGCGCCGTTGCGGGCGGTGGCGTGAGGCCCTACCTTGGTGAGCGTCCTTCTTTCGGTTGAGTCGCATCCCCGGCGGTCTGTGCCCGCAAGCCGCCAGAGACGGGAGGCCTGATCCGTGACGGTAGCCATCTTGTGTGTGTTGTTCAGTCTGACGGCCGCGGTCTCGATCACGGGCGAATACCGTGGCCCGCGGTCGCTCGTCTACGTCTTCAAGCCGCTGACGACCATCCTCATCATTGCCGCGGCCCTGCTGGCCGAAGGCGCGGGGGCCACCGAGCGGTGGCTGATCACGGTGGGGCTGGTGTTCAGTCTGGCCGGCGACATCTTCCTCATGCTGCCCGAGGAGCCGCCGCGGTTCTTCATCCCGGGCCTGGTGGTGTTCCTGATCGCGCATCTCTTCTACATCGTGGCGTTCTCGCTGGGCGTGGCCTGGGCGGTCTCGGATGCCTGGATCGCGCTGCCGTTCGTGGCCTTCGGCATCGGATGCGCGGTCTACCTCTGGCCGCACCTCGGGCCGATGAAGGGCCCCGTGGTGGCGTACATCCTGGTGATCCTGGCGATGGGCTGGCGGTCGGCGGCCCGCGTGGGCGCCGAGGGCGTGCCCGACGCTCGGGCGGTGCTCGCCTGTGTCGGGGCGATCCTGTTCATCCTGTCCGACCTGATCCTGGCCGTGAACAAGTTCGTCAAGCCGTTCTGGGCGGCTCGCCTGACGAACCTGACGACGTACTGGGGGGGCCAGGCGCTGATCGCCCTGTCGCTGCACTACTGATCGAGCAGCTCCTCCCACCGACCCGACCGGTCGAGCCAGTCGACGAGGACCATCAGCACCCAGGCGATCGAGCCGTAGTAGTTGGTCGTGTCGGCGTCGAGCCGCTGTTGCAGGGCCGGCAGGAAATCGCGGGCGAAGACGGCCCGGGCGGCCGGGCGTGAGAACGTCTCGAGCATCCTTCGCCGGAGCGGGCCCTCCTGCCGCAGCCAGACGCTGACGGGCAGGCCGAAGCCCATCTTCTCCTTGGTCAAGATGGCGTCGGGCAAGAACCCCCGAACCGCCCGCTTGTACAAAGCGCGCAGCTTGAAGCCCTGGAGGTGCCAGGCCGCGGGAATCCTGCCGACCAGGCGCACGAGGTCGCGGTCGAGCATCGGATAGACCACGCGGACGCCCGCGCGGGCCGACATGGCCGTCACCTTGCGGAGGTCGTTGTCGGCCAGCACGAGGGCCAGCTCGTGGTGGAGGATGCGGTAGAGCTCGCTGCGCGTCTCGGGCTCGTTGAAGTGACCTCGCCGAACGGCCATCGGGTGGTCCGTGTCGACCGCGGCCAACAGCTCGGTGCGAAACACCGCGTCCGGCGGCACGGTCTCGAGGAAACCGTAGCCGGTGATGCGATCGGGGTTGGGCGTGTTCGCGCGACGCAGGTAGCTCCGCGCCTTACGGACCAGCCTGATGCGGCTGCCGAGGGGCCAGTGGTTCACGACGGGCTCGATCAGACCGCGACGCAGCGGCCAGGGCACGTTGTGATAGACCTGGAAGTAGCGATCCCACAGATAGTGCGGATTACCCGCGAAGAGCTCGTCGCCGCCGTCACCGGCGTAGAGGGTGGCGATGCCCGACTCGGCTGCCAGCTTGGCGCACCCATAGACCGGTATGGCCGAGGAGTTGCCGAACGGCTCGTCGTACTCGTCGAGCAGGGCGTCGAGGGTCTCGAGCGTGTCGGCGTCGGAGACCGTGCCGACGTGGAGGCTGGCGTGGAAGTGTCGGGCGGCCAACTTGGCGTAGCCGAGCTCGTTGAAGCGCGCCTCGGCGAAACCAATGGAGTAGGCCCGAACGGACCTTTTCTCTTGCCGAGCGAGCACGCCGACGACCGTACTGCTGTCGAGCCCGCCGGAGAGGAACGCGCCGATCCGCCGGTCGGGTTCGTCGACGCGCCGGCGTCGCGCGACGGCCCTGTCGATGGTCTCGAGGACCCGCGCGGCGATCTCGTCTTGGGTGCCGGAGGCGTCTTCGGGCCAGTCGATCCGTTCGTAAGGCCGGACGGTGGTCGATTCGTCGTGCACGAGCGCGTGCCGCGCGGGCAGCTTACGGACCTGGCGATAGATCGTCAGCGGCGTCGGGATGATGCTCATCGCGACATAGTCGTAGACGGCCTGCGGGTCGAGGCGCGTCGAGACGCCGGGGCAGGCCAGGATCATGCGCCCATCGCTTGCGACGATGAGGCGGTCGGCGTCCTCGTAGTACCGCAGCGGCAGCGTGGCGAAGCGATCGGTCGCGGCGATGAGGCGGCGCGCCTGCCGGTCCCAGTGGATCAGCGAGAACGGGCCATCGATTCGTTCGAGGGCGTCGGGGTGCCCGTCGCGCAGCATTCGCGCGACGACGGCGGCCGGGGCGACTGTGCCGGCAGGCCGACCGGGATCCGAAGGCGCCTCGGACCTGAGCTCGTCGGCGTTGTTCAGCACACCTCGAAAGCATGTGACGCGGTCACCGTCCGTATGCTGAGTGATGGGAAAGGGGTTCCCGCTGCCGACGCCGACAAGGGCTGAGCCGTGACGGGTGAGCCACATGGGGAACGGACCGATGCGGCCGGACTGGATGACAGTCCCGGCCTGATCGTCGAGCCGCTGGTGTTTGTCGATCCAGGCGAAGAGCACGACCGCCCGCCTCCATGCATGGGCCCGTTGAACGATGCCATTGTAGGATCGGGCCCGATCGGTTGACAACCTGGGGCCCGAGTGGGTAGGTGGTGAGGTCGGCATCCGAACCGGCGCCGTCAGCGCCGGGGCGATGCGCGACCGGTGGACGCCTGCGTGAACATCCTCAGCACGACGATCTGCTATCCGACGCCCGCTAGGCCCACGCAGGGCCTGTTCGTGCAGCGGCGGCTCGAAGCCCTGTCGCAACTGGCCGAGGTGCGGGTGGTCTGTCCGGTGCCGACGTTTCCGGGCCTGACCACGCCGGTGGATGAGGGCGCACGCCTCGGCGCCCTGCCCGTGTCGTATCCGCCGATGTACTACCTGCCCGGGGTGCTCAAGACGCTGGACGCCGCGTGCTTCGCCCGCGCGTTGTCGCGCGCGCTGACCCGCATCCGGCGAGACTACCCGTTCGACCTGCTCGATGCGCACTTCGTCTGGCCCGACGGCGTGGGGGCGTGGCGCGTCGCGTCGCGTCTGGGCGTGCCGGTGGTGTGTACGGTTCGGGGTAAGATCGTCACGCAGGCCCGACGCGGTCGACGTCGTCGCATGATCGCCTCGATGTTGACAGGGGCGGACGCGCGGATCGCGGTCTCGTCGTCCATGGCCGAGGACGTGCGCGCTCTGATCGGCGAGGCCCACCCCGTCCACGTGGTTCCCAACGGCGTGGACACCGCGGTGTTTCGCCCGATGGACCGCGATGCGGCCCGGCGGGATCTGGGCTGGCCACCCGACGCCGCCTACGTGGTCAGCGTCGGCCAGGTGCGCGAGATCAAGGGCTTCGATCGCCTGGTGGGCGTCTGGTCCGAGGTGCGCCGATGCGCGGGCGACGTCCGGCTCGTCCTGGTCGGGCCGGGCATCGGCGAGCGGACGTACGAACGACGTCTGTGGGATCAGATCCGGCGGCACGGGCTCGGCGATGCGGTCGTTCACGTCGGGCAGCAGGAGCCCGAGCAGGTCGCGCGGATGCTCGCCGCGGCCGACCTGTTCGCCCTGGCCACACGGAGCGAGGGATGGTGTAATGCGATCCACGAGGCCCTGGCCGTCGGCACGCCGGTGGTGGCCACCGATGTCGGCGGCAATCGCGAGCAGGTGACCGACGAGACGTTGGGTCTGCTCGTGCCGTTCGGAGACGCCGCGGCACTGGCCGGGGCGGTGGTTACCGCGCTGGCACGCGATTGGGATCGTCCCGCGATCGCGGCGGTGGGCGGACAGCGGTCATGGCTCCGCTGCGCGACCGAAACGATGGCGGTGTTCGAGGACGTGTTGGGCAAGGGCCAAGCGACGAGACGGCGCCACGCGTGAATCCATCGGTTGTCAAACACATCCTGCTACCGCTGCACGAGCGCCTCGTGGGCCGCGACACGCTGGGACGACTGGCGGAGCTGGAGCGGACGCAGTGGCTCGCACCCGATGACCTTCGTGAGTTGCAGGTCCGCAAGTTGCGCCGCCTCTTGAAACACGCATGGGACCACGTTCCTTACTACCGGCGGCAGCTTGCCGAGCTGAACTTCAAGCCGTCGGACGTTACGGCGCTGGATGTCCTGCACCGCCTGCCACTGCTGACCAAGTCGATCATCAAGAGCCACCGTTCGGAGCTGCGCTGGCCGAACGTTCCTGGCGGACTCCAAACCTACAACACCGGCGGCAGCACGGGCGAGCCGCTGATCTTCGAGTTCGACCTGCAGCGGCAGGCGTACGACCAGGCCGCACGGCTGCGGGCGCATCGCTGGTTCGACGTGGACGTGGGCGACAAGCAACTCTACGTATGGGGCTCGCCGGTCGAGCTCGGCCGCCAAGACCGGCTCAAGACCCTCCGTGACCGCCTGACGAACCACCTGCTGCTCAGCGCGTTCGAGATGTCGCCGGAGCGGATGGACGCCTACCTCGATCGAATCGAGCGCTACCGTCCCGTCAGCCTGTTCGGCTATCCGAGCAGTCTGGCCTTGCTGGCCGAGCACGGGCGCCGGCGCGGGCGTCGTCTGTCCCTGCCGGCGCTGCGAGCGGCCTTCGTCACCGGCGAGCGGCTGTACGACCACCAGCGCGAGGGCATCGCGGGCTACTTCGGCGTGCCGGTGGCCGACTGCTACGGCAGCCGCGAGGGCGGCTTCATCGCGCACGAGTGCCCGGCCGGGTCGATGCACATCACGAGCGAGAACATCGTCCTGGAGGTCCTGGATGCGGCGGGCCGTCCGGCGCCCACGGGCGAGGTCGGCCGGATCGTCGTCACGCACCTTGACGCGCTGGGCATGCCGTTCATTCGCTACGACACGGGGGACATGGGGCGGCTGGCGACGGCGACCTGTCGCTGCGGTCGGGGGCTGGGGTGCATGGCCATGGTGGAGGGCCGACAGACGGATTTCGTCGTCGTGCCCGACGGGACGATCAAGCACGCGCTGTCGCTCATCTACGTCCTGCGCGAGTTGGAGGCCGTGCGGCAATTCCAGATCGTCCAAGGCGAGCACCTGGACCTGGACGTCCATGTGATGGCCGAGGGCGGTATGACGAGCCCGCTGCGGGAGCGGATCGAGGCAGGCCTCCGCAAGCAAATGGGGCCGGACGTGGCGATCCGCATCCATGAGACGGACCACATCGAACCGGCCGCCAGCGGCAAGTACCGGTACGTCATCTCCCACGCGGCGCTGCCGAGGAATTAGGGTCGACGCGCTCGGGCCCGCGGAACCGGTGCTCTCCACCCGTTCACGCGGCCTTTTGGGTGGCTGGGGGTTCGGGCTGGTCGCCGAGAACCTGACGCGCCGCCTCGAGCAGGGCCTTGTCCTTGGCCGTCTCGATCACGTGCCGTAGATGCAAGCGCGCCATGGCCACGTCCTTCGAGGCCAGGTGGGCGCGGCCCAGGTAGTAATGCAGCGCTACGTCCGTGGGCATCTCCTGAATGGCCCGCTGGAGCAGCGGCAGGGCCTGGTCGACCTTGCCGCGCCGGATCAGCACGGAACCCAGAGCGGCTGCCGCCTGAGGGCTCCCGTTGGACAGGCTCATGGCCTGTTCGGCAAGCTTCAGCGCCCGGTCGAGCGCGGCCGCCTGATCGCCCCGCAGCTCGATCAGGAGTCGGGCCACCCCGCACAAGGCGGAGACGCGTTCGGGATCGCGCTTCAGCGCCCGTTCGAACCACGGCAGCGCATCGCTTCGCTTGCCGGCATCGCTGACGCCCTCGGCCATGGCGACCAGGGCATCGGCCGTCGGATTCTTCCACGCGCCAAGCAGCTTGGCCGCCTGATCGATCTGATTCGCCCCGATGGCTCTCAAGACGGCCACGTGTGGGCCCAGCGGGGTCTTACCGAACCGTTTGAGGAACTCGTCGGCGAGCCGCTGGTAGAGATCGCTCTTCTCGGCGCCCACGGCACGGAGGGTCCGCAACCTCATCGCGTGGGCGGCGGGATGGTCGCTGTCGGCCCGGATTGCGTTCGCGGCGAGTCGATGGCTCATCAGCGGTATGCGGAGCCTCTCGGCCAGAAACGAGACCGCCAGCGCGGCAGCTACGTCACGCCCTTCGGAGGATGTCGCCCGCTCGGCCACGGCCAGAACCAGGTCGAGCTCGTCACAGGACCCCAGCTTCTTGCGGATGGCGTCCGCGGAGGTCTTCGGATCGACCGTCAGTCGGGCCAGCACCGCCGCGACGCGAAGACCGTCCGGCAGGGCCTCGACTTCGGAGAGCGGCTCGAGTCGGGACCGAGCTTGGCTCGCATTGCCGGCCTTGGCTTCCACCACGGCGTTGAGGATCTGGACCATCGGACCGGGGGTCTCGGCCGGTCGTGTCGTCCCGGAGGCGGATGTTCCGGCAAGCACCTCGCGGGCCCCCTTGGCATTACCGCCGGCCAGGTACCACCCGGCCAGGCGGACGGCGAGCCCGACGTTGCCGGGTTGGCGGTCGAAGACCGTCTTAGCTTCGGGGATCACCCCGGCCGCGAGCGCCCACCTGAGCCTGTCGGGCATGGCGGCCGAGGCGGCCCGTCGCACCGCCAGCTTCCGGGCGTCATCGAGGTGGCCTTGCCGGAGGCATTCCCCGAACAGGGACCATTCGGGAAGCTCCGTTCGGCCTCGGCGAGCCGCTTCTTGCAGGACCTTCGTCGCTGCGTCGCGTTGGCCTAGCTCGACGTGAATCCTCGCCAGGCGTGCCCGGCTTGTCGCGTAATCCCCGGCGGTCGGCGGGATCCGCTCGAGCAGGCCGATGGCCTTCTTGGCTTGGCCCCCGCCTTCAAGGCATCGGGCCAAGGCGGCCACGGCCGGAAAATCGGCCGTGTCCTTGACCGCCGCGCTTGCGGCGAGGTCGGTCTCGGCCGCGCCAAAAAGGCCCAGGCTCTCGAGCATGAGGCCCCGGTCGCGTCGGGCGAGCTGCGACGTATCGGCGGCGGCCAGATCAGTAAGGATCCGTCGGGCGTCGGCGAAGGCATGCTCGCCGAGGTGCAGATCGGCCAGGTCCAGACGGAGGGAGCGATTGCCGGGCCAGAGCCCCAGGGCCTTCTTCAACGTTCGCATGGCGTGGCCACGCTGGCCGGCGCGGAGGTAGGTGCTTACCTTCTCCCGCCAGACCCACACCGCGTCCGGGATCTGCTTGGCGATGCGATCGTACACCGAGACGGCCTTGATGGGTTGGTCGGCGTTGCTGTAGGCGCTGGCCAGGCGCGCCAGCAGGTCTGGCGATAGCTCCTGGCCCCCGACGGGTTTGCCGAGGTTGTCCAGTAGGGCCGTGACCTGCTTGGCTTGTCCAATCCGGGTGGCCATCTGCACCGCGGCTTCAAGACCCTTCACGCCGATCGCACTGTCCTGCCGCATCTCCTGATAGGTTTTGAACTGGTCCTCCGTCTGTCCGAGGTTCTTGTAGCAATCGGCCATGGCCAGCCTCAGGACGCCTTCGTGGTACTTGTCCGGCTTGCGGGCGATGGCGTCGCGATAGACCGCGAGGGCCTGCTGATCGGCGTTCATCAGACTGTGCAGATAGCCCAGACCGAGCGCGGTCCCGGCCGGGCTCTTGGCGCCGAGCTTTCGCAGGCGAGCGACGCCCTCGGAGGCCCGGCCCGACCGAGCGGCATGGTCGGCAAGGCGTACGGCCAACGATACAACACCGGGATGGGCGCGGACGGCCTTCTCAAGCTCGGCAAGGGCCTGGTCGTCCTTTCCGGCCGCCCACAGCGCATCGGCGCGGATGACCGACGCCACCGGCCCGGCCAGCTTCTCGGCCTGGCTCAGAGCCTTCTCGGCCTGGCCCCTGAGCAGACTCAGGGCGGCGGCGTCCAAGGGGCGCTGCGTGGTCGCACCCAGGGCTTGAAGCCTGGCGGCCCGTCGCGTGGCCTTGGCGGCGTCGCCGGCCATCAGATCGATGCGGATGGCCTGATGGATGCTCGCGGGGGCTTCAGGATCGTCCTCGAGCAGGCGTCGGCTGCGTCGTTGGGCTTCGGCGAGCATGCCTGCCTCAAGATAGACCTCGATGCCTTGCAGGGCGGTCAGGTAGTCGTTATCGCTCGCCAGGAGCGCCTTTTCGAGCTCCACGTCGGCTTGATGGAGTTGGCCAAGGCCGGCACGGGCTCGGCCCATCAGGAGCTGGACATGCGGGAACTGCTCGACCCGCGCCGCCAGGGGCTGCAGCCCTTCCAGCGCTTTCCGGCTCTCACCCTTGTTGAGGGCCACGCCGGCAAGCACAACCGCTCCGATGGGCATCTTGGGGTTGAGCTTCTTGTCTTCGGTGAGCACGCGTTCGGCCCAGCCGGGCTTGTCCAGCCGAACCGCGAGCAACACCAGGTCGCCCGTGAAGCCGGGTTGCACCTTGCCGAGCTTCCGGGCGCGATCCAGCATCTCGAGAAGCCTCTTCTCGTCCTGATCGTATCGCAGGATCGCGCTGGTGGCCGCGGCGAGAAGCTCGACGTTCGTGGGTTCGAGGCGCAGCCCTGCGGCCAGGACGTCGTGGGCGTCGGCCCATCGACCGCGCCTGAAGAAGGCCCGAGCCAGTTCGAGGCGAGCCTGCATGTGATAGGCGTCGGCCTGGACGGCCTCTTCGACCAGGTCGAGCGATCGCTCGGGCTGCCCGCAGATCCCCACGGCCTCGGAGAGATCGAGCAGCAGTTCGACGTTCTCCGCATGCTCGGCGTAGAGCTCTTCGAGGAGGCGTCGGGCCTCGTCCGGCTTGCCTTGGATGAGCAGGAGCCTCGCCCGAAGCCGCCTCAGCTTCGGCGCCGATTCATCGATCATGCTCGACGCCTCGAGCACCTCGACGGCGTTCTCGACCCGGCCCAGCTCCAGCTCTACCTCGGCCAGTTCCAGCTTGAGATCGAGGTTGTACGGGTGGGCCTCGATGCCCTGCTGGAGCATTTCGCCGGCCAATCGTAGCGCCCTGTCGCGGCTCGTCGTGCGGGACGTGGCCACCGAGCGGAGGTGGGCCCGGGCGGCCAGGATCGCCGTCCGCGGCGTCGGCTTGCCCGCGGTGGTTGCGGTTCGGAACGCGACCACGGCTTCGGTATACCGGCCGGCTTGGACGCAGACGCGCACCAGCGATTCGGTGATGCCCATCTGAGCGGGGGCCAGCTTGGCCGCGGTGCTCAACTCCTCAACGGCCTTGTTGAGCCACTCGTGCTCCTTGATCCGCCAGGGGTCGGCCTGAGCCTGGAGCTTGGCGGCCTGGTCAGGCTGACCGGCCTGCCGGGCCTGCTCGGAGGCCTCTTGGAGCCGGCGGGCCCGGGCTTGGGCTTCTCGGGCTCTGACGACGTAGAGCTGGCCCACCTCGGCCTGTAGCGAGGGATCGGCCCCGGTGAGCTTGCCGGCCTGGTCAATGAGCTGCTTGGCCTGGTCGCACAAAGAGACGACCTGGTCCAGGACCTTCGGTTTGGCGTCCTCCGTTTCCAGCAGATGCTGGGCCTTATGTCGAAGCACCGCCGCCTTCTGTCCCATGGGCTGGGGCTTGCCCGGCTCGACGTCGGCGGCCTTGTCCGCCCAATCGAGGGCTTCATCGAACTCGTGCTGCTCGGCCGTGACCTGCGACAGGTAGAGCATCACGGCCGCACTGTCGGGCAGGTACTTGAGCAGTGCCTTGAAGTGCGTCTCGGCGGCCTGGTAGTCGTGCTTGGCCATGGCGACGTGGGCCATACGATAGAGTTGGCTGCGTTGCCGCTCATGCCACTTCTTTGGGCCGATGATCGCCACCAGGACGATCAGTCCCACGGCGACAACGGCCAGCGCGATGGTTACGGGGCTCTTGAGCTTCAAGGCCATAATCGCATGCTCGTTTCTGGGACAACGGGACCTGAAATCGTCTCGTGTTTTGCCTTGGGGTGAGCGCAAAACACGCCAAGCTCGCACTATACAGATCGCGCCGTGTCGAGACAAGGCAACGCAGCATCACCCGGTGAGGCTAACCGTTACCGCGGGCCCCCGCGACCGACGGCCACCAGAGCCATCACAGAGGCAATCTTCAGTCCCGCCAGAATCTGACTCGTGATCCAGAGCCCCCAGACCGGGATCAACACAACACCCATCAGCAACGCCCCCAGACAGGCGCCCAGATGGTCCGCCGCGTCGACCGGCCCGGCGGTCCGCTCAGTCCGGCCGACGGCCGACACATGGGCGGCCGCTGCCATGACGAACCCCGCCCCACACGCCATGCCCAGCGCCACCGCCAGGCCATACGCCGTGGTGGTCGTGACCCAGCTTGCGGCCAGGGCGTCGACGGCCCGGAACGCGTAGGGCAGCGCCAAGGTGAGCCCCGCCAAGATCGCATCGACAGCGGCCAAGACGAGCAACCGGCGCCTGCGGCCTGACAGGAAACGCCTGCCCAGCACACCGCCGCAGGCGAGACCCAGCATGAACAGCGCCATGATCGCGCCCACTTGCTCGTAGACATAGCCGCAGAGCGCTTGCACCGCATGCAGGATCAGGATCTCGCCCGCCATCGCGGCCAAACCGGTCGTGCCGATCGAACCGAGGACCAGTCCGCCCACCAGGCCGCGAGCGTGGCCACGGCGGACGGTTCGATAGGCGAGCCATGCCAGGAGGGCGACCGCAAAGACGCCGATCGCGGGGCCGAGCCTCATGTCGGCGAGCCGGGAGAACAGTCCCGGTCGGTGCATCTCGTGCGGCTCGTCGACACGCCGCAGATCGCGTGACGCGCGATCGCGAAGCTGCTGCTCCCATCGCTCGAGCCACAGCAGGTAGATGCCCGGTCGGAAGTCGGTGCTGATCGTCGGGTGGTCGAGCTGCTCGAGCTCCGAGCGCCGTTGGGCGACGAGGTCGGGGTCAAGCTGGTCCGACATCGCAAAGTCTTGCGGATGGAAGTAGCCGGGCGGGACGGCTCGCGAGGCCAGCCGGCTTGCCAGCGCATCGCGATCGACCGTCAAGACGTCGTCTGCCAGGCAGGCCAGCACGAGCGGGGAGGAGCCCCAGCCCACGATCACCTCCCCAAAGACCCGTTTCAACGTGTGATAGATCGCGCCGGTGCATTCGGCCGATTCGCCTCGCAGCTCGGCCGGTGAGGTGTCGGTGCTGAACGCCAGCACGCCGTCCGGGGCCATGCGATCGGCGAGCTGCTCATAGAAGCCGACCGTGTAGAACCGGGCGGCCAGGGCCGACGCCGGCGAGGGGAATTGCCCCCAGACCAGATCATACGTGCGCCCCGCCGCTCGGATGACGTAACGCGGGTCGCCGTGAATGACGCGGACACGGGCATCGGCCAGGGCGCGGGCGTCACGCTCGGCCAGATGCGGCCGGACCATCGCCGTGGCGGTCGGGTCGAGCTCGACATAGTCGACGTGCTCGACGCTGCGGTGGGTGAGCAGCTCGGCCAGCATGCCGTCGGCCCCGCCGCCCAGCAAGAGGATGCGCCTCGGGTCGGGATGCTGACACAGTACGACCTGACCGGTCCATCGATGGGCGGTCGGCTGCGGAAACGTCGCGGCCGGATGGCCCGCGGCGTAGAGCATGAACTGCCCGTCACGGTAGCCGAGGTCGAGGTGCTGGTAGCGCGAGTCGGCGGCGGCGCGGAGCTCCATGCCCGCCGCGAACGATCGCCATCGTTCGAGGTGGCTCCAGGCCTCGAGCCTCGCCGCGACCGTCGGGAGGGCTAGGACCGCACCGAGACCGACCGCCAGGGCGACTGAGCCGGCCACGCGTCGGTGCTCGCCCATCAGATAGGCCCCGCCGAGCACGCCGAGGATCGCGCTGCACGCCACGGCGAGCGGCAAGGTCGCCACGCGCCCCGCCAGGACGAACGTGAAGACCAACCCGCCGATGAGCCCGCCCACGGACTCGAAGATGTAGACCCATCCGATGCGGTCGCTCTCCGAGCCGGCGCGCGCCACGACGCACGCCAGCGGAAACGCGATGCCGATCAGCAGCCCGAACGGACCCACGAAGAGCGCCGACAGCCAGGCCATCGCCGACAAAGGGACGTACTCGCCGGGTCCGATGTCGAGCCAGCTTCGGGCCAGCCTCAGCAGCGTCAGGCCGGTGGGCGCCAGCAGCGCGAAGGCGGTCATCAGCAGGATGAGCCCGCGGTCGGCCCGCTTGACGCGGCGGGCGAGCCGTCCGCCGAGGGTCGCGCCAAGGCCGACGCCCGCCAGCCACGCGGCCAGCACCAGGCCCCAACTGATCTCGCCGGTCAGGAACAGCACCAGCGTCTCGCGCAGCAGCAGCGCCTGGACGATGAGGGTGACGGCCCCCCAGGTGACGAGCAGGACCGCAAGCCGGGCCGCGTTGGAACGGGCAGACTTCACGCCGTCAGTTGTGGCATGGCGAGCGCCTGGGATCAAGCATCCGTCCGCAGCAGCCGGCGCCGGCCGGCGAGCGGTTCACGATCGTGGGTTCCAGAGAGCCGTCAATCCGGCCAGGTGCCGGCAAAGACCTCGGTGGCCGGGCCGGTCATGTAGACGTGATCGTCGTCGGCCCACGTGAGGTGGAGATCGCCGCCGGGCAGGTGCGCCAGGACGTGACGCCCGGTGCGGCCGGTGACCGCGCCGGCCACACAGACAGCCGTCGCGCCGGTGCCGCACGCCAGCGTGATGCCGCTGCCCCGCTCCCAGGTGCTCACGGTGACCTCGTCGGATCCGTCGACCTCGACGAAATGGACGTTGATCCGTTCGGGGAAGATCGGCGCGTGCTCGATGGCCTGGCCGGCGTTGACCAGGTCGGCCGCCTCGATGCCGTCGACGAAGATGATGGCGTGCGGATTGCCGACCGAAACGCACGTCATCCGGACGGTCCGGCCGTCGAGCGTCACCTCACGGTCCACGATCCGGTCGCCCTCGAGCGTGCACGGCAGGTCGGCCGGGTTCAGGGACGGCGTGCCCATATCCACGCAGACCTGGTGCACGTTGCCGTCGACGACGGCCAGACCGAGCGTCTTGACGCCCGCATCGGTCTCGACAGTGATGGCGGCGGTGTCCCCTCCGTCGTTGTCCGAGGCCGGGCAGGCGGCCTGATAGGCCTCATGCAGCCGAGCGAGGATGGTCTCGACGGCGGCGGCGTCGGCGCCCGGGACGGCCCGCGGATCGCGGTCGATCAGACCGTGCTCGTAGGCGTACTTCGCGACGCAGCGGATGCCGTTGCCGCACATCTGTGCGCGACTGCCGTCGGCGTTGTACATCTCCATGCGGACGTCGGCCCGCTCGGAGGGACAGATCAGGATCAGGCCGTCGCTGCCGATGCCCATGTGCCGGTCGCTGACGACCTTGCTCAGCGCGACGGCGTCGCCCACCTGCTCGGTGAAGCAGTCGACGTAGACGTAATCGTTGCCCAGGCCGTGCATCTTGGTGAATCGCATGGGTCAAGCCTCGGGGTCGCTGGTGTTGCGTCGGCTCGTGGAAGCTCGTGTCCCGTCTCAGACGACGGGACGCCGCTCGAACGGGCGAGTATAGCAGAGAGGTGTACGCGGGTCAGCGGACGCGTTACAACCAGAGCGCTCGGACGATGCGGACGGCCTTGCGGTACCACTGGACGGCCAGCGGCCTTTCGGCGGCCTCGAAGCGGACACGGGCCAGCGCCCCGCCCGGCAGACGCGTGTTGGGGTCCTCGGGCACGATCTCGGCCACGAAGCAGGGGTACATCAACTGGGGCTCGTCGGCGTCGGCGGCCGGATCGATCACCAGATCCTCGCCTGCTTGGCTGGTCAGAGCCGGATGCGGCACCGACCGCGAGCTGCGCGGCGACAGGGTATCGATGCGGGCCTCGATCACGTGCCACGGCTCGGAGCGGAGGCGGATCTCGACGGGCTGGCCGACGGCGTCGCGGTATTCGTACACGTCGTCCTGGTCGACGGCGGCCTTGAGCAGCGGGCGGGACGTGTCGGCCAGCGTCATGATCTCCTCGCCCGTATCGGCGAACTTGCCGACCAGCTCGTCGAGACGCCCCGTGACGATGACGCCCTCGATGGTCGCCCGCCGCGTGAGCGAGTCGACCTTCGCGGCCAGATCGTCGACGAGGGCCTTGCGGGCTTCCACGCGCGGCCGGATCGCCTGGGCCGCGGCCGGGTCGATCGTCTCCAGCGCCGACAGGCGATAGCGGGTCATGGCCAGGTCGGCCTTGGACTGGCGGTATCGGGCAAGCAGCTCCTCGTTGGCCAGACGCACCAGCGGTTGACCGGCGCTGACCCGCTGACCCGGCCGGACGAGGACCGCCGTGACGTGTCCGGGCGCGTCGGCCCGCACGACCTGCACCTCGCGGTAGTCGACGGCCGCGGTGGTGTACAGCCGCATGGGCATGTCGACCACGCCCAGCAGGACGACGACCGCGGTGACGAGCCCGCCCATGACCAGACCGGCCCGCTTGCGCTGCTGCCGCGTGCCCGCCGTGAAGAACATGTGCTTGACCGCCTTGCCGATCGGCACGACGACCCACATGACGAAAGCCCCGACGGCCAGGATCAGGCCCAGCCCTTTCAACTGCGAGCTGACGAACAGGATGATGCCGACGCACACGACGATGCGATAGAGGAACGAGGCGATGCCGTAGACCACGAACAGGACGGCGTGTCGGGTCGTCTCGGCCGGTGATTCCTGCTTGTTGCCCACCAGGTAGCGGTTGAGCAGGTACTTGAGGTAGTTGTTGGCGCCCGTCCAGAGGTTGGGCATCTCGATCAGGTCGCTGAGGATGTAGTAGCCGTCGTAGCGGAGCAGCGGGTTGCCGTTGAACAGCACGGTCGAGATGCTGGCCACGAACATCACGTTGTACGCCAGGGCATGCACCAGGCCCGGGTTGGTCGCGTACCAGACGAAGGTCGCGAGCGAGGCGAGGAAGATCTCGATGTACATGCCGGCCGCGGAGACGTAGATCTTCTTCCACTTGTTGTCGAAGGTCCACGCGCTGCTGGCCTCGCAATAGAAGAAGGGCGTGAACACCAAGAAGATGATACCCATCTCGTGCACGGGTCCGCCGTAGCGACGACAGACGTAGCCGTGCCACAGCTCGTGGAACAGCTTGACTGCCGCAAAGGCCACGTACAGCAGCAGCAGGTTGCTCGGGGCGAGCACCGAGTTGACGCGGCTGGTCAGCTCGCCCCAGTGCGTCACCACGATGCCGAGAGCCGCGGCCAGCGCAGCCAGCCAGACCACGACAAAGCCGCGCCCCAACAGCGGCCGGACGAACGGCAGCGTCCGTCGGAGGAAGCGGTCCGGGTCGACCAGGGGCAGGTTGATGAACAGGAAGTTGCTGGCCACCTGCAGGCCCTTCTTCCGCCGGGCCTTGCGGTAGGCCTCGTAGAGGCTGGTCGGGTCGAGCTGCTCGTCGGTCTCCAACAGGTGCGCCTGCCCGAGGTAGTTCAGCAGCCGGGCGGCCAGGTCGGGCGACAGCGTGTCCTCGCCGAGCTCGCCGGCCATTTGCTGGAGGATCTCGCCGACGGTCCGCCGCCCGTCGAGCTCACGGATGAACCGATACTCCGTCGGTCCGAGCCGAAAATACTGACACGTGATCGGGTCTTGGACGATGAACCAGCTCTCGCCCTGGAAGGTCTGCTCGTTGATGCGAACGTCGCGGCGCAGCTTGGGCCTGAGCTGTCGGACGTCGAGTACGGCATGATCGGGTGCTGTGCTCATGAGTGTGTCGTCGCGCTGGCCGGGTCGAGGCGGAACGCTCTGGGCGCGCTGACGCCTACCACCAGAACGTCATTCGGAACCAGTTGACGATGTCGCGCGTCAGGATCCAGCCGATCGGCCGGTCGTCGATGCCGATCTTGGCCGTGCCTTCCATGCCGGGACGCAACCATCCTTCGTCGTTGGTTACGTCGGCCTCGACCACGAAAGTGTTCTTCTCGTCGCGGACCTCCGCCTGCGGACGGATCCGCTTGACGGCGAAGTCGATCGTCTGCTCGGGCCTGGCCTGGAGCGAGAACTCGCCCTGCTGCTCGGGCTGCACGTAGGCGGCGTCGGCGTCGGGCACGGCCACCTCGAGCACCATCTCGTCCAGCGGGGCGATCTCGAAGAGCACCTGGCCGCGCTGGACGGGAATGCCTCGCGCCCGCTCCAGGTCGCCGGTCAGGACGACCCCGTCGATGGGCGAGGCCAGGTGGACGTGCTTGAGCTTGAACTCGAGCAGGTCGATCTTGGCCTGGGCCCGCTCGGCCTGGATGCGTTTCAGTTGGGCCTCGGCGAGCTTGCCCTGGGCAAAGAGCGTATCGGCCTGTTTGCTGGCCTCGTGAAAGTCCGCACGGGCCAGGCCCAGCTCATCGCGTAGTTGGTAGTCCTCGAGCTCGGCGAGCAACTGGCCCTCCTTGACGATGTCACCGGGGCGGACGTTGGCCTCTTTCAGCACTCCGTCGAAGCGGGCGGTCATGTAGCGACGCGGCGTGGGCTGCAGCACGCAGTCGCCCCCGACCCGGAACGGCACGCGAACGAAGATCATGACCGCCAGGAACACCGCCACCGCCGCCGTGATGCCCTTGGCCGCGAGATGTCGCGGACCCAGCAGGGCGGTCGCGGCGCGGCCGACCGAGCGAATCCCCCGGCGGATCACACCCTGATCGGCGCGGCGGGCCCAGTCGACCACGGGACCGACCTGCCCGGTGGCCACCGACACGAGCCGTTCGTCCGCCTGGCCGGGTAGATGATCGCTCCGCCACTGAAACGTCCAGGCCCCGACGATGTCCTCGCCGCTTCGCAACGGGAAGGTCAGGGCCAGATCGGTCTGGCAGATCTTTAGGAGCTCCTCATGGGCCAGGTCGATGGGCCGGCCGGATGCGTCGTCGTCGAGTGTGGCCTCAGTCTGGGCCGCGACGCTCACGCTGCCGGGTGTCTCTTCGGGTGGGAAACGGACGGAGCGCTCTTGCCGCAGGGCCTCGGACATGGCCGCTTCGATCGCCCGGGCCGTGTCGCCGCGTCGATTGAAGTTGGCCTTGCCGCTGATGGCCACGACCTTGGCCCGGTCGCCCCGCTTGCGCCAGCCGACCGCCACCTGGTGGCAGCCGAGGTGCTGCTGAAGCTCGTTGGCCATGAAGAAGGCCATCTCGGTCGCGTTGCGAGCGGCCACCGAGCGGGCGACCGCGTCGAGCACCACGGACATCTGTTGGCTCAGGAGCTGATGCGCGCCGCCCAGACGCTTGAGCACGTGGATCTGAAAGCACGCGGCCACAGCCTGGAGGACGGCCAGGTACGGCTCGGGTCGACCCTGGGCCCCGAGATCGAGCACCAGACAGATCGCTCCGAAGACGCGATCTTGCCACAGGACCGGCGCGGTGATGGTCACCCACCGATCGGTCGGGATCTGGCCGCCGAGATCATCCAGCTTGGTCACGCAGGCCCGCCCCGAGGTCACGGCCTCGTCGGCGGCCCCCTTGAGGGCGTCCGGCAGTCGTGGCAGCATCCTGCCCACATCCTGCGGCCAGATGCCGTGCAGCATCGCCAGATCGCTTCCCTCGGAGCGTCTCTGGAAGGTCGCGCCGCCGCGGGCGGCCGTCAGCCCGACCAGAAGGCCGAGCATCTTGTGAAGCAGCTCGCCCGAGTCGGTCTCGGTCTGGGCCATTCTGGCCAGAATGCCGTGCAGGCTGGCCAGATCGATGGGCCCGGACGACGCCTGGGTGGATACGTCTGTGGTGGTCCCTGCTGAGCTGGTCATCGTGTCAGGTCTCTTGCGTCGCTGTACTGGGCACGAACGTGGTGGGTAACCACCTGGTGTATCGGCATGTGCGCCGCGGGACATCAGCCCCGTCGCCGCCGCCGACCCGCGGATACCCCCTGATTCTATTCCGAAAAGGCGGCGTTGTCCGCCCCGAGGCGAGAAGTTCGTCAAGCGTCTGGAGATGGTGCAGGGAGCAACCGTCGCAAGCGGCTCACGAGACATCTTGCCGAGGCAACGGCCTGCCTCGGCGTCCATGGCGGCCGCAGCGCAACCAAAAGGCCCTGCCAGTGCTGAGAAGACGCCTCTGACAGGGCCTGTGGGGAACCGGGGCCAAACGGGTCAGCGCCGTCGGCGTGTCGCCAGCAGGCCTCCCAGGCCGATCAGCACGAGGCCCGCGGGCTCGGGGATCGCGATGTCTACCGTGTCGCCGGTATAGTCTGGCGCGAAGGTATTGAGCGACAGGTAGGGCACGCCGGGGGAGTCGATGCCCTCGATCTTGCCGTCGAGATCGTTGTCGGCGAATTTGTCGTTATCCAGAATCTCCTTCAGTTCGGCCTCGCTGTACTTCTCCAGCGTCGTGCCGTAATGGGAGTTGATCGCGTCGATGAAGGCGTTGGCGATCAAGCCGTGACCGATATCGCTCGGGTGCACGCCGTCGGAGCTGTAGAGGCTGGCCTTCTTCTGACCCAGGTTGGCCACGAACCAATCGTCGTTGATCAGCCAATCGCCGACCTGCACGCCCTCGCTGGAGATGTCGGCGAAGAGGCTTCGGATATCCACAAGAGCCACGTCGTGCAGGGCCGCTTGGGTCGCGATCGTATCGTTGAAGCTGTCGATGGTCGCGTTGATGGTGGCGGCCTCGGCGGCGTCCCAGTAGTTGGCCGGATCGGTCAACATGTCGGGCGTGAAGATGTCCTGGCCGAAGAAGTTCACATCGTCGAACAGCAGGACCGCGGCCATCAGCTCGCTCGTCAGGGCGTCCTCAGGCATGGGGTTGGGCCCGATCAGGGCCGTCAGTTCCGTCTTGTCGAGCACGCCGGCGACGTCCTTGAGCTCGGGGAAGTTCGCGATGGCCATCTTCATGTTCGGCACGGCCATCAGCGTATCCATGAGCTGGGCGTAGTCGGACGCGTATTCGACCGTGTCCGTCAGGTCGGTCACGTTCAGCGGGTCCGGAGCCCAAGGGATGCCCAGGGTCGCATCGAGGAAGTCGTGCAGCACCGTGCCGTACTTGGTCAGTGTGTTCAGGAAGTCATTGCCGCCGAGCCAGACGGTCGTGAACGTCGCGCCGTCGTCGACGGCGGCCGAGACCTGCGTGGTGCCGGTCGGACGCCCGGCCAGAACCAGGTCGGGACGGTCGTCGGACAGATAATCGGGCGGGTCCAGCGGCTTCGAGCCGCGGTAGAGCGCGTGGTCGAGCTGAGCGCCGTTAACGGCGAGGTTGGCCGACTGCACGTAGTTGGGCGCGCCGATCACGCTCTGCTCGTCGCTGCCGGTGGCGATCGTCAGCAGGTTCAGCGGAAAGGCCGTGTTCATCTTCTCGGCCAGCAGAACCGGGTAGGCCTGCTCCTGCGTGCGGTAGTCCACCACCTTGCCGCCCTGCGTCCCGTGCGTGAGGCTGTCGCCCAACGAACGATACACCGAGAAATCGACCTGTCCCCGCGCCGCCGAACTCCCGGCAAGCACACAAACCGCTCCGACGAGGGCGACACGCGCCCCTGCCCAACGCCATGTCCGCATCATGGAAATCCTCTCCCTACTCCCTAACGGCCGGTGCTGAGGGCCGACCTGGTGTGGAACCCCAACGGCAAGCTAGTGCCTACTATCACTCTAGCTTCCAAGCCCGGCCGAGACAAGCCCCGATGGCTGGATGGGTCTACGACGGGTGCATGACACATTGGGCCAGTAGGCCCGAGGGCCCTCCGGGATATGGCCACGGTGGCCACGACCAGCGTCCAAGGCTCCACCCCTGCAAGCCCTCGGTGCGACGGGGGTGCCGGCATCTGTCGCCATGCTGGGGCTCTCCGGTTGATTGGGCACCGTCGCCAGAGGCTGACGCCCCCTGGTTGTCTACCTACACCCCTTCGGGGTGATGGCCACGTGCGCGTCGATCCCGGACCGAATCGTGCTTGCTCGACCGTCTCGACCAAGTTCGTCACGCACCCGGCTACGACATGCGACCGACGCCGCTGAGTGGCCCGCTCACTCGTCGCGATGCCTCGCCGGCTCCCCACGCCGGTACCCGTCCAGCCGCGCCTTGATCGCGTCGGCGAGCTTGGCATCGCCGCCCTCGGCGGCCAGCTTCGCGGCCCGTTGCGCGGCCCCGACGGCCTGGTCGAACTGGCCGATCTCGGCATACGCCGCCCCCAAGGTGTCCAGGACCCTCGCGCTGCGGTGCCCGCTCAGCTCGTCGGCCTGCCGGGCCAGACGGACCGCCTCCTTGCCGTCGCGGAGGCCCTCCTCGGGACACGTGGCCAGGAGCCACGCCAGGTTGCTCAGCACGCCGGCATCATCCGGGGCGTGCTCGAGGCACCCACGCAGCAGTTCGATGGCCTCGCTGAACCGATTCGAGCTCATGTACAGCGCCAGGAGGTTGTTGCGGGCCGGCCGGTGATCGGCCTTGAACTTCAGCGCTTCACGGAACCACCGGCTCGCCCGGTCGGGCTTGCTCCACCTGGCGTAGGCGATGCCGAGCGAGTTGCAGGCATCGACGTTGCCCGGGTCGCTGCTGAGCAGGTCGGCCAGCTCCGCCACGGCCTCCTCGTATCGGCCCTGTGCGATAAGCACCGTGGCCAGGTTGTTGCGGGCGCGGGTGAACGCCGGGTCGAAGGCGAGGGCCTCCCGCAGGTAGCGCTCGGCCTCGTCGTGATGGCCGCGCCGATGCAGCAGCCAGCCGAGGTCGTTGTGGGCCTGCGGATGACGAGGCTTCAGCATCAGCACCTCGCGAAGGTGCTTGAGGGTTTGCTCGGTATCGTCGAGCTGCATCATGGCCGAGGCGATGTTGTAGTGGGCCTCGGCGAACTCGGGTTGGATCTTGACCGCCACGAAGTACTGCTGCAGGGCCTCCTGGAGCTGCCCCTTCCTGGCCAGGGCCAGCCCGAGATTGTTCCGGGCCATCGCGAATTCCGGCTCCTCGGCCAGCGCGGTCTGGTAGGACTCGATGGCGGCGTCGGTGTGACCTTGCTGGAAGAGCGCCCAGCCGAGGTTGTTGTGGCCCGAGGCGAGCGTCGGGTCGTCTTGGATCGCCTGCCTCATGTGCGAGAGCCCCGCCTCGTGCCTGCCCTGACGGAACAGCGCCCAGCCGAGATTGCTCTCGGCGTCGGGGAAATCCGGCTCGAGCCGCAACGCACGGCGGTAGTAGCCGACGGCCTCGCCGTAGCGGCCCTTCATGGCCAGGGCCAGCCCGATGTCGTTCAACTGGTGGGCCTGTTCGAGGTAGGTCTGCCGATAGATCGGCGCGACCAACCGCTCGATCGGCGCGAAATCGTCGGTCAGGATCAGCCCGTCCACCCGGCCCTGAAAGACCGCGAGCTGCTCGCGAGCCAACCGCGCCCCGGGCCAGTCCTGATCCGTCCCGCCGGCCGGCAACACCGACAGCGTCCCGGGCTTGGGGCTGGCGAAGATGACGAACGTGTCGCGCGCCGTGGGCTCCATGGCCTCCGGATCGGTGCGGGTGGTGTAGACGGCCACGTCGTCGAAGACGGCTTCGAGGGTGTTGACCATCGCCCCGATGAGCCGGCCGGAGGCGGGGATGTCGATGGCGTTGAGCATGTACACGCCGTCGTCGGCCATGAGCCGCCGCAGCTTCTGGTGGTACTCGAGCGTGGTCAGGTGGAAGGGAATGGCGTAGTCGTTGTACGCGTCGCCGTAGACGAAATCGAAGGCCGGCACCTGCTCGCCGCGCTCCTTGTCGCGGATGAGGTCGTCGACGTAATTGCGGGCGTCGAGGTGGTGGGCGCGGATGGAGCTGTTGGGGTCGAGACCCAGATAGCGCTGCGCCACGGTGGTGACCTCCGGGTCGATCTCGACCACGTCGATGGTGCAATCCGGCCAGATCGCCTCCACGAATCGTGGGAACGTGTAGCCGCCCCCTCCGATGAACAGCGTGCGGAGCCGTTGGCGGCCCTGCTCGCGGCGGACCTTCCGGAGGCGCCGGGTGGCCGCTCCGTAGAGCTGCTCGTAGTCGTACCGCAGGTTGCTGGCGTCCTCGATGTCCGAGTAGCTGTGGATCAGGTGGTCCAGCGTCAGCGAGCGGACGTTTTCCTCGTCGGCCTCCTCCTCGACCTTGATGAAGCTGTACGCGCTGTCGGCCTGGTACAGCACGAGGCTGGACGGGTCCTCGCGCAGGCCGAGCTGCACGCTGGCGGCCCTGGCCCAGCTCCACGGACTCGACAGCAGCAGTGCCAGCAGGACCAGTGCCCCCATCCAGGCGCGGCTCAGCCAGGAATGGATGCCGAGGAGGATGCCCATCAGCGCCAGCACGCCGCTGACCAGGGCGATGGTCGCGGTCGCGCCGATCATCGCGATGAACCAGTACCCCGTCATGAACGTACCGACGATGCTCCCCGCCGCGCCCCAGGCGTACACGCTGCCGACGGTCCGACCGGTCTGGCGGCCTTGGTCCAGGGCCATCTTCGCGACCGTCGGGGCGATCGTGCCCAGCACCGCCGCCGGCCAGAGGAAGATCAGCGTGACGTGGACGGCCACGTGGGTGGGCCAATCCAGCTCGCCCAGGATCTCCCATCCGCCGATCCATTGGTTCAGCGGCAGCGACAAGAGGCAGACGGCCGAGGCCAGGATGAGCAGCGTGGACAACGCCTTGCGGGCCGGGAACCGATCAGCCAGCAGCCCTCCGACGTAGTGACCGACCGTCAGCCCCGCCAGCACGATCCCGATCACCGACGTCCAGGTATAGAGCGACGCGCCCACGTGCCGGGCGATGATCCGGCCGGCCACGAGCTCCATCGTCATCACGCAGAAGCTCGCCAGAAAGGCGATCAGACAGGGCACGACCAGGACGAACCGGTGCGGCGGCCCGTCGGCGAGCGCTTGGGCGGCCGCGGACGTCTCGACCTGGGCGGCGGGCGACTTGCGCGGTTTCTTTCGCATGGTGGTCTTCCTGCGGGGCAAGCGCGGCTGCCGTCCAGACGGCGACCTGCGAGCGGGCCCCGGATTCGCTGTCGCAGGTGGGGCATTGTAGCAGCCCCGGTCGGGCGCGTCGCAAGCCTATCGGGACGGAAACATCGTGCTTGGCCGGCGTCGGTCCGGCTGGTAGGATGTCTTGACGGAATCGGTATCCCGAAGCGGGACCCAACCGCATGTCCGGCACGCCCGAGTTCTCCGTCGAAGGTTCTATCCGCCGCCGACTGGATGCGTATCTCAAGGAGTACTGGTTCGCGGGCTCCAGCGCCGAATCGCTCTGGCGTTGGCAGGTGGAGAGGCGGCAGGGCCTCCGCCGCGCCATGCGGCTCGATCTGCCCGCCGTGTACGCACCGCCGCGCGCCGTCGAGATCGAGAACCTCCCCGTCGAGGGCCTACGCCGAGAGCTGATCGCCCTCGAAACCGAGCCCGACTTCTGGCTGCCCGTCTACATCCTTCGCCCGCTCAACACCGGCAACGGCCTGACGCTGATCGCCCTGCACGGTGAGGGCCGCGGCGCTGCCGACGTGGCCGGTGTTGCCTCCGACGCCGCCGACCGCGAGCACATCAAGCAGTCTCACTACGACTACGCGCAACGGTGGGCACGGGCCGGCTTCGTGGTGGCCGCCCCCGAGCTTCGCGGCTACGGCCGACTCATGCTGGCCGACGACCGCAAGCGGCGCGACACCAACCCGGCCGAGCGCTTGTGGAGGAACTCCGTCGAACGGCTCGCCACGATCTACCTCCGGCTGGGCCAGACCTACGCCGGATGCTGCGTGGCCGACCTGATCCGGCTGATCGACTACCTCGAGACGCGTCCCGAGGTGGACGCCGACCGCATCGGGGTGGGCGCCCTCGGGGAGGGCGCGCGGGTCATGAGCTGGCTGATCGCCGTGGAGGACCGTATCTCGGCCGCCGTGGCCGCGGGCCTGACCAAGGCGGACGACGAGACGCTGTTCGGCCCGCAGATCCGTCCCCCCGCGATGGCCGACTCACGCACCTTGATGGACCATGCTTCCATCTTCGCGTGCTTCGTGCCGCGTCCGCTCATGATCCAGGCCGGCCGGCGCGACAAGGACATGCCCCTCTATCTGGTCGAGACCATGCTCGAACGGCTGGGGCGGCTGTACGCCCTGTGCGATAAGTCCGATCACTTGGCCGTGGACGCCCACGAGGGCGCGCGCATGCTCCGCCACGACACGGCGAAGGCCTTCTTCGAAGCCTGGCTGTGAGCACCGACGCGATGTGGCATGTCGGGCGGCTTAGGAGGCCGCTCGCCCGCCCGGCCGACGCGGCTCGACCCGGTCGAGCCCGGAAAGACGCAACGACGGAGGCGGCGAGCCCCCGTCGCTGTCGTGACCCCGGGTGGAGGGTCCCGGGGGTCGCAGGGGTGACGGTCTACCAGTCGGCGTCCCGGACGGCGTCAGGATCCTCCTGGTGGCATGAGACGACCTGATGGCCCGGCACGTCGATGGACGCGTCGTCCTGCTGCGACGCGAACCCGTGCTGCTGGTCCATCTCCTTGACGGACTGGACGTCGTCGAACGCGCCCGCCTCGAGGCCCGCCTTGTGCTCGTCGTATAAGCTGAACCACGGCATGCCGGCCTCGGTGTAGTACCGTGCCGAGATCGGCGACGGCGGGGCCTCGTGGCCGGTGATTTCGCGAAAGGCCTGGCTGTTGACAATGTGGACGAACACGCGGCCGGTGTTGGTCGTGTCCCATGTGTCGATGCCGTACGTGTCGCGGTAGACCTTCTGACGCATGCGCCCGCCCGTGCCGATGCCCATATCACACGACACACTGGACGGCGCGCTGTACGCGACGGCGTCTTCGCGATGAACCGGTTCCGGTGGTTCGTCGGGAAAGCGTCCAGGCTTCGGCTCGAAGACCTTGAACTGAACGCCGCCGAATTCCTCCTTGCCTGTCATCTGACCCTCGACGGTGTAGCCCATGCCCAGCGGCATCGCGACGAACTGCTTGATGAAGCCCTTGCCGGCATGGATGCCGTCCAGCCAGGGCTGGTCGGGACAGACGATGTAGTCCTGAGGTCTGCCGCACAGCCCTTCGTTCCACGGCCGGCCCGAGACGGCATTGATCTTGCCCACGCCGACCTTCACCGCGTTGGGCTTCCACCACCTGGCCGAGAAGCTCAGCCACATGGCCTCGCGCTGGTACATGGGGATGAACACGCCGCCGTGGCGGCGCCAGGTCTCAGGCACGCGGTCGGCGTAATCGTCCACGCGATAGATGGGGAATTCCCCCAGGCCCGGCGGCAGCGGGTAATCCTTACCGTCGTCGGGAATCCGCAGCGTCCGCATGAACCGAACCGTCACCGCCTCGCCGAAGCGAAGTCTTTCGCCATCCGTTTTGACCTGTAGCATCTCAGCTCTCCTTCGTTGGTGCCCGACCGCGCTGCTCATCGGCCTCGCCGCGTCCTGGTGTCGCGTCCGGCTGAGAGAAGGCCGTTTGTCGCAAGCGATCGCGATCGGAGCGACACGTTCTGGCGTGGTGCCCCCTGCGAGACCACGCTCCATGCAAGCGTACGAGACGGCCACGACAGGCCGTGTCGGTCCGAACAGGCGTTAGGTACGACAGAACGTGTCGCACCCCCTAGATAAAGCGGTAGATTCCGCACCGAGGCCGCTTGTCTTGCGGGGGCAGCGGGCGAGAGAAAACCGTGCGTTCGGGGCGAATGGCCCGAGAGGTGCTTGAGAGATGCCTGGGCGCGATGCTGTGCTCGTCCGGCGGGCCTACGTCACGGCGTCGGTCTCGTAGACTTGGGCGGCGGCCTTCAGCTCCTCATGCAATTCGGCCCGAAGCCAGTCGGGATCGAGCACCTCGGCCAGGTCGCCGAAGCCCTTGATCCAGCGCTTGAACTCCACCAGCGTCGCCTTGCACAGGCCGAACTTGGCCACGACGCAGTCGGAGGTCTGCCGATCGGCCTCGAACAGCGTGTCCTCGGGCGGCTGATGGTGGGTCTTCTGACTGTCGTGCCAGGTCCGCTCCTCGACGAGGTCGGCCGCAATACCGGCAAAGCGCACCGTGACGGGGTAGGTCCGGCCGCCGGCCAGGAAGATGCCGAAGCTGTTGCGAAACGCGTCCTCCAGGTCGAAGCCTGAAGGCGTCTTGAACACCTCGCCGGTGCCCTCGGCCGACTGGATTCGGGACACCTTGAACAACCGCACCGCGCCGGCCACGTGCGAGCGGCCGATGACGAAGAGGTCGCCGTCGTAGTAGACGAGGCCGTAGGGATCGAAGAGCGTGGTGTACGGTTCCGGCCGGCCCAGGGCCTTGTAGGTCACCTTGACCGACTGCTCCTCATGCGCCGACGTCTCGAGCAGACGGATCACCTCGCGGTAGTCGCCGTAGTGGGTCAGGCCGGTGCGTCGGACGTGGATGAGTCGGTCGAGGCCGGCGAAGTGTTCGAAGGCACTGCGCGGCATGATCTGGCGCAGCTTGGCCATGATTTCGTCGAGGGCGTCGGCGTAGTGCGTGCCGACCAGGGGCTCCATGAGCTTCTCGGTCAGGTGCAGGGTGACGGCCTCGGTGAGCGTGAGTGTCAGCGGGCCGGCCTTGAGGAAGTCGTAGGGCAGCCGCCAGAGCCGCTTGCCGAAGTCGTCCTCGTCGTAGGTGATGGGCAGGCCCACCTCGCGGAGCATCTCGATGTCGCGCTGGAGCGTGCGACTGCTGACCCCGAAGTGCTCCCCGAGCTCCGCCAGCGAGTAGCCCTCGCCGCGGGTCTGGAGGGTCTTGAGGAGCTGCCACTGCCGATAGAGCTGTTTGCCGCGCGTCACCTATTACCCTCCGAACACACGCCGCTTTGTCAGATCGGGACGCATCGTAATGGATCGACCCGGTTCGTGCCACGGGAAGTGGCGGTCGGGCAGAGGATCGTGGCACTGCCTGGTAATCGGTGAGAAGCTATCTTGGAAGCTGCGACCCAGCATGCTAGACTTCCCACGTGATCTGCCGCGCGTTCGGGCGAGGAACGAATCGGAGGTGGTGGTTTGTTCGGCGAGGCAAGAGAACCACGACTCGACGACAAGTTCGCGGCCAAGGAAAAGGCTTGGGCACGGCGTCCAGAGCTACTCAAGAACACCCACCATATCTACCTGGACGATGCTCGGACCTTCCGCGTACCCCGCGGCACCAAGGTTCATCTCGTCGTCACCTCGCCCCCATATTGGAACCTCAAGAAATACCACGCCGATCGCGACGGGGCCCAGCTTGGCCACATCGATGAACGGCGCGACTTCTTGAGTCAGCTTGCCAAGGTCTGGAAGCGATGCTTCCGGCTTCTCGTTCCGGGCGGCCGCCTCTGCATCGTTGTCGGTGATGTGTGCCGCTCGAGACGGAGTTACGGGCGGCATCTCGTCGAGCCGCTTCATGCTCATCTGCTCGTCCAGTGTCAGAAGATAGGATTGGATCCGCTTGCACCGATCTTCTGGAGCAAGATCGCCAACGCGGTGACCGAGGTTGCGGGCAACGGCTCTGCCTTCCTCGGCAAGCCTTACGAACCGAACGCGATTATCAAGAACGACGTTGAATACATCTTGTGCTTCCGCAAGCCGGGCGACTACCGACATCCCACGGTCGAACAGCGCGAGCTATCGTTGATCAGCAAGGAAGATCATGCCCGATGGTTCCGGCAGATCTGGTCAGACGTTCCCGGCGAGTCTCAACGGCTCCACCCGGCCCCTTTCCCAGTGGAGATCGCACGAAGGCTCATCGGCATGTATTCGTTTGTCGGCGATACCGTGCTCGATCCCTTCTGGGGGGTGGGGAATACGACAATAGCGGCGATGAAGATGCATCGATCCTCCATCGGGATCGAAATCGAACCCAAGTACATCTCCGCGGGAAGAGAACGGATTGGGACGCCCGACCTGACCAGTACCGTCGAGTTCCATGAGACCCGGCAAAGGACTGCCCACAAGTAATGAGCCCGAATCCCGCAGAGTTTCTCGACCACCTGAAGCGCGAAGGCTACCACCCGCGATCGGACAAGCACTCCAACTCGCTAGCCGAGTTGATCGTTGCCGATCTGATTAAGCACTGCCCCAAGATGCGCGATCGGGCCAGCCGCCACGAGTTGGTCTTCGATTTGAACTTCACGCTTCACGCTGGGACCAGCGATTGGAATGTCGATCTCGTGCTCGGCCAACCGCAACTCGCTTCCGCGTCCGAGCCGTTGCCGAACATCGTTCGCGAAAGCCCCTCAACCGTTGAAATTGCCATCGAGCTGAAGGCCGTCATGACCGAACATAGAAAAGCCGTCAAGAACCGCAAACGCGATCTCGAGGCCCATCACGAACACGTGCATGTCTATAACGAGAGGGCTGTGGCTGCCGGCGTGCTGTTGATCAACGCTTCACCCACGTTTCGGTCTCCCCTCCGTACCTCCACCACGACACATAGGAACCCAACGGCCTTGGTCGAGCACTGCATCGCGCAGTTTCGTGGCGTTGCGCATCGAAGTGGTGATCAGGGCGCTGGCCTGGATGCGAAATGCGCCATCGTCGTGGACTTCGATAATGTGGAGCGCGACGGCGCCTGCTTCATCACCCGTCCCCCCGCGCCGTCGGTCGGCGATCCCCTACACTACGACACGTTCATCCGCACCGTGTGTGATGTGTACTCGCGTCGTTTCTGAGCCCCTGCCGAGCAAATGGATGGGCCTCCACGGCCCTTTCCCAATCGTTTAGCCATCACAACCTCGCCATCCGCTCGAAATCCATCCGCAGGCTGGCGTAGAGCTGGCGGAATGTCGGGTAGCGACGGTCGTACAGCTTGCTCGTCCTGGTCACCGGCTTGTGGGTCTCGGTGATGCTGATCGCCTTCGTGCAGGCTTCCTCGATGGTCTTGAACTCGCCCGTGGCCGCGGCCGCCAGCAGGGCCACGCCGTAGGCCGCCCCCTCCGACGTGTTGATCGTCACGACCTTGGCCCGGTACATGTCGGCCTGGAGCTGACGCCAGAACGCGCTCTGGGCCCCGCCGCCGCCGGCCCGGACCTCCGAGACCTTCACGCCCGCCGACCGCATCAGCTCGATCTGATCCCGCATGCCGTACGTGATGCCCTCGAGCACGGCCCGGATCAACGCCGCCCGATCGTGACGGACCTCCAAACCGATCCACGCGCCCCGCGCGTTCGGGTCCGGATAGGGACACCGCTCGCCCGTCAAATACGGCAGGAAGAACAGCCCGTCGCACCCGGCGGGGGCCTGCTCGGCCTCGGCGATCATCCGGCCGTACACCACGCCAGGGTCCTTCTTGCCCCGTTTGGCCTTGGCCACCTCGTCGGCGAAGAGCGTGTTGCGGAGCCACTGGAGACTGCCTCCGGCCGACAGCATGCATCCGAACACGCACCACGTGTCGGGCACGGCGTGGCAGAACGACTGGAGCGTACCTTCGGGGTTCGGCACGGGCTTCTCGGCGTGGGCGAAGATCACGCCGCTCGTGCCCATGGTGGCCGAGACGATGCCGCTCTTGACGATGCCGTTACCGAGCGCGCCGGCCGGCTGGTCGCCCGCGCCGCCCACGACGGGCGTGCCGAGGGGGATACCGGTGGCCTCGCTGGCCGGCTTGTGCACCTTGCCGCTGACCTCGATCGACTCATAGACCGGCGGCAGGATACCCGGCTCGATCCCCAGCTTGCTCAGCAGCGTCTTGTGCCAGGTCCGCTTCTTGACGTCCAGCAGCAGCGTGCCGGCCGCGTCGGAGACCTCGGCCGCGTACTCGCCCGTCAGGCATAGCCGGATGTAGTCCTTGGGCAGCAGCACGTGCTTGACCTTGTCGTAAGTCTTCGGCTCGTTGTTCCGCAGCCAGAGGATCTTCGGGGCGGTGAAGCCCGTCAGCGCGACGTTGTTGACCATGCCGATGAGCTTCTTGCGGCCGCCGGCGCGCTGCTCGATCTCGGCGCACTCGGGCGCGGTCCGCTGGTCGTTCCACAACAGCGCGCGGCGCAGCGGCTTCGTCCCGCCGGCCAGAAAGACACTGCCGTGCATCTGACCGCTCAGCCCGACGCCCGTGATCTGCGACGGCTTGATCTTGGCCCTCTTACAGACGGCCTTCGTTCCCTCGATGGTCGCCTGCCACCAATCGGTCGGGTCTTGCTCCGACCAGCCCGGCTTGGGTGTGTAGATCGGATACTCGACGTTGGCGGTGGCCAGCACCTTGCCCTTGCCGTCACAGAGGAGCGTCTTGGTGGCCGATGTGCCGACATCAATGCCCAGTAGGATACCCATCGCGCGTGCCCCTTGAGTTGTGTGGTTCGCGGGTTGACCGTGCCGGCACAGTATATCCACGCCAGGCGGTGCGGCTCAATGCGGTGGGCAGGATGGGACGCGTGACGGCGGCGGATCCTTGTCGGCGCGCGGCGGCGCTTGAGGACGTCCCTGCTCGTCCGAAGATCCGCCTGAGCTGTGAGGGGTGGATGGAAGCCGTGAGGCCGACGCGCCCTACGGAACGGGGCTAGGAAACACCGTCGGGGCCGATGTCTTGCCGCTCGGGTCCGGCTCGCCCCCAATGCAGCGGTGCCGCCCGGCTCGACGGTTACGCCAAGCCGGACGGCACCAGGACCACAGAATTCCCCCCGCCAGAAAGCACGGGCTCTGGCACTTTTGACACAGGCCACAAATTGGTAGTAGGTGGCTCGTGCGCCTTGCCGGCCGCAGCCGGCGGCCCGAACGAGTCTCCCCAGTCGTCCCGTCCGGGCTCGGCCGAGGTCAGTCGACCGAACGGATGAAACCTACGATTTGGCCCGAGGCCGGTCAAATCCGGCCCTGAAAACGCATCCAATCGGCACCGGGGAGCCCGGCGCACCCTTAAGCCCGAAGGGTCTGCGACGTCAGCGGACTCCGGGCCTAGCGCTGGTCGTCGTCGGTCCTTTCGGCTAGCGTGATGGTGGAGTCTGTCATGACACGAACCGACATCATTGCGACGCTATCCGACCTCGTCGGCCCCTTCCCGCCGGGCACGGTCAGCCTTATCGGTGCCGGACCCGGCGACCCGACGCTCGTTTCGGTTCGCGGGGCCGTCCGCATCGCCCAGGCCGACGTGCTGCTCTACGACCGTCTGGCCAGCCCCAGACTCGTCGCGCTGGCGCGCCCCGAGGCCGAGCTGATCAACGTCGGAAAGATGCCCGACCGCCACCCGATCCCGCAGGAGGAGATCCAGCAACTCCTCGTGCGACACGCCCGGGCGGGACGGCGCGTCGCGCGGCTCAAGGGCGGCGACCCGTTCGTCTTCGGTCGGGGCGGCGAGGAGTGCGAGGCCCTCGCCGAGGCAGGCGCGCCCTTCGAGGTCGTGCCGGGCATCACGGCCGCGGTGGCGGCGCCGGCCTATGCGGGCATCCCCGTCACTCATCGCGACTGGACGGCGACGTTCGCCCTTGTGACCGGCCACGAAGACCCGACCAAGGCCGAGTCGAACATCGACTTCGGCGCCCTGGCCAAGATCGGGACGGTGGCGTTCTACATGGGCGTCAAGCAGCTCGCGGCGAACACGGCGAAGTTGATGGAGGCGGGGCTCGATCCCGAGACGCCGGCCGCCCTCATCCGCTGGGGCACGCGAGCGGATCAGGAGACGCTCGTCGGCACGGTCCGAACCATCGCCGATCAGGCTGCCGAGGCCAAGCTGCGACCGCCCGCGATGACGCTGATCGGGCAGGTCGTGGGCCTCCGCGAGCGGCTGAACTGGTTCGAGACGCGTCCCCTCTTCGGCCGGCGGATCGTCGTGACGCGGACGCGCCAGCAGGCCTCGGCTCTGTCGGGCAAGCTGATGGCCCTGGGCGCGGACGTCATCGAGGCCCCGACGATCCAGATCGTCCCGCCCGACGACTACGGCCCGATCGACGCGGCCCTCCGCCGCATTGCCGACTACGACTGGCTCGTCCTGACCAGCGTCAATGGCGTGGACGCGATGATTGAGCGGATGCGGGCATGCGGGCTCGACGCCCGGGCGCTGGCCGGCGTGCGGATCGCCGCCATCGGCTCGGCCACGGCCGACCGACTCCGCGAGGCCTTCCTCGAGCCCGAGCTGATTCCCGAGAAGTTCGTGGCCGAGGCCCTGGCCGACGAGATCATCCGCCTCGGCGACGTGTCCGGCAAGCGGTTTCTGCTGCTACGGGCCGACATCGCCCGACCCGCGCTCCGCGATGCCCTGACCGCGGCCGGCGCGGCCTGTGAGGACCTCGACATCTACCGTACCGTCCGCGCCGACGCCCTGCCGCCCGAGGTGGCCGAGGGCATCCCAGGTGGCAGGATCGATTGGATCACGTTCACGAGCAGCTCGACGTTCACGAACTTCTGGGAGCTGCTCGACGAGGACGCGCGAGGCGCCCTGTCCGGTGTCCGCCTGGCCAGCATCGGCCCGATCACGTCCGACACCATCCGCGAGGCCGGCCTCGAGCCGACCATCGAGGCGACCGAACATACCATCCCCGGCCTGGTCGAGGTGATTCGTGCGGCGGCGGTTGGGGGGTAAGAAATGCGTCGATTTCGTCATTCCTCAGCGGGACGCGACCGGCCACATGCGCCGTGATCTGGCTTCCTTCCAGCAGAGGCGGACCCATGTGAATAACGTTCACCTCGCCGGGGGCCATCGAGTCTCGTGCTATCGGCGTTGTGAAAGGCGACGTGGTTTACGAAGCGATCGGGGTTGGAGACATGCGTGCCTACCACGTCATAACGGTGAAGTATCTGCGGGTCCCTTGCAAGATCGAGGTTCGGCATCGGTCGTCCAGGAGTGGCTGATCAATCCCCATCGAGCGTTCGACGTGCGTTCGCCAGCAGGTCTCCCACCGGGCTTGGGACCGATCGGGGCGCCCATGTCTGACGGAGCGAATCGAGCTTGCGCTTCGTCCGCCGCGAGAACCAGCTCACCTGCAGGGCTTGAACGATCTTCAAGATAGGCAGGGCTTGCGTGCTACCCATCGCGACGAGCCCATAGACGGCCAGGTGGGCCATCGCTGCGCTCTGGCTGAGGGCGATAGCGTACCGGTTCAGCAGCGACTCGGCATCGGGTCGGAGGATCTCCGAGGCGAGCTGGGTAGCCGACAGCGCTCGAGTGTGGAGGACGGGTTCTGCCATGATGGGTCTACCATAAACTGCTGCTGTTCAGACAGCACTTGCATTGTATCCAACGATGAAACCTCGCGGAAGCGGCGACTCCTAAGCAGGCGTGGAAGACGGCCTCAAACCGATCACCTGGCCCATCTGCCGAAGTCCAGAGACGGACGATTCGAGGCTTCGATCTCATCCAATTCAAGCGAAGCGACGAGCTCTCTCAGCTTCGCGACGGCCGGCGAAACTTCGGTCCAAGCCCCACGTTGGACAACCCGTCCCGCTCGCCGATATTGAAGGTGCATGCGGCCGATGTCTCGAGGCCTTGCTCGTCACCCCACCCCCAACAGCGCCGCCGCGTTATCGAAAAACACCGCCTCGACTTGGGCGTCCGTCAGGCGTGCATGCCGGGCCGCCAGCTTCAAGCATCGCAGCGACTCCAGGCCGACGAGGATCGGACGCAGCTCCGTGTGGGCGGCGGCCTGCGACCAGTCGACCGTGTCCTCATAGAGCCAGAGGAACGCGTCGCCGATGGCCACGCACCGCCCGCGGAAGTGGCTCACCGTGAAGTCCGTGCCGTAGAGCAGCCGCTCGGGCCCGAACATCTCCAGAATCGCCTCGATCGCGCCGCAGTCGGTCACCGCGCTGCAGTCGAACCAGACGTTGCCCAGCCCCGCCAGCGAGCCGATGCCCTCGATCGTGTGGTGCGGGTTGAAGCCCCGCGCCGCATGCGCCAGGATCATCCGCACGTTCGGGAACCGCTCACAGTAGTCGCGGATGGCCTGCTGGTTGGTCGGCTCGGCCAGGGCTCGGGCCTTGACCATGTGCAGCGTGATCGTCAGGCCCAGCTCGTCGGCGACGGCCACGAGGTGCTCGGGCAGGTACTCGGGGATCTCGGCGTCCCACGTCGGCGTGGTCTCGGTCGGTCGGCCCGCCCCGCGCTCGCTCAACAGGTGATAACACTTCAGCCCCGACACGCCGAGCCGCCGCGCCTCCTGACGAACATAGTCGGCGTCCATGTCGGGTCGGACGACCATCACGCCGCGACACCGCGGCTCGTCGCGAATCTGCTCGGCGATGAAGCCGTTGATCACCTCCGGGTCGGCCGCCAGCGCGCCGGGGATGAACAACCCATCGAGCTGCCGACCGGGCAGCATCGCACCGACCGCGTCGCGATAGACCCCCAGCCCGACGACCTCGGGCAGCGACTCGGATTGTCTCTGGCCGTATCGATCGGCGTGGTAGTGCGCCTTGGCCGACAGGTGCGCGTGGGCGTCGAACACGCGCGGCGGGACGAAGCTGTCCAGCTCGCGGGTGAACAGCTCGCGCTCGTCGTCTCGCAACGTGGCGTGGAATCGCATGCACGTCCTCCAAGACCCCGAATCGCCAGGTCGCGCGGATCATAGATCGTTCCACCGGATGCCTGCAAGCCGGAGGCGTGGAAGCCGATGCCGGCGGGCCCAGGCACCCCAGCCAGCACGAACATGCGGTACGAGCGCACGCCAGCGAGGGCCAGCAGAGACGCGACTGTCAAGGAGCGTTGTTGTTGGATGCTGACCCCGAACTTTACCCTGGCGGTCGGCACCTCAGCGACAACGCGTCCTCGCGGTGCGTCTCGGACGGGACGAGCTGCCTGCTGCGATCCAAGGAGGCACCGCGCCCGATCCGTTGACCAGCCCAACACCGCCAGCTAGCCTGCATGCCCGTGGTCGCCTTCGCATCGACGCATTGCGGTCCCTGGAGCCTTGCCATGACGCACGAGACACTCCGATCACTCACACGACGCTTGATCAGGATGCCGCTGGTCGCCGTAGGCCTAGTGACGCTGGTTGCCGGCGGGGCCTGCGCGGCGCCCGGTGCGAATCAGGAGGCGGCCATGCCCAAGCGATCCGACCCGTATCCGGTCACGCACAACAAGACGCGCTACACGTTCGAGAGCGTCGAGTCCCGCGCCGAGTGGCTGGCGTATCAGAAGTACGTCCGCGAGCATATCCTCGTCAGCACGGGTCTATGGCTGACGCCGCCGACGTGCCCGCTCAAGCCGAAGCGCCTCGACAAGAAGACCTGCGACGGCTTCGTTCGCGAGAAGATCACCTTCGAGTCGTTCCCCGGCGTCATCGTCACCGGCGCGCTCTACACCCCCGCCGACGCCAAGGGCAAGCTCCCGGCCGTGCTCTGCCCGCATGGACACTGGAAGAGGGGCCGCCTTCAGGAGCCCGTTCAGGCCCGGTGCATCAACCTGGCCAGGCAGGGCTACGTGGTGTTGGCCATCGACATGGTCGGCTACAACGATAACGGCCCGATCACGCACGGCTTCCAGGGTGACGAACTCTGGCAGCTCTCTCTCGCCGGGCTGCAGCTGTGGAACTGCATCCGGTCGCTCGATGTCCTTCAGTCGCTCGACACGGTCGACCCTGAGCGGATCGGCGTGACGGGCGCCTCCGGCGGCGGCACGCAGACGTTCATGGTCGCGGCCGTCGACGACCGCGTGAAGGTGGCCGCGCCCGTGTGCATGATCAGCGCTCACTTCCAGGGCGGCTGCCTCTGCGAGAACGCTCCGCTCATGCGGGTCGTGATGAACAACATGGAGATCGGCGCGGCGATGGCCCCGCGGCCGCTCGTGCTCGTCTCGGCCACGGGCGACTGGACCAAGAACAACCCCGTCGTCGAGTACCCGGCCATCCGATGGGCCTACGAGCTGATGAACGCGACCGACAAGGTCGCCCAGCAGCAGTTCGACCTCGGCCACAACTACGACGAGGTCAGCCGCGAGGTCGTCTACGGCTGGTTCGCGCAATGGCTGCGGGGCAAGGAGGCCGGCACGAAGGTCGACGAGCTGCCGTACAAGCTGGACGACGACCTTCGCATCTTCGGCGAGAAGCGAAAGCGGCCCGACAGCCTCAAGACGCCCGATCAGTTCGTCGTGTGGTGGCGGGACATGGCCGCCGGGCAGCTCAGCCGGATCCAGCCGAAAGACGCCGACGGCCTGAAGCCGTTCCGCGAGACGCTGGGCACGTGTCTCCGCCACACGCTCTGCGTCGAACCGTGCACCGACGGCCGCCTCATGGCCTGGACGAGCCAGGGCAAGCTCGGTCGCGGTCGGAAGGTGATCGCCAGGGATGTCATGCTCGGCCTGAGCGGCCGCGGCTACTGGCTCAAGGGCAAGCTCTGGCAGCCGGTGCCGTTGAAGGCCGGTTCGCCCGCCGTGCTGATCGTCCATCCCAAGGGTTCTGAGGCGGTATCGGCCACCACGATCGACACGCTCGTGGCCAAAGGACGCACCGTCCTGGCGGTCGACCCGCTGCCGATGGGCCGGCGCAAACCCACCAAAGACAGGTACTACTACGTCTACAACCGGTCGAACCTGGCCATCCGCACGCAGGAGGTCATGATGGGCCTGGCCGCCCTGGCCGAGCAATGGCACGTCGGACGCGTCGACCTGGTCGGCGTGGAGTCCGCGGGGCTTTCGGCGGCGATGGGCCGGGCGCTGAGCGGGGCGGGCAAGCTCGGCGCGACCATCATCGACGCCGATGCCTTCGACGAGACCGACCCGGCCGCGTGGAAGCGGAAGGAGCGCTACAACCCCGGCATGCTTCGCGTCGGCGGCCTGAGCACGGCCTGCGGTCTGATCGCCCCGGCGGCGCTGGTGATCCACAACACGGCCGATGCCTTCAAATCGGACCGGGCGCGGGGTGCCTACCGCGCGGCAGGGGCCAAGGCCGCGATCGTGGTCGAGGCCGGCAAGCTCACCCAGAAGCAGCTTGTGGGTCGGTTGTTGGGAGACTCATAGAGGCCCTCTCGACTCGCTTCCTGAAGTCGCGACGTCCGGGTGAACCTCCGCGCGCCTCTGGATGGCAGGCAGACCGGGCCGAGCAGACAGCTCGTGCGAGATCACCCTGTCGCGGCCGCTTCCGACGGCGTCCCTTCCGCCGCACCAACGCCGATGCTCCGCCCTCGGATCGGCCGAATTAGCGCTTGCCACCGGCGCCGACGGTGGTAACGTTGGATTGGCAACACAGCATCCCACACCACTTCGAGAGGAGCCCGACGATGAACCGACCATGTTCGACGATGATGACATGGTGTGCGTTGTTCGCCTGTGCCGGACTGGTCCTGAGCGTCTCGTGCGCGCCCCCCACGTCGGGTGGTGGCGGAGGCTCAGGGGGAGGCGCCGGTGGCGCAGGCGGGGGAGGCGCCGGGGGTGGAGGAGGAGCTGGAGGCGGTGGCGGCGGTGGCGGCGGTGGTGGAGGTGCGGGCGGAGGAGGCGCCGGCGGGGGCGGCGGCGACACGCTGAACCGTGCCACGCTCGATGTCGTGAAGCTGAACGTCGATGCGACCACGTCACGAGGACCGGCCGTCGGCGACGGCGTGCTGGCCTTCGATGCCGAGGGCGGGGCCGTGCTGGCCTTTGTCGACGTCAGCAACAACACCCCCAAGGAGGTCACGCCGCCCCAGGGCATGACGCACGACCGGGAGGCCTTCGCATTCGGCGGCACGAAGCTCGTCGTCCGCGACCGCTTCAGCGGCGGCCTCTACGTCTTCGACACGCAGACCGAGCAGGCCACGGCCATCTCCGACGACTCGATCAACATGGGCGGCAGCGGGGGGCCGAACCTCTGGGAGGTCGACGGCGACCTGATCGCCACCGTCAACTCCACGGTGACGACAGCGGACGGCCCAGGCAAACGGATCAAGCTGGTCGACATCAGCGACCTGTCGAGCGTCGCGATCACGCCGTTCGAGGTGAACCCTACGGGCACGCCCGACGGCATCGACCTGGACGCGACGTCGGGCCGGGTGGTCGTCCGCTCCGGTGATTCCCTCTTCATCTACACCATCAGCGATCCGAACGCCGCGCCGGCCGAGCATCCGCGCGGCGCGCTCCAGGGCGGCCTCGGCCATGGCGACGTCGGCATCGACGGCACCACCGTCGCCTTCTTCGACGACGACGAGAACGTCACCGTGCTCGATCTCGGTTCCGGGGCGTTCACCCAGGCCACCCGCAACCCGGGCCGGCAGAACCGCGGCTGCGCCCTGTGTGGCGGCCGGCTCTGCTATTTCGCCATGCAAACGGCCGACGACGGCGGCACCGTCTCGCAGATCAACCGGGCCCTGCTGGCCGCGACGACCAGCATCAACAGCCCCGTCGATCCCGCCGGCGATTTCATCAACGGTGTGGATGAGAACGACGGTCGGGTCGGCTTCGGCGCCACCACCGCCATCTCGCCCGACGGCCAGTACGCCTTCGTGGCCGGTGAGGTGGCCGTCGGCGTCGACGAGATGGAGCGCCTGTCGATGAGCACGGCCGGCGGCGATTTCCAGCCCGTGGCCGACAGCGACGATGCGCTCAACGTCCTCCGGGCCGCGGGTGTCGCGTGCAGCGACAACCTGGTCGCGTTTCTGATCCCCGAGAGCTTGAGCGGGACCACGTCGGACGTCTCGATCGGCTATGCGACGCTGCCGCCCCCGTAGCCGAACCGGGGGGGGCGACGCCACGAGGGGGGTGAATCCGACGAGCGGCGCGGCCGACCCGCGCGCCCGGGCCACGGCTAGCCGCCCCGCGGATTGGTTCGCCCCTTACAGCGCGTCGTCCAGCGCCTCGCACACCGTCTCGAGGATCTGAACCCGTGCGTAGCGCTTGTCGTTGGCCGGCACGAGATGCCACGGCGCCTTCTCGGTCGACGTCCGGGCGACCATCTCGTCGACGGCCGCGACGTAGTCGTCCCACTTCTCGCGATTGCGGTAGTCCTCGTCGGTGATCTTGTGCTTCTTGTAGGGTGTCTTCTCGCGGGCTCGAAAGCGGGCGAGCTGCTCGTCCGGATCGATGTGGAGCCAAAACTTGAGCACCGGCATGCCGTGGGCGGAAAGCTGCGCCTCGAAGTGATTGATCTCGTCGTAGGCCCGGCACCACGCGTCCTGCCTCGCGTAGCCTTCGATGCGTTCGACCAGGACGCGCCCGTACCAGCTCCGGTCGAAGAGGATCATCTCGCCGGCACGCGGCAGCTCGCGCCAGAACCGCCAGAGGTAGTGGTGCCCCTTCTCCTCGGCCGTGGGCGCGCCGATCGGGACCACCCGGTAATCGCGGGCGGCCATGGCGCTGGTGAGGCGTCGAATGCAGCCGCCCTTGCCGGCGGCGTCCCACCCTTCGAACACCAAAACGCTCGACAGCTTGGCCCGACGCGCCTTCCGCGCGAGCCGGCTCAGTCGGGCCTGTCCGGTCTCGAGACGCTCGTCGTACGCCTCCTCCGACAGCGTCGCCGACAGGTCCACCCGGTCGAGCGAGCCCGTCGCGATCGGCGCGCTGGCCACGACGGGCGCGGGGGCGGGATCCGATGCCATGCGTCCGCGGATCGAGGACAGCAGGGTACGGGCCACGGCCAGGTTGCGATACCGCCGCTTGCTGCTGTCGATGACCAGCCACGGGGCTCCTAGCGTATCGGTCCGGCGCAGCCCCTCCTCCACGAGCGCGACGACCTCCTCATAGCGCTTGTGGATCCGGCGATCGTCACGATCGACGTAGATCTCGTCCTCCGGGTGTGCCTTGGCGCGCTTCAGGCGCTTCTTGTGATCCTTCTTGGAGCGATGGAACCAGAACTTCAGCAGCAGCACGCCGTCGTCCACCAACAACCGCTCGAGCTGGGTCAGGTGATCCAACCGGCGCTCGAACGTCGCGTCGTCGATCCCGCCTCGGAGACGTTCGACGATCTCGGCCGAGAGCCAGCCCCCGACATGGAGGCCGATACGTCCCCTCAGTGGCATCGCCCGCCAGTAGCGCCAGAACCGCGGCCGCTCCAGTTCGTCCTGGGTCGGCTCCTGGAAGACGTGCGTTTGCAGGTAGCGGGCGTCCATCCACTCGTGCAGCAGGTCGACCACCTCGTTGGTGGCCGGCCGGTCGTCGCCGCCAAGGACGACCAGCACCCGGAACGGCGCCTCGCGCAGGTCGAATTGCGTGTTGAGCAGCTCCACGCGGAGGCCCGGCACCTCCTCGCGGTAGGCATCCTTCGGGACGGTGTGGGCGGTCTGGAGTTCGTCGAGCATGGTTCGTCACACGCCCTGAGCCCCCCAGGCCGCGTCGGAGCCGCTACTTGCCCGCCGGCAGGCGGACGAACTTCTGTGCCCGTTTGCCGTTCACGTCGCCGAGGTACAGGTTGCCCTTACTGTCGACCGCGATGCCGTGGACGGTGTGCAGCGCCCCGGGCTCGACCTTATCCTCCGGACACATCGGGAACGTCCACATCTGGTGGACGCGCCCCGTCGGATCGAACCGCATGACAAGCTGGTCCTTGGGCGGGCCGCCGAAGCCGCCCTTCTTGGGCCAACGCATCGGCGACGAGCCGCACACCCAGATCTCGTCCTTGGGCGTGATGTGGATGCCCCACGGCACCATGAGGTCGCGCCACGCGCTGAGGAACTTGCCCGTCTGGTCGAACACCTGGACCCGTGCGTTGTTGCGGTCGCAGACGTAGAGCCGGCCCCGGTGGTCGAGCTCGATGGCGTGGGCGATGCTGAACTCGCCCGGCGCCACGCCGAGCTTGCCCCAGGCCTTGACGAACTTGCCGTCGGCGTCGAAGTGCACGACGCGGCTGTTGCCGTAGCCGTCGCTGACGAAGATGTCGCCGGCCGGCGAGACCGCCACGTCGGTCGGCAACCAGAAGTGCTTCTCGTCGCAGCCGCTCTCGCCCTCGGTCCCGAGCGTCATCAACAGCTTGCCGTCGGGGCTGAACTTGCGGATCGTGTGCGTGTCGAGGTCGGGCGCCCAGATGTTGCCCTTCGGGTCGATGTGGATGAAGTGGGCGCTCTTGAGGACGTCGCCGCCCCAGCCGCGGACGTACTTGCCGTCCGGCCGGTAGACCTGCACCGGCGGCGTGCCACGCGTGTAGAGGTAGATGTTGTCCTTGGCGTCGACGGTCACCCCGACCATCGGACCCCAGGTTGCGGTCTTCGGCTTGGCCGGCCACGTCGGGTCGACCTTGTAGCCGACCGACAGATTGACCCGCGGATAATCCGGCAGGTCGGCGGCGCGGGCTCCGGCCGCCGTCAGGACGGCGAGCGCCCCCGCCAGCAGCGAAGCCACGACGAGATCCTCAGGACGAATCGCACGACGCATCGAAGTCACTCCTTTCGCTCGTGATCAGGACAGGTTCACCGCTGTATTGTTGGCAATCCGGGCCGGGACGCAAGCCCGACGGATCGAACCCCGTGCTGCCGTCATCGGCATGCGACTGCCGCCCCCGGCTTTGCGCTGCACGAGGCCGGCGGATGCGACGGATCACCGGACCGGGCCGGGTTTGCGAAACGCCACCCAGATGCCGTAGTTCACACCGTCGGCAGAGGGCGGCTCGGGCAGATGAATGCGGTAGCCGCGGATGCCCATCTCGTCGAGCATCTTGCGCAGCTCCGCGACCTGCTTCTTCTTGTCGTACTTGATCCGGCCGCCTTGCTTCTTGCGTATCCCCCGCGCGGTGCGGACCGGCAGCTCCTCCGGAAAGCCCCGCCCGATGTAGGCGACGCCGCCCGGCTTGAGCACCCGGTAGGCCTCCGCGAAGCCCTTCTTGCGATCCGGCCAGAACGGGTACGAGCCTCGCGAGACAATGACGTCGGCGAGGTCGTCTCGGAACGGCAGGGCCTGCGCGTCGGCGTAGATCGCGCTGACCCGGTGCGCGACACCGTGGCGCTGCGCCAGATCGTAGCAGTGAGCGAAGAAATGCGGATTGATGTCCGCGTTGATCCAGTGCAGGGCCGTCCGCTTGCACAGCTCGACGATCAGGTTGCCCGGGCCGCTGCCGAGGTCGATGCCGATGCCGGCCTTGCCGGCGAGGTGGAGCTCCCGGGCGATGTGCTCGGCCAACGGGGCATAGACGGGCGCCAGTATCTTCTGGCTTGCCCGGATCATCCGTTCGGCCGCCTGCTTCAGCTCGGCGTCCGACTCGGTCGAGCCCGTGGGCCCGCCGGCAGGTCGCGGCTCGGCCTGCAGGACCAGGCTGCCGGCCAGCAAGCCGACCAACCCCATCATCCCAAGCATCGAGTTCACCCGTCGCTTCGTCATCACGGCCTCCCGCTAAGCGCCTGGTGGATAGTCTCGGCGAGCATCCGCGGTGCCCTTTCGCGGGCCACCTCATCCGTCTATTCTCTCGGGGTGCGCAGCGGATGTCCGCCGGGCGGCATCATCCGCCTCATCGAGAGCATGCTATGGCGTTCCTCGGCGAGTGCAAGGCGTCGCCCTTTGTGACGGGGTCCTCCGGACGGCCCCGAATTCCCCAGTTGGTGCCTCAGGCATCCGCCCTCAAACATCCAAGCCGTAGACGATCGGCTTGTGAATAGGATGCTGTTCCAAAAGGAGTGTCTGTCATGACCGTCACGCATGATGCGGCTTCCAGGCGAATAGCCTTCTCGGCCGGTCGGCGCTTCGATTGCCGAATCGGATCGGCCGGCCTGCCTGTTGCCACCACACCGGCTCTGGCCGTCGTCTTGGGCCTGCTGATGACCGGCCTCGTGGCACCGACCGGCACCTCAGCAGCCGACGCCGAGCCGCCCCAACCTGTATCCCCCTCAGCGCTGTACCGCCCCTCGGCCATGCCCGATCGGATCGTGATGAGTTGGATCGGCGACGCGGCGACCAGCCGGGCGGTCACCTGGCGGACCTCGACCGAAGTCAAGCGTGCCTACGCGGAGATCGCCCCGGCGGAAGGGGGCCCCGGTTTCGTCGCGCGGCGACGCCGGGTGGACGCGATGACGCAGTCGTTCCAATCCGACTTGTCCAAGTGCCACGTCCATTCGGTCGAGTTCAAGGGCCTCAAGCCGTGCACCAAGTACGCCTACCGCGTGGGCGACGGCAGGAACTTCAGCGAGTGGCTGCAATTCCGAACCGCCTCCGCCTCGCCCGAGCCGTTCTCCTTCATCTACTTCGGCGACGCCCAGAACGACATCCGCAGCATGTGGTCGCGGGTCGTTCGCGAGGCCTGGTCGGACGCCCCCAAAGCGTCCTTCACCCTCCACGCCGGCGATCTGGTCAACCGGGCCGAGAGCGATGCCGAGTGGGGCGAGTGGTTTGGGGCCGGTGGCTGGCTCAACGCCATGATCCCCGTGGTGGCCACGCCCGGCAATCACGAGTATCTCTCGGCCAGGAACCCGGACGGCAGCAAGGGCCGGCGCGTCTCGCACCACTGGAGGCCCCAATTCACGTTGCCGACCAACGGGCCGGCGGGGCTCGAGGAGACGGCCTACTACCTCGACTACCAGAACGTCCGTATCATCTCGCTGAACTCCAACGAGCGTCACCAAGAGCAGGCGGCATGGTTGGAGCAGGTGCTCTCGAAGAACGACAAGACCTGGACGGTCATCACGTTCCATCACCCGATCTTCTCGATGGCCAGGGGCAGGGATAACCCTGAGCTCCGTCAGCTCTGGAAGCCCATCTTCGACCGCCATCGCGTCGATCTCGTCTTGACCGGCCATGACCACACCTACGGTCGCTCCGGCGTGGTCGGCACCGAGACCAACGCCTCGACGGGGACGAACTGGCAGTCCTCAGAGGGGGGCACGATCTATGTCGTCTCCGTGAGCGGGCCCAAGATGTATCCCCTCGACCCGAAGCCGCGTGCCGAGATGGCGCGCGTGGCCATGAACACCCAGCTCTATCAGATCATCACGATCGACGGGGGCCTGCTTCGTTACGAGGCGCGCACCGCCACGGGCGAGGTCTACGACGCCTTCGCCCTGTGCAACGACGACGCACGACTCGCCAAGCTCGCCAGAGAGGCGACGTCCGGGCCCGAGGCCCAGCGGATCAAGGCCGCCAAGGTACTGAGCCTCGTCTATTCGCCCAAGACGCTCGAGCACCTGGCCAAGCTGGTCGCATCCGACAACCTCAAGATCCGCCGTCTCGCCGCTGCCGGACTGGGACGATTGGGCTTGCCGTCGGCCCGCGACCTGGCTTTGAAGCTGGTCGGCGACGACGACGCGGCGGTTCGACGTGGTGCGGCCATGGCGATCGCGCGGTTCGCCACGACCGAGCAGCTCGAGGTCATCCGAAAGCTGCTTGACGACCCCGACGCAGGCGTCCGAGCCGCCGCCGCCCGGTGCTTCCGGCAGGTGCAGGGCCCCGCGGTGGCCGACCTCGTGCTGGAGGCGATGGACGACGAGAACCCCGACGTGCGGCGCCTGGCCATGCACGGCATCATCGGCATCGAGGGTGAGACGCTCAAACGCATCCTGGCCAAGGCCGCGGCCGATCCCGACGGCGACGTGGCCGGTATAGCCGTTGAGCGCATCTACAGCGACCGGCTCGGTAGCGACTACGTCGAGCAGTTGATGCAGGCCGTCAAGCACAGGGATGCCGGCGTCCGCTATACGGCCCTTCGCTCGCTGGCCCGCGCGGGCGATCGGGACAAGCTCATCCCGATCCTCATTGAGGCCGTCGACGACCCGGACCCGAAGGTGCAGGGCGCGGCCGTCGGCACGCTCGAGCGCTGGACCAAAAAGCGCTACGGCTTCAAGATCGACAAGTGGCGAGGGTGGTACGCCGAGCAGGAGAAGTGAACCCCCCTCGTCCGGCCGGCGGTGGCTACGGATAGGGACTGAAGTCCGGTGTGCAACCCCTGGCAGACAAGCCTACGTCGGCCCAGGCTGCCAGAGGCACTCGCGCTCCAAGCGGGCCGCGGACGGCTCGGCTCTGATTCCTCTTGCGACGCAGCCACGATCCGGTGCAACGTCGCACACCGCAAACCGGCAGCGTCCGGGCCACATTGGCCAGCGACCCTCTAGTACCCGACCACACTTGTTTTTGTGGGTTCCGATCAGGTAAGCGATACGCCACTCAGAGCAGCGACCGTCAGGGAGCTGTGTTGTTGGAGCGCCTGAACGACAACGCTCCTTCACAGTCGCGTCTCTGACGACGACCCCGAAGTTGTGGAACCGACAAATTCAATTGTGTTGGACTACTAGGCAGGGTGCTAAACAACTCTTCGGAGACTGCGTTCCATGACAAATCACAGTCGACGACCTTTGATTCTGGCCCAGAATCGAAGGCGCCCTGGCTCACTGACGAGCCTCGGAAGTCTTCCCACGAGTTTTTTAGCGGCCTGCTAGTGCCCGACCCCACTCGTTTCTGTGGGTTCCGATCAGGAGGACGAGACGCC
>CAZUQM010000008.1:0-218734 GCA_964622545.1 uncultured Planctomycetales bacterium | reverse complement strand
TTCACGTCGTTGGGTTAGGTCTGACCTGAAGGGGCGAGACAGGCCCTGAGAGATCTTCCGTCGCCCCTTACGGGGCTGTTGGTGGGTTGGCGGGCGATGACCAGGGGTTCGGTCTGCGTACCGGCAGACGTCACCCCTGGCTACACACCGCCGGCCCTGCGGGCCTGGGCGTTCTCGGTCGGCACGTTGCTCGGAAAGGCAAGTATCGCCGTCGGAGACGGCTGCTACCCTGCCAAGGCGGCGTCGCGTCGCTATGGAACAGCGGTTCGACGTCGACCTCCCGCCTCAGGTGTCATGCACCCGCATCGAGCCGCCACAACCTACTTGCGTTTCTTCTTCTTATCCGACTTGTCTTCCTTGTCGGCCGGCTTCTCCTCGCCGCCGGCTTCCTCGGTCTGAGCGTTGTCGCTTTCGGCGGACTCGTCCTGGATGACGCCGCGCGTGACCAGCACGCGGTGACGGATCTCCTCGACCAGGTCCTGATTATCGCGCAGGAACTGCTTGACGTTCTCCCGTCCCTGGCCGAGCCGGACGTCGCCGTAATTGAACCAGGCGCCGCTCTTGTCCACGATGTTCTCGTTGACGGCCAGGTCGAGCAGGTCGCCCTCGAGGCTGATACCGCTGTCGAACATCAGGTCGAACTCGGCGTCCCGGAAGGGCGGGGCCACCTTGTTCTTGACGACCCGTGCCCGGACGTGGATGCCCACGGGCTGGTCGCCGTCCTTGATCGTGCTGATCCGCCGCACGTCGATGCGGACCGAACTATAGAACTTCAGGGCACGACCGCCCGGCGTGGTCTCCGGACTGCCGAACATCACGCCGATCTTCTCGCGGATCTGGTTGATGAAGATAACCACGGCGCGCGACTTCGAGATCGCCGACGTGAGCTTCCGCATGGCCTGGCTCATGAGCCGGGCCTGAATACCGACGTGGGTGTCGCCCATCGCGCCGTCGATCTCGGCGCGAGGGATCAGGGCGGCCACCGAGTCGACCGCGATAATGTCCACCGCGTTGCTGCGGACGAGCATCTCGCAGATGTCCAGGGCCTCCTCACCGCAGCTCGGTTGGTTAACCATGAGCGATTCCAGGTTGACGCCGATCCGCTTGGCCCACGACGGATCGAAGGCATGCTCGGCGTCGATGAGGGCGGCCACACCTTCGCCCTTCTGCGCCTGGCCGATGATGGACAGGGCCAGCGTGGTCTTGCCGCTGCTCTCCGGGCCGAAGACCTCGACCACGCGGCCGCGCGGCACGCCCCGTCCGCCGAGGGCCAGGTCGAGCGAAAGAGCTCCGGTGCCGATGCCTGCGACGCTGGCGCCGGCGCTCTCATCCAGGTGCATGATGGCGCCCTTGCCGAAGTTCTTCTCGATCTGCTGAAGGGCGCGCTCAAGGGCTTGGGTCCGTGCGGGGTCCTTTTTGTCGGTGGCGTCTGGCATGGCTTTCTCTCCGTGGCGGTTGAAGTTCGGCTTATGTTTGGGCGTGATCATAACGCCGAAGCACGGACTTGCCAAGCGGTTTTCTCCGATTTTCTGCGGATAATGTGCCGGCCGCCGCCGCCAAACGTATCACGGGTGTCGGCTCGGGGAGTGTTCTGTTAGGATGGAGGCGCCCGGCCCCCAGCGGGCGCTGCGTAAGGTCTGATCGTGACGCCATTTCCAGGCAATACGACTCCCGAAGTGAGCCCCGTCGCCCCGAGAGCCTCGGAACCGACCGGCCCGGTGTACCTTCGGCCTCGGATCGGGCCGGTAACGCTGCGGGCATTCATGCTGTTCGTCCTGACATGGGTGGCCATCACGGCCTTGGGTACGGGTCTGCTGCCCGACCTCTGGGTGGCCCATAGGTTCCTGACCGCGGCCATCCTGGTCGGTCTGCCTCTTGCCGTCTGGCTAGTGGCGGTGCACGGGCGTAGCGGCTTGAGGCTAGACGACCTAGGCCTATTCGACCTGACGACGGGTGTGTCCATCGCCTGGGAGGCGATCTGCGAGTTGAGGGTCCGGGGCGTGTCCGCCGCGAGCGATGGCAAGCCCCTCTCGCTCCGCTATGTCGAGGTCGTTGGTACCGACGGTGACGTCATACGATTCGCGAACCTGGAGGCCGTGGGCCGGCGCTGGATCCGTCTGGCCGAAGGGGTCGTCCAAGACATCCCCCAAGCTGCCCTCCTGCTGGCGATGATCGCCGAGCGGGTGGGCGCCGAGCAGCTCTACCCCAGGAAATGGATCGTCCCGCCGGCGCCAATGGTGATCCCTGTCGAAGACGGACGCGATAGAGCCGCCCGGCCGGGTTGGTCGCAACGCATGCAGGCCCTGGGCAAGAGCTGGCCGATGCTGGCCTTGGTCGCCAAGCTCGGCGGGAACGTCGGGGCGCTACTCGGCGTGGGGTTGAAGACGGTGAAGCTGTGGCCGGCCGTACTGTCGCTCGGGGCGTTTGCGTGGTGGTTCGACTCGCTCGTATTCGGGGCGATGATCCTGCTGCTGATCGGCGTGCACGAATGCGGGCACGTGTATGCGATGTGGCGAAGCGGGGTCCCGGTCAAGGGCATCTACTTCATCCCCTTCCTCGGGGGCGCGGCGGTGAGCAAGGGCCTGGCCAAGACACGGTGGGCCAACGCCTTCATCCAGATCAACGGCCCGATCTACGGGACGGTGCTGACGCTAATCTTCCTCGGGGCCTATTACGCGACAGGGGGAGCGTATCCCGCCCTGGCCGGCCTGGCCGCGTGGGGGGCACTGATCAACCTCTTCAACCTGCTGCCGATCATGCCGCTGGACGGTGGGCGCCTGCTGGGCGAGATCAGCCATAGCCTGCATCGAGCCGCCGGGCGCTACGCGGTGCTCGGCTCACTGCTGATCGGGGGCTTCTTGGCCTACGTCTCGGGCCTGAGCCTGCTATGGATCATGGTGCTGGTCGGCTCACTCGAGTTCGCTCGGCAGTTGCAGGCCGCCACACAGAAGGCGCTGATGGACCGCTTCGGCCAGGAGCGCCCCATGGACTACGAGGTGAACGAACACTTCGCCACCCTCTCGGGCGTGATGACCGCGCCGCTGGAGGGCCGACGCCGCGAGCAGGCTCGCGAGGGCTTCGAGATGCTGGTGACCGAGGCCCGCCTTAGGCCGATGACCGGCTGGCAAACCGCGATCGTCACCGTGGGCTACCTGGGGCTGGCGGTCTTGTTGGTCGGTGTGATGTGGCTCGTCAGCTCGACCGAGGGCGCCAGCGAGCTGTTCGACCTGCTGCGGTAGTCCGGTTTCGGCTGAAGACCGCAGGAGACGAGCCCCGGCGCTTACCGGTGATCGAATGCCGTCTTCACGACGGCCGATGAGCCGCGCTCCGTGAGCATCCGCAGCGCCTGGCGGTAGTCGCCGATGCGGAACGTGTGCGTGAGCAGACCCGTCAGGTCGAGCTGGCCGCGACGCAGCAACTCGAAGACGACGTCGTAGGTGTGCATCGGCCGGCCCTCGAAGGTCTCGATCGCCCGCCCGTAGCATCCGACGACGTTCAGCTCGGCCATCCACAGCGGCGTCGTGTCCACGACGGTGATCGTGCTGGTGGCGCACTGGACGACCGTGCCCCGGGCATGCACGAACTTCAGGGCGTCGGTCAAGCTGTCTCCCGTCCCGATACAGTCGTAGCTCACATCGTAGCCGCCCACGAGGGCCTGGTTGCCGAACATGGCGTGGTAGCGGCGCCCCCCGGTCCGCGCTGCCACCTCGTCGTAGCGCTCGGCCTTGGGGGCCTTCCGCGGCACGCGAATCACCTCGGACGCCCCGAACCGCTCCATCAACGCCTGTTGGTGATCGTGCCGGACCAGCGCGGTGACGCGAACCTCGGGGGCCAGGGCCCGCAGGGACGCGGCCAGTCCCAGGCCGATGATGCCGGCGCCGAGGATGATGACGTTCGCCCCGGGCGGTGGGGTGTGTCGCAAGACGGCGTGGACCGAGCAGGCGATCGGATCGACCAGCGTGGCCGTTTCGTCGTCGGCGGAATCGGGCACGGATAGGAGTTGCGAGCGGTGCGCCACGAACGACTCGCCCCACGTGCCGCCCGTGAAGGGATTCAGACCAATCATCATGGCCGGCGGGAGGTCGCCCTCGGTCAGGTTCTCGCACAGGCTGAAGTGCCCCTCTCGGCAGGGCGGGCAGGGCGGGTCGATGCCACGGGGCACGCACGAGAGCATGGGTTCGACGACGACGCGCTGCCCCGGTTGCCAGTCGGCCACGTCGTCTCCGACGGACTCGATCACGCCGACGCCCTCATGTCCGAGCAAGAGCGGGAATCGCGTGAAGCAGCGCACGATGGAGGCCGGGTGATTCCGCTGGAAGATGGCCGTCAAGTCGGTACCGCAGATGCCGCCCAGGAGGGGACGAATGCGGACCCAATCCTCACCGGGAAGCGGGGGCATGTCGATGTCTCGCAGGCGCAGACCCGACAAGGGACCCCAGAAGACGGCGGGGCGGACCATGCCGATGACCTTGCACAGAGGCCAGCGTATCGGATGCAGATCGAGCTGGATGGCCTTCATGGAGTCTACCTGCGCTGGGCTACGAGGCTCCTATCGAGCCCGACATTGTAGCCCACGTCGGGCCAGGGGCCTATGACCTGGACGCGCCTGGCTTCACTTCCGAGAGCACGGTCTTCAGCAGGCGGATCTCATCGGTGAGCGCGCTGAGCGGGGGCAGCGAGGCGATCCTCGCTTGGGCGGCGGGCAGGTCGCTCAGTGTCTGTCGAACAAGATTGGTGTAGGCCTGCTGGTCGCGGGAGCCGAAGACGAGCGTACCCTCGGGGCGTGGTGCTGCGTCGCTGGCCACCGTGGGAACGCGGAAATGCAGGGCCTCGCGGATGCTCACGGCGTCGCCGTCGCTGCACGTCGGTCGCACGAAGAGGTCGACCAGATTGAACACGGGGTACATCTCGCCCGACGGCTCGGCGAAAAGCCAGTGGTCCGTGAGCCCGCGATCGCGCACCGCGCGCCGAACCTGCGCCTCGTAGGCGGAGCTCCATCCTGTGAACCGCAGCATGTACCACACCACGCCGAGATTGGGCCACGTCTGACGGAGCTCGTCGACCAGGTCGAGCGTCATATCGATGCCGTAGAGGTCGCGGCCGTCGTCGTAGACGATCGGCGCTCCGTTGGCCAGGATGACCGGATCGTGGGCGGCACAGAAGGTCCGAACGGCGGGGTCGATACCCGCCTCGTCCTCCGGATGGCAGACGGGCTCGACGAAGGCGGGTATCACGCTGCACCGCTCGCCCAGGCCGGCCAGCTCGTCGAGGAAATCACGGACATGGGAGTTAACCGTCACCAGCGCCCGGGCAGCCCGAAAGGCGGCCGTGACGTTGCGGCGCTGCCAGCGAGATCGTTGCGGCCAGAGCCGGCGTAGCGAATCGGTATGGACCGCAATGATCACCCGCTTGCCGCGGACGCGAGCGAGCCACCACATGGCCGCCCAGACGTCCCAGCGGCTGGTGTGGACGTAGACCACCGGCTCGCGCCCGGTGAGGAGGTACTTGAGGAACCACCGCCAGCCCTGCCGCGCGACATGGATGCTCCGTGGTCCGTCCGACGGCTCCGGGCTGATGTTGTAGGCGACGTAGTCGATACCGGCCGCGTCGAGGTGCGGTAGGAGGCGCTTGATGTGAATGCTGACGCCACCATACGGCGGGGGTAGGGGCCCGATGATGGCCAGGTCGTGCGGGGTGTTGCTGTCGGGGGTCGGCATGGATCGTAGGTATCCCGGCCGTCGGTTGCCCCGCAGGCATCCCGGCCGATCGTTCACACCTGACTTATAGCTGAGCAGACGGGCCGTAGCAAATCGCGCGCTCACGCCGCCCCGAACGGGTGCGGCCCCGGCGTTATGGGCGCCCGGGCGCCTGCGTCGTGGCCGGGGCCGGCTGGGTGGAGAGCCTGCGAAGGTTCTCCTGGGCCGGTTCGAAGCTGGGGTCCAGCTCGAGGGCCTTCTGGAACCGGCGCTTGGCGCGCCCACGCTGTCCGAGTTCGAGCAGCACTTGCCCGAAGGTGGTCTGGTAGGCCGCGTTGTCCGGGTCCAGGCGGCAGGCGGCCTCGAAGGCGTCCCGCGCCTGGGCCAGCTCGCGAAGCCTGGCCAGGACGACGCCGTAGTTGTAGAGCACGGTGGCCGATTCCGGCAGGGCCGCGGCGACCTGCGCGAGATGGCCCTTCGCGGCCGTGAGCTGGCCTTGTCGGCCAAGCAAGACGCCCAACCGCAACCTTGCGGTGTGCAGGGAGGGATCCAGCTTCAAGGCCTTCTCGAGCGTGGTGACGGCCTCCTTCGTCCGTCCCGTCGCCGCCATGGCCGAGGCCAGCTCCTCGTGTGCGCCGGCGTGGTCGGGATGCGCGGCAAGCACCTCGCGGCATAATCGAATCGCCTCGTCGTGGCGACCGGTGGCGTTGAGCACACCGGCGAGCAAGGTGGTCGCGGCAGGTTGCCGGGTAGCGCTGCGCAGGGCGGCGCCAAGCACCTCGGCGGCCTGCGCGACCTGCCCCTCGGCTCGAAGGCTCTTGGCCAGCGCCACGGCCGCATCAACGTAGCGCGAGTTCAGCTCCAAGGCCTTCCTGAAGGCCTCTCGGGCTCGGTCGGTGTTGCCGGCCCGCTGCTCGAGCACGCCGATATTGAGGTACGCCGGGGCGGTCTGGCTGCCCCGACCGGCCCGGACGCAGTGCTCGAAGTGCTTGCGGGCCTCGTCGTCGTTGCCCCGTCGGCTCTCGAGCAGCCCGAGCGCAAACAGCGCGGCGGGCAGCTCGGGGTCTTCGGCCAGGGCACGCTGCAGCGCCTGCTCGGCCGAGTCGAGGTTGCCCAGGTGGACTCGGGCCAAACCCAGCCCGGCCAGGGGCTCGGCCTTCCGGATCGAGAGCTCGGCATGGCGCTGGAAGGTCGCCTCGGCGTCGGCGTAGCGCTCGAGGCCCAGGTAGGCCTGGGCGAGCAGGCCGACGGCTGCGACGTCGCGCGGGTGGTGGTGAACGAACGGCTCGAGCAGGGCGATGGCCTCGGTGAACCGCTTGGCGTGGACGAGCTGGGAGGCCTGCTGCGTCTCGGCCCAGCGGCCCATCATGTCCTTCGGATCGGGCAAGGCCTCCTGTGACGTCGGGGCCGAGGTGGCCATCACGTATCCGAGGCTGGCCAGCCGCTCTCGTGCCTCGGAATCGACGGTCATCGTGCCGGTGAGCGTGGCGAGCAAGTGGGGGTCCTCGCCGGCAGCGTCGCGGAGTTGGGCCAACAGCTCGGCAGCGAGGTCGCTCCGCTGGTCGATGAGGTTGGTCTGCTCGCCGGGATCGGCGGTCAGGTCATAGAGCTCAGGGCTGGGGGCGAGGATGTACTTGACGTCGGATCGTCGCAGCCCCGCCAGGGGCGACCAGTTGTGCATCAGCTTCGGCCAGAGCGTCTCGATGTAGAGGCTGCGCGGTCGGGCGCTCGCCGCGGAAAGGAGGCTTACGCCATCGAGGTCGGCCAGCGGCGTGATCCCGAGCAGGTCGAGCACGGTGGGCATGATGTCGATGAGACCGACCTGCCGGTCGACGACGAGCCCGCGCGGCAGCGGATCGGGCCCATGTAGGATCAGCGGGACCAGCATCGTGGCCTCGTAGAGCAGCAGCCCGTGCGTCAGCTCGCCGTGCTCGCCGAGGGCCTCGCCGTGGTCGCCGGCCACGACAACCAGGGTGTTCTTGCGAAGGCCTCGCTCCTGAAGGCCGTCCAGCAGGGCGCCGAGCTGGGCGTCGGTGTAGGCGATCTCGCCGTCGTAGGGCCGGCCCTGATGGCGAGTCGCGAACGGCTCGGGCGGGACGTAGGGGAAGTGTGGATCGAAATAGTGAACCCATAGAAAGAAGGGCCCTTCGGCCTTCTCATCCAGCCAGGTCAGCGCATGCCGGTTCGTGTCTTCGGCGATCCGTTCGCGGTAGCCGAAGGCCCGCGTACGTCCGTCGGCCGAAAGGTCGTCGACGTAACGGTCGAATCCCTGGGCCAGACCAAAACGTCGGTCGAGGACGAAGGCGCTCAGCACGGCCCCGGTCCGGTAGCCAACGCCCTGAAGGATCTCGGCCAACGAGACGATCTTCTCGGGCATCGAGAAGACGGCGTTGGCGCGGGCCTCGTGACGGGGCGGGTCCAGCCCGGTCAGCATCGATGCGTGCGAAGGCAAGGTCAGCGGTACTGGAGCGACGGCCTGGGTGCAGCGGATCCCGCCGGTGGCGAGGGCATCGAGCGTGGGCGTCTCGGCCTCGGCGTAGCCGTAGCAGCCGACGCGGTCGGCACGGATCGTATCGATACTGACCAGCAGCACGTTGACGCCGTCGAGGCAGCCGTGATTCACGCCGATGGCCGGCGCCGAATTGTCGACGTCACGGACCGAGCGAACGGCGATCCACCCCACGACGACCACGGTCAGAATCGTAGCGGCCAGGAAGAGGAGCAGACTCGGACCTTTCGATGCCGGGTCCAACGCTGCTGTGCGGGGCTGACGCATGCGAACCTACCACGTGGGCCTGACGCCTCGACGGGGCAATGCGAGAAGGCGACACACCTGAATATACCCGATGCCCACCAGGCACGCGAACGTCGACCAGGTTGCCGGCAATCCAGCACGGGCCACGGGATCGCACGCGGCGATCTGGACGTTATGGACCAGGCCCGCCATCAGCCACGCAAGGAGCCCGGCGAAGGCGAGGTCGTGCAGCAGCCAGGCGGTCCACGGGATCCACACCCAACGACCACGAGGACACAGACCGACGGCCGCGGCCAGGAGGATCAGGCAGACGGCCCCGTGCTGCACCGCGTCCGGTCGGGCGAGGCCTTCCTCCTGGGCGCCAACCAGATCGAGAAACCAGACGATGGGTAGGAGGCCGGTCTGGTCGATGTCGCCGAGGAACCGTTCCGGGGCGACGAGCCCGCCCACGAGCAGGACCGCCGGCGGCAGGGCCCAGACGACCGCGATGACAGGCCAGACGCGACGGGGGCCGCGCTCGACCAACGGATGCACCTGGTCGGCCAGCCAGCTCAGCAGCGGCAGAAAGACCGCGAGGCTCGTACAGCATGTGGCGAAGCAGGCGCTCGACGAGAGCCAGCCCGTCAGCGGGGCACCAACGGCGGAGCTGGCCATCGCGAGGATCGCCCCAGCCAGCGCGCCGGCCACGGGCAGGAGCGATCGGGATTCGGAACGCACCAGGGCTACCGCCAGCAGTAGCGATGCGAGGACGTGAGGAATCAGCGCCCTGAGGAGTCCGGTCGCGACGTTGGAGGGGGATCCGTGTAGGGTCCCGGCCTGCACCCATAGCCCCGTCAGCCCGTACCACACGGCGTGGGGAAGCAGAGCCGCCGCCAACCCGACCAGGCTGCCGACCACCAGGGCAGTCACCACACGGCTGAGGGTCAGGTGAACCCGACGCGCCAACAGAAGCACGGCCAGGGCTTGAAAGAAGAAGACGGGCGCCTGGAGGAGCCAGACGCCCGTAGGGTATGTGTCGATCGGTGTCAGGGCGAGCCAGCCGGCCGAGGTGGCAGCGGCGGCGATCAAGCAGGCGGCAGGTGCCGTCGCGACCACCCGCGCCAGAGGACGTCGCTGTCGCAGTCCCAAATCGCGCGAGGGCACTTCGGCCTCCCGTGCCGGCCCGAGCTACTGGGCTTCCACCTTGGGCCGTACCGCCAAAAGCAGGCGAACCCCCTCAGGAGTCCCGTGGAAGGACTGAGCGGTCTCCCACATGGGCATGACCTCTTCGGCGGGGAAGTCGGCCTTGTCCCGGAGGGCGGCCACGATGTCGTTGGCCTTGGTCATCAGCGCCTTGGCGGCCTTGTCGGCCTTGGCGACGTCCTGCTTGCCCAGGCCCGAGCCCAGGATGTGGCGATAGATCGCGAGCGCACGCCCTGCATGGCCCTTTTCAAGCTTGGCCGCCTTGTCCATCAGCTTGGACAGGTCGGCCTTGGTCTGCTGCCTGTCCTGCTCGATCAGCCAGGTCAGGGCCGGCTGCAGGGCCTCGGCGGGCGAGGCAGCCTCGACAACCTTCGTGCCCTTCAGACCGGCCTTCTTCCAGGCCTCGGCGAGGGCCTTGGCCTTGTCCTTGTCGCCGGCCATGGCGACGACCACGGCGGCGAGCCGCTCCTTGGCGTCCGGCGAATCGGCCAGGGCCTTGGAGAGGGCGTCTTTGCCCGCCGGGGCGATCAGCCCGCCCGCCTGCGGCAGGATCGCCGCGGCCGCCTGCATATCAGCGGCCTTGTCGCCGAAGCTGGCCAGGTAGACGCGGTGTTCGTCGAGGGTGATGATCCTGCGGAGGTGGCCCAAGGCGGTATGGATCACCCGGGCGACCATCTCAGGTGGCCACACGCTGTTGTCGCTCTGCCGTTGGAGTGTCACGACGATTACCCCAAGCCCGTCGGCGAGCTTCTGGTAAGGGTTGAGGGCCTCGATCTCGGCGGGAGCGTCGAGGAAGACCACCGGCCAAGCCCGCGAGCGCGAGTAGTCCTTCGGAGCGACGATGCCGGTGCGGAAGCGATGGAGGTCGCCTTTGGCCCCGGCCTTATCCTCGGCGAACCGCTTGTAGAGCAGCGGGATTCGGAACTCCGACAGGGTCGCCTCGCCCTTCTTGAAATTCACCACGTCGGCATCGAGGACCTTCTCCTTCTCACCCAGACCCAGTTCGGCGAGCAGGTTGGGGATCGGCTCGTCGCGGAAACGGATGAGGCCCAAGGACGCCATCACGCCGTAGTCCTCAATGATCTTCTCATCGCGCGTGAAGACGCGAATGACGAAGACCTGATCCCCCGGCCGGTCGAAGACGAGCACTGCTCCAATGCCAGGCGGTTGCGCCATGGAGTCCAGATAGCCCGCCATGTGGATTCGCTTGCCCAAGATATCCCTGGGCTTCTGCGGCATGGGCATGGTCTTCTTCTCGTCGGCGATCTGCTTCTGGAGCACCTTGATGTACTGCTCGGCCTCGAGCTCAGTCGGCTCCGGACCGAGGGTGATCACGGACTGCTCGGCCGGGTCGTCCGGCGATTTCAGGACGACGTTGGTGCCTTCGATCTCGGACGTCCAGCCCGGGGGCACGGGAAGTCCGAAGCCCGCCTTCTGGTTCCATACCGGCTTCGAGATCACGATGCGCTCGGGCTTGTCCTTCTTCTTTTTCTTCGTGCCCTTCTTCTTGGTGGCGGCCTCGATCTTCTCGCGGATCATCTTCTGCGCGGCCTCTTTCTGAGCCGACGCCTTGGCCTCTTCGCCAAGGGCCGTATCGGCTCCGCTGAAGGCCAGGGCGAGCAAGCCACCCAGTAGGCCGAGAAGGGCTAGTCCGGGAACGTGGTGCTGACGGTGTGTCATGATCGTCACCTCACATAGGGTCCAGTCGTCATGAGTTGGGGAGTGTACTTGAAGCGGCCGCACGCGCCAATCGGCACGGGACGACCTCGGGCCGGTGAAACACCGGTTGGCGTCGGACCTCCGAAGCCTCGCCGCCCGCCCGCGTGCCCAACCGTGCCAAACGGACATGAAACCCTAACCATCAACGGGTATGGTAGACGTCCAAGGGAACAGGGTGCCGCTCGTTGGCGAGCGCACCGGCGGCTCGCACTGGCAGGACACGCCCATGGAAGATGACGCAGACACGCTCGTGCTGGAAAAGGCCACCGCCATCACACCCTTCCGCAAGGAGGAGGCCTGCACCCTGGTGCTGGAGCGCGGCAAAATCACGCAGATGGGTCAGGCCTGTGACGTGTCCATTCCCGGCGGCGCCAGACGCCTCGATGTGGAGGGGCGATACGTCCTGCCCGGCTTCGTCGACATCCACGCCCACGGCGGGCGCGGTCACGACTTCGCCGACAGAGACGCAACCCCCGAGACGCTCGACATCATCAGCGACTTCTTCGCCAGCCACGGCACGACGTCGGTGCTTGCGACGATCTATCCCCAGCCCAGAGAGCGGCTCCTGGCATGCATCGGCCGCCTCCGCGACTACTGTGAGCGGCCGGTCCCCGGGCGCATCGTGGAGGGGCTGCACCTGGAGGGGCCATTCCTCAACCCGGACATGCACGGCGCGATCCGCCCCGACTACATGTGGCCCGGAACGCTGGAGGGCTTCAACGCCCTGATCGAGGCGGGCGGACCCTGGGTCCGGGTGATGACCATCGCCCCGGAGATGCCGGGCGCCATGGCGATCCTGCGAGCCGCATCCATGGCCGAGACGGCCGGCGCCGGCGGCGGCAGCCGGCCCGACCACCCGCTGCACCTGTCGATCGGTCACTCGAACGCCCGCTACGAGCAGATCGCCGAAGCCATCGACAACGGACTTGAAGGCGTCACGCACATCTTCAATGCCATGCCGTCGATGCACCATCGCAAGCCGGGCGTCCTGGCCGGGACGCTCCTGCGCGATGAGCTGTTCGTCGAAGTCATCGCCGACGCCGTGCACGTCCATCCCGCCGTGCTGCAACTCCTGATGAAGGTCAAGGGGCACGACAAGATCATCCTGGTCAGCGACGCCATCCGCGCGGCGGGGCAGCCCGACGGCGACTATGACTTCAGCGGGCAAGAGGTCGTGGTGCGCAAGGGCCGCGCGTACCTGGCCAGGGATCCCGAGACGCTCGCCGGAAGCACGACGACGCTCGACCGCGCGCTGCGGACGATGATCAAGCACGCCGCGGCGTCGTTGGAGCAGGCAGCTCAGATGGCCAGCCTGAACGCCGCGCGTGTCATGGAATGGAAATACCGCCGCGGCATCCTGGCCGTCGGCAAGGACGCCGACCTGGTCGTGATGGATCCGGACCTGCACGTCGAGATGACGATCAAGGCCGGTCGGATCATCTGGCGGGCGTAAAGCGCCGGCGAAAGCGACGCTCGGCCCAACCGCTATTTTCCGCAGTCGATCCGCAGCAGAACCTTGCCCTTGTACTGACCGCGAACCAGCGCCGTGAGCACCTCGTCGGTGCACGGGGTGTCTCCCGGCAGGACCCAGATCACATTCAGAATCGAGTTCTTGTCGCTCGAGCCCGTATCGGCCACCGATTGGATCGTCAGCTTGCCGTCCTGGTCGGCGTCCTCGGCCGAAAACGCCAGGGCCAGCGGCACGTTCTGCCCCTTGGCGGCGATGGGATCGACGGTGGCGACGGTCTTGCCGTCTATCTTCAGATCGAGGACGCGCTTGCCCTTCTCTTTCCAGAACCCCTCGCACAGGCCGAAGACGACCACAAACGCGTCGCCCTTGCTGACGCGGGCCTTGTAGGTAATGGGCTTGCCGCCGTAGCCGACGTCGATGTGGCGGAACGCCGCGTCGACGGGCTTGGGCGGTTGGGCCCAGTTCGTCATCGGCTTGCCGTCGAGTCGGACGTACTTCGGACCCGTCAGGTGCGTGGCCAGCTTCTGCATCGGCCGTTCGATCTCGCGATGCGTTACGCCTTGGGGCATCGCCCGCCAGCGGGCATCGCCCGTCAGGCCGGCCTGGTCAACGTTGAACCGCCGAAACCCCAGTGCGTAGGCAGGGGAGTCGCCCCGGAGCCGAAAATCACGCTTGGCCGGGTTCACGAACTTCGGGTCGGCGATGATGCTGTGCCGGCCGAAGCCCCGTGCCTGCCACTCGTCGAAGGTGTGCCACGCGAACTCGATGGGCTTGCCTGATGTGTCCCAGTAGCAGTTGCCGTCCATCTTCCAATGACCGTTCTTCCACCGGCCGCTCAGCAGCATGCCGTTGTCGAAGTACACGATGTTGTTCTTGAAGATGAACGAGATGTGCGGCTCGTCGCGGCTCCGCTGGATCTGCCCGTAGCGCGAGAAGGCCAGGATGTTGTTGTGGATGACGTTCTCCCGGCCGTAGTGCTGGTGGAAGCCCCCGGTCTTGGTGTCGTAGACGAGGTTGTTCTCCATGACGATCTCGCTGCTGCCCTCGTCGGTGTACAGGCCCCATCCGCCGTAGGCGTAGGCGAAGATCGTGTGGAAGACGTTGTTGCGGATGATCGTCCCGGGCGAGACGCCGAGCGTGTAGATCCCCCCCATGTCGCTCAGCACGCCGTTGCCGATGTGGTGGACGCGGTTGTACTCGATGATGTTGTGATGGGCCGAGCTCGGCTTGGCATAGCCCCAGCACCAGCCGACCGAGATGCCCGTGTAGTCGAAGTCGCAGATCTCGTTGTGGCTGAGCCGGTTGTGGCTACTCCGGCCGATCCACGCCCCGACGCCCGCGCGGAAGACGTGTCCGCCGTCGTGGATGAAGCAGTTGTGGACGGTGTTGTGGTGGCTGGCCGTCTTGGGGTCCTTCTCGCCGCTCATGTAGCCCAGCCGAACCCCGCCGGCGCCGAGGTCGTGAACGTGACACTGCACGACGCGGTTGTTCGTGCAGCCGCGCTCGAGGTAGATGCCGTACTCACCGACGTGACGGACGGTGCACCCCTCGAGCAGACAGTGGTGGGCGCCGCGAGCGAAGACCGCTGCCTCGAGCCAGGCGGCGGCTTGTCCGTCGGCCGGGCCGCGGTCTTTGACGAACCACGTGGCATGCTCGAACGTCAGCCCGACCAGCTCGATGTGCGTGACCGGCTGACCGACCTTCATGTGGCCGCTGAACACGACCAGCTTGCGGAGCCGCGGCGCCACGACGGAGGCCTTAGCCATGTCCTCGCCCGACCTGGGTCGATAGCTCACCACGCCCGTCTGGCGGTTGAGGTACCACTCCCCGGGCGCATCGAGCAGCTCGAGCGCGTTCTCCACGTAGTAACGCTGCCTCTTCTCCCAGTAGCCGATCGGCCACCCGGTGCGTGAGACGAAGTGCACGGTCCGTTTGTCCGTGTCGAGCTTGCTGATCCAGTTCAGCGAGTTCGTCCAAGAGTGGTAGATGGAAAGGACGACGTCCTCAAGCCGCTCCCACCGCTTGAGGTCGCCCGCCTTGTAGCGGAAGCCCATCTTGTTCTCGACCTTCTTGCGGTCGCGGTAGTTCTTCAGACCCGGCAGGGGCCCGTCGGTGCGGAGGTAGCCCTCGTTCGGATGACGGGCCCGCGTCGCACGCTTGCCGTTCACGAAGAGCTGGTTGAACGTGATGGGCTTGCCACCGACCTTCGGCACCTGGGCCGTCCACACCGAGCCCTGGCCACGCTGCCATCCCGTAATGGCCACGCCGCCGCTGAAGACGGGTCGTTCGTCGCCGTAGGCCTGGTACACGACGGGGCGCGCGTCGCTGCCGGAATCCTGCGGCGTGAACGCGATGGGCTTATCGAGCACGTAGCGTCCGCCGCGGATCAGCACGAGCCGTCGTCCCGGTAGGGCGGGCTCGTCGGCCGTGTCGCGGATCGCCTGCTGGGCGCGGGCGATCGTCGCGAACGGGCCGTCCTTGCCGTCGGCTGACGGCGTGGGCAACCGTCCCGACCACACATCGTTGCCCTTGGGCGAGACGTAGAAGTCGGCCTTCGGCGCCGTGGCGGCATCGGCCTGAACGCCCTGGGCCGCATGGCCCGTGGTCGCACAGCCTGGCAACAGGGCCCAAGACAGCATAACGACACGATAGACGTTGATGGGTGCTCGCACGTTGGATGCTCGCATGGAATCGGCCTCCTGAGTTGCGTGTGCGGGTCAGTGGATGCGATGAGCGCGATGGTGTCAAGGGACGAACCGACGCGGCGCCATGGTGTGTCAGCGGCGCCTTTTCCTGAGGGCTTCGATCGCCCGCTTGCACTGGCCACAGAGGTGAGCGTCCTTCCAGCAACGGGATTGCGCCGCCTAGAGCGTCAAGCTGAAATCCTCGACCAACGCACCGGGCAGCCGGGCGCTGCTCGTAGCGCGGTGGAAGTAGGTGTCATTGTCCAGAATCATCTCGCGGTCGGCCGTCAGCGCCACCAGGTTCTCGCCCAGCACGCGGTACATCGTCTCGTCAAACCGCATCACGTTCAGCGGGCCCTGGACCTCGCCGTGCTCGACCCAGTAGGTCGCGAAGCGGGTCATCCCCGTGGCCCGACAGCCCGGCCGGTCGGAGTAGTTCAGGTAGTGCAGATTGTTGATGTAGATGCCCGTGTCGAGCCGGCTCAGCACGTCGTCGCCGGCCAGGTCGCCGCCGGCCACATCGACCGATTCCGGCGCTTCATGGCCGGCCGCACCATTGGTCGGCACGCCGTACTCCTTCGCCGATCGCGGCGAGACCAACGCACCGGCCAGCTTGCCGTCCTCGATCAGGATCACCTCATCCGGCCGGAGGAACCCGGCGTCCTGGAAATTCGGCGCGACGCCCTCGCCCGTATTCTCGCTGATACGCAACGACGGCGCCAGCGAGGCCTCGCCCTCGAGCAGCTTGAGCAGGCTCGTCTGCTTCGTGCGATGGGCCTTGAGTCCGAACCCGCCCCAGCCGAGCAGGTCCACCAGGTCGTGGACGGCCGCCGGTGCCAGATACACCCGATACCGACCCGGCTTGATGGTCTGGGGTGGCTGGCGAATCGCGGCGAGCTGCTCCTTGGCCCAGTCGAGCTTGGCCGCGAAACCCTCCGGCGTCCACTCGAATCCGGCGTAGGCGCTCTTCACGGCCTTGTCGGCCTCGTGATAGAAGCTCCAGTCGAAGTTGAACGTGTGCGTGACGTACCAGTTCCGCTGACCCAGCGAGCTGGCAAAGCCGGAGCAGATGCCGCCGCCGGCGTAGATGCCGACGAGGTCGTGCCCGCGTCCGGCGCCCTGGATGGCATCCACGACGGCCCGGGGCTCGGGCAGCCGGCTATCCTCGATCCGCTCGGTCGATGTGCCCTCGGTGTTGTAGAGCAGGTGCGGGTCTTCGGGCAGGGCGGAACGCACCTCGCGCAAGTCGTCGATGAGGCGACGAACGGCCGGACGGTCCTGCCCGGCGTCGCCGGATAGCGTCAGGTTGCCCGCCGCATGACGCGAGCCCTCGATAAGGTCGACCGACAGCGTCCGCTGGGTCACGCTGCCCGCCTGGCGTATCTCGTTGCGGTTGAAGCGGACGAAGTCGGACTCCTCGCCCTCGAAGCCGGCGGTGAACACCTCGTCGCCGGTGAGCAGACCGGTCATCGCGTCGGCGAGTTCGTAGAAGTACTGCTGCATCGTCTAGGCTCCTCCGAAGACGTCGACGTCGGCGAACAGCGCGGCCGGGGAGGCATGACCGACGCGGATCATCTGGTTCGGCTCGCCCTTGCCGCAGTTGGGCGTGCCCATGACCACGAACGTGCCCTCGTTGCCGACACGCTTCAGGTTCCGCCAGAACGTGGCCGAGATGCCACGGTAGTTCGGGTTCTTCACGACGGTGGTCAGTCGGCCGTCCTCGATAAGGCGAGCCCATTCGCACCCGAACTGGAACTTGTTCCGCGAGTCGTCGATCGACCACGACCGGTTCGTCTCCATGTAGATGCCGCGCTCGACGGCCTCGACCATGTCCTCGAAGCCGCTGTCGCCGGGCTCGAGGTTGAGATTGGCCATGCGGTCGATGGGCGGGCGGTTCCAGCTCGATGCGCGGGCGTTGGCCACGCCCGGCAGACCGGTTCGGGCCTGGCTCGTTGCGCTGCCGAGGGCGCGGAGCAGGACGCCGTCCTTGATGATGTATTCCTTGGCCGCCGGCGTGCCGTCGTCGTCGAAGGCGTAGCTGGCGAGCTGCTCCGGCCGCGACGGGTCGAACGTGATGTTCAGCAGCTCCGAGCCGTACTGGTAGCTGCCGAGCATGTCGGGCGTCACGAAGCTCGTACCCGCGTAGTTGCGTTCGTCGCCCAGGATGCGGTCGAGCTCCAGGGGATGCCCGATCGACTCGTGGATCTGGAGGATCATCTGATCGGGCGCGGCCAGCAGGTCGATGGTGCCCTCGGGACAGTCGGGCGCGGCGAGCAGCTCGAGCGCTTGGTCGACGACGCGAGGCGGGGCGTCGTCGAAGCCGATAGCGTCGAGAATCTCAAGCCCGCCCTGCCGGGTAAAGGCGTGTCCGCCCAAGGTGCGGGTCTGGACCGTCGTGCCCTCGGCCGCCGTGGCGCGAAGAATGGGCATGAGCCCGGCGAACTCCTGGTGGATCCGTCCGCCCTCGCTCGTCAGCAACAGCGTGTGAATCCGGTCGCAGGCCAGCCCGGCCATCCAGTCGGCGATGCGGTCGTCGGTCTTGAGTTGCTCGCTCCGCTTGCCGAGCAGATCGACCTTGTCTTTGAGGCTGACGGAGGTCCAGGGCTTGACGATCGGGGTGATGTACTCGGCCTGGGCCGTGCAGTGCGGCACCTTGCGGAAGTCGGCCACCCCACGGCCGGCCGTGCCGCGCGCCCAGTCGTGGGCCCTCTCGGCCGCACGACGGAGACCCGAAGGCGTCAGGTCGCAGGTGGCGGCGTAGCCCAGGCCGTCGCCGTCGACGACGGTGACCATGGCGCCGGCGTCCTCGCTTCGTGTCACGGGCTGAAGGATGTTCTGGCGGACGACAACGGCCTCGCTCTGCTCATGCACGAAGCGAAGCGAGCAGTAGTCCGCGTCGGGCAGGATTTCGCGAAAGGCCTTTTCGATGGCGGGCAGCATGTCGGATCTCCAGGGGGCACAAAGGGGCCCTTCATGACGCGATCATACGCGGAGCGCGCGGACGGGCCAAGTCCGAGCCGCCACGACGCCGCGGCACGGATTGGATAATCTCAGACATCGAGCATCACGACCTCGTGCGGTCGCGCAACTCGAACGCCGATCCGCCGGCCTTGCCGCCTTATCTGCGTGTCGGCGTGGTGGGCACGCACCTTGTGAACGTCGTAGCGGCACGTGATCTGGGCATCATAGAGGCCCGGCTCTTCCATCAGCGCCGGCAAGACACGGTTCCCCTGAGGGAACGGCTCGGCAGCATGGGTAGGTGGGCCGAAGAACGCCACGAGATGGATGTAGATGCGGCGGCGCTTCTCCTCCCGCGTCATGATGCTTTCGACGTTGAGCGGGGCCTGAACCGTCACCGCGGGTTTGGGTCGTAGGACCTTGACGCAATTCCCCAGCAGAATGCGGTGTTCGGGCATGCGGTAGTCACCCGCATAGGCGGCGTCCGGCGAGCACGGCAGCGTCATGACCTGTCCCTTGCCGAGCTTCCGAAGGAGCACGGCCGGGCCGACCGCCTTGTCGGCCGACATCCGCCAGGTCCACGGGTTGTCCTTCGTGCGATGAGCGACCATGAGTTGACCATACGCCATCGCATCGGCGGGCTTCATGATCGCGATCGGGCCCCACGTCAGTATCGGCACGTTGGTCGGCAATCCATCGGCCAGCCGGGCCAACTCGCTGTCCTTGGGGCCGGAGGGCAGCCTCACGTAGTTGTCATCGTGTCCGGTCAGCACACGCTCGAGCCTTGCCCCGATCAGGTGCGCGAAGGGCGGGTCCTTCAGGAGAGCGCCTCGCGCGTCGCACAGACCGGTAAGCCCCGTCAGCAGAAGTCGGCCGCCGGCCTCAACGTACGCTGTGAGTCGCTCGATCTCGAGGTCGCTCAGAATGGTTGCGTTGGGAACATAGACAACGGGAAACTGCGCCAGTCGATCGGCCGTCACGGTATCGTCGGTGAGGATGCCAAACGGGATGTGGAGTTGGACCAGTGCCTTGTGAGCGCCCCAGAAGCCCCGCATGTACGTCGCGGGCTCCGAGCGTCCGTACCAGTCGCGGCTACGCGACGAGTAGTACAGGCCGACGTCCTGGATGGGTGGATGGCCGAACGTGGCTCGCTTGTCCCGCGCCTCGGAGAAGATCTCGCCGATGCGATCGTATACGGTCGGATCGAGCCTGCCGTCGTAATCGGCCTTGTCCACGATGGTGCATTGGGCGCCGTGGGATAGGTACGTGAAGACCTCCCACGACAGGTCCGCCGTGGGCCGGACCGTGACATCGTGGTAGTCGAAGACCGACCGCGACGTGACGCTCTGGACGTTGCCGTCGGGCCTTGCACCAAACATGAACCGCGTCAGGAGGCTGGGGTTGTAGTGCCCGAACTTGAAGGGCAACCCCTCGGCCGTGACGAAATCGCCGTTCTGGGCGTGTTGACCGGGCCGCTGACCTTCCACCCAATTGAACGGGGGGTAGCCGTGATAGTTGAAGTCGACCGAGAGCTTCGGCCTGTGAGACTTCACGAAAGCGTCGAGCTCGCGGCAGAAGGCCGCGTTCGAATTGCAGCGAAAGGTCAACATCTTGTCCCACGTCTCGTCCCACGTCACGCCGTCAGGCATGGCCACGCCGTAGCGCTTCTTGAACAAGGTCCGGCAGGTCGGACACCAACACCCGTAGGGCTCCCCGAAGCCGAAGTCGAGCATGTCGACATGAAAGCCCTGGATGTCGTAGGCCATCATCTCGGCCGCAACCTTCTTGATGAACTCGAGATAGCCCGACGTGTAGCACAGCCGCCCCGGCACGTCCTTACCCGTGTGGTCCTTCATCCGCCACTCGGGATGCTCATCGTAGGTCCGCGTGTCGTATTGGACCTGGCAGTAGGCTACCACAGGCATGCCGTGCGGCTTGGCCGCGTCGATGCACTCTTGCAGCAGGTCACGCTCACCGAGGGCGGGACACCGTCGGGCCACCCTCGAGGGGTAGTAGGCGAAGGCGAAATCCTTCATGAACACGACGGCGTACTCGGCTCTCGCTTGAACCATGTGATCAATGATCTGCTTGCCGGTCGCCTTGGACATGTAGACGGCGTCGTGATCGTTCGCGCCCGTGGGGCCCCACTCGATCCCGACCAGGAGAGATCGGTACCAGGGCGGGCCGCCGTCCGAGGGTGCTTGGTGGGGCGATGGCTCGTCTGCTTCGGCCGCTTGCGAAACAGCGCCCACGGCCGCGGCGCCCAGCGCGCCACGCAAGACGTCCCGTCGTGACAGGGAGTCGGTCATGCCAGCTCCTTTCCTTTACCCGCGCAACGGAGAAGACCGTGCCCTTGCCGTCGCCGCGCATTATAGCGGATGGCACGACCGGCCAAAGATCAGCGTCCTGCCGCTCACCAGCAGCACCAGAGGCGCGCCTCCCGGAGGACCGTGGCTTGAAGCACGCATCGGACGGCTGTAAAAGGAATGGAGGTGACCTCTTGGCCCTACGGCAGCAACCGGGTTGCCGGGGTTGGACGAGGGCAACGCCATTGCGAGCCCATCGCCCTTCTGGCGATACGTGCGAACGGAGGAAGTCTGATGATCATTCGAGTGATGGCCGCGATGTTTCTCGTCGCGACGGTGTGCGGGGCCGACGGGCCGCTCAAGTGGGAGCGGATCAAGATCAGCGATCGCGCGTACGAGGCGGCGTCCGTGTGCGATATCAACAAGGACGGCAAGCTCGACATCGTCTCCGGCGCCTACTGGTATGTCGGCCCCGACTTCACGACGTCGCACAAGATGTGCGAGGTCAAGCCGGCCGGCGAGTACTTCGACGACTTCTCCGATTATCCCATGGACGTCAACGGCGACGGCTGGGTGGACATCGTCACCGGCGGGTGGTGGGGCCAGACCCTGCGATGGCGCGAAAACCCCAAGGGCCAGCTCAAGCCCTGGAAGGTCCACGACGTCGACAAGACGGGCAACATCGAGACCATCCGCTTCTGGGACGTCGACGGCGACGGCCACGTCGAGGCCCTGCCCAACGCCGGCGGAAACGTCATCGCCTATCGCCTCATCCGCGACGGCCGCGGCAAGGGGACGGGCAAGTTCGCCAAGCACGTCATCAAGATGGGCGGCGTCGGCCACGGCATGGGCTTCGGCGACGTCAACGGCGACGGCCGAGGCGACGTGGTCATCCCCGACGGCTGGCTCGAGGCGCCAGCCGAGCCGTTGAAGGGCCCATGGACCTTCCATCAGGACTTCAAGCTCGGCACGGCAAGCAATCCGATCCTCGTCCACGACGTCAACGGCGATAAGGTGGCCGACCTGATCGTCGGCGCCGCGCACCCGTACGGCCTGTATTGGATGGAGCAGAAGGTCTCCGACGGCAAGCGGACCTGGACGCGGCACGACATCGACATGAAGCGGAGCCAGTACCACGACGTCTGCCTGCACGACATCGACAACGACGGACAGGTGGAACTGATCACCGGCAAGCGGTATCGAGCCCACTGCGGCAAGGACCCCGGTGCCAACGACCCCGTCGGCCTGTATTACTTCGAGATCCACGGCGGCTCGTTCGACCGCGTCACGCTCGACTACGGCCCGCCGACCCAGGCCAGCGGCGCCGGCATCTACCTCTGGATCGAGGACATCGACGGTAACGGGTGGAATGACATCGTCGCGCCCGGCAAGGAGGGGCTCTACCTCTTCAAGAACCACGGGAAGACGTAGCACGCCATCGCAACGGCCGACGCCGACACGCGACGGTCACGAGCCACAACGCGGCGGCTCGTCGACGCGACCGTCCAGGAGCCGTGACGCGGCGGCTCGGAGACGTAAACGTTCCGCCTGACCGAGACGCGACCGTCAGGGAGCGTTGCCGTAAACTCCTTCGCCTCGACGGTTACGTCCCCCCGGCGACGCACAACCGAGGCACGACCTCGCACGCACATCAGCAGAGCGCCGTCACAACCAGGCCCCTCAAAGCAAGCGCCGAGCCTACGGCCGCTCGTGATGCCGATGCACCACCACCGTCCGCTTGAAGCTCGTACGCTGGTTCTTGGCCGGCGAGGCGTCGGTCGCGATCGCCGCGAACGTGTGGGCGCCTTCCTTGACGCGGTGCGACCACCGGAGCTCGCCGCCCGAGGGACGGGCAAGCTGCTTGCCGTCGCACATCAGCACGACCGACTCCAGACCGCTCTGGTCGGACGCGCTGACGCGCACGTCCAGCACGCCGTCGGGACGGTGGATGATGTCGGTGATCTCGACGGCCGGGCCGGTCGTGTCGGCGAAGGGCCCGCCCCGCAGCTCGATGACCGTCGGCCCGTTGAGCGTCACCCCGACCGGCTTGCACCCGACGAGGGATGACCCCGCCACGGCCCGGTCACGCGGCTTGCCGTCCGGGCCGATACCCGTGACGACCATCGTGTCGATCTGGGCGCCTGCGTAGCAGACCATCAGGTGCGTCGGCTCGGTGCTCGTCGGCCGGATCCGATACCGCGACCGCGTCTCGCGTCGGGCGAAGACGGGCCGGCCCTTGTCCACCACCTTGATGAACAGGTCGAGCTCGTCGCGGATCGCTTCGTGCCTGGCCACCTTCAGCGGCCCGATGGCCGTCGTATCGTCGATCATCAGCTCCTGAGAGAGAACGGGGGCACCGTGGTCGAACGAGAATCCCGACGTATGCTCGTCGACGGCACCGTCGAAGTTGGCGATGCACAGGAACGCGCGTCCCGGATGCCGTGCGTCCGGCACGACCGCCCCCTTCCACCCGTCGGGCAGGTCGAGCTTGCCCTGCTTGAGCCGCTCGGCGGCCGCCTTGACCTGGTCGTGAGGCGTCTCGGTGTAGTACGCGCTGATCATGTCCACACCGAACTGACCGGCCTTAACGTCGGCCGCGTCGATCGTGCCGGTATAGATGGCATCGGCCTTGTCCTTGTAGGCCTCGGTGCGGGCCCAGTTCTTGCCGACGACGCGCTTGATCCGCTGCTTGTGGCTCTTGCTGAGCACGGCCATACCGAGCCGGTCGTCCACGCACCACCACGAGGAGGTCCGTTCGGCCGCGGTCTCCAACGGCTGGTTACCCGCGGCGTCATAGTAGGTTCGTGAGCTGGTCAGCTTCGGGCGGACGAAGAAGAAGATCGGCACGCCCTGGAAGGTCATGGAACAGTCGTGATGGGCACGGAACGCCGTGAACAGCACGACGGGCCCGCGATCGAAGGCGAAGAAGGCATAATGGCGATCGAGGCCGGGCTCGGGCACCGTGCCGATCGTCACGAGCCCGTCGTCGCTGAGCTGGTTGCGATAGACCGGGTCGGCCGAGAAGCCGGGGGGCTTGGCACCCTTCCACGTGACCGTTTTCGAGCCGATGAGCGAGTTGCCGAGTAGGTACGCGAAGGGTTCCTCGGTGCCCTGGCCGCCCCGCGCGGGTACGACAAAGCCGGCCATCCGACCCGGCCCGCGGGCACTCATCGTACCCCACGTCCACGACGCCCACGTGTTGGGCGAGCGGTGCACCACCGCCTGCTGCCAGGCGTAATGCGTGTTGCCGTTGCGCTTCTGCCAGGCCTCCTCGTACGACAACGGCTTGGCGCCGGGCCCATGGATCTTGTGCATCAAGTAGCACGTCGCCGCCTTGGCGTAGCAGTTCCGGTGGTAGTCGTAGAGGCGCACCGCGTGTGAGTGCTCGGTCAGGAGCTGGGCCGCGAGCTGCTCCAACGTCGCCGCGACCGGATCCTTCTTGATCAGCGCCCCGTAGCAATAGGCCAACAGGCCCGAGCCGTAGTAGGCGTCGTACTCCATGCCGTGGATGCTGGCCGGCTCGCCCTCGGGCAGGCAGATGTCCTTGACCCACTCCAGCACGCCGTCGAAACCGTTGCCCGGATAGGTGTAGACCTGCGGCACGGGCTTCTTGTAGACGTGGCTGAGCATCTCGATGTACATGCGGCCTTCGAAGATCAGATCGCACCCGTACCAGACCTGGCACCAGCCGTGGTGGTCGCTGGAGTAGTCGGGGTAGAGGTTCCAGATCTGCCGCCATCCGGGCACGTTGTTCTGCTTGCGATACAGCTCGACGCCCTCGGCCGACCATTGCTGGATCGGCTTGCCGTCGGCCTTGACCGAGCAGGCCTGGTCGTGAACGGTCGCAACCAGGTCGACGCCGTTGCCGCGGATGATGTCCTGGTACTTGGCATGATCGTCGCGCTTGGGAAAGAGGTACGCCGCCCCGATCGTGCTGGACAGGTCCTGCTTGACGACATCATGGTTGCCGCCCTGGCCGCCGGCCCGCCACGACCGCACGAGCCGCTCGGGCTGGGCCCCGCCGATCATGACCTGCTCGATCAGGCCCTTGGTCTCGTCGTCGAGCTTGTCCCACAGCCGGGCCGCCGCGACGCTGAGCCACCCGACCTCGTCGGCCCGGTAGCCGAGCTTCCGACGCCACTGTTTGCCGTCGTAAAAGTTGTGGGCGTCCACAACCGGGTGGAACGGATAGGGGTTCTCGACATACGCGCTGGTCAGGCAGCACCAGCGGAGGCTCTTGATGCAGCGGTCGAGCATCTCGGCGCGCGTGAGCTTGCGCTTCCCGAAGACCTCCTTGTCGGTCTCGTTGAGCAGGACCGAGTAGCAATAGATCACCTGGCCCGTCCCGGGCACGGTGATCACGTTGTCGTACCACGGCCGGCCCCACGTGTCGTACTTCCGGAAGTCGTACCGGCCCGCGTTGGGCACGTCGGGATCAACGCTCCAGATCGGCTCGAAGACGTCCACAGTCAGCTCGACCACGTCCAGATAGAGCTTCTGCAGCTCGGCTTCGCTGAGCAGCCCGTCGTCGGCGTGCACGCTCGGCGCGGCGAAGGCCAGCACGAGGGCGGTCACACATAGAACTCGGCTTGTCATGGGTTCACTCCTCCCAGGTAGGGTTCACGGTCTCAATCCGCAGAGGCCGGCTCCCCGAGCCGGTGGCTCAGCAGCCAGGCGTACAACTCTTCGGTGTCGTAGGCGCGGTCCCAACTGTTGTGACCCACGCCCGGATACTCGGTATACCGGGGCTTGGCCCCGACGGCGCGGAGCGCCTCGATCATCTCGCGCGAATGCTCGACGGGCACCGTGGCGTCCTCGGCCCCGTGGAAGCACCAGCACGGGATGGGCGCGATCGCCCCGGCCGTGGCGGGCACGCCCTTGCCGCAGATCGGCGCGATGGCGGCCCAGGTCGTCGGGTAATCCGCGGCCAGGGCCCACGTGCCGTAGCCGCCCATGCTCAGACCGGTCAGGTACGTCCGCTTCGGATCGACCTGGTACTCGCGACACGTCTTGTTGAGAGCCGCCATGGCGTAGGCCTTCTCCGACTCGTCGGTCCACCAGGCCGGATCGGGCGCGCACTGCGGCAGAACGGTGATGAAGCCGAACCGGTCGAGGCGGTTGCGGATGGCGGCCGCAACGCCGACCTGGAGCTGCCCCCGATTGTCGGTGCCACGCTCGCCCGCGCCATGAAGGAACAGGATGGCCGGCCAGGCGCGATCGGGCGCGTAGGCCCTCGGGACGAAGACGACGTAGGGGCGTGTGCTCCCGTCGGCCAGCGTCACCGTCTTGTCGAGGAAGGGCTCGCTCATGCGTGCTGCGCTCGGCTTCTGTGCGATCTTGCGGGGTCGTACCTTGCCATGAAGAGGCATCTGGGCCATGAAGTCAAGCATCGGCCGGATGAGTTCCGGCGTGCGACGCATCAACGAGCGATCATGCCGCCGCGGATGGGGCGGCACCTCCCTGTAGCCGTCCTTCGTCAACGTCCGCGTCTTCGGCTTGTGTAGCGTGCCCTGCAGGGCCTCGGGAATCTCGATCCGGTTCCAGCGGTGTACGGGCCGATAGGACGACCAGCCCTCCCGAAGCTCGATCGACTGCAAGAGGACGGCCGTGGGATACACCCGCACGAGCTTGAAGCCGTGCCGCGCGTTCTCGCCGAGGCTCGGGCAGATGATCTGCCGCAGGTCGTCGTTCTCGAAGTCCAGGTCCAGGTGCACGTGACCGGAGAGCAGCGCGAGCACGTTCGGGCTTGCCGCGATCAGGGCGCGGAGTCTCCCCGCGTCGAGGAACGACGGGGGCAAGACCGTCTCGTGCATGAGGATCAGCGTCGGGTGTTGCGCATGGCGCTCAAGATCCTCCCGCATCCACGTCCACGTGGCGTCGTCGAAGACGCTCCGCCCCTCGACGCCGTACGTGCAGCGGTCCAGCGCCGTGAAGACGAAATGCATCCCACCGTAGTTGAAGCTGTATTGGAAGGCCCCGAAGACCTTCTCGAACTCCTGCGGCCAGTTGTCGCCGGGCACGAGGACATAGGGCGTGCTCAGATGGTCGTCCAGGAACCGCTTGAGGAACAGGTGCCTCCGCAAGCCCACGCTCGCCGGCTTGCCCTCCCGCTCCACCGGCGGTGCGTAGGCATTGTTGTCGCCGGTGATGGCCACGAAACTCGGCTTGAGGTGCTCGTCGATGTACCGCAGGGCCTGTTGGGTCCGATCGAGCTTGGCCCGGGTCAGATGGAAATCCGCCAGCCACGCGAAGCTGAACAGCATCGGGCCCTTCGGCTCGGCCCACGCGGGACGGGCCGCCAGGCACGGCAGCTCTCGCTCCTGGATCAACCGATAGAACGGCTCCTTGAGGTGGCCCGCCCGGCACGGCACGGCGGCCCCGGCGAGGAGGACGCCGGCCCACAGCATCAGATTCGGTGATTGCCCTTGCTTGATCGTCACGCGGACGGTCTCCGGCCCCTCAGCCTTTCACTTGAGCCGGGAGTCTAGCCCGGCGCGCAGGCGATGACCAGTCCCGCGCGACGGTGCGGCGAGCACTTGTGTCGAAGTAGGTGTGGACAGCGGCGGGAGTTCGCCTACAATAGTCACCCATGTTCGCTACCTTGCGCGCATAGGCCAGCAAGCGGAAATCGGACCAAGCGATCGAGTCGCGATGCGCCAGCGTGGATTGGCTCCAGGACTCGATGACTTGGAAGTGGGTCGTCTCGGCCGGTTGAATCTGTCGACCTCGGTCGCGGGCGGCAACGATCGGCGAGAGCACGAACAAAGGAGACGATGGATGAGCCGTAAGAAAACAACACGTCGTGTCTTCATGCGAGACACGGCCGTCGCGGGTGCGGGCTTCTGGTTTGCCGGCATGGCCGGATGTGCCGATCAGAAGACCGGCACGGGGCCCGGTCAGCTGCACGTCAAGAAGGGTACGGCCCAGGGCACGTACAAGAAGAACGAGAAGCTCAACGTCGCCGGCATCGGCTGTGGCGGCAAGGGCGGCAGCGACATCGGCAAGTGCAGCAAGGAGAACGTCGTCGCGCTGTGCGACATCGACTTCGAGCGGGCCAAGGGCGCCGTCAAGCGGTTCCCTAAGGCCAAAAAGTTCCACGACTATCGCGTCATGTACGACACGATGATCAACGAGATCGACGCGATCACCTGCAGCACGCCCGACCACATGCACGCCCCGATCTGTGTGCCCGCCATGCGCATGGGCAAGCACTGCTACTGCCAGAAGCCGCTGACCCATGACGTTTACGAGGCCCGGCTCATGGCCGAGGTCGCCAAGCGGCACAACGTCGCCACGCAGATGGGCAACCAGGGCACGGCCCACGACGGCTTCCGCACCAACGTGGAGATCATCCAGTCCGGCGCGCTCGGCGACGTCCGCGAGCTGCACATCTGGACGAATCGCCCGGTCTGGCCGCAGGGCCAGCCCACGCCCAAGGGCAGCGACGCGATCCCGCCGCACGTCAAGTGGAACCTCTTCGTCGGCACCGCCCCCATGCGGCCCTACAAGGAGAAGGCGTATCACCCGTTCTCGTGGCGCGGCTGGTGGGACTTCGGCACCGGCGCCCTCGGCGACATGGGCTGCCACACGGCCAACATGGCCTTCATGGCCCTCAAGCTCGGCCACCCGTCGCGAGCCAGCGCCGAGAACAGCGGCTTCAGCAAGGACAGCTTCCCGACCTGGAGCGTGATCACCATCGACTTCCCCGCCCGCGGCAAGATGCCGCCGCTCAAGTGGACCTGGTACGACGGCGGCAAGGACAAGCCGCAGTGGGTCCACGATCGCCTCAAGGGCCTGATCGAGGGCGAGAAGTACGCCGGCAGCGGCCTGGTCGTCATCGGCGACAAGGGCAAGCTCTACAGCCCCAGCGATTACGGCGCCGAGGCCGTCCTGCTGCCCAAGGCCAAGTACGCCGACTACAAGCCGCCGGCACCCAAGATGGAACGTTGGGGCAAGGGCAACATCGATCAGCACCAGACCGACGAATGGATTCGGGCCTGCAAGGACCCGAGCAAGCCCGCCGTCTCGAACTTCGGCTACGGCGGCGCCCTGACCGAGACCCTGCTGCTCGGCAACATCGCCATGTACACCGGCAAGACGATCCTGTTCGACGGTCCCAAGTGCAAGATCACGAACAGCCCCGAGGGCGACGCCCTCATCCGACGCGACTACCGCATGGGTTGGGAGCAGCTCTAGTCGTCCAGCCGTCTCGAAGCATCACCACGGGCCGGGGATCACCGCGATCCCTGGCCCGTTTTCCTTTCCAGGGCTCGCCCGGTTCCGCGAGACCGCCCGACGATCGCTCACAGGTTCCGACATCTATCCGCTGGCCTGGGCTTGGGGGGGTGGCTACGATGGCGACGCAAACCCAGGAGACCAGCCATGCCCAAGACCACCTCACGCAGGGAGTTCCTCAAGACGGCCGTCGGCGCCGCCGGGGTCGGCCTCGGCGCGTCCGCCACCTCATCCGGCGCCGAGGAGGCCCAAAAGATCAAGCCGAAGGCGGCCAGGCGACCGCCCAAGGACCGGCTCAACCTCGCGTTCATCGGCGTGGGCGGTCGAGGGTATTCCAACCTGAGATCCCTCAGTGGCGAGAACGTCGTCGCCCTCTGTGACGTCGATCGCAAGTGGCCGGAAAAGGCCTTCGAGCAGTTCCCAAAGGCCAAGGCCTTCCGCGACTTCCGAGTGATGTTCGACAAGCTCCACAACCAGATCGACGGCGTCGTCGTCAGCACCCCCGACCACATGCACGCCGTGGCGGCCATGCAGGCGATCAAGCTCGGCAAGCACGTCTACTGCGAGAAGCCCCTCGCCCACGACATCCACGAGGTGCGTGAGCTGACCAAGGCGGCTCAACAGGCCGGTGTCGTCACGCAGATGGGCAACCAGGGCACGTCGAACGCCACCTTCCGCGCCGGCGTCGAGGCGATCCGCTCCGGCGTCATCGGCGACGTCCGCGAGGTGCACGTCTGGACCGATCGCCCGGTCTGGCCGCAGGGCCAGCCGACGCCGAAAGACGGTGACACGCCTCCGGAACACCTCGCGTGGGACCTCTGGCTGGGCACCGCCCCGCAGCGCCCCTACAAGAGCGGCAAATACCATCCCTTCTTCTGGCGGGGCTGGTGGGACTTCGGCACCGGCGCCCTCGGCGACATGGGCTGCCACACCGCCAACCTGCCCTACATGGCGCTCGACCTGACGGCGCCGACCACGATCGAGTCGGAGAACTCCGGCTTCTCGAAGGACAGCTTCCCCACGTGGAGCATCATCCGCTACGCCTTTCCGGCCCGCGGCCAGCAGCCCCCCGTGACGTGGACCTGGTACGACGGCGGGGCGATGAAGCCGGCCAAGGTCTACAGGAAGCTTATGGCGTTGATCCACGGCGAGAAGCTCGCGCCCAGTGGTTGCGTCATGATCGGCGAGAAGGGAACCTGGTACTCGCCGCACAACTACGGCGGCACGTGGATGCTCTTGCCGAAGGAGAGGTTCCAGGACTGGACGCCGCCCGACCCGACGCTGCCGCGCTCACCCGGGCACCATCAGGAGTGGGTCCGCGCCTGCAAGGGCGGGCCCCGACCGATGAGCCACTTCGGCTACGCCGGACCGCTGACCGAAACGATCCTGCTCGGCAACATCGCCACGTTCGCGGGCAAGCAGGTCGCATGGGACGCCGCGGCCGGCAAGATCACCAACTGCCCCGAGGCCGACGCCCGCATCCGTCGCGAATACCGGGCGGGCTGGACCCTGTGAGCACGCGGCAACGACCAGGAGACCGTCACCGATGACCTCGAAGGAAACGCTGCGCGCCCTCGAAACCCAGTACCGCGACGCCCTCCTGACCAACGTCATGCCCTTCTGGCAGGAGCACTCGATCGATCAGGAGTGCGGCGGGTATGTCACCTGTCTGGGTCGGTTCGGCGACGTCTTCGACACCGACAAGTTCGTCTGGCTCCAGGCCCGGCAGATCTGGACCTACGCGATGCTCGTCAACCGGCTCGAGCAGCGCGAGGAATGGCTCGAGACGGCCCGTCACGGGACCTGCTTCCTCCTCGAGCACGGCATGGACGACGACGGCAACTGGTACTTCGCCCTCGACCGGCATGGCCGTCCGCTCGTCCAGCCGTACAGCCTCTTCTCCGACTGCTTCGCCGCGATGGGCCTGAGCCAGTACGCCCTGGCCGCCGGCGACGAGCACGCCCGCGACGTCGCGCTGCGGACCTATCGCAACATCCTGGCGCGCCGCGAGAACCCCAAGGGCATCTACAACAAGATCGTCCCGGGCACGCGGCCGATGAAATCCTTCGACCTGCCGATGATCCTGTCCAATCTCGTCCTGGAGCTCGAATGGTTGCTCGACCCCGACGAGATCCAACGGGTCGTGGCGTCGTGCATCGACGAGATCATGAACACCTTTCGCGACCCGCAGCGCGGCATCATCTACGAGCACGTCGCGCTCGACGGCTCACGGATCGACAGCTTCGACGGACGCCTGACCTGTCCGGGCCACGGCATCGAAGCCATGTGGTTCGTGATGGACATCGCCCGCCGGCAGAACGATCGACACCTGATCGAGGAGGCGGTCGAGACGCTGGTGCGACTGCTGGAGCGCGGCTGGGACGCAGAGTGGCGCGGTCTCTTCTACTTCCTGGACGCCGACGACAAGCCGCCGCAGCAACTCGAGTGGGACCAGAAGCTCTGGTGGGTCCACATCGAGGCCCTCGTGGCGCTCCTCATGGCCTACGGCCTCACGGGGCGCCGCGACGTATGGGCCTGGTTCGAGCACGTGCACGACTACGCGTGGAGTCACTTCGCCGATCCCGACTACGGTGAGTGGTTCGGCTACATGACCCGTCGCGGCGAGCGATTGCTCGACCTGAAGGGCGGAAAGTGGAAGGGCTGCTTCCACGTGCCGCGTGGCCTGTATGTCTGCTGGCGCGAACTGGAGGCCCTGTGCCTGTTCGGCGAAGACGCCGAGGGGGCACCTTAGCCGACGACCTCGCCGTAGTCCGATACGTCGGCCAGCTCCCGCCCGCCGCGCCAGACGCGACGCACGCGAAGCCCATCGTCCCACAACACCAGGTCGGCCGCACACCCCGCAACGAGGCGGCCCATCCGATCGGACAAGCCCAGCGACCGTGCCGGATTGTACGTCACGGTCCGCACCGCCAGTTCGGGCCGAAGCCCGGTCATCCCGACGAAGTTACGGAGCTGATCGGGCAGCAGCAGCGCGCTGCCGGCCAGCCAGCCGCTGTCGGTCCTGCCCACCCCGCCCTCCTTGGTGAACCGCCGGCCGTCGTCCCACTCGTAGGGCCCGTCCGGGCAACCGGCGCGGATCACGGCGTCGGTCACCAGACAGACCGCCTCGACCCCGCGGCACCGGAGGATCAGCTTGACCAGTAGCGGATCGACGTGCACACCGTCGCTGATCAGGTGGATGGCCTGAATGCGATGATCGATCAGCGCCACGTGCTCCAGCGTAGGCTGCTGGACGCCTGAATCGCCGATCCGGCCGCTGTTGTTGTCCCAGCAATGCCCCAGCACCGTCGTCCCGGCGGCGATGCAGTCGAGGACCTCGGCGGCCGACGCGTTCGAGTGGGCCATCGAGACGACCTTGCCCGCCTGCCGAAGACGACGCACCGCGGCCGGAGCGCCCGCCCAACTCGGCGCCACGTTGACCATGGTCACGGCCGGCCCGAGGTCGTCGAGCAGACGTTGCACCGCGCTCGGCGTGGGCTGGAGCGCATGCATCGCCAGGCTCGCCCCCGTCAGGTCCGGCTGCTGAAACGGTCCCTCGAGGTACAGTCCGAGGATGCGTGAGGCGTCGGGCCGGTCTTCGGCCTGGGCCGGGCGGATCTTGTCGCAGATCGCCACCATGGCCTGCCAGGGCAGTGTGCCGCTGCAGAACTGCACCGACGTGACGCCCAGGCGGACGTAGCGCCGGGCGATCTCGCCGGGGTCGTCGCGGAGGATGCTCAGGTCGAACCCGCCGAGGACCATCAAGTCGATCAACCCCGGCGACACGGCCGCGCCGCCGAGGTCCTCCGCCGGCAGGTCACCCAGGTAGACCCCCGGCGCGACCTCGGCGATCGTATCCCCGTCGAGGACGAGGTGGCCGCGGTAGCTCGTGCCGTCGCCGATCCAGAGGCGTGCGTTGTTCAGGACGTGAGCGGACATGCGCCGATCTCGGCAAGTGTAAGGGAACCGGCTTCGCGCTTGCAGGCCCGGGCCGGTGGCCTACGCATCACAGACGCCTACTGGAGCTTCTCCTCGACGCTGCGGATTTTGTCCTGCATCGTCTGATCGCGATCGGTCCGCGTGCCGCACTTGATGGTGGTGCTGATCCGCGGGGCGCCCATCTCGTGGACGACCTCGTGACATCGCTTGACCGCCTCGAAGACCGCGTCCCACTCGCCCTCGACATTGGTGCCGTAGGCGTGCAGCGCGTAGCTCAGGCCGGCCTGTTCGAGGACCCGCTCGCACGCGACCACGTACTTCGAGACGGACACCCCGACGCCGAGCGGCACGATGCACAGATCCATGATGACATGCATGGCGGTTGTCTCCAGTCCATCAGGCTCGCGATGAATGAAGCCGGCTGGCCGCCGCTATCCTACCGCGCTGGACCGTGCGGGTGTTAGGCGGCCTCGCTCTCACCCGTCGCGATAACGCTCGATCGCGTCCATGGCGACCTCGACCCCCAGACCGGGCTTGTCCGGCAGGGCGAGCACGCCGTCGGTCATGGTCAGGCCCTCGTCGGCGATCTCGCGCCGCAGCGCTGAATCACATAGGTCCGCAGGCAGGTACTCGATGAACGGGCAGTGCGCAGTCGCGGCCGCCAGATGCGCCGAGGCCGCGATGCCGATGCCTGTCTTCCAGCAATGCGGCACCATCAGCCGTCCTCGATCGCCCGCCAGCTCGGCAACCCGTCGGGCCTCGGTCAGGCCGCCCACGCGGCCGATGTCGGGCTGGGCGACGTCGACACGTCCGCGATCGAGCAGGTCGATGAACTCATGCCGCGTGGTGAGCCACTCGCCCGAGGCGATGCGGATCGGGGTGTGCTCGGCCAGGAACGCGTGGCCCGAGACGTCGTCCACGGGCAGCGGCGTCTCGAGGAAGAACAGGTCGTACGGCTCGAGCAGCCGGCACGCCGCCAGGGCCTGTTTGGCGTCCGGCCAACCGTAGACGACGTCGACCATCATCGTCATCTCGGGTCCGACGGCCTCGCGGCAGGCCGCGACGGTCTCGACGATCGTGGCGTCGCTCTCTTGCAGGCCGTTGTGGCTGTAAGGACCGCGGAGGCAGACCTCCATCTTGGCCGCCCGGAAGCCGGCCTGCTTGGCTTGGACCGCTCGCTCGACGAGGTTCCGCTGATACGCCTCGATCGTGTCGCCGTCGGGCAACAGCGATGCGTACGGGACGATATGCGGCTGCTTGGCCCCGCCCAGGAGCTGCCAGCACGGCACCCCCAGGGCCTTGCCGCGAAGGTCCCACAGGGCCATGTCGAGGGCGCCGATCGCACAGATGCCCAGGCCCCGGCGGCCCGTCATGGCGCTCTGAACGTACAGCTTGTCCCACAGGGCCTCGACCTGAAGCGGATTCTCGCCCACCAGCAGGTCGCTCAGGCAGCGGGCCATGCAGTGCGTCCCTTTGGCCTGGATCATCGCCTTGGCGACCCACGGATTGGTGTCAGTCTCGCCCACCCCCGTCAGCCCCTCGTCGGTATGGATGACCACGATGATGTCGTCTTGGGCGCTGCTGCACGCGTCCTCGGCGACGTCCGGCACGACGACGACGTGGCATGCGATCTCCGTGATCTTCATGGCGGTCCTTCCCTCTGGCATCCAAGGCCGGTTGGCGTCAACCTCGACCCCCCTAGGGACCATGGAGCCCAGTCGCCCTGACTGGGAACGGTCCACGGGGAGCAGGTCACGCCCAGGCCCGCTCGGGCCCGTACCCGTGGACGCGTAGTCTAACCGCTGTTGGTCGAAGCCGCGAACGAACCCCGGGTCGGACGTCGCTCCGGCCGTGGGGGATGACGCGGCCGACACGATCGAGTAGAAGGGGCGTCCATCAATCGAGGCGTCCACCTGGGGACCGAAAGACGTATGAGCGCAAGCAGTCTGTCGTTGACCACCTGGTCGATCCCCACGGCGGGTCTGGGCGAGAAAAACCCGCTGCCGCCGTTGGAACCGGCCTTCGGGCACGAGGTCGAGGCCGAGGCCGACGAGTCGATCCCGCGGGTCGACCGCGCGGGCCTGCATGAGGGCACGGTGCGAAGCTATCTACCGTACCGGCTTCTCGACGGCTACGATCGCGTCCGCACGCCCATGGACCAACGGGTCGCGGTGCTCGAGAACGACGTCTTGCGGGCGACGTTCCTCCTCGAATACGGAGGCCGATTGTGGTCGCTGGTGCACAAGCCGTCGGGGAGGGAGCTGCTCTACGTCAACCCGGTCATTCAGCCGGCCAACCTGGCCATCCGCAACGCCTGGATCAGCGGCGGTGTCGAGTGGAACGTGTCGGTGCGGGGCCACGCGACGCACACGTGCTCACCGATCTTCGCCGCGGCCGTCACGCGTCCGGACGGCGAGCCGGCACTGCGGCTCTTCGAGTTCGACCGATTCCGTGGGGTGGTCTTCCAGATCGACACGTGGCTGCCCCTCGCCTGGCCGGTGCTGTTCGTCCGCGTCCGACTGATCAACCCGACCGACCGCGACGTGCCCATGTACTGGTGGTCGAACATCGCCGTGCCCGAGGCGCCGGACGTGCGTGTGCTCGTCCCCGCCGACCGCGCCTACAAGCACGGCTACAAGGGTTGTCTGCACCAGGTCCCGATCCCCCTGCACGAAGGCAGGGACGTGACCTATGCCACCAACGCGCCCACCTCCGGCGACTTCTTCTACCGTATTCCCGACGGTCGCCGCCGCTGGATCGCCGCCGTAGACCGCCACGGGGCGGGCCTCTTCCAGACGTCCACCGCGCGGCTCATCGGCCGGAAGCTCTTCGTGTGGGGCATGGGTCCCGGCGGGCGCCGCTGGCAGGACTTTCTGACCGAGCCCGGACACCCCTACATCGAGCTCCAGGCCGGCCTGTCGTGGACGCAATCGCATACGACCCCCATGCCGGCCGGGGCCGAATGGACGTGGCTCGAGGCCTACGGCCTGCTGGAGGTCGACCCCGCCGCCGCCCACGGCGCGGATTGGCCGGCCGCATGGTCCGTGGGCGAGCGGGCCATCGAGGCAACGATACCCGACGACGCGCTCGAGCAGGAGCTGACCGACAGCCAGGCCGCCGCCAGGGACGTGGACGTTCTCATCCAGACCGGGTCCGGCTGGGGTGCGCTCGAGAACGAGCGTCGCATCGCCGAGGGTCTGGCGCCTCTATCGACAGAGGCCAGGCCGTTCGCCGAGGGGCCCACGGGCCAGGATCAAGAGCCGTGGCTCCGGCTGCTCCACGACGGCGTATTCCCGGAGCGTCCGCCGGATGAGCCGCCGGGCGCGTGGATGGTGCAAGAGGCCTGGCGGGAGAGATTGCGAGCCTCCGTCGAGGCGGGACGAAGCGATCACGGGCTGGCCTGGCTCCATCTGGGGGTGATGGCCTACCATGACGGCGACCTCGACGCCGCCGACGAGGCCTGGCAGCGATCGCTCGAACGGGCACCGTCGGCGTGGGGACTTCGCAACCTGGCCGTGCTGCGGGCGCGGCAAGACCGCAGGAACGAGGCCGCCGATCTGGCGGTCCGTGCCCTTGGGATGCAGCCGGATCTGAAGCCCCTGGCGGTCGAATGCCTGACGCTCTTGCGCGACGCCGGCCGGCCTGAGCAGATGCTCGACGTGATCGGCGTATTGCCGCAGCGCGTTGGCGATGACGGCCGCATACGTGCCTTGGAGGTCTGGGCCTGCCTCGAGCTGGACGACCTCGACCGCGCCGAGGCGATGCTGGCGGGTCATTTCGAGTTGGTCACGGTCCGCGAGGGCGAGGTCTTGCTGACCGACCTCTGGTACGCCTGCCGGGCCAAGAGGCTGGCCGCCGAGCAGGGCGTCGCGTTCGATGACGCCCTGATCCAGCGGGTCCGGGACGAGCTGACGCCGCCGCCGCACCTGGACTTCCGAATGGCTGCGAAGAAGGAAGCGCAATGATGAGCACACGATGGCGACGGACGATGGAAGTGAGGGGGTGCCGCGATGGCATGTGGGGTGTTGCGCTCGCAACCGTCTGGGCTGTGGGCCTGGCGCCGGTCGCGGCCCTCGCGGCCGAGGACCAGGTCGGCTGCCAGGCCAATCCGACGGGCGAGCCGATCGGGGGCGGCAAGGGCTACAGCCGCATCCTCACGGGCGGCGATGTCACCGTGCGGACCGCCGACGAGCTGGCCGCCGCGCTGAACAAGGCCAAGCCCGGCCACGTCGTGTGGATCCCCGGCGACGTCGAGATCGACCTGACCGGCCGCAAGGACCTGCCCTTGCGGACGGAGGTGACCCTCGCCAGCGATCGGGGCCGGGGCGACTCACAGGGGGCGAAGCTGTTCACGCGTGAGAAGGGCTCGTTCGAGATGTTTCGCACGGCCGGGCACAACGTGCGCGTGACCGGACTGCGGGCTGAAGGCTCGATCTCCAGCCGCGAGCGATCGCCCTACTACCTGACCTTTATCCTAACCACGCACCACGGGCTCGAGGTCGACAACTGCGAGTACTACAACTGGAACTACTGCGGTGTCGCCGGACGCCGGGGCGCCTCGGGCCTCTACGTCCATCACTGCGACATCCACCACTGCCAGCGGAGCGGCCTCGGCTACGGCGTGAGCCTCAGCCAGTGTGACGCCCGTATCATCGCGAACCGCTTCGACTACTGCCGGCACCACATCGCATCGAGCGGCAACCCGGGCTGCGGCTACGAGGCGGCCTACAACCTGGTCCTGCCGAACGCCAACGGCCACTACTTCGACATGCACGGAGGACGCGACCGGGGCGACGGCACGGACATGGCCGGCGAGTGGCTGCACATCCATCACAACACGTTCCAGGGCAAGCACCGCGCGATCGTGATCCGCGGCGTGCCGGCCCAGGGCGCGACCGTCCACCACAACCGGTTCGCCATGCCGATCAAGCACACCGTCATCAGCGGCGGCAACACGCGGGTCTTCAACAACGTGGTCGGTCCGAACGCAACGCTGGAGAAGTAAACCATGAGAGAGGCATGTCGATCATCGCTGCTCGTGGCGGGCCTGCTGGCCGGCCTGACCGTCGCACAAGAGGCTCAAGACCGGCTCGGCGATCCCTTGCCGAAAGGGGCCGTCCAACGGCTGGGCACCACGCGGATGCGTTTCTCCCGCGGCGTGTCGGACTTCACCTACCTCGTTGACGACCGCGCGGCCGTCCTGCTCGGCAAGATGCTCGAGATCTGGGACCTGGCCAGGGGCGAGCGTCGGGAGGTCTTGACGATCGGCGAAAGCTCGCCCCGCTCGATGGACCTTCGCCCGGACGGCAAGGCCCTCCTCTTCGCGTTCGCCTCGGGCAACCTCCTCGAGTGGGACGTCGCCGCCCAGCGCCCCACCCGCCGGTGCAACGCGGGCATGGAGCTTAACGGCGCGGCCTACGGCCCGCACGGCAAGCGGACGATCGTCTGGCGCCGCCTGCCGCCGAAGCTAGCCCTCTGGGACTTGGCCAAGGGCGAAAAGCTCCGCGAGATGTCCAGCGAGATGTCCTACGTCCAGGTCGCCCTGTTCGGCAAAAGCGACCAAACCGTATGGGCCGGCGGCGGCCACGCCCACATCCTCGAAACATTCGACCTCACCACCGGCAAGCTCGTCGCCAAGCTCTGGAAGGACTACTGCGTCTACGACATGACGCTCTCGTCTGACCGGAAGCGCCTGCTCGTCGGCAGCCGCCACCATGGCTCGGAGTGGGACGTCACGACGCACCAGATGCTCGGACGCTTCACGGGCCATCACGGCCACGCCGTGCCGTCCGTCGCCTATTGCCGCGACGCCGATCGGATCCTCACCGGCTCGCGCGACGGCTCCATTCGCCGGTGGAACCGGCACAAGCCGGACAAGTACCTCGCGCGTTGGTGGCCCCATCAGGGGCACGTCCGCCGCATGCAGGTCAGCCCCGACGGCAAGTGGGTCCTCAGCACGGACAGGCGGCTGCTCATCGAGACGAGCGTCGAGACCGGCGAGCCCCGCATCGATTGGCAGCGTCATCGCGGCGGCGTCGAAGCGGTCGTCTTCCTGCCGGACGGGAAGCGAGCCGTCAGCGGCTCGCGCGATGAAACGCTGCGCGTCTGGGACGTGCCCACCGGCAAGACGCTGCGCGTCATCGAGGGGGCAAGCCTCGGCGCGTACTGCCTGGCGGCGTCGAGCGACGGCCTGCGCGTCTGCGCCGGCTGCAAGGACGGCGTCGTTCGCGAGTTCGACCTGGCCGACGGCAAGGTCCTCGGCAAGTGGAAGGGCCATCGGGGTTGGGTCCGCGGCGTGACCTATCTCGCGGGCGGACAGGACCGGATCGCCAGCGGTGCCGACGACGGGAGCATCCGCATCTGGACCAGGGACGCCGCCAAGCCGGTCGCCGTACTCGAGGGCCATCAGGGCGGGGTCCTGTCGGTCGCAGCGCTGGCCGACGGCAAGCGCCTGCTCAGTGCGGGGCGCGACGGCACGGTGCGGGTGTGGGACGTTACCTCCGGCACGTGCGCGAACGTGATGGAAGGACACCTCGGTTGGGTGGAGTCGGTGATCGGGCTCGGCGACGGGCGGGCGGCCTCGGCCGGACGCGACGGCGTGGTCCGCATCTGGGACCTGAAGACCGGATCGCTCCAGAACAAGTTGGATGCCGGGACATGGCTGACGTCGCTGGCGGGGTCGCCGGACGGCAGGACGCTCTACGCGGCCGATGAGAGGGGCGACATCCAGGCGTGGGACGTTGCCGCCGCCAAGCGTGTCCGCAAGCTCTCCGGCCATGAGGGCGTCGTCACGGATCTCGCGCTATCGTCCGACGGCTCGCGGCTGGTCTCGGCCTCGGCGGATACGACGCTGCTCGTCTGGCGGGCGCGTTAGGCACGTCGATCGAGCCCGGCGCCAAGGGGACGGCGCTCTCGTCGACGAAGGTCCGCGCGCTACAGTGACAGCAAGTACGCCACCAGATCGTTGATCTGCTTCTCGTTCAGGTGCGACGTCTTGCCGTGCTTGTCGCCCTTGTTGAACTTGGTGAGGACCTCTTTCAGCGTGGCGGCCGAGCCGTCATGCAGGTAAGGCCCCGTCCGCCAGGCCTCGATGAGCGTGGGCGTGTCGAAATCGGCCGCGCGATCCAGCTCATGCTTGGTGCCCACATCGTACATCTTCAGGTCGGTGAACAGCCCCTCGGGGTGGCATGTTGCGCACTCGAGCTTCGGGCTCATGAACAAGGCCTTGCCGCGCGTGGCTGACTCGGTGAGCTTACCGTCGCGCGTCAGGTACGGACTCTTGTCCGGCTTGAGCGCCGTCAGATACGCCCGGACCGTCTTGACCTCTTCATCGGTCGGCTGGCGGAATAGGATGTGTCGGAAGCCCGCCAGCGAGGCCACGCCCATATCGGCGCGAACGCCCCGGGCCATCGCGGGCGGCGTCTGGGCCGACAAGACCATCGTCTTGGTGTTCTTGGGATTGCCCATGCCGTCGTTCAGGAGATCCCAGTTGAGCCCGTCGACTCGGGCGTTGGGATGACACGTCGCACAGCTCAGCCAGTGCTGGAAGCAGAGCGTGCCGTCGTGGAAGTTGATCTCGCCGATGCGAATAGCGTCGGGCTTGCGGGCCGGACCCAGCGAGACCACCTTGGCCGGCTTGCGCGAGCCGACGTTGATGTGCTGGATCTGGCCGCTGTAGTACATCGCCACGGCAAGCTCCTTGCCGTCGGGCGAGACGTCGATGCCGCGCGGGGCCTTGCCGGGCAGCCGGATGTTCTCGATGAGGTCGGCCGCATGCAGGGCGGCGAGCTCGTTGACGAGCTGGGCCCGCTGCTTCGGGTCCTTCTTGATCTCCAGCCAGATGCTCTGTGGTCCGGGGTTGCGGGGGTCGGGCTTGGCCAGCTTCGGATGCTTGCTGAAGTCGCTCTTGAGCAGCTTGTGCAGACCGTCGAGGTCGATGTCGGCCACCTTGTGCACGCCGGCCAGCGAAACCCACATCCGCTTGCCGTCCTTGCTGAGCAGCACGCCCCACGGGTCGGCCGAGCCCTGAGAGGGATGGTCCAGCAGGACCGTGGCGTACACCGAGCGATCCCGCAGCTTGATGATCGACATGGCGTTCGTGTTGACCCAGCCGCGCTCGAGCTGCGTGGTTGGGATGTTGAACCGCCCGACCGTGTGGACCACGTAGGCCCAGCAGCCACACGGCGAGACGGCCACGCTGCGGACGAGCGTCGAGCCGGCCGGCAAACGAACCGGCATCGTCTTCATCTGCTCGATGTCGATCAGGCTGACGGCGGCGGCGGCCTTCGGGTCCGACGAGGGCCCCTCCGGCAGGAAGTTGGTGACCACGGCAATGGACTCATGCGGGGTGATGGCGACCGAGACCGGCTCGCGGAGCACCTTGATCCGCTTGCTCTCCTTGCCCGTCTTCAGATCGACGATGGAGACGTCATGGGTCGCGGAGTTGGTCACGAACAGGAGCTTGCGCTTGGCCGCCAGGGCCACGCCGATCGGCCGGGGACCGACCTTGAGACGCCGCGTGACCTTGCCGGTGCCCGCCTCGACCTGGGCGACGGTGCCGCAGCATTCCTCGGCGACGAAGACGAACTTGCAGTCCTCGCTCCAGGCCAGGCCCGTGGGCATCCCCTTGAGGGCCACGCGCTGCATGACCTTGCCGGAGCCCGTCTGAAGGATCACGAGCTCACCGGCCGTGAAATCCGACACGGCCAGCATCTTGCCGCAGGAGGAGTACGCCACGTCATACGGCGAACGGTAGGACAGCTCCTTCTTCCCCGCCGAGTGGGCGGGCGCGATCAGCCCGACGACGATCGTCGTCGCCAGGACCACGGAGACCAGACCAAGGGTGCGGGGGTGAATACGTCGGATACGATCAGCGCATGTCATGTTCATTCGTCCTCGTCGACCTGAGCGCCGCGCGGGCGTCACAGGCCATCACGGTTTGGGAATCACCATGTTGTAGACCAAGTAGCCCTCGGTGGCAACACGTCTACGGCCTGGCGACCTCGGGGGCGGTCTGGGTCCTGGGTCGGACCGGCAGCCAGTCGATCCCCGCAAAAACCGGGTCGGGGATCTCGCGGATCTCACCTTCCCCTCGGAACGGACAGTTGGCGTCGACCCACGCGATCAGCTTGCGCAGATCCTCGCCGGTGACCTTCACGTCATGGTGCTTGCCGCTCATCGCGATCTCGATGAGTTGGCTGTTGTAGCTCAGGTGCCGCATCGGGCGGAACGTCTCGTAGCTGGCCGGATCACTCAGCGGGAAGTTCTCGGCCATGATGGCCCCCGCGATGCCGGGCTTGTCGCCGAGCTGGCGCTTGTGCATCAGCGCCCCGCCGACCAGCGTCAGGTAGGGTTCGGGGAAGAACCACCGGTCGCCTTTGCGCAGCGTCAGGTCGAGCTTCTTGCGACCCTTGCCGTCGCCCTGATGACACGCACCGCAGTGCTTGTCGAGCACGGGCTGCACGAGCTTGAGGTAGCTGATGCTCGCAGCGCCCCACGGCGGCGGTTCGAGCCGGCGCTCCGGCTTCTGCATGGCCACGCCGTATTTGCTGGGCATGACGCGGCTGTGCATCTCGTGGCAGCCGACGCAGCCGCGCCGCTCGCCGGGCATGACGCCCGTGAAGCTCCGCATGGTTTGCAGCGCCCGATAGTGCTCGTCGAGCAACTGCAGGTGGATCGAGCGGCCCGCCGGCACCTCGAAGCAGACCGATCCGTCGGCCTCGATCGGCACCGTGCCGAGGATCCGCTTGACCCCGTCGTCCTGAAGGATCGACGTGCACGGCCCGCTGAAGCGCCCGTCGCGGGTCCAGGTCGAGCTGGTCTTGGCGTCGAGCTGCACCACGCGGAGGTACTTCGCCTTGCCGCGCGGCAGATCGGGCACGCCCTCATAGACGTCGGCGCTGTAGAGCACGCCGGGCTCGGCGGGCTGGCGAGCGTCCTCCGTGCCGGGCCAGGCCACGCGGTCGATGTGGGCCGGCGGCGCCTCGCGCGGCATCAGCGGCATGGCGTGCCAGATGTTGTAGGCGCCCTCGTAGATCAGCTCGCGATTGCCGTAGACATCCATCAGGTAGAGGCGAAACTTGCCCGTCCGCCCTCCCGTCCTGGCCGAGACGAGGAAGTCCTCCTCCGACAACGGCCACGGCGTCTTGTACGCCTCGTACTTGCCCGAGGCGTGATACCGCGTCGACTCGTGCGGATCGACGGGCGGCTCTCCACACTCCGGCCAGGCCACGTCGCACGTCACCTTGGTCAGGCCGTGCGGAAAGTTCAGGCCCTTGCGCGGATCGATGATCCCGATCGAGCCGGCGAACCAGTCGTGATGGGCCAGGCCCGTGAACATCACGCGATCGCTGCCGGGGATGGGGCGCGGCTCGGCCAGATGGTCGGGCCAGACGCTCTGATTGCCCCAGAACGCCACGGTGTTCGTCCCGTCCTGGTTGGTCGTCCACAGGCTCTGAATCCGCCAGAGGGCCTTGTCGGTGTATTCCCATCGCGAGTAGATCACCCGGCCGTCATGGAGTAGGGCGGGGCACCAGTCGGGCTCGTTGCCGCGGCTGATGAGGTAGATGTTGCGTCCGTCGGGGTCGCAGCGGGCCAAGACGTAGGTGTAGGTATAGGGCATGCAGCGCACGTACGTGTTGCATCGGGTCGTGCAGAACATGATTTTGCCGCTGGGCAGAACCAGCGGATCGATGTCGTCGTAGTCGCCGTCGGTGAGCTGTCGCAGGCCGGTGCCGTCGACGCCGATCTCGTAGAGATGGAAGGCCTTGTCGTCGTGAGCTTTGTAGCAGAACACGACGCGCCGGCCGTCGAACGACAGGTCGGGCCGCCAGAAGCTACCGGGCCTTTCCGGGGCAAGCTTGCGGAGCTTGCCCCCCGGATGCAGGCCTTCGAGGATCAGCAAGCGCCCGCCGGGCACGGCCATCATGCCGTTGCGGTGCCGCGCCTGGTGGGGCCACTCGGCTCCCTGCGGGTAGGGATTGTCGATGAACAGGAGCTTGTCGAAGTCCACGACGGGATTCTTGAAGGCGATCTGACGCTTGACCCGCCGGGCGGCGATGTACAGGTCGCGGGCGTCGGTCCCGCCACGGCCGGCCTTGCGGAGGGCGTCGACCTGCTCGAGCAGGCGGGCGAGCTCGGCGACATCGGCCGAGAGATCGGGGGTGCGGTCGTCCTTCATCAGCCGCGCGGCCAGCTCGAAGCCCCAGCGGATCTCTTGTTCGGTCCGATCGGCCGTGAGCTTGCCGTCGGCCTGGAAGAGCCAATCGCGATGGAGCACGGCCTGGGCCTCGGTCTCGCTGAGCGTGCGCGTTTCCGGCTCTTTGGGCGGGACGAAGGGTGCGGGCGGATGGGGGATGGCCGACCGCGCGAGACGCTGGACGAGCTTGTCGTCGAGCCCGTCGAAGCGGCGCCACGCTCCGAGGGGTTGTCCGTGGCCTGTGGCGAGTTGTTTGCTCGACGGCCACAGGCCCACGTGGCCCGTCGTGGGCGGTTCGTCGCCCGTCATCGCCACGCAGAAGCCGGTGGCCACGTCCACGAAGATCACGGAGCGCGTGGTGGCATCGAGCGTGGCGTAGTCGTTGCCGTGGTCGTGTCGGGCCTCGATGTTCGCGTAGGCGGTGAGGCGACAGGCCGTGACGGGTTGCTTCGACGTGTTCGTGATCTCGTAGACGACGGCGGCTGCCTGACCGGTCAGGACCACGGCGGTCAGGCGGATACGCAGCGTGCCGTCGGCCGTGGCGAGCGTGGTCGTGATGCGGTCGTTGCCGGCCTTGGCGAGGGGTTCGATCGTCCGCAAGTTGTCGACCTTGCCGCGTTGTTCAATGCAGGTGCCGGCCGAGCGGGGCTTGTCGGTGGTGTAGTGGACACGATAGCCGTAGCGGCTGAGCTGTCCGCCGTGCTTGCAGGCCAGGGCCTGCTTACCCTTCTCCCAGAAGAACGCGCCGTAAGGTTGCAGCGCGACGTCGGTGTGATCGTTTCGGATCCAGAGGGTCTTGCCCTTGGCCGACGGCTGGTCAGCGGCGCACTCGGTGTTGATCCGTCCGGCCGCGGCACGATGCCCTTTCAACGCGGCGGCAAGGTCTTTGTGGTTCTCTTCGAAGGCGAACAGGACGGTGCGGCGGACCTGCTTACCTGGATCGATCTTGCCGAGCTGCCACGTCAACACACCGTCGGCATTGCCGCTGGACTCGAGCGGCGCGGCGACGACCGTTGCCGATGGGACGCCCAGTACCGTGAGAGAGACGATAACACTGAAGAGGCCACGCATCCAGCACCTCCGGAGGTACGCACCTGCACGCCCGCGCAGCCTCGTGACCGACAGCACGCTGGCCGTCTCGTCGTGCCACTGCCGCGCCCAACGTGTTGTGATGAGAGCGGGCTGCCTCGCACGGCACTGGTCATTGATCCGGCGTTGACGTCAGTACGTCGTTGCCTCACCGGGGCCGGGCCGAGCCAATTCCCTGCGCGCACGGGCCTCGGCCTGGGCGCGTCTATCATACTTGGCCTGGCGGTCGGCTTCGATACCGAGGAGCTTCGCTCCCGGCATGTCCATACGAGGCCGCGCGGCCAACCGTTGCTGTCCGGAGCGAATGATCGCCAACGCCCTGGCATATCGCTTGGGGTCCTTGTCTCGCAGACCGTCGAGGCACGGGCTCTTTTCGGGACGATCGAAACAGACTGTGGACGTCTTCATCTCGGCGGCCTGGTCGCCGACCTTGACGCCTGTCAGTTGCCGGAGCCGCTTCAGGTCGTCGTTGCTCAGGGGCGACCGACCGAACGGGTTGTCGCGATAGGCGCTGGCATAGCTGCCATAGTAGGGGGCGTTCATGTCGATCCAGGCGATGATGCGGTCGCGCGCTTCCTTAGCGAGCTTGACGTCGTGGTGCGGCTTCATGATCACGTCGACGAGCCGGCTGCGGTGCGATCCCCACGCATACGGCGGCAAGGCCTCGGGCGGTCCGTCGTCGACGGCCTTGACGAGGAGCTTCTCGGCCCCCGGCGGATCGGGGAACCATCGCACGGCCGACTTACTGCGCAGCTCGACGTACGACGTGTTGAAGACCAGCCCCTGATCGCCGGCGAGGTTGAGCTTCTTGCCGGCGGGCTTATCGAAGTCGTGACATCGCACGCAGTGCTTGTCGAAGACGGGCTGGACCTCGGTCAGGTAGTTGAACACCCTGGGCGGACCGTACCAGGGCTCGATCCGGCTCGGCGCGCGCCGCATCGCCAGGGGCGCACGATCCGGCGGCGTGGTCGTCAGACGGTTCTCGTGGCAGCCCACGCAGCCGAGCCGCTCGCCGGGCTGGACCATTGTGCCGCTCCGCATGCTCTGGACCATGCGGTCGTCCTTGTCGAGCAGTTGGAAGAAGACGAACTTGTCGGCGGGCACGTCGAAGTAGGCCGAGCCGTCGGGTTCGACGGGCACCTTGCCGAGGATCTGCTTGTTGCTGGTGCAGTTGTAGTTCATGGCCGGCGCCTGGGTGGCGTCGATGTTCCAGAGGGTGTGCGTCCAGAAGAGCTTGGGCGGGGCCTCGACCACGCGGAGCCATTGGATCGTGCCGCGCGGAACGCGTTCCATGCCGGTGCCGGTGTAGACGTCGACGACGTAGAAGCTGCCGTCGCGACGCTCGAGGTGCTTGCGATCGGGCACGACGGGCGGCCGCCGCCTCGGGCACAGCGGCATCGGGTCGAAGCAGCCGGGCTGCTCGGTGTGGATGAGGGTCTCGTTGCCGAAGACGTCGATGAGGAAGAGGCCCATCTGCTCACCGCAAACCATGCGGCTGCACAGGAAGTACGTCTCGGAGAGCGGAAACGGGTCCTCGTACTTCGTCTTGAGCCTACGAAAGGTATCGATCTGCCAGCCGGCCGGGTGGCCGCGTCGACCCGTGTTCGGGTAGTTGCGGTCGTTGCTGAGCAGGTCGGCGATATCGGTGGGCCAGCTCCGTTGCACGGGCGCCAGGCCGTCGAGCCCCTTGGTGCGGTCGACCAGGGCGATCGCGCCCCACGGTCGATCGTGGCATGAACCGAAGGTCGCCACGAAGAGGTGCGTTCCGGGTACGGGACGGGCGTCCATGATCGCCCCGGGTGACCAGGCGTTGTTGCCGTAGAAGATGGCATGGTTCGTGCCGTCGGGGTTGACCGTCCACAACCCGAACGCCGGGCCGAAGTGCTTGTCGACGTATTCCCAGCGGTCGTAGAGGACGGTGCCGTCGGGCATCAGCGCGGGGTGGCCCTCGAAGAGCGTGTTGCGGCCGATCTGGTGCAGGCCGCTGCCGTCGCCGTTCATGCGGAACAGGTTGGCCATGATGTGCCGGTTGCACTGGCAGAGCTTCGGCTCGCGGGTCGAGGCGAAGAGGATCCGTCCGTCCGGCAGGTACATCGGGTCGATGTCGGCCAGCTGCGAACCGGTCGTGAGCTGTCGGACCTCTCGATCGGCCAGCGTCATCTCGCAGATGTGATAGTCGTCGGACCGATCGCGACGCATGCTGAAGAGGAGCCTGTCGCCGTCGAAGGAGACCTCCAGGTCGCGCGCCACGCCCTTGGGCAGGCTGAGCAGCGTCTCGACCTTGCCGGTCTGGTCGAGGTCGATCGTCTTGATCGCGCCGCCGCCCTGGAAGCTGGCCGTGTTGATCTCGCCGTTCTGGAACATGGTGGCCGTGGCGTGGTGGTCGGGCTTGTACTGAGGGCGGGTGACGAAGACGATCGGGTGCCGGCGGACCAGCGGGTTGGCCAGCAGGGCGCGGCGACACGCGGCGTCCACGTCGCTGCGGAGTGGATCGAGTGCGGCCAGGTCGACCGCTGCGATGCGCCTGCGCAGGTCGGCGAACGATTGGAGGATCGCATCGGCATCGGCAAACCGCTCCGCAAACGTCGCCCGCATGTCGTCGACGGCCCGGCGGGCGAGGTCGAGGCGGGCCGTGAGCTGCTTCCGCTCGGCGTCCAGGCGGCGGCGCTCCACGACCTCCCACCGAATTCGGGTGGCGTCGGGATCAATCTCGCCGGGGACGGAGAAGTCGTCGAACGTGATGTGACCCCAGCCGCCCGTGTGCCGGTCGACCACACGGAGGAACAGCTTGCGACCCGCGAACTCGGCCACGTCCCACGTCACGGGCTGCATGGTCTCGGTCTTTTTGCCGCAGGCGCGTCGCACCTCCTTGCCGTCGGCCGTGCAAAGGGCGACGTAGGTGGTCTTGTGCGAGCCGCCGCCGACGATCATGGTGGCCGTCTCGCCGCGGATCGTGAAGACCGGCGATTCGACCACGCCGGTGTAGGCGTCGTGGGATTGGTGCTTGGGCGTCTCGAGCGTGGTGAGGTAGTACTTTCCCTGCTTGTTGTAGGGTCGCTCCGGTCGGTTGTGGAACGTGGCACGGTCGCAGACGAGTTCGCCGAAGTCGCCCTCGACGATCCGCCAGCCGTGGAGGTCGCCCGACTCGAAGTCGAAGCGGACGGTGGACCGGGACGGATCGGCCAGGGCCATACTGCATAGGGCCAAACCGGCAAGAAGAGACCGCAGGAGAGGCATAGGCATAACAGGCACCCTCGGAACCAGGCCTGGGCGTTTCCGCGTGCATCCATGGTAACGCATCGGCGGCCATGAGCCTATGGGCAGCGCAGCGTCTGGGGCCCGGAATTCGCGCCGGCCACCACTCCCTCGACATGCTCCCTTCGGGTCTGGGCCTCAGGGTCGAAGACGGGACGGGTGATGCGATGGGCCCGCCACCCGGTTTTGTGGGCGGCGGAGAACGGCAGCGTGGCCGTGCCAGGCACCAAGGCGATTCTCTGGGCAGTACCCAACCGCGCGCCGGTCTGATAGGCTGTGGGACCCTAGACCCACGGACATCCCACAGGAGCTACCCCATGACAGACGATTCCATCACGCGGCGACAGGTTTTGAAGCGTGTTCCGCGGACCGCGGCCGTCGGCGCGCTGGCCGGCGGACTCGCCTCGGCGTCGGGCACCGACGCGGCGGAGAAGTCCGCCGCCGACAATCCACTCAAGAGCGATCGCAAGATCCGGGTCGGCATCGTCGGCGGTGGCTTCGGCGCCAGCTTCCAGTGGCACGAAGACCCCAACTGCGTCGTCCACGCGGTCAGCGACCTGCGGACCGACCGTCGCGAGCGTCTGATGAAGGTCTATCGCTGCAAGAAGAGCTACGAATCGCTGGAGAAGCTGATCCTCGACAAGGACATCGAGGCCGTGGCCGTCTTCACCGGCGCGCCCGACCACGCGCGGCACGTCTTGATGGTCCTGAACGCGGGCAAGCACGTCATCAGCGCCGTGCCCGCGTGCCTGACCGTCGAGGACGCCTACCAGATGAAGGAGCTCAAGGAAAAGACCGGCCTGAAGTACATGATGGCCGAGACCAGCTACTACCGGCAGCATTGCATCGCCGCCCGCAAGCTGTATCAGGACGGGGCGTTCGGCGACCTGTTCTACAGCGAAGTCGAATACTACCACCCCGGCATCGGTGCTGAGCGCGACGGCCTGTCGTGGTACAACGGCAAGAAGACCTGGCGTCATGGCCTGCCCCCGATGTTCTACCCAACGCACTCGACGGGCCTGCTCACGGGTGTGACAGGCGAGCACTTCACCGAGGTGTCGTGCCTGGGCTGGGCCGACCCCGACCAGCCGGCCTGGAAGAAGAACGTCTACGACAACCCCTTCGGCTCGTGCATGGCCCTGATGAAGACCGACCGAGGCCACATGTGCCGATGCGGCGTCTTTTGGGAGGGCACCGCCCACGGCGAGCGAGCCCAATGGTTCGGCACGAAGATGACCTATTACATGCCCAGCAGCGGCGGCCAGCCGTTCCGGCTCCAGGGCAAGGGCGCGCCGACGTGGTCGAGGCTACCGAACTTCTATCACATGCTGCCCAAAGCGATGCGACATTCGAGCGGCCACGGAGGCTCGCACACGTTCCTGACCCACGAGTTCATCGCGGCGCTCGTCGAAGATCGCGAGCCGACTGTGAACATCTACGAGGCCCTGGCCATGACCGTCCCAGGCCTCATCGCGCACCAGTCCGCCCTCAAGGGCGGCGAACAGCTCAAGGTGCCGCAGTTTAAGCCGGCCTAGGCCGATTCGAACGAGGCATGTGGCACGGCCGCCCTCGGCCGTGATCGTTCGCTTGGGTGTCGTGAAGCGCGATCGAGACAACCGAACCCCGCTGTCCTCAGCGGGGTCGCGGCCAGGAAACGCAGGACCGCACTGAGGACAGTGCGGCTCGGCCGGGTGGCCGGGTGGCCCATGGCTTCAGCCGTGGGGGACGCGAATTCGATCGGAGGACAACGATGAAACCGATCACAGCGTTACACAGAGCACAGGCAACACATCCTGGGTGGCCCATGGCTTCAGCCGTGGGGAACGCGAATTCCATCAGAGAACGAACACGCAACGGAGTCGTCACCGTACCCGTTCTGTTGATCCCGTTGTTCGCGGCGGCGGTATCCTGCGGCGAGGTCCGCGACGACGACGCCATCGTCATCGACGGCAACTGGGCGCGCGAATACGCCTCACGCTCGGTGGTCAAACAGGGCGACTCCTTGGCGGCCGGTCGCATCGTCTCCCCCGACGTCAGCGGCAAGCTCGGAGCCTGGCGATGCGTGGTCGAGCCCGGTCCGAACGCCAAGGTCACTGGCATCGTCGTGCTCGCCGATCAAGACGGCAACGGCGGGCTCGAATGCGTCATGGGCGGTACAGGCGAAATGCGAGGCCTCACGCTACGCGGACCCGACGGCAAGACGCTCTGGCAAGACGCGTACGCGCCGTGGATGGACTACGAGCCGTGCATCGTCGAGGTCGTCGTCGAGGCCGGACGCGTCCGAGCCCAACTCCTCGATGTCGAGGGCACGCGCCTGATCAGCCAGAGCGACTGGGTCGAGGTGCCGAAGCAACTGACCGCCAAGCCGGGCCTGATGGGACTTGTGGCCGACAAGGGCATCGGCCGGTTCTGGGATTGGACGATCGCACCGGAGCCGCTGGCCGCGATCACCCCCGACGCACCCAACAAGCGTCGCATCGTGCCGGGCGATGAATGGGCTATCGTCGGTCCGATGGTCTGGCAATGGAAGACCGGCAAGAAAGAGTGGCTCCGCCAGCCGACCAACACAGACCGCGCCTGGGCGATGAACAAGAAGATCACCGGCTCGCATCGACAATGGTCCTGTCGCGTCAAGGTCTCACCCCCGGCCGGTGGGGCGGGCCTCGCGTTCCAGGCCTCGGCCGATGCCAAGAACGGCTTCCTCGCCTGGCTTGGCGGGACGTACGGCAACGGCTGCCTGATCCTCTACGATCTGTCGAAGGCCAACTACCGAGGCGCCATCTGGTCCGGCCCGCAGGGCAAGTGGAAGTACGACACCGAGTACGTGCTCGTCGGCGAGTCGAAGCCCGGACACGTCCGCGCCCGCATGCTGGCCGCTGACGGCAAGACCGTCATCAGTGAGAGCCCGTGGAAGAAGTACAACGCCTCCGCGACCGACCGAACGGGCATGATGGGCTTCCACACCTGGAAGGGCCCGGCTGAGTTCGGGGGCTTTCAGGGTGCGGCCAAACAAGCCACCGGTCAGGCTCATGCTTCCGCTACGGGCACGCCTTCACCCCAATCGCTTGGTCTCGGCTGGACCGGCGACCGAACGACGTGGCAGTGGACAGATCCACATACTCGTGTTGAGCTGCGCCATTCGGGCGAGGAGCTTACGACGGCGATCAACGCGAGCATCAAAGGGATTCACGGCACGTGGCGATGCACGGTCAAGTCCCGTCATGCCTGCCGGCAGGTTGACCTTCTTTTCCACGTCTCCGCCGACGGCGAGCAGGGGTTCGCCGCCTCGCTTGCGATGGATGGCGGCATGGCCACACTCAGATTGATCAATCTCGGTGAAGGCAACAAGGTGTTGGCCAGCGCCAAGCCGATTCCGGCCCTTTCGCGCGTTGGGTACGTCTTGGAAGGCATCAGCACGACCGACCGCGTTCGTGCCCGTGTTCGAACGGTGGACGGCAAGACGATCCTGGCCGATACGGGCGAGATGTACGTAAGCGATCGCCACAACACACGAACGGGCCACCTCGGCGTCCGAGGAGCCGGATCGGTTCACGTTTACAACGGGTCGTTCACGCCGGAGTGAATGGTTCACCGTCTGTAATGCGGCGATCTCGCGTGTGAACTGAAGTCCGACGTGAGAGAGGATGTACAGCACAGCTCCCTCACGGTCGCTGCTCTGATGGGAGACGCGCCCGTCACGAAGCGTTCTTTCAGGGAGACGCGCCCGTCACGAAGCGTTCTTTCAGGGAGACGCGCCCGTCAGGAAGCGTTGCTGTTAAGCTGCATCCGGCGCCGCCCAGTGGTATCACTGAGCACCGTGGCGCGCGGCACGTGAAGAACCGCAGGGTATCGTTTGATGGCGACGACTAACGTCGTCTCACGGTGAGCCACGAGATGGCGACCGACCATGCAGCACCATCAGCCAAGGAGCATCACGATGACAACAGGAACCCTTTCCACGCTGGCCCTGGCCGTGATGGCCGCGACAGTGCTAGCCGCTCCGAACCGCGTCGAGCCGGCCAAGCCGTTCAAGCTGTCCTTCGCCGACAAGACCACACCCCACGGAGAGACTCGCAAGCGCATCGAACGGGCCTACGACCGGCTCCGATCCACGCCCCTGAACGACATCGAGTTCGTGCTGTCCGACGTGATGTTCAAGTATGACCGACGCTTCACCAACTACAGCGGCGACATCTCCGGCCGCATGCTCGGCGCGCTCAACGCCTGCGACGCAGCGCTCGGCCAAGAAACCCCCTTCATCGAAGAGCTCATCCAGGGCTTTGCCAAACACCAGAAGCCGGACGGCCACTTTGGCGTCGAGCAGAACCTCGACAAGGAGATCAACCAACTCCGCGACATGGCCCTGCTGTGGGGCAACGGTCGGTTGCTGCTCGCCTTGGCCGAGCGACAACTGCACAAACCCGACGCCCGCGTGCTCGAGATGGCCAAACGCCTCGGCGACTACGTCATCTCGACCCGCAAGTACTACGGCAAGAAGGAGAACTTCGAGGGCGTGGGCGGCATCAAGGCCTCCGGGTTCACGACGTGCTACCCCTCGATGATCGACGGGCTGGCCGCCCTGGGCGAGGTCTCCGGCGACCGGCGCTACGTGGAGGAAGGGCGGTTCATCGGGCGGCTGTCGCTGCTGCACCAGAAATTCAAGGGCCATCACTCGCACGGCCGACTCATCAGCTACCGGGGCATGGTCGACGTCGACCGGATTCTCGGCACGCACGAGTTCAAGCACCCCGTCCTCGAGGGCCGTCTCCGCGTGCTGGACGAGTACGTCGTGCCGCCCGGCGGCGTGCCCGAGTACTTCAACCGCAACTACAACCGCGACGAGGGGTGCAGCGAGGCCGACTGGCTTCGCGTCAGCCTGCTGTCCTGGCCGGCGACGGGCAACGCTGGAGATATCGACCTGGCCGAGTTCTGTCTGCGCAATCACATCCACATGATGCAGTTCACCAACGGCGGCTTCGGGCACGGCTTCTTCATCACGCTCAAGGACGGCGACCGGCGATACCCCTACGGGGGCGCGGAGAACCGCGGCTCGGAGTCGTACTGGTGCTGTGCGATGCACGGCACGCAGGTGTTGGCCGAGATGCCGCGTTGGGGCGTGGTGCGTCGCGAGGGCAAGCTGCTCGTGACGTGGCTGGCGGAGGTGTCGGCGACGTTCAACAAGCAGGACGGTCGCGAGACGCTAACCGTCAGGACCGAGCGCACGGCCCCGGCGAGGTGGACCGTCACGGTCCAGGCCGACAAACCGACGACGTGTCCGATCCTGCTCCGTGTGCCGTTCGGCGCGACCAGCATCCAGGTCGACGGCAAGCGGCGCCAGGGCAAGGGCAATTGGGCCGACTGGAACGGCGTCGGCGGGTGGGTTGACGTTCGGCGAGAGTGGAGCGGCAAGCAGACGCTCGAGGTTGCCCTGCCCGACGCGATCAACCTGGAAGGCCCCTATGGCGAAGCGCCAAAGAAGGGCGAGCCGGTTCGCGTGTTCTCTATCCCGGACATGTACTGCCTGCCCGAGCCTCAGCTCGCCGACGGGCTGCTGGCGTCGGACGCCGTGCCCCATATCGTGATGGCCGCCAAGCGTCCGAAGGACGGTCGGATCCCGGTCGTCGTGCGAGGCAAGGAGGGCAAGACCCAGCGGGCCACGCTGGTGCCGATGGCCGCCCGACCGCCGGGTGGGCTGCGGTGGCTGTTCCATGTGGAGCGGGTCGACGGCAAGGCGTTTGACAGGTTGGCCAAGGAGTCGGCTGCGCCGGTCGAGCCTGGCCGGCGGGTCGAGCTCGAGTTCGCCATCGACGGTCAGTGCAGTCTGTACCTGAACGGGCGGCGCGTCAGCGGTCACGGCGGATGGAGCGAGGCGCCTCAGGTCGACCTGTATTCGAAGCAGAAAGAGAACGTGGTGGCGATCAAGGCCCGCAGCGCGGCCAAGAAGCCGGCGCTGATGGGGATGATCCGAGCCGGAGGCAAGCAGTGGGTCACCAGCGCCAAGGACTTCGCCGTCTGCCGCGTGGGCAAGAACGTCGCCCGCGACGTTTTGCTCGGCGCGAAGCCGGCGGCCGGCGGCGACGTGGAGGTCATCGACGTCGGCCCGCTGGGCATCGGGCCGTTCCACCACACGCCGGGAGAGTTTCTCAAGAGCGGCGCGCGGTGGATCTGGGCCAAGGGCAAGTTCGATCCGAAGAGGGACTGGTGGCTGTTCACCTTCCGGTTCACGATGCCGGATTGAGGGAGTGCGACGGTGTTGCGCCGAGCCGCGAACGGCAACGCTCCCTCACGGTCGCGTCTCCGAGGCACGCCCGTCGCAAGGAGGACACCGTTGGAGGATGTGATACCGAGTGTGGATTCGACGAAGCGGGCCAAACGCCCTGAGCTGATCAGCGCGGTTTCCGCCTTGTCCGCGATACTGCTCACCTGCCCGGTGATCCGCGCGGCCGAGGAATCGCCCGAGGCCGCAGCGCTGCGCAACGAGATCGCCGGCAAAGGATGGATCGCCTACGGCGCTCGGAGCCCGAAGGGCGATTGGGACATCTTCCTCATGCGTCCTGACGGGACGCATGTGCGGAACATCACCGGCACGCCGACCTTCAACGAGGCCGGTCCACGGTTCAGCCCCGACGGCAAGCGGCTGCTCTGGCGGCGGCTCGACCGCAAGGCCGTCATCGACCACGACCGTTGGGGCTTCCAGGGCTCGCTGATGATCGCGCGGTCGGACGGATCGGCCGCGGAGGCCTACGGCGAGCCGAAGGCGTATCCCTGGGCGTCGTGGTCGCCGGGCGGCGCCAAGCTCGCGTGCCTGAGCATCAAGGGTGTGACGATCTATGACCTGGCGACGAAGAGGCCCCTGCGAACGATGCCCCGGCAGGGCTTCTATCAGCAGCTCTTCTGGTCGCCGGACGGCAAGTGGTTCTGCGGCACGGCCAACCTGAAGGGCGAGAACTGGACCGTGGCCAAGATGGACGCGACCACGGGCGAGGTCAGCTCGATCCATTCGTTCCGGAACTGCACGCCGGACTGGTTCCCCGACAGCAGGCGCGTCCTCTTCTCGAACCGGCCGAAGGGCCAGCGTGGCTACGGGTGGACGCAGCTCTGGTGGGCGAGCCTCGACGGCAAGCGGTCGGGCCTGCTGTACGGACAGGACGGCCGACACGTCTACGGCGGGGCGCTCTCGCCCGACGGCACGTACGTGCTCTTTACGTGGGGCGACCAGGACGGCTCGGGGGCCGAGAAGTCCGGCGGCCGGATCGGGGTCGCACGACTCGCCGACACGCCCATCATTACCGGCGAGAGCCAGGACCTCAGTAAGAAACATCCGAAGACAAACGCCGGCCCACTCGTCGAGATCGGCGTGGGCTGGGAACCCGATTGGACGTACCGCGAGATTGGGGGAGCACCATGACGTCTCGAAACACCCGCATGCTCACCGCGCCAAAGACCGTCGCCGTGATCGTCCTCGTCGCCGCGCTGGTGCTGCCGACGGCCTCATGCAGCAAGGGGCAGGCCACCGCGAGCTCGCAGCCGTCCAAGGCCGCGGACGGCGCGGGCGAGGAGGTCACCACGCTCGGCTCGGCCGAGGTGACGGCCAAGCTGGTGGAGATCCTCGGCACGTTCCCGCCGAACGACCTGTACGACTACGTCTACGTGCTCAAGTACGACGTGCAGGAGACGCATCGCGGCGAGGTAAAGGGCAAGACGATCTTCGTCGGCCACTACAACCCGCTGAAGGCGCGAGACAAGGCCGCCGACGCGCGGGTCGAGGGCATCGGCGGCGACCTGAAACGGTTCAAGGCCGGCGACGTGCATCGCATGGCCCTGGCGGAGGGCCTCGACGAACACTATATGGGCCCGATCATCAACAAGTACGCCGGCAAGATCGACGGGCCCATCTACTGGGCCATCTGGACGAACCGCGTCGGCAGGTAGCGGCGGATGGTCTTCAGCTCGCACATCTTCGTCTTCTACTTCCTGCCGCTGGCACTGCTGATTTACTACGCCCTGCCGCTGAAGCGCAATCTCTTTCTGCTCGTGGCCAGCTACGCGTTCTATGCGTGGTGGAACCCCACGTTCACGGTCCTGATGTTCGCGGCGACGTTCGTGAACTACCTGTGCGGGCTGGTGATCGCGCGGTCGGAGGCACGTTCGTCACGGGCCAAGGCGGCGGTGGCGGTCTCGGCGGTTGCGAGCCTGGGCCTGCTCGGCTTCTTCAAGTACTTCGTGTTTCTGCAGGTCAACGCGAACCGGCTGATCGACCTGTTCGGCGGCGAGTCCTTCAACGTCCTCTGGATCACGCTGCCGGTCGGCATCTCGTTCTACATCTTCCAGAGCATGAGCTATCCGATCGACGTGTATCGCGGCGTGTCGCCGCCGGTGCGATCGTTCTGGGACTTCGCGTGCTTCGTCTCGCTCTTTCCGCAGCTCATCGCCGGGCCGATCGTCCGCTACAACACGGTGGCCGAGCAGCTCGTCAAGCGGACGCACTCGGTGGACCGATTCGCCTCGGGCGTGGCGCTGTTCATCCTGGGCTTTGCCAAGAAGGTGCTGCTGGCCAACTCGGTGGCGCACGCGGCGGACGCGGCCTTTGCCGCCGAGGCGCCGCTCTGGATCGACGCCTGGGCCGGCATCGCGGCCTACGCGTTTCAGATCTACTTCGACTTCTCGGGCTACTCCGACATGGCGATCGGTCTGGGGAGGATGCTCGGGTTCGAGTTTCCGCGCAACTTCGACTCGCCGTATCGGTCGCAGAGTATCACCGAATTCTGGCGCCGGTGGCACATCTCGCTGTCGACGTTCCTGCGCGACTACCTGTACATCCCGCTCGGCGGCAACCGGAAGGGTCGGCGACGGACGTATGTGAACCTGATGATCGTGATGCTGCTGGGCGGGCTCTGGCATGGTGCGAACTGGACGTTCCTCTGCTGGGGCGGGTTCCACGGCGTGATGCTCGCCCTGGAGCGATGGAACGGCAAGCGGAGCTTCTATCACGGGTGCCCGCGGGCCGTTCGTATCGGGTTCACGTTCGTGCTCGTGCTGATCTCGTGGGTGTTCTTTCGGGCCGAGTCGCTGCCCGACGCGCTGGATTACCTCGGCGCGATGTTCGGGCTGGTGCCCGCCGGCGCCGGCTCGATGCTGCTCGACGCGGAGCTGTACAGCCGTGTGCGGCTGATCGAGCTCTTCACCTGTGCCGTCATCGCCTTCGGGCCGGTGCAGGCGTTCGACTGGGTCCGGCGGCTCAGCTGGTCGAAGGCGGTGGTGCTGCTGGTGCTGTTTGTCGTGTCGGTGTTGACGATGTTCCATCAGGCGTTCAACCCGTTCCTGTATTTCCAGTTTTGACGGAGGCGCGCGTGCGACGCTTGCCGGGACATCGCGGACTGCTCATCCTCGGTTTCAGCCTGGTCATCTACGGCGTGCCGGTGACCCAGGCGATCATCGAGTGGCGGCGCGACGAGCCGATCCAGGCGTTGGACCTCGTCCGCGAGCCGCCGAGCCAGGAGAACCTCCGCGCGTACGAAACCGACCTTGAGGAGCAGTCGTGGTTCGCCGAGGCCTCGCGACCTTGGATGCAACTGATGCGCTTCAGGCTGCTGCGCGATCCCGGCGAGAAGGCCGTGCTCGGCAGCGACGACTGGTGGTTCTATCGCCCGGGGGTGGCGTACCTGATCGAGGACGACGGCGACGACCTCGCCGGTGTGCGGCGCTACGAGCAACTGGTCCTGGCGGTCAGCTCGTTCCATCGTCAGCTGGCCGAGCGGGGGATTCGGCTGCTCGTCGTGCCCGTGCCGGTCAAGCCGAGCGTCTATCCGGACAAGCTCTCGACGCGGTTCAACGGGCCGGATCGGCGGCTTCGCGCTCCGACCCGACGCGTGATCTCGGAGCTGAGCGACCGCGGCGTCGAGGTGTTCGACCTGTACGAGGTGTTCGCCGACGCCCGCACGGCACAAGAGGCCCCCGATGCGTGTCGGCTGTATCTGGAGCGCGACACGCACTGGACACCGGAGGGGATGGAGCTCGCCGCCGGCGCTGTGGCCGAGCGGCTGCTTGAGCTGGGTTGGATCGAACGGGGCGACACCGCGTACGTAACCGAGGCCGTCGAGGTCGACCGGCGCGGCGACGTGCTCGAGATGATGCGCAACCCGCGCGTTGAGGCCCTCTTTGAGCCCCAGCGGATCACGTGTCGCCGCGTGCTGGGGGCCGAGTCGGGCAAGCCCTTTGCCGACGACCCGACCGCCCGGGTGATGGTCCTCGGCGACAGCTTCCTTCGGATCTACCAGATGGATGAGCCCGGGGCGGCCGGGTTCGTGGCTCACCTGGCCAGGGAGCTCCGCCGCTCGATGGGGGCGATCATCAACGACGGCGGGGCGGTCACGATGGTCCGCGAGCAGTTGGCCTCCCACCCGGAATGGCTCGCGGGCAAGCGTGTCGTCGTGTGGGAGTTCGTGGAGCGCGAGATCCGGTTCGGCTGGGAGGCGTGGCGCGAGGTGACGCTGCCGCGGGCCTCCTCTCAGGAGACGCAACCATGATCGTGTCACGACGGTGTTGGCGGCGGCTGGCCCTCTCCGTGACGTTGGTCTTCGGATGCGCCGGCGGTGCCGCCGCCGCAGACGCACCGGGCTACGCCTGGCGGTGTGTGACGATGCAGGCCCCCTTCGCACCCCGTGACGGGGCGGGGGCGCTGGTCTACCAGGGCGCGATGTGGCTCATCGGGGGATGGAACCCGCGTGACAAGGCCCACTTCCCCGCCACGTGCAGCAACGACGTGTGGCGGTCGACGGACGGCCGGTCGTGGGAGCTCGTCAAGCCCAATACCTTCGGCACGGACGCGTTTGACCCGGCCCGCGATTGGCAAGGCCGGCACACGGCCGGGTACGTCGTCTACAAGGGCACGATGTGGATCGTGGGCGGCGATCCGCTCCAGAAGCACTATCAGAACGACGTGTGGTGCTCGTCCGACGGCAAGGCATGGACGCACGTGAACCGGGACACCCCCTTGCCCTGGGGCCCGCGGGTGTTGCATCATACCTTCGTTCTGGGCGGCCGCATCTGGATCCTGGGCGGTCAGACGTTGCCGCAGTTCGCTCCCGCGGAGGAGCGCTTCTACCGCGACCTCTGGTGGACGACGGACGGCGTGCGCTGGACGCAGGTCAGGCCCAAGGAGCCGTCCTGGTCGGCGCGGGGCATGATCGGCGGCAGCGCGGTCTTCCAGGGTCGCGTCTGGCTGCTCGGTGGCGGCACCTACGACACGCCCAATCGCCCTAAGCGGACGATGCACAACGACGTCTGGAGCTCGGCCGATGGGGTGACCTGGACGTGCCACCTCCAACACGCGCCGTGGGAGCCGCGGGAGTATCACGAGGTCGCCGTGTTCGACGACCGGCTCTGGGTGCTGGAGGGTTGGCACCACGGCAACCGCAACGACGTCTGGCACTCCGCCGACGGCGTGCACTGGCACGAGGTGCCGAAGACGCCCTGGAAGCCGCGGCACGCCGCGAGCGTATTCGTCTACGACGGCGCCCTGTGGATGGTCGCCGGCAACAACATGCAGAGCGACGTCTGGCGTCTCGATCGCGTCTCGGACCCATCTCGCTGAAGCGTTGCAGCGGCTGGCAATCACCCAGGAGCGCGGTTATCTTGCCGTGTCATACCTGCTTCGGTCCGCGCCGCGACGGCGACGGACGGGTTCACCGCAGCCCAGACCTCTGAGGGATTCATCATGAGCGAGCGCACAGGTTGTCCTTGGATCAGAACGGCGGCCCTGGCCGCGTCACTGACGAGCCTCGTCCTGATCGGCGCGACGGGATGTCAGCCGGGCGGGCCCCAGGCAACGGGCCTCGCGCAGTTCTGCGAGTACAGCGCCGGACAAGGCGTGCTAGTCGAGCCGGTCCCGCGGTTCACCTGGTACAAGCGCCGGCCGGAGCGCGGCGAGATTCAGGCGGCGTATCGCCTGCAGGTGGCGAGCGACCCCAGCCGAGCCTCGGACAAGACCGCGGACGTCTGGGACAGCGGCAAGGTCGTCAGCAGCGTGTCGGCCCACGTGCCGTACGCGGGCGCGCCCTTGCAGGCTCGCCGCGATTACGTCTGGCGGGTGCGGGTCTGGGACGCCGACGATCGCCGGTCGGACTGGAGCGGGTGGCAGCGGTTCCACGTCGGCCCGACGGAGGCCTCGGACTGGCAGGCCAAGTGGATCACGGTGCCCACGCCCCAGCGCGAGCCCATCGGCCCGCCGCCGGGATGGAAGTTCGGCAACTGGATCTGGCACGCGAAGACGGCCGACAAGCAGACGGTGTACCTGCGGAAGGTCGTTGAGGTGCCGGCCGGTCAGAAGGTGGCCGAAGCGCAGATCCGCTGCACCGCCGACAACTCGTTCGAGCTGTTCGTCAACGGCAAGAAGATCGGCGGCGGCACCAACTGGCAGGAGCATTACACGTTCAAGGTCGGCGAGCATCTGAAGGAGGGCAAGAACGTCCTGGCGGTCAAAGCCTACAACGAGGGCTCTGAGGCGGGCTTTCGCCTGTCGATGCGCGTGACCCTGGCCACCGGCAAGCAGATCTGGGCCCTGACGGACCAAGGCTGGAAGGTGTCCGACCGGCACCAACCCACGTGGAACCAGGTGGCGTTCGATCACTCACCTTGGCCCGAGGTTCGGGTCATCGGCAAGTTCGGCTGCGAGCCCTGGGGCGGCAAGACCAAGACGGCCAAGATCCCGCCGCACCGTTCGGTGATGCTCCGCAAGGCGTTCTCGCTGAAGAAGCCGATCCGCAAGGCGTGGGTCACCATCTGCGGGCTCGGCGCGTATCGGCTGCACCTCAACGGCAAGGACATCAACGCGCAGGCCGTCGCGACGTCGGTTGACGCCGTCAATCCGCCGGCCGGCGCGCCCTGGCCGTGCGGGGCGATGCTGACGCCCGGCTGGACGGAGTTCGGTCATCGGATTCAGTACCAGGCGTATAACGTGACGCAGGCCCTCAAGCAGGGCGACAACGCCATCGGCGCGATCTTGGGCAACGGCTGGTGGCACGGTCGGATCGGCCAGGAGCGGCAACAACCGGGCCGAGACTCACTGCGCCTGATCGCCCAGCTCGAGGTCGTGTACGCCGACGGCTCGCGCGAGACGATCGTGACCGATCCGTCGTGGCGGGGCTGTTTGAGCCCGATCTTCTTCGACAGCATCTACGACGGCGAGACGTATGACGCGCGGCTGGAGCGTCCCGGCTGGGATAAGCCGGGCTTCGACGACGCGGACTGGAAGGCCGCCGAGCTCGTGGATCAGTCCGTCGACAATCTCGTGCCACAGGCGAAGGACACGATGGGCTTCATCCGCACGTTCAAGCCGATCGGGGTCACCGAGTCGAGTCCTGGCGTGACCATCGTCGACTTCGGCCAGAACCTCGTGGGGTGGGTGCGCCTTCGGGTAAAGGCCGAGGCCGGCACGAAGATCGTCATGCGGCACGCCGAGGTGCTCAAGGACGGCACGTTCTATACCGCCAACCTTCGCAGCGCCAAGGCGACCGACACCTACATCTGCAAGGGGCAGGGGGTGGAGGTGTGGGAGCCGCGTTTCACCTACCACGGCTTCCGATACGTGGAGATCACGGGCTTTCCCGGCAAGCCCGGTCCGGACGCGCTGGTGGCCAAGATGGTCTCGTCGTGCGAGCGGGACATCGGCGGTTTCCGGTGCTCCGAGGAGCTGCTCAACAAGGTCCAACACAATCTCACGATGGGCCTTCGCGGCAACCTCTACTCGGTTCCGACCGACTGTCCGCAGCGCGACGAACGCCTCGGTTGGATGGGCGACGCCCAAGTGTTCGCCAACACGTCGTGCTACAACCTCCAGATGGGCCGCCACTACACCAAGTGGATGCGTGACATCCGCGACTGCCAGGGCGACGACGGCGCGGTCCGCGACGTCAACCCGACGCACTGGACCGCCCCGGCCAAGCCCGCCTGGGGCGACGCATGCGTGATCGTGCCGTACCAGGTCTATCGCCACTACGGCGACACGCGGATCATCGAGGAGAACTGGGACTGCATGGTCCGCTGGGTCGACTACATGACCCGCCACAGCAAGGGCTCGCTGTATGAGCGGGACGGCTACGGCGACTGGATCGCGGTGGTGGCCTCGCCGAAGAAGCCGATCTCGGCCGCCTACTACTACTACGATTGCGTGCTGATGTCCGAGATGGCCCGCGCGATCGGTCGCCCGGCCGAGGCCGCCAAGTACGGCGACCTGGCCGGCAAGATTCGCCACGCGTTCAACGCGAGGTACCTCGACAAGCGGACGAACCAGTATCCCGGCGCGACGCAGACGGCGAACCTACTGCCGCTGTTCTTCGGCATTGTGCCGGAGCACCGCGTCGACGCCGTGCTCGAGAACGTCGTCAAAGACATCCTCAAGCGGCGCGTCCATCTGTCGACGGGCTTTCTCGGCACGGGGTATATCAACCCGGTGTTGACCGACGGCGGGCATCACGACCTGGCGTGGAGACTGGCGGCGCAGACGACGTACCCGTCCTGGGGCTACATGGTCAAGAAGGGCGCGACGACGATCTGGGAGCTGTGGAACAGCGACACGGCCGGTCCGGGCATGAACTCGCGGAACCACTTCTGTCTGGGCTCGGTGGGTGAGTGGTTCTTCGAATCGCTGGCGGGCATCAACCCGGCCAAGCCGGGCTTCAAGGCTATCCGGATCCAGCCGCGTCCGGTCGCGGGGCTCACGCACGCCACGGCCACGGTCGAGACGGTCCACGGATGGGTCGGATCGAGCTGGAAGCTGGAGGGGGACGATCTGACGATGAACGTCCTGATCCCCTACAACACGTCGGCGGCGATCCACGTACCGACGTTCGGCGCGAGGCGGTACGAGATCACCGAATCCGGGCGGCCGCTGGTGGAGGACGGCAGGCGCGCCGGTAGCGCCGGCGGCATCACGTTCGTCGGCATGGAGGGCGACTGGGCGGTGCTGCGAAGCGGCGCGGGCGAGTTCCAGATCGTCGCCCAGGGCGTGGGCCGACCGAAGCGGCGGGATTACGCGCTGCCGCCCGTGCCGGCGGTCTTGAGCGAGCTGGTGGACAACTTCGACGAGCCCGGCCTGGACGTCCGGCGGTGGGAGGTCCTGGATCTGGGCCTGGAGAGCACGGCGGCAACGGACATCGCGGCCCGCGTCAAGGACGGCCGTCTGACGTTCAACGGCTCGACGGGCGTGAACTACTGGGCCGGCAAGACGCTCCTGTCGCGTGGGGCGTTCGACGTCTCGGGCGGCGGCCGGCTGACCGTCGAGGCCGAGCGGATCGCGACGGACGCGAAGGGCTCGGGGGCTCGTTCGAGCCTGTGGCTGTACGCCGGTCCGAAGCAGTCGGTGTTGTTCAGCCACGACACCGAGGCGGGCACCTGGTCGTACAATCTGAACGGCACGGGCGGGACGGGCGCCAAGCTGCTGGACGCCAAGGACGGCGGGCGTCACGCGATGAAGCTCGTCCATGACGGCCGGCACGTTCGGTTCTTCCTGGACGGGCGAGAGATCGGCCGAGTGGAGGTCAAGTGGCAACGCGGCATCCGCGTGGGCGTCTCGGCCCAGGTGCGTCAGAAGGGCGACAGCATCTCGGCGGCGTTCGACGGCGTCCGGGCGATCCTGAGCGGCAGCTAGCCGCGTGGCCTAGTGGCACCAGTAGGCATAGAGCTTGGCCGACTTCATGTGAAACATCAGCCGTAGGGGCTTCTTGGCCGGCAGGGCGGGATCGCCGTTCCACGTGGCGGGGACGTTAACGCCCCCGCTGGTGACGGGGATGGCCTTGGCGGCCTCGAACCCGGCCACAGGCTTACCGTCGGGCGTGCCTAGCGCGGCCCGGATATGCCCGCCCTTGGCCACATCGGCATTGAGGAAGAGTCGGCCTCCATTGAAGCTCAGCGGCTTGGTGACCAGCAGTCCTTCCTTCTCGCCGGCGACCGCGGCCATCACGCCGTCGACACGCACCGCAGCCATGGCGATGCTGGTCTGCCGGACGCCCGGGATCACCGGGTGGGGCTTGGCCGCCTCGTAGTAGATCCAGAGATCCTTGCCTTGGGGGACCGGAGGCGTCCCCCCGATGCGCACGCCGGCGGCGTCAAAGGTCCCATCCGCTCCCGGGGCGAGCAGCGGCTTGCGATCACCGACGCGATGCCAGGTCCGACCATCGCGGCTGGAGGCCACCTGCACCTGGGGCTTGCCCATGTCGGGTCGCACGACCTCGAGCCAGGCGGCGAGCTGGCTGCCCATCGGGAAGCTGAGATGCGACGTGAAGGCCGCCTTGGCCCCGTCGTCTTTGGGGGAAGCGAGGATGAGCCGCGGCTTCGACCACGAACGCAGATCCTCACTCTCGACCTGCGCCCGGGCCAGCCGGCCCTCGTGCTCGGTCGGCATGCATCCGACGAAGCGCTTGCGGGCCGCATCCCATGACCACGCAGCTCGACCCCGGGACGACGGTCGAGCAAGCACGGGCTTGTCGGCGACCGGCTTGAAGCGGATGCCGTCGGCCGAGGTGAAGGCGACATCGCCCGCGGCGGGAAGGGCGTACTTCAGGCCCCGCTTGGCCGCCTCACCGGGATCGCCCGGCCATGTGCCCATGTGGGCGATCAGCACGTAGCGCTCCTCGGGCTTCGACCACTCGTGGCGCACCAGGACCGAGAAGCCCCCGAGGTGACTGCCTGAATGCCGAAGCACGATGTTGTTCTTTTTGGAGCCCTGGAAGTCGAGGAGGTTCAGCTCGGGCTTGGTCCACTTCGTGCCGTCAGCCGACTCGGCGTAGCAGATGAAGGAGCTGTCGGCCATGGGTATCGCCCCGACGGTGTTCGGCAAAGACTGGCCGCCGTAGTGGGCCATCGGGCCGGACATGTTGGCCGGTAGCGAGGTGGGAAGCGTCGTGACCGGAATCGAGGCGGCGGTGGTCGTTGTCGGTTTGGACGATGTCGTCGTGGTTTCCGTGAGGCGATGCCGGCTGAGCCAGACGTTGTCCACCAGGTACCACATGCGGAAGATCTTGCGCTGCGGGTCGTACACGACGGAGGGACAACCGACACAGCCCTGCATCTCCCAAGGCTTGTCCGCAACGAGCACGGGGTTGGCCTTGGTGCGTTGTGCGGGTATCAACGAAAGGGAGACGTGCTCGGTCTTTACGATGGTGTTGCGATCGAGGAGCAGCTCGTGCTGGGAACCGATTGGCGTCGGCGTAGGCTCGGCGGCGCTGAGGGCGCCCGCCACACCGAGCAACGATACCAGGACGGCGATTGGTCGCATGCAGTTGGCACTCCGGCGATGCTCGCGGGGCCGACGGCGCTGGGCAGGGCCGACACGAGCACCTAAAATCCATAGTCTATCACAGCCAAGGGCTTCGTGACAGGCTTGGGCCAGGTGTGCCCCGGGAAGGACGGTATGGTAGAGACGACCTTCGAGTACCGCGTGCGATTCTCGGACATCGACTGGATGGGCATGCTGCACCATCAGCATTACCCCCGGATCTTCGAGTGGGCGCGTGAGGAGCTGTTCCGGTCGCTGGGCCACAGCTTCGTCGAGCACATCGAGCAGGATCACTGGCTGGCGGCCCTGGAGGTGTCCTATCAGATGAGGCGCCCCGCGCGGTACGATTCGGTGCTCCGGGTCAGGGCGATCATGACGCGGCTCTCGCGGGCGAGGGTCACGGTGACCTATGAGGTCCGCCAAGAGGGGGCAGACGAGGTCATCGCCACCGGGGAAAGCCTGCACACCATCCTCGACAGCCACGGTAAGGTCGTCCGAGTCCCGAACGACCTGCTGGAGGAGGCGGCCCGACGGGGCGTGGACGGCCCGGCCAAGTTCCGTGGTTGATGGTGCCGACGGCGAGAAGCGCTGCGCCGTTGGGCGAGGCTCGACACCACCGAGGCACGATCGCGTTCACGTTCGTGGAGACATCCGTATGGCACGCACCCGAGGGTCGCTCGTTCTCCTAGCGCTGTTGGTCCCGTTGACCTTGCCCGCGACAGGCCGGGCGGAGCAAGCCGCCAGGCCCATCCGAATGAAGGTCATGACGTTCAACGTCCTATGCTCGTTCTGCAAGCCCAGCGAGTACGGGCCTTGGAAGGAGCGGCTGACCTATGTCGCCGACTTGCTCCATCGCCACGACCCGGACCTGGTAGGGCTGCAAGAGTTGGCCACCGCCAAGGAGGTCGAGCAGTTCAAGGAGATACTGCCCACGCACGAGGCCGTCTACTACAGCAAGGGCAACCTCGTGTACCCGGATGCCACGATCCTGTATCGGCGCGACCGGTTCGAGCTGATGGAGTCGGGTGCGTACTGGCTCAGCAGGACGCCGGATCGGCCGCTCTCGAAGGGCTGGAAGAAGGGTCTCCAGGTGCCACGCCTGGTGGTCTGGGCCACGTTGAAGCATCGGCCGGACGGGCGGCGGGTGTTCTTTGTGAACACGCATTTCGACGCGAACCGGCCGAACCAGCGCCACAGCGCGCCGCTGCTTCTGAAGCGAACCGCGCAGCGTGCTGCCGACCTGCCGATCATCGTGGTGGGCGACTTCAACGCCAAGCCGGAGTCGAAGGCCTACGAGATCCTGACCTCGGCCGGGCCGGGTGACCTGCTGCTGCGCAACACCTACGACCTGGCCGAGGAGCGTCGGCATCCGACCAAGGCCAAGACGCTGCCGCCGTACGATCCCGCCGGCCGCATCGATCATCTCTTCGTCGGCGGTGCGGGCACCTGGTCCGTCAAGACGTGGACCGTCGACCGTACGGTGTACGGGCCGAAGAAGCGGTTCCCGTCGGACCACCGCGCGATGGTGGCCGAGCTCGTGCTCGGCCCCTGAGGCGGCAACGGTCGCTCAGACGCTGGGCGGGATGCCCAGGCCGCGCGCGGCCACCGAGACCTGGCCCGCGTGGAAGCCCTCGTGGAACGTAGCCACCTGGAACAGCGAGCCGATGGTCTTGAGAAAGGGCGGCGCCTTGTCGCCGGTCGGCTTGTCGAAGTCGGCGTCGTCGAGGCCGTCGAGGATCTCCAGCAGCACCTTGCGTCGGTCGTGGAAGAACCCTTGCACCTCTTCGATCGGGGGATAGTCGCTGGGATCGGAGGAGGGCTTGGATCCCATGGCGAACATCTCGTCGTACTTGGGCTTATTCAAGAAGCGATCCGGCTGGATCAACGAGATCATGAAGTTGTCCACCACGGCGATGTGTCCGACGACCCAGAGAGCGTGGTTGGCGTGCTCGTGGACTTGATAGGTCCACTGTTCGGGCGATGTGAACTTGTCCAGCAACCCTTTCGTGAATCCGCGCGCCCCGTCCAGCATGCTATGGAAGCGTTCCTGCTGTGTCATGGTCGTTCCCCTTGCGGCGACTCGCCACGGTCACTCTAGTCGATGCCCTCCCTCGGTCAAGCGGGCATCGCCGACGCTGGACGGGAGTATCGCGGGCGAAGTAGAGTGAGGCCACCATCACGCGGGTCCCGGCCGGGCCGGGCCATCCGGCCGGACACGGCTCGTGAAGGAGACACCCTGCCATGAACTACGTCCTCGCGCTGTCGCTCCTGATCCTGCTTCTCGGACTCACACCGGTGAGTCTGGCTGCCCAGCAAGACACGCTGTCGGCGGCGAGGACCGTACACATCCGGAGCACGCTGGACGGTGAGATGCAGCCCGTTCGCTTGTGGGTCCCCGAGGCTGCGCAGGATGCCGAGGCCGGCAAGCCGGCCCCCTTGCTGGTCTGTCTGCACAGTTGGTCGACCAGCTACAAGCAGTCGGATCAGATGGCCGCGACCTTCGAGGGTTGCCGCGAGCGCGGGTGGGCCTTTCTCGCGCCGAACTTTCGCGGCCCCAACAGGCGGCCGGAGGCGTGTGCCTCCGAGCGGGCCCGTCGTGACGTGCTCGACGCCGTCGCTCACGCGCTGACGACGGCTAGGGTCGACCGGAAGCGGGTCTACCTCTTAGGCGGTTCGGGGGGCGGCCACATGACGCTGGTCATGGCTGCCGAAGCGCCGGGGCTCTGGGCGGCCGCGTCGGCGTGGGTGCCGATCACCGACCTGGCCGCGTGGCATGCCTCGTGTTCCAGCAAGGGCCTGAAATACGCGAAGGACCTGGAGCTTGTCTGTGGCGGGCCACCTGGTTCGGCGGCGACCGACCCGGAGTACCGCCGTCGCTCGCCGCTGTTCTTCCTGGACCGTGCAGCGGGGCTGCCGATCGACATCAACGTCGGGATCCGTGACGGCCACGAGGGCTCCGTGCCGATCGATCATTCGCTCCGGGCGTTCAATGCGCTGGCTGCGGCCAACGGGCATCCGGGCAAGACGATCGGCGCGGACGCCATCGCCGTCATGACCGAGCAAGCGAAGGTGCCGCCCCGCCTGGCCGCCGAACGGGTCGACGAGCCGCTCCGCAAGTACAAGGTGTTGTTCCAGCGCCAAGCGGGGCCGGCCCGCATCACGGTCTTCGACGGCGGGCATCACATCGAGGCCCCACCCGCTCTGGCATGGTTGGCCTCGCACGCACGGGACGAGGCGGGCGTGGTTCCGGAACCGAAGCGAAGCACCCAGGCGGCGGGGGCGAATCCCGCCTCCGACGACGGAGCGCTCTCGCGGAGTCACGGCTCGACGCCGGCGGTGGGGCGAAACGGGATGGTGGCCAGCAGTCAGCCGCTGGCGGTGCAGGTGGGTGTCGAGATCCTCCAGGCGGGCGGCAACGCCGTGGACGCTGCGATCGCCGTCAATGCCATGCTCGGCCTGGTCGAGCCGATGAGCTGTGGCATCGGCGGCGACCTGTTCGCGATCGTATGGGACGCCAAGACGAAGAAGCTGTACGGCCTGAACGGCAGCGGCCGCTCGCCGCACGGCATCAGCCGCGAGGTCTTCGCCGAGCGCGGGATGCGGGCGATTCCGGCCAAGGGCCCTCTGGCGTGGTCCGTGCCGGGCTGCGTGGACGGCTGGGACGAGCTCCGCCGCCGGTTCGGCTCGATGGGGTTCGACGAGATCCTGGCCCCGGCGGTCCGCTACGGCAAGCAGGGGTTCAAGGTGACGCCCGTCATCGCCCGGGGTTGGCGGTCGGCCGAGCGCTTCGAGGATGAGGACGCCCGCCGGGCGTACGCACCGAACGCCCGCGCCCCGCGGACGGGCGAGACGTTCCGTAACCCGCGGCTCGCGGCGACGTACCAGGCGATCATCGACGGCGGCCGCGATGCCTTCTACAAGGGATCGATCGCCCAGCGGATCGCGGCGGCCAGCAAGGCCAAGGGCGGCCTGCTGACGATGAAGGATCTGGCCGACCACCGGTCCGAATGGGTCGACCCGGTCTCGACGACGTATCGCGGGTATCGCGTCTGGGAGCTGCCGCCGAACGGCCAGGGCATCGCGGTGCTGGAGATGCTGAACGTGCTCGAGGGCTTCGACCTTCGAGGGCTGGGGCACAACTCGGCGGCGCATCTGCACCGGTTCATCGAGGCCAAGAAGCTCGCCTTCGAGAACCGTGCCCACTTCTACGCCGACATGGCGTTCGTCGACGTGCCGGTGGAGGGGCTGATCTCGAAGGCGTTCGGCAAGAAGCAACGGGCCCGCATCGACCTGGAGCGTGCCGCATCGTCGTATACGCCCGGCGACCCGAAGCTCGTCCACGGCGACACCGTGTACCTGACGGTGGTCGACAAGGACCGCAACGCCGTCTCGCTCATCCAGAGCATCTTCTGGGGGTGGGGCTCGCACGTAGCGCCGGGCGACGTCGGGTTCATGATGCAGAACCGCGGCTGCTCGTTTTCGCTGAACGAGGATCACGCGAATCGGCTCGAGCCGCACAAGCGTCCCTTCCACACGATCATCCCCGCGATGGTGACGCAAAACGGGCGACCGTGGCTGAGCTTCGGCGTAATGGGCGGTGACATGCAGCCTCAGGGACACGTGCAGGTGCTGTGCAACATGATCGATTTCGGGATGAACGTGCAGGCGGCGGGTGTCGCGCCGCGGTGCCGCCACAACGGCTCGTCCACGCCGACGGGTTCCCGCATGCGGGGCGGCGGGGCGGTGTACCTCGAGAAGGGCATCCCCGATGACGTGGCCAAGGCTCTGGAGGCCATGGGCCATCGGATCGCGACGTCGGGCACCAGCTACGGCGGCTATCAGGCCATCCGGATCGACTGGCAGGGCGGCAAGCTGGTCGGAGGCTCCGAGCCTCGCAAGGACGGCCTGGCGATGGGGTACTAACCGAGTATCAAACCGCGCTTGCTTCTGTGGGCTTGCATCATGAGGACGAGACGCCTATCAGAGCAGCGACCGTGAGGGAGCTGTGCTTCTGGAGCGATCGAACAACAACGCTCCTTCACAGTCGCGTCTCCTCCGGCAACCCAGGAGGTGGGGAACCGATCGATTCAATCGTGTTGGACTACTATCGCTGCAACGCCACTTGGTGTCCTGGGGCGGGTTCCGACACGGCACTTGATGCCAAAAGGCTTCGCCAGCGGCCGTTCAGCGTTGCAGTGGAGCTGTCGTGCCTGGTGACTACGCGTTGAGCACCTCGTCGGCTACCTTCCTGATACGACCGACCAACTCCTCGGCGGTGGCCCGGTCCTTGGCCTCCGAGATGATCCGCATGATGGGCTCGGTGTTGCTGCCGCGGACGTGGACCCAGCCTTCGGGCCAGTCGATGCGGATACCGTCGGCGTCGTTGATCGGCTCCTCGGCGAATCGATCACGGACGGCCTCGAGCACCGCGGCGATCTTGTCCGCGTCACACGGGAACTTCGTCTTGACCATCTCGTAGCGGGGGATCCCGGCGACCAGCTCGCTCAGCGTAGAGCCGGTCGAGACCATCATGTCGAGCATCAGGCCCATGCCGGCGAAGCTGTCGCGCACGGGCACCACACGCGGGTCGATGACGCCGCCATTCCCCTCGCCACCGATCACACAGCCGTGGTCGAGAACGGCCCGGGCTACGTGGGCCTCGCCGACGGGCGTCCGATAGACGGTCTGTCCGCCGGCCTGCGTGGCGACCTCGTCGATCATCCGCGAGGTCGACAGGTTGGCCGCGCAGGGCCCCGGCGTGCGACCCAGAACGTGTTTGGCCGTCAGGGCCAGGGTGTACTCCTCGCCGATGTAGGTGCCGGTCTCGTCGACCATGGCCAGGCGGTCGGCATCGGGGTCCTGCGCGAAGCCGATGTCGGCAGACTGTTCGCGAACGGCCTCGCAGAGGCCGACGAGGTTCTCGGCCGTGGGCTCCGGGGTATGGGCAAACAGGCCGGAGGGTTCGGCATTGATGTGCATGAGCTCGCAGCCGAGCTCGCGCAGGAGCTTGCCGCCGCCCGGCCCGCCGGCACCGTTGACGCTGTCCAAGATGACCTTGAAGCCTCGAGCCCGGATGGCGTCCACGTCGATGCAGGCCTTGACGGCCTCGATGTGGCGCTCGTGCGTGCCGGTCTGGTCGATGGCCCGCCCGACGGTCAGGGCGTCGTGGAGGGCGAAGGACTTGGTCTCGTAGGTCCGGCGTATCTCGGCCGCCTGTTCCGGCGGAAAGGCCCAGCCCCGTGACGAGAGGAACTTGATGCCGTTCCAGGCCGGCGGGTTGTGGCTGGCGGTGATGACGATGCCTCCGGCGGCGTCAAGGTGTCGGACCATCATGGCCGCCCCGGGCGTGCTGACCACGCCGAGATCCATGACCTCGCACCCGCAGGCGGTCAGTCCGGCGATGACGGCACTGCGGATCATCGGTCCGCTGGGGCGGGAGTCCCGGCCAAGGACGACGCGCCCCCCACCGAGGAAGGTGGCGAACGCGCAGCCGAAGTCGCATGCCACCTGCGGCGTGAGGCCCTCTCCGATAGTGCCGCGCACCCCGGAAACGCTGACGATCAAGGTCATGGATGACTCCTCCGGTAGGTGCCCCGTCAGACCGCTGAAGCGCGGGGACTTGTTGTGTTATCGACGCGGGACGGCCCGGTCATCAGCGCCGGTCTTCGCGGGCACGTCGCCGGACCGGTCTGTTGGGCTTCGATGATGGAGGAACGTGTAAAACGGGCAAGGGCGAGCTCCGGCATGGGAACCCGCCCTTGTCTTGCCGCCGACCCTTGGGCCCGGAGGATGACCACCCCTCCCTCCGGTCTCCATACCGGTGATGTAGAGGGAGTCCACCCGTCGGAACCTCTCTCTAGCGGGACAGCTCCTCCTCAAGCCGAGACAGAAGAGACGCCAGGGGCATCTCGCTCTGTCCGGTCGGCGTGCGCCAACAGACCGCGCCCTCGTCCTCTAAGATCTTGCCAATGCGTCGACACGCCAGAATCACGGTGGAGTGATTCTTATTACCCATGTACCGGCCGATCTCCGGGAAACTCATGTCGGTGTGCTTCCGTGCCAGATACATCGCAATCGCGCGTGCCAACGCGATCGTCCGTGCTTTGCGCGACGTGTGGAGATCGGCCGGTGAAAGTCCAAAGAACGTCGCGACAACGTTCTCAATATCGCTCAGCCTGATGATGGTCGGCGTGCGGCTGAGGTGTTCGGCCAGGGCCCGCTTGGCCAGCTCCAGGGTCACCTGCTGGCCCGCGATGTTGGCAAAGGCCACGAGCTTCAGCAGCGACCCCTCGAGCTCGCGGACGTTGGCCGTCAGGTGTTCGGCGACGTAGCGGATGACGCCCTCCGGGATCTCGCGCTTCATGGACTCGGCCCGACGGCGCAGGATCTCGCAGCGGGTCTCGAACTCGGGCGGCTCGATCCGCACGGTCATGCCCGAGAGGAAGCGGCTGACGAGCGACTGAGAGAACTCGCCGATGAGCTTCGGGTGCGCGTCGCTGGCCATGACGATCTGCTTGCCCACCGCTTCGATGGCGTTGAAGGTATGCAGGAACTCCTCCTGCGTGGCCTTCTTATTGGCCAGGAAGTGGACGTCGTCGAGGATCAGCACGTCCAGATAGCGGAACCGGTTCCTGAAGGACTCCAGTTCGGAGCGTCGCATGGCCGCGATGAAACGGTTGGTGAACTCCTCACCGGTCAGGTAGGCCCATCGCAGGTCGGGACGCGACTCGGCGAACTCGTTGGCCAGGCCTTGGAGCAGGTGCGTCTTGCCCAACCCGCAACCGCCATGAAGGAACAGGGGGCTGTAGCGGGTTCCCGAGGGCTCCACCAGATTCCGGACGGCATCGTAGGCGAGTTGATTGCTCGGACCGACGACGAAATCCTTCAGCCGGCCACGCAACTGACGGACGTCCTGAGCGAACCTGGCAACGTGGTTGTTGCGACGCGCCAGGGTGCTGGACTGGTTAATGGCCCGCGCCTGGGTATCCAGTTGGTTCTTGCGGACCTGACGCATGAGGTCGGGGTTGATCGTGTAAGACACACGACACTCCGTGCCCGTCACCTCCCTTGCCGCCTGTGCGATCTGCTCGGTGAAATGCGACTCGATCCAGCCCCCGATGAAGGGATTGGGTACCCCCACTTCGAGGTACCCATCGGTCAGGGCGAAACGGGTCGAGTTCTTGAGCCAAAGATTAAACCTTTGGGGTCCAATCTTTTCAGCAAGCAGGCCTCGGATCTCGCCTACGGTATCGTCCGCTCTCGATTCCACGGCGCCTCCCTCCGCCATCGAATGCGCAACCGTGCTGGTGACGTATCCCCCCGCCACCGTACCATCTAATAACAACACAAATAAGTCTGTTCAGCGGCTTGTCCGATTTGGACAGGGGGATGGTAACACTGCCCCTGCGCTTGGTCAATGCTGCGATTTGGTTGGAAATCTGTCAACATCGCTCCAACCTACGCAGGCATGGAGGTTGCGGGTCGAAAAAAAAAGATGTACACCGCTTTCCCACATGACCACGCGGCTTGTGGAAAAGCTGTGCATATGAGGGAACCATAACGCGATAAGGCTCTATTTCTTATGGAATAAGGACCCAAGCCGACCGTCGCATCGTCTCGGTAAAACCCAGCTCATCATAGAGCCGCCGCGCAGGGGCGTTGCGCGAATCAACGGCCAGCGTTAAGTACACAAGCCTTTGATCGACAGCTAGTTGATGCGCTCGCTGGATCATGATGCGCCCGAAGCTCCGGCGCCGATACCTTGGACTCACCCCCGTATACACCACTTCGAGGGCGGGACGGTTATCCACACGGGCCAGCAAGATGCACCCCACGGATTCTCCTAAGTACCTAAACACAAGCCAATTATCCGGATCGAACCGCCCGGTGTCCTTGTGACCGGCCAGGACGTCCTCGATGTCACGCAGACCGGTGAGTCGCGGACAGTCCAGGGTTTCTTCATAGGTCTGCTGAACGACCGAGCAGAACATGGCGTGTGTCTGACGGCTGTAGCGGACCCAGGAGAGGCCCTCGGGCTCGGGCAGTTTGGGCAGCGGTAAGGTAGTCGGCCGTTCAAGGTAGATCAGGTCGGCCAACTGCTCGAAGCCGCATTCGGCATAGAGGGCGTGGTCTTCGAGGGCGTCTGTCGGGAGGAGGGCTTGAAAGAGCTTCATGCCGCGATCGCGAGCGCGCCGAACGGTCTGGTGGAGGACGTCGATCGTCGCGGCACGCCCTTGCTCGTCCGTTCGCAGCGGCGGCGTGAACACGAGAGCGGTCTTGCCCGGGGAGTCGAGGCACAGGACGGCGGTGAGCATGCCTCCGTCTTCGAAGGCCGCCAGTTGGGGCAGATCGGTCAGGCCCTTGCGGTCGAGGTAGTCGCGAAAGGCCCGGACCTGGCGGCGTCGCTGCGAGGCCCGGAGGCCGGGCTCGTCGACGATGAGGTCGAGCGCGGCATTCAACTGGTCTCGGGCGAGAGGACGAATCTCCACGTCTGTGGGCTCCGATAGATAACCTGATGGGCGCCGCTGGTCGATGAAGGTCTAGGCGCCCGGCGTCTACGACCGAGCAGGCACATGTTCGTCCGCCACGAGATGCTCTCAGGATCAGGGCCCGGGCCCTCAGGACGGGAACCTCACGACGTCGGGCCTGCTTGACGGCCGGCTTAGCAGGCTACTAGACTCTTGATGGGCGTCCGATAAGGGGTTCTTACTGCATGATCTGCCAGAAATGCAAGAAGCGCCAGGCGACGGTGCACCTGACGGACATCGTCAAGAACGAAAAGTTCGAGAAGCACCTCTGTGAGGAGTGCGCCCAGAACGAGAACATCGCCGTCAAGTCACACACACCGATCAACGAGCTGCTCGCGAACTTCGTCATGGAGCAATCGCACGCCCGCGAGCTCGCGGAGCTGTCGTGCGAGCACTGCGGCACGACGTTCGTCGAATTCCGGAATCACGGTCTGTTGGGCTGCCCGAACGACTACGAGGTCTTCGAGGAGGCGCTCCTACCGTTGTTGGAGCGTGCTCATGGCGAAGGCGCCACCCATCACGTGGGCAAGTCGCCCAGCGGATGGACCTCGGGAGCGGATCAACGCCAGCGCCACATCATCCGGCTGCGACGACAGCTTAACGAGGCGGTCGATCGCGAGGACTATGAGACGGCCGCCAAGGTCCGAGATGAGCTCCAGTCTTTGGAAGACGCATGACGATCGACGATCTACCTCAGCAATCGGGCGAATGGCTCCGAGGCACGGGTCCCATGTCGGACATCGTGATCTCGTCACGGATCCGACTGGCGCGGAACGTGGCGGGCTATCCCTTCTTGTCCAAGGTGACCGAGTCCCAGCGCTGCGAACTGGAGGACCTCCTTCGGGGGCGGATCGAGGCGTGCAACCTTCCGGATACGGTCTTCTACGTCGACATGAACGCCACCGAGGAGCTGGACCGCCGTCTGCTGGTCGAGCGTCACCTCATCAGCCGACAACACGCCGAGGCCCAGGGCAACCGCGGCGTGGCCATCGGCGAGCACGAGACCGTCGCTCTGATGGTGAACGAAGAGGACCACCTCCGCATCCAGGCGCTGCGCAGCGGCCTGCAGCTCGACGAGCTGTGGGAGGAGATCAGCAACATCGACGACCAGATCGGCGGCGGCCTCGACTACGCCTACAGCAGCCGCTACGGCTATCTGACGGCCTGCCCGACGAACGTCGGAACGGGTATCCGCGTCTCGGTGATGCTGCACCTGCCGGGGCTTCGGATGACGGGCGAGATGGAACGGGTCCTGAGAGCTGCCCGGGACATGCGGCTGGCGATTCGCGGGCTCTACGGCGAGGGCACCGAGGCCACGGGCGATTTCTATCAGGTCAGCAACCAGACGACGCTCGGCCGGAGCGAGGAGGAGATCATCGAGGACTTCAAGCACCTCGTGATCCCCCGGATGGTCGACTACGAGCGCCAGGCCCGACAGGTGTTGATGAAGGAGCGTACCGTACAGCTCGACGACAAGATCTGGCGAGCGTTCGGGCTGATCAGCACGGCCCGTACCCTCAGCAGCGAGGAGACGCTCTCCCTGTTGAGCCACCTCCGCATGGGCATCAACCTGGGTCGGATCGATCGCGTGACTATGGGCATCGTCAACGAGCTGTTTCTGGCCGTCCAACCCGCTCACCTCCAGAAGCTGCGCGGGGCCCCGCTCACGGGCGAACAGCGCAGCGAGGCCCGCGCCGACTACGTGCGGGAGCGGATCGCCTCGAACAACTGAGGCCCCGCTTGCCCGGACCACAGCCTCTTGCCTTCGCCGGCCCATTGACCTGGACCCGCCATGCCGTACGATACGGTCTGCACGTCATGACCTGATCGCGATCACCTCCTGATCCGACGAAAGGGGAGCGTCATGAGCACGTATCGCCATGCCAAGCGAGGCTGGTTGGGCGTCGTGATGGTGTCTTGCGCCGTTATGGTCACTTCGGGTCGCGCCCTCGAGGCTTCCGCCAAGGCCGCCGACGCGGCCGTGACGGTCACCGAGCAGGCCGGCATCTCCCGCGGGCTCTGTGTCGTGGTGGGCTGCGACGACGCGTCAACCCTGGTCGCCCTGGCCGAGCGGTCGCGGTTTCACATCCATGCGCTGCACGACAGCGCGGCGGTGGTGGGTCGTCTCCAGGGGGCGATCGAGCAGGCAGAGCTGCACGGTGAACGGGTCGTGGTCGAGAAGGCCTCGCTGGACGGTCTGCCCCACACCGAGAACCTTGTCGACGTGGTGGTCGTCTTCGCCGGCGACGCCGAGGCGCCCGATGCCGAGTTGCTTCGCGCGCTCCGGCCAAGAGGGGTCGCCCTCCGGGTGGCCATGAACCAGCAGGGCCCCGGCAAGCTGAGCGTCGTCAAACGCATCGTCAAGCCCGCACGGCAAGGCGAGGACGCCTGGAGCCACTGGGAGCACGGTCCCGACAACAACCCCGTCTCGACGGATCGGATCATCCGGTATCCGTACATGACGCAGTGGCTTGGCGAACCGCTCTACATCGCCATGCCCGCGATCACGACCGCTGCGGGGGGCCGGACCTTCATCGCCATGGGTCACATCGCCCATCACCGTCGCGAGGAGCCCTGGCTGAATACGGTGCTGGCCCGCAACGGCTACAACGGTACGCCGCTCTGGACGCTCAAGCTGCCGGACGGCTACCTGGCGCACCGGTCGGCCTTCATCGCCGGCGACGAGACGTTCATGCTGATCGACCTGGACGGCGAGGGGTGCCTGATGCTCGACGCCCAGACGGGGCGCGAGAAGGGCCGTCTCGAGCTGCCCGACACGCCGGGTCACTGGAAGTGGATCGCCAAGAAGGGCGACATGCTCTTCGCGCTGATCGGCAAGAAGCCCGACCCGGCCGAGACCACGGTCGTCCGTAGCAAGCTCCGTGCGTGGAGCTGGGGCGAGCTCAGCCTGGGGTACTACCAACGGCGCGTGCCCTGGGGCTTCGGTGAGGTGCTCGTGGCGTTCGACCTCCGGCAGGGCAAGCCGGTGTGGCGCCATGTCGAGGACAAGCCGATGGACTCCCGCGCGATGGCTATCGGCGGCGGACATGTCTACTTCTACGTGCCCGACGCCCACCTGGGCAAGCTGGACATCCAGACGGGCAAGGTGGTCTGGCTGAACGACAACACGAAGCTGCGTGAGCTGGTCGAGGAGCCCGGTCGGGGCCTGAGCTCGACGCCGGGCTTTCGCAGCATGTGCTACGCCTTGTACACGCCCAAGGCGTTGTACCTGGAGGCCCAGACACGGATGAACGTCGTGGCGGTATCGCTGCAAGACGGCAGCATGCTCTGGCACCGCAAGAAGACGACAAACAACCCGAACCTGCTGTACGCCGACGGCTACCTGCACCTGGGCGTCGGCAAGGAAGGCAGCACGCTCCAGTTGGATCCGCTCACGGGCAAGGTCGTCCGCGACCTCGGCTTCAGGAAGCGGTCTTGCGCCCGACTGACGGCCACGCCCGACTCGCTGTTCTGCCGCGGCTGGCCCGAGGGGCTGACGCGGTACGACCGCCAGAAGAAGGTCATCCAGTTCAACGGGGCGGTCCGGCCGGCCTGCAACGACGGGGTGATCGGGGCGAACGGGCTCTTGTACATCGGGCCCTGGCTGTGCGACTGCAACCTGTCGATCATGGGCCGGTGGTCCCTCTGCTCGGCCGGCGACTTCGCGTTCCAACGACCGGTCAGCGGCGACGAGCGTCTGGAGCCGGGCGAGGTCCGGCCCGGCGCGGTCCAGCCCATGCCCGCGGGGCCGACCGGCTGGGCGACGTATCGTGGCGGCATCGACCGCTCGGGCATGGCCCCGGTGGAGGTGCCGAAGCGCGTCGTGCGGTCTTGGTTGGCACGCCATGAGAGACCACAGGCCACCCCTCCGACCGCCGCGGCGGGGCTGGTCTTCGTGTGCGACGGTTACGGCCGTGTGACGGCGCTGGATGCCTCCGACGGCCGAGAGCGGTGGAGGTTCCACACGGCCGGACGCATCCTTCAGCCGCCGACCATCGCCGCGGGCATCGCCTACGTGGGCTCGGGCGACGGGTACGTCTATGCGCTCGAGGCCGCAACCGGTCGTCTGGTCTGGCGGTTCCGTGGCGCCCCGGTCGAGCGACGGATCATGCTATACGGGGCGGTCGGCTCGACCTGGCCGGTCAACACCGGCGTGATGGTTGACCAGGGCGTGGCGTACTTCGCGGCCGGGGTGATCGACGTCGACGGGACGTATGTCTATGCGGTCGACGCCAAGACGGGTCGGCCCACATGGTGCAACGACGAGACCGGCCACCTGGACAAGGACCTCCGCAAGGGCGTCTCGGCCCAGGGCACGATGACGCGCGTCGGCGACCAGCTCTGGATGAACGGCGGCAACGTGATTCCGCTGGCGAATTACCGCCTGAGCGACGGCACGTATCTCGGCATCGGACCCGGCAACGGCGCCCCGCGCGGCAATCGCGGCCAGGAGATCGGCCTGGCCCGGGGACACATCCTGATCAACGGCGGTCGGCTGCTCTACTCGGCACGCGAGAACGTGGTGAATCCGGGCACGTTCCACGCCATGTCGTCGAGGCACGGCAGCACGCCACTGCTGCTGTGTCACGGCAGGATCGCCCCGACCTGGGACGACGACCGCATCGTCTTCGTCGACAACCTGCACGGCATGCCGATGTGCTGCCGGCTGGACGACATCGAGTCGTGGCTGGCCAAGAAGAACGACCGCCAGAGGCCGCGGACGGCGTGGGTGGCCCATTGCATGAAGGGACGGATGACGGTGTCGCTGGCGATGACACGCAACGCCGTCATCGCGGTGTGTGAGTCGCCGATCACGCGGCGGATCCGGTCGGACTGGCATGTCTTCGCGCTGGACCCGCGCAACGGGGACAAGCTGTGGGAACACCGTCTGAGCGGACCGGCGCTGCCGGGCGGGCTGTGTATTGACCGTGACGGACGGATCCTCGTCGTACTGGAAGACGGCCGACTCGAGTGCCTGGCCAAGCGGAAGGCGGTGTAAGCGGGACCAAGGGCCTACGGAGCGGCCTGCCTGGTCACCCTCGGTGGACTATGGTCTCGACGGTGGGGGGCATCTCGGGACGGTTACGGGATTCTCCGGGCGAATTCGTGTCCCCCACCGCTGAAGCGATACGCCACCCGGTCGCGTCGCCCACCGCTCCTTCGACGAAAGCAAGGACGAATGAAGCGATGGGCCCCGCGCATCCCCACGAGCGGGTCGTACCGATCGGCGTGGAAGATACAGCACCTCACGGTTGCCTCCACACGCTACTTCTTCAGGTGCCTATCCAGGAACGCCTCCAGCTTCGCCAGCGTCGGCTTGAAGTGGGGCCTGGGCGGGTTGAAGAAGCCATGCGGTTGTCCCTCGGCCGTGTAGAGCTCGGCGGGCACGCCGAGCTTCTTGAGCGTCTCGACGAGCCTGACCGACTGCTCGTAGGGGACGGTCTTGTCGGCCGTGCCGTGCAAGGCGAGCGTTGGCGGACACGTGGCGTCGAGATGCGTCATCGGCGAGGCGACCTTGTAGAGCTCGGGGGCCTCGTCGTACGTCTTGCCGAGGAACATCACCAACGCCTTGGGGACCTTGTTCTTCTTGACGCACTCGGTCAGGTCGAGCACGCCGTTGAACGCCGCGACGGCCTGGACCGCGCTCGATTGGGTCTCGTGACCGCCCTGGCCCTCCCAGCCGTGCGAGGGATCGGTATAGCCGACCATGGCGGCGAGATGACCGCCGGCTGAGCCGCCCACCGCGGCGATCCGCTTCGGGTCGATGTTGTGCTTCTTGGCCACGCACCGCATCCAGCGCACGGCGCCTTTGCAGTCCTCCAACGCGGCCGGGAAGGTCGCCTGTCTCGAGTACCGGTAGACGATGCATGCCCCCACATAGCCCTTGCCGGCCAGGTGTGCGGCCTGTTGCCTGAACTGGCCCTTGGAACCGCCGCGCCAGCCGCCTCCGTGGATGAAGACGATGCCGGGCCGGGCCGGCCCACCCGGCTTGGGGAGGTAGAGATCGAGCTTGAGCTCGACGTCGCCGACCTTGCCGTAGACGATGTCCCGCTCGACCGTCACGCCCGGGGGCAGTACGAGCCTGCTCTTGCCCTTGCGCTTTGCGCGGCCGCGCTTCTTCTTCGCCTCAGCCGAGGCGCCACCGACGCAGACACCCAAAGCCAGGGCAGTCACCAAGAGGTTTCGGGCGAGGCGTGTCATGTCCATCTCCTTTCGCGTAGGGGGGGCGTCTGACACCCGGGTGCCGGCATCATAGCCCGAACCGGGTCGGTTGTCGGCGCTCGATGCGACGGCTAAGGTGATGGCCGGCGCCCTGCAAGCGAAGCCGCTTCCCGACCAGCGCGCCGTCGACCATGGCATTGGAGCAACCGCATGAGCTGGATACGACGAATCCTTCGCGGCGTGGTGGCCACGATCCTCGCGACCAACGCCTCGGCGACGGCCGGCCTGTTGCCGGACAAGCTGCGCTGTGAGTACCTGACGAACCCCTTGGGGGTGGACGTCTCCCGGCCACGTCTGAGTTGGATCGTGACGAGCCAGGAGCGGGGGGCGCGTCAGAGCGCCTACCAGGTGCTCGTGGCCACATCGCCTGAGCGGCTGGCGCCCGGTCGGGCCGATCTGTGGGACAGCGGCAAGGTGGTCTCCGACCGCACCATCGGAATCGTTTATGAGGGCCAGGCGTTGCGCTCGGGTCAGCGGGCTTACTGGCGTGTCCGCGTCTGGGACCAGAACGACCGCGAGGCCGCTCACGAGCGCACGGCGTGGTGGGAGATGGGCCTGTTGGACGCCCAGGACTGGCAGGGCGAGTGGATTCGCCGCGACGATCCCCCCATCACCAAGGACGAGGACCTCTACAAGGTCGATCCCGCTCCGCTGCTTCGCAAGGCGTTCCGCGTCCGCAAGCCCGTGGCCCGTGCGCGGGCGTACGTGACCGGGCTGGGCTATTACGAACTCTACCTCAACGGACGGAAGGTCGGCGATCACGTGCTCGACCCGACGTGGACGGCCTACGAGGACCGCGTCTTCTACGCGACCTACGACGTGACCGAGCGTCTCGAGCGGGGCGACGCCGCGGTGGGCATCATGCTCGGCAACGGCTGGTACAACCCGCTGCCCCTGCGGATGTGGGGCCGATACAACCTCCGCGACTACCTGCCCGTGGGCGCACCGCGTGCGCTCCTGCAGCTCCGCATCGATTACGAGGACGGCACGCGTGAGACGATCGTCACCGACACCACGTGGAAGGCCGGCGACGGTCCGATCCTCAAGAACAGCGTTTACCTCGGCGAGGTCTACGACGCCCGCAAGGAGCAGCCCGGCTGGTCCGAACCCGGCTTCGACGCCAGCGGCTGGCAGCAGGCGGTGACGGCGACCGAACCCCTGGGCCGGCTGCAAGCCCAGACGCTGCCGCCGATCAAGGTCCTTCGCACCATTCATCCCCTACGAATCGTCCATGAACAGCCGGGCGTGGCCGTGATCGACATGGGTCAGAACTTTGCGGGGCGCGTGCGCTTTCGGGTCAAGGGTCCGGCGGGCGCGGAGGTGCATCTCCGTTACGGTGAGCTGCTCTACCCGGACGGGACCCTCAACGGCATGACGGCGGTCTGCGGCCAGATCAAGCGGGCGGGGGTCGGCGGACCCGGGGCCCCGGACGTCGCGTATCAGCAGGATACGTACATCCTCAAGGGCGGCGGCGAGGTCGAGACGTTCTGTCCGCGTTTCACGTTTCATGGGTTCCGCTACGTGGAGCTGACGGGCCTGCCGTGCGAGCCGACGCTCGACATGATCACGGGCGAGCTGCTCGGCACCGACGTCGAACAGGTCGGTCGCTTCGCGTGCTCGGACGAGCTCTACAACCGCATCCAGGACGCCGTCGTCTGGACGTTGCAGAGCAACCTCTTCGGGGTGCAGAGCGACTGCCCGCATCGCGAGAAGTTCGGTTACGGCGGGGACATCGTGGCCTCCAGCGAGATGGCCATGTTGAACCTCGACATGGCCGCGTTCTACGCCAAGGCGGTGCAGGACTTCACCGACGAGGTCCGCCCGAACCACGGCATCACCGAGACGGCACCGTTCGTCGGCATCGACTCGGCCGGCTTCGGCGAGGGCTCCGGGCCGATCGGCTGGGGCATCGCTCATCCGCTGCTGCTGCGACAGCTTCGGCAGTACTACGGCAACGAGCGGCTCATCGACGAACACTACGAGGTCGCGCGGGAGTGGGTCCATCTGCTGACGGCCAACGCCAAGGATCACATCATCGACCGCGGCATCAGCGATCACGAGAGCCTGGTCAAGAAGCCGGTGCGGCTGACGGCGACGGCGTTCTATTGTCGCAGCGCGAGGCTCGTGGCCGACCTCGCTCGGCTGCTGGGCCGGATGGACGAGGCCACGCGTTACGCCCGACTCGCCGAGGACATCGCGGAGGCCTTCAACGTGACGTTCGCCAAGGGCGACTCGGGCGCGTACGATGCCGGGACGCAGGCGTGTCAGGCCTTCGCGCTCTACCACGACCTCGTGCCGCAGGAGCGGCGCGGTGCGGCGCTGGAGGTCCTGCTTCGGGACATCCGCGAGAAGCATCAGGGGCACCTGAGCACCGGCATCTTCGGGACGAAATACATGCTCAACGTGCTCACCGATGCGGGCCGCAGCGACGTGGCCCACACGATCGCAGGCCAGCTGTCCTTTCCGGGGTGGGGGCACATGCTGGCCGGCGGGGCCACCACGCTGTGGGAGCATTGGGCTTTCAGCGACAACACCTTCAGCCACAATCACCCGATGTTCGGATCGGTCAGCGAGTGGTTCTTTGAGGCCCTCGCCGGCATCAACGCCGCGCCGGCTGCGGTGGGTTTCGACAGGATCGTGATCCGGCCGCAGCCCGTGGGTGAGCTGCGCTGGGTGGAGGCGGGCTACGACTCGATCCGCGGGCCGATCCGGTCGGCTTGGCGGGTCGAGGACGAGGCGTTCGTGCTGAAGGTCGGCATCCCGGCGAACACGAAGGCCGAGGTGCATGTGCCGGCGGCGGCTCGCGACGATGTGAGCGAGGGCGGGCGGCCGGTCAGCGACGCGCCGGGCGTGAGCGTCGTCCGGATGGAGCAGGGGGCGGTGGTTGTGAAGGTGGGTTCGGGGACGTATGCGTTCCGCTCAAGGCGCTTTGAGCGTCCGGGCCGTTGAGTCTCCGCCAGCCACGACGGCTTGTCCGTAGGAGCGTTCCCGGTAGCCGCGAAGACCGGGAGGCGGCGCCGAGTTCGGGCGCGGGATTCGCGCCGGCCACCGCTGAAGCGACGGGCCACCCTGTCGCATGGTCTGGGCGGGGAGCGGGGCACTACGGCGCGCGGAACGGCCTGCCGACGGTGATCGTCCGCTCGGCCGGTGCGTACCACCCCTGAGGCTTGTAGTCGCTGGTGTGCAGGTAGCACTGCACGCGGACCTTCGTGCTGCCCTCGGTGAAGGTCAGCCGTCGGCTCATCGGGGTGGTGAGGTTGCCCACGTGGTACTTGGTCAGGGCGCAGCAGTTGATGAACGTCGCGCCCCACTTGCGCTCGATATGCGACCGCCCGCCCTTGGTGTCATCGGGCGTGGTGTGCGTGTGTCCGCCCAGCCAGAGGTCGATCGCGCCGGGGTGCCTGGCGAGGTAGCGCTCGAAGGCCCGGGCGTCGGGCTTGCCGTCGACGAAGTAGAGATACGACGCCCCCTTCGGCCCGCCCTTGGGATAGTAACCGTGGTAGTGGCTCTTCCATGTGCCCTTCTTGGTCTTGGTGAAACCCTCCCACGGACCGGACGCGACGGTCGTCTCGCGGAGCATGTGGTGGTGGGCGGAGATGATGATGCAGTCCTGGTTCGACTCGACCATCCGCTTCCACCAGGCGAACGTCTCGCCCGAGACCGCGCCGGCCGGATAGCCGCCTCGCTCGCCGCGGCCCACCGGCGGGCCGACGTCGTTGCGGTCGGCCATCATCAGGAACAGGATGTTGCCGACGCGGAAGCTGTAGCGCTCCCACGTGCCCTCGACGGCGTAGGGCCTGCGCTTCGGGTCCACGCCGGACGTCTTCGTATGCTCGCCCGTCGGGTCGATGTACGTCCGGAACCACCCCTGACGGCGCTCGCCGGGCAGGGTGGCGTCGTGGTTGCCGGCCAGGCAGTAGACCTGCTCGCGACGGTGCTTCTTCAGCGCGCCGAACTGTCGCACGACCTCCTTGCCCTCGTCGGCCTTGGGCGAGCCCTGGTTGCCGGAGAAGTCGCCCAGGTGTACGGCGATGTCCCAGTCGAAGGCCGGTCCGCCGTGCTTGCCGCCAAACTCGGACTGACGGATGGCCTCGGCCAGGCTCTCGCGCTTGGCCCGTCGCATATCCGTGCCGACGTGGCAACACCCGGAGGCCCAGAGGCGGAAGTGCCTCGACGGCTCGGCCGCGTGAGCCGGAGGGTAGGACCCCGACCAGCCTGGGGCGAGCATCAAGACCGCGAAGAATCCGATCGGCAGACGTGCGTGTGTCATCTCGGTGACTCCCGCGTGTTGGCTGTGACGCCGCTCGGCGAGTGCGGAGCGCCCACACGTTGTCTCCGCTCGGCAAGGCACTGCGGACGCCGCAGTGGCACGAGGCGACGCGGCCGCTACTTCGGCCTGTCGTAGCGCGTCCAGGCCGGTCGGCCGCCGTAGAAGTCGTGGTCCCATTCGGAGCGCGACTCGGCCTTCGGGTTCCAGAACGCCCCGGCGGCGTGTGAGATCGCGTTCAGAATGTTCTTGCGGCACTTGCGGACGGTGGGGTTCCAGACGGTCATCATGAGCCCGGGGGTCTTGTCGGGGTTCAGCTTCTTGTCGGCGAAACGCGCCCAGTTCTGGGCGTTGGTGTCCTCGGTCCAGTTCGCGCCGGTCGGGACGTTGTCGTAGCCGAGCTTCTCGATCTCAAGCGCGGTCGGGAACGATTTCCGGGGCCCGTAGTTCCAGTCGCTCACCAGGATCCGTTTGGGGATCTCAGGCGTATCCCCCTCGCGGTCGGGCCAGAGCGGGTCGCCCCACATCCAGGTCCGCGCGCCGCGCTCGCGGACGATCCGGTCGAGCCGCTTGACGGCGTCGAGCCACGCCTTGCCCTCCCGCAGGATGATGCGATCCATCTTGAGGCCGCGGCAGTGCTCGAGCGTCTCTTCGTCCATGCCGATGTGGAACAGCCGGGGACCGTCGAAGAGGTCGATCAACTCGGCGATCAGGTCCTCGCAGACCTGCCAGTACGGCCCGGTGCCGACGACCTCGCCGTAGTCCTTGAGCCAGGCGTCGTGCGTCGTGGCGAAGTTCAGCTTGGGGATGGGCTCGAGGCCGAGGTCGCGACACTGGCCCACGAGCCGCTTGACCTGGGCGGGGGTGAGGGCGCCCTTGACGGCGATCTCGGGATGGGAGTGGTATCGCACGGCGTCGCCCATATCGAGCAGGACCATGTTCATCTTGAGCCGGGCCATCAGGGCGACGGCCTCGTCGAAGACCGGCTTGTCGAATCGGAGCTTGTCGCTGTAGCCGTAGATGACCTCCTTGGCGGGCGTGTGCCGCCACATGTTGTAGCTCACGTGCAGCAGCATCGCGCGGACGCTGAAGCGCGGCGCGTCGGAGACCGTCATGCGCTTCAGGCCCGCCTCGCAGCACCGGAGCAGCGTCATCAGGCCGTGACCCAGACCAGCCCAGCCGCCGGCCCGCATCAGGATGCGATTTTTCTCCACCTCAAAGGCGTAGGCCTGGTCGGCCGTGCCCGTGGCCAGGGAGCGGGGTCCGGCCAGCTTCGGGACGGATTCGGCCTCGGTCGCGATCAGGAGCGTGAACGGACCGAGCCGGCGGCTCGTAGCAACCTTGAGGCGCTTGCCCACGGAGCGACCGAGCTCCTTGGCGACCATCTTGGCCGCGGCGCGGACCCACGTCGGGGCCTTCGGGGCCAGATAGAGCGACAAGGCCTCCTCGGGGGGGCGGAGGGTCCCGCCGGAGATGCTCACCTCGGATGGCTTGGGATACAGGCTGTCGAGAAGGCGCTGGGACATGTCGACCTCCTTATCGAAGACGCGCCGGTCCATGGCTCAGAAGCGGCCATGCGTTATGATACAGTATCTGTGGCGAATCGCTACCGATGGTGAAACCTTTGCAGTCCACCAGAGACGACGAACGCATCCAGAAGATCCGCGAGAAGATCCGCCAGTTTCCCAAGACACCCGGGGTGTACTTGATGAAGGACGATCGCGGACGCGTGCTGTACATCGGCAAGGCCAAGGACCTGCGGTCGCGCGTCAGCAGCTACTTCCAGGACTCGGCCAACCTTTTGATGACACGGGGTCCCGAGATCGACCGCATGGTGGGCCTGGTCGTCGACATCGACTTCCTCGACTGCGACACCGAGGTCGACGCGCTGCTGCACGAGAACCGTCTGATCAAGGACATCCAACCGCCTTTCAACGAGCGGCTGCGGGACGGCAAGAGCTTCCCGTACATCGAGATCACGACGCGTGACGACTTTCCTGGGGTCTACATCACGCGTAGCCCCAGCCCGAAGGGCACCAAGCTGTACGGTCCGTTCGTCTCGGCGATCGGCGTGCGCGACGCGGTCAACGCGCTTCAGCGGGTGTTTCGCTTTCGCACGTGTTCGCTCCAGATCGATGCCCATGATCGCAAGCGGCGCTTCTTCCGACCCTGCCTGCTCCATTCGATCAAGCGATGCACGGCGCCGTGCGCCGATCGCATCAGCAAGGAGGCTTACCGCAAGGACATCGACCGGCTGAAGAAGTTCCTGGGCAGCAAACGGTCGGTCGTGCTGCGGCAGATGACCAAGGAGATGGAGCAGGCGGCCGCCGAGCTCCGCTACGAGGACGCGGCCGTGTTGCGCGATCGCATCAAGGCCATCGAATCACTGGCGCTGTCGGGCGATCCGAACGAGCACATCCAGCCGGAGGTGTTCTTCGTCGATCCGAAGAAGGGCCTGGAGCGGCTGCGCGATCTGCTCGCCCTCGACACGCAGCCGCGGATCGTCGAGGGGATCGACATCGCGAACCTCCAGGGCGGCGAGTCGTGCGGCTCGCTGGTATGCTTCATCGACGGCATGCCGTTCAAGGCCGGGTACCGGCGGTATCGCATCAAGTCCGTGGAGGGCCAGGACGACTACGCGATGATCCGCGAGGTCGTGCTGCGTCGCTATCGACGTGCGTCGGAGGGCGAGGAGCTGTTCCCCGACGTAATCCTGATCGACGGCGGGTTGGGCCAGCTCCATGCGGCGCTCGCGGCGTTCCAGGAGATGGCCATGACCCCCCCCATGGTCATCTCGCTGGCCAAGCGGGAAGAGGAGATCTTCATTCAGGCCCGTTCCGAGCCGGTCCGCCTGCCGCGAAACAACGAGGCGCTGCGGCTCCTTCAGCAGGTCCGTGACGAGGCCCACCGGTTCGCGCAGCATTATCACCATATCCTGCGGCGTCGTGCGACGTTCGAGAAGGAGCGTCAGCAGGCCGAGCGAGACCAGGCTGCGGTGTGTGAGGTGGATGGAGGGCAGGTCGAGCCGCCGCCCGACGACATCCCCGTTGACGCCCCGCACGGGGATGAGTACCCCGTCGACCCGCCGCACGAGGGACTCTAGTGTTGACGATGCTCCTCCTGTGTCGGCACTACTGATGGATCGCGGCGGCTTGACGCCGCACTCGCCGACTCACTCCAGATCGATCACGATCTCGTCGACGAAGAGCCATGCCTTGCGACCGGCGGCGCGATGCGGCTTGGGGATCGTACCGATGCTTCTGGCATACACGCGGAGGTAGCGAGCCGTCAGGCCGTGGAGATCGACCGCGAGGTCCTTGACGACCGGCCCTTCCGTCATATCCGAGAGGGGGTTGGCTACGGCGGCGACCTCCTGAAAGCTCCGGCCGTCGCTCGAAACTGACACCGTCATCTTCCGCGGCATGTAGATGCCGACTGGCGTGGACTGGAGGAAGCCCGCCCGGACCGAGCGCACCGTCGAGGACTTACCGAGATCGATGGTCGCGACCAGGTCGGGCCCTTCGAACCCAAGCCAGGCGGGGTCGGTGTGATCCGGCTTGCCGCGACGTCCGTCGGTCAGCCCGGCCGCGCCGCCTCCGGGGTAATTGGCCGCCGGCGGCGTTGTGAGCGTGACCTTGTGACCGCGACCGTCGTGCTCGACGGGCTTGGCCTGCTTGGGCAGGGCGTCGTCGGGGATCATCTGCTTGCGGAGCATGGGCATCAGCTTGCCGATCTTCGTATCGGCCGTAACCTGCCAGAGCGACGTATCCATCTGTCGCATGGCGAGGACGGCCGTGATCCAGCCCTGCGTCCAGCCCGTCTCGACCGACCAGGCGCCCCAGCCGGCGTCGGCGTTGCTGGCCCAGTACTCCCATCGCTCGAAGTCGAACGCCCGGTACCAGGCCCCGTCCAGCTCGGGGTGCGCCTCGGAGCGCACCTGGATACGACAGAGGAACCGCGCCAGCTTATCGACCGCCTCCTTGTAGTCCGCACGACCGGTAGCGCCAGCGGCCTCGTGCAGGCCGATGAACGCGAAGTTCGTCGTGTAGAGCAGGTCGCAGAGCGGGTCGCCATTGGCCTGCATGAGCGTGGCCTCGTGCTTGCCGTAGTCCTCGTTGGATCGCGGCGGGCCGTACGAGCCCTTGCCCGGTCCGCCGAGCTGCTCGCGAATCGCCCCGCAGTCGGCCTGGTGCCTCAGCAGCTCGCGGACGATCTTGTCGAGCCACGCGCGATGCTCCGGCGTGTCCTCGACGCGGACGAGCCAGGACAGGCACAGGAGCATCCGGGCCCGCTCTTGCTGGATGCCGTTGGTCCACCGCCACTGATCCGGATAGGCGGCCATGGTCATGCGGATGGCGGTCTTGGCCCGTTCGAGCAGTGGCTTGTAGCCGGTGTGTTGGTAGGCCCACAGGTAGCAGGCCCAGAGATAGGACTCGTAGTGCGGGGCGTAGTTGACGACGTTCCGATGGAAGAATCGCTTCCAGCCGTTGGCCTGGAGGCCCTTCTCGTCGAGTCGTCCGCCCCGGAAGCCGTACACGCCACAGGTTCGGAAGTTCGCGAGGATGCACCGCAGGAGGCCTTCGTCCCACTTGGTCGAATCGAGCAGGGCGGCGCAGGCCATGGTGCCGAGCACCGAACGCGCGTTGTCGTCGCCGTAGTAGATCCCGTCGGCAGGCGGGTTCGCCGACCAGCTCAGCAGGCCGTACGAGGGGCTGGACGGATTGCCCCGCGGGCCCCTGGCGAAGACTGAGTGCGTGTAGATGAAGTCGTTGAGGTTCGCGGCATCGCGGTGGTAGGCGTCGTTGCCGACGACCCTGCCGCCGAAGGCAAACCCCATGGCCACCTCACCGGTGCAGTCGTTACGGAGGTACCACCGCATCGGTTGCGTGCCGTCGTGGTGGATCTGTGAGCTGAACCCCTCGAGCACGCCCGCGCGGCCGTCGCCGATGGGCCAGTCCTTTGGCGGCATCGGCGCCACACCGTCGCGGTAGGCCTTCCGCCGGGCTTCGACGCGATCGGACCACGTCGGATGCACGAGCAGCCGCGCGTTCTTGAACCAGGCCACTCCCCGGGCCAGCGCCTGCCGCTCGACGTCGACCGGCAAGCGTTCGTCGGGGCCGAAGCTGGGCCGTACCGTCGGCGTCCAGCGGAGCGCCGGGAGCTTCCTGCCGGGACAGAGGCGACCGAGGATCGTCTGCCAGATGGTCTGCCAGGCCTCGGCCGGCGCGTAGCGGGCGGTGACGAACTGGCTGAGCTTGGTCGTCGCGACGAGCACACGGCCGTCGCCATACTCGAAGAGGATCGGATGAACCTTCTCCGGCAGGCCGTAGACGGCCCGGTCGAAACCGGCCACCCGGGCGACGACGATGTGTGCATCCGCCGCCTTGACCGGCAGGTAGTGGCAGTCATGGATGGCCAGGATCCGCAGGCGGGCCAGGTCGGCCCCGAAGGCGTCGGAGCTGACGACGGCACGCTCCCAGAGCGTGTCCCGCGGTTTGCCGAATGCCAGACCCGGCAGGGCGGTGGGGTACTCGACATAGAGCCGCAGCCGTTTCGCCCGCGCCGCATCGAGCACCGCGCCCGGCATGGCGGTCGTCCGCTGCGGATAGCCGTCGGCCAGGATGAGCAGGGCCGCACCCTCGTCCGCTCGCCGGACCGCGTCCGCGGGCGTGTCACACCGGACGGGCTGCATGCCCGAATCGGTCATGGTGCGGAACAGGTCGTTGTTCGCGTCGCAGACCATCACAAGGGACGAATCGTTCACCGCGGCCATGCTAACCGAACCGCACATCAGCGCTGCCGGCAACCCGACCAGAATGGGCAAGGCTCGTGTCATCATGTGATGGTTCTCCTAGTGGTTCAAAACAAATGAGTCTGTCTATTACCCGGCTTGTGGGTTGCCGTCGGAGACGCGACTGTGAAGGAGCGTTGTTGTTCAAGCGCTCCAACAACACAGCTCCCTGACGGTCGCTGCTCTGATAAGGGGCTTGCCGTCCTGATCGGGACCCACAGAAACAAGTGCGGTCGTGTGCTAGTGCTGCATTTCAGACGTATCGCGACGACCTGTCCGAGCCGCCGGATTCATCCGGCGCGGCCGCGCGGCATGAATGCCGCGGCTCGAGCAGCAGCCGTGGCGTGTGCCGCCCTGTCCATAGTCGCACGATTTGTGAAACGCGACACTAGCACCCTGTACCACGCACACTCTTGCGCCTGCGTCACACAAACGGGCCGAGGCAGGCCACTTGTCGGACCGAACGGTGCTTCCACCGAGAAGCGTCCAGACCGGCCTGAGGACAGGCCGGCTCTGACTGGAAGCCTCATCGACATCGAGGACTGACGGCTCAGAAAGCTCAGACACGCCGTCATGTGGGAAGGGCAGCATCCAGCCCACAGTAAGCGCGCAGCATCACGTCGCCAGCGGAACCCCACTTTCGCGTTCACCTGTGCGTCTTCTCACCGGCAGGACAGGCCGCGTCCTCGAAGGACTCGTGGAAGAACGCCAGCACCTCGGGCAGGGCCCGGGCAACCACGTCAAACGTGTGCCCGCCGTCGAGGACCTTCAGCGTGTGCTCGATGCCCAGCTCCTTCAGGCGGGCCGCGAAGGCCTGGTTCATCTGGCGGTCGAACGCCGAGCCGGCCGTGATCAACAAGATCCGCTTGCCCTTAAACGCCTCCGCGCGACGGCAAGGATTGTACCGCTGCCACACGCCTTGGTCCTTGCCCAACACATCGGGCACGGTGTGGTTGTGCTCGCGCGGGTAGTCGGGGTTCGGGAAATCGAGCAGCCCGACGATGCCCGCCCACGAGCCGAAGAGCTTCGGGTGCCTGGCCAGGACGTTCGCCGAGCCGAACCCGCCCATGCTCCACCCGCCGATGGCCCGGTGAACCGGCTCCTCCGTCACGTGGACGTGCCGCTCCACGGTACGAATCAGCTCGACGAGGTAGGCGTCGTAGCGGCTGGTCGGATCGACCGGGCTGTTCACCCACCATGATCCGCGGCCGTTCGGCATCACAACCACGGCCGGCGATCCGGCGAGCATCGCCCGCGTCCGATCGTCCTCAACGAGGGTGCGACACGACCGCCCGGCCCCGTGCAGGAGCACGATCAACGGATACGGATGCGCCCGGTCGTCGCGGTAGTCGTCGGGCAGGCGCATCACGAACTGCTCGTCTCGCCCGAGCGCCCGGGACGGCGCGGTCACGGCCACGAAGCCTTCCTGCAGCGGCTCGAGCGTCGCACCGGCCCCGTCCAGTCGTTGCATGACGCGCTGCTTATGGTCGGCGGGGCGCGGCTTCGGTGTGCCTCGCCGCTTGTATGTCACCGTTGCCAGGCGGATGCCGTTGGAGCGCTTGCCCGTCTCCGGCTCGCGATAGTCTTTGGTGCCGAAGGCCATCAGGATCTTGCCGGGCGCCAGCTCGCACACCGAGGTGTAGCCCGAGTAGGGCGTGGTGTCGACCACGGTGTGATCCGTCCAGGTCTTGCCGAGATCGGCGCTGAACAGGATGCACGCGCCGGGCCGACCGTAGCTGGCCGCCAGCGTGCCGTCGCTCAGCACGACGAGGTCGGGAAACGCACCGGTCGCCGACGAGCGGACCGGCTCCGACCAGGTCCTGCCGCCGTCGCAGCTATACGTCTGCATGATCGGGTTGTCCTGGCAGCGCGGGTCCTTCATGCTGCCCGTGCGCAGCATGGCGATGAGTCGGCCGTCGGGCAGGGCGGCCATGACGCCCTCGTTGTAGCCCTCGCTGCCTAGATAGTCGTACCCGATGGTCGTGAGGTAGCTCCACGTCTTGCCGCCATCGGTGGACTCGCACGTGTACGTCCGCGAGTAGGGCCGACGGACGTTGTGCGGACACGGCTCGTCGTCGCCCTTGAACCACCCGGCCATCAGCGCGACCAGGCTGCCGTCCGGTCGCTCGACCATCGACCGCATGTAGAGCGGACCGGGATGATAGGCATGTCCGTGGGCGGGTTTGGCCTGCGGCACGTGGAAGAGGGCCTTGGATTCGGTCACGGTTCGTCCGTTGTCGCCGGACGCATACCGCTGGCCCTGGTACCAGCCGTCGCGGCCCTCGATGGGCCTGGTTCGGTAGCCCATGCTGAGGATCTGTCCGGAGCGGAGTTGGATCGGTCCGACGCCGATCGTGCCGGTCGGCCGCTTCCGCCAGGTCTGGCCGTCGTCGGTGCTGAACCCGCTGCCGTGGACGAGCGTGCCGTCCTTGAAACGTGCAAGCCGCTCGGCGTGTGTGCCGGGGCCCATCAACCACGGTGACGAGACGCTGACCGCGAGATGGTCGTAAGGCGATCGCACCTTGAGGGCGAGATTGCGGGTGTCGTGCCTGCCTGCGGCGCTGCCGACGGGCCTGACCTCGAGGTGATACAGGCCGGGACGCCACCCGGCCGTGTCCAGGCGGACCTGGATCCGGCCGCGCGCCGGGTCGGCATCGAGCGGGCCGTTGTCGGCGAGGCTCTGCTTGCCCGGGTCGGCCAGGTATCCGAAGCGGTCCTTGCCGTCGAAGGCGAAGCCGGGCGGGACGTCCTTGCGGCGCGCGCGGTAGGGTGTGCGGACGGAGATGCCGCGGACCGCCCGGGTCGTCGTGTCCACGATGAGCGCGGCACCTTGCCCGGCTGATACGGTCGGGGGCTCGAGCTTGCAGACGTCCAGCCGCGTCGGCGGGGCCTCGCCGAGGTCGTGGATCTTGACGCGGCCGCTAGCGACCTCGGCGAACAGGAGGCGCTCATCGGGCGTGTGCCTTCCGGGCCCGGGTCGATTGTGTGCGAAGAAAGACAGCTCGTACGCACCGTCGCGCCACCCTGTCGTGTCGATGCGGAAGCGGAACCCGAGCTTGTCGGGGTTCCGGTCACGGGCGCCGTTGTCGGTCAGGTGCACGTCGACGTCGCCGGGCAGGTAGGCGAGTTGTCTGCGTGCGTTGTAGTGGCTCAGGCAGGGCGGGGCCTTGTCCTTGTCGATGGGCGTCGTGGTGCGGAAGACGCAACTGACGGTCTTGACGTCCCGCGCCCGCACGCGGGCCGCGATCTCGAAGGGCTCACCGACGGCAACGCTCGTTGGCTTGACGTCGAAGGAGACGATTCGGACCTCGGCCGCGTCGACGCGGCCCAGGGCCAGTAGGGCTACTGTTGTGAGCATGACCACCGTGCCCCTCGGGGCCGAGGCACCTCTGCCGCGAAATATGAGATCTGTCGAACCGATCACGTTAGCGTCACTCCTATGGCAGAATCAGGTCTGCAAGGTCCGTCCCGTCCGTATCGCGACACGATACCAGCCGATGCAATCGGACGGAAACCCGCTCCGGCGGACGAAGCGCGGGTTCGAGGGTGCGAGGAGCTCGGGGCAAGTCGGGGATTGGATTCCGCGCGGCCGAGGCTATAATGGAACGCCATGATGGACAGGGTGTCCCACCATCTCGGTCGCACCGCCCTGGCGGGCCTGGCGTTCGTGGCGGCCAGCTACCACCTGACGGACCTGGCGCGCCGCCAGGCCGAGCTGATGCGCCAGCTCCAGGCCCAGCAGGATCGCGCGACGACCGACCAGGAGGACGGCTCCGACGAGTCGTCCGACTCCAAGCAGATCCTGGCTTGGTTCGCGCCGGACATGCTCGACCGGGTCTGTCTGCGGGCCGGCGAGCAGGGGCAACGCGACCAGGGCCTGGCCGGCGCCGACGATGAGCCGGTCTACCATCGGGATCCGGAGCAAGGTCCCCGGCCGCTCGTCGCCTCCGACGTGAGACCATCTCCCGCCCTGTCCTGCTTGGTCTCCACGCGTGTTCGCCTCAGTGATCGGTCGCCCCACGGCCCGCCGTGGTTGGGCTAGATCCGAGCATCCTGGTTCGATGCGGGTGCGTCCCGCTCAACGCGTCCTTCAAGACGACATCACTATCGCAACCCTCTTCAGACGAGTCGAGCCGAGGCGAACGCCTTGGCCTTGGAGCTAGATCATGATCGACAGCGGCTTCTGGTGGAAGGTCCTTCTCATTGCGGTGCTGCTCGGGCTTGCGGCGTCACAGCTCTACCCGCCGGACCAGCGCCTCAAGGGCGGCATCGACCTGCAAGGCGGGCACAGCCTGCTTTACGAGATCGACGACACCGGCATCGCCCCGGAACGCAAGCGCGACCTGGCCGAGCGCGTCATGCAGATCCTCAAGGAGCGGGTCGACCCGCAGGGCCAGCGGAACCTGATCTGGCGTCCCATGGGCACGAACCGGCTTGAGATCCAGATCCCCAAGCCGCCGGAGAAGGTGGTTCGGGCCCGCGAGGGATACAAGGAGGTCCGCAACAAGGTCGCCGAGACCGAGTTGAGCCGGAACGAGATCCGGCAGGCCCTGAACAGGAAGGGCCCGGCCCGTCAGGATGCGCTCCAAGGCCTCGTCCACGGCGTGGAGAGCCGCAAGCCGCTGCTCGCCCCCCTCGCCGAGGCCTACGACGCCTGGCAGAACAAGCAGGCCAAGATGCCCGACACGGACGCCTCGGAGGAGGCGTACGAGGCCTACCTCGAGAAAGAAGACGAGCTGCTCAAGACGAACATCAACGTCGAGCGGGTGGAGGACATCCTGGCCCTGGGCCAGGGCGAGGAGCGGCAGGAGGAGCTGGCCAAGATCTACGACGAGCATCCCTCGCTGAAGCCGCTGATTGAGGATCTGGTGGCCGCATACGACCCGTGGGCGGATCAGCGGGGGGCCCTCGACGACCCGGCGGACCTGAAGCGTCTGCTCATGGGGGCGGGCGTCTTGGAGTTCCGGATTCTGCCGGTCCGCGATCCCCAGCGGCCGACGCTGTACGACGAGTACATCCGCAACCTCGAGAAGCGCGGCCCGCGTGCCCGCGAGGAGGACCAGTACGCCTGGTTCGAGATCAAGAACCCGCCGAGCTTCCTGCGGATGGAAGAGGCCGAGGACTTCGACGAGGCCTTCGACAAGGTCAAGGCCACCCTGCACTTCATCGTCGAGCGCTACGCGAACAAGTACTACGTGCTCGCCTCGAGGCAGCCGGGCGACGTCATGGTGGCGTCGCGCGGCGAGAAGGGCCGGCCCCGCTGGTCGCTCGAGGCCGCCAGGGCGTCGCGCGATCCGCAGACCAACCAGCCGTGCGTGCTGTTCACCCTGGACGAGCGCGGCGGCGCGCTGATGGAGCAGGTCTCGCGTGCCCACAAGGGCGATCCGCTGGCGATCCTGCTGGACGATGTGGTCTACTCGGCGCCGACGCTTCAATCCACGATCCGCAGCCGCGGCCAGATCACGGGTGACTTCACGGTCGACGACGTGATGTACCTGGTCAACACGCTCGAGGCGGGCTCGCTGCCGGCACGGCTCAAGCCGACGCCCATCATGGAGAAGTCGATCGGACCGAGCCTCGGCCTGACTAACCGCACGCGAGGCATGAAGGCGGCCGTCATCGGCCTGATCTGTGTGGCGATTTTCATGCTGATCTACTACCTGCACGCCGGTTTTCTGGCCGACGTGGCGGTGCTCATGAACCTGATCCTCGTGCTGGGCATCATGGCGATGCTGCAAGCAACGTTTACGTTGCCGGGCATTGCGGGGCTCATCCTGACCGTGGGCATGGCCGTGGACGCCAATGTGCTGATCTTCGAGCGGATCCGCGAGGAGCAGAAGCGTGGTTCGACGCTGCGGGCGGCCGTCAAGGCCGGCTACGAGAAAGCCCTGTCCACCATTCTCGACGCCAACATCACGACGCTGATCACCTGTGCGATCCTGGGCTATGTCGGCAGTGAGGAGGTCAAGGGCTTCGCGTACACCTTGGGCTTCGGTATCGTCACGAGTCTGTTCACGGCCCTGTTCGTCACGCGACAGTTCTTCAACCTGATGCTGGCCGATCGCGTCTCAGCCGAGTCGCTCTATCGCCCGGCCCTGGGGTTGGGCGTCCTCCTGGCCGTCGGGGGTGCCTTGTATGGTCTGGCGTTGGTCCTCAGCGCCCCCGATTCCGTCGCCGCGGGGTTGGGTGAGTTCTTCGCCATCTGCGGCGTGGCCGGCGCCATCGTGTACGCCCTGATGTGGGGCGCGCGGTTCGCCCTGCGGGGCCCCGGCGGATCGGCCCCGAAGACGCTGCCCATGCTTCAGCTCATCCGCAAGCCGTCGATCGACTGGATGGGCAAGCGGGCGGTCTTCTGGCCCATCTCGGCCGTGCTGGTGTTCTCGTGTCTCTTCTTCTTCATCTATCAGGACCGCTACCACAGCGACGATCTCTACAGCATCGAGTTCCTGGGCGGCACGGCCGCGCAGATCGAGGTCAAGCCGGAATCGGCCCTGCTCGAGTCCGAGGCCGGCGTCGATGAGGCCATCCGTCAGGCGGTCGTCGGGGCCGATCCCGACAACGCAGCGGGTTGGCTATTGACGGTGGCCAAGTCCCTCGACGCCGCCGAGGTCAAGGCCGCCGAGACCCCGGGGACGTTCGACGTCACCGCGCCGGATCTAAACGCGCGGCAGATCCAGAGCTTCATCCTGGCCGTCTACGAGGATCGCCTCGAACGTCAGGAGGGCGTCGCGGCTCCGTCGGGCCAGACGTACACCGTCGTGACGCGACCGGACGACGAGGGCGGGTTCATCGACACCGAGGGGATGAAGCAGGTGCTCGAGCAAGCCGCCCGCTACGCCCGACAGGCCTACGATCGCCTTCGTCACGCCGGCGTGCAGATCGTCGAGCTCGAGACGGCCACCGGGGAGGAGCCGCCGGCCACGTTCGAGATCACGACGACCGAGACCGACGCCCGCGTCGTCCGCGAGGCGATCGTCGCGTCGATCGGCTCGGAGCTGGTGATCCAGCCCGCGGTCTCGCTCCAGGTTCATACGTCGCCCAAGGCAGAGCAGGGCGAGCCCGCCGCTCAGGGGCTCTATCCCGTCGAGAAGCAGACGCTGGGCGCGGTGCTGAACAACGACCCGATCGTCGGCGCCGCGGCCGGCCGGGACGTCAGCGCCTACAGCGGCGGCGTCGCGTTCGTCGTCAAGGACCTGGAGCCGGCGATCGATGCCGACGCCATCCAGCAGCGACTGCAGCAGATGCGCTTGCAGCCAGACTTCGAGGCCTACGCATGGCGACCCTTCGAGGTCATTCCGCTGAAGCAAACCCCGGACGGCAAGTGCCAGACCGCCGCCGTGGTGGTCTCCGACGAGCACTTCTTGTATGACGAGTCGGCCAAGGACTGGCAGCAGAACCTGGCCGAGCCCGAGCTGAAACTCACCAAGGCGGCGCTGGAGACGGGCAAGTCGCTCCAGAAGGTCACGCGGTTCAGCCCGTCGGTGGCCCAGCAGAGTAAGGCCCGGGCCCTGGCAGCGATCGTGCTGGCCCTGGCCGTGATCGTCGGCTACATCTGGCTGCGGTTCGGGTCGATGACGTTCGGCCTTTGCGCGATCGCGGCGTTGGTCCACGACGTGTCCATCTGCGTGGGGCTGGTGGCGTTGTGTCACTTCATCCACGACACGCCCATCGGTTGGCTCTTCGGCATCACGGACTTCCGGATCGACCTGTCGATGATCGCGGCGTTCCTGACGATCATCGGCTACTCCCTGAACGATACGATCGTGGTCTTCGACCGCATCCGCGAGAACCGCGGCAAGCTGGCGACTGTGGACGATCGGATGGTCACCGAAAGCATCAACCAGACGCTGAGCCGCACGTTGCTGACCAGTTTGACCACCTTGTTCGTCGTGACGATCATGTACATCTTCGGCGGGCCGGGTATCCACGGCTTCAACTACGCGTTGATCGTGGGCGTGATGGTCGGGACATATTCGTCGATCGGCATCGCCGGGGCGCTGTTGGTCAGCCCGAGCGCGCTGCGGGTGTTCTACTTCGTGCTCAGCGGGTCGATCCTGTCGGTCACGATGCTGGGCCTGGCGCTCGAGTGGGAGGGCCTGGCCGTGGTCGCGGGGGCGACGATCCTGGTCGTCTCGCTCATCCACGGCGAGCTGCGCGGGTGGCGAAGCCAGCGGTCGGTGCCGCAAGAGGTGTGGACCGCGTCGTTCGGCTGGGTCGCGGCGGTGATCGTCACCTGGGCCCTCACGGCGATGGTCATCACGCTGACCGCCCCGGACGCCGGCGCGGAGCCGTCGTCGGTGGGGCAGGCGATGCTGTATGTGCGAGGCATCGTGGCCGTGGGCGTGGGTGTTTACGGCGCGGCGCTCGTGCTGCGTGCCGTCAGCCGCGTCTCGCCGATGGCGACGCGCGCGACGGCGTAGACGGCTGGCCAGCCGCACGGGAAGCGGTGGAACCGCCGCCATCGGCCGCCGTCCCGGTGCGTTGATGAGGCAACAGCGGGCCGGCCGAACGGTCCTTGATCGACCGCGGCCCAGCGGATAAGGTCTAGGTGCGCGGCACGTCTGTCCGTGCCGTAGAAGCACCACGGGGCTAGGGAGGCCGTACGGCGATGGACATCGTACTCGTCTACTTCAAGAGCGACGGTCAGCGGAAGGACTTTCCTCTCAAGACCGGAAGGACGCTGTTCGGTCGTTCCGAAACGTGTGACTACCGCCTTCCGGTCCAGCAGGTCAGTCGCGAGCACTGCGAATTGGTCTTCGAAGACGATAAGCTCGTCCTGCGCGATCTGAACAGCAGCAACGGCACCTACGTCAACGGCAAGCGCGTCGGCGAGACCGAGCTGAAGGCGGGGGATCAGATCATCGTCGGCCCGGCCGCGTTCATCGTCCAGATCGACGGCGAGCCCGCCGAGCCCCAACCCGTCCAGATCCCGGCCGAGACCCAGGCCAAAGGCGAAGAGCCGGACGCCGAGGATATGGTCGGCGCCTTGCTCACCGACGACGACGAAGACGAGGACGAGACCAGCAAGGCCCAGCCCGTGGACGAGGGCGACGACTTCGATTTCGATCTCGAGGAAGAGAAGTCCGACGGGGACGAGGACCTCAGCGACGCCCTCGAGGCCCTTGCTTCCAGCGACGATGACGACGACCCGTTCGCCGACTTCGAGGACGACGACGAGAAGTAGGCCTCCCGCGCCGCAACCCTGTCTGGTCGTAAGCGCTTCAAACCCCATGCCAAGGTGAGATGGTGCTGGATCCGCGGGTGGCGCAGCATTCGCGCGGCGTGAATCCGTTCGCCAGGGCCATCGGCTACAGGAGCGAGCGGCCGGTCATCGTCTCGGGAGGCTCGAGGCCCATCGCCACGAGCGCGGTCGGCGCGACGTCTTCGACGCACATCTCGGCGCGGTTGATCGCGAAGTTGGCCAGGAAGATCGCCGGCACGAACGACGGATCGACCAGGTGATCGCCGCACCACTGCTTGGTGTTGTCGGCGAAGATGTCGCCCTCGGGCGCCCCGCCGATGGCCATCTGCCAGCTCGCGCGGTAGCCCTCGGCGAAGCCGATGATCAGGTCCGGCCCGTGCTCGGACTGCGGGCCGCGATAGGTGTCGCCGGCGCGATAGACCGCGTGGATGGCGGGCTTACCCGTGAGCGGGTCTGTGAGCGCCTGAAGCTGCTCGATCAGCTCAGTGGCGACCGCGTCGTAGTCGGCGCCCCTGGCCACGGTGCCGTGCTGTTCGCGGCCCTTGACGTTGATGTAGAGGCTGCCGAACCCGAGGGCGAAGGCCTTGGTCCTCGACCAGTCGACGTCGCGGAAGAGCGTGTCCGACGCGGCCTTGCCGTCCTTGAGGGCCATATAGCCGTTCTGCACGAGCCACGTGTTGACCTGCACCGACCGTCGGAACGAGCCGAAGCCGTGGTCGCTCATGACCATCAGGCCGTCCTCGGGGCCGAGGGCGTCCAGGGCCCGGCCTAGCAGGCCGTCCATCTCGCGGTACATGTCGCCCAGGACGTGTCCATAGCGGGCGTCGAAATCGGCGTCGTAGCCGGGATGGTCTTTGTCGCGCGTCGACCAGAACAGGTGCTGGATGCGGTCGGAGTGATCGAACACGAACGCGAGCACACCGTCGGTGAAGTTGGCGAGCTCGTGGTCAAACATCCGCTTGCGCTCGGCGGCGACCTCGGCGCACTGATCGAGAAAGGCGTCGACGCCGATGCGGCCGTCGGTGACGGCGTGGGTGTCCTCGGGCATGCCTTGGGTGTAGAACGGCCCGTAGAGCTTGGCCATCTCGGCGGCGTACTCGTCGGGGTGGGTGATCGGGAAGGCCGGCCTGGCCGGATCGGCCTGCACGGGCGTGGCGAAGAGCCGGAGCTCCGGGTCGGCCTGCTCGAGATAGAACTTCACGTTGCCGGTCGTCTTGCGCAGCCAGCCGAGCTTGAATGCGACGGGCACCCAGTCGGACCAGGTCTTGAGCGGCAGCTCGAAGGGGGCGGCCTTGCCGAGGGCGATTCGGACGCGATCCGCCCCGATGCGTGTGATCTCGAGCGGTAGGGCGGCGGCCCCGCCCTTGGCCGGCGGACCGAGCAGCTCAGCCGTCACGGTGTCCCCGGCCCACTGGACGGGCGTGATCTTGTCCTTGGCCTCGTCGTCGGGGTCGGGTGCGGTGGTGTAGTAGCTGTACTTGCCGAGCCGACCGGTGGCGTCCGGCACGCCGAGCCCGCAAAACATGTGGCCCCTCACCTCTTCGGGCGGGAACGCACCGGGCCAGCGGATGACGCTCGTCGGGATGCCGGCCTTCGAGGTGGTCGTCCAGAAGCCGTCGGCCTTGCGGGCGCGGAGGTACATCTTGTCTCGCGCCCCGGTGACGTTCTTCGTGTTGGGCTGCATGAGGCTCAGGTCGGGCAGGTACGTGCCCGGGCGGCGGACGATGAAGTCGAAGATGCCGTGCTGGCCGGCGTTGGCGCCGGTGGCGATGCTGGCCCAGGCGACCGGGCTCTCGGACGGGTTGCTCGTGGCCATCCGCGCGTAGCTGCCCGTCTCGCGGAGCTGTTTGAAGTGTGGCAGCTCGCCGGCGTCGGTCATCTCCTCGAGCACCTTCGGGTCGAGCCCGTCCATGCCGAGGACCAGGAGTCGTTTGAAGCGTCGTCCTTCGTGGTTAGCCATGCCGTGCCACTCCTAGTAGGGAACACATGCGCTCCGAGGTTCATGCTATGGCTCTGGTCGGCGCGCCACAAGTCGTCGAGCCTCTGGTGACGACCCGATCGTAGCTGCTACACTGCCTGTCATGAGCACATCCCATGACAACGTGGTCCACGGCGCCGTCGGGGTCGTCTGTCGGGACGGACGCTTCCTCTGCCTGCGTCGCGCCGAGACGATAGCCCTGCCCGGCTGGTGGTGCTTCCCCGGCGGGGCGGTCGAAGACGGCGAGACGCACGCCGAGGCCGTCGTTCGTGAGGTCCGCGAGGAGGCCGGCCTCGACGTCGAGCCCGTCGCGAAGCTCTGGGAGTGGCGCGATCCCGACGAGCCGCTCATCCTGCACTTCTGGCATGTCCGCATGGTCGAACCCGAGCAGTCCGTGTGCGTTAACCCGGACGAAGCCTCGGAACACCGCTGGCTGACGCCCGAGGAGCTGCGTCGGTGTGAGGGGCTGCTCGGCAGTGCGGTCGAGATGCTCGAGGCCGTGGACGTCTTTGCGCTATCCGACGGAACCGACATCGCTGAGCCATGCGAAGACCCAGAATCCACGGAGGCCGGCCACGCCCCGGAGGACTTCGGCATCACGCGGCGCGGCTTCCTCGCGGGCGGGACGGCGGCCGTCGCCGGCACAGTCCTGGGAGCCGGAGGCGCCGATGATCCGTCCGCCGATGCCGCAGAGGGCCAGACCGGTCCCAGCCGCCGGAGGCTATCCATGAAGGCCATCGAGTCGATGTTCGGCGTGATCCAGGCCAGGCCCGTCGGGCTGATACTCGGCGACTGGTGCAAAGCCGAGCCAAAGCGTTACGCGAACCATGGCGCGCGGCTGAACGCGCACGGGAACGGTTTCGATCGTGCGTTCTACGAGCACGTCGAGACGCGCTACATCGACTACGTCTGCGGGCTGCTGAACGAGGCCGGCGAGCGCGGTATCGACCTGGTCCTGTTGCCCGAGGCGATGCTGCTGGCCAGCCGCACGCTCAGCCGCAAGCACCGCGATAAGACCATCGAGCTGCTGCGATGGAGCAACCAGGCCTACTTCGACGCGATCCGGCCCATCGCCAAGAAACATGGGATGATCATCGCGACTTGCCTCTATCAGGTCGACGACGCGGGCCGGATGAGCAACGACGGCGTGCTCACCGATGCCGACGGCTCGACCCTCGGCGTGTATCGCAAGGTGCATCTGCCCGGCTGGCACGACCAGGACGGCACCGAGGTCACGAACTTCGTCGCCGGCGACCGCTACCCGGTCTTCGACACCCGCGTCGGGAGGGTGGGCTTTTTGATCTGCTACGACATCGACTTCCCGGAGGCGGCCTGCTGTCTGGCGCTCAATGGGGCCCAGGCGATCCTGCATCCGACGGTCGGCTACAACTTCCCCGACGAGGAGGAGCAGGTCGGCGAGGCGCGGCTGCGAACGCGGGCGACCGACCATCACTGCGTGGTGGCCTGCGCGATGCCTGGCGCTGGACCGGTGCGGCAGGGGGGGTGCAGCGCGATCGTCGATCATCGCGGCACGGTCGTCGCCGCGGCCGGCAAGAGCCGGGAGGCCATCATTCAGGCCCGCGTGACGCTCGGCGGACCGCGGATGCGCTACTGGGGCGCGATGGGCTCGAACGCCCGCGACACGTTCCCGCGGAAGCGCCGACCCGATACGTACGGCGTGATCACCGAGCTCAGACCGCCGGCGTTGCCCAAGGAAAAGCACCGATGGGGCCGATACTACCTCTATGAGCCCGAGGTGCGATTGCCATAAACGTCTGAAAGGATGTTTGGCCGGGGGCTTGTTGAGCTGTGGCTTGAATCGCGGAAGCCCCATCGCCCGTGTGAGGTGCACGCGAATCTGAGAGATCGACTCCGTGTTCCCCACCTCTGAGGAGGTGGGCCTCCCGTATGGAGGTCTCTTCCACAGCACGGATCAACGTTGCAGGCAGCGAGTTCGTGGCCGGACTACTTCGCCGGGCAACGGAGTGCCCATGACAGCAAGCCAAGTATGTCCAACCGAAATCGAAGCTGACGACCGACCGCGGGGCACCGGCGGCATCGGCACGATGGGCGAGCGATCGCTCCACGCGGCCCTCAAGGGCTGGTACACGCAACCCGGCGACCGCGAGGAGGTCGCCGTCGACGGCTACCACATCGACCTGGTCCGCGGCGACCTGCTGATCGAGATCCAGACGCGCGGCTTCGCGGCCATGAAGCGCAAGCTGGCGGATCTGCTGGAGCGGCATCCCGTGCGGCTCGTCCATCCCATCTCGCGCGAGAAGTGGCTCGTCAAGCTCTCGCGCGACGGTCTGCGTGAGCAGTCACGGCGCAAGTCGCCCAAGCGCGGGCAACTCCTGGACCTGTTCGGCGAGCTCGTGAGCCTGCCTGCGATGGTCGCGCATGAGAACCTGTCGCTCCAGGTGCTGATGATCCAGGAGGAGGAGGTGCGCCGACCGGCCCCGCGGTCAAGGCGGCGGTGGCGGCGCGATTGGACCGTGCATGACCGGCGGCTCGTCCAGGTTCTGGAGGTCCACGACCTGTCGACGCAAGAGGATTTCGCGCGCCTGCTTCCGGCGACCCTTCCGACGGACTTCACGACCGAACACCTCGCCCTCGGCATGCGCATCAGCAGATCGCTCGCGCAGAAGATCGCCTATTGCCTACGACACACGAAAGTCATCGAGGCAGTCGGCAAGCAAGGCAATGCAATCGTCTACCGCATGCCATGCCGGCATGAAGGCGGGACTGAAGGGCCGTCTGGTTCGTCGGGCCATCCGGTCGGTCGGTGAGCCGGCGACCGGGTGCGCGCCACTCGACCAGCGCCCCATGCTTAGTTCGCCTGGAACAGCCCGATGCCGATGCCCTCGGGATCGGTGAAGACGGCGATCTGACCCACACCCTCGATCGGCATCTTAGGCATGGCCACGGTGGCGCCGTTCTCGGTGGCCTTGGCCAGCGTGGCGTCGATGTCATCCACCTGGAAGTAGACGCCCAGCATGGGCCCGGGACAGCCTTCCGGCGTCTTCATGAGCCCGCCGCCCGGACCCGAGCCGGTCTCGATCCCGATGTAGTCGGGGTGGTTCGGCATCTGCTGGAACGACCAACCCATGACGGCCTCGTAGAAGGCCTGGCTCTTGGCGGGATCGTTGCTGATGAACTCAAAATGGCATAGCGGATTGGGCATGTGGGGCTCCTTCCAAAAGAGGTCACGGATGTTGGCGTGACCGTTCGGCGTATCTAGCGTGGCGGAGGCAACCCGTCAACCGCGGGGCTCGTCCGGCCCGGAGGCCGCCGGCATCCTTTGGATGCCCGACCGCCCGCTGATGCTCGCTAGGGTTTGGGCGGGAATCGCTTGCCTTGCCGCTATCTCAAGACCGGCATGCGCCCGTCAAGGTTTCGCCCGCCCCCGCAAGAGGCTCACGAAAATGTTGCACGCAATTATTGGACACAGCCCGGATCCTAAGTTAGTATTCACGTAACGAGCCGACCGCCTCTCGGCATGGGCTGTAGCGATGGGGAAAGGCTGTGGAGGGGGCGGGATGCTTCTTGTCTAGACCACGCCCCTATCGCGATGCAGAGCCGTGGGCCTCTCGGTCACCCGATGGGATGAACCGGGCGCGTGTAGGGTCCAGGCAGCTCCAGCTTGCATATCTCGACGTGAGCGGCTCGTAGCGGTGTACCATCGCATAGGCGAGTCAGCGACTCTGAGGGGACCACGTGTCACGTCGCTGGTTCGCGCTGTCCGTCTGGCGCGAAGGACGGGTGGAGGGTGCTGGTGGGGAACAGCGGAACACCACTGAACCGGCCGGCGGTGCTCGCCGCCTTGATTCTTGCGGTAGCGGGCTCGCTGTGCCCGGCGGGCATTGATGCCGATCGCGTGCTCATCCTCGTGAACGTCGAGGACACCTCCAGTCTCGAGGCAGCCACCGCGTACCGCCATCGCTACACCGCCATACCTGACGACCAGGTGGTATACCTGTCGGGACTGGGCCCCATGACGAGCCCCGCCGACGAGGTCATCACGCGGACGGACTACGAGAACCTCATCGCCCAGCCGGTCAGACAGCACCTGCTCGACTACGACCTGGTGGATCATATCTGGGTAATCGTCACGACGGCCGGCATGCCCTATCGCATTGCCGACTCCACCTACCCGGATGTGGTCTATCCCCATGGCAGCAACGCCAACACGGTCCTGACGGTCATGGATACAACGGGGCAGATCGATGCGGCCTCGGTCGAGTCGGAACTGGCCATGCTGTGGCAGCTCGATCCCGCGTTGGACCCGAACCACCGCGCGCCGACCGATGCGCGCATCGTCAATCCCTATCACGGCTACGTCAGCCCGATGTCCGAGGCGGCCGCGGGTCGCGACATCCTGGCTCGCCGCCAGACGTTTCGTTTCGAGATGCCGGTCTTCAGCGAGATGTGGGTGTACGAAGGACAGGACTTCGATCTGCGTCGGGCAACCGGAGGACGGCAGTTCGCGGCCAAGGATCTCTACCTGGTCGCTCGGCTTGACGGTCCCCGCGGGGCGGGGATGATGCCGAAGGCGTACATCAGTCGGATGATCGAGATGTCGGCCCGGGTGTCGGACCCGTGCTCGCCCAACTTCCATGGGTACGACCCGGCCAGCACGGGGGTGATCATCGACGACAAGAGGTCGGGCACGAATCTCGACAACAACATGTGGTTCAACGCTGGGCGGACGTTCGAGCTGTCCGATCCTCCAGAGGAGTACCTGACCAGCGACGACTACCCCACGCCGCCGAACACCGACAACAGTGGGCTGCCGCGCGACGACTTCCGATTCGCGTTTCGGTCGCTCGTCGGGTGTGAGGATTTGCCGGACCAGGGCGAGGATGAGCCGTTGGTGGAGCTGATGGCGGCCGGGCGTATCGGCGGGCCGGTGGTCTACGATCCGGCCGACCGGGTGCTGACGGCGGACCTGGATCCGAACTACGGCATCGGGGCTTTGTGCACCTACGGCATCCATCAGGGCGGCGGTGTGCCGCCGACGTACCTCTTGACGGGCGGGCCGAACGGTGGACCGCTATTCCGACCGGTCTACGGGGCGATCTTTAATTCGAGCGAGAGCTTCAACGCCATCACCTTCTTCGTTGATGCCGACATCCCGGGTTGGGCCCAGCAGGGCGCGATCTGGCAATGGTTCTTCATCGGCGGATCGGGAGCGGTGGGCTATGTCTTCGAGCCTCTGTCGGGCAGCGTCGTGGACAACGACCTGTTCTTCTACAACTACTTCAGAGACGCCGACGGCGATGGCGTCGGCGACATGACGTTTGTCGAAGCGGCCTATACGGCCATGCCGTGCCTGAGTTGGGCCACGGTGGTCGTCGGCGATCCTTTGATGCAACTCCGCGTGAACGCGGGCGCCGGCCCCGGCTGGCCCGAGCCCACTCCTTGCGGAGCCGGCATGCCCCTTTCGGCGATGCTGACAACGATTTTGCTCGGTTTTGCACGTTTCGGAGGGCACTTCGGCCTGCCGGCCAGGGGGAAGCATTAACGCCTCGAGGGGAAGCTTCACTGAGGGTCTACTCGTCAACCTCTTATCAGACCTTGCCTTAGAAAGATTTGCCCGATAGATAAAGTTCTTCGGATTGTCATTGACAGCAGCTCGGCTTTTGGAGTAACATTTCATTTGTCAAAGGGGAAGTGAGTGAGCAACTCTGGGGAGAGGAGGTCTAGGCCATGAGGGGCTGGATGGGAGGAGGCGTTGGTGTTGCCGTTGTGTCACTCCTGGTAACAGCAACCCCCGCACTAGCTGACGGGCTAGATCCAAATGACGGTCCTTTCAGCGCGGGCGAGTCCATCAACTTCAACTTCGCAAGCGGGCAGCTCGTCTTCGACGCATCTCTCGGCGACCAGGGTGCGCTGGTCGGTTTCGATGGCGGCGCCGGCGCCGGCACGCTCATCACGAGCAACCCGAACTACCCGAGCTCGGGCTATTCGTTCGGTTGGCGATGGACGGTCCCGCTGCTGGAGGAGACGAGCGATTTCATGGGCGCCTCGGGGGAGTTCGGCGCCTCGGGTTCCACCCCTGTTGCCTGGGAGTTGGTTGATCTCGACAACGGCGATGCCGTGCTGCTGAGCGGCGACGTCCTGCCGTCACCCGGCAACGACTATGACTTCCTCGTGGGAGAGATCGAGTTCGTCTCGCCGGGTAAGCTTTTCCCCTCGGACGGTGGCGGCTTGAACGGCCTGATCGGGCTCACGGTGACGGGCGGTTCGCTGGCACCGCAGTTCACGCCGCAGGCCCGGATGTCCTTCGAGATGTTCATTCAGCCCAATCCTACGGGGTTCGGAACGGATCTGTACACGCCGGGTGCCGGATCGGTGACCATCTACGCCGTGCCCGAGCCGGCATCCTTGGCCTTGTTCGCCGGTCTGGGCCTGATCTCGCTGCGACGAAAGCTGCGTTAAGAAAGACGGCCCGAGGGCTTCCCCTTCGGACTCTGGGGCCGTCTCGTTGTCATAAATAGATCATGAGGAGGCTCTGCGGGGCGTTCGTGGGGAATCGTCCCGGGGAGGGAGGTCACGCACCTGTCACCGACCGACCTGCCAGGTAGTGTTCTTCGTCCGTGGAGGGGCGAAGGTACTCAATTCGAGCCTAAGACGCATGTCTCACAGGGGCCTTGAGGGAGAGGAGATCGGGATATGATCCGTGTGCTTGCTGTTGCATTGGTGGCCGGGCTGGTCGCGAGCCCAGCGCTGGGCCAACTTGATCCGAACCTGATTCCTGGATGGCATGAAGACTACATCGACTACATCCAGGTCTCGAACATGAAGATGGAATTCGACCCCAGCGGCCCGGCAGGTGGCCTGTTGGACATCTCACCGAAGACGGGCGGTCCGGACATCACACTCCACTACCGGAACGTCGGGGACGAGACCCTCACACCCGGTGATGACGGGGTCCTGTACTTCATGGGCACCCTGTTCCGCGAGACCTCCAGCGGCGGCACCGCGATCGGCGAGTTCAACGGCGACTATGTCGGCGACCCCGACTGGGAACTCAGCTGGAACAACATTCCCGGCTTGGGGGTGGACGTAACCTTCCTCGAAGGAGAGCTCGTCTACTACAAGACGCAGGAATACTTCGACACGGGCATGATCGCCGGCGGCGGACGCATCCTCGCCACGGGCGGCATCCTGGTCGACATGGCCGGTTGGCCCAGCAGCACGCAGCAGAGTTCGCTGACGTCGTTCACGTTTGACGTTTACGAGCCCGGCACGACGACGCCGCTGAACATCAGCGACTTCAGCCAGCCCTTCGTCGGCGACGTCTACCTGACGTTCTACCCCGACGACGAGCATGGCATTCCCGAGCCGACGACGCTGGCACTGCTCGCCGGTGGCGCGCTGCTGGCCCTGCGACGCCGCAGCTAGTCAGGCTCGGCTTCGAGGTTGCAGGACATGTAAGACATCATCCGCTCGGGCATCGGTCCCGTCAGCGGACCCGATAGCAAGACCGTGAGGGAAAGGGGTCAGGCCGGCTCGGTCGTCGTTGCGACATCGAGTCGGCCTTTGACATGCGCCGGGGCGGGTTCAGGTCTCACTTCAGCGAAACCCATTTGGGAACGCGGCAGGGCGGAGCGGTGCGGCGGCCGAGCCTGGGATCTGACAGAACACGCTGCGCTGCTATGCCTTGTGAAAAACAAGACCCCTGTCCTGCTTGATCATGAACCACCGATTTTCCGCCGATGATCCCGCCGCCAATATCCGATAACAAGTATACGGGGACCACCCGCAGTACCCGGGGAGTGTTGGCAAGAACGGGGGATCGAGACAGACCAAAGCCATGCCAACCGAACCAACCATCCGCCCGATCGGGCATGACCTGCCTGATCGGGCCGATATTATTGACCGTATTCGGGTCCGTAACAACGTATCCATCCTCGAGGCCATGCGCGCCATCAATGCCGGGGCCGTCGAGATCGCCATCGTGGTGGACGCGGGCGGACGTCTCGTCGGTCTGCTCTCCGACGGCGACATCCGTCGCGCCCTGCTGAACGGCTTCACGCTCGAAGCGCCCATCGCCGACATCGTCAACCGGCGCCCCCTGTCGCTGCCCGAAACGGCCACCCGCGAGGAGATCCTCGCCCTGATGGGTCGCCACGCCATCCGGCAGATCCCCCTTGTCGACGCCGGCGGTAAGCCGACCAAGATCGCGTGGATCACGGACCTGATCCGCAACGACCTTCGCCCCAATCTAGCGGTGATCATGGCCGGCGGACGTGGCAAGCGGCTCTACCCGCTGACGCGCGACGTGCCCAAGCCGATGCTCGAGGTCCAGGGCCGACCCATCCTCGAGCACATCATCGACCAGCTCCGTCAGTACGGCATCTTTCGGATCACGCTGGCAGTGAACTACCTCAGCGAGATCGTCAAGAACCACTTCGGCTCGGGCGACCGCTTCGGCGTGCGTATCGAGTACCTCGAAGAGGACCGACCCCTCGGGACGGCCGGCGCGCTCAGCCTCCTGCAGGACAAGCCGAGCCACCCGTTCCTGCTGCTCAACGGCGACGTCATGCAGCAAGTGAACTTCAACAGTTTGCTCGAATTCCACGACCGCCACGACTTCCAGGCCACGATGTGTGCCGTGCGCTACAGCATGGAGCTGCCGTTCGGCCTGGTGGAGGTCTCGGACAACCGCTTGACCAAACTGGTCGAGAAGCCCGTCCACACCGTGACCAGCAACGCGGGCATCTATGTGCTCAACCCCGGCGTGCTGGACCTGCTCGACCGCGATGAGCCGTGTGACGCGACGGACCTGCTGAGCAAGCTCGTGGATGCGGGCAAGCCGGTCGGCGTGTTCACGCTGTACGATCACGAGCATTGGCTCGACGTCGGCCGCAAGAGCGACTACGAGTTCGCCTGCCAGGGCTATCCCACCCGAACGACGTAGCCGTTGATACCCACCATCGGAATGGGCCGCCGCCTGAGAGTGGACTCGAGGTGGGCTGGGCTCTCGCTTCCTTCCGGACCTACCGCCGCCGCGCGATCCAGAACGCCAGGCCGAGCGCCGCCAGCATGGGGGGCAACATCGGGGCCACACCGGCCCCGCAGGCGAACTCGGCCAAGACTTTCATGTCCTCATCCAGTGAGATCGTCAGCGGGTTGATCGTCGTGATGTCCGGCGTGTCGGGGTGATTCGGGTCGTAGATCTTCCAGTGCACGAAGTGCCCGCCGGATGGCACGGCCGTCAGGACGACGGGCTCGCCGGCCGGGTACTGATAAGGCTGGTCCGGGTGGTCGGAAAGAGGTTGGAGCGTCACAGCGCCGTAGGCCGGGCCGATGACCTCGAGGTCGAGATAGGCTCGCGGGGTCCCGTTCCACTCGTAGTAAAGCGGGTGCTCTCCATAGCCCAGGGCCGGCCAGAAGCTCTCGCCCGGAACGTAGATGGTCTCGGGCAGCCAGGGCACGTAGTTCGGCTCGGTCGCCACGTCGGGGTTGCTGACGTCGTGCTTGGCCGCGTCCTCGTAGTAGTCGTAGATGCTCAGCACGCCGTCGCCGTTCACGTCGTGTACTCCCGCTCCGCTGTGCTTCAGGCGATCGAGCATTCGGATGCCGAAGAGGGCCGTGGTGGTGTCTTTCCAGTCGCCGGCGGTCAGGATTGTGAAGTGATCGGCCTCGGGCCAGGTGGAGCCGCGGGCCCCGTGAAAGTAGGTGCGGAAGTCGTCGATCAGGCCGCCGGATGAGCAGATCGTCGAGATCACGTCGAGGCGCTCGATCGGGCAGGCGCCGTGGGCGTTCGCGTTGATCTGGTCGAGGCACTGGTCGATGAAGTCGACGTCAGCGATGAGGTCATGGTCGGTCAGCTCGATCCGCATGCGGTAGAGAGGGCTCAGGGAGTAGATCCCGTGGCCGGCGATGAGGATGAGGAGTTGGCGAGGGGTGTTGGCGTCGTTCCACATCAACTCACCGATGGTCTGGAAGCTTTGGGCGATGTGCGTCCTATCCGCCGGCAGTGGATCGAAGAGGCCTCGCGTCCAATCGTCGTTGGGGTCGACCTCGCCGTCTTCGATGAGCATCCAGATCCGGTCGACCTGGAATCCGAGGTTGTCGGTCAGCGTGACGTGCGACTGGCGAAGGAACTCGCGTACCCACTGCTGAAGCTCGTCGCTGCCCAGCACAGCGGTGTTACCACAGATGACCACGGCGTACCCGCCGTGCGGGAATCGCTGCGACGCGTTGGGATCGAGGTCCGCCGCCGCCGGCATCGCACAGGCGCCGAGCCACGCGCCCACCGCGAAGACCCACCTGCCCCACGTTCCAGTGCCTGCCGTAAAGGATCGCATCGGTCGCCCTCCTGCCTGACGACGCGGAGTAGGACCCCGCGGTCATCAAACGGATATATGATGACCGCGATCGTAGCAAGGCCTTGTGGTCTCGCCAAGTCGCCTTCTGTCGGTTCTTGTCATGACAGCGCCGCTTCCTGGCGTGTAGTGGCTGGATGCGAACAGGGGTGGGGCTCGGCTCATCAGGAATCTCGTGCTTAAGGAGCAAGGAAGAACCTCGTGCGCGGATGGGACGAGGTTATCCGTGCGTCGTGGCAAGCTTTGAGCAGGAGCATCCTGTAACGGGCGATCTAATCACCCTCGGACTTGGCCGGCTCAGCCTCGATCTCCACACCCTCGCCGAGATCCAATTCCGGTAGCTTCGGGGCGGGCGTCTCGTACTTGGGAGGCTCGGGCTCGGGCACGCTCTTGAGCAGCCGCTTGACGATCTCCACGGCATCGACGCCCTCGGCCTGGGCGGCGAAGTTGCACCCGATGCGATGGCGCAGGACGGGCACGGCCACGCGTCGGACGTCGTCGATGCTGACGGTGTAGCGCCCCTCCATGGCGGCAAAGGCCTTGCCGCCCATGATGAGGAACTGACCCGCGCGCGGGCCGGCGCCCCAATCGACCATCTCCTTGACGAAGTCGGGTGCGGTCGGGTCGGAGGGTCGGGTCGCCCGCACCAGCTTGGCCACGTACGAGATGACGAACTCGCTGATGGGCACGCTCGCCACAAGCCGCTGCATGTTGAGGATCTGACGGTCGTTCAAGACGATCTGGAGCGGCGGGCGGACGCCGCTGGTCGTGGCCGCCAGGATCTTCATCTCCTCGGACAGGTCGGGATAGTCCACCCAGACATTGAACATGAACCGATCGAGTTGGGCTTCGGGCAGCGGATAGGTGCCCTCCTGCTCGATGGGGTTCTGCGTGGCGATGACGAAGAACGGATCGGGCAGGGGGTAGGTCTCCTGGCCGACGCTGACCTGCCGCTCCTGCATCGATTGCAGCATGGCGGCCTGAGTCTTGGGCGGCGTGCGGTTGATCTCGTCGGCGAGAATGATGTTGGCGAAGACGGGACCGTGGACGAAGCGAAACTCGCGCCGGCCCTGCGGCGTCTCGTCGATGACGTTCGTGCCGGTGATGTCCGACGGCATCAGGTCCGGCGTGAACTGAATCCGCTTGAACGACAAGGCGGTGATCTCAGCCAGCGTGGAGACCATGAGGGTCTTGGCCAGTCCGGGCACGCCGACCAAGAGACAGTGCCCGCGACTGAAGATGGCCGCGAGCATCTGGTCGACGACCTCTCGCTGGCCGATGATCGTGCGTCCCAGTTCACGAGCAATCAGGTCCTTGCTCTTGGCGAACTGGTCGATGTAGGTGGCAAAGGATTCGCGGGCCATGATGGTCTCGTGACGCGGCCAAGCGGCCACGCGCTTCGGGCAGGCGGAACCAGCAGCCGGCTCAGGTACTGTACCTTATCGCCGACATGGCGTTCAAGCCGGCAGGACGTGCAGCTCGTCGCCGTGGCACCGCGTCGCGGGCTACTGTCGTCGGGAACGGCTCCTGCCGGGCCGCGCGGGATGAATCCCGTGGCTCGGCCGGGCTCGCCACTGGCGGACCGGGCGTCGAAGCCCAACGCCCCGCGATCATCCGGCGGGCGCTGACGAATCGACCGGACCTTCCACGCGGATCTCGTACAGCCGGGCCCCGGCCGTGCGATCGTGCACGTCCTCCACGAGCAGGCGCAGGCCCTGAGTCGCGCACGGGGCCAACCGATGGACGCGGTGCCGGTGGTAGTTGTCGCGGACAACAACGAGGTCGGTCCAGTTCACGCCGTCGGTGGCCTGGAGCCGGTAATCGCGAACGCACGTCGCAGCTGCCCGCCGACCGGCGTGAGGGGGCTGGTCCCGCTGCGACCGTGCCAACGTGTCGAAGGTCAACCGCACCGTTTCGGTGTCGACCGGCTCATCGAAGCGAAGCTCGAGCCACTGCGGCAGCGGCGCTCCGGGCGCGCTGATCCACATGTTCGTCGGACCACGCCCCCATCGCCGGGAGAGGCCGGTCAGGACGTTGACGGCCTCGCCAAGCCGGACGGTCGGCGTGGTCAGGATAGCCAGGGCCCCGTCGCGGAGCCGCAGAGGCGCCGTGGAACGCTCTCGCCAGGCGAACCAATCGGCGACCTCGCACGGTCGGTCGTCGAGCTGCACGGTCGTGCCGTCCGGTCCTTCGAGGCGTACGCCCATCACCTGATACGACAGCCGGCGGTCACGGGCGGGCAGGGAGATGGGGCCGGGTACGGGCACGCCGATCCAATCGTCCCAGCCGTCGGGAAGGAGCATCGGCACGCTGGATAGTTCGGTCCAGGAGCTGGGGCAGCGGCCTCGCTCGAAGAGGTCCGCCTGGTGGCTGTCGGCCTCGGCCGGTGCCTCGGTCAGGTGCTTCTGCTCCGGTTCGCGGCCGCTCAGGACGGTCACCCGCACCGTGGCGTCCCGACCGGAGGTGTTGGCGACCCAGATGCGAAGCTCGTCGATCTGCTCGGGCCAGTCATAGAAGACCGCCGTCGGCTGCTCGATAAGCGGCATGCTCTGGTCGGCCTGAAGCTCGTCCAGCCGCCACTCGCTTGACGCGGTCACGTGGGCGGTGGGGGCCTGATCGGCCGGATCGTCACCGAGCAGGTCGACGATGCTGCCGTCCTCGCGAAGGGTGAGCTGTTGGAGCTGATCGAGGTGGTTGTCGTGAACCGCTCGTGCGCTGCACCCATGCTGTCTGGCGAGGTAGATGGCGTTGGCGGTGGCCTGGGCCAGTAGGGCGCCGGTCTTGATCCGGCTCAGGCTGCCGTGGACGGTATGCGTCGAGCTGACGAGCCGTCCGGCCAGGTAGAGGTTGTCGAAGTCCCTGCTGTAGGTCATCCGGTAGGCGGTATCGTACAGCGGGGGGCAGCTATGGCGCCGCACGCGTATCGCGCCGTCGGCGTTGGGCTCGTGCTCGTCGAGCGTGTGCCCGCCGAAGGCGACGCGGTCGGTTAGGGTCCGGCCGTGTTCGACCTCGTTCTGGGTCAGGACGAGATCCCCCACGAAGCGGCGCGTCTCGCGCTTGCCCGCCTTCGGGCTGACCCACGTCAGCTCCCAGGATCCGGCATGTCGGGCGAACGGCCCGTTCTTGATCTGGCTCCACATACCGTAGATCTGGTCGAGCAGCCGCTCGTAGATCTCATGCTCATGGACGATCGGATCGAGGTCGGGCGTTCCGCCCAGCTCAGTGTTCCAGAGAAAACATGCCTCGGCCTCGGGCGTCCAGCCGGTCGGTCGAGGCATCCATCGACCCACGGCCCCGGGCTCGGGTGGAACGAAGACGACCTCCTGGTCGGTCCTGCGGACCAGGGCGGCCATACCCATGCCAGCCACGCGGTCGTCCGAGGCGACGGGCGCGCTGCGTTCGCCGTGATCGGTGCGGGCCTCGCGTCCGTAACGGAAGGGGGCCCCGGCGTCGTAGGCCACCTGGCCGTCACCGCTGGCGTCGAGGACGGCGTGCGTGACGTGGATCAGCCGCGACGAGCAGCCAGCCAGGTCGTCGGCCAGGACGCCCATCACGCGTCGGTCCTCGGTGAGGGCGGTGCGGGCCACGTGCCGCCTGAGCAATCGCACGCGCGCCTGACGCAGCTTCTCGACCCAGACGGCCTCGGCGAGGCGGCAGATGTTGAAGGGGTCTCCGGAGCAGACGGTCGTGCCGCCGCGCCAGGCGATCTCCTCCTCGATCTCCATGACGATGCCGGTCTCGGCGGCGTAGTCGTGGTGGGATTGCGCGCCGCTCCAGGGCACGCCGAGATTGGGTCCGCCGCATCCGCCCAGGACGTCGTCGCGCTCGATGAGGATCGTGTCCAGTCCGAGCCGCCCGGCTTGCAGGGCGGCGGTCATGCCGGCAATACCCGCGCCCACCACCAGCAGCTCACAGGAAAGCTCGTCGCGCACGTCCAGCTCGAACGGGGGGTGCGTCATGCGGGGCGGCTCTCCTTAGCACGGTATCTGCCCAGGGGGTCGGTCGGACTGGAATCTGACCACGACGGCGGCTACGGACCCGGCGAAGCCTCTCCCGGCGGCGCGGGTTCGAACCCGGCAGGCAGGCCCTGATCGACGGCGGGCAGACCGGGTCGGGCCCGCATCCCGGAGACGATCCAACCGACAGCGAAGCCGACCAGCGCGCCGACAACAAAGGCGGACACCACCCAGTGCGGCGCGACGCCCCGCGAGCCGCTCGACGAGCCGCCCACGACATAGTCTTCAATGTCGACGTCGGAGGAGAGGTCCTCGGCCAGGGCCGAAGGCGGCGTGATGTAGCCCTCCGTGGCCCCGGCCGGCGGCGGCTCCTTGGCCTCGGGGATCACCACGTCGGACTCGAGCGGCACCTGGACCTCGGTGGCGCACTTGGGGCAGGTGCGCATCTTCCCGGCGTATTGCGATTCGATCGCCAACAACCCCTTGCAGCCGGGGCATCGCGTGACGATCTTCTCTTCGGCGCCGGAGGCGGCCTGCTGACGCTCGGTCTCCCAGAACACCTCGTCCAGGCCGTCGGTCAGATCGTCGCCCTTGCCGCCGGACGGGGCGGACGAGGCTCCGCCTTCTTCATCTCCAGCCAGGGCATATCCGCCTTCGTCGCTGCCGGCAGGCGGCTGAATGCCCACGCCTTGTTCCGGTATCTCGGTCAGACTGCCCGCCTCGTTCTCCTCGACGGGCACGGCCAGGACGTAGCCGTCCTCGTCGGTCTCAACCGCATCGGAGGCCTCGGCACCTCCGCCCGGCGTGCCCGGCTCGGAGGCGGCCGGCTCGTCAACGACGATCGTCGCGCCCGGGAGCATCCGCTCCAACTCGTCCTGGGGGATGGCCTCGGCCGCCAGGGGAGGATCGCCCGGCTTCTGGTTGGCCACGTCCTCCACCCTCGGCATCTTGATGACGTTCTTGCATGCGGGACAGGCGCCGAACTGACCGGCCAGCTTGTCCTCGACCTGCAACTTGCGGTTACAACCGCCGCATCTGATGAGCATGGCTCCAAGCCCTCACTCGTGTCTCTCGACGTGGCCCCGTGTTAGCCGTGACGCGCCGCAATCGGCATCCGGCGTCCGGTGCCGAATGCCCGCCCGGTGATCTTGAGCGCCGGGGCGGCCTGCTTTCGCTTGTACTCGTTCTGGTCGACCCTGCGAATCACGTCATGCACCGTATCCGTATCGAACCCCTCGGCGACGATCTCCTCGCGTGACTTCTCCAGTTCGATGTACCGCCGGAGGATCTTGTCGAGCGTGTCGTAGGGCGGCAGGGAATCCTGGTCGGTCTGATCGGGGCGAAGCTCCGCCGACGGCGCCTTGGTGATGGTCGAGCGGGGCACGATCTCACGTCCGGCGCGGTCGTTGATGTGCCTGGCCAGGTCGTAGACCAGCATCTTGGGCACGTCGCCGATCACCGCCAGCCCGCCGCACATGTCTCCGTACAGTGTACAGTACCCCACCGAGAGCTCGCTCTTGTTCCCCGTGGCCAGCAGCAACCAACCGAACTTGTTCGACAGGGCCATGAGCAAGCCGCCGCGGACCCTCGCCTGGATGTTCTCTTCGGTCACATCCGGCTCGCGTCCCGCGAAGTGCTCGGCGAGCTGCTGCTCGTAGGCCGCATGGATCTCCGCGATCGGGATGACCCGACAATCGATGCCGAGGTTCTCGGCGATGGCACGGGCGTCGTCCACGCTGCCCTGGCTACTATATCGGCTGGGCATGGCCACCCCGTGCACCGCGTCGGGCCCGAGCGCCTCCACGGCGAGCGCGACGGTCACGGCCGAGTCGATACCACCCGACAGGCCGACGACGACCTCGCGGAAGCCGCACTTGCGGACGTAGTCGCGGGTGCCGAGGACGATCGCGTCATGGGCGCTGGGCACGTCGTCCGGGTAGGCCTCCACGCGGGCTCGCTCGCTGTCCGCAAGATCGAAGACGAGCAGATCCTCCTCGAAGGCCCTGGCCTGAGCCAGCAGGCGGCCCTGCGCATCGACGACCGCGCTGGCCCCGTCGAAGACCAACTCGTCGTTGCCGCCGACCTGATTGACGAAGATGACCGGCCGCCGGGTCTTACGGGCCTGGGCGGCCAACAGCTCGGTCCGGACCGCGTGCTTGCCGATGGTAAACGGGGAGGCGGCGATGTTGACCAGGGCATCCGCCCCGGCCTCGGCGATCTGCACGATGGGATCCTCGTGATAGAGTCGCCGGCCGAGGACCTCCTCGACGTTCCACAGGTCCTCACAAATGGTGATGCCGAGGGTCAGCGGCGGTCCGCCACTGACGAGTGTACCCAACGTGATCTCGGGGCCCGGCTCGAAGTAGCGCTGCTCGTCGAAGACGTCGTACGTGGGCAGGAGCGATTTGTGGTGGATGCTGAGCACCCGTCCCTCGTGGCAGAGGGCGGCCGAGTTCCGCAGCGCCCGGCCCTGCGTCTGAGAGCTCTGCTTGGCGAAGCCGACCAGCGCCGTGATGCCGCGGCACACGTCGGCGATCGTGTTCAGCTCCTCGACGTTCCTCTCGACGAAGCGCGGGCTGAGCAGCAGGTCCTTGGGCGGATAGCCGACGATGGCCAGCTCGGGAAAGAGGACCAGCGAGGCGCCTTCGCCTCGGGCCTGCTCGATCAACTCGCGGATGCGGCGGCCGTTGCCCTCGATGTCGCCGACCAGCGGATTCGTCTGGGCCGCGGCGATCTTCATGCTGCCCCCCGAATGACGTCATCGAGGTAGACGCGTCGGGCGCCCGCCCGGCTCATCTCTTCGATCGCCCCTTGCCCGGCCTTGTGCTCGATCGCTCGGACCGCGTTCTCGACGAGACACACCCGTTGGCCCCGCTCGATCAGCCCGAGCACCGCCAGCCGAACGCAGTACTCGGTGGTCACGCCGAAGACGATGTACTCGTCGACGCTGACCGAACGAACGAAGGCCTCGGCGTGAGGGTTGCTCCACACATCGAAGACGGTCTTGGTCAGGACGATCTGGCCGTGCTGCTCGATCAGGTGTGCGAAGTCGTCCGGTTCGGGCGCCCGGGGTTGCAGCACGACCGGCTGGGACATCAGCGTCTCGCGGAGCTTCTCCTGTCCGGGCGTGCCGGCCAGGCAGTGGGGAGGGAACTGCTTGAACTCGGGATCGTCCTGAGGGTGGTTGTCGGCCGAGCTGAGCACCGGCACCCCGTGGGACGAGGCATAATCAAACAGCCGCGCCAACCGGGGAATGAGTTGCTCGGCCCCGGGCACATAGAGGCTGCCCTCGGGCATCATGAAGTCCAGTTGGGTGTCGATGTCCACAAAGACGCGGGGATAATAGCTCATGGTGAAGGCATCCATTGAAGGAAGATCTCGGGCGTTCGTCCGGTCGTGATTGTAGCCCTAGTGAGCCTGCGGCAAAAGGGCCCGCCTCGGCTGAGTCGCATGGCCTACCCCGCCGGACCAGCACGAGCGTCTCGGTGGGCATCGAAGCGATTCAGGAGAATCCTGCGGTTGGTTGATTGACGGAAGGGATCAGCACCCTATACTGGTGCGCGCACGGATGCGGCCATGATACGGTTGCATGGCCGGCAGCGGCGCGGGGACCTCTCCATCGCGTCGCACACCTCTTGGGATTCGTAACAACACGGGGCAGGCATCTGTACGGAGGAACGAGCATGCTCAAGGCACTCGGACGCATGGTGGTAGCCAGCTTGGTGCTGGTGGTGATGGTGGGATGCAGTCAGCCTCTCAAGAGCGGCGCGGCAGCCCCGGACTTCACGGGCACGACGGACGAGGGGAAGAGTTTCCGCTTGAGCGAGCTGGAGGGTGAGACGGGCGTGGTGCTGTACTTCTATCCGAAGGACGAGACGCCCGGCTGCATCACCCAGGCGTGTGCCTTCCGCGACAGGTTGGCCAGACTCAACGAGAAGGGCTACACCGTGGTGGGCATCAGTTGCGACTCGGTGGACTCTCACCAGTCGTTCAAGGCCAAGTACAGCTTGCCGTTCACGCTCGTCTCCGATCCGAACGGCGACATCGCACGCAAGTATGGTGTGCCGCTGGAGCGTAAGGAGCTTGCCGGCAAGCCCACACTGCTCGTGGATCGCCACACGTTCATCATCAACAAAGATGGTACGATCAAGGATCACTTCGAAGTAGAGGACCCGGAATCCCAGGTCCGGCAGACCTTCGAAGCGCTCGAAGTGCCCTATTAGCGCCGGCCCGCCGCAGCTCTCACCTACGCCGCGGGGACGTGGGGGTGTTGCGCCCACGCTCCCCGGCTGGTAGCAACCCTCGTCACGCGCTGCGTTTGCGCATCTCGAAATCGCGCAAGCGGTAATCGGCCACGCCGGTGGTGAAATCGACCTCGCGCGCACCACGCAAGGCCCGGCGCCATCTGTAGGCTAGGAGGATCGTCCCCGTCATCGCCAGCAGAGACGCCGTGTGAGTCAGGGCAATGTGAAGTGAATGGTTGGACGACCAGGCATCCACGGCCAACAGCAGGCAGACCACCAGCACCGCCAGCGAGGCCAGCGCCTGGTTCCGATAACGCTCGACGTGCCGGGCCATGCTCATGACGTGGCGAACTCCTCTTGCTCGATGCAGGATGCTGCTGTGAACAAGATCGGCCGCTCCACGCGCCCACTTCACTCCGTGCTGGACCATGCGATCCTCACTCCTGATTGTTGAGGTCCTATACCGGCGGGGCACCTTCTATCTGAGCCGAGGCAGCGCTGTCGGACACGACTCGGATACCATCGATACGGCGAGCATCCGCAAGAATTCCGTCAGGTCGTGCAGCCCGAGGGGAAGCCGGCCCTGCTCGACCGCTTCGGCGACCTCGTCCAGCACGCGGGCCTCCTGGCCCCGTTGCCAGCTCAGGCTGTACACCTGCTGATCCTTCGACAGTGTCCATTGGCGCTGCGACATGACCGACTCCCTCAACGGCTCGCCGTGTCGACGCTTGGCGAGGACACGGAGGATGGTTCTGCTCACTCGGCTCGCACGTCACGTGAAGCATCGGACGACCGGGCCGCGGCCAGGGCCGCCTCCACCGGACGCACCACCACCAGGATCGGCTCGCGCGCCTCACGACCGTACGCATCACTGACGGTCACCGTCGCCAGGTAGGTACCTGGGCGCTGATAGGCATGTTCGGCGGTCAAGCCGACCGATTCGGCGCCGTCGCCGAAGTCCCACTGGGCCCGACAGCTTCGACCGCCGTCGGCGTCCCGAGAGGCCGACGCATCGAATCGGATGGTTCGACCCGTCAGCCCGGTTCGCTCGCCGGACGTGACGAGGTGCAAAGGCACCTCGGTTCGAGCGCGTGTGAGCCTCGGGGCGCCCGTGGCCTCGTCGTCATCCACCACCTCTCGCAGGACGCGCCGGGCCGCCGAGCACAGGGCCATCTGCATCGGGCGCTGCGCCGGACCGAAGGGCAATTGCCGCAGGCCGTCATGGAGGCGTGTGAGCCGATCGACGGGCGGTGTCCCTTGGCTCGAGTCGGCCGCGAGGGCCTCGGTCAACTCGCGGTAGAGGGCAACGGCCCGTTCGCCGCGATCGGGTACGCCGCACAGGTGCCATCCGACTGCCCGGTCAAAACGGGAATCGGGCATCGCTCCGGCGTGGGCGTCATTCCACGTCAGCTCGGCCAGCCAGCACATCGGCGGCAGATCCAGCTCGACGGTTGCATCGAGCCGGCCCGCGACCAGGGGCATGATCAGGCCGAGTCCCAGCTTATCCCGACCGACGGCGTAGGTGGCCTGGGCCCACAGACTGATTTGCCGCTCCCGGTGATGGGCGGAGATCCATCGCGCCAGGACGCTTTCATCCTGGACGCTGGGATGGAACACCATGCCAACCTGGGACCTGCCGGCCTGGAAGCCCTCGGACCACACGTCGGTCGTCCGTGTGTTCTGGCCGTACCAGCCGCCGCGCGGGTTGCTCGGATGGTCGGGCAGGATGACGACGTCGTCCGGGAGGGCGGCCAGGACCTCCGTGGGCGTCGTGTGCTCCATGGCCCAGAGCATCAATCGCTTGGCGGTGCGCTGTCGCACACGGTCGATGAGCTCGGCATGAAACTGGGCGTAGCCGTCGGGTTTGGCTCCGTCGCCGCGGCCGCCGAGGTGCAGGAAGTCGCCGTTGCCGAGATTGCGATCGAGGTCGCCTGAGGCCTTGACGAGGAGCTGCAAGGTCGGCGGCAGGGCCGGCTGCTCCGACCCTTCGCGCCACGCCACGACCTCGGACCAGGTGGGCAAGACGGGCACAATCCACACCCCCATGGCCTCGGCGAAGCGCTTGAGCTCGCGCTGCTGGTTGACCGTCAGGCCCTCGAGCCGCCACAGCCCGGGCAGGGAAGGCAGCTCGACGCAGCGGCCCGGCTCCAGCAGCACGTGGTTGAGCTTGAACAGGGCCATCGTCTCGATCAGACACTTGAGCTGGGCAAAGGAGGGCGCGACGCGCTGATTCTCCGCATCGTAGGAGAACCGGAGATGGACGCCCCGGAGCCGCGTCTCGGGCCAATCGCGGGCCTGACAACCCAGGATCATGTTCTCCGGCGTGACCAGCTGCGACAGGGTCATCGCCCCGCGCAAGAGACCTTGCGGCGTGTTGGCCACGACACAGGCCGATCTGGCGCTAACGTGCAGGAAGTACTCTTCGGCGTATCGATAGTCCTGTCGCCAGCCCTGACCGGAGTTGCCGGGGTGGTAGGGCATGAGTTGGTCATAGCGGCTCAGGACGGCCAGACCTTCCGGGGAGTTGGCCAGATGGAGCCGGATGCCGCGGGCGGCCTGGCCGGCTCGGATCGGGAGCCTCAGCCCCGTCAACGCGGCGATGCGTCGTTGTAGGAGCCTTGCGGCGAGGAACTCCTCGTCGCCCGCCCGGCCGGCCAGCAGAATGGGTGTCTGGCTCGTGAGGTCGAACGTCGTCTCGATGGGGCGGACGTGCTGCGGTGTGGGGATGAGCCCGAGCGTCAGGGCCGACCGGCTCGAAGCGTATCCTGCTCCCGACGCAAGCCCGACAACAAGCAGGGCCAGCGTGCGAAGGTCAGCGCGAGGCATTCGTGGGCCTCCTGCCCAGCGCAGACCATGTTGACCGATCGTCTCACTCGAGTCCTACCTATGTACATATCGGACCATCGGCCGTGCGACCAATGAGAAATCTGTCACCGGGCCGATAATCAGCCCTTTTGAAAGGGGCTTCAGCTTGCCTGAAGTTATCGTGGCCGGGTTGTAGCAGGCCTGTCGGCGGGCCCGTGGGGTTCGTTCGTGCGTCAACCGTCTACCCAACTGAAGTTTAGGCGCACCGCGTGGCCGCGGGCTCGGCCATGACGACGGATATGGCGTCGGAATGATGGAAAAGCTTCCCTCAGAACACCGCTCGCGCCCGGCTCCAGCAGCGTGTCGACGCCCCGGCAGGCGCGGGCGGACTTGTCGATCACGGCGCCGGCGTTTACTGTAGCACGACCTCGGTGGGGCGGCCTCGCAGGAGGCGGGGCCGGCTGGAGGGCCAAACCCGACAGGACGACCGCGTGCCCGTTTCGAACCGCTCAGCCTGGTTGATCACGGCCGGACTCGTGATCCTCTTCCTCTTGCTCGCACATGGATGGAGTCTGCAGGCGGGCCTCTACCTCGACGACCACAGCCACGTCGCCCAGCTCCGCGAGAGCGACTGGTCGTATCAGTCGATCGTCGACGCGTGCCGACTCGGCATCATCGGGCGGGTGATGGAGACGTGGTTCAAGGAGGAGACCGGGCTGACGTTTTACCGGCCCGTCGCGTTCAGCTTGATGAAGCTGCAGTATACGCTGGTCGGCTGGCGGCCGGTCGGCGCGCACGTGTTCAGCCTGCTGTGGCATTTCGCCGCATGCATGCTCGTCTACCGTCTGGCGGTGAATGGCATCGGCCAGCGGCGATGGGGGGCCGTGGCGGCCGTCATCTTCGCCGCGCATCCCGGCCACGTGCTGACGGTCTACTGGGTGGCCTGTCAGACCGAGCTCATGGTCGTGACGTTCGTTCTCTCGGGCGTGTTGTGCTATGCAAGGTACTCGAACTGGCCCACGCCGTACTTCGCGGACCGCGAGCGGATCGCGGCCGGTCCGGGGATCCCGGGCGGACACGTCGGCTGGCTCATCGGGTCGTTGCTGTTCTTCGTGCTCGCCCTGGGCTGTCGCGAGAACGCCGTGGTGCTGCCGGTCATCGCGTTCGTCGGCGACCTGCTGCTCCGGCCCGGACAGTGGCGTCGACGGTTAATACCTTACGTCGCCTTCGCGCTGGTCTTCGTGGTCTACTTCGTGCTGCGGCACCGCGCGCTGGACGGGTTCCCCATGCCGACCCGACCCTACATGGTGCCGCCGAACGATCCCGAGTTCCTGTCCTTTATCGCCGAGAAGTTCGTCTACTACATGCTGGGGCTGTTCGCGCTCATGCCGATGCTGCCCATCGGCGGCCTCGTGTACCTCCGCGAGCATCCGCTGCCGTTCACGGTGCTCTTCGCGGTGGTGATGGTCTTCATGGCCTTCCTGATCGTCGTGTTTCGCCGCCGGCGAGGCTTCTTGCTGGCGCCGCTCTGGACGGTGCTGTCGCTGGGGCCGGTGATCGCGGTCTTCGCCTCGGGGCACCACCTGTACCTGCCGAGCGTGGGCACGGTCTTGATGATCGCGGCCTTCTGGGCCTGGGCGCTGGGCGGGCTCCTCAGGCGCCGGCCGACACCGCCGTCCAGACTTCGCGGCGCGGCGACCGTCGTGGTCGCCTTGATCCACGCGGTGATCCTGCCCGGTGCGGCCTGGGCGTATGGATGGGTCTACCTCACGAGCACGCTCGTCGAGGATCTGGTCGTCGAGGAGGTCGTCACGCTGACGCCCGAGCTCGAAGACGGCGATAGGCTGTTCTTCGTGAACCTGTCGATGATGGCCTACTACATCATCCCGGCGATCGAGTACGAGACGGGCACGCAAGACCTGCGCGGGTACGTCCTGACGTTCAGCCCGACGCTGCTCCAGATGGAAGAGCCCTGCCGCGTCGAACAGGTGGACGGCTACAGCTTCACGGTCGAGCTGGAACGGGACGGCTACTTCTACGGGGCGATGGGGCGGGTGCTCAAGGACATCATGGGCCGTGACGACTTCTTCCAGCCGGGCGAGCGTGTCCGCTCGAAGGCGTTCGACACCGTCATCGTCGAGGCGAGCGATCAAGGCGTACGAAAGCTGCTGTTCCGGTTCCGCAAGCCGCTGACGAGCGACGACTATCACTTCTACCTCGGGTCGCGCTTCCGGCACGCCTATCCGCTCACGTGGAAGCCGCCGAGTGCGTTTCCGTCGACACAGCCACGGACCGCCGGATCGAAAAGACCGGAGTAGCTCACCCCGACGACGGCTGCGGCTCCGTCTCCTGGTCCGGCGAGGGCTCTTGACGGTCGGGCAGCGGCCGCGTCAACAGCAGGACGGCGCCCGCAGCGAGCACACCGACCACACCGACCGGCATGAAGCGGATGTCGGACCATGTCCCACCGGCGCGGCCCATCGTATCGACCAGATACCCGAGCAGCGGGGCGAGCACGGCCACCGAGGCCGACTTGAACTGGGATTCGATCGACAAGACCGTCGCGGTGTTTTTGGACTCGCTGCGATCGCCAAGTCGACCGATCTGGATCGGGCGCCATAGGTTCTGGATGACGGCCAGCAGCACGAAGCCGAGGATGATCAGCGGGTGCCATCCCAGCCAGATGCCCACGCACAGGAAGCCGTAGAACAGCAGGGCGACGCCCCAGAGGTACCGGGCCCCCTTCTCCTCGTCGCCGAAGGCGGAGACGACCCGGTGGGCCCGGAACGACGCGGCGCTGCTGAGCAGGTGCAAGACGAAATAGACCGCACCGACCAGCAGGGCCGATCGTCGCTCGGTCTCGAGGCTGATGAGAATGGGCAGGGCGATGGCCGCCTGCTTCAGGACCGGCTGGATGTAGTCCTTGATCGTCGCGTAAATGCCGTCGAAGCTGACGGTCTCGAGCATGAGCTGGCGCAGGTCCGCGTCGCGGATCGAGCCCTTCAGCGTCTGCCACAGGTGCAGGAAGAGTTGACCGATCGAGAAGTCGATCTCATGATCGCCGTCCAGATACTTCGGATAGCTCAGGAAGTTGATGATGCCGAAGACATACGGCACCATCGTCATGTAGAAGATGATGCTGTAGTGGCCGGTGGCGAAGACCATCCCGGCCGAGATCACCACGGCCACCGCCGAGCCGATCTTGGCCCACGCGCGGGTCGAGCCGTAGAACTGGGTCTTCTCCTTGCGTCGGCCCTGACGGTCGAGCCAGTCGATGATGATGGCCTTGTGCGTGCCGGTACGGAAAGCCTCGCCGACGGCGAACAGCCCCATCGCCACGAAGAGCTGCCAGACGGCCGTGCTGTAGCCGAAGATCCCGAACGAAAACACGTAGCTCGTCATCGCCAGGATCATGCAGCGCCGCCGTCCGTAGAGGTCGGCGACAGCGCCGCTGGGCACCTCCATGACGTTGACCAGGATCTCGCGATAGGCGAAGAGCACGCCGATCATGAAGAACGACAGGCCCTTCTCGCGAAAGGCCAGGATCAAGAACGGCTCGTAGTACTGCTGGTTCTTGAGAAAACCGTAGAGACTGAATCGAAAGAGCATATGTGGCATCCCTGGTGTGTTGCTTCGCTGGTGCCTAAGGATTTAGATGCGCCGCGCGTCGGATTCCTGCGGTTCGGCCGGGCCTTGCCGGCCGTGGCCCGTCCTTGATCCGTTCGCGTCCGGCCGCCCCGCGATCCCTCATAGCGCGGCCCCGTGCCGTCGGGCGACCTCGGCGAGCGCCTGCTTGCGTTCGTCCGGCACGTCCGCCTCGTGCGCGTCCACGATCGCCTCGACGCGGTCGTGGGCCTTCTGGCACATCGAGCCACTGAAGTGACCGGGCCCGCCTCGGCCGAACGATCCGCCGTAGTAGTGCTCGCCCGAGCGCAGCCGCGCGACCGTGTGGTCGTGAACCATGAAATCGCCTCCGAGCGCGACCTCGGCAATCGCGTCGACCGCCAAGGCGTCGTCGTCGACCGAGATGCCGGTCCGTATCCGATCGGCCATCTCGATCAGATCGTGATCGATGACGATCTTCTCGGCCGAGACGCCGCTGGCGTTGCCGATCGTGCCCAGGCCGTTCAAGGAATCCGCGCCGGACAAGACCATCGCCAGTTGCGCCAAGGCCGCCTCGGCACCGAGCTGGACATCCAGATCGGGCGGGTCGGCGAACCCGATACACCCGCTGACCGGCATACCGAGATCGTGCATGAGCTCGATGTAGGCGGCGTCCATCAGGGTAGTCTCGGCTGCGCCGGCCGAGACGTCGCCCACACGCATATTGAACGCGAAGACCGATGCCCCGGTTAAGACAGACAGACCCGGCTGGAGGACCTGGAACGCGGCCACATGCCACAGCGTCTCGGCCACACATTGCACCAGGGTACCTGCCAGCGTGAACGGGCTGCTGGCACCGGCCATCGGGCAGGACCCGGCCGAGACCGGGATCCACCGATCCGCGGCGAACTGCATCAGCTCGGCCTCGAAGCGACCCAGCCGGAGCGGGCTGGTCACGTGGCAGCCGAAACTCAGGACCGGACGATCCTTGATGGTGGCGCCGTCCAGGATGGCCTCGACCATCTCGACCCAGAGCAGAGCGGACGGCATATCGGCCGGGTTGCCGGTCACGTGGTTCGTCGTGTTGGTGAGGAACTCGAACAGCGTGGTGGCGTTGACCGCGTCGATCGGCACGTCACGGAGCCCCTGGTCCATCTTGTAGGTCGCATTGACCAACGGCAGGGCATCGCCGAGCCGGGCATGACGCGCGACATCGGCCAGGCATGGGGCTCGCACGCCCTCGTCGTAGTCCACGATGACCGGATCGAGCACGAGCGAGACGACGCGCCGGTCGCCGGCTCCCACGTGGAAGCCATCGCCGCCGATCGTCTCGAGCCGGAACGGCTGCGGCGCGCGACCGAGCAGGTCTTCGACCATCTCGCGCGGCATGCGGACGCGGCCGGAGCCCCGATCCGAACGCCCTCCCGCCGAGGTCAGCCGGGCGCCCAGACTCTCGTCCTCGACCTGGACGCCGACGCGGTCCACCAGGTCGAACGCGGCGTCGATGATCCGCCGCCGGTCGGCCTCCGGCAGCACGGTCCAGCTCAACGGGGGCATGCGTTCCTCCTCTCGGAATGAAGGGTACACCCAAGCGATCCGACTGGCCAGCCCGCGGCGTGGTGCCCCCCTTCGACGTCGATGGTCGGACCCTAATGCCCCCCAAGGCCGAGCGTTCGGGCCGGCTTGCACCGCCTTGACACCCGTGGCGCCAGTTCCTACGATCACGTTGTGAGATCGCCGAAAGGGCATCGCTAACATTTTGCGATCATTATGTTTACGGGAATCATCGAATCCGTCAGTCGTGTCCGATCCGTCCGGCGTGTCCCGACGGGTCTCCGGCTGGAGCTCGACCTCGGCGAGCTGGCCAAGGACCTCGAGCATGGAGCGAGCGTGGCCGTCAACGGGGCGTGTCTGACGGCCGCGGAGATTCAGGGCGGGACCGTCGCCTTCGACGCGGTGCCCGAGACGGTGAGCCGAACCGGCCTGGGCGAGCTGAAGCCCAGGGACGTCGTCAACGTGGAGCGCTCGCTATCGGTGGGCTCTTCGCTGGATGGGCATTTCGTGCAGGGGCACGTCGACGGCCGGGCCCGCGTGACCCAGATCGACACGACCGGCGGGCAATGGAAGATGTGGTGCGAGCCGCCGCCCGAGCTGATGCGCTACATGGTGGTCAAGGGCTCGGTCGCCATCGACGGGATCAGCCTGACGCTGGTCGACGTGACCGACAGCAAGATCAGCGTGGCCGTCATCCCGACCACGCTGGGCAAGACGACGCTGGCTCAGCTCCGCGTCGGGAGCATGGTGAACATCGAGACTGATCTGATCGCACGAATCGTCGTGCGACAGCTCGACCTCCAGCAGGGCAGGTCGCCCGACGAGGCAGCGCCGCAGGCGCCGAGCGGTTTGACCGTGGAGAAGCTGATCGAGGAGGGGTTCGCCTGAGCAAGGCGGGCAAGGCATGTCATGGCCGCGGACAGCGGGCGACAACATGAAGGCAGCGACACGACGCGTCGACCGATCATCGGCATCGCCATGGGCGATCCGTCGGGCGTCGGGGCCGAGCTGATCGTCCGCGCCCTCGATGACGTCGAGCTTCGCCACCGCGCCCGCTACATCATCTTCGGGCTGCACGAGGCCGTGGCCTACGCCGCGGACCGGGCCGAGATCACGCCCTACTGGTTCCGCAAGCCGCACGAGTCGGTGCATCACATCCAGACGGGTGTGGTGGTGGCCGACTTCGACGAGTTCGGCGTCTTTCCGGGTCCGTTGCGGCAGCCGTCGCGAACCGGCGGCGAGGCGTCGATCCGCTTCCTGGAAGAAGCCGTCGCGAGGGCCCGCGGCGGCATCCTCGACGCGATCGTCACCGCGCCGGTGTCGATGCGGAGCTGGCAGCACGCCCGCGTGCGTCATAAGGCCCTGCCGGCGTTCCTGGCCGATGCCTTCCACGTGCGACGCTATACGCAGATGCTCATGGGCGGACCGCTGCGGGTCGCCCTGGCCAGCGACCACGAGCCGTTGTTCGGGTTGTGGCATCGCTTCGCGATCGGTCTGATCTTCCATCCGATCGACCGCTTGCACGAGGCCCTCACCGAATGCTTCGGCGTCGATGAACCTCGCATCGGCGTGTGCAGCCTGAACCCACCGGGCGTCCGTGACGGTCGTTTCGGCGACGAGGAGGACCGCGTGATCGAACCGGCGATCACCATGGCCCGCGAGGCGGGGATGCTGGTCGACGGTCCGCTTCCGGCCTCGGAGGTCTTCGCCCGGGCGGGCAACGGCTTCGACGGCGTGGTGGCGCTCTACTACGATCAGGGCGCGGTGGCCGTGCGGATGACGGCCCCCCGCGCGGCGCTCGCGTCGACGCTGGGCCTGCCGGTCGTGCACGTCGCGCCCCTGGTCGGCCCCTCGTTTGAGCTGGCCGGGCTCGACCGCGCCGACGCTCGACCGATGCACCAGGCCATCGCAACAGCCATCGACATGGTCGCCAGCCGCCGGCGGATCCTGGGTCGGAACGGACGGCAGCCAACCGCGAAGGTCTCGAGCTGAGTCGAGGTCGCCTTGGCCCGGGCGTCATCCCCTCCAACCGAGCTCCTGATGAGCACGTCTGATCGTCATCCCGCATGCGACTCGCACGAAGCCAAGAAGGTCGTCGTCGCCCTGAGCGGAGGCGTGGATTCGGCCGTGGCTGCCTCGTTGCTTCAGGAGGCAGGACACGAGGTGACCGGTCTGTTCATCGACACGCAGATCGCCGGCCCGCACTCCGGCGGATCCTCCGGCGAGCCCTCGGCGGCCGAGCAGGTACGGCGAATCGGCGATCACCTCGGCATCCCGGTCGACGTCCTGTCCGCGGGGGCGGACTTCGAGCGCGACGTCCTTCGACCCTTCGCGGCCGAATACGCCCGAGGCCGGACGCCCAACCCCTGCGTGCTGTGCAATCGGGTGTTCAAGTTCCGACATCTGCTGGCCTACGCCGACGCCCATCAGACCGATCGGATTGCGACCGGGCACTACGCTCGCGTCGGGAACCGGGACGGCCGGCCGACGCTGTTCCGCGGCCTCGACGCCGACAAGGACCAATCGTACTACCTGCATCGGCTCGGCCCGGATGTGCTGGCCCGGCTGGTCCTCCCGTTGGGTGAGCTCGACAAGGACCACGTCCGCGAGTCGGCCCGCCGGCGGAAGCTACCCGTGCTGGATCGGCCCGAGTCGCAGGACGTGTGCTTCGCGGGCGAAGGGACGTATGCCGACCGGGTCGCGCGCTACTTCCCGGACGCCCTGACGCCGGGAGACGTGCTGGACATCGAGGGCCGCGTCGTGGGACGGCACGAGGGCCTGGCCCACGTCACGATCGGCCAGCGCAAGGGCCTCGGCATCGCGATGGGACATCCGGCGTACGTGGCCGACATCGACGTCGAGTCCAACACGGTCACGCTCGCACCGCGCCAGGCCCTGCTTCGCGACCGGCTCACGGCCACCGAGGTGACATGGCTCGTCGAGCCGGCGGGGCTCTGCCTCCGCGCCTCGGCTCAGGTGCGTTACCGTCATCGGGCCGCCGAAGCGGAGATCCGGCTGTTGGAGGACGACGCGGTCGAGGTGCGCTTCGACGAGCCGCAATGGGCGATCACACCGGGTCAGGCCGTGGTGTTCTACGACGGTGCGACCGTGCTCGGCGGCGGCTGGATCGATCGGGCCTCATCGAAGCCCGCGTGAGACCCGGCCAACCCCGGGGGCCGCGCCGCCCGTCCGGCACAAGCGAGCCGATACCAGTTCGCCGTCCGTGCTTGCCGAAGCGGGGCGGGGCGGTTACCCTTCCACAGCGCGAGAGGAGCGATCCCGCGTGAACACCCTTCTGGACGAACAAGGCATCACAGCGACACTGGGCAAGCTCGCCGACGAGATCGCCCGGTCCGTCGGAAACGACTCGCGCCTGGCCGTGGTGGGCATCCGCAGCCGTGGAGAGCACCTGGCCGATCGGCTGATCCAGCTGCTCGGCCGGCGCGGCTTCGACGGCATCCAGCGCGGCGTGTTGGACATCACACTCTATCGCGACGACCTGGACGAGCTTGGTCCCAAGGCCGTGCTTCGCTCGACGGACATCGAGTTCGACCTGAACGGCTGCACGGTGATCCTGGTCGACGACGTCGTGTGGACGGGGCGGTCGGCGCGGGCGGCGCTAGACGCGCTGGTCGACCTGGGCCGTCCGACGGCGATCCGGCTGGCCGTGCTGGTCGACCGGCCCGGCCGTGAGCTGCCGATCCAACCCGATTTCGTGGGCGTCCGCACCGAACGGGCGGACCAGCGCGTGAACGTCATGGTGGTCGAGGCCGACGGGCAAGATAAGGTGGAGATCGGATGAGCGGAGGCGACGCGTCCAGTGCGGTGGGGGCTCAGACCCCGAGCGCGGAGGGGACTGTCTGGCGCCGGCGCCATCTGCTCGGCCTCGAGGACCTCTCGCCCGAGGAGATCACCACCATCCTCGATACGGCCGCGAGCCTCAAGGAGGTCAGCACCCGTAGCGTCAAGAAGCGCCCGGCGCTGCGCGGCCGCGTCGTGGTCAATCTCTTCTTCGAGGACTCCACCCGCACGCGGATGAGCTTCACGCTGGCGGCCCAGCGGCTGAGTGCCGACCTGCTCGACTTCACCGCCAAGGCCTCCAGCCTGAGCAAAGGCGAGACGCTCCGCGACACCGCGCGGAACATCGAGGCGATGGGGGTCGACATCATCGTGATCCGCCATCCGGCCGCGGGAGCGCCGCATTACCTGACGCGCTGTGTCCACTGCTCGCTCATCAACGCCGGGGACGGCCAGCACGAGCACCCGACGCAGGGCCTGCTCGACGTGTTCACCATGCGCGAGGCGCTGGGCTCCCTCGACGGCGTCAAGGTGGCCATCGTCGGCGACATCGTGCACTCGCGCGTCGCCCGGTCGAACCTCTGGGCGCTTCGCAAGCTGGGGGCGGAGGTGATTCTGGTCGGGCCGCCCACGCTGGTGCCGCGCGGGTTCGAGACGATGGGCGCGAGGGTCTCCCACGACTTCGACGCGGTGCTGCGCGAGGTGGACGTGATCAACATGCTCCGCGTGCAGCAGGAACGGATCGGTTCGAGTGTCTTCCCGAGCTTGGAGGAATACAGCCGCCTGTTCGGCCTGACGAACGAACGGCTCGCGCGGGCCAAGTCGAACGTGCTCGTCATGCATCCCGGCCCGATCAACCGGGGCGTGGAGCTGGCCAGCGACGTCGCCGACGGAGCCAACAGCCGCATCCTTCAACAGGTCAGCAACGGCCTGGCCGTGCGTATGGCGGTGCTCTATCTGCTCAACCAGGCCGCGGGAGGCGAAACGTAGGGCGTCATGACCACGAGCATCTTGATCCAATCCGGTCGACTCATCGACCCGGCGAATCAGATCGACCGCAGGGGCGATCTGCTGATCGAGGACGGCACGATCACCGAGGTCGGCGGGTCGGTCTCGGTGCCGGCCGACAAGACCATCGACGCCCAGGGGCTGATCGTCTGTCCCGGCCTGATCGACATCCACTCTCACCTCCGTGAGCCGGGCCACGAGGAGGAAGAGACGATCGCCTCGGGCACGCACTCGGCCGTGGCGGGCGGCTTCACGTCGGTCGCGTGCATGCCGAACACGCATCCGCCGCTCGACAACGAGGCCAGCATCGAGTTCGTGTACCGCCAGGCCGCCCGCGCGGGGCACTGCAACGTGTTCCCGATCGGCTGCATTTCGAAGGGGCGTGAGGGCACGGAGCTCGCCGAGATGGGCCAGATGGTCCGGGCCGGCGCGGTGGCCTTCAGCGACGACGGCGACGGCGTAGCCGACGCGGGCCTCTGCCAGCGGGCCATGCAGTACGCCTCGATGTTCGACAAGCCGGTCATCCAGCACTGCGAGGATAAGGACCTCTCGGGCCGCGGCGCGATGAACAGCGGCACGACGGCCCTGCGACTGGGCCTGCCCGGCGCGAGCCCGATCGCCGAGACGATCATGCTCCAGCGAGATCTCTTCCTGGCCGAGGCGACCGGCGCCCGCTACCACGCGGCCCACCTCTCCACGGCGGAGGCCGTCGATCTGATACGGCGGGCCAAGGAGCGCGGCGTGCGCGTCACGGCCGAGGTCACGCCCCACCATCTGTCGCTCACCGAGGAGGCCTGCTGCGAGTACGATCCGAACTTCAAGATGAGCCCGCCGCTGCGGTCGGACGACGACGTCGACGCCTGCCGTCGAGCCGTGGCTGAGGGCGTCATCGATTGCCTGGCCACCGATCACGCCCCTCACGGTCAGGAGGAGAAGGAGCTCGAGTTCCTCTACGCACCCTTCGGCATCATCGGTTTCGAGTCGGCCTTGCCGATCTACGCCCGGTCGCTCATCGAGTCGGGCTTGTTGGACTGGCCCGAGGTGATCCGGCTGATGACGATCAACCCGGCGCGGATCCTCGACCTGCCCAAGGGCACGCTCTCGGTCGGCGCCGACGCGGACGTGACGCTGATCGATCCCGACCGCTCGTGGACGATCGACGTGGGCGCGTTCAAGTCACGCTCCCGCAATTGCCCCTACCACGGCCAGACCGTCCGCGGGCGGGCGGTCGTGACGATCGTCGGCGGCGCCATTAAGCATGCGGCCGGGTCTCCGCAACGGCAACCATCTGGCACTTGATGCCCCATGCCTTTCTTGATCGACGGCGACAACCTCCTCCACGCGGCCAGGGGCATCGTGCCCGAGGCCGAGCGAGCCAACCGCGCCTGGCTCTGCGGCTTGCTGGCCGAGTGGGACCGCGGCCGTCGATACGACATCGTCGTCTACTTCGACGGCTTCCGTCCCGACGACCCCGGCGACGGCCCGGTGGCCGAGGGGCACCTGGTCATCCGGTACAGCGAGCGCGTGACGGCCGACGACCGCATCATCGAGGCGATCGAGGCCTCCTCCGCGCCGAGGCGGCTCATCGTGGTCAGCACCGACCGGCAGATCCGCATGGTCGCGCGACGGCGACGAGCGGCCGCGCCCGATTCGGCCACGTTCATCGCTCAGGTGCTCTCCGACGTCGAGCGATCCGACCGAAAGGCACCGAGCGAACCTCCCGAGAAGTTCGAGGGGCTCTCGCCCGAGCAGACCGACGCGTGGCTTCGCGAATTCGGCTACGACCCGACCCCGGATGAGGACGACCACGATCCGTACGGCCTGCTCGATTAGTCGGTGCAACGGCGGTCCGCTCGGCGTCGCCCGACTTGCTTGGACCCGTCGAGAGGCATACAGTAAGCGTCCCTGCAGGGCGGGGTTGGATGGAAGCGAGGGTGCGAAGACATGGCGTCAGTCGGCGTGGGACTCATCGGATGCGGCACGGTAGGCCAGGGCGTGGCGGCGCTGCTGCTCGAGCAGCGGGACCTCTGGGCGACCAAGGTCGGCACGAGCATCGAACTCCGGCACATCGTCGACAAAGACCTGAACACACCCCGTGACGTGGCCATCCCTGACGGCATGCTCACCGACGACCTCGACCGGCTCTTGAAGGATGACGCCACCCACATTGCCGTCGAGCTGGTCGGCGGCACCACCATCGCCAAAGACATCGTGATCCAAGCCCTGAACGCGGGCAAGCACGTCGTCACGGCGAACAAGGCCCTGTTGGCGCATCACGGCACGGAAATCTATCAGGCCGCCCGCCGGGCGGGACGGTGCGTCGCCTTCGAGGCAAGCTGCGGCGGCGGCATCCCCTTGGTGGAGAGCATCCGACGGGGGCTGATCGCCAACCGGATCACCGCCATCTACGGCATCCTCAACGGGACGTGCAACTACATCCTGACCGAGATGATCGCCGCGAACCGGACGTACGAAGATGCCCTGGCCGACGCCAAGGCCAGGGGCTACGCCGAGGCGGACGAGACGCTCGACGTGAGCGGCGCCGATTCGGCACACAAGCTGGCGATCCTGGCGGGCATGGCCTTCGCGGCCAATGTGGACTACGACCAGATCCACGTGGAGGGCATCCAGTCGCTGGACCTGACCGATCTGCGGGCCGGGGAGCAACTGGGGTACGTGTGCAAGCTGCTCGCCATCGGCCAGCGCCGCGACGACGGTGAGCTCAGCCTCCGCGTCCACCCGGCATTCATCCATAAGAGCCACCCCCTGGCCAAGGTCAACGGGTCGTTCAACGCGGTCAGCATCTACGGACACGCTGTGGGGCACACCCTGTACTACGGGCGCGGCGCCGGACGGACCCCCACGGCCAGCGCCGTCGTCGCGGACGTCGTGGACGTGGCGATCGGCAACGCCGCCCGGACCTTCGAGCAGCTTCCCTTGCTCAACGACGTCTGTCCCGAGCCGACCTATATGCCCATCGACGAGGTGGAGAAGCGGTACTACTTCCGGCTGATGGTGGCCGACCGTCCGGGGGTCTTCGCTCAGATCGGCCACGTCTTCGGCGAGCACGCGATCAGCCTGTCGGCGATCAATCAGCAGGAGGCGCCCGAAGGCCACACCGGCGAGACGGTTCCCATCGTCGTCACGACGCACGAGGCCAGGGAGGGCAACGTACGGGCGGCGCTGGCGGAGATCGCCTCCTTGGACGTCGTCCAGGCCGAACCGGTCTGTATCCGAGTCGTGAAGGAATACGAGGAGTTTTAGGCCCGTCGGCGTGCTCCGCTGAACGTCGCCATCGCAAGGCTGGGGGCTATGAAGTACGCACTGATCCTTCCCGACGGGGCGGCCGACGATCCGGTCGAATCCTTGGACCGGCGCACGCCGCTCGAGGCCGCCGACACGCCCAACATGGACTGGATCTCCATCCATGGACGCCAGGGCACGCAGCGAACCATCCCCGAGGGCATGCCCGCCGACAGCGGCGTGGCCACGCTCAGCGTGCTCGGTTACGACCCCCTACAGTACTACCCCGGACGGGCTCCCCTGGAGGCCGCCGCCCGCAAGATCCGCCTGGACCCGGGCGACCTCGTCTTCCGGTGCAACCTGGTGACGATCGTCGACGGCTGCATGGAGGATTTCACGGCCGGTCACATCCGCCAGGAGGAGGCCGAGCACCTGATCGACGACCTCAACAAGCAGCTCGGCGGCGAAAGCGTGATCTTCTATCCGGGTATCTCGTATCGGCACCTCATGGTGCTCAAGGGCGTCGGCAAGACGAGCGTCCGCTGCACACCCCCGCACGACATCCCCGGCGAGCGCGCGAGCCGTCACATGCCGCGCGGCCGCGGAAGCAAGGTCGTCCGCGATCTCATGGAGGCCTCGGTCGACCTGCTCGCCGGGCACGAGGTCAACCAGGTCCGCAGTGACCTCGGCGAGAACCCGGCCAGCAGCATCTGGCTGTGGGGCCAGGGGGGGCGGCCCCGAATCCGCCGTTTCCATGACCTCTATCGCGTCCGCGCCGCGGCCGTCGGCTATGTGGACATCTTCCGAGGCCTGGCCACGCTGCTCGGCTGGCGGTTCATCGAGGTCGAAGGCGCGACCGGCTACGTCGATACCAACTATGCCGGCAAGGGCGCCGGCGCCGTGGCCGCGCTGGACGAGCACGACATGGTCGCCGTCCACATCGAGGCCCCGGACGAGGCCGGGCACTCCGGCGACGCCGACGCCAAGGTGCGGGCCATCGAGGAGATCGACCGGCACATCGTCGGGCCCGTGCTCGAGCGGCTGAAGCGTGAAGGGGACGACTGGCGGATCTGGATCGCGCCGGACCATCCGACGCCGGTGGCCACGGGCGTGCACACGGTCGAACCTCCGCCGTTCTGCATGGCCGGCAAGGAGATCGTCAGCGTCCTTCAGATGCCCTTCACCGAGGCCAGCGCCTCTGAGAGCGACTTCCACGCTCCCCGGGGTCATGAGCTGATGGAGTTCTTCCTCAAGGCTCGTTAGCGGCGATTGCAGCCAACGGTTCCGACTCCGGCACACGTGTCTTTGTAGGCTCCCATCAGCCGGGCGAGGCTCCTATCCGAGCAGCGACCTTCAGGGAGCTCTCCTGTTGGAGCACGTGGGAGGCAACGCTCCTTGACCGTCGCGTCTCCCATAGCGGTCCTTGGGCGTGCGGCGGCTTGGTTGACCGCGGCGTAGGCGCAGGCGAAGGCGGGACGCCCTCCCGACCGAGCGGCTTGCCTGCAACTATCTGTTTGCGCTGATAGAATAGTATACCAGTCTACTGTAATTACAGCATGATATATCCATGCGTGACGCACGGTCGATGCCGGCGCGTGGACGCCGAACGCAGCTATGAGGTGGGTATCGTTAGGAGGATTCCGAAGCGGCGCCGGCCGGTTGACGGCTCCCCGAGGTGCTCAGCGTGTCGTCGTAGACGACCACGCGGTTGCGACCCTGGTGCTTGGCCGCGTACAGGGCCACGTCCGCCCGTTTGAAGACGCTGTCCATATCGGCGGGCCCTTCCCCCGGCTCGGCCCGCGTCACGCCGAAGCTCGCCGTCACAGAGATGTCCCTACCGGAGGGGACCTGGAAGGCCGTGTGCTCCCAGGCGATGCGGAGCCGTTCGGCCGTGGCCTGGGCGGTCTCCAGTGTCGTGTTCGGCATGGCCACGACGAATTCCTCACCGCCGAATCGACACGTCATGTCCTCCATGCGGCACTGGGCTCGCAGCAATTGGGCGAAGCCGATCAGCACCTGGTCGCCGAAGTCATGACCGTAGGTATCGTTGACGTCCTTGAATTTGTCGAGATCGATCATGACCACCGAGACCGGCCTGTCGTGCCGCGTGGCCTCGTTGAGCATCTCGGCCAGACGTTCCTGGAGGCTCCGCCGGTTGTCGAGCGACGTCAGCGGGTCTTTCGTGGCCATGGCCTTGTAGGCCTGCTCGGCCTGGCGCCGCTTGAGCACGAGCTGGATTCGCGCCAGGACGTCCGCCCGGCTAAACGGTTTGGTGATGTAATCGATGGCCCCGGCGCCGAAGCCGGCCTCGACGTTCTCGTCGCTGCGCCCCTCGGCCGTCAGGAACATCACGGGCACATCGGCCACGTCCGGATTCTGCTTCAGGCGCCGGCACGTCTCGAAGCCGTCCATCTCCGGCATGCGGATGTCGAGGATGATGAGATCAGGGACCGTGTCCTCGACGTACGCGAGGCCCTCCGGACCGGAGGCGGCCTGGCCGACACGGTAGCCGCTCTTGGTCAAGATGTGGCTAAGCAGCATGATGTTGGTCGGGTCATCGTCGACGACCAGGATCAGCGGCGGCTCGTCCATCGTCATGGCTTCGTCCTGTTGCGTCGAATCCGGCGAGCGAACACGACTATGTTGCCCGCCTTCGGCCTACCTAAGCAGGGAACATCATGGCCTGGTCACGCCTGCGCGAGGCAAGCGCTGCACGTCGTGGGTGTCCAGGCGCCCCGTGGGCGCGTAGGAGCGATCCTCCAGGCTGAAGGGTATATCGGCGTGACCCCTGACCGCTTGAGGTAATCATAGAGGCTCCGCGCGGCCACGACCTATGGAGGTACGGCCTCGCGGGATTATCTGCATTGGAGGCGGGCGTCGGCCTGAAGACCGGGGGCTCTGGCGTGACCGTCTCATCTTTTTTTGTGTCACTCCTAGGTCCGTGTGGGTTTGAGATGGCCGGTCACGCGCTCTCTCCCTTTCTGGGCGACACCCTTTCAGCCGGCCTCTAGGGGGTTCCAGGACATGGATTGCGTCGAATAGGGCAAACTCCGAGGCTCCTACAGGGCATAACCCGTAGACTGTCTGTCCGATAAGCGACAGGACGCGCGGGCGTCGGTCCACAGCCCGCTTTCGCTTTTGACAGTCCACCTCGTTGCCCTATAATGGTTCCAGCCACTTCATCCAGGGAAACAGCATCACATCATGGACAGTTGCGGGCGCTGAGGAGGCCGTATCATGCGCAAAGGCCGACGTTACGCCGTTCGCCCTCTGGGGTTCACCCTGATCGAGCTCCTCGTCGTGGTGGCGATCATCGCCTTGCTGATCAGCATCCTGTTGCCGTCGCTCAGCAAGGCGCGGGCCCAGGCCCGGACGACCTTGTGCGGCACGCGGCTCACCCAGATCGCCAAGGCGTTTATCCTCTATGCGGGGGACTACGATGAGACGCCGCCCTTCACGGCCAAGGGGTGCCAACCCAATTACCCCCGCGAGGAAGACGGTCTGGACGCGGATGAGCGGGCCGAGGTCGACAGCGAGGACTGGCTGTTTCGACATGTCTCGCGGCTCTGCGGCAAGGCGGCCGCCGACTGGCCCGACGCCGTCGCGGACGCCGGCGATGTCTGGACGGACGAGTTCGTCCCGCAAAGCGGTAAGCTGATGGACTATACCCGGTTCACCAACCTTTACAAATGCCCCGAGTTCGACCGCATTCAGGACTCGAATAAGAGCCAGAATGCGTTCAACTACACGCGAAGCGTCCTTTGCCGTCGCTGGATCCTGCCCGGCGAGCCTGAACTAACTCCGGAAATCCAAGGCGGTTTCGCGGGCGGGTTCGGGCCGATCCTCAAGCTCAGCCAGGTGCACGCCCCGGCCAAGCTCCAGATGGTCGTCGATGAACACTGGCAGTTCCACGTCGCGGACGTGCGTTTCTTCCAGGGCCGTCTCGAGGGCGGCTGGGAGTGCAGCGACCCCATCTACTATTACGGCCAGAGCGAAATCGGCCAGTACCACGGCGCGCCCATTGAGGGCTACGTCAGCACCCCGTTCGCGGGTGAACCCGCCCCGCCGGAGGACGGTCGCGTCAAACGAGGCAGCGTGGCCTTCTACGACGGACACGTGGAGCTGCAGCGGGATTTCATGCCCGGACGGAACCTGGCGGCCGCCTTCCTCGGCGGCGGGTTGCCGATTGAAGATCTATACGACTTCGTCTTCGGCGAGGTCTTCTACCAGCGGGGCATCCACCCCGACAGCATCGACCTGTCCAACATTCAGTTTCCGTAGGGCGCTGTCGCCTGGTGACCGGGCCGACCGCCCCGGCTACTCCACATACCCCAGGTCGCGCAGGCGCTCGGTGACCTCGGCCATCTCGGCCTCGCTCATGTCGGGCTGGGGTAACGCCTCGGGCGGCGGCTCTGGATCGCCGATCGCCGGACCGCGCTCGTACTCGATCTCGTCGGCCAGCCACGCGTCCAGGACCCGGCCGTCCATGTCTTCGGGGATGGGTGTCCCCATCAGCGCAAGGACCGTGGGCGCGACGTCGATGAGCCGGGCGTCGGTGCGTCGCTCGCCCTGATAAGGGAAGGCCTCGCCTCGGGCGATGCACGTACCCCAGCGGGTATGCTCGCCCGACCGCATGGCAAGCTGCGTCTCGTCGGCGTTGTCGACGATCGGACCGGCCGGGCCGAGGTCGGCCTTGTAGTCGCTTTCCAGCAGGAAGACGACGTCCGGGGCGGCGTCGGCATAGGGACCGTGGTAGAGCTCCTCGCGCCGCCAGACGTCGTGGCAGATCGGCTCGCCGTTAGCCGGATCGCGCAGCTCTCGCAAGCCGTCGATGATGGCCGTTCGCAGCATCTCGCAGTCACGGCCCGGCTCGACGATGCCGCTGGGCTGCCGCCCCTTCAGGTTGATCACGACGCTGCCGCAGCACTCGCCGAAACTGTGGGCGTAGGCCTGGCTGTGCTCCATCTCGACGGCCAACGGTCGTGGCTTCGAGAGCTGGGGCGTGGTGTAGGGTCGCCATCGAACCGAGCGGGCAAGGTCGGCCACGCCCTCCGGCAGCACGGCCCGCAGGTAGCTCGTCGCCATCGCCGCCGCTTGCCGATGCGCGGCCATGCGTCGGTTGCGTCGCAGTCGCCCGGCCCGCTCGGCGCGTCGTTGCGGCGTGTCGGCCAACTCGCGCAGCGGCTTGGGGACGGGACGCTCGAGGGCGGCGCGGGGTTCGCTGGGCGTGAGCCAGCCGCGCTGGCAGAGCCAGTGGTTGACGTGGAAGACGCGTGTGGCCTCTCGGCCCGCCCCGTGATCGCTGACGAACACCATCGGCACGTCGCGCGGCACGACGTCGAGCAGCCCTGCGACCAGGCGATCGACCATCCGATACGCCTGGCCGACGGCGTCGGCGAAGAGCGCCCTCTCGCGCTTCGTAATCGGCAGGAACTCGTCCTGGAACAGCCAGAACAGGTGCTGCACGCCGTCGGTCGCGCCCACCACGTTCCAATACAGATCGAAGTCCATCCGGCGGAGGTCGTCGAGCAGGACGTCGCACTCCTTGCGCAGCTCGCCGAGGTACGCCCGCAGGCTCTGCGTCTGGCTGAACCAGCCCCACGGCATGTTCGGGTCGCGCACCTTCTCGGCGCGGTGGTCCATCAGGCGGGCGATCGTGGCCTCGTCGCGCGGCCAGAAGCGGCGCGGGTCGTATCGGCTCGGTGTGGGGAAGCCCGTCTGCATCATGCCGTTGATGGGCCACGCCGGATAACAGCAGCGGACGTTCCGCGCGATGACCCGCTTGCCCGCGCGGCTCAGCACGTCGAAGACGGTCTGCCCGGCGATCCGCTGGGAATCGATCGGCACGAGCGGCCTGGGCGGCACGTCGAAGGGCCGCATCTCCGAGAAGCCGTACAGCCCGAGCCGCCCCGGGTTCTTGCCCGTGTAGCACACCTGCCACGCCGGCGAGGTGGTGGGGGGGATGGTGCTCTCGAGCGGACCGGACGTGCTCTCGGCGAGCAGCTCGGCCACGTGTGGCAGGCGGCCCTCATCGGCCCACTCACTGAGCTGGAGGAACGGGATGCCGTCCAGGCCGATCACCAAAACGCGCGGGCCTGATTTGTCTCGCCAGGGCGTGCTCATCCGTGAGGTCACCTTGATTGCGGTCGCCGGCGGCGTTCCACGGTCTTATCGGCTGATCGGACAGGGCCCGGCCGGGAAAAACGCCTCGAAGAACGCCTTCATCGTCCCGTCGAACACCGCCTGCTTGAGATTCATCCACGTCCGTTGATCGCCCGCGGTGTAGTAGAGGATCGTCTTGCCGTGCCAGGTGATCAGGTCGACGTCGGAGGTGTTGATGCCCTCGTCGTCGAGCGTCGGGGCGATGACGGGGTTGCACGGGCTGTACTCCCAGGTCCGCAGGTCCTTGGAGCGAACAAGGTACGTCTCGAAGTACCAGCGCGGCGGGTGCCGCTCGAGGTACATCATGTAGTACCAGCCGTCGACGTAGCGGAGGCACGGACAGGCGGCGTAGCGGTCCTTGCCGAAGGCCACGCCGTCGAGCTTGGTCCAGTTGAGAAGATCCCTCGACGTGGCGAACTTGGCCGTGAAGGCGGGCCACCTGCCGTCGCTGGATTCGTAGGCCATGACGAAGCCATCGCGGCCGCGGCAGACCGAGCTGTTGAAAAGGTGCTCGTTGACCTGCTTGATGACGACCTTGTGCTGCCAGGTCTCGAGGTCCTTGCTCCAGAAGACGGTCACGTCGTTCCACTTGTGGTCTTCGTTGCGCGAGGCGAAGACGTAGAACGTCTCGTCGTGCACGATCGCACAGCCCAGGCCGTAGCCCTCGGCGAATCGCGCCAGCCGCTTGCCGCCCTCGAGGTCGGTGATCGTCAGATAGCGTTCCGCCTCGTTGGTGTGCTCGGCCATCCGCCAGCACTCGAGCAGGCAGAGCTTGCCCTTCCAGACCACGGGCGTGACCTCGCACATGTGGCCGCGAACGCAGTCCTGCTTGGTCAGCTTCGGACCGGTAGGGGGTGTAGTCGGCGGCATGAGGTCGGCGAAGGCCTCGACGGGCCAGTGCGGCAGCCGCGTGAAGCCCTTCGGCACCGCCTGCTGAAACTGCACGTAGGCGCGGACCGAGCCTTTGGTCGTGTAGCCGACGGGACCGCCGTCTTTCTTGTCCGTGCCCTTGCCCGAGCCGAAGACCTTACAGCCCATGACGGTGGTGTCGGCCAGGTCGACGTGCAGCGACTTGCCGGAGATCATGCTGTGGATCACGCCCGTGCCGGGCTTGCCATGCGGTTGGCTGAAGTTGAGTGAGATCAGCCGGCAGCCCTTCACGCCGATGCGGGAATACGTCGAGAAGCCGGGGTTGCCCGACTTGAGCGCGTTGTCGGGCCCGACGATCGTGCAGTCCTCGAACACGGCGTCGGGTTTGGGCGACATCGTCTTGTTTTCGACACGGATGTAGGCACCGGCCGCATCACCCCACCAGTCCAAACACCACAGGGTGCACCGCCGAAACGTAATCGGCTCGTCGAGTCGCGACAGCACGCTGGCGGCGCCGCCGCCGAAGGCCCGTCCGATGCCCACGCAGTCTTCGACCAGCACCGAGAAGGGCTTGACGTTGTCCACGCCGTCGAAGAAGAGGCCGCCGTCGCCGCCGGTTGCGTAAAGGTATCGCAGGTGCCAGCGATCCCAGCACGTGGCCGAGAAGCTCTCGGCCTTGTGGGCCTTCGACCAGCCTTTCTTGTACGACCGGATCGTGCCGTACCAATCGTAGCTCTTAAACCCCTTGGCCGGGTCGCTGCTGTCGATGACCGCGTAGCCCGTTCGTCCGGAGCCGAGCGAGCCGTCGACGTCGGCCATCAGGACGTTGTAGGCGCCCTCGGCGCCCTTGTGCGCGGTGTGGAGGTTGGCCTCCATGTACGTGTCGGGGCGGATGACGATGCGATGGCCGCCCTCGGCGTCGGGGATCGCGCTGAGGGCCTTCTGGATCGACCGGTAGGCCTTGACCCACGACGAGCCGTCGGAGTCGTCGCCCAGCCTCGAGACGTAGAAGGTCTTGCCGAAGCTCGCTTGCACGCCCGGACCGATCAGCAGCAGGCTCACCGCCAGCATCAGCGAGTAGCTCGTGCCGAATCGAGCGGTCGGCCACCGCGGTTCCGTCGCGCGTGAGGTGGTTCGGGATATCATGGCGTCTCCTGTCGCCGGCACGTGCGTCCATCTCGCGGCCCAGAGAATCCCGCTGAGCAGAGAACCCTCTCCGGATCCTGCGGACCCATCGAAACGTCTTACCACGCCAGCGGTGCCCGCCACGCTTGCGACAGCTCGTCGACGGCCACATCGATCAAGGCCTTGTCGGCCTGGCGGACGATGAGTCTCGCTCCGCTCATCACGCCGCCGATCACGCGGGCGAAGCGGGCGTCGTCGGCGTCGTCCCAGACGAGCTGCGTATCGGCATCGGCCAGCTCGAGGACGTAGCCGCACGTGCCCTCGCGCCAGGCCTCAGCGGCCGAACCGACCGCGTCGAGCTCGATCGCGGCACCCATCGCGCCACCGATGCACATCTCGGCGACCGAAACGAGCAACCCGCCGTCGCTGACGTCGTGCGCGGACGCGACACGCCCCGCGGTGATGTTCCTGGCCACCGCGGCATGCACCCGCATCGCGGTGGTCAGTCCTTCCGAGGCCACATCGCACCGAACGAGCACGAGCGGCGAATCGGCCCGCTTAAGATCACTGGTCACGCATCGCGTGACGTCCTCGACCAGGCTCACCGCGCTGATGAGCAACGTCTGCGGGATCGCGATACGGCCGGTCTCGGACACATACCCGCGCAGCGTGTCGGTCAGCCGGTCGAGATCGCCCTCGCCGATGGCGAACTCGTTGTTGAGCGAATCCTTGCCGCTGATGAAGGGCAACCCATAGGCCAGCGCCGCATCGTGCGAGCCCTGACACGCACGGACCAGGCCGCCGAGCGTCTTCGGGTGGTCCGTCCGGCCCCAGCAGAAGTTGTCGAGGATCGCGGTGCGCCCCGGATCGCCGCCCACGCAAATGACGTTCCGCAGGGCCTCGTCGATCGCCTGCACGGCCATCCAATAGGGGTCGCTGTCGGAGATGTGCGGACAGATCCCGCATCCGACCGCGACCCCCCGGTCGCTGTCGAGCCGCGGCCGGACGACGGCCGCATCGCTTGGGCCCTCGCCGGGTCCGAGCAGGGGCTTGACCGCGCTGCCGGCTTGCACCTCGTGGTCGTACTGGCGGAAGACCCACTCCTTGCTGGCCACGTTGAGGTCCGACAGCTTTCGTGTAAGCGTTTCGGCGGAGACCTCGGCCGGGGCCTCTCCGCGGGGCGTGCCGGCCGGAGCGCCCGGTGGCGACCACTCGGCCTCGCGCGTCGTCTTGGGCAGGCCGTCGTGCAGGAAGTCCATATCGAGCTGACCGACGATGCAACCTTCGTAGCGGACCGTCAGCTTCTTATCGTCGGTGAAGCGACCCAGCACGGTAGCCTCGACGTCCTCGCCGCGGAAAATGGCAAGGATCGTGTCGATGTTGGCCGGCGGCACGGCCAGGACCATCCGCTCCTGGGCCTCGCTGATCCAGATCTCGTCATAACGCAGGCCCGCGTACTTCAGCGGCACCTTCTCCAGGTCGACCTCGGCACCGGTCTGTTGGCCCATCTCACCGACGGCGCTGCTGAGTCCGCCCGCCCCGCAATCGGTGATGGCCGAGTAGAGGCAGCCGTCGGCGTGATCGCGGGCTTGGAGGATGGTGTCGAGAAACTGTTTCTCCGTGATGGCGTTGCCGATCTGGACGGCGTGGCTGAACTCGTCGGCGTGCGTGTCGGTCAGCTCGGCGGAGCTGAACGTCGCGCCGTGGATGCCGTCCCGTCCCGTCCGCCCGCCCACGACGAGGACCAGGTCGCCGGGGCGCGCCGCCTTGGCCACGAGGTGGCGCGGGATCGTGCCCAGCGTACCGCAGTAGACCAGCGGGTTGCCGAGATAGCGCTCGTCGAAGACCACCGCACCGTTGACGGTCGGGATCCCCATGCGGTTGCCGTAGTCGCGCACACCCGCGACCACGCCCTTCATCACGCGCCGCGGATGGAGCACGCCTTGCGGCAGATGCTCGGCCGGGTAGTCGGGCGGGGCGAAGCAGAACACGTCGGTGTTGGCGATGGGCCTAGCCGCCAGGCCGCAGCCGATGATGTCGCGGATGACACCACCGATACCCGTGGCCGCTCCGCCGTAAGGCTCGATGGCCGAAGGGTGATTGTGCGTCTCGACCTTGAACGCCAGGCCCAGCTCGTCGTCGAACTCGATCACGCCGGCGTTGTCCTCGAAGACCGACAGGCACCAGGGCTTGTCGAGCTTGTTCGTGACGGCCGCAATCGTGTCCCGCAGCAGGTTGCCGTAGCGGAGCTCCGTCTCGGCACCGTCGGCCTGATCGGCGCCGCCGGCGGCGTCGGGCATGGGCGCACCGCGGTAGACGATCTCGCTGCGAAGCGTCTTGTGCACGCAGTGCTCGCTCCAGGTCTGAGCGAGGGTCTCGAGCTCGAGGTCGGTCGGCTCGCGGCCCTGCGCACGGTAGTAGTCGCGGATGGCCCGCATCTCGTCCACCGACAAGAACAGGTGCCCGTCGCGGCTGAGCCTGGCCAGGCCGTCGTCGTCGAGGTCGCGGATGTCGACGTGCCGCAGCTCGAAGGTGTAGGGCTCGGTCTTCGGGGCCGGTCGGACCGGACGGGCCCCGATGAAGATCCGCTCGATGCAGTCGTTGGCCAGCGATCGCTCGGCCAGGTCGTGAAGCGCTGGATCGGGCAGGGCGGGCTCGAACACGTACCGCCGCCCCGTGCGGACGTCGTCCACCTCCAGGCCGAGATCGCCGATCGCCAGCTTGGTCGATCCGGCCACGGGGTCCATCACGCCCGGCTTGAGGTGGACCTCGACGGCCGATCCGGCTCGGGCCTGGGGGATGGCCTCGTCCGTGCCGGTCAGCGTGTATTGCTCCGTCACCGGGTCGGCCAGCAGCTCGTCGGAGATACGCTCGGCGGCGGCACGATCGAGCGATCCGTCGAGCAGGAAGAGCCGCGAGCTTCGCACGGCACGGACGTCGTCGCGGCCCAGCTCGCGGACGGTCTGTAAGACGTCGTGGCCGTGGCTGTCCAGGTCGGGTGTGTTGGGGGAGATCTCGATACGCCAGGAGGTCGTCATGGGGCAATCTCACGCTCGGCGTAGCGGCGGAGCACCCAGGCATCGCGGGCCTGCTTCGTGCGTTCCAGGAACTCGGCCACGTCCGCATCCTTGCCTTCGTCCAGCCATGCGCGAAGGGTCTGCAGGCGATCGGTCAACTGATCGATCGACGCGCTGACATCCTCGCGGTTCGACCTGAGGATGTCCAGCCACATACCGGCGGACCCAGAGGCCACCCGCGTCGTGTCGGCGAAGCCCGTCGCGGCGAAGTCGATCGCCTCGCCGGCACAGGCCACGTCCATCAGCGCCGAGGCCACCACGTGGGGCAGATGGCTGATCTGGGCCACGATGGCGTCGTGGCGCTCGGCGGTGGTCCGTCGCGGACGCATGCCGAGCATCCGCCAGAAGGCCTCGACGAGGTCGACGGCCGCCGCCTCGGCATCGGATGAAGGGACGATCATGCACTGGGCCCGGTGGAAGAGGTCGGCACGGGCGAACTCGACGCCCGCGGACTCCGAGCCAGCCATCGGGTGCGACCCGACGAAGTGGACCCCGCTCGGCAGGATCTCCTCGGCCAGGTGCATGACGTGCCGCTTGGTGGAGCCGACGTCGGTGACGACGGCGCCCTCGGGGAGGTGCTCGGCGAGGTGACGGAAGACCGTCTCGAAGTGCCCAATCGGCGTGGCGATGATCACGAGATCGGCCTTGCTTATGCCGCTTCGGTAGCTCAACGTGCCCCGGTCGATGGCCCCGACGTCGATGGCGCGGGTGATGGAAGACCGTCTTCTCCCCACCCCAACACGCTCTGCGCCGCTCCCGGAGGCACGAAAAGCCAGGCCGATGGATCCGCCCAGCAGGCCGACGCCCACGATGGACACCGTCTGCAACTCGTCTATTTGCATAACCTTAGGCATGTGTTGTCGCTCCCCGAGGTTGCGATTACCATATCGGGGGCGTGCCGGGGAGTCAATTTTTTTCTTGCCCGCATGCAAGCCGGTGGTAAGCTAACACAAACGTAACTTGAACCCTGACGTGGGTTTCACGGAGGGACCCGCTTTCGGTGGGGGCTCGCACGAGGCGTCCATATGAGTCGAGTAACTCAACCGCATCCCTCGGGTAACGGGGTGGGGGGAAATGGGATCCTCGAGTTCGAGAGACCTCTGGCCAAGATTGAGCGCCAGATTGAAGAACTCGAGGCCAGCCAAGCTCAGACGGGTCGGGACTACTCCGACACCATCCGCGCGATGCGGATTGAGCTGACCAACGCCCTTCGCAAGACCTATTCCCGGCTGACACCGTGGGAGATCGTCATGGTCGCGCGGCATCCGCGCCGACCCCTCATCGGCGATTATCTCACGATGTTGGGCAAGGACTTCTGCGAGATCCACGGCGACCGCGCCTATCGTGACGATAAGGCCATCATCGCCGGCATGGTCCGCATGGCCGGTCGCAAGGTCATGCTGATCGGCAACCGCAAGGGCCGCGACACCAAAGAGAAGGTCGACTGCTGCTTCGGTTGCGCCCATCCCGAGGGCTACCGCAAGGCGCTGCGAGCGATGAAGCTCGCCCAAAAGTTCAACCTGCCCATCATCTCGCTGATCGACACCTCGGGGGCCTATCCCGGCATCGGCGCCGAAGAGCGCGGCCAGGCTCAAGCCATCGCCGAGTGTATGTTCGAGATGTCCCGGCTGACCGTCCCGATCGTCTGCGCGGTCATCGGCGAGGGCGGCAGCGGTGGGGCCCTGGCCATCGGCGTGGGCGACCGCGTAGGCATGATGGAGTATGCGTACTACTCGGTGATCCCACCCGAGGGTTGCGCGGCGATCTTGTGGCGCTCGGGCGAGTACGCGGCCGAGGCGGCCACGGCGCTCAAGCCCACCGCGCGCGAACTCAAGAAGCTGGGCATCGTCGACGAGATCATCCGCGAGCCGCTGGGCGGGGCGCACCGTGAGCCCCAGCGCGCCGCGGCCAACCTGGACAAGTTCCTGACCGGCACGCTGGCCCAACTGATCAAGACGCCGCGACAACGTCTTGTCGAGAAGCGGTGGCAACGGTTGAGGGAATGCTCGACCTTCTTCGAGCAGATGCCGTCCGAGGACAAGGGTGAGACGAAGAAGCCCTCTCGCCGCACCCCAGGTGGCAAGACCTCCGCCAAGAAACAGAAAGAGCTCGAGGAAACCCCAACGACCTAGACCCGTCTCTCCCGTGTGCACACGCGGTATGGCTGCGCGCTGCTAGGCCTGCGCCGGTTTGGCCGGCTCGACGGCCAGTGGCTGGGGATGCGGCAGGAGCACGGTGACCACGCCGTGGATGTGCCCCCGTGGGTCGGTCACGCGCGTCAGGCTGATCCGGAAGCGCTGCGGCAGGGCCGTCTCGGTGTTCAGGCGAACGCTCAGCGTCCGCTGGGCGGGCTCCTCGGGATTACGCATGCCCTTGATGAGCTGGACCATGGCCGGATTGCCGATGGCCTGCTCGATCGGTTGTCGGTGCACGCCCCCGAGCGCGAACCCGAAGACCTCCTGGGCGGCTCGGTTGACCAGCACGATCTCGTCAAACGCGTCCGTCACGATGACCGGTTCCCCCACCCGCTCGACGACGGTGCGGATGCAACGTCGCTCGGCCTCGGTGATGCGCGTCTGGATGTCCAGCTCCTTCTTCTGGAGATGCAGCCGGGTGCTGCGTCCCCGAAGCTTGATCACGTAGGCGTTGAGGGCCGTGAGCAGGCCCGCCAGATCACCGGTGCTGTCCGGGCTGATCATGCGGGTGCGGCCGTTGGCGGCCAGCTCCTCAAGCAGCTGCTGCACCGCGGCAAGACGGCACCGATAGCTGTACCAGGCCAGCACGGTCGCCGCGACCGACAAGGACACGGCCATCATGACCAGGGACCACAGGATGGTCTCCGTGCTGTCCGGCCCCGAGCGGTAGGAGGCGATCGTCCCATAGCAGGCCAGCCCCGCGGCGATGATCATCGGCGGCAGCACCACCGGCAGCAGGCCGTGAACCAGCAACCACCCCGCGGCGGGTTGGTCGATCCGGGTCGAATCGGTGGAGGCCTCGTTGGACTTGCTGTCATCAGACGAACGCATCATGCCACCGCTCTGCTCCTGTCCACACAGGATGCTCGCCGCGTTACCGACCGGGACGGCGGTCGTGCCGCCGACCACTCTCGACCGACTTCCGCCGGCCCGCCAGGGCCAGGCCGGTGCGACCCCGTCGCTTGACGAACAGCTCCCGGACGATCGGGTCAGGGATGTCCCCTCCGAAGACCGTCTTGGATGCTGATGGCGCACCGTCCCCCGATGGCTATCGGGCAGCGCGTCAGCGCACTTGAACTGGCGAGTCTTGGTGTACAACGCATGCCGGCGGCAATCTATTCTCCGCCGGGAGCTAGATTGGGAGGCAGGATGGTTATCGGTCGCTTGCTGGGAGCGACCTCCCGCCAGCTTGGCGAGGTGCTGACGAAACGAGTCAGCTCCACGCCACCTTCGGTCCGCCGGCCGAGATCCGATAAGGAGGGGCTTCTCAGGCTGTTCGGGCGGACACCGTGGGCGAGTTGGAGGTAGGCCTGTAGCGGACCGATCCGCCGGAGCCCTTCGGCAGCGGCCGCCGTCCACTGCCACCGCGGCTCGGCATCGCTGGTGGACAAGAGGACCAACACCTGCTCGTCGCCGGTGCCGACCAGCCCACCGTAGGTCCGATCAGCCGTCGCGGCGACGAACGTCGCCACGAGGGCGGCCAGGTCCGACCGGCTGTAATCGCCGGGCCGAACGAGGCCGGCCAGGATGCCCCGCACCGCCAGGCTGTCGCTCAGTCGCCGCAGGACCTCCACCGACCAGACCGCCTCATTCAGGCAATGCCCACCGGGTATCGGGCTGATGACGATCAGGTCGTACGTATCGAGCTCCACCCGTAAGGTGCGGAGCCCCGATCGAGGAGGATTCTCCTGCTCGACGCCACGATACGTGGGATTGATGAACCCGCGGAATGCCACGGCCGCCACGGGATCGTACGCCCCGAGGGTCCACCGCCTGCACCGGGCACGCTCGTTGCGCCCCGGAACCACATCACCCGCCGACAAGACCAGCGCGGCGTTGAACCGGTCGCGGAGCCTCAATACGGCCGCGAGGGCCCGCGACATCGCGACACAGTCGGACGGCGTCGAGGCACGGCGCGTCGCCCGCCGCAGCTCGACGTGAGGGATTGCGTTTCCCTGGACGGTCATGGCGGTGAACCACGCGCCCTCGCGGGGCATAGCGCGTCGTTCCGGGCGTGTGAGCCATCGCCCACTGATGCTCGGCAGCACAATCATGAACACGACCAGAACACCGAACACACCCGCGAGCCGTCGGGTTCGTGATCGCGACGGCCCGCCGACGTCGAAGATGACCAGCAAGCCGCCGGTCGCCAGCGCCGCCAACGAGCCGGTGGCCAGCGCCACGAGCGTGCCGGCCGCAGGGATGAGCCACAGCGCCGCTGCGGCCGAGCCGAGAGCGCCGCCGACCAAGAGGGTGCTCAATGCCTGCGCCGAGCCGACGGCCGGGCTCCCGGATTGGATCAAGACGCTTCGCTTGAAATAGGCGGTCGCCCAGCCGAGCGCCGCCCCCTGCAACGCCAGCGCCGCCAGGATAAGGCTGAGCCAGGGGGCCGATGAAGCGGATGATTCCGGATTCACGACCATGCCGACGAGGGCGTTCACGGCGATGGCAAAGCCCCCAGCGGCGCCCGCAATCACGAGCACGGGACCGCACTCGCTGATGGGCGACGACCTCCGGCTGGAGACCACGCCGCCCAACAGCACGCCGACACCGACCCACCCCAGGACCCACGCACTGGTCACCAACGGCAGCTCTCGCGTCAGGGGCATGTCCAGGGCCACGCTCCTCGGCCAGGCCACCATGGCGCCGCCCGTCATGGCCCCACAGATACCCAGGCAGCCTAGGAGGGCATAGCCCGCTTCGGGAGCTCGCTCCGGTAGATGGAGGGTATCGTCGTCGTCGCTCTCGAGGTCGCGCCGCTGTCCGGCGCGTGCCACCGCGACGACGGCGGCCAGGATGAACGGCAGGGCGCCGATCAGGGCCGTCCTCGGCGGCGAGGCGGCCAGCATCCCGAGTCGGGACAGGGCCATGCCGACGCCGGCGGCCATCAGCAGCGATCCCAGCACGCCGGTCCCGAGGCGATGCAGCGGCTGACGGCGAGCTTGGAGGGCGTAGAGGCACGCGATGGACATGCCGACCACCGCCCACGGAACGGCGACCCCGGCCGCCACCGTCACCGTGTCGACGGCCAACAGCTCGAATCGACTCAGGAAGAAGCGTCCGCTGGCCCAGTGCAGCAGATGATCCAGGGGACCGGTCGCCCATAGCAGCAGGAGTGCCGTCGTGCCGGCCAGCAGACACGACAGGGCCAAGACGACCCATAGGACTCCCCGCAGCGCGGGCGCGACCGATCGCGGCATCCATCCGCCGGCGGCTCCACCGAGTGGCTCGGTCTCAGGTGCGTCCAGGATGCGGAACCATCGCGTGAGCACGCCCTGGGGCAACCAGGGCCCGATCGCCGCCGAAAGCAGCGCCACGCAGACGACCAGCATGGCGGTCTGGGGCAGGGGGTCGAGCATCGCTTGATAGAGGGCGGCGATCCCGCTGAGATGCAGGCCGCAGCCGAACCCCAGCAGCCAGGCGATGATGCGAACCTCGTAGTAGCCGCTGCGATGAGGTCCGCTCGTGCTGATAGGCTCGCTGGACATGGCATCCCAATGGGCGGTCTCGCGGCGTCCGTGACGGAGGGCGAGCCCCGTTGTCCTGTCGGCGTCTAGGTCAGCGGCATCACGCTGGTTCGGTACGGATCGAATACGCGCCGACCCCCGCGGTCGAGCTCGACGACCAAACCCGCTGTAGGATCGATGTCGATGGTTCTGCCGGAGTACGCTTCGCCCGCCTGCCTCAGATGGATATGCTGCCCCAAGGGCTCGGCACGGTCAAGCCACGCGCGACGCAAGGCGTCCGAGGACACGTTACCGGCCAGCCATGCGTCCAGCGCGAGCAAGAGTTCGCGGGCGACGGTGAGCCGGCTGATCGTCTCCCTCGACTCGGCCTCCAGGCTCGTGGCGCTGTCCAGCCCCACGGCGGCGAAGTGGCCTCGATGCTGAAGGCAGTTGATGCCGATCCCCACGACGATCGCGCGCCGCTGGTCGGCCGATGACGCCTCGGGAACCGGCGCTCCGCCACCGGACGCCGCTGCCCCCAACGGCCGGGTCTCGATGAGGATCCCACACAACTTCCGACCGCCGATCATCACGTCGTTGGGCCAACGGATGACCGGCTCGACGTCGGGAACGGCCCGTCCGACCGCATCGACGACGGCCACCGCCGCGGCAAGGGTGATCGCTCCGGGCCCCATCGAACGCTTCGTCTCGCCGGCCCCCTCGATCAGGAGCGTGCTGGACAAAACCGACGCCGAGCGCGGGCTGATCCACGGGCGGCCGAGGCGACCTCGCCCCTGGGGCTGATGCTCGGTGAAGATGACCGTGCCGTCCGGCGCGCCGGCCGAGGCGGCTTGGAAGGCTGCGTTGTTGGTGCTGGGCGTCTCGGGCAAGACCCGGACGTCCGAGCCGATGCGCGCGAGGACAAGCCCTTCAGCCAACCGGTCCACATCCAAGACATGTTCGTGGAATTCGCCGACGCTCACGGGGTCCTGTCTTGCCGGGTTCTGGGCGGGTGCACCCGGACGCGTCGCGTCCGACTCATCGGGCCCCGCTACGAGCCACCGGGCATGACGGTACCGCAGCGGCGGGGATCAGGCAAGGCCCGCTTGGGTCATGGTGAAGTTCGAGCAGACCGCCACGTCGTTGATCGTCGGTGACAGATTCCGCCACTCGCCGCCATGGACGGCGTCGAAGATCAAGGGGCAGATGACCCCGTTGGTGATGAGCGAGCTGTCGTCCTGGGCCTGAGCTATCGAGCTGAGCCCCAGGGCGAAGAGCGTTGCCTTGGTCAGCGTGTGATGGATGCGTTTCACGTGGTGGTCCTCCCGCCGTGGCTGCATGCCGTGGTCGTTGGGCGTCGGCCCTGCGCCAGTCGTTGCCCCGTGGTGATTATCGGTATCTGGCAGGCGGAGCGCCTCATTCAATCCGCGAGTAGGCGATTCCGGCAACAGAGAACCCAGACCTTGAAGTTAGTCCTAACTATCTATGCTACAATGGATTATACCAGAAGGCCCGTTGTCGCAATCCAGCCCCGGCCATAGGATTATAGGGACGACCGACAGTTTCCGACCCTTTCTGGAGACCAACGGTTGTCCCGAGCGTGGACCGGTCTTCAACGCTCAAGATCACGGGATGCCGTAAGCCGTGAAGGGAGATATCTGAACCCAACCCACTGACGCGTCGTCATATAAGTACAGGCAAGGAGTGCCAGCAGGATTGGGAGGTGTTTCAGTGGACGAAGGCAAGGTTCTGGTTCAGTGCGGCCATTGCGGAGCCAGGTACCGCATCGGCCGGCGGCTTCGGGGTCGCAAGGCCAAGTGCCGACGGTGCCGAAACGTCTTTCGCATGACGCCCAAGGACTCCATCGACGATACCGTCTTGGATTGGCTCGAGGAAGGCGACGAGAGCAAGGACAGCAGCCCGGACACGACGAAGAGCCGGTCCTGAGGCGATCCTGCCTGAACCCACACCCCGGTGCAACCGTCTGTTGCATTCCCCACCAAGCCGGGCTACCATGACCGAATGGTTCCCGCATACCTTCTGAGCGACCGCAGGTAGGTATGAGGCGCGCGGGACGACGTGTCGCGGCACGAAGACTCCATCGACGGCGTATCCATGAGCGAAGTGCACTCAACCCAAGCGGTTCGTGTCACGCCGCATAGCGCCCCCAGCCGACCGTCGGGCGGTGCGACGCGGGTGGCCAAGAAGGTCCTCATCATCGGCCTGGACGGGGCCACCTTTGACGTCTTCAATCCGCTGATGGACAAGGGGCACATGCCCCATCTCAAGCGGATCGTCGAGGAGGGCGTCTCGGGCATCCTGGAATCGACCAAACCTCCGATCACGCCGGCGGCCTGGACGACGTTCATGACCGGCAAGGGCCCGGGCCGGCACGGGATCATCGATTTCGAGAAATACGACGTCCACACCAACACCCTCGAGTTCAACCATACGCAGGCCATCCTCGAGAAGACCATCTGGGAGATCCTCTCGGAGAAGGGCATGCGCGTCGGCTCGATCAACCTGCCGATGACGTATCCGCCCCGTAAGGTGAACGGCTTCATGATCTCGGGCTTCGAGACGCCGACCATCGACAGCGACTTCACCTATCCGCCGGAGCTGAAGGGGGAGATCCTCCGCCGCTGGCCGGATTACACCTACCGCACGAACTGGCAGCGACGCCTGTTCGGCCAACGTCGCGTGTTCGCCTCGAACATGGCCCATATCGAGAGGAGCTTCGAGCAGGGCTGCGACATCGCCGAGATGTGCACCGACACGTACGGCTGGGACGTCATGATGGTCTTGTTCAAGCTGGTGGACAACCTCCAGCACAAGGCCTGGCGGCACCTGCCCCCGCACGGCCCGGCGCCCGATCCGGTCCGGACGCGGATGGTCGTCGAGTGCTTCGAGAGGCTGGACGACACCCTGGGGCGGCTGTCCCGGCTGGCCGAGCGGGAGGGCGCGACGGCGCTCATCATGTCCGATCACGGGCACGGCAGCCTCGACGGCAAGGCCCAGCCGAACCTGCTGTTGAACCGGTGGGGCTACCTGAGCCTGCGGAACCCGCTTCAACGGGCGATGACACGGGCCAACCACGTGCTGAACCGGGCGCTCAAGCGCAAGCAAAGCCGTTTCGCCGAGCCGACCACGCCGATCGAACGCGACCTGGCCGTGGATTGGTCCCAGACGCGGGCGTGCGTCATGCACGCCGGCATGTACGGCTTCCTGTACATCACCCGAAACGATCGCTGGGAGGGTGGCGCGGTCGACCCGGCCGACTACGAGGCGATCCGCGATGACTTGATCGAGCGGTTCCGCGCCGAGCAGTGCGATCATCCCAAGCTCGGCCGCTGCCCGATCTTCCCCGAGGTCCACAAGCCCGAGGAGCTGTACAACTGCAGCCGCGAGGAGAACGAGTGGCTGCCCGATCTGCTCCTGATCCCCGCCGAAGGCTTGGCGGTGGTTCGCAAGATCCGCGGGTTCAGTCCCGTGCGATGGACGAGCGATCGACGGATGGAGGGCACGCACCGGGTGGAGGGTGTCCTGGCCGCGTTCGGGCCGCACATCCGTCGCGGCGCCCGCTTGGACGCACACATCGCCGACGTCGCGCCGACGCTGCTGGCCAGTCTGGGCCTGCCCGTGCCGGTGGACATGGAGGGATCGGCCCTGACCGATCTGTTCGATGTGCCGGTGGCGGTCGAGTTCGAGCCGCCGCAGAAGCGCGAGCGCGTCGAGACCGATCAGCAGGTCTACAGCCGCGAGGAGATGGAAACGCTCACCGAACGCCTCAGCGACCTGGGCTACCTCGAGTAAGGCGACGGTCCCTACGGCGTCGTCACCGGACGGGTCGCCGTCACCTGCTTGGCCAATTCCCGTAGGGCTTGCCGCAACGCCGAAATGGCGGGCGCCAGGTTCTCAACCTTCCCGGTTCTCTTCGCCTTGGCTTCGTAAGCATTGAGGAAGCCCGTGCCCCGAGCGATCGCCTGACGGGCCTCGTCCCATCGCTCCGATTTGACGCACACATCGGCCAGGGCGACGAAGACGTTCGGCTGCGGAGACGGTAGGGCGGCCGCACGCTTGGCGTAGGCGTAGGCCTTGTCGAGGTCGTAGCGTCTTCCTGACTCGGGGCTGGCATAGAGGGCGGTCAGGTTCACCAGGGCGATCTCGTGGGTGGGCTTGATCTCCAGGACGCGCTCGTAGAGCGGGACGGCCTGGTCAAGCTGCCCGAGGTTCGTGTGGAGCTGGGCGCGGACCCACAACGTGAAGGTTTCGGTCCGCCACGCGTTCTCGCTGGCGCGTTCCAGCAGGTCGAGCGCCTCGACCACACGACCCGCGCGGGCCTCGTACCAACCCAACCGTGCCAGCATCTCATACGCATTGGGGGCAAGCTCCAGGGCACGCTCGAAGCACTCGATCGCCTCGGCCCCCCGGCCCTGCTCCATGCGGAGCTGACCGAGGTTCTGCCAACACTTGTGGCTCTCGGGCTGGATCGCCAGGTCCGTCGTGTACAACGTCTCGTTCGACTGCCACACCGTGTTGCGCCGCACGGTTAGCACCGAGTAGGTCGTCACGATGCCGATCAGGCAGGCCAGCGCCAGGGCCATGCCGGCCCGGAGGTCTCCCCATGGCGTTGCGGCGATACGACGCGGCCACCGGGATGCCACCGCGCCGAGGGCCAACCCGATGAGCATACACACGCCCACCGAGGGCAGGTAAACCAGCCGCTCAGCCATCAGCGTGCCGATCCTAACGAGGATGTTCGAGGCGACCGAGTACGTCACCGCGAAGAAGAGGATCGCCACCGCCACGTGCCCGTGACGGCGCGCGGATAGGATGACGCCCACCGCCATCGCCGCCGCGCACGCCAGCCCGGCCAACACCGACGGGTGTCCGAGCGCATCGTGGAGCCGCACGGCCTGGGCGGAATAGTCATAGCAGAGCGGGTACGGCACGAACAGCAGATAGACGTACTTCCAGAGAACGACCATGCACGTCAGCAGGCGCTGCGGCAGCGTGGCCTCCATCAGGATGTTCTGCGTGACCGGGATGACCTCCATGCTGCTGAAGAACTGCCCGAGCACGAGTCGTCGAGCCACCAGGAACGCGACCGCTACCGCCAGATAACCGATGTACCGACGCGGCAGCCGCGCCGCCGCGAACCCTCGCCAGCCCAGCTCCCGTGCCCAGCCCGGGCCGCGGACCTTCAGCCACACCTCGGCGGCCAGCAGGAGCCCGACCGTGGTGATGGCCGACTCCTTGCTGAACACGCCCACCCACATCAGCAGGATCACGACCGGGTACCGCCAGGTGGTCTGTCGCGGGCCGGTGCAGGCATGGGCATCCCGCATGTGTAGGACGACGGCCCAGACGGCCGTGATCGCCGCGAGGACTTCGCTGCGTCCGACGGCCGGCACAACGGCCTCAACGTGAATCGGATGCACCGCGAAGACCAGCCCCGCCGCGAGCGCCACCACCGCGTTGGGAAGGATCAAGCGCACCAAACAGACCACGCCGATGGCCGTCCCCGCGTGGAGCAGGATGTTCACGAGACGGTACGCGGTGGGATGGAGTCCGGTCAGCTCGTGGTTCACCGCGAACGAGAGCAGCGTGACGGGCCTGAAGAGGGGCTTCGGTCGCCCTTCGAGCCCGTCGATCGATGTGTCGGACCGCGCCCAGTAGCCCTGCGTGAAGATCCGGTCCAGCTCATCCAGGCCGTGGCACCGCTGGTCCTTGACGCAGATCGGGATGTCGTCGTAGACGAACGCGTTGCCCAGACTGTTCAGGTAGACGCCTACCGCGGCCAGGCCGACGAGGGCCGAGATCATGGAAGGTGGACCCGACCAGGGTCTCTCTGAGGGTAGCCGGCCGGTTTTCGCTTCGTTGCCCATGTCCGTTCAGATAGTGCCACGACCGGTGCGTGTCAATCCGCCCGCTCGCCGTGCCCACGCTAAGGTCCTCCGTGGTCTCACCCTTGCGACATTCCGTGCCCAACCTATGATGTCGCCCGGTGGCTCGATGAGGAACCCGCTCCTGACATCTCTGCTAGCCGTCGTGGCGGCCATGGCCGCGAGCTGCGCGACGACGGGTAGGCATAACGCCGGCCGGGCCGGGCAAGCGGCCGACCGACCCGACTCGGAGCCGCTCTCCGAGGCAAACGGGGCGACACTGCAATACCACTCCCCGAACCTCATGGCCGGCGACACCAGCTTCGAGCTGTCGACCCACGCCGCACGCCTGGTTGGGCTGGATTCGGACTCACCTTTGACTGCCCTGAGCAAGGTCCGGACGGTCCGGCTCGGTCGCACTGCCGGCCTGGCCGTTCACGGTGGCCACGCCCTCCGCGCCGAGCTGCCCCGCGGCGACGCCCGCTTCGCCCTGGATCTGCCCCCCGTGCTGCTGGGCAGCGGGACGTACACCATCAGCGTCTACGCAAGAGGCCACGACGAGTCGATCCGCCTGCGGTGGCGGCTCCGCGGGGCCCGTACGGTCGTCGCGCACGAGCCCTTTCCGGTCGGCGAGGATTGGTGGCGGTACGCGTTGACGTTCGAGATCTCCGCGCGGGGCTCCCGCAAGGCCCTGCAATGGGGCCCCCGACTGTTGATCGACCGATTTCGTCCCTCGGGCGTGTCGCTCGGATCGACCTGGCTCGATCTGGACGCCGTTCAGGTCGAGGCCGGCCCGCAGGCGACGGCCTACCGGCCCGCCGAGCCCATCACCCTCTTGACCACGGCCTCCGGCGGCCCCGTGCAGGATCTGGGGCGGACGGTCTGGGCCTTGCAACCGGGTGACGCGATGAAGGCCACGTCTCGCCTGCGGAACAACACGCGTCGTGCGCTGCGCCTGCGGGTCTCCTTCGAGCGCGGAACCGGTTCAGCCGACGCATGGACCGATCCTTCGCGCCCGCTCCCTCTGGACCCTGGCGAGGTCAGCGAGGCCCGACACACGTTCGGTCCGACCCCGCCGGGCTGGGCCATGCTGCGATGTCGCGTGCTGATCGATGACGAACCGATCGGCCAGAGCGCCGCGGCGGTCGCGGCCTTGCCGTGCCCGTGGCGTGAGGACCCCGCGGCCGTCCGCTTCGTCGGGCTGTCCGAACCACCACGCCACACGGCTGGTCGAGCCCTGCAAGGGCAGGGGGCCGACGAGCCGACGACGCGAGGCGGGCGGTTCCTCTGCCGACTCGCCGTGTCCGTGAAGGCAACCACAACCGAGCAGGCGAGGGAGCTCGCTGCGGATATGTCCGAGCCTATCGACGCCATAACGTCGTTGAACGGCGAGCCGGTGGTCCATCTGCGGTCTCGCGCCCCCGATACGGGCGTTGCTGCCTCGCAACCCTCGGACCTCGCCGGGTCCGCCCGGAGCGAAGACGACCGCGACGCACTCCTCGCCGATGTCGTCCGCGGGATCGCCCCCAAGATCCGCTTCTGGCTCGTGGACGGGGTCGACGCGGACCGCGCCGACCGCGTGCGGTCGCTGCGACGCTGTCTCCCAGACGAAGCGGCGGCCGGGCGCATCCTCGTCCTCGCGCCGACGGCAGGCGTCGACTCCGATGACGCCGATCCTGACGCGCTGCTGAGATCACCCGACATGGAGGCTGCCGACGGCATCGTGCTTCGGTGCGATCCACCACGGGACACCCGGCAAGCCTGGGCTGAGCTCATCGACCGGACTGTGGCGGGCGTCGTCCGCGCATGCATTCGCGCCGATAAGCCTCACCTCCCGCGTTGGGCGATGACCACGCGTTGGCCCTGGCCCGAGGAGGCGTCGGGGGACGACCGCGCCGCGCTGATCCACCAGACGGCACTCCTGCTGGCCAAACACGGGGTGCGCCGTTGGCTCGTCCCGCCGATCGCACCGTCTGCTCCGGGCCGTCCCCCCCTGGCATGTCCGATCGAGGTCGCGGCCCTGCGCGGTCTCGAGTGGCATCTCGCCGACGCCCGCTTCCGGCACGAGCACACCGCCAAGCAGGGGATCCGCTGCCTGGTCTTCGACGAACCTGGCAAGCCCCTGGCGGCGATCTGGGCGACCACCGTCGGCGGGGACGCATCCCGGATGGTAGCCGTGGTGCCGCCGACGATCGACGCCTACGACCTCTTCGGCCGGCGGCTCAAGGCCGGCAAGAGGCCGCGACGCATCCCGGTGACCGCCGCTCCGGTCTACCTTCGCCCCCAACGAGCCGGACCCACCTGGCTGGACGCGGTGCGCTTCGCGAAGGCCGCCGCGGGGGACGGAATGTGACAGGGGACCTAACCCGTCTCGCGCGGTGCGTCCGACTCGGACGCGGCCACCTCATCGAGGTTGACGTTGCCGACCACGGTGCCGTCGTCCCGGGCGTCGCGCTCCACGGTCCGCAACAGGCGGAAGAGCTCGCCGACGTCGCGGATGCCCCCGATGGCGAACCAGACCACCACGACGGCGCAGATGGAGATCATCAGCCACATGAAGAACCGCCAGAACGCCAGCCAGGCCTCGTTCGAGAAGTCCACGAAGAGCGCGATGGTCGTGCCGATGAGGAACACGCCGGCGAGCAGGACGATGTAGCCGTACGCGAGGAGATAGAGCAACTTGTCGTCGAGGCTATACTCGTCGCCGAGCTTGACGGCCTTTCGGACGCGACGGAGCAGGCTGGGTCTGGCCTCGGGGGGCGCCTTGGCCAGCAGCGGGTCGGCGTCGCCCAGGCCTGTCGGGACCGGCGCGTCGGCCGTGGCGGTCACCTCCGGTCGGTCGCGATGCAGCATGCGGTCGAGATCGAACGCCCGGCCGCGTCCGCTGATCACCGAGACGACGACGTAGGCGATCCACGAGCCGATCATCGTCCAGAAGAACATGACCTGTGCGTTCAGCGGAAACTCCTCGGCCTGAAGGGCGGGCCAGGTCTGTCGCGCCCACTGCCATAGCCCGGGAACGGTCGCGTTCAGAAACGCCTGCAGCGCCTCGTACTGATAGACCGCGCACCAGCCGCCGAAGGCCAGGATTACACCGACGATCATCGACGCCCACACGCCCGCCGTCGTGCCGTAGCGCCAATAGAGCCCGCCGACGATGGCCGTGCCCGCCCAGCCGAGGTAGATCGTCCCCGTCAGGGCGAAGAACATCAGGATGTCCTGCCGCTGCTGGAAGAACAGGCTGAAGATGAAGATGAAGACGGCCACGCCGAAGATCGACCACCGCAGCAGCCAGAGGTGCGCCCGCGGGGCCATGGGCGTGCTCGTGCCGCGAAGGGTGTGCCGGATCGGCATGAACACGTCCTGGATGAAGATCGTGCCCCAGGAATGCAGGTAGGTGTCGTGCGTCGAGACGAACGCGGCGAACATGACGGCCGCGAAGGCCCCGAGCAGCCCGACCGGAAGGAACTCCGCCATCGACACGCTGACGCGAAGCTGGCTCTGGAGCTGCTCGTTCGGGATCCCGCCGAGGGTCTCCTCGATGGCCGCCGCGCTGGAGGCGAAATCCGGGTGGTGCAGCACCGTGTACGCGCAGACCGGCACGATCACCAGCATCGGCGTCTGCACGATGTACCGCACGCCGCCGATGACGCGTCCCATCTTGGCGTCGTGGGGGCTCTTGGCCGCGCCGAAGTAGCCCTGGTTGCCTTGCCACGCCATCCACGTAAAGACGATCGCGAAGGCCTGGATCAGATAGTACGTCGCGTTGAAGTTGTCGACGTCGGCGTTCTTCAGCGGATTGATGAGCGAGGCGGTCGGCGGGGCCTGCACGACGGCCTCGCTGATCGTCGGCCAGGTGAACTGGATCAGCAGGAAGACCGAGATGAACACGAAGACGAAGTTGCAGAACATGCCCTGGAAGAAGTCGGTGATGACCACCGCGATCTGCCCGCCCATGAACGTGAACGCCAGCGAGAGGCCCAACAGCGCGAACATGATGCCCGCGTAGACGAGGTCGACCTCCGTCCCGCCGACGTCGACCATGTGGCTCGGCAGGCCGCAGTAGTACTGGAAGAACCTCGCGCCGACGGCGGGGAAGATGCCGAAGTTGATCACGCCCGAGAGCCACCCCAGCAGGCCGGCGGCGATGCGAAAACTGCGGCTGTACCGCATCTCGAAGAACTGCGCCATCGTCATCGCGCGGGTCTGCCGGAAGCGGTACTGCACCCACCCGGTCAGCCCGACGACCGTGTACATGATCAGCAGCAGCATGTTCCACCAGAAGCCGGTGAAACCCGCCTTGTAGTACATCTCGAAGAAGGCGACGATGGAGATGGCGCCGAGCCCGGCGATGCCGTCGCCCACGCCCAGGAGGTACTTGCCCACGCATCGGTTGCCGGCGAGGAAGTCCGCGACGCTGCGGGTGTATTGCGTCGTCCGCACGGCCATGACGGTCACGAACACCACGAGGGCCGCAAGAATCGTCCAATCCACCCAATGCATGTTCATCGCGATGGCTTCCTCGATAGAACGCTCCGGTCGGCTCGGGATGTCTGGGGAGGTCAGCCCCCCTTCAGCTTCGCCAGGATGAGCTCGGCCACCTTCCTGCCCGACAGAAGCATGCCGCCGAAGATGGGCCCCATCCGTGGCCCACCGTAGGTCGCGCAGACGCTCATACCCATCACGTAGAGGCCGGGGAAGACCTCGTCGGTGTGCTCGACGACGAAGGCCTCGCCGGCCGCGGCGTCCATGGCGCCCTCGCCCGTCTGGACGACGCGCTCGATACCCTCGAGCAGGCCGCGCTTGCGGAGCTTGGCCACGACGCTGGCGTCATGACCCGTACCGTCGATGACGGCCTTGGACTGCAGCGTCACCGGATCGACGTGCATGACGTTCGAGATGCCCGTCCGGTTGACGACCAGCCCGCAGACGCGCCCTTCATAGATCAGCACGTCCTCCATCGTCACGAGGTTGAGGATCGTCGCGCCAGCCTGGATGGCCTTCAGCGAGAGGGCCGCGGCCATCTCGACTGCGTCCACCACGGGCAGGCCGTCCTGCCGTCGATCGGTGCGAACGCCCACCTCGTCGAGGATGGGCAGGGCCTCCTGCTGCACGACCACGTCGTTCATGGCCATGCCGCCGCCCCAGATGCCGCCGCCCGGGGCGAGCTTGCGCTCGACGATCGTGACGGACAAGCCCTCCGAGGCCATCGTGTAGGCGGCGGCCAGGCCCGAGGGACCCGCGCCGACGATGATGACGTCGCTGACGATGCAGCTCGAGAACTTCTCGTGATAGGCGTTGGTGATGGCTCGCGTGATCTTGATGTCGTCGAAGTCTGGCATGTGCTCCATCCACAAATGGCTCTAGCCCAAAACGATTCGCGTACCGGCATGGCACGACAACCCGGCCTGCCCGAAACGCTCCCACAAGGCGTTGGATGCACGTCGCCCCGTGCAGTGTGCCGGCCCGACGCGCTGCACGCCACGTCGCTCCAGCGCCTCGATCGTTCGTCCAAGTCGGTCGTCGGAGGCCGTCAGCAGGTGCATGCCGCCCAGAACGGCATGGAGCGACTCGCCGGGGGCCTGCCGGGCAACGTGATCCAGCGTATTGACCAGGCCGGAATGGGCACAGCCTAGCACGACCACCAGCCCTTGGCCAGTTCCGACCACCAGCGCCTGGTCGTCCTTCAGCGTGTCGGGCGTGGCGCACCCTTCGTCCAGGAAGAACGCCCCGCCCGTGTCCTCGAAGTCGGTGTTGCGCGGGATAGGCCCGGTCAGCCAGATGCCGTCGGCCAGGTCCGTACGCCCCTCGGTCATGACGAGATCGCCGGCCTGTTGACGCACGACCTTCGGGTCCGTGATGGGCGACCCGACGGGCCGGGCCTTGCCGTCGGGTCCCCGGCTGTAACGTTCCACGAAGCAGTCCGGGTGCGCGACGACGCGAGCACCACCCAGCTTGTCGAGCAGGGCGGGTAGTCCGCCCGTGTGGTCGAAATGTCCGTGGCTGAGCACCACGTCCGTCGCGGTCGCCAGATCGACGCCGAGCACCTCGGCGTTGTGCTGCAGCGCCATGCCCTGACCGGTGTCGAAGAGGATGCGCCGATCCGCGGCCTCGATCCAGAGGGCGAAACCGTGTTCGGCCAGGACGCCGCGAGCCGCGGCCGTGTTCTCGACCAGAACGGTGATGTGGAGTGAGTCGATCATGGTGATGGTCTCCTGGTGTGGTCACTTTCCGTCGTGGAAGGCCGCACAGCGGACGACGGCCGAAAACGGAACTCCGCTCTTCTTAGGTCCGACCGTCCGCCATCTTGCGTCGACATCGTCAGGCAGACAAGCGTGCTGCGCGCCCTCTTCGGCATCACGTCTCAACGACAACGCTCCCTCACGGTCGCGTCTCCCATGACGTAAGCCGTGTCAAGGTCCTCAACCGTGGACGCCGCGATAATGGACCAGTCGCCCATTCGCGCTCGCGCTGGGTCACCATCGCGTCTCTGCCTGCGTGGTTCCCTCACCGCGCCGGCCCGGCTTACGCCGGACCTCGAGATGCCCCATCTCGCAGCCGAGATCCCGAGCCACGACCGGGCACTTCGTCTTGAGCAGGAAGAAGACGTCGCGCTCGGCATGGCTAAGGCTCTCGTAGTTGCCCTGGCCCTTGGCGATGACGATGCCCGCCTCGCCAAAGCGCCGCCGGAAGTCCTGCGAGCACGCCTCCAGCACCGTGCCCGGTATGTCCGTACCGTTGTCGACGATTTCGACCAACTCGTCCAATCCCGCCGTGAGGGCGTCCGCGCGCGTGGCGTCGTTGATGACGGGGCCGCCGCGGACGGCCAACGTCACCTTCGACGTATCGAGCTGTTCGATGAGGAGGCGATCGAGCACGATCTCGCCCGCGTTGTCCGCCAGGTAGAGGACCGACGAGGCGCCGGCGGCCGCGTCGCGAAGCTCGTTCACCGATGCCGCCTGCAAGGGCTGACTGGCCGCATGCTCGAGGGCTTCCAGCACGATCTCCTCGGTGACGCGCGTGCCCTGGCCGAAATCGATGACGTTGCCGGCCATCGCGAAGCGGAGTGCGACCTCGAACGGATCGTCGGCCGCCTCGACGCGTTGTCGCAACTCCGGCAGCAACCGCAGGGCCAGGGCGTTCGATTCGTCCTTGACCGCACGGTACGGGTCGTCGTTGCCGGTCATCTCCCGCAGCATGCGATGCATCGCGGCCCCGATGAGCACGGGCGGCTGCTCGAAGGGCGTGTCGGCCGCCAGCCGAAGGGCGTCGCGCATGATGCGTTCTTGGAACGATTCGTCGGCGGTCACCATCCTGGCGGCCTCGAGGGCCTGGCGGACGAAACAAGGCACGCAATCGACGTAGGTGTTCATGGTGGGTTCGGTGCCTCAACAGATTGAAGGTCCCTACCCGGGCCGACGCGGCCCGAGCGAAAAGGTTCACCCTAACCCGATTGGCTGACCAAGTCACGTCGCGCGGCGATCGACTATAATGTCCGCCGACGTCGCCGGCGCATCGCGCGAAAAGGGAGCACAATGACCGACCTGTTTGATCCGGCCTGGACGCTGCCCGAGGTGGAGCCCGACGCGCTCGGTCCGTTCGCGCCGCCTCGCCCCTCGGACGCCGAGAAGCACGCCGTCTGGGACGCCTACCACGCCGGCCGGCCGACCCGCGTGCCGGTCACGCTCGTCACGAACAACCGGGTGGCCCTGCTGGACCGCCGCATCCCCGACCTGGGCCTGACGTATCGTGAGGTCTTCGCCGAGCCGGCCGCGATGCTCCGCGCCGGACTGTGGCATCAGTACGTCCTCCGACAGCGGCACCACCACTGGTGCGACTACGACGCCGAGCTGCCCGAGGCCTGGCACGTGGCCAGCCACTTCCAGAACGTCTACGAGGCGTGGTTCTTCGGCTGCCAGGTGGAATACCCCCAGGGCGAGGTGCCCGACACGCGTCCGATCCTGACCGACGATACCAAGCGAGCGATCTTCGACGTCGACATCGACCGACCGTTGGATCGCCCGCCGTTCAGCACGGCCGTCGAGTTCTACGACCGCATGAGCGAGGTCGCGGCCGGGCATACGTTCCTCGAACGCCCGATCGTGATCGACCCGCCTCTGTTCGGCACCGACGGGCCTCTGACGGTCGCCATGAGCATCCGCGGGCACGGCATCCTGATGGACATGCTGGATGATCCCGACTACGCCAACGAGCTGATCGGGTTTCTCATCGAGGCCGGTATCAAGCGACGGCAGGCCTTCATCGACCGCTTCAACCTGCCGGACGAGCCGCCCTGGTTCGCCGACGATTCGATCGCGCTGATCAGCGAGGATCTCTATCGCGAGATGGTCCTGCCGCATCATCGCTGCTGGTATGAGGCGACGGGCACGGAGTTCGGCCGACGCTCGATCCACCTGTGCGGCGACGCGACGCGGTTCTTCCCGCTGCTCAAGGATGAGCTGGGCGTCACGAGCTTCGACACGGGGTTCCCCGTGGATTTCGCGGGACTTCGGCGGACGCTCGGACCGGACGTGGAGATCTGGGGCGGCGTCGAGGTCGCCCTGATGATGAGCGGCACGCCGCAAGACGTCTATGACCGGGCCCGGACCATCCTGACCAGCGGCGTCATGGACGGCGGACGGTTCATGCTGCGAGAGGCGAACAACGTGCCGCCGAACGTGCCCTGGGCCAACATGGCCGCGATGTATCAGGCGGCGTTCGATTGTGGTAGGTACTGAAGAATCGATACGACGAGCCGCGGGCCGGGACCAGAACCCGTCCACGGCGCTTCGAGAAAGGTAATCGACCATGACGCGCAATCGAAGTCGGTACGATCTTGGAGGCTCCGCGGTGATCCTTGGCGCGGCACTCCTGCTGGGCATGAGTGCACGGATCGCGCCTGCCGCCCAGGCCAAGCCCAGCATCCTGATCATCCTGACCGACGACCAGGGCTGGGGCGATCTCAGCGTGCACGGCAACACGAACATCCGCACGCCGCACATCGACTCGCTCGCCCGGGACGGGGCGCGGTTCGACCGGTTCTTCGTCTCACCCGTCTGCTCGCCGACCCGGGCCAGCCTGCTGACCGGGCGATACCATCCCCGCAGCGGCATCCACGGCACGAGCCGCGGCCAGGAACGGATGGCCCCGTCGGAGGTCACGCTCGGGGACGTCTTCAAGGCCGCCGGGTATGCGACGGCCTGCTTCGGGAAATGGCACAACGGCTCACAGCACCCGTACCACCCCAACGCCCGCGGCTTCGACGAGTTCTACGGCTTCTGCTGCGGCCACTGGAGCAACTACTTCGACACCACGCTCGAGCACAACGGCAAGGTCGTCGGCACCAAGGGCTACATCAACGACGTCCTGACGAACAAGGCCATGGAGTACATGACGGCCAACCAGAGCAGGCCGTTCCTCTGCTACCTGGCCTACAACACGCCGCACTCGCCGTTTCAGGTCCCCAAGGCGTATTGGGACCGGCTCGCCAAGCGCGACATCACGATGCGCCACCGCGACCCGAAGAAGGAGAACCTCGACGCGACCCGCGCAGCCCTGGCCATGTGCGAGAACATCGACTGGAACGTGGGACGCATGCTCAAACGCCTTGAGGAGCTGGGCATCGCCAAGGATACGATCGTCATCTACTTCTCTGACAACGGACCGAACTCGTGGCGGTGGAACGACGGCATGCTGGGTCGCAAGGGCTCGGTGCAAGAGGGCGGCGTCCGCGTGCCGTTTCTGATCCGCTGGCCCGGGCACGTCCAGGCCGGTGCGACCATCCGACAGATCGCCAGCCACATCGACATCCTGCCGACGCTGGCTGACCTGGCCGGCGTGTCGACGAGCCGGTGCAAGCCCCTGGACGGCGTGAGCGTCCGGCCGTTGCTCAAGGGCGACGCCGGCGGCTGGCCCGATCGGATGATCTTCACCAGTTGGCGCCGGCGGATCACGGTGCGGACGCAGCAGTACCGCGCCGACGAGAAGGCCCTCTACGATCTGGTCCACGATCCGGGCCAGCGCAAGAACATCGCCAAGGCCAAGCCGGACGTGCATCGCCGGCTCGTGGCCGCGATTCGCAGGCATCGCGAGGAGGTCATCCCCGACGCGTGGCCCAGCCCGCCGTACCCCGTCGGCTTCGGCGGCTATCCGGTGACGATCCTTCCGGCCCAGGAATGCGTCTTTCGCGGCAAGGGCCTGACGTTCAGCTCGCGGCACCCGAACTGCTCGTGGGTGACGACCTGGCAGGATCCGAAAGCCTACGTGTCCTGGGACATCGCGGTCGACAAGCCGGGACGCTACGAGGTCGAGCTGTGGTACACGTGCCCGGCCGATGCGGTCGGCACGGAGATCGAGGTCGCCTTTGAGGGTCGTTCGCTGCGGGGTAAGATCACGGAGGCCTATGATCCCCCGCTGATTCCCAGCCCGGATTACGTCGAACGGACCGAGTCGCATGAGAAGCCGTTCAAGGCCCTCGAGCTTGGCGTGATCGAGCTGCCGAAGGAACGCGGCAAGCTGATCGTGCGGGCCCTGTCGAAGCCCGGCAAGCAGGTCATGGATTTGCGCCAGGTGAAGCTGACCAGGAAAGACTAATCCTGCGTCAGGCATCATCGTGCGGGTTGGCGGCGGGCGGGCACCTCTTCAGGAGGTGGGGGACGCGAATTCAGACTACCAGAGTGAGGCACATTGTGACCCCAACGTAGGTCGGACGATGCAGGAGTGATCGTGATGACGGGAACCTCCAAATCGGTAACCACTGGTGCCAGCGCGATAGTCTGCGCTGTTCTCTCCGTCTCGGCCCCCGCCTTCGCCGACGACGGCGCCCGGAAGCTCACGTCCGCCCGGCGCGTCGTCATCGCCGAGCATGCCGCGTGGGGCGCGATCGCGCCGCTGGCCGATGGATCGCTCGGTGTGGCCGTAACGAAGGCAAGGCCCCTCAAGGCCATCGAGGCCGTCAACGTCAGCATCGAGTGGCATCGGTCCATCGACGCAGGCAAGACGTGGTCGAAGCCCGTGCTCGTGGCCGAACGCCGGGGGCCGGGTGGTAGGCTCTTCCAACGAAAGCCCGACGGCGGCTACGTCGTCCTCCAGGACCGGAACCTGGCGTTGGGTCAGTTGCCGAGTGGCCGCATCGTCTGTTCGTTCTGCCGACTCGATTACCACTACGACAAGGCCGGCAAGCCCGCATTTCGGCCCGGCAAGAACTACCCGCACGAGAACCAAGGCGTTTTCTACACGTGGTCGGACGACCTCGGCCGGACGTGGGTGCCGGTGCGACGGATGCCCATCGGACCGTTCTGCGGCAAGCCCACGCCCAAGCATCACCGCGGTGTCTCGCCACAATGGCGAATCGTCACGCTCAAAGACGGCACGGCCATGATGTCGCTGTACGGCTCGTACAACACGGATTACACCGGGCCGATCCAGGTCCCGCCGGGCACGCTGAAGCTCTGGGGCGTGATTCGGTCGATCGACAACGGCCGAACGTGGGGCGACATTTCGGTCATCGGTAGCGGCAACGACGACCAGCTCTACGAAGAGACCGCGCTGTGCCTGACGGGCGATCGACTGCTGGCGCACGTTCGTACGCCCAGGCACGACGTCGTGCAGTACATCTCCGACGACAAGGGCCGGACGTGGAAGGGTCCCACGCCGCTGACCGAGCCGGGTCAACAGCCCGGCGGGGCGTTCCTGCTCAACAGCGGCAAGCTGCTGGCGACATGGGGCAATCGCCGCCCGCCGTTCGGAGCCTGTGCGATGCTCGGCAGGGCCGATGGCGAGAAGTGGGACTACGACCATCGCGTCTCGCTGGCCTGGGATGCCTACAGCGCGAGTTGCGGCTATGCCAACGGGGCGCAGGCCGGCGATGGCACGGTCGTCGTGGTCTACTACGACATGCCCGTCACGGCCGGGTATCGCAAGCAGTGGATCGACAGCACGGTCTACGCCGTGCGCTTCAGCGAAAAGGATCTCTTACGAGCCGCCTACGGCAAGGTAGCCGAGTGAGCGCGCGATGGCGTCGAGCGGCTGACGTCCCGATCGGTCCGCGACGGGTCGCACCGCTTAAGGACATCAGCCATCCTCTATCGCCTGGGGGAATTGGCAGAACAAGGACCATAGGGTTTTCCCTATACCTCTGTTGCCACGCCTTTTGTTGAACGTCCTAAAGCCAATTATTACAGGACGTTGTTGCGAAGAATGCCGCCTAAGATCGATCTCATAGGTCTTGATTTGTTTTTTAGATTTGCCTTCCTTTCCGCCAGCGTTCATGATACAAACTAGGCAGGTCGGGAGGCTGAGAGAGGGGCACGTTCCCGGGGGGACCTCCCAGTTCGCGTGAAGCGTCGGCAAGGTCGCATCGCACGAACATCACATCACGAGGGGAGAAGCTCGTTGCCTTCGCGGCGGGCTTCTTGCTTGCCGCAGCAGTCTTTGGGAAAGGCTGCGAATTGCCTGCGATTTATGCGTCGTAGTATGCGTGAGGGGCCTCGGTATGGACCGGGGTCGGTGCGGATCAGCGCTGCATCTTTGGCTGGTCGCACTGGAGGCTGTTTGACTGAGCCGCGTGATAGCGGCTCGGCAAACAAGGGACACAGGGAAAGGAGGTAAGGGTATGAAGAAGCTTCCCGCAATGGGAGCACTGTTGTGCGCTGTAGCCCTACCGGTTGCTGCTGTTCAAGCGTTTGTGGTTGACCCCTCGTTTGGACCGTCAGGGGTACCCGTGTGGGAACCCGAGGCCCAGACCAAGCTCGGCTGGTTTTTCGACGACCCCTTTGACCCCGGCACCAGCGGCGCCAAGCCGGACTGGGATCGCTACGTCGGAGACACCGAGCCTGTATGGGACTACCAAGCCGGCCGAGAGGCCTTTGGCAATCCCGCACAGTGGCACACCGTGCTTCCCAACGTGGACAACACCATCAACACACACAAGTTGTTCTGGATTCAGTACATTTACGAGCGCGTGGACGACTTCTCCGGCGACCGCGCCTTCACCAGTCTGAGTTGGGATCCGTTCGATTCCTACGACGACTGGACACAACAGTCCGAGATGCTCGATGCGTCTGGGAACGTGGTGCAAGATCACATGCTCGCCGACTACGAGCGGCTCACGATCAGTCTCACCATGTACCCGAACCCGCTGTACGAGGAGATCTGGATTGGGGTGCTTCCGGAAGGAGCGGCACTCAGGGAGGTCTATGTCGTTGCCCAGTGCGTCCCGGAGCCTGCGAGCTTCGGTCTGGTTGCCCTGGCCGGCCTCGCGCTCATACGTCGTCGCCGTTAGTCCGCCTCCAGCACCACACGCATACGCATTCCATGGGACCGCCACCTTGCCGTCGGCGGTCCCATTTTGTTGGGGTTACGCGGACTCCTTGGTGATCGTCTCGATGCCCCGCTCGACGTCGGGCCAGGCGAGCTCTCTCGGCAGGACGCTCCTCTTGGCGGCCAGGGCGGCCGCTGTGCCTGCGGCCTCGCCCATTGGCACGGCGTTGCCCGTCACGCGGTAGCTCGAATGCGCGATGAAGTCACCGCTGATACAGCGACCCGCCATCAGGAGGTTGTCGGCGTCCCTGGCGATCAAGGCCCGGTAGGGGATATCGTAGGGCTTGGCCCGGACCTTCGACTTGGCGATGGCCTTGGTCTTGTCCGGATCGGTCGAGTGGACGTCGACGGGAAACCGTACGCGGCAGACGGCGTCGTCGTGACGGGCGCCCCGGATCAGATCGCCCGTCGTTACGCGGTACAGCCCGTGGATGCGGCGCCCCTCGCGAACGCCGATGTGCTCGGGCGTGGCCACGATGCGGGCCGATTTCCACACGCCGCCGAGCGATCGGAGCCCGTCGACGAGCCGGTGGACCTCGGCCCGGGCGCGGATCGTCGCTGCGGTGATCTCGCCGGCGTCGGTGGCCGACACGCCGTACTCGTGGTTGGCCATCATGCAGAAGAGATCGTCACGGATGTAGAACATCGTCGGGGCGGCATAGGAAGGCGAGACGCCGGCCTTCTCCATCTCGGCCAGGAGCCGGCCCTTCGGATTCCGCCACTTGGGCTCGGCCAGACCACGCACGAACGGCGCGATCTTCTCAGGATCAAGGCCCGTCAGCAGGGCGATCAGGCTCATCGGCTGCACGCGGCCGGTGCCCGGTTCGCCGAGATCGAACCCGCAACCGGCCCGGGCAGCCAGGTCGCCGTCGCCGGTCGCATCGAGGAACACCTTGGCCGACCAGGCCTCGCGTCCGGACTTGCTCTCGGTGATGGCATGGCGGATCGTCCGGCCCTCCCGTGCCGTACCGACGAGACGCGTATGATGCCGCACGCGGACGCCGGCCTCGACGCAGCGCTGCTCGAGCAGGAGCTTCATCTGCTCGACATCGTACGAGATGCCGCGTTTGTACGCCGTGGCCGCGCCACCCTGCTTGAGCGTGGCCAGCAAGGCCTTCATCAGGCCCGTCTTATGCTGATGGTCGAGGATCCAGCTCAGCAGGCCTGCCGTCCACACACCGCCGAGACAGCCGTTGACTTCGATGAGCCGTGTCGACGCGCCGCTCCTTGCCGCCGCGAGCGCAGCGGCGATGCCGGCCGGTCCGCCACCGCAGACGATGACGTCGGCGTGCTCGACGACGGGGATGTCGCGGGCCGCTTCGTGGCACGTTTGCGCCGCCGCGTGGCCCGAAGACTCGGCCGAACTCTGAGCGCTCGCATCGTTCGACACGCCGCCGAGCGCGCCGGCCCCAGCCAGCCCGCCCAGCGCGGTCGACTTCAGGAAGGTACGGCGACGGATGGGTTGGGTCACGTCGAATCCTTAAGAAACCGGCGACTCTTCGTGGATCGTTTCGGATGGTCCGGCCTGGATGAAGAACGGGCGGTCTACTTAATCGCGGCCGGACTCACGGCCATCATCAGGCTGATGAGCCCCTTCTCGGCTTCGTTGAGATCGGATGCATCGACCAACTCTCAGAGGATCTCATGTTTCTCGCGTTCGTCCATCTCATCGAACTGGCGGGAGACGACGAGAACGTGGATGTTGTCCTGGTAGCCGTCCGAGATGTCGACGGTGTCGTTGGGAAAGGCCGGGCGAAGCGTCTCTTCAAGAATCCTCTTGATCTCATCACGTGGTCGACACACATTGCCGCTCGAATCGTCGCCAGCCATATCGATTCTCCCGTCCGAGGAACAGGTCAGTTGTTCCGATCCAGCCATTCCCTGACGACATCCACCGCTTCAAGGAAGCTCTTGGCGTCCGTCCAATGGGCATCTTCTCCATCATACCGCCATGTGGGCCGCCAAGCATTGACCTGTGTTGAGAAACCCCTCCAGGCCGGGCTCTTTCTGAATCGTCCATACGACGCCAAGAGCTTCTTCCGGAGCGCTTCGAGTCCATGGTCGTAAACATCTCGTTCATCCAAATCGAGCTTCTCGACAAGTTGTCTGAGTGTCGTGCAACGATGGATCTCCATCGCTATCGCCTTGGTCTTACACTCGACGGAGGTCTTACCCAGGTGCATGGCCCCTCTGGCATGTTCCTTCTGGTTTGGCTGTTTCTCAGGTTCGACGAGAAGGGCCCAAGCATCAGCGCGCCGCTTGAGCGACGCGTTCCTCATGTCGGTTACCCCATGATGCTCGTACTTCCCCATCGACGGATACCGAGCCTTACCACGTCAGTCAAAGACCGTCCCAGACGGGTCGGCCCTCAACTCAACACCACCGCCTCAATGCCCAGCACCTCGCAGGCCGCGGTCAGGGAGGCCACGTGGTCGCCGATGATCGCGTGGATGTGGTTGCTGTTGTAGTTGTCGCGGAGCGTCTCCAGCGAGATGTCGAACTTGGCGAACGCGTGCGGCCACTCATACGTCGTCTGCTTGGCGAGCTGCTCCTCCTTCTTGCGCGAGAGCTTTTCGAACGAGCCGGTGAAGAGGTGCATCTGGAACCGGCCGGCCGTCCGCGTGATGCGCCCGAAGGTAACCTTGTCCGCCGGCTTGGCGTAGAACTGCACGCTGCATCCGCCTGCACGGAAGTAGAAGTCGCTGGCGGGACGGAGGTGCACCTGCTTCCAGTTCCGGCGGAAGTCGCTGCTCCGCTGGGCGAACCAGGGCGAGTGCTCGCCGCTGTTGACCAGGTCGTACAGGTCTTCCTTCTCGTGGTAGTGGCGCAGGTCGGCAAAGAGCACGGGCGTGCCGGTGAGCTCGTGCATGAGCTGCATCGTCAGCGCGCCGTTGCTGTCGCACTCGGTGGCGCAGATGATCGGCTTCTTCGGGCTGTCTTCCCAGTCGGCGATGTCGTTGAGGATGGCCTCTTGCACGTCGCCGATGCACAGCTCGGCATACTCGGTCATGTCGAGCTGACCCGTCAGGCCGCAGAAGTCGATGCCCTCGGTTTTGCAGAAATCCTTCATCGCCAGGTACATCCGCACCTGCCGCGCCAGCGTGCCGTCGAGGCCCGGCGTGAGCTTCTTGTCGTCCCAGTGGATCTCGGCGGTGTAGCGCTCCAGCCAGTCGAGACCGGCCTGGACACGATCGTCCTTGATCCGCTTCATCTCCTGCACGAGCGTGAGCTGGCTGCGGTGGTACACCTGGATGCCGAACTGCTCCATCCACTGCGATTGATCGACGTGGCCCGTATACATGCCCATGCTCGGCCCGTCGAACTCGCCGTACCGCTGGCCGTGCAGGGCCGCGGCCGCCGCGTAGCCTTTCGCCCGGTCGTCCGGGTCGTGCTCGCGGAGGAACGTGTCGACCTGGGCCTGCACCTTCTTGTCCTTGATGTCGCCCAGCACCCGCCCGAAGGGCCGGCCGATCTCGGCCAGCGTGCCGGCCGAGGCGAAGAACGCCACCCATCCCGGATAGGCCGGGTTGATGTTGCCGAGCTGCAGGATCGGCACGTCCAGACCGATCAGGTTGGCCACCTGGGCCGTCAAGTCCGGATAGCTCCAAACACAGAAGTTGAAGACGGCCACGTCGATGTCGGCCTGGTTGAACTTGGCCGCGGCGCGGCGAGCGGTCTCGTAGTTCCACACCACGCGCGGCGCGATGACCACCTGGTGACGCTTTCGCTTGAAGTAGCTGGCCAGGCCCTTCTCGAAGGACTTGCAGGTCTCATCGGTGGCCTTGGCCACCCGCTTGCGCCCGTCCGTGAACGAGACGATGCCGATCTTCATCGCTTGGGCTCCTTGTCAGAAGTGGGTTGTGAACCAATCGGACCGCGTCTCGGCGGCCGCTTGTGGTCATTCAATCCCCGTGCGTCGCGCTTGTCAACAACGACGCCTACCGCCGCGCCGCCGCGTGTTTCTTCGCCACGAGCAACGCGGCCATGTATTGCGTGCGCGTCTTGCCGGGCTTGCGGGCCATGATGGCCGTGGCCAGCAGGTCGGCCACGCGCGGGTCCCACTGACACAGCTCGGCCCAGTCGATGACATAGAGGCCGGGGTTGTCCGCTCTGTGGATGTGTCGGCCGAACGCCGGCTCCTCGGTCGAGCCGTTCCACATCTTCTCGAGCATCGTGCGGGCGAGGCGCTTCCCGTCCTCGTCGGCAAAGACGACACCACGACGGATCGCGTCGACCACGAACCCGACGTCGATGTGGCCGTGCGAGGAATCCTCGATGAAACTGTGACCGGGCTCGCCGTTCTCGATCCAGTCCCAGTAATACCACTCGTACGTGTCCCCTCTGAGACGCAGCGCCTGCTTGAAATGCTTGGCCATCGCGACCGCACGCTTGCGATACAGCTCGTCGCCGGTTGCATCGGCCAGGATGAGCCACGCCCGAGCCAGCGCGAGATACTGGTTGTGCGGCAGGATGCGGTTCGGGTAGCGCTGCGTCGGCTCGGTACCGAAGCGGTGGGCCCCCGCGCCGTCTTTCGTGTCGATCCAGGTCTTCTCGTTGCCGAGCAGGAAATGCTTGCGGATCACCTTGCAGAAGGCCTTGGCCTTGACGTGATAGGGATCGTTCACCGGGCGCTTCAGGGCCTGCTCGATGAAGCGCGCCACCGGCGTGAGCACCATCCCCTGATGCACCACGTATTCGATGGCCTTGGGCGCGGTGGTCCACACACAGAAGCAATCACCCTGACGCGGGTTGTCGGTGATGACCACGCTGACGTTCTCGGCCACCGTGATCGGCTTGCCGTCGGCGTAGGCGGCCTTCGGCACCAGCACGCGCGAGGTCGTCGCGTCTCGCACGGTGAAGGTGTTGGCGTCGTGGAACTCGATCACATACCGATGGCCGGTGACCTTGGCCGCCTTCTTGCCGTTCATGATCTTCGGCTCACGGACGGCGATCTTGGCCGTCCCGCGATTGTGCAGCCGCTCGGCCCGGATCAGAGCGGTGCTGTAGCGGCTCGTCTGCCACGACATGAAGCCGTCGCCGTCGTGGTCGCTGAGGTTCAAGAGCATCCGGTCGACATGGGCGATGATCTTGTCCCACCAACGCGTGTCGCCCGTCAGCTCATACATGTGCCAGTACGACCGTAGCCAGCCGGATTCGCCCCAGCCCAGCGTCGCCGAGTTGGACGACTCGGACTCACCCTTGCCGTCGTTGTGGGCCTCGTCCAGCGCGACGAACTCCCGGACCACGGCCTCGACCTCCGGCAGCGCGGGCGACGCGGCCAGGACCAACGTCGAACAACTCGTCATGACGGCGACGGCGATCAGCATCGTGCGGAACATGGTCGGTACCTTTCTGTGAGAGGTTGGAGGTTCTCGCGCCTGAGACCCGACGAGTTGCCAGTTTTACCACATTGTGAAAGAGTTGCACCAGAAACGCCTAGCAGGTATTCACCATAGAGACGGCCTCCGGGAGCGCCCGCCCGCTTGACCCGAGAACCGAGCGCCAGCGCAGGCCGCCCGATCCGTGAGCCCGCACGTCCCTGAGCCGTCCGTGCAGCCGGAGACCCCACTATGAGCTCGACACCCTCCAAAGCCGGCCAGGTCATGAACGTCCTCAAGTGGACCGGCGTCGGCCTCGGCTTCGTCATCGTCGTCGTCCTGCTGATGCTCTACCTGATCGGCTGGTTCCACCCCAAGGTCGGCGAGCACGTGTCGGCTACACGACAGGCTAGGCCCGTCGGCGAGGCTGAGCTCGTGACCGTTACCACGGTCGAGGTGCCTCGCACCGAGTCCGCCGTCGGCTCCGTGCGACCCGTCCAGAAATCCGTACTGGCCTCCAAGATCCGCGCCAACGTCGTCGAGGTGACCGTCCAAGCCGGCCAGGACGTCACGAAGGGCGAGGTGTTGGTCCGGCTCGACGACGAAGACCTCAGGGCCAAGCTCCGTCAGGCCGAGGCCAACGCCATCGCCGCCCGGGCCAAGCACGAGCAGGCCAAGATCGAGATGAAGCGGATCAAAGACCTGTACGAGAAGAACGCCGCCGCCCAGATCGAATACGAGCGCACGGCCACGGCCCTGGAGACCGCCGAGGCGCAGCTCAAACAGGCCGAGCAAGCCGTCGCCGAGGCCGAGACCATCCTGGGCTACGCGACCGTCAAGAGCCCTATGGACGGTCGCATCATCGACAAGCACGTCGAGTCGGGCGACACCGTCTTGCCCGGGCAGAAGCTCGTCACGCTCTACGACACCACGCGGATGCAGCTCGTGGCCAACGTCCGCGAGTCGCTGACCCAGCGCCTCGCCGTCGGCCAGAAGATCGGCGTACGGCTGGAGGCGATGGACAAGACCTGCATGGGCACGATCAGCGAGATTGTCCCCCAGGCCGAGGTCGCCAGCCGGACCTTCGAGGTCAAGGTGACCGGCCCGTGTCCGCCGGGCGTGGTGCCGGGCATGTTCGGCAGACTGATCATTCCGCTTGAGAAGGAGCAGGTGCTCGCCGTTCCCAAGGCCGCCGTCCGACGTATCGGCCAGCTCACCGTCGTCGAGGTCGCCCAGGACGGCACGCTCCGGCGCCGCTCCGTGCAGCTCGGTGAGCAGCTCGACGACAAGGTCGAAGTCCTGTCGGGGCTGCAGAAGGGCGAACGGGTCGCGTTGCAGCCATCGGCCACTCCGGTCGGGGAGGGGGCCTAGCCATGGCCGGCGATCCGAGCGTGCCCAGCCCATCCAACAGCGGCCCGACGAACACCGAGCACGGGGTCGTGAACGCCATCGTCAAAGCGTTCCTCGAGTCGAACCTGTCGCTCGTCCTCATCATCCTCGCTGCGGCCGTGGGCATCACCGCCCTGATGATCACCCCTCGCGAGGAAGACCCGCAGATCGTCGTGCCCCTGGCCGACATCTTCGTGAGCTTCCCGGGCCACTCGGCCGAGGAGGTCGAGCAGCTCGTCAGCACCCCGCTGGAGAAGCTCCTCTACCAGATCGACGGCGTGGAGTATGTCTACTCAATGTCGAAGCGCGATCGCGCCATCATCACGGTCCGCTACTACGTGGGCCAGGATCGCGAGCGCAGCCTCGTCAAGCTCTACAAGCGCATCGACGAAAACCTCGATAGGGTTCCGCCAGGTGTAACGGGCTGGGTGATCAAGCCGGTCGAGATCGACGACGTGCCCATCGTCACGTTGACGCTCGCCAGCGAATCCGCCGGCGAGTACGCCCTGCGCCGCGTCGCCGAGGAGGTGGTCGATCGCCTGGCGACCGTCGAGAACCTGTCGCGCGCCTACGTCCTCGGCGGCCAACAGCGGATCGTCCATGTCTATGTCGACCCGGATCGCATGCAGGGCTACTCGGTCTCGCCGCTCGAGATCGAGCGGGCCATCGGCGCGACCAACCTGACGCGGACCGCAGGCACCTTCGACCGATCCGACACGGTATACCGCGTCGAAGTGGGCGAGGCCTTTCGCAGCGCCCGTGAGCTCCGCGAGCTGGTGGTCGGCGTGTTCGACAAGCGGCCGGTCTTCCTCAAGGACGTGGCCGACGTCGTCGACGGTCCCGACGAGGTGACCAACTACGTCCGCCACGGCTGGGGACCGGCGCGCGGCTTCAGCTCGCACGACCAGGCGCCCGGTACGGTCATCGGCGGGGCGATCGCCCCAGGCGCCGGCGTGCCCACCACGCAAGCGGCAGAGGATGCGCCCGTCTCACGAACGGCCGTCACCATCGCCCTGGCCAAGAAGCGGGGCACCAACGCCGTCTGGGTGGCCGAATCGCTCATCGACAAGGCCGGCGAGCTCCGCGAACGGATCGTGCCCGACAACATGGAGATGATCATCACGCGCAACTACGGCCTGACCGCCGACGAGAAGGTCGACGGCCTGGTCGAGGCCCTCGGCGTGGCGATCTTCATCATCATCGCGCTGCTGGTGCTGACGCTGGGGCTGCGCGAGGCCCTGATCGTCGCGGTGGCCGTGCCCGTCGTGTTCGGGCTGACGCTCGCGGTGAACCTGCTGTTCGGCTACACGATCAACCGCGTGACGCTGTTCGCGCTGATCCTCTCGCTGGGCCTGCTGGTCGACGACCCCATCGTCGACGTCGAGAACATCTCGCGGCACTTCGCCATGCGCGGCCGGGGCACGCGTCGCATCGTGCTCGAGGCCGTCGCCGAGATCCGCCCGCCGCTGATCGCCGCGACACTGGCGGTCATCGTCTCGTTCCTGCCCATGTTCTTCATCACGGGCATGATGGGCCCCTACATGCGGCCGATGGCCCTGAACGTGCCGGTCACGATGATCATGTCGATGCTGGTGGCGTTCACGATCACGCCCTGGATGGGCTATCACATCCTCAAGAATCGCTACAACCGCCCCGACGGCGGTCCCGCCCTCAACGACAACGAGTCCTACGACGCCGAAGCCATCCAGCAGAGCCCGCTCTACAAGCTCTTCTACCCGGTCATGGCGCCGCTCCTGAGAGGACGGTGGCGGGGCGGCGTGTTCCTGCTGGTTATCTTCGCGCTCTTCCTGGCGACGGCCTCGCTTGCCGCCGTGCGGGCCGTCCCGCTGAAGATGCTTCCCTTCGACAACAAGAACGAGCTCCTGCTCGTGCTCGACTTCGACGAAGGCACGACGCTCGAGCGATCGGATGCCGCCGTCCGCGAATTCGAGACCTACCTGAGCGGCGTGCCCGAGGTGACCGGCTTCACCTCGTACGTCGGGCTGGCCTCGCCGATGGACTTCAACGGCCTCGTCCGCCACTACTACCTCCGCCAGGGGCCGAACGTGGCCGAGATCCGCGTCGACCTGGTCGGCAAGAAGAGCCGCCGCCAGCAGAGCCACGCCATCGGCCTGCGGCTCCGCGACGAACTGACCGCCATCGCCGACAAGCACAACGCCGTGCTGTCCATCGTCGAGATCCCGCCCGGTCCGCCCGTCATCGCCACGCTCACGGCCGAGGTGATGGGCCAGGCCGACCATACCTATGAGGATCTCATCGCCGCCTCCCGTGTGGTCCGGGCCCGCTTCAAGGCCGAGCCCGGCGTCGTCGACGTCGACGACTCCGTCGAGGCCGATTGGCAGAAGTTCGTCTTCGTGACCGACAAGGAGAAAGCCGCCCTCAACGGCGTCTCCGTCGAGGACATCGCCGGCACGGTCAAGCTCGGCTTGGAAGGCGAAACGGCCGGCACGATCCGCGACCCCCACGAGCGCAACCCGCTGCTAATCGAGCTGCGGCTCCGTCGCCCGCTGCGGTCCAGTGCCGCGGACCTGGCCAAGATCTACGTCAAGGGACGGCACGGCCAGAGCGTGCCGCTGGCCGAGCTAGGCACCTGGCGCGAGGCGACGGCCGACAAGACGATCTATCACAAGAACCTTCGGCGCGTGGTCTACGTCTTCTCGGAGGTCGCAGGCCGTCCGCCCGCCGAGGCCGTCGTCGACATCCAGGCCGACCAGGTCGTTGCTGAGCACAAGGGATCCAGCAGGCCCGCCGCGAGGCGGCTCGGCAACGGCTGGATCGACAAGGGCGAGCCGCGCCCGCTCTCGGAGCGAACGTTCTTCAGCAACGGCAGCGGCATCGCCTGGCACGTGCCCGAGGACATCGACGTCCGGTTCTCCGGTGAGGGCGAATGGCAGATCACGCTGGATGTCTTCCGCGACCTGGGCCTGGCCTTTGCCGCCGCCATGATCGGCATCTACATCTTGCTGGTCGCCCAGACCGCCTCGTTCGCCATTCCCGTCATCGTCATGCTGGCCATCCCCCTGACCGTCCTCGGTATCATGCCGGGCTTCTGGCTGCTGAACGTGCTCGTCGGCGATACGGTAGGGGGCTACGGCGATCCGGTCTTCTTCACGGCCACGGGCATGATCGGCATGATCGCCCTGGCGGGCATTGTCACGCGCGACTCGATCATCCTGGTCGACTTCATCCACCTGTCGTTGAAGCGCGGCCGATCGCTGTTCGACGCGATCATGGAGAGCCGCGTGGTCCGCTTACGGCCGATCCTCCTGACCTCGATCACGGCGATGCTGTCGGCGGCGCCCATCACGATCGATCCGATCTTCTCCGGCCTGGCGTGGGCGTTGATCTTCGGTCTCTTCGCGGCCGACGTGTTCGCGCTGTTCGTCATCCCGATCGTGTACTGGCTGCTGTACAAGGACACCCCCGGCCACGGCTTGCCGCAGACGCAGATGGAGGAGTAGCGTCGCCACCTGTGATGGATCGTGAGGCACGAGCGCCCTCGGCCCTGCGAGGCGCCTCTAAACAGCCACCGCCCGCCGGGCACCTCACCTTCGCCTTCGCGTTGACCCGAGCCGATCGTTGCGTGCCCCCCAAGAGCCACAGAACCGAGACGGGGGAAGGGGGATCCGCCTTGCTCTCGGACGCCTGGCGTGCTACTGGTGAAGGGTGGTGGAGGAGCTGATCCCGCCGGGTGTCGTCCGCTCAGACGGCTGATGCCTCGCGAGCCGGAACACCGAGCCGAGGGGAGACACGTCACCATGAAACGCCGCGACTTCCTGAAACACGCCGCCGTGCCGCCGGCAGCCGCGTTGGCGGGTCACCTGACGGCCGAGTCAACCCACGGCGCCGCCAAAGCGGCAACGAGGTCCACACCCATGGCCAAACTGGCTAGGCGACGGTACGGCCGCCACGACGTGAAGCTATCGGTCATCGGCTTCGGCGGCTACATGATCCAGAAGATGGAGCAGGCGAAGGTCAACCGCCACGTGGCCGAGGCCGTCGAGCGCGGTGTGAACTACTTTGACGTCGCGCCGACGTACGGCAACGCGCAGGTGCTGCTCGGCCCGGCCCTCAAGCCCTATCGCAAGGACGTCTTCCTGGCCTGCAAGACCACCGAGCGCTCGGCCGCGGGATCGGCCAAAGAGCTCGCCGGCAGCCTCAAGCAGCTCCGTACAGACCACGTTGACCTGTATCAGCTCCACGCCCTCACCAAGGTCGAGAAGGACGTCGACGCGGTCTTCGCCAAGGGCGGGGCCATGGAGACCTTCATCAAGGCGAAAGAGGACGGACGCGTACGATTCATCGGCTTCAGCGCCCATTCCGAGGAGGCCGCCCTGGCCGCACTGGAGCGCTACCCGTTCGACTCGATCCTCTTTCCGGTCAACTTCGCGTGCGAGTACCAGGGCGACTTCGGCCCGCGCGTCATCGACCAGGCCAGCAAGCAGGGCGCGGCGATCCTGGCGATCAAGGCGATGGCCAAGCAGCGGTACCCGAAAGACAGCCCCAAAACGAAGACCTATCCGAACTGCTGGTACGAGCCCCTGGACGAGCCGGAGACGGTGGCCATGGCCCTGCGCTACGCGCTGCAGTATCCGATCACCTCGATCGTCCCGTCGGCGGACGTCCGGCTGTTCAACCTGGCGCTGCACCTGGTGGGCCAGCTCGGGTCGTGGAGCAAGCCAGACGAGCAACACCTGCGAGCGCTCGGTGCGAATCTTACACCTGTCTTCAAGGGGAGTTAGGAACGGACAAAGCCAAAGGGCACGCCCTTTGGACGTGCCCTGGTGGATGACCCCAACGGGATTCGAACCCGTGTTGCCGGATCGAAAATCCGGTGTCCTAACCACTAGACGATGGGGCCAACAACGTCTCAGAGTCTAGCACTGCAACCCCGCGGATTCAACGGCCCAAACGCAGGACCGGCAGCGGTTTCGCGTTCGCCCGGTGCCGTGTTCGGTCTCCGGCCGGGCAGAGCTAACATCGGCTGGTCTCTACGCCCTGTTTGACTAGACGTGGCGCATGACCTCGACATTGCACTATGCACCACACCATCGCCCTTGATAGGTTCACTCTGCATCATGTGACGTTTCACAGCGCCATGCCGGCAGCGACATCTCACACGCAACTAACTACACGCCAGTGATTTGGCGAATGAACACGGTCCTGCGAGGGCTATGGCACGCATCGTGCCGTAGGTCCAGTCGGTGAGGACCGACCCATGAAGATCGCTGTGCCAAACCATGAAGGCCGTGTCTCGCCCGTCTTCGACACCTGTCAATCGGTGATGATCTTCGAGCGCGGCGACGACGGAGCCATTACCCAGCAGGCGGTCGAATTGGCTGACGTGGAGGGCCTTCGCCGCGCCGAGCGGCTTCGCGACATCGGCGTCCGGGTCCTCCTGTGCGGCGGTATCACACGCCCCCAGGCCGAATGGGTCCAGGCCACCGGCATCGAGCTGGTGCCGTGGCTTGCCGGTGACGTCGATCGCATCGCTGAGGCCTACTGGCAGGGGGCGTTGCCCAGCGCGGAGTTCGTCATGCCGGGCTGCGGCGCCGGAGGCGGTCGCGGATGCGGTCGCAGGCGCAGGCAACGTGGCTGCGGTCGGTGGTCGAACGGAACGGTCTGACAGACAACAGAGAGCCGACACCAGTACGGAGGTCACAATCATGCCAGGTTTCGACGGAACAGGACCAATGGGAATGGGCCCCAGAACGGGCGGCGGATTCGGCGTCTGCCCACCCGTCGGCAACGCGGTCAACCCGTATGGGTACGGCCTCGGTCGAGGCGGTAGGCCTTGGGGGGGCGGCCGCGGTTTCGGCGGTGGGCGAGGGCGAGGATGGCGAGGGCGTTGGATGGGCATGCCCGCTTGGGTGCCCGGCATCGCACCGACGGCCCCGACACCCGAGCAGGAGCGAACGGCCTTGCGACAGCAGATCGACGCTCTCGGCCAACAGCTCGAAGCCATGCAGGCACGCGTCGCCGAACTCGACGCCCAGGCGGGGCAGGAAACCTAGCTAGGCGGAGACCGGAGGCGATCCAGGGGCGCTCAAGCCACGGATCCCTTAACGGGGCTCTGACACCTGTGACGCACTCCCTTAGATGAGCGTCCCTGGGCGCCCCGGCCTTGCCTGGCCATCACGAAAGATCCGGCTCGCGGACTAGCATCATAGGGATGCATCCGAGGCCCCAAGGAGGCATCATGCGGATCGCCATCACAGCCACCGGACCCACACTCGACGACGCCCTCGACGAGCGTTTCGGGCGCGCACGCTACTTCCTGATCGTGGACACCGAATCCGAAGCGGTCGAGGCCATCGACAACAGCATCAACCTGAGCGCGGCTCAGGGGGCCGGCATCCAGGCCGCTCAGCGTGTCGCCGAGCAGAAGGTCGAGGCCCTGGTCACCGGTCACTGCGGTCCGAAGGCCTTTCGCGCGCTGGCCGCTGCCAACATCGCGATCTACACCGGTGCCTCGGGCACGGGTCGCCAAGGGCTCGAGGCCCTCAAGGCCGGCAAGCTCACCGCTGCCGGTGGCCCGGACGTCGGGGGACACTGGAGCTAAGCACCGCGATCACCAGAACTCGAAAGGCACTACACCGTGCGCATGAACCAGGGACAAGGTAGACAACAGGGCGGCCAGGGGGGCGGCATGGGACAAGGACAGGGCCGCGGTCAGCAAGGCCGCGGGATGGGTCGCGGTGGCATGGGACGTGGCGGCGGAGGCCGAGGTCGACGCGGCCAGGGCCGAGGCCGTCGGTGTCAGGGCATCGGGCTGATGCCCGGTCCGGGCGGCACCGGTCAGGCGCCCCCGCTCGAGCCGATGCAGGATGCAACCCGGCCGCAAGCCGTTGCCGTGGTCGATCCGGAGGCATGCGTGGCCTGTGGGGCGTGTTCGGAGGTGTGCCCGACCTCGGCCATTGCCATGCTCGACGTCGCGCAGGTCGCTGTGAGCCGCTGCACAGGCTGCGGGGCGTGCGTCCAAGCGTGCCCGAACGAAGCCATACATCTCGAGTCAACGGCGAGCCAGGAAGGGACGACCCCGTGAGCGACAACAGTCCCGCTCCCTGGCAGATCGCTGTAGCCAGCGGCAAGGGCGGCACGGGCAAGACGACCGTGGCGACCAACTTGGCCGTCGTGGCCGCCGACCAAGGCGCGAGCGTCGCCCTGCTCGATTGCGATGTGGAGGCGGCCAACTGCCACCTCTTCCTCCAGGCCGCCCCCGACAAGACCGAAACGGTCTGCCTCGACCGACCCGCCGTCGACACGGAGCGCTGCACCGGCTGCGGGCTATGCAGCGAGGTGTGCGAATTCAACGCCATCGCGTGCATGAACGGACAGGTCGTGATCTTCCCCGAACTCTGCCACGCCTGTGGCGGGTGCTGGCGGTTCTGCCCCGAAGACGCCATCACGCCTACGCCGGACGAGATCGGCCTGGTCAAGACGGCCCGCTCGAACGGCATCGTCGTCAGGGACGGCCAGCTCAAGGTCGGCCAGGCCCTTTCGCCACCGCTGATCGAACGGGTACGCGACATCGATCCCGGCCACGTCGACCTGATCATCATCGACGCGCCGCCGGGGACGAGCTGTGCGGCGGTGGCCGCGGTGCAAGACGCCGATTTCGTCTGCCTGGTCACCGAGCCGACGCCCTTCGGATTGAACGACCTGGTCCTGGCCGTCGAGATGTGCCGCAAGCTCGGCCGCGAGATCGGCGTGGTGGTCAACCGCATGGGCATCGGAGACGGGCGCGTACACGATTACTGCGCCGCCGAGGGCATCGAGGTGCTGGCCGAAATCCCCGACGACCGCCGCATCGCCGAGACCTACTCCCGCGGCGAGCTGCTCTGCCGGGCCCTGCCCGACGCCCGCGAGCGGTTCGAGCGGCTGCTGGCAACGCTCCGAGAAAGGCAGTTCGTATGAAAGAGCTGGTCGTTATCAGCGGCAAGGGCGGCACCGGCAAGACGAGCATCGTCGGCAGCTTCGCCGCGCTCGCGGAGGGCGCCATGCTGGCCGACTGCGACGTGGACGCCGCCGACCTGCACCTGCTCCTTCAACCGACGGTCCGCATGCGTGAACCGTTCGTCGGGGGCAAGATCGCTGAGATCGATCCCGCGCGCTGCACCGGCTGCGGCCAGTGCGCCGAGGCCTGCGTCTTCGGCGCCATCGCACCCGACGACAACGCAGACGAGGCCACCTATCGCGTCAAGCGGCTGCTCTGCGAGGGCTGCGGCGTCTGCGCCCGAGCCTGCCCGGAACAGGCCGTGGACCTGCAGCCCCGAACGTGCGGTGAGTGGTTCGTCTCCGACACGCGGTACGGCCCCATGACCCACGCCAAGCTGGGTATCGCCGAGGAGAACAGCGGCCGGCTCGTCACGCTCGTCCGACAGCAAGCGAAATTCGAGGCCGTCGAACGGGGGCTCGATCTGCTCCTCGTCGACGGACCGCCGGGCATCGGTTGTCCGGTTATCGCCAGCATCACGGGCGCCGACCTGCTGTTGGCGATCACGGAGCCGACGTGCTCCGGGCTTCACGACCTGGGCCGCGTGGGCGATCTGGCCAAGCATTTCGGCGTGCCGATGCTCATCTGCATCAACAAATGCGACCTCAACGATGAGCTGGCGCGTCAGATCGAGGCCAAGGCCGAACAATGGAACTCGGAGGTCATCGGCAGAATCCACTACGACAAGGCGGTCACGCAAGCCATGGTGGCCGGGCAGAGCATCATCGAGTACGGGCAGTCGACCGCCGCCGACGAAATCCGCGAGCTGTGGCGGACCGTGTCGGAGCGGCTGGACCGCATCGAACACCGGCCCAGCACCGTACCAGAACAATCGCAGACCACCTAGAGAGGTAGGAACGAACGTGGGACAGTGTATGCAAGGCAATCAGGGCTGCTCCGATGGCGGATGCTCCTCCGCCGGCAGGGACCGTCAGGGCCGAACCAAGGCCGCATCAAACGCGCTGGAGAAGGTCTCGCTGCCGAACGTCCGTGACGTCGTGCTGGTCCTCAGCGGCAAGGGCGGGGTCGGCAAGAGCACGGTCGCGGTCGGGCTGGCCGCAAGCCTCGCCGAACGCGGCATGAACGTGGGCCTGCTCGACGTGGACATCCACGGACCGAGCGTGCCGATCATGCTGGGCCTGTCGCGCAAGGACCTCGAGACCGAGAGCAAGCAGCTCAGGCCGGTGCAACGCGGCGGCATGAAGGTCATGTCGCTGGGACTGCTGTTGCCGGACGACGACAGCGCGGTCATCTGGCGCGGCCCGATGAAGATGGGCGTCATCCGTCAATTGCTCGACGAGGTCGAGTGGGGCGACCTGGACGTCCTCGTCATCGATTGCCCCCCGGGCACCGGGGACGAACCCCTCAGCCTGGCACAGATCCTGCCGCACATCACCGGCGCGATCGTCGTGACCACGCCGCAGCAGGTCGCCTTGATCGACGTCCGTAAGTCCATGCGCTTCTGCGAACACCTCGACGTGCCCGTCATGGGCGTCGTGGAGAACATGAGCGGGTTCGTCTGCCCGCACTGCGGTGAAACCTCCGACGTCTTCAGCCAGGGAGGCGGCATCCAACTGGCCGAGCAGATGGGCGTGCCGTGTCTTGCTAGAATACCGATCGACCCGAGTGTGGTGGCCTCGGCCGACTCGGGACGATGGCCCGCCAGCGGCAGCGACGGCGCGGCGGCGGGGCTCCAACAGCTCGTGACCGCCGTCGAGGGCAAATTGACCGAAAAAGAAACCGCCGCCACGACTGCGGACAGTGGCGCATCTAACCCAAAGGAAGGTTCTGTTATGCGTATCGCTATTCCGGCCGCTGACGGCATGCTGTGCATGCACTTCGGGCATTGTCAGGCGTTCGAGCTGATCGACGTCGATCCTGAGACGAAGCAGATCGTGGACCAGACCAGCGTCGAGGCGCCCGAGCATCAACCGGGTCTGCTGCCGCCGTGGCTGAGCGAGCGTGGCGTCAATCTCGTGATCGCCGGGGGCATGGGTCAGCGGGCCCAGCAGCTCTTTGTCCAGCACGGCGTTCAGGTGATGACCGGCGCTCCGGCCCAACCGCCGAGACAAGTCGTCGAGAGCTATCTGAACGGCACGCTCACGGTCGGCGACAACATCTGCGACCACTAGCAGACCTCCAATCTGAGACACCGATCCCGACGGACGAGCCAACCAGCGACCGACGGCCGCGTCGATGTGTGCGTAGAGAGCCGCGTGCGACCTGGCCAGATGACGCTGGCTCCATCGGTCCTGGCGTGGTGCGAGCCGGATGCCCCCGCGGGCGTATGCGGAGGAGGTCCGGTCATGTCGATTCACAACTGCGCGGACAAGATCCGTTTCTCGTTGAATGATCGTTCGGGGCAGCTCTGCTTCGAGCAATTCGACATCATCGACCACCCCGAGTGCGCCAACATCGCCGAGCAGATGCGCGAGGTCATCATCGGCAAGCCCCTGGCCGAGATCGATCTCGACGCCCTTCAATCCATCGAATGCCGCGGCTCGCGAGGCTGCATCGACGCCGCCTGCGAGGTGATCGCCGAGTGCCAGCGGATGTTCGCCCGCAAGCCCCCGTTCGCCCAGAAGGGCTGATCCCCGCCCCCACGGCGCGATCGCCGAACGGCGGGCCGCTGCTGCCGCTTCCGGCGCCGCCCCGCTCCCTGTAGACTACGCCCGCACGGTCGACTTCCGCCGAGACGATCCACCGCCCAGGGAGGCATCATGAGCGAGCTACCCGACCCCGCGAGCCTGGCCGCCGCCATCGACCACACCAACCTCAAGGCTGAGGCCACCCCCGACGACATACGCCGCCTCTGCGACGAGGCCCGCGAGCACGCGTTCGCCGCGGTCTGCGTCAACGCGATCTACGTCAAGCTCGCCGCCGACGTGCTCGGCGACACCAACGTGGACGTCTGTTCGGTTGTGGGCTTTCCGCTCGGCAGCGTGCCGACCTCGGTCAAGGCCGCCGAGACGCGGCAGGCGCTGCGGGACGGCGCGACCGAGATCGACATGGTCATCCATGTCGGCGGCCTGCGGGCCGATCGGGACGATGCGGTGACGGCGGACATCGAGGGGGTGGTCCGCGTCGCCCGCGACCACGGCGAAGCCGAAGGCCTCGTGAAGGTGATCCTCGAGTGCGGCGCCCTGACCCAGGAAGAGATCATCCGCGCGTGCGCGTGTGCTCGCCGCGCCGGCGCCGATTACGTTAAGACCTCGACGGGCATGCACGCCTCCGGCGGGGCCACGATCGAGACCGTCAGGCTCCTACGCGATCACGCCGACGGCATGAAGGTCAAGGCCGCGGGCGGCATACGCACGCTCGACGACGCGACGGCGATGATCGCCGCCGGCGCCGACCGCATCGGCACGTCGTCGGGCAAGGAGATCCTCGAGGAACTCCGTCAGCGCTTGGGGGGCTGACGCATCACGTCGTCGTGGGCGATCAACGCCGCCCCGATCGCACCGGCGAACTGGGAATCGGCGGGCACCGTGATCGGCTGATTCAGCTCCCGCCCGAGCGCCTCGATCGCCGCCGCGTTGCGGGCCACACCCCCGGTGGCCACGAGAGGGGGGTTCACACCGATCCGTTGGACCATCGCGCCGACACGCGAAGCGATCGAGCGATGGATCGCGGCCACGATGTCCGGCAACTCGCTGCCCTGCGCGACCAGACCGACAACCTCGCTCTCGGCGAAGACGGTGCACGTCGTGGAGATCTGAAGGGCTTGCCGGCTCCGGCGGGCGAGAGGCCCGAACTCGTCGATCGGCACGTCGAGCGCCCGGGCCATCACCTCGAGGAAGCGCCCCGTACCCGCCGCGCACTTGTCGTTCATGGCGAAGTCCAGCACCTTCCCGGCCGGCGCGATGCTGATGACCTTGCTGTCCTGGCCGCCGATGTCGATGACCGTCCTCGCATCGCGCTCGAGACATCGCGCGCCACGGGCGTGACACGTGATCTCGCTGACCTCGCGATCGGCGTCGTCGTAGTACAGCCGACCGTAGCCGGTGGCGATGCTGCGGGCGACGCCGCCGTCGCCGACGCCCGCGGCCTCGAGGACCTCTTGGACGACCGAGCCCGCCGACTGCCGCGCGTTGTGACCGGTGGCGGACAGCCCCTGAGCGAGCACGCGCTCGCCATCGGCGAGCACGACGGCCTTGATCGCCGTCGAGCCAAGGTCCACGCCCAGCGTCAGCGTCTGCGCCGTCATGCCGCCGGATCCAGTTGCTCGAGAAAGGCATCGAGGCGGGTTCGGACCTGGTCGGCCGCGTAGCTCCGCGAGTCGGTCATGTCGGCCTCGATCATCAGGCAGGGCAGGTTCAGCTCCTCGCGGACCCATCGCTGGATGTCGAGCTGCCCGAACGAGTACGGCTTACAGCTCCGGTTCGAGTGGATCAGCACGCCGTCGACGTCGAACCGCCGGGCCAGCGTGGCCGTCTGCTCGAATCGCTGACGAAGCCCCACGTTCAGGAAGATCGACGCGTAGGCCTCGGCCAGGCTGTCCAGCGAGCGGGCCTGATCGAAGCGATCCATCGTCCACGCGTTCGTGTAGGTATCGGCCACGAGGCACGCGCCGTGGCGAGCCAGGTGCTTGAACAGGCTGCGGATGTCGTACCAGATGGGGATGTTGTCCCACAGCAGCCGGATCTTCTCCTCGGGCACGGCGCCGAAGCCCGTCTCGACACGACGTTGGATCTCCTGCTCGAGGTGCCTGTAATACCGGATCGCCCACTTCGTGCCACGGAGCGTCACGATCGGGAACATGTGCCCGAAGGCGTCAAAGCACGAGATCGGCGCCGGACGATGCTCGCAGTAGCTGAGGATCCGCTGCCAGGCCTGGACGCAGTCGAGACTCAGCCGCATGCGATGCTGCAGCCGGCTCTCGCGGAAGGGCCGTCGCGTGACCGACTCGATGGTCTCGATCATCTGGTCGAACTGCGGCCGCACGTACCGATAGGTGTGCTCGGCCAGGTCGCCCTCGTGCAGGAACGGCGTGTCGATCAGCACGAGCGGGACCCTAAAGTGCCGGGCCAGGAACTCGTACCACTTGGTCACCGTGCCGCAGATGTTGTTGCAGCAGACGAGCAGGTCGGGTTTGGGCATGCCGCCGATCGGCCCGCCCCCCTCGACGGCACAGGCGATGTCGCACCGGGCATAGCTGCACAGGTCGCGACTGAAGCCGAGCCGCTCGGCCGTCTCGCTGAGCTTGGGGCCCATGCGCGTCGCCCCGCACATCGCGCCGTGGTTCTCCGGGTAGAGCGGGATGATGCCCGCCGCGTAGAGCAGCTCCACCGGACCGCCGCTGGTGATCCAGGCGATCTTCTTGCCGAATCGCGGCATGATCTTGGCGTAGGTGTAGTACCGGCGCATCAGCTTATGAAGCCGTTGGGTGCAGTCGAGCCGGGCATACTTCGGCCCGCGCGCCTTGCCGTCCGTGGTCGCTTGCGTCGAGGAGGTCATGATGTCGCCTCCGCGGGTTCGGCCTCGCCCAGCATCTCGAGAAAGGCTTGCAGTCGCGTTCGCAATTGCCCGCCACCGCTGGACGGGCTCTCGACCTCGATGAGCGCGTGCGGAATGCCTGCCTCGTCGAAGGCCTCTTGAATCCTCGGCGCGTCGAAGGCGTGCGGCTCGCAGAACTTGAGCCGGTACATCACCACGCCGTCGGCCGCCGCCGCGCGAACCGTGTCCACGGCCACGGGGCCCGGGTCATGGTCGGTCGCGTACTTCGTCGGACAGATAGGCCGGTTGAGCAACCGGTCGGCGATCGCCTCGACCGGGTCCTCCGAGGCGGTCGGCGAGACCCACGTCGATCGACCGCCGGTGCAGAGGTCGTCGGTGACCCAGCTCGCCCCAAGATCGGTCAGCAGATCCGGCAGCGTGCCGGCGTACAGCGGGCCGCCGATGACGGCGATCCGCGGTCCGGTCGCGGCCGGTGGGTCGGGGTCGTCGAGCAGGGCCGAGATCGTCTGCACGTAATCCCGTGGCGGCATGACCCATCGGGCCATGAACGCGGCGTAGTAGTCCGACGGCGAGAGCTGCGGCGTCTCGGCACGCTGGGCGCCCTGGACCTGCTCGAGCGCGCGTCGGCCTGCCCGGCAGGCCTCGACCGCGTCGGTGAGTGCCTGAGGCTCGATCGCCACGCCGAGATGCCCGCTCAGCCGATCGATCAGCTTGCCGAGCTCGGCCAGGACGAACTCGCGCGACCCGGGCCCGTCGAGCTGCACGGGCACCATAAACGTCTCGCAGAAACCCCCACCGACGTTGGCGGCCCAGATATCGGCCAGGCACTGCATGGTGTCGCACGTGTTCGAGAAGACCACCCCGTCAAGGAAGTCGGTCCCGTCGGTCATGCCAAGCTGCAGCGCGCCCCGAGCCAGACAGCAGGCGTACGCCTGGAGGCAGCGGTCGGCCTGCGAGAACTCCCCGGGCACGTCGATGACGCGGAAGGGCAGCCCTCCGGCCGCCGCGATCACCTCCTCCGGCACGTAGCTGCAGAAGGTGCCCACCACGGGACGCCCGGTCTCTTGCTTCCAGGCTCGGGCGAGATCACCGGGGCGCCGCGCCGCAGCGTGCAGACGCTTCAGGGCCTCGCCACGATTGCTGGCTGGTTGTGTGCTCATGGTAGTTAGACTGTAGCGATTGCGCGCCGGTCGGGTCAATCGCGATTGCCAGCCCCCGGCGCGGACCCCATCGTCGGACGCGACGCCGGCCGGCGGTCGGAGGTGGTGGTGGGGCGCGTCGCGGCCCCGAGCAGACCCCGTCGGTAGTCCCTGCGGGCGCGAAAAATCTCGCCCAACCGATTCAGCTCTCGCACCATCGACCGCAGCCGAACCTTCTCAGCCCGCTCGAGCGATCCGGCCTTGGCGGCCTCGGCCTTCTCGCTGAGGATCTCATAGGCGCGGGTGTAGTACGCCCTGGCCTCGATCCACCGCCGTTGCATCACGCCCACCCGCGCGGCCTGGAGCAGCGCCGCCGGCTCCTCGGGATGCGCGTTGGCGGCCTCCTGCACCAACAGCCACGCCTCCGGAGGATCGTAGAGCGAGCGGTCGTTGGGATCGGAAACCATCCGAGCCAGGCCCGTCAACGCGCCGACATTTTTCGGATCCAGCTTCCGGACACGCTCGTAGCTGTCCACGGCCTCACGGGCCCGGCCAAGCTCCTCGCAGGCCTTCGCATACATCAGCCACGGCGTGATCAGGTGCTCGGTGGGCCGGTCGACGTCCTCGAACATGGGCTTGAGAACGGCCACGACCCTATCCCATTCCTCCTGCGCGGCGTAGGCCTGGGCGAGCTGCATCCTCGCCAGATAGTACTGCCCCACGATCTCAAGAGCGCGTTCGAGATGCCGGATGCCCTCCTCGGGCTCCCCGTGACGAAGGAGCCAGGCCCCGATGTTGTACCGGCATCGCGCGGCGTTCGGCTGCTTGGCCAGCCCGTCTCGGAAGAGCGTCTCGTTGCTCCGCCACACCGGATTCCGGGCGATCGTCAGGATGCCGAGCGTAACGATCCAGCCCGCGATGAGCACCAGCCCACCCGCTGACAGACGCCTGACAAGACGCGAACCGGCCGGGCCGAGACCTCCCAGCGCGCGATCCACCACGATCCCGACCAGCAACGCCAGCGGCGCCGAGGGCAGGTACATCAGACGATCCGCGAACAGCGTGCCGATCAGCACCAGGACGTTTGCCACCGGGCTGTAGCAGACCAGGAACCAGAGGATCAGCAGGGCGGCAACGCCTCCGCGCCGCCAGGATCGCACGGCCACCGCGAGCAACGCGGTCAGACATGCCGCACCCCAGACGACCGGCCAGGTCAGCGTCGAGGGCAGCGGAATCGCGTTGTAGCTGTAATCGCACGACAACGGATAGCCGACCAGCAGCAGACGCGTGTATTTGCCGAAAAGGACCAACCCCGTGAGCAGACGCCCATGCAGCGGTTCGCCGGGCAGGGGGTTGTCGGCGACCGGAAACGTCACACCCTCGCCGAAGAGCATGCCGATGGCCGCCTGACGCATGCCGAGCACGACGACGACCGCCAGCAGCATACCCGCGTACCGCCTGGCGAATCGGCTGATGAGGAAGCGCTCCCACGTACGCAGATCGCGCGGCGAGCCGGAAGCCCACTGTCGCCAGAGGTCGTAAACGACTACGAGTCCGATCAGGACGACCGCGCTCTCCTTACACAGCATCGACGCCCACGTCAGCGCGACGATCACGACGTACCGCCATGTCACGCCCGCGCGCCGGCGCTCGGCGTCCTGCATATGCAGCAGCAGCGCCAAGAGCACGAACAGGGCGGCCAACAGCTCCGAACGACCCACGATGGGCACGACCGCCTCGACATGCAGCGGATGCACGGCGTAGAGCACCGCAGCGGCGACCGCGGCGAAGCGCGTTCGCAACAGACGTAGCCCGAGCCGGTAGACCAACAGGCAGATCGTCCCGTGCAGCAGCAGGTTGACCACGCGATATCCCGGCGCCCAGAGGCCCGTCACGGCGTGATTCAGAGCAAAGCTCAGGTGGGTCAGCGGCCGATAGAGCGGCCGTTTCGTGACCTGCCAGTAGCCGCCCGAAAACAGCTCGCCGAGGCGCGACAGGCTGTGGCTCCGGGTGTCCTGCACCACCACGGTGATGTCGTCATAGACGAACTCGTTGGGCAGGCTGTTGGCGAAGACAGCGGCCACCACGAGGGCCAGGACGGCCGCGACGGCCCAGTCGGCCCGCGTCCACGACGAGGCCACGTCGGGCTCGCGGGGTTCCGAGGTCTGCTTCGAGGTCGAATCGTCCATACGCACGGGGCATCTTAGGGTTGCGCCCTGGCGGATCAAGCTCCCCTGAGAGCGTTCTCGGCCGATTGGGCCCCGAGCTTGAACGGTGTTTGCCCTATCCCACGTGAGCGCAACGCGTTGTCGGAACGCGGAAGGCCGCCGTACGCCCTGGTCGCCTCGCGCTGCCCCGTGGTAAGATGCACCCTTCGGACGACGGAGATCCCATGCCTACCACCGGACAGCTTGCCCTGCTCATGACGGCCCTGTTGGGATACGTGGCCGCCTGGGGCTTGGCCCTGCGCCATGGCGGGTGCGACGAGGAGCGGGGCGACGCAGCGGAAGTCGTCGTCCTGCTGCTGGCGTTGTTGGCCGGACTGGCCTTGCTCGCCTGGCGGGTGATCGCCGCCGGCACCCTCCTGATCGTCAGCGGTTTCGAATCGATGGTGCTCATCGCCTGGCTGATCGGCGCCGAGGTGCTCGTCATCCGCTGGTCCGGGCGGCTCGCAAGGGCCGACGTCTTCCTGCTTCCCCTGGCGGTCGCCTTGCTGGCCGCGTCGCTGTTGATGCTCCGCGCCGCTCCGCAGGGCGTCACGCATCTACGCGAGTGGCACATCGTCGGCCACGCCGGGGTGATCGTCGTGGCCAGCGCATGCTTCATCGCCAGCGGGGTCTTCGGCCTGGTCTACTTGCTGGCCCATCGCAGCCTGCGAAACAAGCAGGCGCTGGATCGGATCGGCCGGCTGCCGCCGCTCGAGACGCTCGAACGGGTCGGACGCGGGCTGGTGGCCCTGGGCTTTCCCCTGTTGACGTTCGGCATCCTGACAGGCGTCTGCGCCGTGGCGCACGTGCCCACCGACCAACGTCGCGCCGAGCTGCTGATGAGCAGCGGTACGTTCGTCGTATGGCTGACCTACGCCGTCGCCTTGGGCGTCATCTGGCTTCGACCTCAGCTTCGCGGTCCGCGCGCGGCGTGGATGGCGTGTTTCGCGGCCGGCCTGACGCTGATCAACGTGGTGTCCTACTTACTACTTCGAACGCACGTATGAGACCCATCGTCGTCGGCTGCAATCACAAGACCGCTCCCTTGGAGCTGCGCGAGCGCCTCACCTTCGAGGACACCGAGGCCCGCAGCGTCATGGACGAGCTGCGCCGACGCTTCGAGGGCGCCGAGGTCGTCGTGCTCTCGACCTGCAACCGCAGCGAGATCTACGTCGCCCGGCCGACACACGCCCGACCGCGGCGCGAAGATCTCGTCCGCTTCATGGCCGAGCGCACCGGCATGACCCCGGCCGAGATCGAGCCGCATCTCTACATCCACGACCGCAGGCAGGCCGTGGCGCACCTCTTCCGCGTGGCTTCCTCCCTCGACTCGATGGTCGTCGGCGAGACGCAGATCGTCGGTCAGGTCAAGCACGCCCTGGCGCGCGCCCAGGAGCATGGCGCCGCCGGCAAGGGCCTGACCACCGTCTTCCAGTGGGCCCTGCACGTGGCCAAGGAGGTCCACACCGAGACGCAGATCTCAGAGGGCCAGGTCAGCGTCGGCAGCGTGGCCGTCCGCTTCGCCCAGCAGATCTTCGCCAGCTTCGCGGACAAGACCGTCGTCCTGATCGGCGCCGGCGAGATGGGCAAGCTCACGCTCCGCCACGTCCTCGAGACGCAGCCGGCACAGACGATCGTCGTGAACCGAACGCGCAGCCGGGCCGAGAGCGTCGCCCAGCTCTATGGCGCCGAAGCCCTCGGCTTCGATGGCCTCGAGGAGGCGCTCGCCGCGGCCGACCTCGTCATCGCGAGCACCGGATCGACCGAGCCGGTCCTGCGGAGCGAGGCCGTCTCTCGTGTCCAGAACCGCCGCGGCTATCGTCCCTTGCTGCTCATCGACATCGCCGTGCCCCGTGACATCGACCCGGCCGTCGGCGACTTCGACAACGTCTACCTCTACAACATCGACGATGTCCAGTCGGTGATCAACGCCAGCGTCGAGGACCGCCGCCAGGAGGCCGTCGACGTCGACCGCATCATCAGCGAACACGTGGACGAGTACATCGCGTGGCGCGATTCGCGCGCGGTCGGTCCGGTTCTCAGCGCCTACCGGCGGCGGCTGCAGGAGATCCTCGACGCCGAGGCGGCGTGGGCCCGACCGAAGCTGTCGGGCGATACGCAGCGCGACCGCCAGATCCTGGATCAGATGCTGCACCGCATCGTCGGTAAACTCCTGCACGGTCCGAGCCGCACGATCCGCGAGCAGGCCGCCGACGGCACGGCCGGCGTGTATGTCGACGTATTGCGGCGCATGTTCGAGCTACCTGACGTGGACCTACCCGACGACAAGACGCCCCCGGAGCACGACGACTAGACCTGGCACCGCAGCCATGCCAGGGCGTCGGAGCGTGTGCGGATCTCCCCCTCCAGTTGGGCCCGGTACGCGCGATCGAGCAGGTCCTTGAACACCGGACCCGGCTTGAGTCCGAGCGCGATCAGGTCCTCGCCGCGCACGAACGGATCGGGGTGGATCTGATCTTCCGGCACCGTCTTGGCCCGCGCGGCAAGTCGCTCCACGGGCTCGGTCGACTGCCCCCTCGCGGTCAAGATCGCACGGCCGAGCGCGAGCAGCTCCGGAAACAGGGGGTTGTGCATCAGCAGCTTCAGGTCCGCCAGCGTCGGCTCCCGCTCGGCGGTGACGTCCGGCAAATGACCGCACAGCCACGTCACCTGGCTGCGAAGACTGTTGCTGCACCTCAGGGCACGACAGATCCGACCGACCTCACCGGTGTCCCACGGCAAGAGCAGCCCGGCCAGGCAAGTCGCCGGCGCGGGGTGGTCGGGCAGCGCGCCGAGGGCGTCGACGGCCAGCGTCACGCGTTCCTCGCTCCAATCGGCACCGGTCCACAGGTGTTGGATGAGCCCGGTCTCGGCCAATTGCCGGACGGCGTCGGCGCGGTGCAGGTCGGCCAGGATTCGCTCCAGCTCCTCACGAATCCGCTCGGGGCTGACGAATTGTAGCTTGGGGGCATGCTCCTTGATGGCTTCGAAGGTGTCCGGCTCGATCTGATACTGCAAGCGCTGCGCGAACCGCACGGCCCGGATGAGCCGCAGATGGTCCTCCGCGAACCGGTCCCGCGGCTCACCGATGGTGCGGACGACACCCTGGCGAAGGTCGGACAGGCCGTCCACGTAGTCGATGACCTCGTCCGTGATCGGGTCGAGGAACATACCGTTGATCGTGAAGTCGCGACGCTTGGCGTCCTGCTCCGGGTCGGAGAACGTCACCGTCACGGGGTGGCGGCCGTCCTCGTAGTGGCTGTCCGATCGGAAGGTCGCCACCTCGATCCATACACCCACCTGGCGGACGAGCACGACGCCGAACTGCGCGCCGACGCGGCGCGTCCGACGAAACAGCGAGCAGACGCGGTCGGGCACGGCATCGGTGGCGACGTCGTAGTCCTGGGGCGATCGCTTGAGCAGCATGTCGCGCACGCAACCGCCGGCCAGCAGGGCGACGTGGCCCTGTTCCCGAAGGCGCCGAATGATCTGCAGCGCCGCTCGGTAGGATTTAGCCTTTCGCAAGGGGTCCATCGTGCCAGAGATTGTGGCCGTTCCCGAGGCGTTGACAAGAGGAAAAAGCATATGAAGCGCAACGAATAGCGGAGGGGTAGGGCTCTTCCCTGACGTCGAAGGGATGCATCAGGTGACCATCTGGCTCCACCACGACCGGCTGGTCTGGTAGACGCGGTTGCCGATCCGGACGTAGGAGGGGGTCATGCCGTACTCGACGGGACGGTGGACCTTGCCGAGCCGACGATGCGCCCAACGCATCCGAACGAGATCCCAGACCGCCCCGAGGGCGGCACGGATCGGCTGGACCTTGCTGCCGTCGCGGTGCTGCCAACGCACGCCGACCTCGACCACCTGATAGCCGAGTCGATCGGCCACGAGCAGGTGCTCGACGTCGAAGCTCCAACGGGCCGTCCTTTGCAGCGACGCAATGGCCTGGGCGGCCGCTCGCCGGTACAGCTTGAAGCCGCATTGGGTGTCGGTATAGCCCGCCAGACCCAGCACCCGGACGACCTGCGAAAAGGCCACGCTCATCAACCGCCGCTTGAACGAGGGCGGGTCGACCTCGGCGTTCTCGGCGCTCCGCGACCCGATGGCGATGTCCGCGCCTTCCTCGCGAGCTGCCGCGAAGAGCCGGTCGAGCTGGTCGATCGGGCTCGAGAGGTCGGCGTCGGTGAACAGGACCCACTCGCCGCGGGACATGAGCATGCCTTGCCGTACGCTGAAGCCCTTGCCGCGGTTCTGATCGTTTCTCAACAAACGGAACTCGACGCCCTCGGCGCGCCGCGACAAGGCCTCCCAGGCCTCGACGCACACATCGACCGTCCCGTCCTTGCTGCCGTCGTCTACGAGAAGGACCTCACAACGGTAGGGCTGCTGGGAGAGGTGCTCGATGATCCGCTGGAGCGATTGCCCCACGCGCCTGCTCTCGTTGTAGGCCGGTATGATCACCGACAGCAAGACGGGAGCCGTCGTGGTTGCCGTCTCGGTCGTGGTCGCTGTCGTTGCCGTGAGGGTGGTCATCATCACAGCCTACCTGGCCCGCTGTTCCCTCACGCGTATCGACCGGTAAGCAGGGCGGCTTAAGCTAGTTCTGGGACGTTCGGTCGGGCGTTATCGGCAGGGATGGCGCCGTGTGGCATAGGGGTCTTCCCGAGGATCCCGCGCGTGCGCCGACGAAAGGCGACAAAGAGCCGGGCCGATGAGACCTATCCGCCGCGACAGTCGCCGCAAAGCGGTCGTTATCGGCCCATGTCGCCCCACACCCGCCCTGGGTCCGACTGGCGGACGGCCCTCCGGCTCGGGTATGGTGCAAGGTCGTGCCCGCACCGGTTTAGGAGATTTCTCTGTGAGTGGTATCCACCTTTGCGCGACGGCGGCCCTGTGCCTGCTTAGCGTCCCGACCCAGGCCGGCCAGGCCAATCTCGTCGGCACGGCCGCGATCCTCCAGCCGGCCGACAGCAGGGGCGGGGCGATCGACCTGGACCAAGCCAGAGCGACCTTGCTCGATGTCGCGGGCGAGCGGCACCTTGCCTGGTCCGAGGGGGTGGACGCCTTTCCGACCGCGCTCGAGCTGCGTTGGCCCAAACCGGTGCGGATCGGCGTGATCGCGTGCCGGTGGGCGTGGGTCCCCAGTGACTATGGCATCGAGGTCCTCCACGGCGCCGGCTGGCGCCGCTTCGCCGAGGTCGCCGGCAACACCATCACCCGCGACAAGATCGTCCTGCATCAGCGCGCCCCCGTGGTTACGTCCGGGCTGCGCATCGTCGTGCGAGCCTGCGCGGACCCCGACAGCCGTTGCGGCCTTCGGGCCCTGGAGGTCTACGACCCCGCGAAGCTGCCCGGACGCATCGAGCGGTTTCTGACCCGATCCACGCCGTGCCAGTTCGCCGAGCCTCGCAAAGACGCCAGCCCGGTCGGCCAAGCCGACGCCGCGACCGCGAGACTGCTCCACGAGCCGATCCCGACGTGGGAGCCGATCCCGAGGAAGCTCTACACCGGCCGCCCCGAGGGCAAGCGCGTCAACGAGTTGGCCTCCCGCCGGCGTGACCTGCTGGCCGACTGCGCCAAAGCCTACCTGGCGACCGGACGCCGCGACCTCGCCCGCAAGGCCTGGGAGGTGCTGCGGACCTGCATCGACCACTACGACCGGCACCAGGGATTCCGCTTCGTCGGCCGCGAGTGGCAGGCCGTCACGTTCCAAGAGCCCGGCTACATGCTGACCAATGCCTTCGAGGCCTACGACCGGATCGCCGATGCGCTGACAAGGCAGGAGCGGCTCCGGTTCCTCTACTTCGGCCTCGATCTGGGCGACTATCAGACCCACAGCATCCGGGAGTTTACGCCCATGCCGGATCAGGTCAGCCGCCGTGGCCAGATCCCGAACTGGGTGCCGAACTCGTTCGGCGCGCTGGCGATGGCGGCCGCCTACCTCCGCGGCCTGCCCGAGACCGACGTCTGGATGTCCGAATGTGACGCGAAGCTCCCCGGCATGTTCAAGGAGGTCTTCTTCCTGCGCGACGGCACGTGGTGGGAATGCTCGCCCGCCCATCACGGCTATGTCTTGACCGGCATCTGCAAGGTCGCCACGGCCAAGCACCTGCTCGGCGACCCGATCTGGGACAAGCGGTTTTCTGGCCTGCGCCTGTCCGACACGTTCGAGGCCCTGGTCAAGACGGCCAACCCCGACGGGGAATACCCGTCCATCAACGACTCGTACGGGCACGACCTGCCGATTCGCACGGCCTACCCGCGGTTCGTGGGCGCGGCAACCATGATGGGCCGCGGCGACTTCCTCGACGCCTGGCGGGCCGAGCCGCGATGGCCGCCGGGGTTCGCCAAGCGGCCGCTCGCCACGCCGGTCGGGCCGCCGAGCTATACCTCGCTGGTCATGCCGCACGCCGGTCAGGCGATCTTCCGCGACGGCTGGGCGTCCGACGACCTGTTCTTCTTCCTCGACTACGGACCGCACGGCGGCGGCCATGGCCACCTGGACAAGCTCTCGTTCATTCTCCACGCCGACGGTCATCACTGGATACCCGACGCGGGTTGCTCGCCGCACTACTGCCTCTTCCCCGAGCAATGGACCTGGCATAAGCAGACCGTCGCTCATAACACCGTGATGGTCGACGGCAAGAGCCAGGCACGCTGCACCGGCAAGTTGGTCTTGTGGCACACCGGCAAGGGCTGCGACCTCGTCTCGGCCGAACATCGGGACGGGTATACCTGGCGGGGACCGGTCCGACTCGTGCTGGACGGCAAGCCGCATGAGTTGACCATGACGCCGCGTGAGCTCACGCCGCTGCGCATCGGCGCGGTTCGCCTCGAGCCCGTTGGCGGTGGGGAGGCCCTGACCCTCGGCGCTTCATCCTTCGAGGTGACCGGCGGGAGGCTCGTCGAAGACGGCAACGCGCCCGGCGGCAAGGCCGTCCTTATGGAGTCCACAAACGCAAGGGTCGCCGTCGCGATGCCGAAAAAGGTGGGCACGTTCGAGCTGTCCCTGCTCGGCATCGGCAAGGACACCAGTCATGACTCGGTCTTCGTGGCGCTGGACGGTCGACGCCTGGGCTACGTCGGCCTCGGTGTCCGACAGGCCGCATGGCACGCCGTCCGCGGCCCCGTCCACCGTGTGACTCACCGCCGAACGGTCTACCACCCGCGCGGCGGCTACGTGCTGATCCATGACACGATCCGAGCCCCGGCCCTCGAAACGACGCACGACCTGACGTGGCTGCTCCACGTCTACGGCAAGCTCGCCTCGCAGCAGCCCGGTCGGCTCACGTTCGCCAACGGCAACCACCGTCTGCTGATCGTTTCGCCGCGGATCGGCGCCGAGCCGATCGAGATCAAGCAGGGGCTCTGCGGAGGCTTCCGCCGGAACGAATGGCAGGGGCCGGGCTACCCCGGCAAGGGCGATCCGGGCTGGATCACCATTCCCTACTTCGGCCTGGCCGACAAGCTCGCTCCCGATGCGCCCGAGGTCCACTTCTGGACGGTGCTCGTACCGTATCGTGGCGAGCAGCCACACGTCCGGCTCCAGCGCGTCGAGACAAGCCCGGGCGAGTCGGCCGTCCGCCTGGAAGAAGGCGGTGTCACCACCACGGTCCGCGAGAGGTTCGCGCCGCCCGGCGTCGACGTGACGACATCGGTTGAAGGCGGGCCCACAACGCGTCGGTCCTTCGATTGATCCCCGCGGCGTTCGTGATACACTCATCGTTCCGGCAGGTCGGCGGTCGACCGGCCGCGTCACCCCGACGTTCGAGGGATTCAACTGGAGACACCATCATGGCAAGTGAAATGACTCGACGCACCGCGCTCAAGGCGAGTGCCGCCGGTGTGGCCGCGACGATGAGCGCCCCGAGACTGGCTCGTGCCGCAAGCGGTGACAAGATGAAGGTCGGCGTGATCGGCGTGGGTGGACGCGGACGCGGCGCGCACATCCGCTCGCTCCTGAACATCGACGAGGTCGAGGTCGCCGCCATCTGCGACATCAGCCAAGAGAGCATCGACAAGACGCTCGAATACATGGAGAAGACCTGCAAGGCCAAGAGGAAGCCCTTCCGCAAGCCTCAGATCTTCAAGGGCGGACCGACCTACTACAAGAAGATGCTCGATCTCAAGGACCTCACCTTCATCACGCAGGCGACCCCGTGCAACTGGCACGCCCCGATGTTCCTGGACACCTTGGCCGCCGGCAAGCACCTCTATGCCGAAAAGCCCCTGGGCATCACCGTCAAGGAGCTGGACGAGTGCGTGGCCGCCTCCAAGGCCAACCCCAAGCTGATCGTCACGCTGGGCTACCAGTGGATGTACCACCCCTCGTACATCGAGGCCGTCGAGCGCGTCCAGAAAGGCGAGATCGGTCCCATCGTCGAAGCCCGCGTCGCGCGTCACAACGGCGCCAACCCGCTCATGGGCTGGTTCAGCCACCGCAAGACCTGCGGCGACTGGATGCTCGAGCAGGCCTGCCACGAGTTCAACGTGATCAACTGGATCACCAAGGGCCATCCGCTCCGCGCGTTCGCGATCGGCCGGCGCGACATCTGGACGCAGAAGGACCCGGGCCGGAACGTCACCGACTTCTACTCGGCCGTCCTCGAGTACCCCAACAACGTCATCGTCAACTACAGCCACGACTGGCACAGCCCCCCCGGCTACACTGGCATGGAACTCAAGTTCATCGGCAGCAAAGGCGCCGTCAACATCTTGGGCAAGTCGATCCGGATGCGAGGCGCCCGGGAGGACCTCACGATGAAGGCCGACCTGCCCAGGGGCGTCAACGACACCCAGGCCGCCTTCAACACCTTTGTCCAGTGCATCAAGACGGGCAAGCAGCCGCTGGCGAGCCCCGAGTACGGCCGGCTGGCGTCGCACTTCGGCCTGATGCTGCGTAAGTCGGTCGACGAGAACGGCCGCGTCGTGACCTACGAAGAGATGCTCAAGACCTGCTAGGTCCCAGGCCAACTCGGCGAAACCCAGAAGCGGCGGTCGGTCCGGCGGGACTTGGCCGCCGCTTCTCTTTCCACTTACGGGACGACCTCCCCGCTGAAGCTGACCTAGCAGCCGAAAGAGCGCTTTTCGCCATGAACCGGGTGTACTACGCCTGATTGTATGCCGTCAACGCGTTGCTCTTTGCGCCACGGCAAGCGGTTCGCTCGCCAAGCTGGGGTTAAGGCCGAATTCCAGACGGCCTTCATCACGACGAACCTGTTGGACCGGAGATGGGGCAGGTTCTTTCAAATCCACTTCGATGAAAGACAACAGGCGGACTACCTGCCCGGCGCTCGCTTCTCCACAGACGCTGTGCAAGATCGACTTGCCGAGGGCAAGGATTCCGTGCGAGCTGTGCACAGTTCATCGAGAGCCAACCCGATGATCACAACCTCCACTGCCGCGCCCCGCCCATGGTCATCCGTTCCGCACTCACTCCCCCAACCGCATCCAATACCGTTGGAACCCGATGATCGGCTGGAGGCCCGCGCCCTCGTACATCCTTCGCGCCGGCGCATGCCCCTCATTGGTCGCCGTCTGGACCTCGGCGATCGACATGCCCCGCCGACGCATCTCATCGAGCACGAAACGCAGCTGCCTCGAGCCGTACCCCTGGCCGCGGAAGTCCGGGTGCACGCCGTTGTGGCCGACCTCGCCGATGCCGGTCTTGGCATCCAGCAGCATGCAACAGAACCCGATCACCTCGCCGTCGACCTCGGTCACGTAGCTGTTGGCCGAGGGGGCGAACAGTTCGGCGTAGACCTCGGCCGTCTTGTAGTGCTGCCACGGCCGGCCGCCGATCTGCCCGCCGTACATCTGTTCGCGCCAGTACGTCAGGCCGATGTCCCAGATCTGCTCGACGATGGCCTTGACCGCCGGCCAGTCGTCCTGGTGGATCGGTCGGATTGTGGCTTCGTCGGTCATCGCATCGCGTCCCGCCTGACACGCCCACGGCCGTATGCTGAGCAAACACCCCGTCGTCGACCACGTGGGGTCAACGGCCGTTCGGGCCAAAACCAACCACGACCCATGCCGGCTAGCGCCCGCCTCGCTCCGCCTTCGCCTTCGACGGCGCGGTCATCTTCAGTGTGCCGTCCTGACCGAACCGCGCCAGGACCAGCTCACCCTGACACCGCAGCTTTGCCTCCGGCAGCACGACCACGGTCTCGGGCGTCCATTGGGGCGACGTGCCGGCCGCGTTCTCCACGTCCATGGCCACCAGCACGTCGCGTCGGCCGTCGGCGAGGCGCACCTCGACGGCCACGTGGTTGTCATCGAAGGCGTGTCCGTCCTCGGTTTGCAGCCGCAGCCTGCGAATCGCGGCGATCTTCGACGTCTTCTCGTACGGCTCGATGACCGAGACGAACGTCGAGGCCAGCCCGTCGGCGTCGGATTGCCGCCGCACCAGGACCCGCGGCACCCAGAGCTCGGTCCTGGAGTTGTAGATGCCCGCGACGATCCAGCCCTCGCACACGGAGGCCGAAGCGTCGGGCGTCAGCTCCGTCAACCGCACGTGGACCTCGGCGTCCTTCGGAAGGAACCCTTGCAGATCCTTGACGCGCCAGTCGGCCGTCCAGCCGGGCTGGGGCGAGGCGTCGGTCTTGAAGTCGCGCATGATCGTCTTATGGCCGAACTCGGGCGCTGGCTTGAGCTGAAGTCCCGTCGTGGTCACCTCGCCGAAGTGGCTGGTCATGAACCGCGCGTGGTCCTTGCCGCCCACGACGCGAAAGACGTCGACGAGGTAGGAGTCGGCGTCGGAGATGTCCACCAGCGCGACCGTCCGCTCATACTGCCTCGTCACCTTGTACATCTTCGGACACGACGTCCGGATCGCCCGAAAGGTGTCGCCGATCGACCACAGCGTGCTCGCCCCGCCGGCCGTCGTCTGGTCCTGCCCGTTGACGACGACCGTGTTGTGGGCGGCGGTCCTCGTGTACCATCGCGCCCGCGGGCTGCCCCAGCCGCCGAACTGCACCGGCGGGTAGCCGAAGTCCGGCATCAGGTCGAGCCCTTTGGCGAACAGGCCCAGGTTCATGCCGTCTTGATGGCGGTGCCCGCCCACCGAGTCGTAATCCACCCAGGCGGCCCGCCGGTCTCTGTCCTTGCCGGTCCGCATTACCGCGATCCGCCACTCGCGCTTGTTGACGCTGTCGAGTTTGGGGCGCGGGCCGTGCTCCTCGATCACCTTGGCCACGCGCTGCTGGAACGCCGCCGGACCCTCGACCAGGATGTCATAAGGAAGCCCCTCGACCTTGTCGCCGTTGTCGCGGTACATGATCTGCACGAAGGCCGGGTCCTTCGTCACCTCGTACATACGCCACAAAAACGTCCACCCCGACGGCGAGAGCGAACCGGGCCTGTCCAGTCCCACGCCGAGGTAGTCCGGATACTTGCACGCGAAGTACCCCGTGTCACCGACGCGGGGGTAGTACTCCCCGAGGCACTGCATGTCGATGTGAAACCGGAACATGTCGTGCAGCCTCGGGTGCCGCTTGGTCACGTCGGCCAGGAAGGTCGACTCCAGCCGCGACAGGCGGCCCAGCAGCTCCGACACCGCACGCGGCCCGATCACGCTGTAGCCGCTGAGGCCCTTCTCGCCGGTCACGCCGTCGACGGCGGTGGCCCGTTTGAGGATCCCATCGAGAATCGTATTGATCTCGCTCCGGTTGCCCGGCCAGCCGAGCACGGCCTTGGCCACGAGGATCGCCACGTCCGTCCGGGGGTAGTTCGACTGGATCTTGCCACGGTTCTTGATCGTGTCGCGAAGGATGCGGCCCTCGATGTTCCGCTGGATGTCCGCGAACGAGGCCTTCGGGTTCGACAGCTTGTACTGCTTGGCCTTGGCCGACAGGAACCGCACGAGGTCGGCGTCCCGTTGGAGGGCGTCGAAGACCATGTCGTAGGCCAGGGTGATCGCGCGGAACTCCTCGCAGGCGTCGTGCCACGTCGAGACGTACCCGCGATCGCCCCGCCGCTCGTACACCCAGCCCTGCTTGCCGAAATCATGGTGCGGGTACAAATCGGCCACCCGGTCGAGCAGCACGCCCGCCTTGTGGGCGTAGATCGCATCGCCGGTGACCACGTACGCATCGGCGAGCCGGCTGATGCCGCCCACAATCAACTGCTTCCAATGACCATAGATCAAGTAGCAGCCGATGAACCGCCATCGCTTCTCGCCCTCGACGTAGCCCGTGCCGTCGTCGACGCCGAAGCCGCGCTTCGGATCGTCCGCGTCGGGATGCTCGGTGTTGAACAACAGGCTCCGGTCGGCCCGCTTCGGATCGAACACGCCGTGCTCGTCCAACCCCGACTGATAGAACGCCTGGAAGTCGTTCTTGGGGAACAGCTCCTTGCAGTGCGGACACCGCAGCTTCCAGGGCCGTTTGATTGCGTCGATCTTCCAGTTGTACATCGGCACGTCTTTGCCGCACGCCGGGCAATGCCCGTTCGACCAGACCATCCACGATCGCTCGATCGTCGCGCCGAACATCATCCCCCACAGCTCGTCGTCGGAGTACTGCTTGAACGGCTCGGCGCGCTGGACGATGCGGTCGCGGACCTCCTTGGCCCAATCGAACTGGGCGGCGTTGGCGCGGGCGTTGGCGACCAGCTCGGCCGGGAACAGCGAGCTGCTGGTCTTGGTCGGCGTCTCCGCGGCACGGGCGACGGGCGCCAGAAAACCCGCAGCGAGAAGGGCGGTCCAGACGGTTCGACGTAACGGCTCCATGAGGGAACTCCTACAGAATGCGAAAGGGGTGCTTGTCGTGCTGGCAGTATCGTGGAGGTTGGTGATGGCATCAAGGGACGGAGCCAGTGGTCTCGCCGGCGGCCGGGCGGCTCGTCGGGGACGGCGCGGACGCCCAGGGGGCAGGACGGCGCCGCAATCCGTGCCAACCTGTGATGAGCCAAGCGGGCGGGAAAGGGCCCTGGCGCCCCATGCCGCGGCCGATGCGGCGCTTAGGCGCCTCGTCGCCTCCGTCGCATCATGCCGGCGGCAAGACACCAGAGGAGCATCATGGCCGGGGCGGCCGCACCACAACAGCCGCCGGCGCTGGGCGTATCCTGGCCCGTCCCATCCGCCGGATCCTTGGCATTGGGGTTCGGACCGGGGCCATTCGGCCCCGATGCGATCACGGGCTTGGCGTCGCTCAGGTCGGTGCCGAACTCCAGCTCCTCCGTCGCGCCCTCGGTGATCGTGCCCTCGTAGTCGTACAGATCGAAGGTGCCCTCAGCGCCGTTGTCGATCCAGACTTGAACGCGATAGTCACCCGAGCCCACACCGGTGACGATGAGCTTGAAGCCGTCGGTCAGCTCGTCGAACGGCACGATGATCTGCTCTTCGAGCAGAATCCAGTCGTCGGGGTTCTCGCCGCGCATCAGGGGCGTGCCGGGAGCGATGTAGATCCCTCCGGGGACCTCCCAGACGCTACCGCCGCCACGAACGGGCTCGATGTCGTCCGTCTCGGCGATGGGACGCATGTCCTGCGAGTTCAACCCCATGGCTGCACCAAGCCGTCGACCTTGGGCATCCATGTAAAGCGTGGTTACGGGCGAGTGCGTCGTGATGTGCATCCGCCGGCTGTCCGCATTTTCGACCTCCTCGCGCGTACAACTGTCGTACAGATGCCAGACGTCGCCATAGAGCTCCGGCTCGCCGCTGAAGTGGTACCCGCCTTCTTTCAGGCCGTACATGTCCTTGTTCAGCTGCTTGGCCGCGTAGAACGCCTTCATCTCGCGATAGGAGCAGAAGAGCGAACCGTTACGGAAGTAGAAGCCGGGATAGCCCGCATCCGTAACCGGCGCGTTGCCGTTTCGGTCGTCATAGTACAGGTCGAACCAATGCCAGGCCCCGTCATACCAGATCTGAGACGCCGCATGCTGGGCCCAGTGGTAGTCGGTGCTGAAGATGCCGGCGACGTGTCGCAAGCTGACGTCCATCTCGCGTGCCGGCAGGCCGATCGTCCTGGCGAACGCGCCCATGAGCTGCGCCTGACCAATCGACGACATCGCCGGAAGCTGCGCATCGTTCTTCAGCCAGCTCGACGTCGTCGTAACGGGCCAGACGATGCCGTCGCCTTCGCTGGGAAGCCGCGCAGCGAGGTAGTTCGCCAGATTGACGATCGCCACGCCGGCCTCATCGGGCGTCTCGGCGCCCTCGCCGCGTATCGCTTGCAGCGCGACGTAGCGCACATAGGTGCTCTCATAGTACGGCACCACCTCGTCGCCCGTGGCCTCGGCCATGTCCGCGTCGGTGCTACCATGGAGGTAGTAGTCCAACGCTTCGGCTGACGGAGGCGGGTCGCTCGTCGGCAGGGCGCCGTCGCCGAGATAATCGGGAAACTCGATACCCATGCCGTCGATCGTGGCGAACAGCTCGAGCGACCGCTGCTCGCCGTTGATCTTGAACTCGGCGTCGAAGAAGCGGTGGTTCGTCAGATCGATCTTTCCGGGATAGTAGCGGACCACCTTGGTGTAGATCTGCTGGTGGGTCTCGTCGGCGACGCGCACCTCGGCCTTCACGTTGAACTGACCCGTCACATCGGCCGGCACGACGCCGTCCGGCATCGGCACCCACTCACCCAGAAGATTCTCTCGCTTGATGGCATCAGCGTTGACGGGCTCGAAGAACTGCTGTGGCGACAAGACGAGCTTGACCTCGTCCTCATGCTTCTTGTTGAAGCTGAACGTGAATTCGACGCGGTCGCCCGGAACGATCTGCTTCTCCGACGGGTCGACCGACGCGCTATTGAGCTTGATGACGTCGGCGCCTTCCACGGTCGCGGTAGGCGTTCCATCGGGCGTGACAGGGTCCGGCTGATCAGGCTCACTGCATGTCGCCTCGGCGCCCAACGAGAGCTCAACCGTGCCCTCCTCGGTCATCGTGCACTCATACAGGATGGTGCTTGACATCCCCGGAGCCAGTGTTGAGATGCTAGCAGGATCGGGCCCGCTAACGATCTCGACGCTGTCGGCGGGAACGATGCGAGGCTTGTTATCGTTGTCCATGACCGGCTTGATGTTGGTCAGCTCGAACTGGCCGTTGTTCGTCAGCCTGAGCTTCAATTGGAACGGCTCATCCAAAGCAACCTGCTCTGGGTCGGCGATCAGCTCCGCCTTCAACGATGCCCCGCCCTTCAGTGCCACATAAGTCAGCGCCGCGTCGGTCCAGCCGGTGTATCCTACGTTGCCTGTGAAGTTGGCATGGACGTTCTTCCAGGCTTCCCAGGCTCCGTCCGGGAAGTTGGGCTCATTGGGATCCCGCACCTTCAGCGTAACGCTAAACGTCGTTCCCATACCAAACCGAGGCGGGGGGGCCTCCGGTGGCGGCGGATCACCCGGATTGGAACCGCCCGGCGCGCTGTGAGGAGGCGGGGCCGTCCACTGGACGGAGTTCGGTCCTTCGATAACCTCGGTATTCGTCGGCCCGGAGGTGTAGCTCACCAGTTCCAGGGCGTCGCCCAGCGAATTCCAGCCGATCCTGACCGATTTCGTGCCCGTTGCCAGGTACTTCTGAATATCGACCCACAACCATCGCGGCTCGCCGATGCCACCCTCCAACGTCGTTGCAGAGACGGTGAAGGTGTCGCCCGGCCTGAGTTCTCTCGCGCTCGTCGAGACCGTTCCCCAGTTTTCGCCCCACCACTTGGCCGACACGTCGGCCGGGGGAGCATCTAAGGCCAGAACGTCCGCCCCCGTTAGTGCAGCCAGCATGAGAACGGTCGAGGTAAGTCCATACCAGGGAAATCGGTGAATGCTAGGTTGCTCGCTCATGACGAAGCCTCCGATCACGTCGCAGCGGAATGAGCCTTCTTACGAGAACAGCATTGCGGCAAGTGGATGTTCGAACCATCGCGGAAGACGGAGAAACCGAAGCAGCGAGCCCCACCGGCCCTGAACCGACTTCAAACGACTTCAGAAGTAGGATTCAAGAATATCACCATACGCCAAGGCCTATGGAGTGTCAACATCGTGATAACCCTAAGACACCTTCCCAAGCCGCGCCTCCGAACGAGTGAAGGCGAAGCCAGAACACTCGTCGAATGGCCAACCCGACCAAGAACAAGCAACCTTCAGCGGGCCATCTGGCATCTGATGTCGTGTGCGGCGGCGGCGCAAACGCTAGCTCGCACCCGTCGTCGGGCGTGTCGCGGCCCGACGCGCGGTTGAGCACCTATCGGCTGACAAGGTTTGCCGTATCAAGGGATGCTTTCGGCATGCCCAGCAAGGCCGATTACGAGGCATCAACAAGTTCTCACAAGTGCCCCGGGCGATTCCATTTGACGGGCATGGCATTCTTGTATAAGTTTGCAGACCCATTCATCCTTGCGCAAGGCGTGCAGGGACTCGTGTGTTCAAATCGTAAGGAGGCATGACGATGTTGAGGAAATTGGGTCAGTTGGCATCGCTCCTATTGATCGTGGGTCTGGTCGGTTGCCAGGCGCAGCAAGAGTGGACCATTCAGCAGAAGATCGATCCCGATCCGGTGAAGATCGGCCAGAAGTTCACGGCCACGTGCAAGGTGACCGGCGAGCTCGAGCAGGTTGGTTGGGTCAGCGCGGTGCCCATCGTCGCCCCCGAGTTCACGATGGAGCTCAAGGACGACGGGTCGCAGGGCGACGCCAAGGCCGGCGACGGCATCTTCACCACCACCGGCACGCCGCCGGCGGAAGCCGAGCCCGGTCTCTATGAGATCGAATTCGTCGTCTACAACAAGGACGGCGACCCCCTCGAGGTGCCTGCTTTCAAGGTGATGGACAAGGTCGGCGAGGTCACCAAGGAGGTCGCCCCGAAGGAAGGCGAGCCCGAGGACGCAACGGTCGAATTCTCGGCCATCATCACGGTCACGCTCGAATAGCCGAGCGGCTCATCGCTGTGACATGAGTTGTGCCGGCGATGCGACGGGTCCGTTGCGCTCTTGCGCTATCGGTGCGGGACGGGCGGTTGGCTCTTGACCACGGAGGTGTGGCCCGGGGATGGGCGATCTACAACCCAAGACGGCGCTCATCAGCGTCTTCGACAAGACCGGTATCGATGTCTTCGCACGTGCCCTCAGCGAGGAGTTCGGCATCCAGATCATCAGCAGCGGCGGGACGGCCAAGGTCCTCGCCGGGGCCGGGATCGAGGTGCAGGACGTGGCCGACCTGACCGGGGCACCCGCGATGTTGGGCCATCGCGTCGTGACCTTGCACCCCAAGGTCCACGGCGGCATTCTCGCCATCCGCGACGATGCCGAGCATCAGGCCGACATGGCCAAGCACGACATCACGCCGATCGACATGGTCGTCTGCGGGTTGTACCCCTTCGAGCAGGCCATTGCCAAACCCGACTGCACGTTCGACCAGGCCATCGAGATGATCGACATCGGTGGCCCGACGCTCGTGCGGGCCTCGGCCAAGAACCACAAGTACGTCGCGATTCTCACCCGCCCCGAGCACCAGCAGCTCGTGCTGAACGAACTCCGCGAGCGGGGCGGGCTCAGCGACGCGACCCGTCTGTCGCTGGCACGACAAGCCTTCGAGCTGACGTGCGGCTACGATGTCGCCGTCAGCTCGTATTTTCAGAAGCAGGAGGGCATCGGCTGGCCCGACGTCCTCACCACAGCCGCCCACAAGGTCCACGAGTGCAAGTACGGCGAGAACCCGCACCAGCCGGGGGCCGTCTACGCGCTGCCGCAGCACCGCGGCGAGCCTTCGCTCGTCCGAGCCCACCTGCCCGGCGGTAATCCGATGTCGTTCAACAACTACGTCGATGCCGAATCGGCGTTCCAGTATTTGCGCGACCTGAACCGACTCGGTGACGGTAAGCCGGCCGTGGCCTGGATCAAGCACACCAATCCGTGCGGTGCGGCCATCGCCGACTCGCCCGAAGAAGCCTATCGGCAAGCGTACTTGGGTGATCCCGTCGCAGCGGCGGGCGGCATCATCGCGATGAATTTCCCCGTCACGGCCGAGATCGCCACGATGGCCATGAACACCTACGCCACCTGGGGCAAGGCGGCGGGGGCGGCCTTCTTCAAGCTCGACGTCTGGGTCGCGCCGTCCTTCGAAGACGACGCACTCGAGATCATCACCACGCCCACCGAGAAGCGCAAGTGGGGCGCGAGCTGTCGGCTCGTCGCCGTCGGCGACGTCTCGGGCGAGGCCGACGCCACCGAGCTCGACGTCAAGAAGGTCGTCGGCGGTCTGCTCGTCCAGCACCGCGACCTGGTCGGCCTGAACGAAGACCAGTGGAAGGTCGTCACCAAGCGCCGGCCCACCGACGACGAAATGCAAGGCCTGCGCTTCGCCTGGCTCACGGCCAAGCACACCAAGAGCAACACCATCATCGTCGCCCGCAACAACACGCTGCTCGGCACCGGCGCCGGACAGATGTCGCGCGTCATGTCGGCCAAGATCGCCGTCGAGCTGGCCACCGAGCACGGCCATCTGTCGGACGATAAGCAGTTCGTCGCCGCCTCGGACGCGATGTTCCCCGTCCCCGACGGGCCGACCTGGCTCATGGAGGCCGGCGCCACGGCCATCATCCAGCCCGGCGGCTCCAACCGCGACGACAAGGTCATCCACGCCGCCGACGAGCGCGACGTGGCCATGGTCCTGACCGGAACCCGCCACTTCAAACACTAGCCCTGACGACGCTGTCGCGAGAATCCACCCTCGTGCGAGAACCCCTTGTAGCCTGCGTGGCCCTTGCGCGAAGCGAGGTCTCACACCACATCACAGCAGAATCCGTTCCGGCAACCGCTCCCATGCACGAGGCCCTCTGCGACCGAGAACGCCCCTGTTGACGTGTCGATGGTTCGACGTCTGCCTGTCGACGGTTCGACTTTTCGACGTTTCGACGCTTCCCTTTGACTATACTACGCCCATGACCGAAGGGACGATCCAACCGCCCGATCCGACGGTCCTCGAGCACCTCGTCAGCCTCGCCTTCGCCGAAGACGGCGACGGCCGCGACGTGACCAGCGAGCTTGTCGTCCCGGCCGAGGCCGCCGGCACCTACGCGCTCGTCGCCCGAGAGCCGGGCGTCTTCGCCGGCGCCGCGATCCTCCGGGCCTTTGCCGCTCAGCTTGCCGACCGCGGCCTCGCGATCGCCACCGCGACCGACGACGGCCGCACGATGGCCGCAGGCCGGCGCCTGGCCACGCTATCCGGTCCGACGCGCGCGATCCTGATGGCCGAGCGACCGCTGCTCAACTTCCTGCAGCGCCTCTGCGGCATCGCGACGACGACCTCGCACTACGTCCAGGCCGTGGAGGGAACGCCCGCCCGCGTCCTCGACACCCGCAAGACCGTGCCAGGCTGGCGCGAGCTCGACAAATACGCCGTGCGATGCGGTGGGGGGGTGAACCACCGGATGGGCCTGCACGACGCGGTCCTCGTCAAGGACAACCATCTGGTCGGCGTGCCGATCGATCGACTCGCCGGCCACCTCGAATCGCTCGTCCGTCAAGCGTGCAGGCTTCAACCACCGCCCGACTTCATTGAGGTCGAGGTCGACACGCTGGAGCAGCTTGCCGAGGCGCTGCGGGTAGGGGGGCTCGACCGCATCCTGCTCGACAACTTCACAAACGACGAGCTGCGGCGTGCCGTGGCCATGCGTGACGAGGCCGCCGCCTCCGGCCACCCCCGCATCGACCTCGAGGCCAGCGGCGGCGTGACGCTTGAGACGGTCCGCGGCATCGCCGAGGCCGACGTCGACTTCGTCTCCGTCGGGGCCCTGACCCACTCCGTCCGCTGCCTCGATCTCGCCCTCGACGAGGCCTAGCCAGATGGAAGAGCGAACCCGCTTCGCTGAAGCTATGCACGACAGGGGCTCCTGCCGAGTCGTCCGATCAGCGATGCGACTATGAGGAAACGTTGCCGCTTTCTCGTGACCGCTGTCTTCCGCACACCGTCTCCTCCTGTTCCGCGGGAGCCGTCTCCGACCGCCACTCAGGCCCGGCAGGGCCGACGGATCATAGGTACGGGTGAAGTGAGCCGTCTGGCGAACGGAACCCGGGGTCACGCCCACCACGCGAATGAGCCCCCGACGGGGGCGACGGAACTTGCCGGCGACATCGTGGCGTTCTGTCGCCCCTGACGGGGCTGATCGCTTCTCAACCGAAAGCATGCCCCGGGCTGACGCCCGGCGCTACACACTACCGCCTCTGACCGGCTCGCGAACCAGTGTATGTAGAACAGGTCAGGGCAGCTTCACCTTTCGGGCATCTATCCGTCGAGAACGTCCGCACGTCGGGCAAGCGTACCCCACCCAAACCGACGGCCTGTTGACCCGGTCTCGACCAACCCTACCGGACTCCCGTATCCTCAGGCGCCTTTTCACGAACGTTCAGCTTCGCAGACCCAATATCCTGCCACCACAACCAAGCTCGATCTACGTGGGAAGTGCTCACAACGTCCCCATACTGATCGAGAGGAGCTTCAGATAGTCTTGCGATTGCGAAGACGGCCGCGCCCGCGATAGTGGAGCGTGTGTCATGAACAAAGGGGACGAGCAGCGAAATCTCGCTCTTGTCGCCCAGTTTGCCTAGAGCGCTGATTGCCGACCGAATCACATCTGGGCTGCGGTCCTTCAGCAAAGCGATGATCTCGGGACAGGCGGTCCTGGCTTCGAGCAACCGCAGGCCTTTGATGGCCGACATGCGAACATGGACACTTGGATCCTTCAGCGCGTTGCACAAGACAGGAATCGCCGAGGGGTCGCCGACTTTTCCGAGGGCGTGGGCGACATCTGACCGCGTCAGGCTGTTGGTATCGGCCAACGCAGCGATCAGGTGAGGCACGGCCTTGCGATCTCCCAGCACGCCTAGTAGCCCAGCCGCCTCCCCCCTGATCACCGGATCGGGATGCTTGAGTCCTTCGATCAACGGGTCGGGGCCGTGCTGCAGCAATGCTTCGCGAGCACGCTCGACCAGCAGGACATCGTTGCGACCCAGCCGGTCGATCAGTGCGGGAACCTCCACGGGGGTCCTGCGCGCCAGCCACACCGGCAGGGCCAGTAGCACCAAGATGATCGGCACGGAGAGAAACGCGGCCGATACAATGATCGCGCGGATCAGAGTGGACCTGCGGGTGATCCACTCCTTGAACACCGGCTGATCTCGCTTCGACGATTCGTCCGACGTCGGCAGATCGGTGCCACATTCAGGGCAGACGCCGCTCTCGTTCTCCGTCAGATCATAGCCACAGGTCCGGCAGTGGCCGTCTGGGTACTGCAGAACCACGTCCTCCAAGACAAGGCTTGCCACCAAGCACGACAGCCAACAGCCGGCCGCGGAGAGCAAAACGATCGCGCCCAGGCTCCCCAGCGTCGTCGACATCAAGGCCGCTAGGACGGTAACCGAGATGACGACAGGCAGCGCGACCTCAAGCCGCTTGCGACCCAGCGTCACCACCAGGACCGCGGAGCTGAACAGCCCCATAGCGGCTCCCGGAAAGCAGCCGAGCGGCGCCAAAGGCGGAAAGATGATCCCGCCAGCCATCAGGCCAAGCAAGGCCCCGCCGACGGTCGAGGTTAAGGTCAACAGGATGATTCGTTCACGCATCACTAGATAGTCTTGTGTGGTGCGCCCTGGCGCACCTCTCCTTAGAATGCCCGACGCCACGCCCCCAACGCGAGACACGACGCCGCCGTGACTCGGCCTTCTCCCCCTCAGACGCGACCGTCAGGGAGCGGTGTTGTTGGAGCACTTAAACAGCAACGCTCCTTCCCAGTCGGGTCTCCGTCGCCGGCGGCCACGAAGCTGGGAAACCGACGGGTTCAGTTGTATTGGACGGCTAGTACCCGACCACACTTGTTTTTGTGGGTTCCGATCAGGTAAGCGATACGCCT
>CAZUQM010000007.1:3735-230516 GCA_964622545.1 uncultured Planctomycetales bacterium | reverse complement strand
GACGGCGACCCCGAAGCCGGGGAACCGACACATTCAAATGAGTCGGACTACTAGTGGCACCCGCGCCCAAACCGGGCCGAGACGGCCCGGCTCTGATTCCTCTTGTAGCGCGGCGCCACCGGGGACGGCGCAGGAACACCGCATGCGAGATAGAGAAGAACCTTAAGGTGTCGCCTGAAGGCGAGGTCTTCATGCCCTCCCGTCGAAGGGGACAGTAGTCGATCAGCGAGCACCAGTCTGCCAGAGCCGGACGTTTTCGAGGGGCGTGGCAGCCGCTAGACATTCAGCTTCGAGAACGTCGCTGCTTCGTCCAGGACTTCACCGTCCTTCCTCAGCTGGCCACGATAGGTTCCGGTGGCCTCATCCAGGCTTCCCTCGAAGTAGTAGCCATCGAAGTTGAAGTATATGTCATGCTTGGTGGCTCCTTGAATCTGGTCCAGTACGTGGGTGTGGTCCACGTCATTCACCTTGACGATTCGTGCGTTGTCGAGTTCGAGACTCAAAAAGCCGGTACTGTGCGTCAGAACCCAATGCCCGTCGAAACCTTTGTTCTGTGTCCCTGCTGTTGGGTTGCATCCAGGCCAGATGCCAAGAGAAGTCACAGCAAGAAGTGGCAGTGCGATTCGTCGCATCGGTTCTTCCTCCCATCGCCTTCGCCCAGATTGAATCGCGACACATGATTGGCGCAGGAGCTTCCTAGAAAGCGAAGTTCATTTCAGCTAAATCGGGTGAGTGCTGTCCGCCTTCGTCGCTCCCCAGCGGACAGTAGGCTATTTCTCTAGCAGCTGCTTAACTGGCGAATCCGGATCGAGCTCGAGCGCCTTGCGGGCGGCCTCGGCGGCGTCCTTCTTGCGTCCCAGCCGGTGAAGCTGGATCGCCAGCCGCGCGAAGTGATCGGCCTTGGTCGGCTCGAGCGCGCCCAGCGCGCGGTACTCGCGGACGGCCTGCTCGCGGCGGTTCAGCTTGAGGTACGTCGAGGCCGCCTGCTCGTGCAGGTCCGCGTCGTACGGGTCGATGCGAATCGCCTGCTCCAGCCAGCGGGCCGTCTGCTCGACCTGGCCGAGCTTGGCGCACAGGCCGGCCAGGCTGACGGCGTGCTCGACCTCGTGCTCGTCGAGCATGGCCAGCGCGGTCAGCTCCCGCACGGCTCCCTCGCGGTCGCCCTGCTTCAAACGCAGGGCCGCGAAGCCTCGGTGCGCGACGGGATCATGCGGGCACACGCGCCGTAGCCGTTCCACCCACGGCCGAGCCGCGTCGAGGTCTCCCTCTCGCATCGCCAGCAGGGCCAGGTAGCGCGGCGCCACGCTACCTTCTTCGTCCAGCCGGGCAAGCCGTTCCAGGATCGGGCGCACTTCGTCGCCCAGCTTGCTCCTGGCCGACCGGCTGCCCATCGCCTGCCAGACCGCCGCGACCACCCGGCAGTGGACGGTCAGGGCGCGGACGTTGTCCTTGTCGAGCTCGAGCGCCCTGGCGGCGGCCTTCTTGGCCTCGTCCAGATTCCCGTCGAGGAACAGACCCTCGGCGAGTCGGGCCAGCGCCTCGGCGTCGTCGGGCTTGGCCTTGACGCGCTCCTTCAACTCTTTCGTGGGCGGGATCGGCTCGGTGGATAGGCCCCACGTCGCCACCTGCTTCTTCGCCCATGCCGCGAAGGCCCGGTCGAACTCGGCCTCGCTCATGCCGAGCACCTCGCCGAGAATCTCGGGCTGGCGATGCCCCTGCCGAAAACGGCCCAGCATGTCGAGGATGGCCTGGTACCCCTTCGTCGCGGTGATGTACTCGGCCATCCATTCGCTCTGGGCGTAGGCCTGCTCGCGGTCGGTGGCCCGCTTGGGCCGGATGAACGACCAGTTGATCTCGCCGATGGGAAAGAGGCCCCCGCGCCGCACGGCGATCGACAACAACCGCATCCAGCGGTAGCTACGCGGGGTGTTCTCTTGGCCGACCGCGAGCGCCTCGGTGAACCAGTGCGGGATGCGGTTCCGCGTCGCGGCCAACGTCAACGTGTGCGTCAGCTCATGACGCAGCACCAGGGCCCAATTGAACGGACCGTTAGGACTGGCCCCTTTACGCGGCGCGTCCATGGCCACCACGCGCCCCGTGCTCGCCCCGATCGTGTGGATCCACGGCCGGGCGGTGATGCGGACGCTGAAGGCCTGGTGCGAGGGGAACACCTCGATGATCGTCTTCTCCTCGGGCTCGAAGTCGTAGGCCCGGCATAGCTCCGGCCAGATCGTCTCGACGTAGTCGGGCGCGTAGAGCGCCAGGACGGCGTCCTGATTGGCGTCGTAGCGGAAGAGGACGTTGTCGGTCTCGACCGTGTCGAAGGCCTTCAGCTTGTCCAGAAGCTGCAGGGTGTTGTAGGCCTTGCGATTGAACGGGTCGCGCTGCCACGCCTCCTCGAGCACGGTCCGCGCCTGGTCCTCCCGGCCCCACTGCATGTACATCAAACCGAGCTCGATCCGTGGTTCGGCCCACGTGGCGTCGAGGTCGATCGCGCGCTTGAAGCGAGGCTCGGCCTCGGGGAACTGGCGGACCGCGCTCAGCCACGTGGCCACGCTGTGATGCAGCACGGGCGACGTCGGGTTGATCGCGGCCAAACGCTTCTCGAAATCCGCAGCGGCCGCCTCATCGGAGAGCCGAACCGCGACCGCCGCGCCGAGGGCCAGCGCTTCGGGGTCGTTCGGATTGACGCCGAGCGCCCTGTCGATCCAGGTGCGAGCGAGGTCGTCTCGCCGCTCAGTCAGCTTCAGCCGCGCCGTCGCGTTGTGCGAGGGCACGTGGTTGGGGTTGACGGCCAACGCGCGGTCGAGCAGCTTCTCGCAGTTCTCGAAGTCGTACGTCTCGAGGGCGGCGGAAGCCAGGCCGACCAGCGCGTCGGGCAGATTCGGATTGATCTTCAGGGCGGCCTTGAAGTCTTCGGCCGCCTCGCGGAGGTTGTACTTGTCCAGCAGTAGCTGGCCCGAGGCGATCCGGGCCGGCCAGTACGTGGGGTCTTTCACCTCATAGGCGGGCTGATAGAGCTCATGCAGGATGTAGCGAACCCGACCGGCCAAGTTGGGATGCCTCGTCAGCTCGGTGGCCCGATAGAACCCCCTCCCGTGCCACACGAGATCGCGCGCGCTGTCGGGCACCCGCTGCCGCGCGATGCGCTCGAATCCCTGATAGAGGCGCAGCGCCGGTCCACGCCGTCCGGTGATCTCATAGAGCCGCGCGCAGCGGTAGCGGGCCTCGAGGTCGTCGGCGTCGAGGCCCAGGCCGGCGCGGCAGGCGTCGAGGGCCTCCTCGTAGTCGCCCTTGGCTTCGAGCTGACGGGCCCGTGCGAGATGCCACGAGGCCTGCTCCTTGCCGCCGTCCTCCACGGCCTGCAGCACGCTGAGGGCCTCCGTGTAGCGGCCCGTCAGGTGCATCACCCGGGCCCGAACGATGGCGGCCTTGACGGCCAGGGCGCCGTCGGCCGCGAGCGCGTCGTCGAGATGCCCCAGTGCGTCGTCGTATTGGCCTCGGTGCGCGAGGTCGTCGGCCCGGGCGAGGATCTCGGCCGGCGCCGAGGTCGCTGCCTGCTCGGCGCTGCTCGACGCGGCCTCGGCCAGCAGGATGAGAACGACGAGCGAGCCCACCCGTCGAAACCGCTTCCAGGTGATGGTGATGGCCCGTGACAGGACCGGTTGCGTCGGGTTCATGATAGACGTCTCCGTAGCGCATTATAGGCGCTGCGGAGCGTCGGGTAGGCTCGGGCGATGAGATTCGTCCTACGGGGTGGGCGCTACGTCGAGCATCTTCGTCTCCTGCACCATGTCGACGATGTAGACCCAGCGCAAACGGCGCTCGTCCACGGGGCAGCGGACGACGAGCCGGCGGTGCTGGCGGTGGGTGTCGTCCTCGATCTTGACGACGTGTCCGACCACCATGGCGATGGGTAGCGAGGCGCTCGTCCCGGCCGAGACCACGAGATCGCCGACCTGGATGACGTCGCTGTTCACGTAGTCCTCATGGACGCCGCTGATGACCATCCGGCCGTTCCCCTCGCCGGCCAAGACGAATGCGACCTCCTGACCCGGCTCGGCCCACGGCTTGCCTTGGCGGACGAGCTCGACCGGCCCGGCGATGCGGAACGTCTCGGCCTCGACGCGCCCGACCCAGACCGGTTCGCGCGAGTCCTGATCGCTCAACAGCACCAGCCGCGACGAGTAGGGGGTCAACTCGTCGATCCGGCCGAGTAGGAACTCGCGCGCGAGCGTCACCATGCCCTTGCGGACGCCGTCCTTGATGCCGGCATCGAGCAGCCGTCTGGACGCGACCCACTGCTCACGGCTGACGCCGTTGCGCCGGCCCTTGTCCAGCAAGAGCGTGTCGCGCCAAGCCGCGGAATCGGCCGCGATCACCCGGGCGGGAACGACGCGTCCGTTGCGGGTCGCGCTGCGGTCGGAGAGCTTCTGGAGGATCAGGCCGATGGTCGGTCGCTCGGCCTCGAGCTCGCGCAGCAGCAGGTTGAGCGAGATGATCTGGTTCTGGGCCGCTTTGAGCTTGGTCAGGAGCTCGTGGTGCTCTTTGGCGGAGATCCGCGCTCGCGTGTCGGAGCGGGGCGAGAGGGGGCCGACCGTCAGCACGTACATCCCGTCCTGGAAGGGCGCGACGAGCTGCCGGGCGCACTTCAGCCCGCCGGTCCACCGCGACGGCACGACCATCAGTGCGGCGGAGAGGATCATGAGGAAGGCGAAGACGACGTTTCGGCTGGGCAGACGGAGACGGGCTTTCACGAGAGGTCTCGCTCGGATGTGCTAGAGCTCATCCTCATCGGACTCCATGGTTTCCTTCCACTCGGCGAGGTTCTCCAGGTAGACGCTCGTGCCCCGCGCCACGCACGAGAGCGGGTCGTCGACGAGCATGCACCGCAGACCGGTCGCCTTGCTCATGACGTCGTCGAGCCCCCGCAACAGCGCCCCGCCGCCGGCGAGGTGGATGCCGTTCTCGACCAGGTCGGCGGCCAGCTCCGGCTCGGCCCGCTCCAGCGTCCGCGTGACGCAATCGAGGATGTTGCCGATCGGCTCTTTCATGGCCTCGCGGATCTCCTCGCTGGTCACCACGGTCTTGCGCGGCAGGCCTGAGATCATGTCCCGGCCCCGCACCTCCTTGGTCAGCTCCTCCGGCAGCGGCGAGGCCGACCCGATCTCGATCTTGATCTGTTCGGCCATCTGCGGACCGATCATCAGGTTGTACGTCTTCTTCATGTGGTTGATGATGGCCTCGTCCATGTCGTCGCCGGCCACGCGGATGGACTCGCACACGGCGATGTCCGCGAGCGTCATGATGGCCACCTCGGTCGTGCCGCCCCCGATGTCCACGATCATGCTCGCCGTGGGCTCGGCGATGGGCAGCCCGGCCCCGATCCCCGCGGCCATCGGCTCCTCGACCAGGTAGACCCGTCGGGCCCCGGCCCGCTCGGCCGAACCGTAGACGGCGCGCTTCTCGACGGCCGTGATGCCGGACGGGATCGCGATGACGACGCGCGGCTTGAAGAAGTTCCGCCGGCCGTGCACCTTTCGGATGAAGTACCCCAGCATCGCCTCGGTGATGTCGAAATCGGCGATGACGCCGTCTTTGAGCGGTCGGATGGCCGTGATGCTGCCCGGCGTCTTGCCGAGCATCTCCTTGGCGACCAGCCCCACGGCGTTGCCGTCCTGGAGGACGCGGTTGGTGCCCTTCTTGACGGCGACCACGGACGGTTCGTTCAGGACGATCCCCTCGCCCTTGACACAGACCAGGGTGTTGCACGTTCCCAAGTCGATGCCCATGTCGACACTGAACATGCCGAGCAACGAGTCGATAATCACGTTCGCCGCTCCCTAGGCGGGCGCGTCCGGCCCGCTCGTCTCGGTAGCCGTCACCGACGTGTGGACGCGCGCGGCGCTCTGCAACGGTCGCGCACATGAAAAGGCGGCGCGGCCCATGAACCGCGCGACGCCCGACGTACCCATCGCGTCAACGAACGGCTGGTCAGGGGCGTTCATCAGCCGGCCGAAGTCGGCAGGAACGTCCCGTAGTAGTCGTAGCACACGTAGCCCATCACCATCGTCGCGGCGAAGACGAACACCGTCGCAATGATCAGCAGGACCGTGTAGATGTCGTTGCGCGCCTTGCCGACAGGTGCTTGGCCGGCCGGAAAATTGCTGGTGGCTTGCGTCATCGGTCGTCCCTATCGGATGTGCGTTTCCGCGATCACCTCGCGTCGAGCCCACGACGATCCTATTGGCTCATCATGAAGCTACGCTCGTCCCGCACCTGATCGTCCTCGCGGATGTCGCCCCGGACCAGCACCAGGTCACCGCCCGACCGATTCGGCTCCACGGCCGTGACCTTCAGCTTGCCCAGGTAGTTCGCGCCGCGGTAGATGATGAAGACCATGCCCTCGGTCACACCGTCGGCCGAGCCCACGCTGATGCTGGCAATCGAGCCCTTCACGTTCAGCACGCTGCCCTGGATGGGCGTGACCTTGGCCGGCGCCGGAGCCACCGCCCTGGCCAGCTCCGCCTCCGGTCCGGGCACGGCCGCGGCGGTCGGGCCCGCGCCTTTCTGCATCGCGGCCAGTTGCTGCTCGAGAGCGTACCGCTGCTCCTTCAGGGCCCGGTTCTCTTCCTCGCGAATGGCCAAATCTTGGGTCAGGTTCCGGATCTGCTTGTCCAGTTCGAGGTTCCGCGTCTGGAGCTCGGTGGTCTTGGCCAGCAGCTCGTTGGTGCGCTTCTCCAGGGCCTCGGCACGCTCCTTCTCCAGCTTCTGGAGCTCGGTGGCCTGCCGGGCGTTGGCCTGGGCGGCCTTCAGATCGCTCTTGAGGGCGACGATATCGCTCTCCCGCGCCTTGAGGTCGCTCTCGGAGGCGGTCAGCTTCTGCTCCAGCTCCTGAATCTGCTTCGTGCTCGAGGAGATCTGGTTCTCGAGCTGGACCATCATGACCTTGGCCTGCGCAAGTTGGTTGGTGGCCTCGACGCGGGCGGCCTGGTGGGCGGCCTTGAAGTCCTCCGCGAGACTCTTCCAGTTCTGCTGCTGCGTGACGAACGTGACGGTCACCATCGAGAACATCACGGAGAAGAGGACCAACAGCACGACGAAGATTTTGGCCGTCATACTCACGGCGCGCCTCCTTTCGCGTCACCGCCCTGACGCATCGCGTCGCAGGGCCCAGGCAACCGACAGCACCGGTCGACAGGCCGTCCCTGTCGCGTCGACCGGAAACAGGACCAAACCACATTGAGTACACGGAGTGGAACTTGCCCTCGCTGGCCTCCTCCAGCGTTGTAAGTTCCGCCCTCACAAAGCGCTTGATAATACCACCGGTCTTGACGCCATTGCAAGGCCCGCCGGTGGACCCGACCGCCGCCGAGCCCTCGACTGCCCTGATCCGCGCCGCAAAACTGGCGTCAAACCGCGTGGATCGCCGACGTTAAGACCGTTCGGCGAACGAGGGACCGCAGTCGCCCACGCTTGACGTTAGGTATCATCGGCGTTTCAATGAGAATAACTCCAGGAGGTGTGCCGGTGTCCGACGCACCTACCCATACGGACCACCTCGCTCGGGGGGCGCTGGCCCGAGAGCTTGCCTCGCTTCAGCGGGAAGATTACATCCTTTTGGTCCTGCGCGACGATCTCTATGAGGGAAGTTGGGCGCTGATGCGCCAAGATCTGGTCGACCGGCGCGAGGGGAGGCCCTGCGTGTTCAAGCTCTCCCAGCGCATCGCCCGCGACGTCGAACGCATCGACCGCCTGCGGGCCGTCGAGCGCGCCTACGGGATCGACCTGGCCGATCATGTGGACCTGGAAATCGAGCTGACGCGCCTGGGCCGCGCCCGCTCAACGCAGGATGAGGAGTACGCACCATGGGACGGTTGATGCCGCTAGCTCTTCTGGCCTTCTTGGCCACGGCGGACCCCAAGGCCGCCGAGATCGTGCGGGCCGCCTCGCCGGGCAATGAGGACTTGATCCCGGCGACCGCCCTGGACGAGGCCAAGCTGACCAAGTACTGGCAATGTCCCATTCCGCTCGATCCCGACGAGCAGATCACCGCCCTGTACCTCGAAGACGAGATGCTCTACGCCGCCACCAGCCTCGGCGCGCTGTTCGCCATTGACGCCGATGTCGGACTCGTGCGATGGTCGGCCCTGGTCGCCGAGCCGCCGTTCGAAGTCTTCAGGCCCTGCCATCCCCGCGCCGATACCCGGGCCGCCAGAATGCGCACGGTCGTGGCCAGCCCCATGACCATCAAGGTCTTCCACCGCCTCACGGGTAAGCTGATCGCCGAGATGCAGCCGGAGATCACGCCGTCCGGACCGCCCGTGGCCGACGAGGACACGATCTACATTGGCAGCGTGACCGAACGCTTCGTCGCGCTGCGCATCGTCGACGAGGGCATCTATGCCCCCACCCCCAAGAAGAAGGGCTTGATGTACTACGCCATCATCGTCCTGCCGGACGGCGAGAGGCTCTACGAAGAGGCCGAATCGCTGGCCAAGGCCCGACAGTGGCAGCGGGAATGGGTCGACCGCCTCGGCGGTCTCCAGACCGAACGCAAGAGCGCCATTCGCCGCTGGCAGTTCGGCTCGGAGGGTGCCGTCCGGTCGCGACCCGCGGTCTTCGAGCGGACGGCCGTCGTCGCCAGCGACGGCGGCGCCGTCTTCGCCGTCGGTCTCTACAAGCGGGACCTCGATTGGAAGGAGACCGTCCCCGGAGGTATCCTCGCCGCCCCGCTGCTCGGTGACGGCAAGGTCTATGTCGCCACCACCGAGCGGAGCATCTACGCCTTCGATGCCACCCGCGGCACCAAGCGGTGGCAGTGCCTCGTGCCCACACCGATGAGGCGAAACGGCGCCCTGACCAAGCGCATGCTGTATTACCCGGCCGAGCCTCAGGGCCTGTTCGCCATCGATCCCAAGAGCGGCAAGCACCTGTGGACCTTCGATCGCGGACACGGCTTCCTGGCCGAATACGGCGACGCCGTCTTCGTGTTCGAGCCCGGTAAGGCCATCCATCAGGTCGACGTGGACTCGGGCGAGCTGATGCGCTCGATCGCCTGCCCCGAGGCGACGGAGTCCGTCGCCAATTCCCGCGATGAGACGCTCTACGTCTGCAGCGCCCGCGGCCGGCTGATGTGCATCCGTCCCGAGAACGTCCCGTACCTGCGCCGCGCCCAGTTCGATATGGCCATGCGGGGCGTGCCGGCCGTCGAGGAGGACGCCGAGCAGGCCGAGACCCCGCCGACGAAGAAGGTCCGCAAGATGACACGAAAGGCGGGCGTCAAGAAGGCGACCAAGCCGCGGCCCAGACCCAAACGCAGCCCCGGGGCCCAAGGGGCGGCCAAGTCCCCCCGGACGAAGGCCCCGGCCAAGAAGACGCGACGACAGCCGGCCGCCAAGTCCAAGACGGGCGACCCCAAGAAGCGGATCAGCCGCGACAGCGCCGACAAGCCGCCGGGCTACTGATCACGGCCAGTGCCGAGCCGCCTCATCGCAGCGGCAGCACGTCGGCCGGGAGCACGTCCTCGAGCTTCATTTGTGGGTTCTTCCCGAACGGCCGGTACAGCGGGTCACCGATCAGCAGCAGCATCCACGAGTTGTACGGCTTCGTGGCGTAGAAGCATTCCACCAGCGTCAGTTGGCCCGTCATCAGCAGCCCGAAGAAATCGCTCGGACGCGGAAACGCGCTCAGAAAGGGTTCGGCGACGGGCCCGAGCGTCGCGGCCGCGCCGTCGGCGAGCAGCTCCTTACACCAGTACGTCTTGGTGGGGTCCCGTAGGCTGATGGCCTCGTTGCTGGCGATGTGGAACGCCACCGCGCCGGGGACGAAGTCGAACGCGTCCTCGTAGCGTCCCACGCTGTACCAACCGCAATAGATGGCCGCGTCCGGACACGCGCCGGGTCCGAACAGCTTGCCGCGATTGTCCAGGACCGTCGGCAGCGAGCTGTGCTCGGTCAGCAGACGGGCCATCTCACGGAGGTCCTGGTCGTAGTAGCCGTAGGCCCCTGGTTTCGGGTTCGCCTTGAGCCCGCGGGCGTCGATATAGATCCGCCCGGTCAGGCCCTCGCGTTCGGTCGCGATGGCGTCGGTGATGCAGCGTCGGACCACCGTGGGGTTGGGCCCGTCCAGTCGGCTGACCATCAGGATCGGTGCGTCCCATTCCGCGGCCGGCAGGGCCTCGCGGAGCGTCTCGTTGGCGCGGTGCCGTACGTTCAGCGCGTTCATCCGCCAGCGATACAGACCCGTCGTCGGGGCCAGAAGCGTCGACAACTCGCTGTCGACCGAGGCCTTCGTGTGCCTGCCCGTCAGGCGCTGCAGGTCCTCGTCGAGGTGAGCCAGCAGGCCGAAGATGCCCGCGATGCGCCGAATCAGCTTGCGGGCCTCCTGGCGGTCGGGACTGAGCGGGCCGCTCTGAAGCAGCTCGTTGATCCGGTCCTGGTCCTGCCGGATGGACTCGCGCAGCGTCTCGAACCGGCGCTGACCGAGCTCGTTGCCGTCCCTATCGGTGGGCTGGACGTTGGCCACGATGCCGCTGAGCCCTTGCACGTCCTCCATGCACGACAGAAGCTGCTTCTTGGCCCGGAGGGCCCGGCGGGGGTCCTCGAGCGCGGCCCCGCGCTTCATCGCCTCGGTAAGTCGCTTCTTGTAATCCTCGGCGAGCTTGTCGAACGTCCGTTTCGGAGCCGGGGCGGTCGAGGTCGTCGGCCTCGTCCGCGGCGCGGCCCCGGGTTGGGCGATCCGATCGATCGCCGCGGCGACCTCGTCGTACTGCTCGATCGCTTCAGCCCGCAGGCGCCGGGCATGACGCCTCGCGGTGCGCATCTCGTCCGTGACCCGCTGCGGGCCCACACGGATCGGCACATCGTAGAACAGCACGAGGCAGGCGACCTGGTCCGCCGGGTCGTGCTCCTTCAGCCACGTCTTGATCGGCCCCGCGATCGAGGCGTCATAGACCCGCCGCGGGATCTCTTCGGTGGTCGGCAGGTCGAGCCCGATCAGTCGTCCCCGCGGCACCTGACGCCGCTCGGCGTAGAAGAAGGCCAGCTCGCCGCTGGGCTTGCTGTTTCTGTTGAAGACCAGCGCGAGGTGGTTGGGGTCGAGCTTGCCCGGCGGGACCGGGGCCTGGACGGCGGCGGCCAGGCAGACGACGGTCTCGATCATCATGAAGGATGTCCTTTGCTTCTAGCTGAGCAGCAGGCGCCAGATCAGCACCAGCGCGAGGATCAGCAGCAGGGCGATGATGGTCAGGGCCGCGACGGGCACGACGATGGACGGCGGTTCGGTCCGCTTGACGGCCGCCTCGGCCCGCGTGCTCAACGCCGCCGTCTGCTCCACCTCGACCTTGGCGCGTCGGCTCGCCCGAATGAGGTCCCGTAGCGATTCGGTCTCGGTCGGCGGCGGGTCCGTCGAGGCATCGCCGCCGTCGGCGCTCACCCCGGCCAGCGTGTCCATGGTCTCGAGCAGCTCGGCGGACGACTGAAAGCGGTCCTCGGGCAGCTTGGCCAGGCACCGCGCGAGCAGCTCGGCGTGATCGACCGGCACGTCGGGGCGGTCCTGCGTGATATCCGGCACGGGCGAGCGGAGGTGCTTGCGGAAGATCTCCTGCGTGGTCTTCCCGCTGAATGCCGGTTGCCCGGTCAGCAAGGTGTACCAGGTCATGCCGAGGGCGTAGGTGTCGCTGGCCAGGGAAGCCGGATGACCCAGTGTCAGCTCCGGTGCGACGTAGCGGGGCGTGCCCTCGACGATGGACGTCGTGCCGCTCTCGCCCGCCACCTCGAGGCGATCGGCCAGCCCGAAGTCCGCTACCTTGAGGATGCCGTCGCTCGTCAGCAGGAGGTTCGACGGCTTGATGTCGCGATGGATGATGCCCGCCCGGTGGGCGGCCGTCAGGCCGCGGCAGGCCTGCCGGATGCCGGCGAACGCCGCCTCCGGCGTGAGCCGCTTGCCCCCGTCGAGCACGTCCTGCAGCGAGCCGCCGGCCATGTACTCCATGACGACGTAGTACTGCCCGCTCTGCTCGCCCAGATGGAAGATCGTCACGACGTGCGCGTGCTGGAGCTGCGCCGCGGCGCGGGCCTCGTTGAGAAAACGCTCCACCTCGCTGCGCTCGGCGTCGGCGGTCCAGCCGCGAAGGAGCTTGACGGCCACCTCGCGCCCGAGCACCGCGTCCCGCGCCAGGTACACCGCGCTCATCCGGCTCCGGCCCAGCACACCCGTCAGCGAGTAGCTGCCGAGTCGCCGCCCGATCAACGCTTCGGAATCGCTCTGCTTGTCCGCCATGCGCCGGTGTGTGTCCTGTGGGCTTCTGTCCTCGGCCGAGGTGATCGGCCTACGCTCCTACACGGGGATCGTTGCCTGCAGCCAGGTGCAATCGCTGGGCGCGGCCAGCGTCGTGCCGTCGAGCCCCGCCGGGATGATGACGCTCTGACCGGCCGTGACCTCGACGGGCTCGTCGATCCCCTCCGTCGCGAGCCGGCACGCGCCCTCGAGCACCTGCCAGATCATCATCTGCTCGGCCCGCAGCGGCTGGTCGTAGCCCTCGTTGAGTCGGACTTTGTCGATGACGAAGCGGGGGCATTCGGCCAGCCGGGTCCGCGTGACCCATGCGTCCGACTCGTGCTGGCGGGGTTGTTGCACCGGGGGCTCCTCGCCGAAGTGGATGCAGATCAGGGCCTGCTCAACGTGGAGCTCGCGCGGCTTGCCGTCGTCGCCGAGCCGGTTCCAGTCGAACACGCGGTAGGTCGTGTCGGATGGCGTCTGCACCTCGGCCACCACCACGCCCGCTCCGAGGGCATGGACCGTTCCGCTCGGCAGGTAGTAGCAGTCGCCGGAACGGACCGGGATCCGCTGCAGCATCTGCTCGACCGAGCCCTCCTCGGTGGCCTGGGCGAACTCCTCCTTGGTCACGCCCGGCTTCAGCCCGGCGAAGATCGCCGCGTCGCTTCGCGCCTCGATGACGTACCACGCCTCGTGCTTGACCCGAGCGTCCCCGCCGATCTGTTCACAGGCGTCCTCATCCGGGTGCACCTGGACGCTGAGCACCTCCTCGGCGTCGAGGAACTTGATCAGCAGCGGGAAGCGCCCGTCGACCAGCGGCGCCGAGCCCACCAGCCGCTCGCCCCAGTCCGCGACCAGGTCGTGCAGCGTTTTGCCGGCCTCGGGGCCATTGACCACCTTCGACACGCCCTCGGGCAGGTCGGTGACCTCCCACGACTCGCCGATCTTCTTGCCCTCCGGCAGGTCGCGGCCGAACAGGCGCTCCATGTTTCGCCCGCCCCAGATCTTCTCCAGCAGGATGGGCTCCAGCACAAGGGGATACACGGTCATGGTAGGCAAGCTCCCGGGCCTCGTTCTGAGGTTCTATCTCGCCAGCATCGTTCCAAGCCTATCGCGTGGGTGCCCGGCTATCAACCGGACGTCAACCGCTCGGCCGCGCGACGCGTGCCGGTTTGACCCGCCCATGGTGCACAGTACACTGCACCGTCATGGGAGCCATTCGCCCTCCACGCCCGGCCAAGCTCATCTGCGGCCTGATCGGACCCGACCCCGATTTGATGCGCCGCGCTCGAAAACTGATGACCCGCGCCTTCGGCGAGACCGACCTGACGAGCGACCTCTATCCGTTCGATGCCACGGACTACTACGAGGCCGAGATGGGGCCCGACCTCAAACGATGGTTCGTCAGCTTCCAGGAGCTGGTCTCGCCCGAGCGTCTGGCCGAGATCAAGCGCCTGACCATCGGCATCGAGAAGCAACTGTGCGAGGACTGTCTGCTCCCTCCGGACCGCCGCGTGGTGAACCTCGATCCCGGCCTGGTCGGCCTGAGCAAGCTGATCCTGGCCACCACCAAGGACCACGCCCATCGAATCTACCTCCAGCAGGGCATCTACGCCGAGGTGACGCTGCGCTACACCCAAGGTCGCTGGGAGCCCTGGCCCTGGACCTATCCCGACTACGCGTCCGAGACCTACCACCCGTTCTTCCTACAGGTCCGCCGACGCCTGGTCGAGCAACTGGACGCCTTCTAGAATGCCCCGAGACGCGTTCACGGGAAGGAGACCCGAATGGCCTGGCTGTTCCTGCTCTGTCTGGCCGTGCCGTTCGTGATGTCGGTCGGTCTCACGGCCGGCGTGCGCCGCTGGGCGATGCGCCGAGGCTTCATCGACCGGCCCGACGTCGGGCACAAACAACATCGCGGGCCCGTCGCCCTCGGAGGCGGCATCGCGATCTGGGCCGGCTTCGCCGCGCCGATGGCCGCGGCGCTCCTGATGGCCTGGTGGCTCAAGACCGGCGGCGTGCCGGCCTGGATGCCCTCCCTGGTCGAGATCCATCTCGACGGCGTGCTCAGCAAGGCCCCCATGGCCGTGGCGATCCTGGTCGGGGCGACCATCCTGCATGCCGTCGGCCTGGCCGACGACGCACGACCGCTGACGCCGTGGCTCAAGCTGGCGGTGATGACGGCCGTCGCGCTCGCATTGGTGCTCGGCTGGGGCCTTCGCGCGGCCGTGCTGCTCGGTCCGATCCCCAGCGTGGTCATCACCGTGGTCTGGATCGTCGGCGTGACCAACGCCTTCAACCTGATGGACAACATGGACGGCCTGGCCGGCGGCGTGGCGTGCCTGGCCGGGGCGATCTTCGCCGTCTCGGCCGTCCGCACCGGGCAGATCTTCGTGCCGGCGATGACGTGCATGCTGATCGGCGCGACCGCCGGCTTTCTTATCTACAATGTCTCGCCGGCGTCCATCTTCATGGGCGATTCCGGCAGCCTGGTCGTCGGCTATCTGCTGGCGGTCATGACCGTGCTGACCACGTTCGTGGAGCCGACCGGCGCAAGCAGACCCTACGGCATGCTGGCACCGGTCGTCGTCCTGGCCGTGCCACTCTACGACACCGCCAGCGTGGTCTGGCTCCGCTGGCGAAGCGGTTCGCCCATCATGACCGGCGACCGTCGGCACTTCTCCCACCGCCTCGTCCGTCGAGGCATGGGCGAACGGTCGGCGGTGCTGACGATCTATCTGGCCACGCTGGCCACCGGCCTGTCGGCGACCCTATTGAGCCGGGCCGATTGGACCGACGCGGTCCTCGTGGCCGTGCAGTGCGCGGCGATCGTGATGATGATCGCCATCCTCGAACAGGCACCCGATCATGGCGCGTCCTCCTAAACCGAAAGCCGCGTCCCGCCCCCGTCTGCCCGACTGGCTCGACCGGGCCGCGCTCATCGTGGTCCTCGCGACCGTGTGCGCCCGCGCAATGATGCAGGAAACCAGCCGGGACGAGACCTCAACGGTGGTCACGCGTCTCCAGGGCGCAGCCGGCCCTCAACACGGGGCCGGGCCGACGGTCTCGCTGGTCTTCGACGGGCTTATCCTGGCCGCGGCGACGGCCTGCGCAGCGGCGAGCTCGCTCGGCGGGAGACGGCGACGCGTGCCGCTCGGGGTCATCGCCCTCGGACTGATGCTGGCGGCCGCCATGTTGTCGCTCGCCCACGCGAGCAACCTCCGCGTGGCGCTGACGGAGTCCGCCAACCGCATCGCGGCGGTGATGGTCTTGCTGGTCGTCGCCCGGACCGTCCGTCGATGGTGGGAGGTGCGGATCGTCCTGGCCGCCATCGGCGCGACCGGCGTGGCCTTCGCGGCCTTTGCAATCAACCAGGTCTACGTCGAGCAGCCGGATACGCTCGAGTGGATCGAGCAGCAGAAGGCTCGGGCCATCGAAGAGGGCCGGTTCCGCGAGGACGACCCCACGCTGCGCATGCTCGAGGCCCGCGCGAGGTCCGGCGAGGCCGCCGGGTTCTTCGTCCACAGCAACATCGCCGGGGGCTTGCTGGCCTCGGTGGCCCTGGCCACGCTCGCCCTGGGCGCGGCCAAGCTTCGGGTCGGCGGCAAACCGTTACGCGCGTTCTTCGGGGTCGTCGCCATCGGGGCCGCGGCGCTGATGGCCTATGGCGTGAGATTGTCGTCGAGTCGCGCCGCCATCGCGGCCGGGCTCGTCATGACGACGGCGTGGCTGGTCGGCATTGTGCTGTGGGATCGCCGGCCCGCGTGGCGGATGGGGTTGTCACGTCGCCGCAAGGGACTGCTCATCGCGGGCTGGGTCGCGCTGGCGGGCATGCTGGGTTGCGTCGCGGCGGTCGGTCTGACGCGCGGCTCGCTGCCCACGCTGTCGTTGGCCTACCGCTGGCAGTACTGGACGGGCGCCGCCCGCGTCATCGCCGGGCACCCGATCCTCGGCATCGGCGCGGGCCACTTCGACCGCCACTACGTCCGCCACAAACCCGTCGAATGGCCCGAGGAGGTCCGCGATCCGCACAACATCCTCGTCACGACGCTGACCGAATGGGGACCGCTCGGCCTGGCCGGCCTGCTGACGCTGTGGGCCGGCGTGTCGTGGGGGCTGGTGAGGCCAGGGCCTGATGCCGAACGCCTGGCGGACATGCCCGCCCGCGCCCCACCGACCGAACCGCCCGGGCGCTTCATGCCCTGGCTGGCCCTGTTCGCGGGCGTGGCCCTGATCGCCCGGACCATCGCCTCGCCGGCGGAGCTCTGGCTCCTCTGGGCGCTGCCGTCGGCGCTGATCGCATCGATCGCGCTGGCGGCCCTGGTGCTCGACTCCGACCAGACCCACCGCCTGGAGGACGATCCGCTGCCGCTCGTGGGCGGACTCGGCGCGGCCCTGCTCGTCGCCGTGGCCCACAACATGGTCTCGTTCTCGATGGTTTACCCAGGCTCGGCGTGCGTGTTCTATGCCCTCGGTGGTCTGGCCCTGGCCGTGCGGGGCATCCGCAACGATGCGGCTCAACCGCAGGAGGACGCACCGGCCCGAGACGTCGCCCGGACCAACACCGCCGGCATGGTGCTGTCCACCGTCGCCCTCGTGGCCGTGGTGATGTACTGGCCGGTCTTTGTCACGCCCGCGTACTCGGCCGGCCGATGGCTCGATAAGGCCCGCGCGTCGCGAACCGTCGACGCCGCCATCAACGCCTACACGCAAGCCATCGCCGCCGACCCGCTCGATCCGGTGCCACCGTCCGAGGCGGCGCGATGGGCCGTCGCCGGGGTGCGACAGGGCGACCCGGCCCTGGCCGAGCGGCTGGTCCCCTTCGCCGTTCGGGCCGCCGAGACGGCCGTCATACGCGATCGCGGCGACAACCGGCACTACCGCTTGCTGTCCTCGGCCTACCTGGTTCGCTACGGAGCCACCAACGACCCGAACGACGTCGACCGGGCGGCGGACGCCATCCGCTCGGCCGTCGCACGGTATCCCGAGCTGCCGGATCTGAGGGCCGACCTGGGCGAGGTGCTTGCCCTTCAGGGTCGCGTTCGAGACGATCGCAATCGGATGACCGAGGCGCTGGACCAGTTGCGGATGGTCTTGGAGCTGGAGCAACGCCGACCCGCCGACGAGATCCGCCGCATGGCCTCCGAGGACGTGGATCGCGTCCTCAGCCGCATCGAGCGGATCGCCTCCGAGCTTGCGACGACGACCCAGCCGACCACCCCACGCGGAACCTCCGCCCCGGCGCGGCCGTGATCCTCTCGAAGTCGGTCTCCGAAGTCGGGGGGCTCAGGCCGTGGCCGCCTGGCTGACGGCGATCTCGCCCGGCACGCGGACGACATAGCGGTTGTCCTTGCTGACCAGCGCGCTGCCCAGGTGACGACGGGCCACGTTGAGCATCTTGCTGATCGCCTCGGAGGGGCTGAGCTTGCGTCCGCGACCTCGATCCTGCCAGATCCATTTCTGCTCAGCCAGGTCGGTGCCGCTCGTGCCCGGCGGGGCGTCGCCCAGGCTGCGATACACCAGGCAGCCGATGATGCGGGCCTGCTGCTGCTGACCGGGAATGGTCTCACGCTGGAGGCGCTCCAGCACGATGTGATCGATGTCGAGCGTGCCGTCCTCGCCCGGCTCCTCGCGGAGGACCAGCTCGATCCGACGCGGCGGCACCGCCTGCCAGCCCGTGCCTTGGTCGGCCTGGAAGAGCTGATCGTCCAAGTACGCCCGCACGATCCGGACGCTGCTGGCGTCGAGGTTCCAGACGGCTTCACCGTGCGTGGCCGTGGCCGTGACCAGCACGTCCAGCTGGCTCTTGTCCTCGGGTTGGCTGGCTAGCTCGCGTCCCAGGCCCTCCAGCAGGTGCAGCGAGCAGAGCGTGGCCGCGTACGTGCCCAGCGAGCTGAGCCCGGCGATGACGTAGAACGTGCGGCTGATCGGGCCGTCCTCATAGCTGAAGCGTCGCACCAGGCCGTAGTCCTCGGTGGCCTGCTCGCCCTCGATCTCGAAGCGCCGCCGGGGGAACACGTCCCCGAAGTGGTCGTCACGGAGCGCCTGGTCGGCCGCGTCGGGATCCTCTTGCGTGAAGCTGAATCGATGCGGCATCGCCTCGCCCAGGCCGTATTGACGCAGCAGGCTGCCGAACAAGACGGGCCGGCCCAGCAGCAGCGCCACGTTCGGAAAGATGCCCTGGAGCTCCTTGGGCACCTGCTGCCGTTCGGCGCGGACGGGGATCGGCTCGAACTGCACGGCCGGCGCGTCGCCCAGCGACAGATGCCGCGCCAGGGCGATCAACGATTGGCCGTCGCGCACGTGCGTCTGCGTGTCGGCCAGACAGAAGACGAACGCCTGCGGGCCGCCCGCCGGCGGGATCGCCTCCTGCCGCATGGGCCTCCAGAACCAACGGTTCAGGCTCGGACCTTCCGGCAACAGGTTCAGCCGCCGTTCGACCGCCTCGAGCTCGCGAAACAGCGAGTGCACGACCCCGATGATCTGTCGCGGATCCAGGGTCCCCTTGGCGTTGACCAGGTCGTTGAGCTGTTCCCGGAGCCGCCGATGGGCATCCGAATCGATGGTCGTCGGCGACCCGAGTGTTCGGGATGATTTCATGACCGCCTCGTCCTTCCGTCGAGCGGTGAGTTCGCCTACCTACATCGATGATACCGGCCCGCGGCGCGAGGCGTCCAGGCCCCGAGGGGGCCCCGCGCGCGAACGGCGGCTCGGCCCCCTTAACCCTAGCGCGACGACGAGACCTTCTCCAGCTTCGGCCTCGGCAGCACGATGTGCGAGGGCCTCTCGCTGTCGAAGAAGATCGTGTTCTTGGCCACCCGCGCCTTGCCGTCTTGGGCGTAGGGCTTGCCCGTGTTCGGGTTCGCCGCGAAACGCGGGAAGTTGCTGCTGCTGATGGCCACGCGAATCCGGTGGCCCTTGTTGAAGATGATGCTGGTCGACCACAGGTCGATCTCGAACTCGTACGTCTTGCCCGGGCGCATCAGGTCGATCTTGCTCATCGACTCGCGGAACCGCGCGCTGACGATGCCGTCGACCACCAGCATGCTCCGGCCGTCGGGGTACACGTCGGTCAGCTTGGCGGTGAAGTCGGTGTCCCGGCAGTCGCTCTTGGCCCAGAGCCTGACCTTGATCCGCCCCGTCGCCTCGACCGGCTCGCGCAGGACCGGCGTGGTGAAGAGGATCACGTCGTCCCGATCCTCCGCGGGCCGCTGGTCCATCGGCCCCTTCTTGAGCTTCAGATTGCCGCCGCCGATCGTCGGCACCGGGTCCTCCGGGTCGTACGCGTACGAGGTCGACGCGCGGGACTCGGTCGGCTTGAGCTTCGACAGCGTGCCGTCGCGGTGGAAGTAGTAGCACACCTCCTCGCTCGGCAGTGGCCATGTGTCGGCATTGCGCCACGCGTTGCCCGGCGCGCCCGGCTCGCCGACGGCTCCCATCACGTAGTACCGGACCGGTTTGGCGTCCTTGTTCAGGTCCAGGCCCTTGAGCCACTTGTTGAACCAGGCCAGCAGCTCGGGGATCTGGAGCTTCATGTCGGCGTTCGTCGGATAGCGAAACGACTTGTCGTGGAAATTGCCGTGCGCCCAGGGCCCCATGACGAGCCGGCACGTGCCCCGCGCGCCCTTGCCGCCCTGGTTCTGCACCATGACAAACGTGTCGATCGTGCCCTGGCTGAAGATGTCGTACCACCCGCCGACCGAACAGATCGGCGCTTGGATCCGATCGACCACGGACTCCGGCGCGTACTTCTTCCAGAAGGCATCGTAGGTCGGGTGGTCCTGCCAGAGTTTCAGGTTCCGCGGGTCCAGCTTCGTGCCCTTGACCCAGCCCTCGGTCAGGGCCTTGCGGGGCGTCCCGTTCCACGTCGCGCCCTGGGTGAAGATGTCCGAGGCGGCCACCACGATGAACTGGCACTTCAGGTGGGGCGGGTGGGTCGGCGCCGTCGCCAGGGCGCTGATGCCCAGGGCCGAGGCGCCGAACTGACCGATCTTGCCGTTGCACCAGGGCTGCTTGGCGATCCACTCGATCGTGTCATAGCCGTCCTGGAGCTCGTGCCAGCCGCACGAGGCGAACACCGGAAAGTCCTCGCCCTCGGAGTCGTTCCGCCCGCGCATGTCCTGGATCACGATCGCGTAGCCGAACTTGGCCATCACGTCGCCCGCCATCGCCAGGCCCGAGCCGCCGCCCTTGCCGTAGGGCGTCCGCAGCAGGATCACCGGGTAAGCCTTGCTGTCGTCCTTGGGCACGTAAACGTCGGTGGCCAGCCGCACGCCGTCCCGCATGGGGACCATGACGGTCTCGACCGGCTTGCCGGCGTCACCCGTCAGCGACGTGGCCAGCGAGCCGAGGCGTTCGGCCTGGTTCTTGCCCTTCCTGCCCTTGGCGGCCAGCGCGGGACCGCACAGCGACAGGGACAGCAGCAGGGCGATGAGTCGGGTCGTTCGTAATCTCATGAGCGTGTCCTCGTGGTAGGGTTGCGGTGAATCCCCTCCGTGGAGCCAATCGACCCGTATGGTAGCAGGTCCCTATGCCGCGTAGAAACCGGCCCCGAGCCGCGGACAAGTTCTGACATCGCCCGCCCCACGCTTGACGCGCCACACCCGACCGACCGATGATGCCCGCCGGTCCAGGAGGCAAACGCCATGCACGCAACCTACACCGCTGTTATCACCGCCGCCGCTCTACTCGCAGGCGCGCTGGCCATCCCGGCCCCGGCCGAGACGGGCAAACGCGCGGGCTCGCGGCAGACGCCCGACACCGTCGTGGCGGCCTTCTACTGGCCCGCCTACCACGACGAGCCCCGCTGGAGGCCCTTCTTCACCGGTACGGAGGGCGAGTGGGAGATCATCCGCAACGCCAAGCCCAAGTTCGAGGGCCACTGGCAACCGCATATTCCGATGTGGGGGTACGTCGACGAATCCGACCCCGACGTGATGGCCAAGAAGATCGACGCGGCCGCCTCTCACGGCGTCAACACGTTCATCTTCGACTGGTACTGGTACGACGGCAAACCGTTCCTCGAGGAGTGCATCAACGAGGGCTTCCTCAAGGCCCCCAACAACGACAAAATCCGCTTCTTCCTGATGTGGGCCAACCACGACGCCATGACGCTGTGGGACCTGCGGCGCTCGCACAAGCACGAGGTCATCTGGCCGGCCGCGGTCGACCGCAAGACGTTCGACGGCATCGTCGAGCGCGTCATCGAGAGGTACATCAAGCACCCGTCGTACCTCAAGATCGACGGTAAGCCGGTCTTCTCGATCTACCAGCTCAGCACGCTGATCGACGGCCTCGGCGGGATCCGACAGGCCCGCGCCGCCCTCGACCACTTCGAGCAGCGCGTCAAGGAGGAGGGCTTCCCCGGCCTGCACCTGATGGGCATGCTGTGGGGCCAGCTTCCCAAGTCCGTGGCCGAGTCGGCCCTCGGCGACAAGACCAACACGCAGGACAACACCGTCCGCGCCCTGGGCCTCGACAGCCTGACCAACTACCAGTTCGTCCACGTCTCCAGGCCCGTCGACGACTACATGGCATGGGCTCGCACGGCCATGGCCTTCTGGCCGACATGGGACAAAGCGTTCTCCGTGCCGTATTTCCCGCACGTCTCGATCGGGTGGGACAACAACCCGCGCTTCAAGGCCTACCGGGCCGCCGTCAAGCACGGCGTGAACCCCGAGAACTTCGAGAAGCTGCTCCGCAAGGCCAAGGCCTACCTCGACGCCCGCCCCGACCAGCCGCGGGTCGTGACGATCAACTCGTGGAACGAATGGTCGGAGGGCAGCTACCTCGAGCCCGACAAGCGGTTCGGGATGGGCTACCTCGAAGCGGTGAAGCGCGTCTTCGGTGCGTCGGAGTAGCGCGCCCGCAAGGGGAGGGTAAGGCCACGGCCGAACCGAGGTGCTGTCGAGCCCCGCTATCCCCAGCGGGGCCCGTTGCCCGCAAGGGCAACGAACCAGCCGATCCGCGCGATTCAGCCCGACGGGTGCCACGGACGCCCTTGCCCGCCAGCGCTCGAGCCGCGACACGGACGTCGCGCGGAGACCGAACCGCGCGGTACGAATTCCGCGGCTCAGGGCCCATCCTCATGAGCGCGAAAAGGGATTCTCGCACGGGCAGAGCCCGAGGTCTCGGCCTCCAGATCCTAACCGCCAGCCACCGGCCTTGCCGTCTCACTTGCCATAGAACCAGCTCACCGGGATCCGCGCCACGTGCAGTCCGTCGCGCGCGTGATAGCAGGTCAGGGCGATGTCGCCCTCGAGGAACTCGACGGCCTGATAGCCGAAGTCGTCCTCCGGGTCGCGGGCGATGTGCCGCTTGTGGATGAACGTCTTGCCCTCGTCCTTGCTGATGCATGAGCTGAGCGCGCACCGTCGGCGGATCTTGGGGTTCTGCTTGTCCTGGCTGCGCTCGCTGATCCAGATGAACAGCAGGTCGCCCGTCGACGGGATTCGCTTGACCGTCGGCAGCCCGGCATAGGGCATCTCCAGCTCCTTCATGGGCTCGCCCTTCGACCACGTGACGCCGCCGTCCTTGGAATACGCCCGCACCGGATAGCCGCTGTACGTCCGGGCGAACATCATGATGCGTCCGTCCTTCAGCTCCACGACGTCGGCCTCCTGGACCTCCACCGGTTTCATGTCGACGGTGTTCGTGCTGACCTGCCACGTGTGGCCCTGCGTGTCGGAGTAGAAGCAGATGCCCACGTACCCGCTGTGGTCGCGGCTGCTGGGCCAGTAGGCCTTGTACTCGGCCGCGAGCAGGATGCGCCCTGATGACAGGGTGAGCAGCCGGTCGTTGTGCGCGATGACGTAGCCCGGATACGGGGTGGCACAGAACGGCTCGGTCCAGGTCTGGCCCTCGTCGGCCGAACGCCGCACGTAGTTGTGCCCGAAGTACGGCGTCAGGGGATGCGTGCTGTAAATGTACGACATCAGGATCTCGCCGCTCTTGAGCCGCAGGAAGCTGGGATGACAGAAATACCCCTTGGCCGGGGGCTTGGGCGCGGGCAGGAGCACGTACTCCTCGCCCCACGACCTGCCCTGGTCCTTGGACTTCTTGGCCGCGATGCCGCGGTCCTTCGTGTAGGCCATCACGATCGTGCCGTCCTTGAGCTGCACGAAATCGCCCGGCATGCCCCGCGGGCCCCGCAGCCCCTTCTTGACCGGCACGGCCAGGACGTCCTCGAACTCGGCCGCCGACAGATCGGCACGCGACATCACCAGGGTAAGTGCAACGAGTGCGATGCGTCGTGGTGTGAGCATGATCACCTTCTCCCGATTGAACAGACCTGACGAATCAGCGGAGCGATCGTCTCAGCCCCGAACCACGCTTGTCAAGCCGTTCGGGCCGTCCAATCCATGCTTCAGACGGGCGTCCCATCGGCCGATACCGTCATGGCAGACCTGACGCGCGATGCCATTCGCTTCGAGGAACGCCATGCAGACCGCGCCGACCGCCGAGACGACGGCCCTTCCGCCCCTGTGTCCCGCACAAGAGCTCCAAGAGATCATGCGGGCGTGTGCCGAGCAGGTGGCCCCCTTGCGAGGTCCCTCGCTCGATATGGGCTGCTGGGAAGGACGAAACCTCCCGCTTCTGCCGGAACCGCGCTACTGTTTTGACCTGCGATGGCAGGTGCTCAGGCAGGCGCGTCTGCGATACGAGAGCCTGCCGTTCCATCCCTTCGCCGCGGCCCTGGCGGACATCCCGCTGGCGAGCGAGACGTTCGGTACCGTCCTGGCCTGGGCCGTCATGTACATCCTGGGCGGCATCGAACCGCACCGGCGGGCCCTGGCCGAGACGTACCGCGTGATGCGCCCCGGCGGTATGCTCTTTGCCAACTACCGCGTCGACGGCGACGTCACCATGCGGTACGCCGGCGAGCAGGTCGATTACCGGACCTACCGCATCACCGCCGACGCCCCGTCCTGTCAACACAACCACATCATGAGCTTCTGGCGGCCCCGAGAGATTATCGGCACCTATCAAGGCGCGGGCTTTCGGGTCCTCGGCTCGTTGGACATCGAACTGGAGAACGACGACGGCAAGCACCTGCTCCTGGCCGTGGTCGCCCAACGCCCCGGCTAGACGAGGCCCAGCTTACTGGCAGGAGCCATTTCCGACGGCCGATGCGCCGGCGCCACTTTGCCTCGGGTGCCACGTGCCGCCTGGCAGTCCAACACCATTGAATCCGTCGGTTGCCCAGCTTCGGGGCCGCCGTCGTAGGCGCGACCGTGAAGGAGCGTTGCTATTCAAGCGCCCGAACGATACGGCCTCTGACGGTCGCTGCTCTGAGTGGCGTCTCGCCCTCCCGATGAAAGCCCACAAAGGCAAGTGCGGTCGGGTACTAAGCCCCAAACCCTAGACCCCTGAACCCGGCTTCTTTCCCCGCGCAAACAAAAAACCCCGCCGGTTGAAGACGGGGCTGAATCTGCTCATCGCTGAACCGACCTCGCCGACCGGGCGGGCCGACCTAACCGGCTAACACACCGCGTGCGTCAGCCACTCGAAGACGGCCTCGACCGTCGTGACGCCGTCATCCGTCTGGGTCGCACCGGTAATGAAGGCCGACACCGCCGTCGTCAACAGCCCCGTCAGGGCCGAGACGACACCCGTGGCCGTCGACTCGATACCGTTGAGCCAGACGTCGCGGACCTCCGGGTTGCAGCCATCGAGGAACATCACGATGGTGCCGCTCAGGGCCGCCGTCAGCTTGGTCCATGTCAGCTTGGTCCATAGGGTCCACATCATCTCGCTCCTAAGAGCCCGGAGCCACGTCCGTTCGCAAACACCAGCGAGCCTCACTATGTATATAGGCCAAGCCCGCTGAGGTTGCAAGCGCCGGCCGGCCTCTGCCAAACCGCTCCTGGCCGCGTGATCGCAGACGCCAACGGCTAGGCCTCCTCCACGACCTTCCAGCCCATCACGTCGGCCAGGGCGTAGGCCTGCTCCTTGATGTCGCCGTAGAACGTCACCCGGTGCCAGCTCCACTGATCCCACTGGGTGAAGAGCTTCTCCATGTCGCCCATCGGCTCGGCACAGAGCTTCGTCCGGCAGGCTCGGTCGTCCGGGTCGTTGGCGACGGCCTTGCCCTGGTGCATCAGGATCTGTTTCTTGCCCGGATGGATCTCCAGCGACGTCACCTTGTAGCCCAGCGGCATGACCGACCGCACCGACGCGCCTTGGCGATCCTCCGAATGCGTCAGGATCTGATACGGGTTCGTCGCGCCCTTCGGGCCGAACACCTTGTTCGACGCCACGCAGTGGGCGTAGATGATCTGCCGCTTGGCCGTGTCGACCACCGGGTCGCTGATGTACCCGGGGCGGCCCTGCGTCATGGCCGTGAACGCCACCATCGTCGCCGTCGACCGGACGTCGCACTCGCACGCGCCGACCAGGCCCTCGTTGTTCAGCTCGTGGAAGCCCAGGCACGGATAGGCGTGGATGTGCCCGCCGTAGAAGCCGCCGAGGCAGTTGATCGTGATCGCGTTGGCGTCGTGCCGCTTCAGCACGGCCTTCTCGGCCAGGTACATCGCCGCCGATGCCTCGAGGGTCTTCCGCGAGACGCCTTCGATGACGGCCGCCGTCTTTTGCCACCGATCGGCGATCGCGCGGGCTTCGTCCTTGTCGGCCGCCTTCCACGCGTCGTTCAGCTCGGCAAACGTGATGTATTCCATCGGGATGTTCATGATCGGCGCGACCTTCTTGGCCTTCTGATCACGCAAGGCGAGGATCTTCGACGCCTTCATCCGCTTGAGGCATTCCTCGGGCGAGAGCGTCTTGAGCGCGTCGTCCGGCTTGCACGTCAGGTCGCCCGGCTCGGGCGTCCGCTTCATCCGCACGTTCTTGGTCGCCGCGGCGAACTCGGCCGGGGTGCCGCCGCGCGCCACGATCCCGAAGCACTTGACCGCCGCGACCAGGTCGTCAGGGTTCGACGAGGCCACGAACCCCAGGTTCGGCGTCTTATGCCGGATGAACGCCGCGGTGTAAACCAGGAAGCCGCCGCTGCCGCCGAACTGGAAGTCGCAGTACAGCACCGGCTTGCCCGAGGTGGCCATCGTCTGAACCACCTGGTTCCAGCAGTTCATCTGATAGACGATGTAGCCGTCGATGTCGGCCGACTTGTCCTGCTCGAGGATCTTCTTGGCCTGGTCGGGCCCGTTGGCCATCGAGTGGACGAACGTGAACTCCGGGCAGGCCTCCGCCAGCGTGGCGTTGATCCGCTCCATGACGGGCCGGAAGTCGAACCCCACGTTGGGCCAATCCGGTCCCGGCTGCTTCGGCGCGTGCAGCGAGTAGATCACCCGAATGCGGAATGGGCCTTCCTTCTTCGCCGCTCGGGCCGCACTCGGCGAGGCCATCAGCCCGGCCGCGCCCGCGCAGGCGGCACACCCCGATGCCAGGAACCGTCGTCGACTCACCCCACATCCGGGACAACCCAGCGGCATCGCGCGCATGCTCATCGTCAGATCCTTTCGTAATCGAGAGATGGTTGGCCACGTCGGCGCAACGCAACCCGTGAACGGCCCGCCAGGCGTTGCCCTCCGACCAGCCGACCATTATACGAGATGCAGGTGGGGTTTGCAGCCGGTTCGCCCCTGTCTACCCCCGCCGCCGCAACAGCGCCGCCACACCCAGGGCCATCGCCGCCAGCGGCAGCACCGATGCCGCCTCGCTGCCGCACATGAACACGGCCGTGACCTCGTGGTCGACGTCCATCGTCAGTGTGATCGCCAGGTTCGCGTCCAAGACGTTGTAGTTCGCGTCGTCCGGGTGATTGGGGTCCTTGATCTCCCAGTGGCGAAAGGCCCGACCCTCGATCGGCTCGGCCGTCAGCGTGACCTCCGTGCCGAACGGATAGCGTAGCTCGTTCGGGTCGTCCGGCTCCGGGTCGAGCGAGACCGAGCCCCAGGCCGAATTGACGACCGACAACGTCAGCTCGCGTTGCTGCTGCATCTGCACGAGCGCCGCGGCCGTAGCGTACCAGCCCAGCGCCACGCGCTGCCGGCCGGGCGTGTTGAGGTGTCCGCCGTCGTGCGTGTAGCCGCTGTAGAGCTTCTGGTAGGTCTGACCGCCCGACTCGAACGTCTGCTCGACGCCGTTGGGGTCGTGGGCCTCGATGTCGGCGATGTCGTACAGAAGCCGGTCGTTGGCCACGCAGTAGTCCCGCACCACGTCGTTGTAGACGTTCCGCAGGATGTTGTTATTGTCCTCGCCCGTCTTCAGCGGCATCGTCACGTACACGAACACCGTGTTCGGAAACGTCGCCTCCAGATTGGTCATGATCGACAGGTACTGAAGCGGCTCGGCGGTCTGATCGATGTAGCAGAACTTGTCGAACGCCGCATCGACCTTGTCGGCATGCCAGCCCGAGATCCGAACCGAGTTGTCGAAGATCGTCAGCTTGTTCTGCCAGCCCGGGTTCGACCGGCTGCAGTCGTAGACCGTCCCGGGCGTCGTCGTGGCCGGCGGATCGGCCGCCCGCTGCTGCCCGCTCAGGTAGCTCACACCCGATCGTGTGAGTTGATACCGCACCGGGTCCAGCCCGCGCAGGTCCGACAGGCCGTTCATCATGTTGCCGCCGACGGAGGCGTGCGAGAAGAACCAACGCTGCTGGCCGATCGCGTCCATCGTGGCCTGCGGCAGCGTCGCCACCGCATCCACGTCGTCATGGTCGATCACCAGCCCCCACGCCGGAGGGCCCCAAACCAGCAGACAGACCATCATCCAGCTCGCCCTTCGAGACATAACGCCCTCCTCCATGTGATGTGAGCCCGTCCTGTGTTGCGTCGTCGTCCCGGGTTCCGTGCGGCGTGCGAGCCCGTGGATGTGCTGAGGGAGACCCCTCCAAAAACGCCTGGGACGACGTGACTCCCCACCCTCCGTCATCATAGCGGATCAAGCGGACCGTGACACGAGCAAATCGTCGCGTAGAGGTCTGCCGCCGGCGGCCTATCCCCCGGGGCGGGAATCCGACGTCGTCCGAGCCGTCCGCGGCGGTTGCCATGGGAGATACGACCTCGCCTGGCTGCGATCTCTCAGAACAGACTCGGCCCGTCATCGGATGCCGGTTGGGCCTTCGGGCGTTTCGGTGGGGTCAGGCCCAGGTGGGCGTAGGCGTCCTTGGTCATCTGGCGGCCCTGGCGGGTCCGCGTGATGAAGCCGATCTGGAGCAGGTAGGGCTCGACCACGTCCTCGAGCGTGTCGCGCTCCTGGCCCATGCTGGCGGCGATGGCCTCCACGCCGGCCGGTCCGCCCTCGTAGGTCCTGGCCAGCGTGGTCAGGTACGACCGGTCCAGCTCGTCCAGGCCCAGGTCGTCGACCTGCTGGATCTCGAGCGCCCGCGTGACGGCCTCGGCGGTCAGCACGCCGCCGGCGCGGACCTGGGCGTAGTCCCGTGCCCGCCGCAACAGCCGGTTCGCCACGCGCGGCGTGCCTCGCGACCGCCTGGCGATGGCCTCGAGCGCGCCCTCCTCGAACGTCAGGTCCAAGAGTCTCGCCGACCGCCGGAGGATCTCCGCCAGCTCGTCGGTCGAGTAGTAGCTCAGGTGATAGCGGATGCCGAACCGATCGCGCATCGCCGCGGTCAGCATGCCCGACCGCGTCGTCGCACCGATCAGCGTGAACCGTTTGAGCGCGAAATTGATCGTCCGCCCGCCGAGCCCGCCCTCCACGGTGTAGTCGACGCGGAAGTCCTCCATCGCCGGATAAAGGAACTCCTCCACCACGTGCGACAGACGGTGGACCTCGTCGATGAACAGGATGTGCCCCGCTTCCATGTTCGTCAGCAGCGACATCAGGTCGCCCTGCTTGACGATCGCCGGACCGCTCGTCACCCGCAACGTCGTGTTCATCTCATTGGCGATGACGTGGGCCAGCGTGGTCTTGCCCAGGCCGGGCGGGCCGTCGAGCAGGATGTGCTCCAGGGGCTCGCGCCGCTTGCGGGCCGCCTCGAGCGCGATCACAAGCTGGTCGATGAGCTGCTGCTGACCGACGACCTCGTCGAGCCGGTTCGGGCGCAGCGCGACGTTGAACCGCTCCTCGTCCGGTCCGCCCGACTCGCCCGAGATGACGCGTTCCCTGGCCATGTGTGCTACCCGGTCCGCCCGCTGCTCGTCCGCCACGCTAGCATGATGACCCGATGGTCGGCAACGAAGCGGGGACCTTCGCCAACTCGACGACGGGCCTCATGAGCTCCGCACCAGGTCGAACTCGGGACCCGAGCCGCAGCTTTCAGGCTGCGCGGCCGCGCGGGATGAATCCCGCGGCTCGAGCAGGATGCTACCGCTGCAGCCGTTCCGCGTTGATCTCGGGTGCCGCGCGCCGCCCTCAGCCCTCGGCGCCCGTCTTGATCTTGTACGCCGCGCGGACCCAATCGTCGGCCGAGTCGATGTCCGGATGGAGCTGTCCCGCCCGCTGCAGCCATGCCTCGGCGTCGGCGCGGCGCTCGCCCCAGGCCGTCAGGATCTCGAGCGCGTCGCGCTGAGCGTCGGTCCAGTCGGCCTTGGCGGGCGATCGCTCGGCCGCGGCCGCGATCGCGAAGGCGTCGACCTTGCCCCGCAGCTCCGCGACGATCGTCTCGGCCGCCCGCTTGCCGATGCCCGGTAGCCGCGACAGCGTCGCCAGGTCGCCGCCCTCAATCGCCGCGGCCACCCGCGCGGGCGGCTCGGCCAGCGCCCGCAGCGCCTTGCGGATGCCCACGCCCTTGACCGTGATGAACCGCTTGAAGAACAGGCGGTCCTCCGACTGCAGAAAGCCGATCAGCCGCGGGATCAGGTTGCCGCCGACGGCCGTGCCCTCGTAGTACTCCAGCGTGTGCAGCGTAATCTGCTGGCCGTGAACGGCGGTCAGGTCCCCCACGGCGTAGCCCGGTATCAGCACCTCGAAGGCCAGCCCGTCGCGGTCGATGACGACGGCCTCATCGGAGACCTCCGCGATCATGCCGGTGATCCGAGCAATCACGACCGGCCCCCTTTACCCGACACCGCCGCGGCCTCCGCGGCCCGGCCCTTCGCACGTTCGGAGCGATGCCGCAACCCCGCGCACAGCGCCACGGCCAGCGCGTCGGCCACGTCGGCCGGCTCCGGAGGACGGGCCAGGCCGAGCGTGTTCATGATCGCTCGCTGCATCTGGCTCTTGCTGGCCTGTCCGTTGCCCGACAGCGTCCGCTTGATCCGGCTGGCCGGCAGCGACACGACCCGCGCTTCCACGCGACCCGCCGACAGGATCAGCACGCCCCGCGCATGGCCCATCATGATCGCCGTCCTCGGATGGCGGTAGTGGCTGTACAGCGCCTCGACGGCCACCATCTCCGGGCGGTGCTCGCCGAGGACCTCGTCGAGCCCCTGGGACAGCTCCAGCAACCGCCTCTCCAGCGGCCAGGACGCCGACGTGCGGATCACACCGGCCTCAATGAGTCCGATGCCGCCGCTGGTCGAGGCGAGATCGATCACGCCGTAGCCGGTGATGTTCAGCCCCGGATCGATTCCGCAGATCCGCACGTCAACCCTCCCTGACCCGACCGGGGCTGCCCGGACGAGCCCCCGCCGACCGCCCACCGCGGCGAGGCCGCGCCGGGGGCCCCGTCGTGCTCGCCTCACAGCTCCGATTCCGGCCTCGATGCCCCGGCCGGTCGCGTCGTCACACTGGCTACGTCGATCGACTGCAGCGTGAACGTCGCGTCGATCGTCTTCTTGTCACACAGGTCGTACAACACCTCGACCACCTGGGCGTACGTCAGCCCCAGGCCCATGAAGCGTCCGTGGAAGTCCTTCTTCGGCTCGTTGCCGAGCACCTTGATCAGCGCCGTGACCTCCGTCGTGCACAGCAGCGGCGCGCTGAGCCGGTCGTCCGGCGGGATCTTCCGAACCACCCGCAACAGCGGCTTGTCCGGCACGGACGTGATCATCACCCGGTCGTTCCGCTGGGCGTAGAACACCGGTGTGATGCACCGCATCTCGGTACCGAAGAGCGTGATCCGCTGCTCGTTCGACCGCTCGGCCGAGATCAGAAAATCCGACCGCGCCGGCACGACGTCCAGCACGAACCCGCCCTTGCCGCCGATGTGCAGCGACTGCACCGTCGAGTCGCCGTGGCGACGGAGCGCCTCATAGGCCAGATAGCGGATGCGGTGGTTCTCGTCGTCGAGCAACGGCCGGAGCATCAGGACGGGCCTGTTGAGGTTGACGGCCTTGCCGAGCTCCTCCACGGCCAGCTCGCGATAGGGGCTGCGCTCGTCGCGGGCATGTCGGGACACCACGTCGACGGCCAGGTCGTCGCCCAGGCGAAGCCCCGCCCGAGCGGCGAAGTAGCTCACGCCGGGGGCCTCGTGCGTGTAGAGCTTGCGGATCGCCGTCAGGACGGTCTTGCCCATGCCCTCCCACGCCAGCGCGATGTCCGCCAGCGGTGCGTCCGGCTGGACGGCCTCCTCGAGCAGCTCTCGCAACCGCATGTCGTGGAACGCCGGCGCCGCCGGGACGTACAGGTGCATCAGGACCTCGAGGAACTGCACCTGGCGCCCGCTCCAGGCGTCGGGGATCCGCAGGTTGATCGTGCTCGGATTCAGCGCGTCGGCCGTCTTGTCCGGCTCGTCGGGGAACCGCCGGTTGATCAACAGCATGATCCGCCGCGCGATGGCGGCCGAAGGCTGCGTCAGCACCAGGCGAATGCGGCGGTCCTCGTTGATGATGCCCCCGCCAATCACCCGTCCAGCGCGTGGGTCCGCCTGCGTCGCCGCGCCCTGCTTCAGCCCGAACGGGTTGATGAAGACCTGCCCGGCGCCCTTGCCTAGATAGCGGCCCTGCACCGGGCGGCCGTTGGCCCACAGCTTCAACGTGCAGGGCATGAGCCATCCGCCCTCGAGCGATCGCACGTCCGTGCCCGACAGCGCCTTGACCGTCAGGTCGAACCGGTCATGCTTGCGCGCCGCGGCCGGCACCTCGCCGTAGACCTCCACCACGGCCGTTTCCTCGGTGTCGAGCAGGTTCTCGGGCTTGAGGTGCTCCATCTCCTTGGGCGCCGCCCCCAGCCGGTATCGTCCGCGGAGGTCCTTGAGCATCTCCTCGCGGATGGGCCTCGGGCACATCGTCGTGCCGTTACTGCCGAGTCCGACCACCAGCCCGTATCCGCCGACCGACAGCCGACGCATCCCCTCCAGGTAGGCCATCGAATGGATCGTATCCCGCAGCGCGGCCGAGTCCTCGCGCGGATCCGTCTCCAACGCGACCGGCTCGGCGGCCCTGGGCTCCTCCTTGGCCTTGCTGAACCACGTCGATTGACCGCCGCCGCAGCCGTTGACGTAGGCCACGCCGGTACAGCTCAATACCACCAAGCTGGCTGTCGCCAACAGCCTCCGCTGTGTAGACATGGTCCGGTCCTCCATGACCTCGTGCATGACCGCGCCGGATGCTACGACGCGGCGTCTAGGGAATGTCTCACCAACAGGGAATCGCCTCGCTCTATCCTGTTAGGTCGGCGGAATCCACCATCAACCAACATATCCTTCTCGGTCCGCACCGTCAATCACGCACCGCGACAACCGAAACCCCGTCTCCTCGACCGGCCCCTCACCCGCCGAAAGAGGCAAGGGCCATGGTCCGTTCCTTGCCCGCCGCCGTGCCAGACCCTAAACCCTAGACCCTGCTTCTTTCACCGCCCCCGCAGCCGCGGCTCCAGCCGCACGCGGAACGCCCCCGGCTTGACCTCGACCTCGCGCACCAGGAAGCGTCCCTTCGGCTGCGACCACGGTAGGGCCACCGGTACGGGCGCGCCCTCGATGGCCTCGACGATCGACGTGCCCTCGTCCAGGAAGCCCTCCTCGTCCCGATCGTGCTGCCGCTCGATGTGACGGACCACTCGCTTGATCGGGGCCAGCGGTATCGGCAGCGACCCGGCGCGGACGTGCGTGACGAACACGCGCAGCTTGTCGCCCTGAACCTCGAGGCCAAGCTCGACGCTGAGCACCGTCCGCGGACCGTCGCCCGCCCACGTCCCGGCCAGGATCACCGAGCCCTCGCCGAAGACCACCATCGGCCGCTCGAGCTGCGGAGGGATCCACCGCCGGCTCTCCGGCCAGATCCGCCCCCGGGCCATCAGCCAGGCGTTAAGCTGCTCCTGGCTGACCACGAAGTCGAACGGCTCGGCCTTGGCCATCCCCTCGCTGAGACGGCTGAAAGCCTGGCCCAGCTCGTCGCGAGCGTCCTGCTCGTCCTCCGGCGGCACGTAGGCCGGCTCGTACCACGCAGGAATGTGGCGTAAGGCGATCCACCCGGCCAGAAGACCCAGGACGATCAGCACGCCCACCACGCCGATCACGACCCGCCACGTACGTTGTCTCGCGCGGGAACGAACGCTCGAATTCGGTTCCGCCATGCGTGCATTATGGCGTGGATCGATCTCGCTGCCAAAGAGGGATACGTCTCGATTTTGCTGCCGGGCCGCCGATCGCATGGTCAGGCCGCCTGATCCGGGCCCTGGCAAGCCGCGACATGCATCGCACCCTTAGACCAGGCCGCGCGGGATGAATCCCGCGGCTCGGGTGGATCGAGCCAGGCACGCCCCCGTAAGGATTCGTCGGATGCGCCAACGGCGCCAACAGGACGCCCTGGAGGGGGCCCGTCGCCGCTGCCCTCCTGATGTCCGTCTTTCATATCCTGACACCTGCCATTCGTAGCAGCCGCCTCCGACGGCGATACCCGCCAGAACCCCAGACCACAGGCTTCAGACCTCAGGGCTGCGGCACCACGCGCGCCACGGCCAGGGGGCATGGGCGTTCCTGTGGCCTTGGGCCTGTCGTCTGAGGCCTGCAACCAGAGGCCCGTCCCGTCCGAACCTCCGTGCACACGACAACGGCGTCCCGGCCCGCTTCAGATTGCCCGGTCCGCGCCCGCGGTCTACAATGAAGCGCGACCGCGCGGCTGTGATCCCGATGCCACCGCGCGGTGCGCGGAGGTCTTGGATGGCTCGATGGTTCGGCATTGCGGTCGTGCTGTTTTGGGGGGCGATGATGACGTCCCTGTTCATGCACGACATCTGGCCCCACTGGGCCGCCGGCGAGCCCCCGCTCCAAATGCCGCCGGAGAAGGCCACCAAGGAGGAATCCCGCTACCAGAGCAGCATCTCCTCCAAGCTCGGCCGGATCGGCACAAGCTGGGTCCGCTTCTACAATCGCGACGGCAACCCCCTCGTCCACACGCAGACCCTCCTGGACGGCCTGCCGTTCAAGCTGCCGCCCCTGCTGGTCGATTCCGAGCTCACCTACACCGAAGACAAGACGCTCGATTCGCTCCGCATCCAGGTCCATGGCTCGCCGATCCGATTGGAGCTCCTCGGCGAGAACTACGGCATGGACTTCTCCTGCGAGCTGATCACCGGCCCGGGGCCCGACGACCGCCTCGGCTTCAAGCTCGACGCCGACGCGGCCGCCATGATGAGCGATGCCTTCAGGCCCTTCACGCTGCTTAAGGGCCTGTACGTGGGTAAGACCTGGCGGATCCGTCTGATCAACCCGTTGCCCGTCCTCCAGGGCGGCAAGGCCGAGTTCGAATCGTGCCTGGTCCGCGTCACCCGGCGCGAGACGATCCAGCATCAGGGCAAGGCCGTCGAATGCTACAAGATCGAATCCAGGAATCTGCGGGCCTGGGCGAACGATCAGGGGAATGTGCTCGTTCAAGAGGTGGACCTGCCGATCTTCGGAACCCTGACCATCCGGCAAGAACCGTTCAACGACCTCGAGCGGCTTGCCGTCGTCAGCAGCCACCGCTTCGGCACGTCCACGCAACGGGCCGCGACGACGCGCCGAGCAGCTCGCCGGCCCAGAAAGTAGGGGGGCCATGTCGATCGAGTTGGAACAGGTCAGCAAACGCTTCGGTCGGACCCTCGCCGTCGATGCGCTGACCCTGCACATTCAGCCCGGCGAGGTCTTCGCCTTCCTCGGACCCAACGGTGCGGGCAAGACAACCACCATCAAACTCATCAGCGGACTGCTCCGGCCCGACGCCGGCGCAATCCGCGTCTGCGGCAATACCGTCACCACCGACGGGCTCGCCGCGCGGACCCAGCTCGCCTACGTGCCCGACCAGCCCTTCCTCTACGACAAACTCACCGGCCGCGAGTTCCTCTCCTTCGTGGCCGAGATGTATCGCGTGCCCGCCGACCGGGCCCAGCAGCACGTCCGCAGGCTCTCCGACCGGCTCGACATCGACTACCTCGACCAGCTCACCGAGGGTTACTCGCACGGCATGCGCCAGAAGGTCGCCCTCGTGGCCGCGCTGCTGCACGAGCCGAAGGTCCTCGTTACCGACGAGCCCATGGTCGGTCTCGACCCACGCACCGTCCGCACGGTCAAGAACGTCCTGCGCGAGCTGGCCGAGACCGGCACCGCCGTCTTCGTCAGTACCCATACCCTGGGCGTGGCCGAGGCCATCGCCGACCGCATCGGCATCATCAGTCACGGACGACTGGTCGCGATGGGGTCCCTCACCGAACTGCGTCAGAAGGCCCAGTCGCAGGCCTCGCTCGAAGACGTGTTCCTACGGCTCACCGAGGAGGAGACCGGCCCCAACGCCGAGACCGTCCCCATGTAGGCTGATTGAGAGAGCTCTACTCCGCCGCCAATCGTGCCACCGCCAGTGCGGCCAGGTCGCCGATGGCCTCACCGCACTCGGCCGGCACCACGCGGCAGCCCTCGACCGCGCCGGGCAGCGCCTCGGATTGCAGCACCTGTATGGCCGGGGCGAGCCACGCCTCGCCCAGCCGACCCGCCAGCGCTCCGACCACGATCAGCTCGGGGTTCAGGCAATCCACCAGCATCGCCAGCCCGCGGCCCAGCATGCGACCGCTCATGGCCAGGACGCGCCGGGCGAGCGGATCGCCCGCCTGGGCGGCCTCGGCCACGTCGCGCGTCGTCAGCTCGACCGGGTCCAGCTCGTCCAACGCCGACGCCGGGTGCGGCCCGGCCAGCAGCATCCGTGCCAGGTTCGCGATCCCGCCGCCGCTACAGAACCCCTCGAACGAGCCGGCCTTGCCGTAGCCCACGGGGCCGTCGTCGGCCAGGCGGATGTGCCCGACCTCGCCGGCCAGGTCCTGCCGACCGCGATAGAGCCGCCCGTCGAGGATCAGCCCGGCGCCCATGCCCGTGCCCGCGGTCAGGAAGATCATGTTGCGACATCCCCGCCCCGCACCATAGTGCCACTCGGCCAGGGCGCCGGCGTTGGCGTCGTTCTCGAGCCGTGTCGGCAGCCCCGTCGCCTCGGCGATCGTCCGCACGGCCGGCACGCGATCCCACCCGGGCAGATTCGGCGGCGAGAGGATCAACCCCTGCTCCGAGCTCAGCGGCCCGCCGCAACTGATCCCGGCCGCGACGAGGGCGTCCCGCGCAACGCCGGCCTCGTCGACGAGCTCTCGCGCGAGCCGCGCTGCGCGGTCCATCGTCTCGTCCGGCCCGGCCGTCTCGAACTGCGACCGCGCCAAGACCTCGCCCTCCGCCGTGCCGACGCAGACGGCCGTCTTCGTCCCGCCGAGGTCGAAGCCGAGGAGGGCGCGGTCGTCGGTTGGTGCGTTGTCGTCCGTTCGTTCGTTGAGTTGAGCGTTCAAGGTTTGTGGTCTTCGCGAGACGCGCAACCGCGCTAGGCCGGCAAGGGGATGTCCTTGGAGCGATCCTCCACGGCTTGGATGACCGCCTGGATCCGATCCACTTCCTCCTCCTCGAAGTAGACCTCGCCGCATTGATTGCAGAGCCAGGCCGGCAGATTCTGGAGCGTCAGGTTGAAACGATCGCGCTCAACATGAAAAGGCGCAGTCCCTCGACGCATGGTGCCGGAGCAGTGAACGCATCTCATGGCTTGGCCCTCGTTTTGGAGTCCGACTCCCACTCGTTGGGATTGGGCAGGTATGCGGTTATCACTGCCAAGTAATCCAGCTTCGGAGCACACACCACATGAATGGGCCTACCCGTTCGCCCGTAACCCAGGATCAGGCAGCTATGCCCTCGAGGATCGTCCGGGTAGTCTTCTGCGAGTTCTCCCGCCGCCAGTACGCTCCTGACTTAGGCGGCGGCAATCATGCGGTCCGGTCGAATCATCTGGCGAACCGCATGCGATAGGAACAACACATGCTTCGTGGTGGCGTTCCTCACTTCGTTGATTGTATCCGATCCAGTCATACTCTTCCTGTTTGTCTCGGAGCATTGGAGTGCTCTTCAGAGAGGGCGGAGGATTAGGCCAAGCCCCACACTGTCGTGTCGATTCGTCGATGTTTCGCGGCTTCTCGCCGTTTCCCGTCAGAGCGATATCCGATCGCACGCCCAGATCCCGAACTCGCGATGGCCCAGCCGCTCGCTCGCCGTCTTCTCGCCGCTGGCGGCGGCCAAGACCTTCTCGAAGATCCGTCGGCCCACGTCCCGCACGCCGGCCGAACCGTCCAGGATCTCGCCCGCGTTGATGTCCATGTCCGAGGCCATCCGCTCGTACATCGGCGTGTTGCTGGCGATCTTGATCACCGGGCAGATCGCGTTGCCGAGCGTCGTGCCCCGACCGGTCGTGAAGCCGCACACCGTCGCGCCGCCGGCCACCATGCCGCCCAGGCTTTCCGGGTCGTTGCCGGGCGACTGCATCAGCGACAGGCCCTTTGCTCGGATCTGCTCGGCGTAGTCCAGCACGTCCTCCACCGGCGAGCTGCCCGCCTTGGCCACCGCGCCGAGGCTCTTCTGGAAGATGTTGATCAGCCCGCCCTCCTTGTTGCCCGGCGAGGGGTTCTCGTTGGCCGACTGACCGAACAGGCCCGCCAGGTCCTCGAACCACTTGCTGAAGGCCAACACACGCTCGGCGAGCTCGGGCGTGCGGCACCGACGCGTCAGCAACTGTTCGGCCCCGCAGATCTCCGTTACCTCGCTCAAGACGACCGACCCGCCGCACCGCACGAGCAGGTCCGCGCACGCGCCCAACGCCGGGTTGGCCGAGATCCCGCTGAACCCGTCCGACGCGCCACACTCGGTGGCCAGCACCAACTCGGCCGCCGAGTGCGTCGAGCGACGCTGCGCCTCGGCATGATCGAGCAGCTCGGGCATCGCTTCCAGCCCGCGCCGGACCGCCGCCTCGGTCCCGCCGATGTCCTGAATGCTGATCAGCTCGACGGGCTTGCTGTGCCGCCGCAACGGACCGCCCGTGATCGCATAGAACGCCTGCAGGTTCGTCTTCTCGCAGCCCAGGTCGATGATGATCGCAGACGCCACGTTCGGATGGTCCACCATGTGCCGCAGCGTCCGAGCGAGCACCGTGATGTTGTCGCCGTCGCTGCACCCGCAGCCCTTGTCGTGCGGCAAGGCCACCACGCCGTCCACGTGGGGGTACTTGTTGGCAAAGCACGGCACGCCCTCGGCCAGCTCGGCGATCCGCATCGCCTGATGTGCCGAGCACATGCTCGTCGGGCAGACCACCACGAGGTTCCGCGTGCCCACGCGCCCGTCCGCTCGGCGGAAGCCCTCGAACGTCGGCACCTGGTCGGTCGGCAGGGGCTCGAGATCGACCACGGCCGAGCAGGCCTCGTGCGCCGCCGCCGGCAGCCGGTTCGCCATGCGCTCGAGCGTGAGCCGCTGACCGGCGTCGAGGCCCTTGCTCAGACCGATCGGCTGGCCATACTCGATGACGGCCTGGCCCGGCGCGATCGGACGGATCGCAAACAGGTGGCCCGCCGGGACGTCGTCGGCCATCGTGATCGCTACACCCGCCGAGGACATCTCGATCGTCTGGCCCGCGCGCAACTCTCCGACGGCGACGGCCACGTTGTCCGCGCCCGGCTCGACCACCACGACGTGTGCGGGTTCGCCCATCCTTGACCTCGTCGGCTTGCGGCCTCTATCCTATCGCGGTCCCATTAAGAAGACGAGGACGCGCTATGAACCTGGTAACGGGCGGAACGGGCCTTCTGGGCAGCCACATCGTCGAGCAGCTCTGCGAGCGGGGTCAACCCGTTCGAGCACTCGTGCGACCCAGCAGCAACACGTCATGGCTGGCCACGCAGGAGTGCGAGCTGTTCGAGGGCGACCTGGCCGACGCCGACAGCCTTCGGCGAGCCTGCGAGGGCGTGACATGCATCTATCACGCCGCCGCCCGCGTCGGCGATTGGGGCCCGTGGCACGAGTTCCAGGAGTACACCATCGACGGCACGCAGCGGCTCGTCGACGCCGCCGTCACCGCCGGGGTCAAACGCTTCATCCATATCTCGTCCGTCAGCGCCTACGGTCACGGCAACCCCCACGGCAAGATCTTCGACGAGACCGAGCCGCTCGGCCAAGACCTGTACAAGTGGGCCTACTACAGCCGGGCCAAGGTCGAGGCCGAGAAGATCGTCTGGAAGGCCCACGAGGAGGGCAAGCTGGCCGTCACCGTCATCCGTCCGTCGTGGATCTACGGCATTCGCGACCGCATGACCATCGCCCGGCAGATCAACGCCCTCCGCAAGGGCAAAGTCAAGATCATCGGCGACGGCAAGAACCGCATCAATCTGGTCTACGCCGGTAACGTCGCCCACGGCGCGATCCTGGCCGCCGAGGACGATAAGGCCATCGGCGAGGCCTACAACTGCAGCTCCGACGGCGAGATCACACTCGAGCAGTACTACTTCGCGATCGCCGACGCCGCGGGTCTACCGCGTCCGAAGCGCCGCATCCCCTACGCCCTGGCCTATCGGCTGGCGTTCCTGCTCGAATGCTGGGGCCACCTGATCGGCAAGAAGACCCCGCCGCTGGTAACCCGCTACTCGGTCTGGCTGATGGGCCGCCGCTGCTTCTTCTCGGCCGAGAAGGCCCGCCGCGAGCTCGACTGGCAGCCGCTGGTCACCTACGACGAAGGCATCCCGATGACCGTCAAGTGGTACCTCGAGCACGAGGCCAAGCAGAACGCGCAAACCTGACAAGCGATGGGTAGGAGCCGTCTGCGACCGGCCCGCAGGTCCGGAACAACCAAGCCGCACTGTCCTCAGTGCGGTCCTTACTCTACCTCCACAGGAGCCCTGCATGATTCAAGAGAGTCTCCGGCTCGTTGGGCCGGCGGACTGCAGGTAGGGGCGCCGTCAAAGCGCCAGCCCGTTGAAACCCGCTCCATGAGGCACGGCCGCCCAGGCCGTGGGCCCTGCCGATCCCACAGCAGGAACCGGATACCATCGAAGTAGTCCATGCGCAAATCATGTAAACAAAGCCCATTCTGTCTGTTGCCATAGCGTAAGATGCCTTACAATAATGAGGAGAATCAACGATCTGGCGATGAGTTCGCATCGATAGCTCGGGGAAAGGATCCAGGCACATTACCTGACAAACAGGGCAGTGTGGCTGACATGCGGGCTTCTATCGACCAGTCCACTTCTGGAAGGAGAAAGAACATGTCCAACAAGCCCGTGCTGACGATCGCCCTCGCCTTCCTTGCCGGCATCTGCTTGGCCCCCGACGTTCTAAATGCAGACTTCTATGACAACTTCGACGACGGAAGTTACACAGGTGACCCCAACGGATGGGACATCGACAACCCACCTTGGACCATCTACGAGCCCCTGGGCGGGCCCAACGCCGCCGGCGTTGTGGACGGGACGCTCCAGCTCTGGACCGCCCCGACGTTCTTCCCCTCCGCGGCCCTGCTGGCCTACCCTGACGACGGCGACACGGACCCGAACACGAGCGAGACCTTCTGGGGGCACACGCTCGATCACTACGTCGTGGCCTGGACCAAGAACATGCGTCCCCAGGCTGACCCCAACGATGAGGGCGGCGAGTCGATCCTCATGCTCCATGCCGACATCAACACCTGGATGGCCTTCGGCCTCGAGTACCCCTACCGTAAGTACAGCAACGATCGCGTCCTCCCCCGCATCTCCGCCGTGGACGGGCTCGAATGGCGCATCCTCAAGCGAGGTGAGTACGAGCCCGGCGACCCCTGCCACCCCGACGAGGCCGGCGGGTTCTGGATGCTCTTCATGTATGACAGTGACGGCAACACCGACCCTGAGGACCCCAACGGCAAGTTCCTACGTGGTGCCTTCTGGAACGGCGATAAGTACGACTGGGACGGCACCTGGTTCCTCGAGGTCGATCTCGGCGACCCCAACACGTGGCGCGGCGATCCCAATGCTATCCTGGCCACCGATTGGTGGCGGCCGATGGGCCGGACGACCGCCGGCACGGGCGAGTACATCGGCACCGAGTGCTACGTAGCCTTCGATCACGTCGAGGCCCGCACGGGCACCTTCGACCCGAACGCCAAACACCTGGATCTCGAGATCAAGAACAGCAAGTACGGCCAGGTCCAGATCGATCCCGACCTGCCCGACCCCAACGACACATACGACCCCAACACGGTCGATCCGAACGACGGCCTGACGTTCCCACAGGAGCGCCTCCTCCGGTACACGACGGGCACCGAGGTGGTCCTGGTGGCCCAGCCGATGGTTGACCGCTCGTTCAAGAACTGGACCGTCTACGACCCGAACTACCCGGGCGACGGCAACTACGCCACGCTCGACTCGAACGCCGTGCTCTACCTGACGATGCATGCCGATTACCAGGTCGAGGCCCTGTTCAACTGCGGTAGCGGCCTGCCGCCGTTCGTGGTCATGACGCTGCTGGCGCTCGGCCTGGGCGTGGTGATCCGTCGGATGGCCTGAGCCGCAGGACCCGGCACCACGAGCCGACCCGTTTGATCGACGATCCGGGCGGCGGCCTGAATGCAGGCCGTCGCCCTTTGCTGTCCATGCCCCCGTGACCCAGGCCCGCGGCGAGCCCGTCTTCCGTGCTTCCTTTCTCTCGATCGGCGCGCGTCACGCCCTCCTGGCAACGTCGCCCACCGTCTGCTAGCTTGCCGACATCAAGGAAGGTGCATCATGACGAGCACGGCCATCATCGGATGCCTGGCGCTCTTGGCCACGTCAGCAGCCGACACCAAGCCGCTCCAGATCGGCAGCGACAAGCAGCTCTTCATCGGGCCGTGGACCGAGGACGGCCGCGACGGGCACCTCGTCGCCTCGATGCAGGGCGTGACGATGACCATGAACCCCGCCCACGTCACCGGCGAGCGGCTCGTCGAGAACGATCGCCCGTGGGAGGGCACGGCCATGCTCGACATGCGCCAGTGCGTCATCAAGGACGGCGACACCTTCCGCATGTACTACAACGCCATGCCGTTCAAGATCGTCTCGCCCGATCCGGACGACCCGCGCAAGAACATCTGGGGCAAGCCGTACAGCCGCATCCTCTGCTACGCCGAATCGAAGGACGGCATCCACTGGACCAAGCCCGAGCTGGGCATCTGTCCGTGGAACGGCTCGCGGGCGACGAACATCATCCTGCCGAACGACGAGCTCGACGTGCTCTTCTCCGAGCTGGACGGCCCGGCCGTGTTCGTCGACCCGGCCGCCAAGGACCCCAGCACCAAGTACAAGATGCTCGTCAAGATGACGCCCGTTCGCGGCAAGCCGACAAAGAGCGCCGACGGTCCGATCCCCGTCCGCGTGACCAGGCAGCTTCCGAAGGCCCAGTACGCCTTCGGCTCGCCGGACGGCATCCAGTGGCGGCTGCTGACCGAGGAGAAGGTCTCCCGCGGCGCAAGCGACACACAGTATTCCGTCTTCTGGGACGCGGCGATCGGCAAGTACGTCGCCTACACCCGGATGAAGCTGGCCAACCCGGACGTCGACACGTACTGGAAGGAGCGCTTCGGCGTATCGGGCCGCAAGACCGACCTCGCCGTCGGCCGGCAGACGTCGGAGGACTTCCTCCACTGGAGCGGCGAGCGGCTCGTGCTCAAGCCGGACGCGATCGACCGCGCCGGCTCGCCCCCGGGCCTGACCCGTATGGACTTCTACGGCGGCAACGTCAGCAACTATGCACCGGGCGTCTACATCGGCCTGCCCAACGCCTACTACCACTGGCTGGCCGACAAGACGCGGCGCTGGTGGAACAAGGCGTGGATGCAGGAGCCGTCGACGATGGACGTGCAGCTGATCACCAGCCGCGACGGCATCCACTGGCACCGTACACCCAAGCGCCGGCCCTTCATTCGGCTGGGGATGGGGGGCACGTTCTGGAGCCAGACCATCTGGCCGGACGGCAACGCGATCCGCGTCGGGGATGAGCTATGGTTCTACTTCGCCGGTCTTGACGTGCATCACAAGGAGCAGTCGCAGAAGGAAAGCCACGGGGCCCGCGGCCGGGCGGTCTTGCGGCTCGACGGGTTCATCTCGGCCGACGCGGCCTATACCGGCGGCGAGCTGACCACCGTCCCATTGATCTTCAAAGGCAACCGGCTCCAACTGAACGTCGACACGAGCGCGGGCGGCGAGGTGCGGGTCGAGATTCAGGACGCCAGCGGCAGGCCCGTCAAAGGCTTCGCCGAGTCGGACGCCGACGGGATCAACGCCAACAGCGTTCGCGCGGCGGTGGGCTGGCATGGCAAGACGGATGTGAGTTCGCTGGCCGGCAAACCGATCCGTCTGCGGTTCGTCATGCGCGATACCAAGCTGTACGCGTTCCAGTTCCTCGCCAGGCGGCAGGGCGGTCGGTAGGGGGGCTTGAGACGATCGGGATTCGGTGTGCGGAATCCAGATAGCCGTCTCGGTCACGTCGGGAAGAAGATCTGCATCCCGCCTGGTTCGGTGCGAAGACGGCGGCGCTCGGTTTTCGCTTGCGCCACATCACCCGTTGTCGTCTCGGTTGCCTCGCGACGGGCTGAGGGGGAGCGTCTTTCTGATTTCGCAGAGCAAGCATACGACCGTACCCAGCGCGATGGTACCGAAATAGGCGCCTGCCAGGGCCGGTAGCCAAGCCAGCTCCCGCGTGCCGGCCGAGGGCAACGTGCAGACGAACCCCAAGCAGACCGAGACGGCCAGCACGGTCGCGGTGCTCGGCGAACCCGGCTCCCGGACGAGGGATCGTGCCGTCTGGAATGCCGTGATGGTGGCGACAAATGCTATGGCAAGGCAGGCGAAGTGGGTCCAATCACTCATCGCGTCGTCCTTCTCGATCGGTGTCTGTCCGTGCGTCGTGGATCCCGGGTCCTTGACGTCTCGATTCTCGATGGCTACGTCACGCTCGCCACGTCGACCGCGCCGTGGATCTTCATGGCCTCCAGGACGGCGATGGCGAGCTGCAGGGCCTCTCGGCCGTGCTGGCCGGTGGCCATCGGGTCGACCTTGCCGAGGCAGGTATCCACCCAGTAGCGCATCTGGTTGGCGAACATGTCCTCCTTGGGGAAGACCTCGGCGTGGGCGTTGCCGGCGGCCCCGACGAAGTAAGCGTCTTGCATGTCGGGGTCGAAGTCGGGCGGGCGTTGCTCGTCGGTCAGGCCCGGGGTGACCGCCCCGAGCGGCCCGAGGACGTCGACGTGGTGCGAGCCGATGCCGCCGCGCTCGACGCCCCAGCTCCATACCGTGACGAATTGGTCGCCCGACTCGAACTCGATGATCACGCTGCCGGTGTCCATCCCGCGATTGAGGCCGGCATCCCACTGCATCCCCGCCGCGAGCACCCGACGCGCCGGCCCGAACAGCCGTTGCAGGGCGAAGTCGTAGTTGTGGATCGCTCCGTCCAGCAGTGGCCCGCCGCCCTGGGTGTCGTCGGTGAACCACGCGATGTCGGGCCGGTACATCCCCGACAGGAACCGCCAGATGACGGGCCTGCCGACCTGGCCCTCGGTGATGATCCGACTCAACGTGCCCCAGTCGGCGTCGTAGCGCCGGACGAACCCGACGGTCAGCGTGCCGGGGCTCTCGGCCTCGGCCGCCAGCAGCCGGTCGCAATCGGTCAGCGTCCGCGTGACCGGCTTCTCGACGAAGACGTGCTTGCCGGCGCGCAGCCCTGCGATCGCGGGCTCGACGTGCAGGTGCGTGGGCGTGCCCACCATGACCGCTTCCAGGTGGTCGTGGTTCAGCAGGGCCTCGACGTCGTCGTACCGTGACGGGGAGCCGATCTGGTCGGCGAGCTTCCTGGTCGCCTCCGGACGGATATCGCACAACGCGGCGATGCGGACCTCCGGCATGGTGATCAGGCGAAGGGCGTGATGGGTCATGATGCCGCCGCAGCCGATGATGCCGATGTTGACCATGGTGCGAGCTCCGAGGGGTGTCGGGTGTGCCGGCCCGGGCAGGATAGTCTCGATGTCGGTCGGTGGTCAATCGGGTCGGGGTCGGCGCGCGGCCGGATCTCTACCCGCGCCGCCTGCGACGACGCTCTTGCTGCTTCTTCATGTGGATCGTCTGAAGGATGATGTTCAGCTCGTGCGGGTTGACCTCGCGTCGGAAGCGCTCGACGCCCTCGATCAGCACCACGGGCGTGTCCTGACCGTAGGCGATCTCGAGCGTGACGTCGAACGTCACGTCGACCATCTCGGTTCGCAAGGCGAACCGTTGTCTGGCGTCCTCGAGCATCTGACAGGCGGTCTCGGTCCGCGCACACGACGGACGGGTGTAGACGGTGACCTCGATGGCTCGGTTCTGATCGGTCAAGCGTCTCCCTCGAAGAACTGTCTACGGCCCCCACCAGGGCGGATGCTCGTGTCAGCCAACGGGCGCTGCACGAGGTGCAATGCCTACAATCATAGCAGATTGTCCGGCCTGAGACAGGGCCGATGCGCCATCCGATAATCCCGCAGCCGGCGCGGGTCGCACCCGCGACATGGAACGTCGTTTCGCAGCCGCGGACGAAGACCGCCAGGGCCCTCGGAGCGGCGCCGGAGGATTTGGCCGGTCGAGCCGCCCTCTGTTAGCATGGTGATACAGGCTGAGGCCGACCGCGAACCTGCCATGGACGACGATACGACAACCATCTCATCAAACGACAACCCCGTCGCCGAACCGGGCGAGAACGCCGCCACGTCCGGCGCCGCCGGCGACGTCATCCTCGACAGCATCTCGGACGGCGCCTTCACCGTCGACCAGGACTGGCGGATCACGTCCTTCAATCGGGCGGCCGAGGAGGCCACCGGCATCCCGCGCGAGGAGGCCATCGGCAAGCGGTGCTGCGAGGTCTTCCGGGCCAACGTCTGCGAACGCGACTGCGTCCTGCGGCACACCATGGAGACGGGGCAGCCGGTCATGAACAAGCCCGTGTGGATCGTCACCGCCGACGGCCAGCGCGTGCCTATCAGCGTCTCGACCGGCCTGCTCCGCGACGAGGACGGCCGTGTCATCGGCGGCGTGGAGACCTTCCGCGACCTGACGCTCGTCGAGGAGCTCCGCAAGGAGCTGACCAAACAGCACAGCTTCGAGGACATCATCAGCCGCAATCATGAGATGCGGGAGATCTTTGCGATCCTGCCGGAGGTGGCGGCCTCGGACAGCACCGTCCTCATCGAGGGCGAGAGCGGCACGGGCAAGGAGCTGCTCGCCCGGGCGATCCACAACTTGAGCTCCCGGGCCGAAGGACCCTTTGTGCCGGTCAACTGCGGGGCGCTGCCCGATACGCTGCTCGAGAGCGAGCTGTTCGGTCACGAGGCCGGGGCGTTCACCGACGCCAAGCACGCCAAGAAGGGCCGATTCGCTCTGGCCGAGGGCGGGACGCTGTTCCTCGACGAGATCGGCGACGTCTCGCCCGCGCTGCAGGTCCGGCTGCTCCGCGTCCTTCAGGATCGCCGCTACGAGCCGCTCGGCTCGGTCAAGACCGTTCAGGCCGACGTCCGCGTCCTGTGCGCGACCCACCGCGACCTCCAGGCGATGGCCTCCGCCGGCGACTTTCGACAGGACCTGTTCTACCGCATCAACGTCGTGCGCCTCCGCCTGCCGCCGCTTCGCCAGCGGAGAGAGGACATCCCCCTGCTGGTGGACCACTTCATCGATCGGTACAACGCGCTACGCGGCAAGGACATCCAGGGCGCCAGCGACGAGACCATCAGCCGGTTCATGCGGCACGACTGGCCCGGCAACATCCGCGAGCTCGAGAACGCCATCGAGCACGCCTTCATCCTCTGCCGCGGGCCGATGATCGAGCCTCACCACCTGCCCGAGCAGTTCGCCGCCGAGGACGACAACCTGCCGCCCACCGGCGGGACCCTGGCCGAGATCGAGGCCCGAGCCATCCTGACCGCGCTCGAGCAGAACGACTGGAATCGCCTGGCCACCGCCCGTCAGCTCGGCATCGACAAGACCACGCTCTGGCGCAAGATCAAACGTCTCGGCCTGACGCCGCCGGATTAGTTATGCGTCGGCGTCACGCACAGCTTCAGCAGGTCGCGGAGGAAGCCGTCGAGCCCCGCCACGTCCGCCAGCCGAAACCACGAGTAGACCACGTTGCCGGCTCGCTTGTTGCGTCTGCCGAAGACCGCCACCGCCTCACCCCACATCCGCCCGTTCTGGTCCACCAGGATCATCAGCGGCCAGTAGGGCTGCTTCGGGTCGCGATCCTTCGGCCGGTAGGCCGGACGCCAGCGGACGTCGCCGCCCTTGGGCCACGGCAGCGACGACGGCTGCGACGGCAGCTCGCCGGCGACCGCGAAGTTCAGCCCCAGATCGTCGCTCGGCGGCTCCTCGAAGCCGGCCGGTCCCTTGGCCTGCTCGAACGGCTTGCCGCTCTTGGTCTGACGCGAGCCGAGCAGGTGTAGGTCGAAGATCCGCCCGGCGAAGACCGCCTTGCGCTGCTCGTCGTAGATGAACGGGAACGGCTGATCGCTGAACACCAGCAGGCTGCCGCCCTTGGCGATGTAGGCGTCGATGGCCTTGGGTACGTCCATCTCCTTGTGGACCGTGGTCGGATACTGCTCGCCGGTGGTGTAGATCAGCACCCGGTGCGTCCTGGGCGTCACCTTGCCGTCGACCAGGTCGGCCGGCGTGACCAGATCGAGCTGATCGGTCACCCGCAGCAGCCGCAGGCCGACCGGCCCGAGACCGTTGAGCAGACCGATCCGCGTCTTGATCGACTTGGCGATCACGTCGTACAGCTCGCCGTCGGCGATGCGGCTCCGCTCGGGCAGCTTGATGCTCGATGCCTTGCCCTCGCTCTGACGCCATCGCTCGGTCCACTTGGCCGTGGCCTTGATGGACGTGTCGCCCAGCTCGGCCGAGGGCTCGATTTCACTGCCTTCGTGCCATTCGTTGAACGACGTGATGAGCACCCAGTCGGGCTGGGTCTCGATGGCGACTTGCCACTGCGTGTCGTACAGGCGGCCGTCCGCCCGGTCGAGCTTCGCCCCGGGCGTGCGGATCTTGGTGTCGTCGTAGCCGGGCACGATGGTCGCGCAGGCGATCCGACCGAAGGGCTTGGCCAGGCGGATCGACTCGGCCATGTGACCGCGGGCGATCTCGGCCCACTGGCTCTCCGGCTTGTTGCGATACAGCCCCATGGTGTTGTACGTGTGCAGACCGTCGAAGAGCACCCCGTTGCCGGCGTTGATGCCGTCGACGACGGTGATCCAATCGGTCCCTGTCTGCCGCAAGGACGTCTGCAAGACACGGATCCACTCCGTCTCGTCGAGCTGGTTCATCACGCGGCCGTACAGAAAGATCACCGGACGCGTGCTGACGCGGAGCCAGGCCGGGTGCGACGTGTACTTCTTGTTCAGGTACGCCAGGTCCGCGACGGCGGCCTCGACCGTCGGCGGCTTCGAGCGGACCACCTCGACGTAGACCGTGACCTGCCGCCCGTGCTTGGCCGCCTGGTCGAGGATGACGCGCATGGCCTTGTCGGTGTGGTCGCCCGGACCCCACCAGCTCACGATCGCCACGTCGATGCCGGCGTCGACGAACTGCTGCATGTGTCGATCGACGACCTCGGGCTTCGTGCTATCGTACGGGCCGCCCACCGGCCAACGCAGCGACTGGGGCGCGTCCTTCTTCTGGGCGTCCCACTTGCCCCAATGCCTGTTCCGGTCGCCGGAGAACTCCGTGCCGTACCAGGGATAGTAGAAGGCCATCACGTAGCGGCCGATGCCGGTGTGCCGACGGGCCATGCGGGCGCGCATCAGCGGGATGAGATCGTCGGCGGAAGCGGACAGCGCCTCGCCGGCAGCGGTCATCGACAGCGTCATCACCATCAGGTTCGCGAGCATGTCCGGACTCCTCGAGTTGATGTGGCATGGGCTCGGCGCGCCGGTCGACTATGTACGCCACACACACGTGTCGGGTCAACCGTCGCCCGCCCAAGCGGGGATTCTATGGTCCGGATCCCACGTTGCCAATCCGCGACCGCTTCGATGGCGATAGCGGCGATTGCCCCGACTCCCAGTGCTGGCGGGGGTGAAGCGTTGCCGCCCCCGCTGCCGATAGGAACAGAGAGCGACAAGCGGGGGTTCGCACGGGCCCGCGGTCCGGCCTCCGACGGACGGAGGATCAAGCAGGCCACGAAGGGAGAGCACGAATCATGCGAAAGACGTATGCCGATCGGATCAAGGCCGCCCTGGCGGCGGCCCTGTTGGGCGCCCTGCCGCTGTTCGGCGGCTGCTGCGACTGGTTTCAGGAGATCTTCGACATCTGGCTCGACTAGAGCACCTGCACAAGCCAGGCCCCCGACCCGGTCCACCTACCGCTCGGGGGCGTTTCATTGATATCAGCCCTTCCTACCTAGAACCATGCTTGAAGTGAACGCTTGAGCTCAACGAAAGATGCATCGGAGCATCGTTCGACGCTTACGCCTCGTGCGATGGAAGCGTATATGGAGGAAGACCTTGGTACCCGAACCTCGCGCAGGGCTTGCTGAACGGCCCCCTTGGGATCCTCGGGCTTGGTCTGGCTCCGGGGCCACATGCCTTCGTCTGCAAGCCAGTCTCGAAGCCTTGGTTCGTGTCCCTGCCAACCCAATGCGGCATCCACCTTAGGGGAATCGCTCCACACCCAGGCCTCAAGCTCGGGTTGGATCACGATCACACTTGCCCGATCACTCCAGCCGTTGGTCGCAAGACGCTTAAGGAGGTCCTCCCTCACCCATTGGGCGTCATCCTTCTCGCGACCCGACCCCACATGGTCAAATAGCACCAGCGCATAGCGAGCCAGGCTAGCGAAGTTCCTCAGGAACTGAGGCGCTTCCCGAAAGCACCCGGAGTCCCTCCGAGGATGAACCACGCTTTGATGCTTCAAGGGACGAATGCCCAGACTGTGGTGCCTCTCCCGCAATAGCGTGTCGATGGTCTTCTGTTCGTCTTTGCCTGGTACCAGAACGAAGAGGTCCAGCTGGTATTCCGGCTCACTCATCCAAGTACTCCGGATGCAAAGAGGGTGCCGAGGTCGCTGTCATGCTGCCAGGTTCGGAGGCTGGGGTGCTCGTCCCCACGCAAGATGTCTGTGGCGCCTTGCTCGTCCTTGGCGAAACAAAGCAATTGATCAGGCTCGGCCAGGCTCAGTATGACGGGAGAGTGGCTCGCACAGAAGATCTGAGAGGAGTAGGCCGACGACAATGACTGGAAGACCGCCTCGACGGCAGCAGGATGGATGCCGTTCTCCGGCTCCTCAATGAGGTAGATTCGCTGCGGATCACCGAGGTAGGCGATTAAGGTTAAGGCCAGCAGGCGGAGCGTCCCGTCCGAGGCCAGCCACGAGGGGATCCATGACCCGTTTTGGTAGCCGATCTTCAGGTAGCGGCTTCGATCTTCGGGCCTTTCGACGGTGCCGATCGCTTGCAGATCTGGCAGCGCCGTCCGAACATGGTCGATCCAACGACTGAACCCCTCCGGCTCCCGAACCCGAAGCTCGTCGATGACAAACGGAAGGTTCGAACCGTCGGGCTGGAAGTCGACGGGGCTACCTGCCGGTGCCGGCTTGCGCATAGCGGCGCTGTTGAGTGCCAGCCGTTGGGTTCCCTCCATCAGCACCCGCTTCACCCACGTAGCGACGGGAAAGCGTTCCTCGTCTTCCGGCAGATTCGCCAGCGCCAGTTTCTGTGGCCCCAGACGGAAGGGGTTATTCCACTTCGTTGTCTCCGACCTGAAGTAGTCGTTCCCCGACTCGGGATGCTTCGCCAGAACCTTGCGCCACCCGGGTGGGGCATGCTTGCCCTCCTGCATGATCAGCGACGCAGGAGGGGAAGGTGGATTGGGGAAAAGGGAGGCGGCTTCTGGCACCCCTCGACTCAGCCCGGGTCTGAGCCAGAGGTTCTCACCGAGGATGGCGAGCTCATCCGCGTCGTTTAACCCAATCGACACCTCGTAGCGTGCTCGTTCAACCTTGGCCTGTTCGAGCTTCTCACGGCGTTCGTCTGGGATGTTCAATTCTACTGCAAGCTCGAAGCTACGGGACTGACCCAACCATGTCAGCGCGCCCACGTCGGGCGACCGCTCACGGACGGATTCCATCAACCCGTTCCGCAGCAAGTCTCGCAGGAACGCAACGGTATCCAGGAGCGTTGACTTCCCACTGGCGTTCGGACCCACAAGGACCTGAAACGGTGCCATGTCTCGGCTTACATAGCGCAGGCATCGGTAGTTCAGAGCTTCGATGAGGGCCAACACAGCGCGATCTCCCGCGGGTAGCTGTTCTTGCAGACCCCATTATGCTTGGGCCGCAGAGATTCCTCAAGCGAGACTTGGCGAGCTCGTGATCCTGGAAACGCACCAGAGCGACCTTCGCCAAGGTCGCCGCGGGAGTCGTCCCTGCATCCAGGGCCTGCGCGAAGGGCACCTTGCTCCACCCTCCCTGGACGTCGCACCACGCACCCGATACGCTTGGCGTCCGGCAACCCGCCAACGAGGAGGCTGACCATGTGTGCCTGGACCATAGCGCCCGACGCGATCCGTGCCAAACGCGATCTGATCGCCCCGTACCTCCGCGAGACGCTGCTGCCGTTCTGGATCGAGAACTCCGTCGACACCGAGTGCGGCGGCTTCCTGACCTACTTCGATCGCGACGGAAACCCCACCGGCGAGACCGACAAGACGCTCGTCTGTCAGACGCGAATGATCTTCACGATGGCCTCGGCCCACCGGGCCGGGCTGGGCGACGGACGCTGCGCCGAGATCGCCCAGGCCGGCGCCGAGTTCCTCATCGAGCACTTCCGCGACCGCGAGCACGGCGGGTGGTATTGGATCTGCGACCGCCACGGCAAGCCGCTGAACGACGACAAGATCATCTACGGCCACGATTTCGCCATGTACAGCCTCTCGGAGCTGGCCCTGGCCACCGGCAGCGACCTCGCCCGTGAATACGCCCTGGCCACCTACGACGACATCTGCCGCCACGTCATCGACACCGCCCACGGCGGCTACTACGAGATGCTCTACCGCGACTGGTCGCTCCAGCCCGGCGGCGTCTACGGCGGCGATCGCAAGTCGCTCGACGTCCACATGCACATGATGGAGGCCCTCACCACGCTCTATGAGCTGACGGGCAGCCTCGTGCACCGACGCCGATTGCTCGAGACCATCGACATCCTGCTGACCAAGATGCTCGACCCGGTGCACGGCACCGGCATCGCCCAGTTCTCGCTTGCGCTCGAGCCGCTCCGCGCGATCATCTTCAAGTCCGTCTGGGGCAGCGACCGCGACGCCGAGGCCGACGAGGGTCGACCGATCAACAACACGAACTACGGTCACAACGTCGAGTTCGGCTGGCTGCTCAACCACGCCGCGGCGATCCTCGGCGAGCACGCGGGCGACTACTCCGGGGTGCTCCGCAAGCTGTACGATCACTGCGTGCGGTACGGCATCGACGAGGAGTACGGCGGCATCTTCGTCGAGGGCCCGAACGACGCCCCGACCGAGAACGCCGAGAAGGAGTTCTGGCAGCAGGCCGAGGCCCTGGTCGGCATGCTCGACGCCTGCGTGACCTTCCGCGACGACAGCTACTGGCACGCCTTCACGAAGGTCTTCGACTTCGTCTGGAACCACAACATCAACCACGACGTCGGCGAATGGTATGCCCTGCTGAATCGCGACGGGTCCGTGCGCTGGGACTACATGGGCCACGCCTGGAAGATCAGCTACCACACGGTGCGGTCGATGATCCAGTCGGAGAAGCGGCTCAACGCGCTGTTGGGCGAGTGAGGACGGATGGCGCCGAGGCGCGGCCGAGGCAGGCGAGCCCCAGCGCCTCCCGCAGCCCACGGGGACCAGCCGCCCTCGGCTGAGAAGGCCCGTGTGGCCGAGCCGCCCTCGGCTGGGGAAAACCCAATGGATCCCGGCCGGGGCCGGCCGAGCCACAGAGGCCGGGCTTTCTTCGAAACAGCTTAGAGGCATTCACGCATGCGAATCGTCGCCGATGAGAACATCCCCTACGTCCACGAGGCCTTCGACCGACTGGGCGATGTCCGCACGCTCATGGGCCGCGGCATGACCGCCGCCGACGTCGCCGACGCCGACGTCCTGCTGGTGCGATCGGTCACGCCGGTGAACGCCGATCGGCTCGCCGGCTCGAACGTCCGCTTCGTCGGCACGGCCACCATCGGCACCGACCACGTCGACCAGGCGCACCTTGCCGAGCGGGGCATCGGCTTTTCCAGCGCGGCCGGCAGCAACGCCAACAGCGTGGCCGAGTACGTCATCGCCCAGCTCCTGACGATGGGCGGGCGGTTGGGCCTCGACTGGTCGGGCCGGACGATCGGCGTGGTGGGCGTGGGCAACATCGGCCGACTCGTCGTCCGCAACGCCGAGGCCATGGGCATGCGCGTGCTCCAGAACGACCCGCCCCGCGCCCGCGCCGAGGGCCCCGACGCCTTCGTCGACCTCGATACGATCTGCGCCGAGGCCGACGTGATCACCCTCCACACGCCGCTGATCCGTGAGGGCATCGACAAGACCGTGCACCTGATGAACGCCGAGCGGATTCGGTCGATGCGGCCGGGCTCGCTGCTGATGAACAGCGGCCGCGGACCCGCCGTCGACAACCACGCCCTCAGCGAGAGCTTGCAGACCGGGACGCCCCGAGCGGCCTGCCTCGACGTGTGGGAGAGCGAGCCGGACATCGACGTCGACCTGCTGTCCAAGGTCGCCCTCGGCACGCCCCACATCGCCGGCTACAGCTTCGACGGCAAGGTCGCGGGCACGAAGATGCTCTTCGACGCGGCCTGCCGCCACCTGGAGCTCGACGCGACGTGGGATCCGGCCGACAACCTCCCCGAACCGCCCGTGCCGGAGGTGACGGTCTACGGCACCGCCAAGTCCGACAGGGCCGTCCTGCGCGAGGTGGTCTGGCGGGTCTACGACATCGAGGCCGACGACCGACGCATGCGGGCCCTCGTCGATACGCCCGCCGGCGAGCGGCCGGCCGTCTTCGATCGGCTCCGCAAGGAGTATCCCGTCCGTCGCGAGTTCACCAACACCCGCGTGCACCTGGTCGACGCCGACGAGTCCGTCCGACAGGCCCTGACGGTCTGGGGCTTTCAGGTGGAAGACCCCGGGGCCGAGGCGTAAGACGATCGCCGTCGCCCCAGCCGTGGGATTCCTGCCGCGCGGCGCACGACCCGCGTCAGGAGCGTCATCCCCTGGGAACGGTGGCCAACCGAGTCGGTCAGATAGTAGAATAGCCGTGACACAGCCAAGGACCTGTTGTCTCGCCTCGCGCCGTCGTCGGGGCCTCATCGCCGGCGACCCGACGACAACGTCCCGCGGGGTGTCGCTTGTGAGGAGTCCGTGTCCACCGATCCCACGCACAACGAGGTATCGCCCGCCGACTCGGCCGATGTCATCGAGGCCCTGGCCGATGAGGGCCAGATGTCCGACCGCGCCGTCAAGGTCTTGACCCTCGGCATGCCCTGGGGCGTGTCGGTGGCCTTTCACGTCGGCATCTTCGTGATCCTCTTCTTCCTCTATGCGATGAGCCAGTCGCTGACCCAGGAAGAGCCCGAGCGGATCATCATCCCCGACGCCAGGCTGGCCGAAAACCCGGGCGGCATGATCGACCCGCAGCAGGACCAGGTCGACCTCGAGCAGACCCAGTCCCGACGGCAGACGAAGAAGCATACGTACAAAAAGCAGGCCACCAAGAACATGCTGGCCGACGTCGCCAGCGACAAGCAGACCGGCCTGAAGATCATCGGCATCGGGGCCGGCGGCGGCGGCGGACCCTCGGCCTACGGCCTTAGCGCCGGCGACGGCGAGGGCCCGCGGGCCTCGTTCTACGGCTCCGGCGGCAACGCCTACAAGATCTGCTACGTCATCGACCGGTCGGGCTCGCTGATCGAGACCTTCGACTTCCTCCGCGAGGAGCTCAAGCGGAGCATCCGGAGCCTCGTGCCGCAACAGCAGTTCCACGTCATCTTCTTCAGCGAAGGCAAGCCGCAGGAGATGGACGCCAAGAAGCTCGTCTACGCCACCGACGCCAACAAACAGAAGGCCTTTACCTATCTCGACTCGGTGGTGGCCGGCGGACGGACCGATCCCGGACCCGCCCTGGAGCGGGCGTTCAAATACAAGCCCGAGCTGATCTACTTCATGACCGACGGCGAGTTCGAGCCCGCCATCCTCGACCGCTTGCGGCGGCTCAACAAGGACAAGAAGATCAAGATCAACACCTTCTCGTTCGTCTTCAAGCCGGGCGAGGAGTTGCTCAAACAGATCGCCAGCGAACACGGCGGACGGTATAAACACGTCAGCGAGGACGACCTGGTGGAGTGATGCCCGAGAACCGGCGAAGGACCAACCCAAGACGCTTGCCAACAACGCTCGTGGCCGTCGCGGCCGGCTTGCTCGTCGCCGCGCCCTTGCGGGCCGACGACGTCTGGGTCGCCACCGCCGGTCGCAAGCCGCTCCGCTATGGCTCGGTCAAGGTCCGCGGCTACCGCGCCGGTCATCTGGTGTTCCTCGGTCGTATGGGCGGGGCCGTCCTCAAGCCGCTGACCGAGGTCACCCGGATCCAGGTCGAGGGCCAGGACGAGCTCAACCTGGCCGAGAACCTCTACGCCGAAGGCCAATTCCCCGAGGCCGCCAAGGCCTACCAATCGCTCGTCGACGTGGACGATCCCGACTGGATCGCCCCCTTCGCCCACGCCCGGCTGGTCGTGTGCCACGATGAGACCGGCCAGTTCGCCCAGGCCGTCGCCTCATGGGTGAAGCTGCTCGAGGTCTGGCCCGTCCACGCCGTCGCCCGCCCGCCCGTCACGCTGGGCGCCAAGGGATCGCAGGTCAACAAGCAGGCCCTGACGCGGCTGACCGCCGTGCTCAAGAGGGAGCTTCAGCCGGCCGCCGCCCGGTCGGCCAAGGAGCTCCAGCTCGCCCTTTGGAAGATCGAGGGCGATCCACGGGCCGAGGCCGCCAAGCAGGCCCTGGCCGAAAAGACCGCCGAGAAGCCGGAGCCCGGACCCGACCGCGAGACGCGCCCGGAGCGCGCCCAGCCCGATCGCGCGGGCAACGTGGCCATCCTGCGGAGCCAGGCCAGCCGTCTGGCCCAGACCGGCCGGTACGAGGAAGCCCTCCCCGCGATCAATCGCGCCGTCGCCGCCGTCAGCCAGGCGAGCGCCCAACGCTACTTGCCCGGCCTGCTGACGCTGAAGGCCACATGCCATCTCGGACGGGCCGCCGAGCTCGAGAAGGCGGGCCGGACCGACGCGGCCACGCGGCATCGCGTCTCCGCCGGGCTGGCCGCGATGCGCGTCGTGACCTTCTTTCCCGAGAACCCGGCCATGATCGAGTGTCTCTATCTCGCCGGCCGGGTCCACGAGGAGATCGGACAGACCAAGCTCGCTATCACTCTCTACCGGGAGTGCAAGGAATACGCCGTCGGGCGAAATCAGGCGACGTGGGAGAAACAGGCCACCGACGCCTTGGAGCGGTTAGACGTCAAGCCCGGCGCGACACCGTGAATGGCGGATACGTGGGACTCTGGTCAAGCGCGTGCGGCACGACGCACACGACCTGCCGCGACCGTTGCGGGGAGATGACATGCACACACCGACGTTGCGACGTGGACTGATCGTGTTGGCGATGGTGGGGTGTCTGGCCAGCGTGGCCCGGGCCCAGGACACGGCCCCGCCGACCGCGCCCAGCGAGGACTTCAGCTATCTGCACGTCTTCGTCGTCAACGCCGGGCCGATCTGCTGGTTCATCCAAATCCCCCTGTCGATCATCACCCTGGCGCTCATCATCCGCTACGCGCTCGTCATCCGAAGGAAGAACATCGCCCCCGACGAGACCCGCCAGCAGATCGAGGAGTTCCTCCAGGCCAAGCAGTACCGCGAGGCCATCGAGTTCGCCGACCAGGACGTCACCATGCTGGGCGCCTTGCTCAGCTCGGCCCTGCATCAGGCCTCGAACGGCTTCGCGGCCATGAAACGCGCCATCGAGGAGACGGCCGAGGAGCAGTCGATCCGCATCATGCGCCGCGTCGAGCTGCTCAACATCATCGGCAACATCTCGCCGATGATCGGCCTGTTCGGCACGGTCACGGGCATGATCCTGGCCTTCTGGGCCCTCGTCGTCATCGTGCAGAAGGGCGGCGTGACCGACGCGGCCCAGCTCGCCGCCGGCATCATGTACGCCCTGGGCACGACGTTCTGGGGCCTGCTCGTGGCGATCCCGGCCCTGGCGGCCTTCGCCATCTTCCGCGGCCGGGTCGACCGGCTGACCGATGAGACCGTTTCCCAGGCCGAAGAGCTGATCGCCTCGCTCAGACCCGCGAGCAAGAAGTAAGCGACCGACGAGCACCCAACGACCGGAGCGCCCCGTGGCACGCCGCTACGAACCAGAACCCGTCGAGGTCAACCTCACGCCGATGATCGACGTGACGTTCCTGCTCATCATCTTCTTCATGCTCGTCTCGCAGATCACCCAGAGCGAGACCGACCCCATCCACGTGCCCCGACCGACCGACAGCGTCGCTCGCGAGAGGAAGTACCCCCACAAGCTGACGATCACGCTGGTGCACGACGGCGAGGGCGGCGTGCGGCGGTACAAGGTCGGATCCCGCCTGGCCGAGAACATGGACGTCGTCCGCAGCATCGCCGAAGAGAGCCGGCTCGCCGCCGAGGCCGAGGGCGAGGAGCTCCAGGTCATCGTCCGCGCCGACCGCGACGTGCAGTACCAGTATGTCCGCCCCGTGCTGGAGGCGGTCGCCCAGGCCGGCCTGGAGAACGTCAACATGGCCGCCGAGGTCACGCGTCGCGGCAACGGTCTGCCGCAGGAGGGGCTCTAGATGTCCGACGCGGCCTCCAAACCCGCCTCCCCCACGTTCGGCGATCGCGCCGCCCGCAAGCCCGAGCCCCTCGAGCCGCGGGCCGAACGTACCCGACGCCGCGGGCCGCGCACCGTCGACCAGCCCAACCTTACGCCCATGATCGACGTCGTCTTCAACCTGCTGATCTTCTTCCTCTGCACGGGCAACTTCAATCAGCCGGAAGGCCTGCTGCCCAGCCGGCTGCCCAAGCATCACGGCGTGGCCGCCGCCGACGAGCTGCCCACCTCGCCCATCCGCGTCATCCTGAGGCAGTACGGCAGCGGCGATAAGGACTATACCATCCGCATCGAGCAACGGGCTCAACAGCCCGCGAGCTACCGCGAGCTGGCCGACGTGCTGGCCGCCCTGCGGGAGAGCCCGGCCTTCACCGCCGAGAGCCAGGTCATCGTCGTCGCCGACGGCAACGTGCGATGGGACCATCTCGTCAACGCCTTCAACGCCGCACTGATCGCCAAGTTCAAGAATATCTCTTTCGGGACGAAGTGAGGCCTGCTGCCATGTCGCTGGATCGCCGATGTCTGCTTGTCCTGCCGCTGCTGACCACGCTGATCGCGGCCGGCGAGGGCCGATCCCCCCAACCCGAGGACAAGCTCCTCGACCCGGCCAGGCTCCGTGACGAGCTCCTCCAGCGCGGCATGACCACCCTCCTCGACGCCTACATCGAGCAGTGCCCGCCCGAGGGCCCCGCCGAGAAGCTCATCTACCAGCGGCAGCGGGAACTGCTGATCTATCGCGACAAGTCGCGGGACGACGCCGAGTGCCTCGCCGCCCTCGACCGCGCCATCGAGCTGCTCGCCCGCGCCATCGAGGAGCACCCCGACGACCCGCGCGTCATGGACTGGCGGCTCCAGCTCGGCAAGGACCTCATCTACAAACGCGCCGAGCCCTACTACAACAACATCCTCTTCCGAGGCGGCTCCAAGGACGACCGCCGGCAGCTCCTGGCCATCACCAGACAGGCCACCGAGGCCTTCGACGGCCTGCTCCGCGAGATCGACCAGTGGAACCAGAAGCTCCAGACCCTCGGCGAGGCGGAGCTGCGCAAGCTCCAGAACGCCGGCGAGATCCAGCGCTACCGCACACTCGAGCTCCAGTCGCGGTACTTCGCAAGCTGGGCGCGCTTCTACCGGGCCCTGGCCACCCCGCCCGGCGAGCAGCGCAGCAAGATGCTCGAGGGCATCATCACCTACTTCACCGTCGAGAAGAAGGAATGGATCGAGACCGCCCACAAGGAGTCCGGCGTCCAGTGCCAATCCCTGCTCTTGCTCGGCATGACCTACCGCCTCGCGGGCAAGGCCGAGCAGGCGATGCAGGCCCTCAGTCAGGCCGTCAAGACCGTCGAAGGCCTGACCGACCCGGCCGAACGGCGGAGCCTGCAGTGGGTCGCGCACCTCGGACGCATGGAGCGGGTCAAGGTGCTCCGCGACGCGGGGCAGTACGACAAGGCCCTGACGTCGATCGAGTCGATCCAGAAGGGGCTCGCCGACGAGCCGCAATCGCTGTCGATCGAGCTGGCCGCGGCCTTGCTCGAGGGCTCGATCTATCGCAAGCAGGCCGAGGAGGCGCTCAAGACCAAGGATCGCGCCAAGCACGACGCCCTGATGGCCCGCTCGCGCCAGCCCCTTATCGCCCTGGCCAACCGACGTCCACGCGCCAAGGCCCAGATCTACGCCTCGCTCTACCCGCTGCTCGGTAAGGACCCCGATCCGAAGAAGCTCGGCCCGTTCGACCAGAGCGTGCTCATCGCCGGCCTGCTCACCGACGCGGCGAGCGTCCAGCAGAAGATCGACCAGCTCACCCGGCAGGGGGGCGAGAAACCGTCCGGCGCCCAGGCCAAGCAGCTTGACCAACTCCGTGGGCGACGCAACGACATCCTCGGCAGGGCGATCGCCACGTGCGAGCTCCTGCTCGCCGACACGTCCAAGCTGGCCAAACAGCTCCATCCCGAGGCGATGTTCAACCTCGGCGTTTGCCACTTCCAGCAGGGCGGCAGCCTCAAGGCCGTCGAGACGTTCACGAGCCTGGTCGACGCCCATCCCTCGTTCGAGCGGGCCAAGGACGCGGCCCTCTACGCCGTTCAGATCGCCGCCGAGATGAACCGAGACCCCGCCAACAGCGACCGCCCCGAGGTCCGCAACGCCTTCATCGCCGCGCTCGAGGCCCTGACCCAACGATTCGGTGACACGCCCGAGGCCCGGTACTGGCGGTTCTATCTGGCCAACACGCTGGAGCTGGCCGGCAAGACGGCCCGGGCCGCCGAGCAGTACGCCCAGGTCGAGCCGTCGCACGAGAACTACCTGGACGCACGCTACTACCGCGTGAACGGCCTCATGCGTCTGCTCGAGGCCGCCGCCGGTCGCAAGGACGCCGACGAGCAGAAGGTCCGCCGGCAGGCGGCCGAGCTCATCCTCGAAGCGCGTTCCTGCGCGTCGCTCATCACCAAGGGGCTCGAGGGCGTCGAGGCCGAGGACCGCCGCCGCGAGCTCGAGCAGTCGGCCGGCGATGCCCTCCTCATGGCCGCGCAGGTGGCCAACGACCCCGGCGCGGGGCCGCCCGACTACGAGCAGACGCTGAAGATCCTCGACGGGTTCGAGTCGCGCTTCGGCTCGTACCGCGGCCTGATCGGCCGGGCAATGCGGTTGAAGATCGTCGCACTCCAGGGGCTCGATCGGCTCGACCAGGCGCGGCAGCTCATCCCCGATTACGTCAAGCGCGACCCTGAGAACGCCGGCGCGACGCTCAGCGCCCTGCTGGCGTCGATGCAGCGCGAGGTCGAGCGCGCCCGGCAGCGCAACCAGCCCGAGGCCGCCCGAAAGGCCGCCGGCGAGGCCGTCGAGCTGGCCAAGTGGCTGCACCAGTGGGCGATCGACAACCGCAGCCAGCTCAAACCGGGCGAGGTCTTCAGCATCGGCGTGCAGTACGCCCAGGCGTGCCTCGATGCCGGCCGGAACCAGCAGGCGCTCGAGCTGTTCCAGCAGTGCTACGAAACGAACCGAAAGCAGTCGGCCGACGACAAGGCCAACCACGGCCCGACGGTGTACGGCCTGGCCGAGAGCCACTACCGCCTCGGGCAGCAGGCCACCGAGGCCGGAAGGATCGACGCGGCCCGCGAGCACTTCTCGGCCGCGAGCAAGGGCTTCATGGCCCTCTGGCGACGGACCAAGCGGCGGACCGACCTCTGGTGGCGGGCGCTGCTGCGGGCGCTCGAGGTGCCCGTGGCCTTGCGCGAGTTGACCGTGTCCGAGGTCGAGCAGGCCAAGCGAGCGGGCCAACTGGATCCGCAACAACGCGAGAAGCTCGCGACCCTACCGAGCATGCTCGACCGCATCCGCCAGACGATCACGGCCGAGCGAATGGCCGACAGCGATCTCGGCGGATACACCCAGGCGTTCCGCCAGCTCGAGATGCGGGCCGAGAACCTCAGGCGCCGCGCGGAGCTGATCGGGCCGTGAGAGGGGGGGGTTCCTCACTAAGACGGCCCACGCCTTTCCGCAGAAACCCTCGTCCCCCAAGACCTGGATTGCCTGGTGAAGCCCCATGCTCCCTGTTGCCGATGGATAGTCTGGTGAGTCTTCGTCTTGGCAGGCCTCACGCAACAGGCTACGCTTCCATACGATCCTTCGTAGGAAAGGAACGCAGGTCATGAGTGGGCCCTTGGCCTACACCGGGGCAACTTCCTGCGCCGGCTGGCGCTGCCGAACGGGGTGAAGCACTGGTCGCTGACGACGCTCCGGGAGAAGCTCATCAAGATTGGTGCGAAGGTGGTAGCACACTCCCGGTACGTGGTGTTCCAGATGGCCGAGGTGGCGGTGTCCCGGTAGCTCTTCGCCGCGATCCTGCAGCGGATTCGCCGACTCGCGGCGCTGCTGCCCCGAGCGCCCGTGCCGTCATGAGGCCCGACGCTCTATTCCGTGTTCCCCGCGATGCATGCCCCCGGGGAGCGGTCCGCGCCGACCGGGCTTCGGCTCCTGCGAAGTGGCCTCCAGAGGGCCTGGACCGCCTCAAGACTTCACTCCGCGCTCCACGAAAGCCCTGGTCGGCGCGGAAGTTGCCGAGAATCTCCTCGGCGTAAGCGGCGGGGGGGGCAGTATAGTCCGCACTGAACTGCCCGGCGGCGTAGCCCGGCAAGGTCATCCGGGACATCCCGGCTCTGCTCCTGTCAATCTTGACGGAGACACAGTAGTCTTTCCTTGCGTGTTCCATACCTGCATGGGCGCTCAATCATGCCTTGGCTGTGTTCAGTATATCGCATGTACCCGTCCGTGAGCACGGATGCATCCCAGGGCCGTTGTCGCTCTTGTCTCGAAGGCCAGGTGGACGGGTCGGTGGTCTTTGGCCCACAAGGCGGCAGGTTGCACGACGTGTCGGTACGAATTAGGCTATGAACGTTTGCTCGTTCAGCATCCTGCCGAGAGGGGTTTGAAGTGGGAGCGGCGCAATGGCACTGGAAAAGCCTGTCTTCATCGTCGGATCAGGACGGAACGGCAGTTCGGTGATCTACGAGACATTGGCCAGGCACAAGGACTTCGGGTGGTTCACGAACTACTCAGGGATGCGCCCGCGTTACGCCTTCGTGGACATCTTCGTACGATGGGAGAACCTCCCGCTGCTGGGCAGAGTGATCCGAGGGGAGAAGCGTCAATACAAGCAGGGACAGGAATTCCTCAGTCAGCTCAAGCTGAGACCCGATGAGCCTTGGGGGCTTGCCCGCCGCTGCTTTGAAGTGGACTTCAACAGGAGCTACTTGGTCGATACGCATGCCGCGGAGACGGAGAAAGAGCGTTTCCAGAAGGCAGCATCCCGTGCGCTGCGGCTTCAAGGCAAGCGGCGGTTCCTGGGCAAGATCACGGGTCCCACACGCATGACCTTCCTTAGGAGCATCTTTCCCGACGCCGTCTTTCTACATATCGTCCGGGATGGGAGGGCGGTCGTGAACTCCCTCTTGAACGTCGGCTTCTGGAAACGCGGTGGCAGTTATGAACGTCCCCGCTGGTCGGGCGGACTGCCGGAGAACTGGGAGGAGGAGTGGGATCGGTACGGACGATCTCCGATGGCGCTAGCGGCGATGCAGTGGCGGACGATCATGGACATCGCTGAGCAAGAGCGGTCTCAGCTCGGACCGGATCAGTTCCTCCTCGTTCGCTATGAAGATTACGTCTCCGAGCCCGCCACGCATCTTGGGGAGATCCTTGAGCTCTGCGAAATGGAGCCCGATCCGAATCTCGTGTCGAGTCTCGATCTCTCGTCGAGGTTCGTCGACATGAACGCCAAGTTCCGCGAGGCGTTTTCCGAGGATGAAATCTGTCAGCTGAATACCATCATGGGGGAATGGCTCCAGCGATTCGGTTACCTTGAGCAGCCTGCAAGCTCACCGTAATGGGGACGTCTTGGCCCAATACAACCAGTTTCGCCGTAAGGCGTTCAGGTCGGGAGGGCGTATCGCTTCGGATGCAAGCCCGGGTGGGCCGTCCGGGTCCGAGGATCGACCGCGACGCCTCATCCGCTCTGGAGCCCATCGCTGGTCGTCTCAATCTAGTGACGGCGTAATGGCCTCGCCTCGGGCTTGGGCCTCGGTGCGTTCGTACGCGCCGTAGAACTCCGAGTTGCAGTCGAGCCAGGTCGTGATGCGGAGTCGCTCCTCCGGTGGAAGCTTCACGCCATAGTGACGCTCGTCGAGGTGGTCCGTCAGCTTGGCCGCGCGGGCGCCGAACTTGCCCGGCACGGTCCAGGGCCCGCCGTGGACGCCCATCTTGATCGAGCCGTTGCGGACATGGAAGTAGAAGCCGTACTTGCCCGCCACGGCATGGTACGAAATGGGTGTCGGACGAGTACAGGGAACTCCGGAGAATCGATACGAGCCTGATCGACAACGGGAGCTTCGAGCCCTTTTCAGCGAAATCCGAGCCGAGGCCATGGAAGCTCGCCGTAACGAGGGGGTGGAGAGCGACGACGAGCGCGGCCCTGTAGAGGCCTTCGAGCGTTGGTACGGGGTCTTCGAGAAGTGCGTCCGCCTGGAGGAGGTTTCCGACCTCAACCCCCATGTGGACTGAGCCCGGCGTAAGGGGCGCTCTCTTCGGAGGAAGGAGCTGAGCATCAGCTTCGTGCTGGGAGTGGTCTGTGGGCTCGTGGCCTGGGGCATCACCGAGATGCTTCGGCACTACATCGCCGGGTAGGAAAGGCCTCGGATCTGCGGTGTCCGTCGGGGCCCCTCACGTCAGCAACCCATCCAACGCGTCCAACGTCGTGATCGTGTGCTGCGGCTCGCCGCCGGGCGCGGGCTTGTGGTGGCGCATGAGGTTCTCAGGCCGATCAATCATCACGCTCCGCCAGCCGAGACGGTTCGGTGCGACGAAGTCCTTCGCCACGTCGTTGCCGACATAGACGCACTGCCGACCGCTCGCGCCGCTGGTCTCCTCCAGCCACCGATACCCGCGTTCATGCGGCTTGGAATAGGCCTCGCCCCATTGGCCGGTCAGCACGACATGGTCCACGCGCTGCCGCAGGCCCAGCCGATCGACCTTGGCCTCTTGCTTCTCCACGGGGCCGTCGCTGAGCACGCCGAGCTGGTAGTGGGGCCTCAAGCGCGTCAGCGCCGCGTCGGCGTCGCCGAACAGCTCGATGTCGGCCTGATGCGTGCGGTAGATCTCGACCATCCGCGGCACGAGCGCATCGGCGTCGGCCCGGCCCAGATCCTCGAGCAGGGCGTTGAAGACCCGAGTCCGGTCGCCGGTGCGGTAGTGATGGACCATCCGATCGACGAGATCGAACGGCGGGCCGAGCTCGTCGCCCAAGGACTCGGCCACCGCCCGGTAACCGCTCAGCGCGTGCTGCCACTCGGACGTGAGCGTGTCGTCCAGGTCGAAGACGATCAGCTTAACGGATGGGTCCGTCCGTTGCATGGGAGCGCGGCTCCTTATCGAGTGGACGAACGCTCTAAGGAGGTGCGGCGTCTTCCGAGCCAAAGCGATGCAACAGCAACGCTCCCTTACGGTCGCGTCTCCAACTCGCACCACTGTTCTGCTGGAAGTGCACTGCGCGGATCAACGGTGCCGGGTGCCACTGGCAGCTTGTCTGCCAGTGAGCATCTCAGCTCCCACGCTACCCGATGCCGGCCAAGCGCTGCTTGTGATACGCCAGCCGCTGCTCCTTGGTCATGCTCGCGAAGTCCGGCTTGCCGTTGTTGCTCGGCGTCGCAGCGGCCGAAGGATTCGCGATCACGCTCGTTCGCGTCTGTCCTGCTCTGGCCATGCTGACCTGCTTGGTCACCGAGGCCGGCGCAGCATAGCTCATCGTCGGGTTCGTGAGCTGCATATCGTCCTCGAGCGAGCGGTACGGCTGGATGCCCAAGCCCTGAAGCACGCCGTGGTAGGCCCGCACCGCGTCCTCCGGCGTGAGCTGCCCGTCGACGATCCGCCGCAGCATCTGCACGAAGGCGAGCTGGTTTTCGGCGTTGTTGATCTTCCGGCCGAACAGCGCCACCCGGGCCCCGTACTTCTGCGCCTCGCCGATCAGCTTGAACGCGTCGTACGTCGTGCCGCTCGAGCCACCCAGGATGCCGATCACGAGCGTCGGGTCGTAGTGGGCCAGCTCCTCGGTGAACCGCGGGCCGTGATAGACCATCTTCAGGAACAACGGCCGGGCCGCTTCGGCCACACCCGCCAGCGTCCGGATGATCGAGTCGTTCACGAACGCCCCAAGCTTCTCGGTGCCGAGCGGGTTCGCCGGCGCGTTCGGGTCGAACACCTCCAGGAAGTGCCGGAACATCCGACGCTCGGCCTCGATGCGAAAGTCGCGGTACGCGGCGATCGTCGCGCGGTCCAGCTCGGCGTCGTTGTTGAACGTCACGCTGTACAGGCCCAGGTCGGCGCCGAGGTTCCGCTCCGACACGTCGCAATCGATGTGACCGCACTGGATGTGGTCGAGCGTGGCCGTGCGGAACGGCAGTGACGGCTGCGTGCCGTAGGCCCCGTTGCGGACGAAATGGATGTCGGTCGTGTCGTTGCACCGTGCCGCCGGCGTGACGTGTGAGCTGTCGAACAGCCGCTCTTGGATGGTCAGGATGCTGTTCGTGTGCGCCGACATGAGCATGATGTCGACCAGCCCCTGCTTGACCACGTCGCGGATGCACTGGCGAAACTCCTCCAGGCTGCGGAACGTGCCCTCCTGGGCGTAGTGCTCAGGCGAGCGGCCGGGCGCGGCGATGCCGTAGGCCATGTCCGGGTCCTTCGCGTCGGCGATGATGAATTCCTGGCTCGACGGGTCGGCCTTGATCTTCGCCAGCTTCGTCTCGAGTGTCTTCTGCACGGTCTGCCTCCCACACGACAGTCCCCACCGGACACCATGTCGCGGTGGTGTCACATCCTATTTCAGCACGGCCATCACCTCGTCCGTGATCGTCTTGACCAGCGCGTCGAGGTCGCCCGACGAGCCGTTGCCCGTGCGGGACCCGCCGCCTGGCACCGTCGTCGGCGGCTGCGGCGTCGTGCCCGTCACGACCTGCTGGGGCGCGCCGCCGGAGCCCGTGTTGCCCGCTCCGCCGTTGTAGCCCCGGCCGAAGTCGGTGTTCGCGCACAGATCGGCGTTCTCGTACTTCTTGCGAACGTCGTCGGTGTAGCCCAGTTGCTCCTTGAGATCGAGCAGCCCGCGAACGTGCTCCTCGCTGATCCGTTCCACGCGGCCCAGCCCCTTGGCCAGATAAAGCATACGGCAGTAAGCGTCGAGGATCTCCGTCCGGAAGTAGGCCTCCTCGAGCGTGCGGCCCCAACTGATCGTGCCGTGATTCTTCAGCACGACGGTGTTGGCCCTGCCGATGAACGGCCGGATCGTGTCGGCGAATTGCTGCGAGCCGGGGTTCTCATAGACGGCCGTCGGTACGATGCCGAGGAAGATTTCCACCTCGGGCAGGATGCACGACGGGATCTCCTCGCCGGCGATGCTGAAGGCCGTCGCATACGGCGGGTGACAATGCACGACGGCCATCATCGTCGGGTCTTCGCGGAACAACTCGAGATGCAGCAGGATCTCGCTCGTGCGTTTCTTGCGCCCCGCGATCTGGTTGCCCTGCATGTCGACCGTGCAGATGTCGTCGGGCTTCAGGAACCCCTTGCTGGCCATCGTCGGCGTGCACAGGACGCGGTCGTCGCCGATCTTGACGGTGATGTTGCCGTCGTTGGCGGCCGCGAAGCCCTTGGCGTAGATCCGCCGACCGATCTCGCAGATCTCTTGCTTGATCTGATATTCGTTCTGCATCGTCACCGCTCCGTCCTTTGTGCTGCTGATCCGCTGACCTGCGCCAGCACGTTCACGTCGTCCAAGATGCACGCCAGATACGCATCCACCGGCACCTTGTCGGGCACGAACGGCATGGCCCCCTCGCGACCCTCACTGAAGCCGACGATGTCGCCGTTGGTCGCGCCCAATTCGTCGTAGACGATGATCGTCTCAGCGTTGCTCTCGGCCGGGGCGCCGCCCAGCACCTCCATCGTGTAAGGCTTGACGACCATCAACCGCGCGCCCTTGAGCTTCTCGGACCGCCGGTTGAGCGTAACCTGACCGATGACCTTACCGATCCGCACCGAGCCGTTTCCTTTCCGCCGCGGCCAGGGCCGCCTCGATCGCCGGTAACGTCTGCCGCTCGGCCCGGAGGAACTTGCCCGCGATCTGCTTGATCTCGTGATACGACTGAGCGCCCGGCTGCAAGACCAGCACGTTCAGCCCCACCGCCTGACACGCCGCCTCGGTCGACCGCCAACACGTCCCGACCATCGCCCGCACCGCGGGCAGCTTGTTGGCCAGGATGCAGATCGTGCCGGGGTGGGCGTGCATCACGATGCCCCGATCGATCTCGCCCAGCGCGATCGCGCCGCACAACTCCACGGCCGCCGCGATCGACTCACGCCCCATGCTGCGTGGCATCTCGAACCGGCGGTACGGACCGGCCACGTCCTCGATCGCCGCCGCGGTCGAGCGGAGCATCGGCTGGCCGAACTCCGCCGCGATGCCGTAGCTCGCCTCCACGCCGGCCTGCTCGTCCTGATACGTCACCGGGACCGACGTGTGACGGAGCCAGTCCTGGGCCGCCGGGGTCACGAGCGCGTCACGCGGCACGACGATGACCTGGCCCGCGGCCGCCATCCGGTCCAGCATGTTCGCCGTGATCAGGTCCCGTGCCATCGCCGCCTCAGGTCGCCATCCTCGTCTGCGATGCGTCGTCCACGATGCCCAACACCGTCCACCGCGCGGGCGATTGCTTGTCGCCGACCAGCTCCCGCGCCCCGCGCCCGTCGTTGCTGATGACCACCATGTCGCCCACGCCCGCCCCCAGCGAATCGATCGCCAACAGCGGATCGAGCCGCTCGGCCTGGATCGGAGCGACGATCAGCATCCGCCAGCTCGTCAGCGAGCGGTGCTTGATCGTCGATGTCGCGTTGCCGATCACCTTGGCCAGGTACATGGGGTGGTCCGTCCGATCTTCCTTTGCGTCGCCTTTACTTCATTCCCACGGCTCACAGAGCAGCGGCACGCCAGTGCATCGCTTACGCTCTCCCGGGTGGCCCATCTCGTCAGAGCTGGCGTGCACGAATTCCATCGCAGATGCGTGTTCCCCACGGCCTCAAGCCGTGGCCACCCGGCGATATTCCTCTCGACCTTCCCTCACGAACATCCCCTCACTGCGATCAGATGATCCGCAGGTGTTCGACCATGATGCACCGCCGCACGCGCGTGAACGTCAGTGGGCTCGTCGGGCCCTCGCCCGTCGGCGTGGCGATGCTGTAGCTCACGAAGCCCTCGCCCTCGTTCGTCGCGCCGTTCTTGAAGAACAGCGTGGTGTTCATTTCGCGGCCCATCTTCGTCAGGTTCGCCACGTTCATGCTGTGCATGATGCACGTGTGACCGAAGCCGTGCTCCGACTCCTTGGCCAGCGCGATCGCCTCGTCCACGCACGAGCACCGCACCAGCGGGATCACCGTAGTCATCTGCTCGTGCTGGACCAGCACGTGGCCCTTGTCCGTCTCGCCGTAGAGCATCTGCGTGCCGGCCGGCACGTCCAGGCCGATCATCTTGGCCAGGGTCTGCGGGTCCTTGCCGACCACGTCGCGGTTCAAGACGAGGTGCCCGTTCTGCTGCACGAAGCACGTGCTGCCCATCGCGTCCATCTGCTCACGCGTCAGGCGATGGCCGCCGTGACGGCTCATCGCGTCCATGAGCTGGTCGAAGATGCTCGACACGGCGAAGACCTGCTTCTCGGCCACGCAGAGCAGGTTGTTGTCGTAGGCCGCGCCCTGGATGATCTTCGCCGCGGCGCGATCAATGTCGGCCGTCTCGTCGACCACCACCGGCGGATTGCCCGGCCCGGCCACCACCGCCTTCTTGCGACTCGCCATCGCGGCATTGGCCACGCCGGCGCCGCCCGTCACGCACAGCATCGCGATGTCCGGATGCGTGAAGATCGCCTCGGCCGTCTCGAGCGTCGGCTTCTCCATCACGCAGATCAGGTTGTCGATGCCGAGCTTCTCGTGGATGGCCTGGTTCCACAGCCGCGTGATGTAGACGGCCGTCCGGATGCCCGACGGATGCGGGTTGACCACCAGCGTGTTGCCGGCCGCGATCATCTGGAGCGCGTTGCAGCACATCGTCGGGATGACGTGCGTCACCGGCGTGATCACGCCCAGCACGCCGTACGGCGCATGTTCGACGACGGTCAGGCCCATGTCGCCGCTGTAGGCCTCGCTCTGGAGGAACTCCGTCCCGCTGACGTGGTTGATGATCAGATGGAGCTTGTCGAACTTGTGATCGAGCCGGCCGATCTTCGTCTCGTCCAGCTCCATGCGGCCCAGCTCCTCGACCCGCGTCCGCACGACGTCGCGGATGATCTGCACGATCTCGGCCCGCGTGGCGATCGACTGCTCCTGGAGCCATGCCTGCGACGCCTTGGCCGCGGCCACGGCCTCATCGACGCAACCGAAGACGCCCCACTTGCCCGCGCTCGCACCGGTTGAAGGCGCGGCCGGCTTGGCCGGCTTGGCGGTGATGGGTGAACTCGCCCCAATGTGCAGCGCCGGGGCGTCCCGGCCCGCCGGATCGCGCGTCGCCACCGGAGCCCCGCCCTTGAGCTGGGTCAAGACCTCCTGCACCACGTCTCGTACCACGCTTTCGTTAATGGCTGTCGTCATGGCATTGCCCTTCGATCAGCGGCCGCGCCCGCCCGACGCGCCCTCCAGCGTGACCCCGTCCGCACGCGCGACCGGCACGCACCGCCCGGCCGCGAGGATCACGACTGCTTGTCCCTGTAGATCGTTGCGCCCGCGACCGTGACGCGGTCGATGATGCCGACGATCACCGCGTCGACCGGCATATCGCCCGTGTAGTCGGTCAGCCGCGCGCTGCTGCCCTGCGTGATCAGCACGTACTCGTTGTCGCCCGCGCCGACCGTGTCGACGGCCACCATCACCTTGCCGCCGCCCTGGATCGTCGCCGAACCTTCAGCGACGTCGACCGAGCACGTCTCGACCACCAGCAGCTTCTGACCGCCGACCTGCGCGGCCTTCTGCGTCGCAACGACGTTGCCCTTGACCTGCCCGATTAGCATGGTCCAGGCCTCCATGTGTCCGCGAGGCACGCGACCCCGCGCGTCGATTTCGGCTGTCGTCGAGATCGCGCCTACTTGCTGAGCGGCGACATCTTGTCGAGCTCGTTGTGCGGCCGCGGGATCACGTCCACGCTGACCACCTCGCCGACGCGCGACGCCGCCGCGCTGCCCGCATCCGTCGCGGCCTTGACCGCCGCCACGTCGCCCTCGAGCACCACCGTCACCAGGCCGCTGCCCACGCGCTCCCAGCGGCTGTACGTCACGTTCGCCGCTTTGAGCGCCGCGTCGGTGGCCTCGACCAGCGCCACCAGCCCCCGCGTCTCGATCAATCCAATCGCTTGCTGTGACATCGTTTCGTTCTCCGATCGGTTCGTTGTGAACCTGATTGTTGCCTTCGTGTGATCCTGCTCAGCGGCTTCGGCCCTGCTCAGCCGCCGCCTTCCAACACCGCCTTCGTCTGACGAGCGACGATCAGCTCCTCGTTCGTCGGGATCGTCATCAGCCGTACGCGCGACGCCTCCGTGCTGATCGTCGCCTCCTGACCGCAAACCTCGTTCCGCCCGGCGTCCAGCTCGATGCCGAACCAATCGAGGTCGCGGCAGACCCGCTCGCGAAACGCCACGCCGTTCTCACCGATGCCGCCGGTGAACGCGATCAGGTCCGCGCCGTTCATCGCCACCAGGTACGCGCCGATGTAGGACCGGACGGCCTCGGCGAACGCGTCGATCGCCAGTTGCGCCCGCTCGTTGCCCTGCTCGGCCGCAGACTCGAGGTCGCGCAAGTCGTTGCTCACCCCACTGATCCCGAGCAGCCCGCCGCCCTTGGCCATCATCGTCAGCAGCGTGGGCAGGTCGTGCTCGGTCTTGTCCAGCAGCTTGAGCAACGCGTAGGTGTCGAACTCGCCGACGCGGTTGTTGTGCGGCAGACCCGATTGCGGCGTCATGCCGAAGCTGTTGGCCACGCTCCGACCCGCCTCGACCGCGCTGATGCTGCTGCTGCCGCCGAGATGACACGAGATCAGCCGCAGATCGTCGCGACCCAGCAGCTCGGCCGACCGCACCGCGATGTAGCGATGGCTCGCGCCGTGGAAGCCGTACCGCCGCACGCCCAGCTCGCTCGTCCAATCCCAGGGGATGCCGTAGACCTGCCGTGACCGCGGAATCGTCTGATGGAACCCCGTCTCGAACGCCGCCACCTGGGGCGTGGTCGGCAACTTGGCCCCCAAGGCCTTCATCGCCGCGATGTAGGCCGGGTTGTGCGCCGGAGCCACGTCGCTGAACCGCTCCATCTCGGCAAGCACCGCCTCGTCGATGCGCGTCGGATCGGCGATGTCGCCGCCGTGGACGGCCTTGTAGCCGATCGCCGACAGCTCATCGAGCGACGCCAGACACCCGTCCGACGCGTCGGTCAGCACCGCCAGACACGCCGCGATCGCCGCGGCGTGATCGGGCAGCGGTTCGGTCGCGCCGGCCTCGTGCCCGCCGGCCAGCGTCACCGACCAGCTCGAGCCGTCGCCGCCGATGCGCTCGCACCCGCCGCGCGCCAGCACCTGCTCGTCGTCCATCGCGTACAGCTTGAACTTGAACGACGTGCTGCCGATGTTGCACACGAGGATCTTCATCGCGTCCGTCCCATGCGGTCGTTCGAAACGCCCGAGCCGACCCGCATCCGTGCGACCTCACGCCGACCTGCCGATGCCGCAGGCACGTCGACGAGCGCTCCGGTCACGCCAAGCGCAGCCCTACAGGTACACCCCGTTCAGCCCTTCATGCGGGCGCGGGATGACGTGAGCGCTGACCAGCTCGCCCACGCGGTTGGCGGCCTCGGAGCCGGAGTCGACGGCCGCGCGAACGCTGCCGACGTCGCCACGCACGATCGTTGTGACGTACCCGCCGCCGATGGTCACGCTGCGGACCAGCTCGACGTTCGCGGCCTTGCACATCGCGTCGGAGGCTTCCACCAGGCCGACGTAACCCATCGTCTCGACCATGCCGATCGCGTCGTTCATCACTTGCCTCCCTTGCCGCTGCCGCCGGGCTTGCTGCCGCCGGGCAACATGTTGTCGAGTTCCTCATGCGGTCGCGGGATCACGTGGACGCTCACCACCTCGCCCACCTTGCCGGCCGCATTCGCCCCGGCGTCCGTGGCGGCCTTCACCGCGGCCACGTCGCCCTTCACGAAGCTCGTGACGTACCCACGCCCGACCCGGTCGTAACCGATCAGCCGAACGTTGGCTGCCTTGAGCATGGCGTCACTCGCCTCGACCGCACCCACGAACCCGCGGGTCTCGATCATGCCCAATGCTTCCAGAGCTGCCATAGATGCCTCCACTGCCAATCGCGGCAACGCTCAACCGAGCCCGCCGCGACGGGCATCGGTCGGCGGCCCGTCCGCTCAAGGCCGCCATCTTCCTAGTCGTCCGTTATCCCATCCGAGACGCCGCCAGGCCGCGCCTCGGTTTGCTACGCCTTGACCAGCTCCACGCGCGACGCCTTCGGCAACTCGCACGCGTTCCCTTCGTCCGTGTCGATGTGGACCTCACACCGCAGGCCCTCCTTGATCCGAGCGATCACGCCCTCGAGCGTGATCCCACACGTCGGATGGTGCACGATCAGCCGCATCGCATCGCCGTTGTCGACGCCGTAGGAGGCCGCCTCGTCCGGGTTCAGATGCACGTGCCGCTGGGCCCGGATCACGCCCTGGTCCAAAGGCAAATGCCCCTTCGGCCCCAAAAGGATGCATCCGGGCGTGCCCTCGATGCTGCCGCTCATCCGTACCGGCGCATCGATGCCGACGGCGATCGCGTCCGTGAACGACAGCTCGATCTGCGTATGCGACCGACACGGACCGAGAATCCGCAGGTTCGGAATCATCCGATGCCGCGGGCCCACGAGCGTCACCGTCTGCTCGCTGGCGAACTCACCCTCTTGCCGCAGCTCCTTCAACACCGACAGCTTCGCACCGGCCCCGAACAGGATCTCCAGGTGCTCCTGCGTGATGTGCATGTGCCGTGCCGAGATGTTTACGACCAGCTCGGGCTCGTCGACCCGAGGCGCGAACCTCCGAGTGACGATCTCGCGAACGATCCGCTCGACGTCCGAACGATTCACCGTCGTGCCAGCGGCTATCATGTCTTGGCCTCCGCGGACGTCGCCGGACGGGCCGCCGTCGGCGCGATCACCACCTTCGCGCCCGCCGACCGCAACCGCTCCTGCCATCCGACGTCGAGTCCGTCGTCGCTGATCACGTAGTCCATCCCACCCAACTCGCAGATGCGGGCCAGCGCCGACCGGCCGAACTTCGACGAGTCGGCCACCATGATCACCTCGTCGGCACAGTCCATCATCTGCTGCTCGATCTCCACCATCAGGGCGTTGGCGTTGAAGTAGCCCTCGTCGGTCACGCCCGCGCAGCCCATGATGGCCTTGTTCGCCTGCAACGATTCGAGCGAGCGTTTCGCCGCCGGGCCCATCATCACGCCCGTCCTCGGATACAGGTAGCCGCCGACGACCGTCAGCTCGATCTCCGGGGCGGCGCTGAAGACGTTGGCGATCGGCAGCGAGTTCGTCACCACCCGCATGGGCCTGCCCAGAAGCTGCCGAGCGACCTCCTGCGTCGTCGTCCCGCCGTTGATCAGCACCACCTCGTCATCGCCGATCAGCTCGGCCGCGGCCTTGCCGATGAGCCGCTTCTGGTCCGGGGCCGACGACTGCCGCGCCGCAAAGTTCAGCACGCTGTACCGGTCGGAGATGAACACAGCCCCGCCGTGCGTCCGCTTGATCAGGCCCTCGTCGTCAAGCTGGGCCAGGTCGCGACGGACCGTCGACTCCGACACGTCGAGCCGACGCGCCAGCGTGCCGAGGTCGACAAACCCCCGCTCGGCAATGATCTCCACCAGTCGCTGTCGTCGCTCGTCGCTGATCAAGAGATACTCCTCTGTGAAGTATATCGATCGAGAACGATCATCACAAGACTTGTTCGTGATAAATTTCTGTCATAACTATGCATTAGGGCGACTGGATGTGGATGAAAGTGGGTTCGTGGTGCTATTCATGCCTTTCGAGACGGATTCCGCCCGTGGGATTACCAAAACAGGCCTATGGCTGTGCTGGAATATGAACAGAATCTATCAATTCCGCTCAAGCGCTCCTAACAATCAACGGTCTGACACCAAAAAACGCATGCCTACCCAAGCCAGACAGTTTAGCGCCGTAAAGGCTTAGTCGTTCCACGCACTTCAATCTGTCGCTTTCCCGGCTTCGGGGCCGTCGTCGGAGGCAGAACTGTCATGGAGCGTTGTTGTTCCAGTGCTCCAACATCACGGCTCACGGACGATCACTGCTCTGAGTGGCGTCTCGCCCTCGCGATGGGCATGCCAAGCCGCTATGATCTGCGAATCGTAGGATCCCCGAAACCGGGAGCGAACCGTGAACCCGCGTCGTGTGCGTCTGGTCGATGGCATGTTGGGCCGGCCGCTCTGCGCGGTCCTGTCCGCGTGGTGTCACGTCAAACGCATCCTCGGCCTGGCCGGCGATCCCCACCAGCCGCCCCGCAAGATCCTCTTCGTCAAGCTGATCGAGATGGGCTCGACCGTGCTGGCCCATCGCGCCTTCCGGGCCGCCGCCGACATGGTCGGACGCGACAACGTCTATCTGGCGGTCTTCAAGGCCAACCGTCCGATCGCCGACATCATGGGCCTCGTGCCGCCCGAGAACGTCATCGAGGTCCGTGACGACAATCCCGCCATCATGCTCGTCGACATGCTCAGGGCGTTCCGGCACATGCGACGGCTCGGCATCGACACCGCCATCGACATGGAGGGCTTCGCCCGTGCCTCGGCCATCTTCTGCCTGCTCAGCGGCGCGACCAAGCGCGTCGGCCTGCACCGCTTCACCAGCGAAGGCCCCTACCGCGGACGCCTGATGACGCACGAGGTGCAGTACAGCTTCTACACCCACACGAGCGTCGGGTTCCTGTCGTTGGTCGAGGCCCTCAAGCGGCCCGCCGGCGAGATCCCCATGCTCAAGCTGCGCCTGCCCGAGCCCGACGACTACCCCCCGCCGTTCGAGCCGGCCGCCGACGAGCTCGACACCGTCCGTCGCCGCCTCAACCACGTTGCCGGCCGCGAGCTCGGCCCCCCGCTCGTGATCCTCAACCCGAACGCCAGCGATCTGCTGCCGCTGCGCCGTTGGCCCACCGAGCGATTCATCGCACTCGGCAGACGGCTCCTCGCCGACCGCGACGACCTGACGCTGGCCATCACCGGCGCGCCCAGCGAACAGGCCGCGGCCGAGAAGATCGCTCGCGAGATCGACCCCCGCCGCGCGGTCTGCATGGCCGGTCATACGACCCTCCGCGAGCTGCTCGTGCTGTACAACCTCTGCGACGTGATCGTCACGAACGACAGCGGCCCGGCCCACTTCGCCGCGCTGACGGGCATCCACGTGATCTGCCTGTTCGGGCCTGAGACGCCCGTGCTGTACGGCCCGCTCACGCCGCGCGCCGATTCGGTGACGGCCGGCCTGGCCTGCAGCCCCTGCGTCAACGTCTTCAACCATCGCGACTCGCCCTGCAACAACAACATCTGCATGCAGGCCATCGAGGTCGATGACATCGTCCCGCTCGTCCACCGCGCGCTGAGCCGTCAGCACGCCGAGCAGCGCGCCTGACCGCTCCCCGACGCACCGAAGCTCGCGTTCGAGTCGCAGGATGCAGGCCGCACGGCCCCGCTCCCGTTGCAGGCGGCATCGCCAATCCGTTACGATCGCCAGAGGAAGATGTCATTCGAGCGGCCGGTGCATCGGCCGCGTCGCCCCTGAACACGTCCTGGGACGCCGTGGAGCATGTCCGACGTCGAGCAGCCGACAGCCCAAGACCACACCCCCGAAAGCGACCGCCCGCCGCCGCAAGACTGGTCCGGGCTTCGCTGGCTCGTGGTCGGCACGGCCGTGGGCGTGACCGGCGGCGCGACAGCCGGCCTCGCCGACCTTCTCGTCCAGATGCTGCCCGTGCTCGGTCTCATGACGCCCAGCCTCTGGCTCGAGGCGGCGAGCTTTCACATCATCAGCCACACCGTGGCATGGACCCTCGCCTGCGTGCTGATCTGTGCGGCGATCTGGCTGCCGGCGCGCCTCAGCGCGGTGATCCGTTCCATGCTCGCACCGACGCCGCTGGCCCTGGCTGCCTTCGGTTGCGGGTTGGCCGTGGTGATCCTCTGGCCCCAGACCGCACGCACGCCTAGCCTCGGCGGGGCCGTCCTGATCTGGCTCGTCGCCACGATCGCGGTCGGATGGGCCTTCTCGCGCCTGCGAGCGACCGCGCCGGCACGCTGGGCCTTCCAGGCCGGACGCGTCGCGGCCTGCATCGCGGTCGTGCTCATGATCGCGTCGATCGTCGTCCAGTGGCGGTCACGCTCGCGGGTCCATGCCGCCGAGGGCTTCTGGCCGGTGGCCGCTTCACAACCGACGACGACCCCATCCCGTAAGCCGCCGAACGTCGTGCTCGTCGTCTTCGACACCCTCCGCGTCGATCGACTTGGCTGCTATGGCTACGATCGGCCGACGAGCCCGCACATCGACGCCTTCGCCGCCGATTCGGTCCTCTTCAAGCGCGCCGTCTCGCCCGGCATCTGGACCGTGCCGTCGCATGCCTCGATGTTCACCGGCCTCCACGGATCGCAGCATGGCATGTCCTGGGCCGACGCGTACCTGCCCGAACGATTCGCCACCCTGGCCGAGGTGCTCAAGGGGCGCGACTACGACACCCTGGGTCTGTCGAACAACCCTCACGTCTCGCCGACGAACAACTACCACCAGGGATTCGACCGCTTCGAGGATCCCTCCCGGCTCGAGCACACCGCCCGCGGCTGGCTCTATCTGTTCATCCGGATGGTGGTCTACCAGGACAGCCCCCTCGGCCCATGGTTCGGCCGGTGGTACCTCAACCGTGCCGGTGGACGCGTCACGCATCGCCTGGCCGACCGGTGGCTCGCCGATCGCGATTCCGACAAGCCGTTCTTCCTCTTCATCAACTACATGGAGCCCCATCGGCCCTGTGAGCCCACCCGGGCCCATCGCCGGGCCTTCGTCGATGACGACGACCTCGCCCGATCCTACAAGCTCGATCAGAGCGGTCAGGCCGTCTATCGCTACATGCTCGCCGGCGCGCCGATCTATTCGCCGCGCGACATGGCCATCCTCTCCGACCTCTACGACGCCCGCGTCCGAGAGCTGGACGACTTCTTCGCCGACCTGATGCGGACGCTCGACGAGCACGCCGACCTCGATAACACGCTCATCATCCTGACGTCCGATCACGGCGAGAACCTCGGCGATCACGGCATGCTCGACCATCAGTACTGCATCTACAACACGCTGATCCACGTGCCGCTCATCGTCCGCTATCCGCCGGCCTGGCAACCGCAGCAGACGGACGCTGTCGTGCAGACCTTGGACATCTTCCCCACGGTGCTCCGGGCCGTCGGCGCCCAGGTCAAACAGACGAAGCCCCTGTTCGCTCGCTCCCTGGAGGCGGCCCTGGCCGAAGACGACGCGACGCCACCCCGCACGGCCTACGCCGAGTACCTTCTCGCCCCGAGCTGGCCGTTCCTGCTTATCAAACCCTACCATCCCGATTTCAACAGCGAACCGTGGAAGGTAAGCTACCGGGCCGTGGTTACCGATCGGTGGAAGCTGATCGTCCCGTCCGAGGGCGACCGTGAGCTGTACGACTGGCAAGCGGAGCCGGGCGAGGAAAGCGACCTCGCAGACAGGCACAGCGTCGACGCCAGTCGGCTGCACCAGCGGCTGAAAGGCTGGCTGGGGTCGTTCAATCCGATCGAGCCGGGAGGGCCGAGCGATCGACCGCCCGGTCCGATTAACGTCGACCGGCGCGCCCGCCTGCGGGACCTGGGCTACCTCCGATGAGACGGTCCGAAGCGACCGCGACAAGACCACGTGCATGAGGGCCCGCATGGTTGCCGTGCAACGAGCGTTGATGGTCTTGATCGTCCTGGGCGCCGCCGTCCACGCCCTATCATACGCCTACGTCAGCTCCGACGACGCCTTCATCTCCCTGCGCTATGCCCGGAACCTGGCCGAAGGCCACGGCCTGGTCTACAACCCCGGCGGGCCTCGTGTCGAGGGTCTGAGCAACCCCCTCTTCTCGACCTGCAACGCGGTCCTGATCCGAATCGGCATGCCGCCGGTCTGGGCGATGAAGCTGGTCGGCTTCGCGGCCTACCTCGTCACGGTCGCCCTCGTCCCGAGGCTTGTCATCGCCGACGAGGACGACCGCCCTTCCCTGTGGGGTCTTGCCGCCGCGGCGGCGCTGGCGGCCTCGGCGTTCCCGGCTCTATGGTCGGTGGCAGGGCTCGAGACCGCCTTTCATGCGATGCTGATCGTCATCGGCGCGCTGCTGGTCACTCGTGAGTGCCGCCGCGGCCGGCCCGGCTGGAGCCCCGTCGTCTTCGCGCTCATCGCCGCCAACCGCCCCGAGGGGGCCATGCTGGGCGTCGTCGCGTTCGTCGTGCAGTGGTGGTTCCTCGGCACCCGACTCCGCCTGTTCGTCCATTGGTTCGTCGGCATGGGTCTGCCGTGCGCGGGGCTGCTCGGCCTGAGGTACCTCTACTTCGGCATGCTCGTGCCGAACACCTACACGGTGAAGGCGCTGTTCGGCCCGTCGGCCACGTCGCGCGGCACGACCTACCTGCTCGACTTCTTCCTCTACGGAGGATTCTGGGTCGTCGTCCCGGCCGCACTCGGTCTGGTCATCGGGTTCGGACGCTGGATGGGCCGAAGCGAGACGGTCCTGCCCCTGGCCCTGGTGATCGCTCATGGTGCCTTCGTGGTCCTGGTCGGCGGCGACTTCATGCCCGGCTACCGGTTCGTCATGCCGGTGTACCCGCTCCTCTGCGCCCTGACCGCCTCGGCCGGAGCCTCGTTGACGGAGCGCCTACCGATCGCGCCCCGGATGGCTGTCGCGGGAGGCGCTGTCCTCGTGCTGGCCGCGGGCTCTCTGCTCACCCAATCGTGGGGCCTGGACCAGCACGGCCGGCGTTCCTGGCTGCTTCACGATCGGCCGTGGTGGACGTACCTGCCCCAGACCGACGTCAAGGGCACCTGGCTCGAGGGGCATCAAGAGGTGGCCGAGTACGTGCGGTCCCGGGCCGAGCCGAACGATCTGCTGGCCGTCACCGAGGCCGGCGTCATGCCGTTCTTCGCGCGCCTGCCCGTGCTCGATATGCTAGGCCTGAACGACCGGACGGTCGCCGAATTGTGGCGCGGCCGACCGGGCGAGAACGTCTCCGCCGCCGCCTCGATGGCCGTCATCCGCAAGGCATGGCAGAAGCGGCTCCGGACGGTCGCCGACCACATCCTCTCGAAGGAGCCGCGGTGGATCGTCCTGGACGGTCACTTCGATCCGGTCACGGGGAAATTCGTCCCCCGCCTGCCCATCGGCCCGGCGCTAATGGAGAGCAAAGACTGGCGATGCTATCGCCAGGTCTTCCAGGCCGAGGTGTACGGCGCGGCATGGTCCGACAGCGGGATGAGGCCGCGCATCAACGTGGTGTTTGACCGTGGCGGCTCGGCGCGGCCCGGGCGGACTCGATGACGAATCGGGGCCGTCCGGCTAGACGCCTTCGCGCCTGGGATAACCGCGTCCGCTCTGTGGAAGGAGGAAAGGGGTTGCGGTACGGCACCGCACGCCGAAGACGATCATGCCCGATACGGATGCCCAATTGAGCGAAGACCCGACGACCAACCAGGCGTTCCATCGACCCGACGATCGGTTCATCCCCGTCCGGTCGTTCGAATTGGCCGGCGCGCTGGCCGACCGGGCCGAGCGATTCGGTACCACCGGCGAGGCCGTCCGAAACATCGCCGGGTGGATCGACGAGATCATCGACCAGGAGGTCTCGGCCTTCGAACGCAAGCTGACCAACCATTACGCCGCCTTCAATCCCGACCGCGACACCATCCCGCTGAACGACGTGGCCGAGGCCCGTACGGATGAGGGCTACCAGCGCCTCAACGACTGGCTCGACTACCTGCTCGGCAAGGCCAACTTCAAGACCCTCTCGGCCGAGGAGATCCGCGAGGCGGTCCAAATCGCCAACACCTTCGGCCTGAAGGTCCGCCTCCATGAAGACCAGCTCGACCATCTGAGCATCTGGGTCCGAGGCCTGGGCAAACAGACGCGCGTGCAGCGCACCTGGCGGGCGCCCCTCTACGGGATCTCCCGCGAACTGGACGTCTACCGACGCATGGCCGTCATCTCACGGCTCCGCGGCAAGCCGCATGTGAATCTCAAGCTCTTCAAGGAGATCCCCGTCACCGACATCGAGGCCCTCCTGCCCAACGCCGACGTCGAGATGAGCTGGCTCGACCGGATCAAGGTGCTCGGCGGCGGGGCCGGTGTGGTTGGCACGACCGCCACCAAGCTGGTCAAGCTCCCCATGGCGATCGCCTACGCCGGGCAGATGGCCTGGGTGATCCTCGCCGGTTCGGCGATCCTGGCCTACCGTGCGATCATGGGCTATCGCACGGCCCGCATCCAACGCAACAGCCAGCGGACGCGGCATCTCTACTACCAGAACCTCGACAACAACGCCGGCGTGATCCACATGCTCGTCGGCATGATCGCCCAGGAGGAGGCCAAGGAGGCCCTGTTGGCCTACACCTTCTGTCTCGAGACCGATCACACCCATCGCTCGCCCCAGGACCTCGACCGTCGGATCGAAACCTTCCTCCACGAGAGCTTCGGCACCTCCGTCGACTTCGACGTCACCGACGCCGTCGAGACGCTCGACCGCTTGAACCTCTGGGCCGACCGCGAGCGCTTCCGCGTCCAGGCCCCGGCCGATGCCCTGGGCATCCTTCGTGACCACTGGCAGCAGCGCCGCTCGATCGATTATCACGCCCGTTGCGCCGTTCAACGTGGCAGCCGGCCGGACCCGCGACGAGAATCTGCCTGATTCCGGCGAAATCACTGCGAATAGCGTATCGGGCCCAACCACCTTGCCGCGACCGCGCGCCGCGATCCTTATCGGACCCCGCCATGATGCCAACGTCGTTATCGGACGTGTGCCCGGAGTCGTCCTTTGACTCGAGGCCTGAGAATCGTACTATCTCATACGGACAGTTGGAGTTGCAGGACCCCAGCGAGCGCAGCGCGAAGGCTACGGGGGTGCCTTCCGGTCGAGCAGGGTCAGGTAGTGGGCGGATCCGTTCCGACCCACGCCCGCGCCAGCGGGCATGCCGACCGCGGGTCGCCGTTCGCGGAGGGGAAGACCATGACAGAGCAGGAGTTCAACCAAGGCATCCAGGAGGCCAAACAGAAGATCAGCGAGCTGCCCAGCGAGCAGCAGCCGCTTCTGATGAAGACACTCAAGGAGGTCATGCGCCGCCACGCGGCCATCAAGGCCAACGCCGAGAAGGCACGTAGCGGCATCGAAGACCTTCGCGTCATGCTCAAGTACCTGGTCTTCGACTACGAGGCCACCAAGCGCGAGCGCGACGACCTTCGCAAACGGCTCGACGATCTCGACGCCGACGACGAGGCCTGACCCGGCACACGTGCCGCAGGACCTCGCCGCGCGCTAGCCACACATCATCAAAGACGACCCGCTGTCGCATCGCGTCGGCGGCAGGAAGCGCACATTCCGCACCCGGCCTGGCGATGCCCCCCATCGTGGCACGCCGCCACCCGCTCACGATGCCCGCAACAGAAACGACACCACGTCCTCGCCGATCTCGCGAAGCGCGGTCGAAACGGCCTGCACCTCGGCCTTGGACATGCTCTCCTCGATCGAGAAGTCGTCGTCGCCCTTCTCGGCGAGCACCTCCTCGGCGGCCGTCGCGGCGTGCGGGATCAGCCCCGTCCGGACATCGAACAGCACCGCCTCCACCACGCAGCTCGCCTTGATCTGCGTCGGTTTCAGCAGACGGCTCCGCTCCCGCACCCTGCTCTGCACGCGATAGACGAGCAGCAAGTCGGCCTGATACCGCGCCGCGGCCAACCGGAGGTTCGGCACGGTCGTCTTCTCGCGAATGATCATCGCCGGCAGCGCGGCGGCCTCGGAGACGCGCTCGCTCAAGCGTAGTTGCCTGAGCAGGTCCTTCTCGAGATCCTGATCGAGCTGCCCGAACTCGTGCGACCACCACCCGCGGGCGCCCTGCTCACCGAAGTGCAGGACCGCCAGCCGAGCCCGAGGCGGGATCGTCACGACCGCATCGAGGATCTCGCCGACCGAGGCCCCGCCGAGGGCCTCGTCACTGGGCAGCGGCGCGGCAAGCTGCTTGGCCAGCGAGTCGTGGTTCTCCACCGGCTCGTACGCGCCCACGGTGCAACCCGCCAGCGCGAGCGGCAAGATGCCGCACAAGAACGTCGTCCTGACCATGATGGCTCTCCTCGTGTGACGGACTGTAGAGACGCTCCGGGATGTCTGTCGCCCGTGCCGGGGCTCCCCGGACGAGCCGACCAGAGACGTGACCGTCAGGGAGCGTTGCCGCCAAACGTCCACGGCTCGGCACCCGCGCATCCGCCGTTCTGTCGACCTCTTGACGTTGCATCACCACGCCCGATGACGTACGCCTAATGACAGGCCGTCTCGCCGCGCATCCGGCGATCGACCCGCAGCCCTCACTCACTCACCGTCGTCTCGTACTTCACACCGTCGGGCACCGGAACCGGCACGGCCACCGAGGTGCCGGTCGACCCGGCCGTCCGCGTCAGCGAGTCGACGGCCACGAACGCCGTGTACGCCGACATCAGCCCGTATTCGAGCGCCACCCGCTTGATCTCGCCCGGCAGCTCGTCGCTGCGGTCGATGGGCGTGTTGTCGTAGAGGTCGGCGATCTTCATGCGGGCCCAGATCGCCGCCAGTCCCTTGTGCCGCGAGGCGTCATCGAACCGGGCGGGCACCGCGATCTCCCGCGTACGGTCGCCGACCCTGCCCCGAATCCGGACCGTCGTCGGCGACGCCCTCGTGAACCGTCCCGTCACCGTCACCGGCCGACCGACGAACAGGTCGCCCAGCCGAGCCGGGTAGACGTCCGCGACCTCCAGCTCGCCCCAGTCGATGGTCAGATCCGTGATCGCCGGGTGCGCGACCCGCTCGAAGAAACGATCCATCACCACGGCCGCGTTGTCGTTGAGGCCGAGGTAGGCCACCGCGCCCTTGCCCAACTTCGCCATGCGGTTGAGCAGGTAGCGGTTCGGCGAGCTGCCCACGCCGAAGCTGAAGATCCGCGACGCGCCGAGCCGCTCGTGCACGGCGGCGAGGATGTCCATCTCGTTGCCGATGAACCCGTCGGTCAGGAAGACCACGAACCGCAGCCGCCTCGGGTCGTGCGGGAAGTCGAGCGCCGCCTTGATGCCCTCGATCATCTGCGTGCCGCCGCCCCCGCGAAGCTTGCGGACGTAGCGCTGGGCCCGGCGGACGTTCTCGGCCGTCGCGGCGAGCGGCTTGGGCCCGAGCTGCGACGCGTTGTTGCTGAAGCGAATGACCTGGAACGTGTCGTCCGACCGCATCGACGTCAGCGCTCGATGGATCGCGTTCTTGGCCTGGGCGATCGGCTTGCCGTTCATGCTGCCCGAGCAGTCGAGCACGAAAACCAGCTCCAGCGACCTGCGCTCGAGCGACCGGATGTCCTCGGGCGGATAGAGCATCAGCGTGAAAAACCCGCCCCGCTTGTCCTGGTGCGTGACCAGGCCGCTCTTGATCCGATCACCCGCGACCTTGTACCGAAGGACGAAATCCTTGTTCGGGATGCGATCCACCCGGCTCAGCGCCACACGCAAGCGGTCCTCCGACAGGGGCGTCTGCTCGATCGCATGACTGCGGCAGCTCACCTGCTCGATCTTCACGCCGACGTCGATCTCGACGGCCAGGGCGATGTCGTGCCCGCTCCGCTCGCCGGGCTTGAGGTACTGCACCTCGGTCGTCTGGCCCGAGGCCCCGCGATGGCCGCGACCGGCGGCCCCGATCCCGTCCGCAGAGCCCGGCGGGTTATAGCGCGGCCCGACGACCATCGGGAAGACGAACTCGTACCAGCCGTCGTCGTAGCTGAGCGTGTGGAAGTAGCGGATGCAGATGTCGATGGCCTTTCCGGGCTCGATGTTCGCCACCGACTGCATGAACACGTTGGGGCGCTCCTGCACGAGCAGCGAGGCGACGTGGCCCAGCTTCTTGGCCTCCTTGTAGATCCGCTTGGCCTCTTCCTTCTCGCGGATGATGCCGCGGATCCGCCGCTCGCCGACGGTCATGACGAACTCGTTCACGGCCGCGTTCTGCGGCAGAGGGAAGAGATAGACGGCCTCGATCTTCTGGTCGTAGGGGTTGTGGTACTGCTGCGTGACGTCGACGGTCGCAATGTATCCGCTGATGGCGGCCTTGACGTCCGTGTGCTTGAGCGGGACGGGCACCTTCTCCGTCTCGGTCGGCAGCTTGGCCATCAGCGCGCCGCTGCCGGGATGGTCGGCGTCGGGCCCGCGCTGCTGTGGCTGCTCGGCCGGTGTGGCCTTGGCGATGACCCAGAGCTCCTCGTCCATCGACGGGAGCGAGCCGGGCGGCGCCGTGCGTCGGCGTGACGGGGCGGCACATCGAGAGACCTTCCTGGACTCCGCCTTCCTCCTCGCCTCGAAGGTGTCGCCATGCCTCATCGCGGCGCCATCGGCCGGTGACGTCGACGGGGATTCTGTCCAGACACGCACGTGGGGTCGCTCGCCGCCGGGGACCGAGGGTACCGACTCGCTAGCGTCTTGGGTCGTCGCGACGCGCGCGGTCGTCCCCGATTCGCGCTCGGCCATCGAGCACCCGACGAACGCGACGCCGGCCATCGGCCCCGTCGCCAACGCAACAAGCAATATCAGTCTCTTCACGGCTTGTCTCCTCGCACGACGAAAGCCTTGGCGGTGATGTCCTTGCCATCCCGGTCGGTGGCCACGACCAACTTGATCTGGACGTCCGGATCCTGCTCGCCGACGACGCGGGCGTGGATGCGGGCCACGCGGGTCTTGCCGTTGGGCAAGTCCTTGCCCGTGTCCAGCGCGGCGATGACGATCCGATGGTGCCGCAGGGCCGCCGGGTCGTAGTACGGCGGCCTGGCAAAGGCGTCGTGCTCGCCGCCCTCGACGCCCACGATCGCGAAGCGATCGGCCGCAGCCGTGACCTCGACCTGGTACGCCGCCAGCGAACGCTCGCCCACGTCGAGATGGACATCGAACGCGATGAAGCGAACGAGCGGCGTCCCGGCCGCCGTCGTGGTCGCCTTGGTCGTCGCCGCCTTCGAACTCGCCGGCCCACCCAGCAGTGATGCCGGAACGAGCACGCCCAACGACAGCATGGCCATCATCCGTCGCGTCATTGGATCACCCTCGAATCGAGTCGCACGGCCGCCTTCGCCACCGCGTCGACGTCCGTCCGGTCGATCGTGCCGTCGCCGTTGACGTCCCACACCGGCTCGGTCGGCTCGCCGCGCTCGAGGCGCCTTGCCAGACGCAGCGCGTCGCGGATGTCGACCCGGCCGTTGCCGTCGACGTCCTCCCGCCGCGCGGCCGCTACGCGCATCGAGGGCGTCGCCACGGACGCCCCCGGTCTGCCGGCCCCCTCTTCCGGCGCCGAGCGTGACGCACCCTCGCGCGATGCTACCAACACCGAGGCCGCCGGCTCGTCGCCGGTCCACCCCAACCACGCCACAAGCACGATCGACGCCGCGGCCGCACCGGTGGCCAGCGCCGCACCCACGCGCCTTAGCAGGATCCGCCGACGCCGCACGCCGGCGAAACGCCGCTGGGCCATCGTGGCCACAGCCCGGTCGACGTCGGCCGGCACGGGGACCTCCGACGCATAAGCCGCCCGAAGATCGTCGCTTAGCCGTTGCGTCGGCTCTGGAATCGCATCGTCGTTGTGTCGGATCGGATCGGACATTGTCTTGCTCCACCTCCTTAAGCACACAAGCCGCCGCGAGGGTTCAACGAAAAGCGAAAAAGGCGACTCCTGCAGGTTCAGATCCAGGCCGTCTTGGAAGGCGAGGCTCGCGCCGAGCCGCTCTTGTCTGGGACGTGACCGCCAGGGAGCGTTGCTGTTCAGACCCGACGAGGGGTGCGCTACCACCGCGATTCTGGGCCGGGAAGGGCAGTGGTGGTTTTCACGAACACGGTTTTCAGGATCATTACGGACGGTTCGAAAGAACCTAGTAGTCCGACACAAATGAATCTGTTGGTTTCCCAACTTCGGAGCGGCCGTCGGAGACGCGACTGTGAAGGAGCGTTGTTGTTCAAACGCTCCAACAACACAGCTCCCTGACGGTCGCTGCTCTGATAAGCGTCTCGCCCTCCTGATCGGAACCCACAGAAACGAGTGTGGTCGGGTACTAGCGCTGTCATCCCAAACCCCCATCCCTGCTGTTCCGGCACTCGGACCCCGGGACCCGGAACCCTGCTGGCTCCCGAACCTCACCGCCCGAAGTACGCTCGCGTTCGCGGGTCGTCGCGGAGCGCCCGCAGCGCGTGGTGCAGCCGCGACTTCACCGTCCCCGTCGGAACCGTCAGCGCCGTGGCGATCTCGTCGAGAGTCATGTCATCCACGAACCGCATCAGTACGACCTCGCGCTGGGCGTCCGGCAGACCGCCGAGTACCTGAACAAGCTCCGCCCGACGCGAATCCCCCTCGCCCGACGAACCGTTCGGGATCGCCGCCAACACGTCGGTATCCGCGTCGACCGTTCGGTTCTTCCGCCGCCGAGCCAGGGCAAGGTTCTTCACGACCGGATAGAGGAACGTCGTCATCTTCGCCCGAAGCTCAAAGCCGGGGAACTTGCCCAGCAGGTAGGCGAACGTGTCCTGGAGTACGTCGAGCGCGTCATCGTTGTTGCCGACGAACCGATACGCCAGCCGCACGGTCCAGTCGCGATAGCGGAGATAGAGCGCCTCGAACGCGGCGGTGTCGCCGGCGTTGGCGGCCGCGATCAGTTCGTCGTCCGTTGGTGTCGGTTCGGCGCTCAAGGTCGGTGCTCGGTGCGGTCACGGGTCGGCCCTTTCCGGGCGGGCAAGCCTGACCGTGGCCGCGGTCCGTCGGTCCAAAGGCATGGTAGATGGTTCGACGCGGCGGGGACAGCAGGGCTCGAAGCCCAGGGTCTTGGCTCGCGTCTCGCAACGGGTCGCCCAACATCATTGAACCTGTCGGTGTCCCGTCTTCGTTGCCGTACAGGCGACCACGTAAGGAGACAACCGGATCGGACGCGACCGTCAGGGAGCGTTGCTGCCGCAGGGCTCCAACAGCACAGCTCCCTGACTGACCTGATGGGCGTCTCGCCCTGCCGGTTCGAACCCACGGAAGCAAGTGTGGCGAAGTTATGAAGGGTCTGCCCGAAAACGCCTCTCAACGACGAAGGCTTCGATTGGGTTGAGGTCGTATCGGTAGCGGCCCGTTTCAATGGGCCTTCACGCCGAAGGCGGGCTGCTAGGCCGGTCCTTGTAGGGCCGGTCAGGCCGACGCACTCGGGGCTAGGGGCTTCCAGACTCAGTGGCCGAGCGCGCCGTAGACGATGCCGCCGACGGCGACGGCGACTGTGGCGACGGCCACGTAGCCCAGGGCCTGCTTGACGCCAAGCGGTACGCCTTGGAAGGGCATGTCCAGGACCACAAAGAGACCGCCCACGGCACGAAAGGAACCCTCCAGCATGCGGACGTGAACCGGGCCCTTCGGCGGTGGGGCCTCCGACGTCTCGAGGCCCTCGGCCTTGGCGGCGATCTCGGCGTCGGCGGTGGCCTCGTCCTCGCTCAGATCGACCGAGATGTCGAAATCGTCGTAGTCGTCGAAGTCGGCCTCGGCGTCGGCGGCCTCGGCGACAGCTCCGCCCTCGGCGGAAATCGGCTCCGAGGCCGATAGGGTGTCTTGCTCGTCGGCGTCCTTGGCGGAGGAGGCTTTGTCGCCTTGTCCTTGGACGTCGGCCTCGTCGGCGGCGGACTCCGATCCGTCGGCCACGTTGCCAAGCATGGCCTCGAGCTCGGCGAGCTTGTCGTCCACGCCTTCCGAGCCATCGCCCGACAGATCCGACGCCGGCTCAGCATCGCCGGGGGACTCAGCGGCCGCCTCTGGTTGGGTCTCGGCCTGGTCGTCTTCGACCTCCGTGTACGTCGGCGTCAGGAATTCGGCCGGCTCCGGCTCGGCCGGTCCTGCTCGGGGCGGTTCGTCGTCGGCCTCCTCGACGGGAATGTCGTCGAGGAACGAGCCGTCTGCCTCGCTATCCGATGCGGGAGGGCCACCGTCGGTCGGCTGATCGGCGGCGTCCTCTTGGGACGGAGCCTCGCCCTGGTCGTCGGCGCCGACCTCCTCGCTGGCCTTGGCCGCCAGTTCGCTGGTCTGTGCCAGGAGCGCATCGATGTCTACATCGCCCATGTCGGACATGGATTGGCCTTCACCCGTTGAGCTGCGCGCAGTATCTACCCCGTCCCCCGGCATGGGGCCCCATACCTTTATCGACCGATGTCGGGGGTCGGCTTGACGTCAAGGGGGTCGGACCGGCGATGCCTCACAAACCCTTCCACGGCAATCCGTTGTCGGCGGAGTCGGGCAGCGGCATAATGGCCGCATGGCCGAACGACGCTTCCACTGCCCGGATCTGAACCTCGGTGTGCTGACCTTGACGGAGGCCGAGGCCCGCCACGCCCGGACGGTCCTGCGGCTGAGGGTTGGTCAGCCCGTGACGCTGTTCGACGGGCAGGGTCGATGGGCCGAGGCCCACGTCCAGTCCGTCGGGCGGGACGGCGTGGAGGTGCGGGTCGACCGCGTCGAGACCGTCAGTGCCGATCATCGCCCCCTGCCCATGACGCTGGCGGCGGCGATGCCCAAGGCCGCGCGGCAAGACGTGCTAATCGAGAAGTGCACCGAGCTGGGGGCGGCGGCGATCTGGCCGGTGCTGACCGAGCGGAGCGTCGTCCGACCGAAGGCGGGCCGGGTCGAGCACTGGAAGCGCGTGGCCATCTCGGCCGCCAAGCAGTCGGGTCGCCTGACGCTGCCGCAGATCGTCTCGCCGATGCCGTTCGAGCAGTTGGTGGCCGACGCAGCTCGCTTCGACGTGAGGCTCTTCGGGGCGACCGGTGACGAGGCCCGACCCTTGCTCGACCGCCTGGCCGAGTACGAGCGACCCGGGATGATCCTGATCGTCATCGGCCCGGAGGGCGGGCTGAGCCAGACCGAGCAAGACGCGCTGGTCGCGGCGGGGGCCGAGCCGGTGAGCCTTGGCCCGTTCACGCTGCGGACCGAGACGGCCGCCATCGCGGCCGTAGCGCAGCTGGCCGCCGCGCTAGGTCGATAGGCCCGGGGGGCACTGGCGGCTGGCCCGCCAGTGTTTGAAAACCAGGAGTTCCGTCGCCCCCACCGGGGCTCGATGGCTTGGGGGGGCAGTGACTCCGGGTTCCGTCGGCCTGACGACCGACTGCACCCGGGGCTACGATCCTGACGGCGCTCCGGGCCTGGGGAGTCCTGCGTCATCGGAGATGAACACGCGGCGCAAACAACGATCGCACTGAGGACCCGGCTTCGCCATCGCTTCGCCGGGGGAACCCGTGCGGCCCGGTTGCTACCCGCCCTTGCCGCCATCCATGAAGACCTTCTCGATGTATTCGCGGCCGAGGCGGTGGTTCTCGACGATGCCCCGCGTGACCTTGGTCTTCTTCTCGACGGCCAGCTCGAGCGACAGCCAGCCGTCGAAGCCGATCTCGCGCAGGTAGTCGGCGACGGCCCCGTAGTCGATGTCGCCGGGACCGAAGCTCTCGGTCCAGACGCCGTCCTTGCTGTTGCGCAGGTGGACGGCCTTGATCCGCTTGCCAGTCGCGCGGGTGAGCTCCATCACGTCGGCCCCCCCCCGGTAGAACCAGTGCGTGTCGATGCAAAAGCCGACGACGTCCGGGTCGGTGTGCTTGATGTTGTAGCGGTGCTCGCGGGCGCCGTGGTGGATCTCGGGGGCGTGTTGGTGGATGACGAGCTCCATGCCCATGGCCTTGAGCTTGCGGCCGAGCTCGTTGAGCATGCGGGCCTGCGTGGCGAGCTGCTGCTCGGTCTTCTTCTTGCCGCCCGGCAGCGGGTTGGGATTGACGTCGATGAAGAGATCGCCCTGCCCCTTGGCCCGCCGGGCCATCTCGACGATGGAGGCGATGGTCTTCCGGCCGGCCTGCTCCTCGTGGAACAGACCGCCGGTATACAACCCCGCGAGCTTGACCTTGTTCTTGGCCAGCAGCCGGCGGGTGCGCTCGGCCCGCTCGTCGCTGCCGAAGAAGTCCTGGAGGAAGCCCTCGACGTAGGTGAAGCCGGCGGCACGCACCTCGGCCAGGACCTTGTCGAGGTCGTCCCAAAGCGTCGTGCCCTTGCTGCGGCGGTCCTGCACCCATCGGTACATACCGACGGCCAGCTTGGGGTTGTAGCCGTCGCCCTTGCTCTCGGCCCGGGCCGTGGTCGTGGCTAGCGTCGCGATCACGGCCAGCGCGACACCCCACGTCGTGACGGTGCGGAACGTAGGATACCCGCGGCTTGTCCGGCCCTGACGGTTTCGGTGTGATGCCTGTGTTGTGTGCATGTGCAAGCTCCTTGTTGCAGGGATGGGATCGTCCTGACTGAGCAGGTTAATCGCGGGTCCGCGCCCTGCCAAGCGCTCGGCGCGACGGCTTGCACCGCCACGACTCGCGTGGTAGGCCGTGTCTCTGCGATAGGACGGAAGCCGGAGCCCGCTGTGCGCAGCCCCGGCCGACTCCGCCGGACGACACGAAAGGTCTCACGATGCTCCGATCCCGACCGACCAGGCTTGCTTTCGCGGCAGTCCTCAGCCTCCTCCTCTGCGGCCAACGGCTCGCGGCCTCGGCCCGCCACAAACCCCGCGTCGTGTTCAACGACGACGGGCAGGTCATCGCCGAAGCGCCGGCCAAGGACACCGTCGCCTTCGTCAAGGACTGGCTCGACCGCGAGACCGCGTTCGTGCCGTTCGACACGTTCGTCTTCCTGGCCGCCACGCCCGACATCTGCCTCTATGACAGTAAGGCCGGCGAGCCGTACGGCGCACGGTTCGGCCCGGACTACAACAAGGGTTGGGCGCCCGGCATGAGGGCCCTGCGAGCCGAAGGCACCGATCCCCTGGAGCTGGTGACGCGGCACATGAAGTCCAAGGGCTATCGCGTGCTGGCGGCGGTACGCATGAACGATACGCACCATCGCTCGCTCGATCCGAAGCATCCGCTCTGCTCGCAGTTCGCGATCGATCACCCCGAGTACGTCATCAAGCAGCCCGACGGCCGGACGAACGAGACCGCGCTGGACTACTCGCATCACGAGGTCCGCCAGCACCGGCTGGCGATCATGCGCGAGATTGCCACGGGCTACGACGTCGACGGCCTGGAGCTCAACTTCGTCCGCTGGGCCAAGCACTTCCCGCGCGACCAGGGTCGCGACAAGGCGCCGATCCTGACGAGGTATCTCAGTCGCATCCGCAAGATGCTCGACGAAGCCGGGGCCAGGCGCGGCGACAGGCCGCTCATGCTGGGCGTCCGCGTGCCGGAGTCGGTGCCGACCTGTTGGCTGGCGGGCATCGACATCGAGACATGGGCCAAACAGGGTCTGATCGACTACATCGTGGCGGCCACCTGGAACAACACCGATCCGCAGCTCCCGGTCGAGCAGTTCGCCCGGTTCGCCGGGCCGGCGGGCATCCCCACGTTGGTGCTGATGGGCAACATGATCGGCGCGCCGTGGAAGGGTCCGCCGCGGATCGTCGATCGTGGCATCGCCATCTCGGCCAAGCACACGCCGACGTACCTGGGCATGCTGATCACGCCGCCCGAGGCCCGCGCGGCGGCGGCCAACTACGACGCGTGGGGTGCCGACGGCATCTCGCTCTGGAACGTGGGCCTCTACTTCGGCAACGAGAAGTACGCCAAGCCGGAGCAGCGTCAGCGCATCCGTCTATGGACCAACGCCGTCGTCGAGCCCGATCGCGTCTGGCAGGGCTTGCGATGGTATCACTATCTGCCGATGGGCAAGGGCATGGGCCAACGCAAGCCGCCCGTCCGCAACTACCCCTTCGCCCAAGAAGGCCACAGCCCGCTCGGTCGTCAGAACAGCCCCGTGCTGGTGTTCTCGTCGGAAGACGTCGGCAAGCGCCTGGTCTTCCCGTTCCGGATGGCGGACGGTCGCCGCAGCGGGCCGCTGGAGGGGATGATGCGGTTCCCGGTGTACCACCTCCAGCGCGGCGACGAGCTGGTCATCGACATCAACGGCAAAGCCGTCTCGCCGGCGCTGGTCACCCTCGACGACGTCGACCCGCGGACGAAGCTCACCGGGCTGGTCTTCGAGATCGACCTCGGCCATTGCCCGCCCTTCCGCGGTGACAACGAGCTGGGCCTGACATGGAAGACGCAACACACGCGCAAGCCCGCCCCGTACATGGAGGAGCTGAGCGTGATCGTGACCGGACCGTTGGAGAGACCCTGACGGCCCTCCGGGCCTGGTAGGCTCTGCGGCATGAATGGGGCGGCCGGAGAGGGAGCAAGGACCGCTCGGTAAACGGCCGGCCCGGAACGTCAACCACCCTGGATCGGCCGGCCAAGCAGGGCGTGGCCTGCGTCGCCTCGGCCTAGCAGGGTCGCCTTGCCCCGACGTCACATTCTGCTACGCTGGAGCTTCGGATCGCAGGATCCGGGGACAAGCCGGACCGCCTGGCCGACAAGCCCCGCCAGCGCCGCCGGCACGGATCACAACAACACCAACAACGAAAAGGACGTGCAACGATGTCACAGCGAATCACCCGTCGCGGTATGCTCAAGCAGACGGCCCTCGGCAGCATGGGACTCGCCCTGGGAACCCGAAGCCTCACACGAGCCGCCTCCCCCAACGAGCAGATCAACGTCGCCTTCATCGGCATCGGCGGTCAGGGCGGCTCCAACCTCGGCAACGTCAGCAAGAACCGAGACCTCTGCAAGGTCGTCGCCCTCTGCGACGTCGACGAGAAGCGGGCCGGCAAGAACTTCGACCGCTTCCCCGCGGCCAAGAAATTCCACGACTTCCGCAAGATGCTCGACACCATGGCCAAGGACATCGACGCCGTCGTCGTCAGCACCCCCGACCACACGCACTTCCATCCCGCCATGGCCGCCATGCAGCTCGGCAAGCACCTGTACTGCGAGAAGCCCACGGCCCATGCCGTCGGGGAGGTCCGTGCCATGACCGAGCTCGCGGCCAGGAACAAGCTCGCAACCCAGCTCGGCTGCCAGCGCCACGCCTACGGCAACATGCGTCGCATGGTCGAGATCATCCGCTCCGGCGCCATCGGCGAGGTCCGCGAGGTCATCGCCACCAAGGGCGGCGAGCGAGGCATGCCGCCCAAACCCACCGAGTTCCCACCCGTCCCCGATCACATGAAGTGGGACCTCTGGATCGGACCGGCCGAGATGCGCCGCTACACCCCCGAGATCGCCCCGTACAAGTGGCGCTTCTGGTGGGACTACGGCACCGGCGAGACCGGCAACTGGGGCTGCCACATCCTCGACATCCCGTTCTGGGCCCTCGGTCTGGCCCACCCGACCAAGGTCGCCGCGTCCGGGCCGCCCGTCGACCCCGAGCGCACCCCCAAGGCCATGAACACCAGGTTCGAGTTCCCCGCCCGTGGCAGCCAGCCCCCGGTCACGCTGCACTGGATCCACGGCAAGGACTGCGACGCCATCAAGAAGAAACGCGGCCTGCCCACCGCCGGATGTGTCCTCTTTATCGGCAGCAAGGGCATGCTCGCCGCCGACTTCAAGAAGCACAAGCTCTACCCCGAGGACAAGTTCGCCGACTTCACCCCGCCGCCCGAATCGATCAAGCCTTCGCCCGGCTTCCGCAGGGAATGGCTTCTGGCCATCAAGGGCGGCGAGCCCGCGAGCTGCAACTTCGACTACACCGGCCCGCTCGCCGAGACCGTCCTGCTCGGCAACCTGGCCTATCGCATCGGCAAGGACTTCGACTGGGATGCCAGGAACCTCAAAGCCGTCGGCTGCCCGGCCGCCGAGCCGCACATCCGTCCGACGTATCGCAAGGGGTGGGAGATGCGCGTCTAGGGTTTGGCCTCTAGGGTTCAGGTGCCACCCATCTCGGAGCGAGACGTGAACCGCAAACCAGCGGGTCCCGGGTTCCGGTTCCCGGGACCCGTCCCGGCTCTGATTGCCTTGCCCGCGGTGGTGGCGATTCTCGTGGGATGCCAGGCGACCGACACCTCGGCTACGCTCACCGGCAAGAGGCCCATCCCCCGGACCTATCACCGGGAACTGGTCATCGGCCGATCCGTCCAGGGCCGCGACATCCTCTGTCACGTCTTTGGCGATGCCGGCGAGACCGTGCTCATCCTCGGCGGCATCCACGGCAACGAGCCAGGTAGTGAGACACTGGTGAGCGGCCTGGTGCCGCATCTCCAGGACCGCCCCGAGCTCTACCGAACGCGTCGCATCGTCGTCCTCCCCGCCGCGAACCCCGACGGCCTGGCCGCCGGCACGCGCACCAACACGCGCGGCGTCGACCTCAACCGCAACTTCCCCGCCGACAACTTCCGGCCCACGCGCCGCAACGGTCCTCGACCCCTGTCCGAACCCGAGAGCCGCGCCCTGCACGTGCTGCTGGTTCGCTATCCGCCCGACCGCATCGTCAGCGTCCATCAGCCGCTGGCCTGCATCGACTACGACGGACCGGCCGAGGAGTTGGCCCGTCAGATGGCGAGCATCAGTGGACTGCCCGTCCGCAAGCTCGGCGGCAAGCCCGGCTCGTTCGGCTCCTACGCGGGCATCACGCGCGGCATCCCCATCGTCACCGTCGAGCTGCCGAGGGCCTATGGCCGGGCCGGCACCGGCTCGCGGCCAGACAGATATCTCCACATGCTCGTCACGGCGATCCAGCACCAGCCCGCCAGCCCCCAACCAAGCTGACCGGCGCCGGACGATGACCTGCGTCGAACGATGGTCTCCGGCCCCGAAGCCTCTTCGACCGCGGCCGTCCCCAGACCACCAGCTCCCGAAACCTGCGCCCTGCTCTCCGCCGCAACCGTTCCACCGTCTCCGGTCGGCCCACAGCCTCACGTGTGCCGTCTTCGACCCTGAGGCTCAGGCCCGAAGAGAGCTTGTCGGGGTAGCGGCGGCCGGCACGAATTCCGTGAAGACCTCAGACCACAGACTTCAGGGTCTACGCATCGCCCGTGCCCGTCAGCAGGCCCTGCTGTTCCTGTAGCCTGAGGTCCTCAGCCTGAGGTCTGTAGCCCGAGGTCTGTAGCCCGAGGTCTGTGGTCTGAGGCCAGAGACCTGTTGACGTGTCGACGTGTCGACCTGCGCCGCCGCCCCGTTGCCTTCCGACCCAAACCACGGTATACGTTGCCCATCGGTTCCGTTTGGTGCGTCACGACGCACCGCGCGAACACCCGTGACCTCACTGCAATAAAGGAATCCCACATGACCACGTCCAATGATCACGGCATGGCCAGGAGAACGTTCCTCAAATCAGCCGCTGCCGCGGCCGCCACCGGCGTGACCGTCGTCAAGGCCGAAAGCGTCAAAGGCACGGCCGCCAACTCCAAGGTCGAGCTCGGCATCATCGGCACCGGTGGACGCGGTGTGTGGTTCGGCAAGCTCTGCCACGAGCACACCGACCTCAAGGTCGTCGCCCTGCACGACATCTTCGAAGACCGCCTCAAGGTCGGACGCGAGGCCCTCGGCGTCGACCCGTCGCGATGCCACAAGGGACTCGACGGCCACAAGGAGCTCCTCGCCGGCAAGCTCGACGCCGTGTCCATCACCAGCCCGCCCTACTTCCATCCTGCGCAGACGATGGATTCGATCAAGGCCGGCAAGCACGTCATCGTCGCCAAACCCATCGCCGTCGACGTACCCGGCTGTGACACCGTCCGCGACGCCGGCAAGCTCGCCGCCAAGAAGAACCTCTCGCTTTGGGTCGACTTCCAGACACGCAGCACGCCGCTGTTCGTCGAGGCGGCCAAGCGCGTCCACCGCGGCGACATCGGCAAGATGGTCCTCGGCGACGTGGCCTACCACGGCGGGCGGCTCCGACCCAAGGTCGATCCCAAGGACAAGAGCGACGCCGCACGCCTGCGCAACTGGGTCTTCGATATCGCCCTCTCCGGCGACATCATCGTCGAGCAGAACATCCACGTCATCGACGTGGCCAACTGGTACCTCCAGACCAACCCCATCAAGGCCTACGGCACCGGCGGACGGCAGGTCCGCACCGAGGTCGGCGACTGCTGGGACCACTTCGTCGTCACCTACTGGTACCCCAACGACGTGATCGTGCACTTCCAGAGCACGCAATTCGCCCCGGGTTATGGCGACCTCTGCACACGGATGTTCGGCGCCGACGGCGTGGTCGACTCGCACTACTTCGGCGTCGTCCGCATCCTCGGCAAGAAACCCTTTAAGGGCGGCGAGACCAAGGGCATGTTCACCGACGGCACCGTGGCCAACATGAAGTCGCTCGTCGAGGCCATCCGCGCCGACAAGCCCATCAACAACGTCCCCGAGAGCGTCGACAGCAACCTGACGTGCATCCTCGGAAGGACGGCCGCCTACGAGGGCGCCACCGTCACCTGGAACCAGATGATCCGCGCGAACAAGACGATGGACGTGTCGCTGAAGCTGTAGAGACCGTGCGAGGGGGATCGCTCCCGCCCGGGCCCCGGGCGAGGAAGTCACAAAAGGAGTCGTCCTATGCGACGCATAGCACCGTTGCTGTTGGTCTGCATGATCGGATGCGAGAAGGCCTCCGAGAAGGCCGTCGAGACCGCCACCGGGACGGAGATCACGAAAAACGGTAAGGACGTCACCGTCAAGACCAAGGACGGCACGGTGGAGGTCAAGGCCGGCGACAAGACCACCGAGATCAAGGGACCCGAGGGCTCACTCAAGATGGCCGAAGGCCAGGTCCCCCAGGGCTTCCCCCTGCCCATCTACAAGGACGCGTCCGTCATCAACGGCGTGGTGCACGAGGACGCCGACAAGGGGAAGATGTACCAGGTCCTGCTCCGATCGCCCGACCCCGTCGCCGACATCGCCGCCTTCTACACCAAGGCCGTCACCGACAAGGGGCTCGAGGCCAAGCCGACCCAGCTCAAGAATCCCGACATGGAGATGACCATGCTCCAGGCCGAGACCGACAAGGTCCAGGCCAACATCAACATCACGCGCCAGACCAAGGAAGACTCCACCGCCGTCTCCCTCGCCTGGCACGTCAAGAAGTAGGTGCGGCAGCCCTTCCGGAGCCCGCATAGGGGGCCGGGATACCGCCACGTCCAGCCCTGCCGACCGGACAAAACCCGTCAGTCTATCTGTGCGCAGAAATAGACCGTAGACTGCTTGGGATGGCCGCCCCCTCACCCCACCGCCCCAGATAGGAGGCCCGCCGTATCCCTGATTCACTCGGCCTGGGGCATGCCTTCGAGCTTGGCGCGGTACTCCTTCGCCCACGCGCGGATGCCCTCGATCTGGTCGGGCGTGAAGTTGCGGAAACGCTTCTGAGGGCTCAAGTAGGCCTCGACCTCGAACGTCGGCGTGCGCTTGCTCGGCCCGTTGAACCGGACGCGGCCGTGCTCGATCTCCATCAGGTTGAACATGCCGGTCTTGATGGCCAGCTTGCCGATCTCGATGGATCGGGCCGGGTCGAACCCCCAACCAGGCCCGCACGGACAGAGGATATGAATGTACTTCGTGCCGTGGATGGTCCGGGCCTTGGCGAGCTTCTCGTACAGGTCCATCGGGTGCGACGTGCAGGCCGTGGCGATGTACGGCAGCTCGTGGGCGGCCATGATCAGGACCATGTCCTTCTTGTGCTCGGCCTTACCCATGCCCGGCGTCGTCGCGGTCCGCACCCCGCACGGCGTGGCGCCGCTCCGCTGCGTGCCGGTATTCATGTAGGCTTCGTTGTCATAACAGACGTGGATGTAGTTTGTGCCGCGTTCCGCCGCACCCGACAAAGCCTGGATGCCGATGTCGGCCGTGCCGCCGTCGCCCGACCACCCGACGACGGCAATGTGATCGCGGCCCTGGGCCTCGAGGGCGGCGACAACGCCCGAGCACGCCGCGCCCGTCGTCTCGAAGGCGGTGTGGAGCACGGGCACGTTGACGGCCGCTCGCGGATACATGCCGTGCAAGACGGTCACGCAGCCGGCGGGCACCACGACGATCGTGTCTTTGCCCAGCGCCTTCAATGCGTGGCGATAGGCCAGGGCGGCCCCGCAGCCGGCACAGGTCCGGTTGCCGGGCAGGATGAACTCGTCGGTCGGTAGGTCTTGGATCTTCATGCGAATCGTCCAGCGGGCTCGCGAGCGTTACGACGCGGCCGGCTCTGCGTTGGGCAACGAGAGCAGGCTGCTCTCGGCCGGCCTGAGATTAATCCAGGGAACACGCTTCGGGTCGTCGACCGTATCGACCTGACCATCGAGCGTTTGCTCGGCGGCGTCGGCGATCATCTCGGCGGTGACCTCACGGCCGCCCAGTCCGGCGATGAAGCAGGTCAGCCGCGCGGGGTCCTCCACACCGTAGAGCGAGGCCTTCACGTCGCCGGCCAGCGGGCCCTCCTTGCCGTAGCTCAGGGCCCGGTCGATGATCATGATCCGCCCAAAGCGCATCGCCAGCTCACGGATCGTGTCGGTCGGGAAGGGCCTGAACAGCCGCAGCGAGGCCACGCCGACACGTCGACCGCGCTCGCGGAGCAGGTCCACAGCCACACGCGACTCACTGGCCACCGTGCCCATGGCGAGGATCACGAGGTCGGCGTCGTCGGTGCGGTAGGTCTTCATCACCCCGCCGTAGCTCCGGCCGAAGGCCTCACCGAACGCGCGATCGATGTCGACCACATCGGCCTCGGCATCAGCCAGGTCCTGCTGCAAGCGGTGACGGATCTCCATGTAGCCGCCGAGCTTCTCGATGTCGGGGTGGTCGCTGCGGGGGTCGGGCATGGTGACCAGGCCGACGTTGACCGGGTTGTCGGGGTCGAGCGTCGTGAGCGGCTCGAGCGACGGAAGGAAGGCCCTGACGGCCTCGGCGTCTTCGGTCAGCACGGGCATGGCCGTGTGGCTCAGGACGTAGCCGTCGTAGCAGACCATGACGGGGATGTAGACCCGCTCGGCCAGCCGATAGGCCTGGACGATGGTGTCGTAGATCTCCTGGTTGTCTTCGACGTAGATCTGGATCCAGCCGGTGTCGCGCTGGCTCATGGAGTCCTGGTGGTCGGTCCAGACGGTCCACGGCGCGGCCACGCCCCGGTTCACACAGGCCAGCACGATGGGCAACCGTGCCCCGGCGGCCCAGTGGAGCTGCTCGTGCATGAGGCACAGGCCGTTGGCGCTGCTGGCCGTGAAGGTCCGCACGCCGGTGGTCGAGGCGGAGATGCAGACGGTGATGGCCGAATGCTCGCTCTCGACGCAGACGTAGCGGGCGTCCATCTCGCCGTCGGCGACGAACTCGCTGATCCGCTCGGTCACAGGACTCTGCGGCGTGATGGGATAGGCGGCCACGACCTTCACCTGACTGTCGCGCACGGCGTAAGCGGCGGCGTGGTTGCCGGTTAGAAGCCTTTGGGTGCTCATGGGTTCTCCGTTATCAGCTCGCTGCGCTGCGTCGCCTCGCGGCCAGGCAAGGTCATCCCGTCCCCAGACCGACTTGTCGTGCCTTCTGTTCGCCGGTGGTTCGCCTCAGCGATTCTAGTGGAACCGCGTGGCGTGGTCCACATAGTGCCCAACTTGACACACAAGGTGGCGTGCCGGGTACACTGGAGGTTCGCGGGATGCGTCGGGGTCGCCCCATCGCGGTCCGATGAGATGTCGCGAGCGAAGGAGCCGTCCGTATGAAACCCGCCGCGTTGTTGATCGCCTTCTTCGTGGCCGACGTTACGCCGCCGATCGGTCACCCCCTGTGCGGCGGGCTCGTGCCGCCGGCCAGGCGGATCGTGGACCCGCTGCATGCCTGCGGTGTCGTGCTCAAGGTCCAGGACAGGCCGATCGTGTTGTGCGTGGTCGACTGGTGCGAGATCCACAGCGACGCGCACGATCGCTGGCGGCGGGTGTTGGCCGAGGCCGCGGGGACCACGCCCGAGCGGGTGATGGTCAGCGCCATCCACCAGCATGACACCCCGATCGCCGACCTGGAGGCTCGGCATGAGCTCGAGGCCCGAGGCGTCAAGGGCACGCTGACCGAGCCGGCGTTTCACGAGCGGGCCGTCCAACGGGCCGCGGCCGCGCTCCGCAAGGCGTTGCGAAACCCGCAGCCGGTGACCCACATCGGCCTGGGCCAGGCCAAGGTCGAGAAGATCGCCTCGAACCGTCGGATTCTCCAGGCCGACGGGAAGGTCCATAAGATGCGAGGCAGCTCGTGTACGGATCCCGATTTGATCGCCGCGCCTGAGGGCACGATCGACCCGTACCTCAAGACCATCAGCCTTTGGAACGGTGACAAGCCGGTCGTCGCGCTGAGCTGCTACGCCACGCACCCGATGAGCTACTACCGCACGGGCGGCGTCTCGTGCGATTTCTACGGCCTGGCGCGAGAGCGCCGCCAGAAGGACGACCCGTCCGTGGGACAGATCATCGCCAACGGCTGCCAGGGCAACATCGGTGCGGGCAAGTACAACGACGGCTCGCCTAAGATGCGCCGAGTCCTGACCCAGCGTCTCTACGACGGCATGGTGCGGGCCTGGAAGGACACGAAGCGCATGCCGATCGAGAAGGTGGCGTTTCGCTCGGTGCCGTTGGAGCTGCCGCTGAAGAAGGACCCCGCCTTCAGCCTGGGGCGTTTCCAGAAGGTCCTGGACGACCCGAAGAAGGCGTCGAAGGAAAAGGTCCGCGCCGCCCTGGCGGTGAACTGGATCAACCGCACGTTGTCCGGTGAGACCCTCGACGTGCCCGTGATCGACTTTGGCGTGGCGCAGATCCTCCTCACGCCCGGCGAGGCCTTCGTGGAGTACCAACTGCTGGCCCAGAAGCTCCGACCCGATGCGTTCGTGATGACGATCGGGCTGGGCGACGTCGGGCCGGGCTATATCCCGACGGACGAGGCGTACGACCAAGGCGGGTATGAAGTTGGGCCTTGGAGCTTCGTCGGTCCGGGCAGCGAAAAGGCGATGACCGAGGCGATACGAGCGGCATTGCTGCCGAAGCCCACGAGGTGACGATCGAGTCGCCGGCGGCGCATCGCCCGAGTGCGACGATGCCGCCGCTTGAAGATAGGAGACTATCATGACGTCCCATACGCTAAGGGGTGGTTGGCCGGCGTCGGCCTTGCTGCTGGCATGTCTGGTCGTCGGGCTGGTTCGCACGACGCAGGCCGACGAACCCGAGCCCACCTGCCCCGAGCTGCTCGCCGAGCTCAAGAGCTATCCCCACAAGATCCTGTGGGAGAAGTACAAGGACGGGAGCTGGGACATCTGGGTCATGAACGCCGACGGCACGGAGCCGCGGAACCTGACGGACACGTCGGACCTGGACGAGATGTATCCCAAGGCCTCGCCGGACGGGACGATGATCGCGTTCGTCGCGGATCGGGGCGAGGGCAAGGGCCGCCGGCGCGACGTCTACCTCATGAACGCCGACGGCACGAACCGTCGGAGGATCGCCGAGTACTCGCGTCAGCCGTGCTGGACCAGCGACGGCAAGACGATCGCGTACCTGTCCGGCATCAAAGGCGCCAAGACGACCGTGTACACAGCGAACCAGGGGCTGCGGTTCTACGACGTGCAGAGCGGCAAGGTCCGCGAGCACGTCAACAAGGACATCAAGAAGATGCTCTGCATCGGACTGACGCCCGACAGCACGTGGTTCGTCTCGAGCGCCGTGGGCGGTCTGGGGTACGGTCACTCAATCATTGCCTTCCAGGCCGACGGGATGAAACACTGTGAGTTGATCAAGGCCGAGAAGAAGTTCTGGCAGTGCCGCCCCGACATCAGCCCGTGCGGCAACAAGGTCGCCTACGCCAAGGCCCAGGGTCAGGGCGACGACAAGATGCTCGGGATCGAGGTGGCCGACCTGGTCGTCGGCAAGGACAAGGTGCAGCTGGCGAACACGCGCTGGATCTGCTCGGCGCTGAACCCCATCGAAGTCTATCACGCCGACTGGTCGCCCGACGGGGAGTACATCTTGTGCAGCCGTGGGCCGCGTCAGAAGAGCAAGATGAAGACGGCCACGTACGTCATCGGCGTGGAAGCCAAGGGATGGAACCTCTGTGTGATCGACGCCAACGGGTATCATCGGTGGCATACGCTGACCACCGACGGGCTCAGCAATAAAGAGCCCGATTGGCTGCCGGTACGCCAAGAGACGCGACAGGCCCGGGCCAAGTGACGAGAGAAATCATGAAGCGAGCATCGTCTCATCCGTGTCGTATCAGGACCGTTCTCGTTCGGTGGATCCTGCGTCGTGCGCGGGTGCCACGGGCAGCTTGTCTGACGGTGTCCTTCGCGCGAAAGCAAGTGAATCCCTGGCGGGCAAGCCGCCAGTCGCATCCCCTTGCAACCAGGCTCGGCACGGAGCTCGCGCGAGCCTCGTGCGTTTGTATGGTCGTGGCGGCGGTGACGTTGCCGGCCGGGCAGGCGATGGCGCTGGATCCGTCGACGTCACCGCCACAATCGGAGGACCTGCGCAAGGAGCTGGCGGCGTATCCGCACCGGATCGTGTTCGAGTCGTTCCGGGACGGGAGCTGGGACCTGTGGATCATGGACGCCGACGGCACGGACCGGGCCAAGTTGACCGACACCGACGACGTCGACGAGATGTATCCGAAGGCCTCGCCGGACGGCTCGACGATCTGCTTCGTCGCCGACGAGGGCCGCGGCAAGGACAAGGTGCGGTGCGTGTACCTCATGAACGCCGACGGCTCGGGGCGGAAGCTGGTCGCGCGAAAGGCGCGCTGGCCGTGCTGGGGACCCGACGGCCAGACCATCGCTTACCTCAAGTGCCGGCCGGGGCCTTACACGTCCGATCACGCGGGCACGAAGGGCATGGTCTTCTACGACCTCCAGAGCGGTAAGCACACGCCGCACGCCAACGACGGCATCGAGCGGATGTTGTGTCCGACCTGGTCGCCCGACGATCGATGGATGTCGGCCACGGTCGGCGGCGGGATGGGCTACGGCTTCGCGATCATTGCGTTCGAGGTCCGCGGCAAGGGTCATCACCTGCTCCTGCCGTCGAAGAAGGGCGCGTGGCAGTGTCGGCCCGACTTTGATCGCACCGGCACGCGGCTCGCCTGGGCCGAGGCCACCGGAACGGGCCCGAAGGACAAGGTCTTCGGCATCGGCGTGGCCGACGTGACGTTCGAGGACGGCAAGCCCGCGCTCGCGAATCGCAGCCAGGTGGTCACGGCGCGGTGGCCGACGGAGCTGTACCACGCCGATTGGTCGCCTGACGGGCGATACATGGTCTACAGTCGGGGCCCGCGAGAGATGAGCCGTATGAAGCCGCAACGGGCGATCATCTCCATCAAGGCGCCCGGGTGGAATATCTGCGTTGCCGACACGAAACACAAGGACAGCTGGGTCGTCTTAACCACGGACGGTCTGAGCAACAAGGAACCCGATTGGGTGTTCGTGAAGGAGCCCTAGTAGTCCAACGCATTGGATCTGTCGGCTTCCCAGCTTCGGGGTCGCCGTCGGAGACGCGACTGTGAAGGAGCGTTGTTGTTTGAGCGCTCCAACAACACAGCTCCCTAACGGTCGCTGCTCTGAGTGGCGTTTCGCCGTCCTGATGGGAGCCCACAGAAATGAGTGTGTCGGCTACGAGCAGTGAAAAGGAAGTCGCATCATGACGTCGAATAAATGGATAACGCAACGAACCTGGTTTGGCACGTTGGTCGGTATCGCCCTGATCGCCCTCGCCGGCTGCGAGCGCGTCGAGCCGACCAAGAGCGCCGAGGCCGAGAAAGGTCCGAAGATCGTCAAGACCGAGGGCGGCACCGAGATGGTGCTGCTGCCCGGCGGTACGTTCACGATGGGCAGCGAGTCGGGCCAGGACGACGAGAAGCCCGCCCGCAAGGTCACCGTCGACAGCTTCCTGATGGACCGCCACGAGGTCACGCAGGCGATGTACGACAAGCTCGTGCCGGAGGGCAGCGCGTCGCACTTCAAGGGCCCCAACCGCCCCGTCGAGCAGATCAGTTGGGTGAGGGCGGCGATCTTCTGCAACCTCCGCTCCAAGGCCGAGGGGCTCGAGCCGTGCTACGACGAGGAGACGGGTGAGTGTAACTTCGAGGCCAACGGTTACCGCCTGCCCACCGAGGCCGAGTGGGAGTATGCGTGTCGGGCGGGCTCGTCGAGCCAGTACACGTTCGGCGACAACCCGCAGCCGCTGACCGAGCACGCCTGGTTCGCCGAGAACTCGGGCAAGACCACGCATCCGGTGGCCCAGAAGAAGCCCAACGCGTGGGGGCTGTTCGACATGCACGGCAACGTGGCCGAGTGGTGCAACGACCCCTACGACGCCGACTATTACGCGTCGGCACGGGCGGAGAACCCGACCGGTCCGAAAGAGGGCGACAAGTACGTCCTTCGCGGCGGGGCGTGGAACAGCAGCCCGAAGGCGCTGCGGTCCAGCTACCGCGTGGCCCAGGACCCCGGCAACTACGACGGCTGCTTCGGCGGCGACTTCATCGGGTTCCGCTGCGTCCGCAAGGCGCCCGCGGATGAGCCCGACAAGACCAAGCCCGCGGGTGGAGCAGCCGCGGCCAAGCCGGCCGAGAAGGGGGCGTAGTCGTCGCCCAAAGTGCCGCACCTGTCTTGGTAGGCTCTCATCAGGAGGACGGGACGCCGCTCAGAGTAGCGACTGTCAGCGAGCTGTGTTGTTCGAGCACTTGAACAGCAACGCTCCCTCACGGTCGCGGCTCCGGCGCCGCATCGGTCCGAAGCAGGAGCGTCTTCGACGGCGGCTCGGAAGCTGGGAAACCGACAGGTTCCATGGTGTGGGCCGATGAGTCCCCCGAGCACGAGACCGTCTCTGAGGGTTAGTCCATGGCCGAGAATCGCGAACAGCCGTTCACCTCGAACGCGTTCCGCCTGTCGACGGCGCAGTGGCTGGTCGTGGGCATGCTGCTCGTCGGCATCGGCTGGGCCCTGCCGAACCTCTGGCCCAGCGTGGAGCGATTCGACATCGACCTCCGAGGTCGCATGCCCTACCAGCTCAGCAACGACTACTGGCTCTGGTCGTGCGCGTCCGAGCAGGCGGTCGACGAGGGCAAGACGCTGGTGCTGGGCGACTCGGTCGTCTGGGGTCAGTACGTCGCGCCCGACGGGACGCTGTCGCACTACCTGAACGAGCTTGCCGAACGGGCCGGGCGCGACGAGCAGTATGCGAACCTGGGCCTGGACGGGGCTCACCCGGCCGCGCTGGCCGGACTGATCGAGCACTACGGTTCGGCGATCAAGGACCGCTCGGTCATCCTGCAGTGCAACCTCCTGTGGCTGACCTCGCCCAAGCACGACCTACGGACGGAAAAGGAGTTCCGCTTCAACCACCCACGTCTCGTACCGCAGTTCCGGCCCGAGATCCCCTGCTATGTGGCCGGCCGAAACGAGCGGCTCGGCATCGTGCTCGAGCGCCATGTGGGGCTGTTCAGTTGGGCGAACCATCTTCGGATGACCTACTTCGACAGCAAGGCCATCGCGAGCTGGACGCTGGCCAACCCGTATCGCATCCCGCTGGCGGCGATGGCGCTCCGCGTGCCTGCCTCGTCCAAGAAGATCGAGGCCGACCCGCAGCCCTGGACGCAGCGCGGCATGGACCAGGCCGATTTCCCCTGGGTGCCGCTCGAGGAGTCCTTCCAGTGGCGGCGTTTCCGTCATGCCGTCGACGTCTTGCTCGCGCGCGGCAACCGCGTGCTGGTCGTCGTCGGGCCGTTCAACGAGCACATGCTGCTGGGTGATTCGGCCGGGCGGTACGCGAAGCTCCGGGCCGGCATGGCCGAGTGGCTTGCCTCGCGCGACGTGCCTCACGTCGTGCCGCCGGTCCTGCCGAGCGGGACCTACGCCGACGCCAGCCATCCGATCGCGTCCGGCTACAAGCAGCTCGCCGAGTGGGTCGTCGCGCAGGAAGCGTTCGCGACGTTCGTCGAGTAAGGCGGCACGCTTCTCGCCCGGGGGCGCACCGAGACCCGTCATCGCGACCACGACGTCAACGAGAGCTCATCCCTCAGTCCGCGGCGGGGAAGCCGTCGTCCGAGCCCGGTATGGTGTAGAGAAAGACGTGCTTGTACTGTTCGGCTCTGCCGCCGCCGCGAGCAGACCGCTTCTCCTGATCCAGCATGGCCATATAGCCGTCGGGGACGAGGTTGACCGCGAGCGGGTCGAGTCGCCTGCTCTGACGCTTCGAGTCGTACTCGATGTTGGTCCGTCGCAGCTCGGCGTCGACGGTTTGGGCCAGGGCCTCGGGGTCGCGGCCGACGGCCTTCTCGACGTGAAAGACGTAGTACGGCGGGTCGGCCCATCGGGGCGCCATCACGAAGTTATCAATCCGCCATCGGCCGCTGGCGTTGGCGCTGTTCACGGCTGCGACGACCTGCCGTTCGGTCAGCTTCTCACCGGTCATGCTGCTGATGTGGCTGCCCTTGCAGAGGAATTCGATCTTGGGCGTTTGGTTGAGGTAGCCGGTCACGCGGACGCGGTCGCCCATGTCGTAGCGGTAGAGACCCGAGGAGGTCGTGACAATCAGGAAGTACTCGCCACCGGCCTCGAGCTCGTGCGCCCGCAGAACAGTGGGGTTGTCGGTTTCGTAGTCATCCGCCGGAATGAACTCGAAGAACTGGCTGGTCAGCTCGAGGGCGCCGGAGGGAGTGCCGTCCTCGAAGGGCACGCACATCCGCCCCTCGCTGGAGAGCAGTCCGATGTCGCGGACGGGCAGGTCGCCGAAGTAGGCCGGGTAGTCTTGCAGATAGAGGCCCATCGTCCCGCCCATCCAGTTGGCCACGAAGTCGAGCTGCCAGTAGTGCTTGGGCAGAAGGCGCCCGTGCTGCTCGGCGAGCCGATCCAACTCGCGAGCCCGTTTGGGGTCGGGCCGCATGCGGGGCGCGAGCTCATCGCGGATGGCCTGGGGCACGTCGACGTCTGGGCTGATGCCGCCGTCGTGGATGTCGCGGATGAGGCGCTCGCGGTTCTCGTCGGCGGTGCGGGCCAGGCGAAGCACGGTGGCCGGGCTGGCCGTGACGATCCAGGAGACGTCCACGGCGACGCTCAACCGATTGATCGTGTAGTAGCGGGCGTCGTGGTCGCGGATGTAGGCCACGCACAGCGGCACGGGATAGAAGCGACGGATGACCTTCTTCTGCATGGCCGCGAGCAGGCCGGTGATCGCGCCGGCGGGGAACCCGCCCTCGGTGTGCTCGTCGTCCATGGGGCTGGTGACCTGGACGATCGGGCGTAGCAGCGATAGGGGGTGGTCCATGAGGACACGGAAGCCCCATATGTTCCAGCCGCGCTGGTACTCCCTGTAGAACGGGTCGGTAACAGGAATGTGCTTGGGGTCGGCGGTGGTCCCGCTGGTGAGCGAGAACATGTGGATCTTCTCGCGGGGATGGAAGAGCGCGCCGACCTCACCGGCCTTGACGCGATCGATGTAGGGCCGCATGTCCTCATAGTTCTGAATGGGGACATGGCGGACGAAGTCGTCGTAGGCGCGGATCTGGTCGAAGCGGTGCTTCCGGCCGTAGTCGCTGTCGGCGTTTCGACGGATCTTGCTCAGCAGGACCTCGTCCTGAACGGCCCGGAGGCGCTTCGTCGCCTTGACAAAGCGGTTGAAGACGACTCTGCCGTGTGCCATGGCGGCATGTTTTAAGATGTGGTTCGTGAGAGTCATTCGCACGGGACTCTTCTCCAGAACCCCCTCGCGAGCTGGTCTGTTCCGCGCCCAATCCGACAGAGTTTACCGAACACGGTGGTGCGATGCACGCACTTTTCGGGCAAGCGCGGCAAATGGCGCGCGACCGCCCCCGCCGTGGAGGGCGGCACGAGCTGTAGACGGTCCGGTCCGACCGCTTGGTCTAGGGATAGGCTGCTTCGAACAGGGACGGCCAGAAGCCGACGCGGGACATGTTCGCCGCGTCCGGAGCGGGCTGATAGATGAACGAGATGTCCTCCTCGCCGAAGGAGGCGGCACGGAGGTCGTAGCGACTGCCGAGCTGGCGGGGCTGACCCAGGGCGAAGTCGGGAATGCGGCGGTCCTTCTCGTCAAAGGCGACGATGACCCAGGGCGCCAGCGGGTTCTCGCGATTGTAGCGGATGACGACGGCGTAGCGGCCGTTCTGGAGTCGGATCTTCGAGCCGATGGGGAACGGTTGGATGAGCCGGGCGAAGACCTTCATCAGCTCCTGATCGTAGAAGCGCCGGTACGGGCCGACGGTCATCTCCCAGATGACGCGCGTGGGCGACTTGGCCTCCCGATAGACGCGGACGGAGGTGGCCGCGTCGTAGGCGTCGGCGATCCGAGCGATCCGGGAGAAGACGTGCAGCTTGCTGCCCGGGATGCCCTCGGGATAGCCGCCGCCGACGTAGTTCTCGTGATGGGTTCGGACGATCATTCGGGCGGTGGCGGAGATCTCGTTGGGGATCAGCTTGGCGCCGTCGATCGGGTGCTGTCGGATGCGCTTCCAGTCCTCGGGCGTCATGGGCTTGTCGGACTCGTAGAGCTCCGCCAAGGGCACCATGCCGACGTCCATGAGCATCGCGCCCAGGCCGAGCGGCACAAGGCTGCGGATCACCCTGGGGTCGGGGTTGCGGGAGGTCTGGCGTCGACGCTCCTCCGCGACGTACTCGTGCGCGGCCGTGCCCAGCATCATGGAGAGGTAGAACACATTGCCGGCGCGCTGCGGCAGGTAGCCCTCCTTGCCGATGTAGTTGTCGACCAAAGCGGCCATGACCGGATGGCTCTCGAGGTAGCGAATGACGTCGGTGATGGCCGAGCGGATGATGGCGACGCTGGCCTCATCGAGGCTGGAGTGGGTGCTGATGCGCGATTGGACCTCGGTCATGGCCGAGGCGATCTTGCGTTGGGCCGAATGTGCGACCTCACGCTCGTAGCTATCGTCCTCGAAGTCGACGGCCTGGTCGAGCTGATGGTCTTTGATTCGAAAGTGATACTTGGGGAAGCGGGCTTGCATGGTCTCGACGTCCATGTCGGTCAAGACCGTATCGGCGGTCATCATGACGCGTTCGTGCCAGACGAACGCCTCGGCCAGGCACATGCCCGGTTTGAGATCGCCGGCTTCGACCAGCAGCGGCATAAGGCGCTCCCGAGGAGGATATTGTCGGCGCCGTCCTTGTGCCCTCGTCGGCACCATCGCCGTGGGGGCCTCGGCACGAAAGCCCCCCTTCAGCCCGGGCGCAGGATCCAAGGTCCCGCCCCGACAGGCCCCACTTGCTAGCTATATCGTTCCCCGCCCGCTGCGGCATGAGCTACGGCAGGCCGTGGTTCGGGTTTGGCCACGAGTCCCACATCGCAATGGGGTCTGGTTCGTCCGATTCACCTCAGCGGGCCGATAATCCGGGACGGGAGCCGCAAGCTGAACGCAGCGCGGCAACGGGGGCAGACGCGTAGCTTGCATAGAGCAGGACGCCCGGATCCGGCCTCAGGCGGTGGAAAGGTGCGTGGCCATCGGTCGCCTCAGGGGTAAGCCGCTTCGAAGAGGCTGGGCCAGACCCCGACGCGGGAGCGCCTATGAGCGTCGTCCGGATCCTGGTAGAGGTAGGAGAGGTCCTCGCCGCGGAAGGAGGCCGCTCGCAGGTCCGGACGCTTGCCGAGTTGGACGGGCTCGGACAGCTCCGAGTTGGGCAGCCGGCGGTTGTACTCGTCGAAGGCGACGATGACGATCGGTTCGACGGGGTTCATGCGGTTGTACTTGACCACGACGGCGTAGCGACCGTTGCGAAGCCGGATCTTGGAGCCGATCGGAAATGGCTGGACCAGCCGGGCAAAGATGCTGATCAGGGTCGGATCGTAACAACGCCTGTGAGGCCCGGCGGACATCTCCCAGATGACGCGGCCGGGGCTCTTGGCCTCGGCGTAGACCCGATCGGAGGTGGCTGCGTCGTAGGCGTCGGCGATCCGAACGATGCGTGTGAAGACGTGAAGCCGGTCGCCCTGGATGCCCTCGGGGTAGCCGGTGCCGTCCATGTTCTCGTGATGCGTCCGGACGACAATACGGGCAGCCGCGGGGAAGTCCTCGGGCAGCATGTCGGCCCCGTTGGCCGGGTGATCGCGGACGGCTTCCCACAACTCGGGCGAGAGCTTGCCGGGGTCGTCGAAGAGTTCCTTGAGCGGCATCATGCCGATGTCCATCAGCATGGCGCCGAGCCCGAGCGGCACGAGGCTCTTGAGCATCTTGGGGTCGAGGTCCTTGGCCGTCGAGAGGCGGAGGCGCTCGCGGGCCACGTAGTTGTTGGCCGCGCTGCCCAGGAGCATGCTCAGGTAGAAGACGTTGCCCGCGTGCTCGCTGAGGTAGCCCTCGCCGCCCATGAAGCTCTCGACCAGGGCGGTCGAGACAGGGTTGCTCTCGAGGTAGCGGATCACGTCCATGACCGCGTCGCGAATCGACGAGACGCTCACGCCGTCCAGCGAGGCCCGGGCGCTGAACCGGGTGTTCACCTCGGACATGCAGCGCGAGATCTTGTGCTGCACCGTGCGCGCGACCTCACGTTCGTGGGTGTCGTCCTCGAACTCGATGACCGAATCGAGCAGCGGGTCGGCGACGCGGAACGAGTGCGCGGGGAAGCGGGCACGAAGCGCCTGGATGTCTTCGATGGTGAGCACCGTGTCGGCGGCGAACATCATCCGGTCTTGATGATAGAACGCCTCGGCGAGCCGCATGCCCGGCTGAAGCTCTTCGGATGGTACCAGGATCGGCATGGCCGGCTCCGGTAGCTCGATCGGCGGGCGGGCTTCGACTGCATGAAAGCAGCGCGGGCTCTAACGTCAAAGCGTTGCAGGAACCGCTTCGAGCCGAACCCCACCCGCTCGCCCGATCCCCTGACGCGCATCATGCGCAGGGGCCAGGACGTGATCCAACGCTGTAACGTATATCGAACGCTCACCCGACCGGCATGAGGAGACTCTCAAGGCCACCCTGGGGAATAGCCCGAGTCTGATAAAGGGAGCCTTAGAGGCGGATACGGCCACGACGGGCCATGGAGGCCACGCACAGTGGCTACGCAGGGGCCTCGCGGCGCGCGGCCAGCTCGCCGACAGCCCGAGCGACTCGCCTGCATCGGCACGTCAGAGGCCGGCGGGGTGACACGCCCTTGGTTCGACCCGGCACGAGGCGGCGGCAGCACGCCAAACCGGGCCAGGAACCACGTCATTAAGCGCCAGTTTGTGAAACGTGATTGCAGAAGGTTCACGTCGACGAAGGAACAGAAGACCAGCGATGCCTGCGAACGGAGCCGCAGAAGCCCCGCCGGGGCGGAACGAAGGAGTCGGCGATACCCCACAACGGTTGCTCGAACGCCATGGTCTCCTGGCCAAAGGGTTATCTTCACGGAACCGACCGGTCGGCGTGGTGGCGGTCCTGTGGCACGTCCGTTATCCTCGCGAGCGCCGACGGTTTAACTCGACACCAGCCGGCATGACCTGTCAGCTCGACGCCCCGTCCGATAACCGTCGACCATCCTGGTGCGCAGGGATCGCCATGCAACAAGCCGTCGTCCAATCGCTCGTGTTTCTCCTGGCGCCGGCCGGTGTCATGGCGCTATGTCGTCGCTCGAGCTTGCTCAGGGCATTGAGCCCTATCTTCATCTGCTACGCGGTCGGCATCGTCTACGGAAACATGACGTCGGTGGATGCGCAGGCCGCCGACGTGGTGTACTCCGGGGCGGTGATCCTGGCGATTCCTCTGCTGCTGTTCTCGGTCGATCTTCGGTCGTGGCTTCGATTGGCCAAGCCGACGATCCTGTCGTGTGGCCTGACGTTCGTATCGGTGTTGGTCGTCAGCCTGGTCGCCGGTCTGGCGTTTCGGGTCCGGATCCCGGATCACACGAAGATCGCGGGCGTGCTGGTGGGCACCTACACCGGGGGCACGGCCAACATGGCCGCGATCGCCAAGGCCCTGCAGTTGGATCCAGAGCGGTACGTACAGGTCAACGCAGTGGACATCGCGCTGGGCGGGCTTTTCTTCCTGTTCCTGATCTCGGTGGGGTTCCGGCTGGCGGGTCGGTGGCTGCCGCCGTTTCAGCAGCAGGCGGGCGGAACCGCTGCCGGCGGACCCGCGGAACCGTCTCCCTTTCGTTGGCGCGACGGACTCATCGGTCTGGGCTGTGCCGTGGCGATTGCGGCGATCTCTTGCGGCCTGGCGGCGCTCGTTGCCGGCGACCACGGCAGCACGGTAGCGATCCTGGGCGTGACCACGCTGGGGCTGGTCGCGTCGCTGAGCTCGAGCGTTCGTCGGCTCGCGGGCAGCTATCACGTCGGACAGTACCTGCTGCTGGTCTTCGCCGTGGCGATCGCGTCGCTGGCCCGTTTCGGCGAGTTGGTGCGGTCGGGCGGCTGGCTCTGTCTGTACGTCACGATCATCATGTACGGCTCGATCGTGCTCCATTTCGCGTTGTGCGTGGCGTGCCGGATCGATCGGGACACGGCGGTCATCACGTCGACGGCGGCCATCTACAGCCCGGCGTTTGTCGGACCGGTTGCGGCCGTGTTGGGGAATCCGCAGATGATGGTTTCGGGCGTGACGGCAGGCATGGTAGGTTTTGCTGTGGGGACCTACGCGGGCGTAGGTGTTCACGGTCTGCTGCGTTTGCTGTCCGGCGGCTGATCGGCGCGGGTCGGCCCACGGCTCGAGACCGGGGGCGGGAGGAGGGACCTCATGCGGATCGCGGTCGGCGGGTTGTTTCACGAATCGAACTCGTTCTCGACCGAGCGGACGACGCTCGAGGACTTCCGGCGCTGGAGCCTGACCCGGGGCGACGAGCTGATCGGTCACTGGCGGGACGCCGATTCGGAGATCGCGGGCATGGTCGACGTGGCCCGCGACGAGGGCGTCGAGCTGGTTCCGACGACGATGGCGTGGGCGGCCCCGTCCGGGCCGATCGAGGACGGGGCCCTCGAGTGGGTCATCCGCTCGGTGGCCGAGGGGCTGCGGCTTGCCGGTCGCCTCGACGGCGTGTTGCTGTCGCTGCACGGGGCGAGTGTGGCCGTCGGCGAGCCCGACCCGGAGGCCAGGTTGCTCGCGGCGGCGCGCGACGTCGTCGGGGCGAAGACGCCTGTGATCGCCACGACGGATTATCACGCCAACCTGACGGCCGAGATGGTCGGGCATCTGACGGCCGTCGTCGGGTACGACACCTACCCCCATGTCGATTTTCGGGCGCGCGGACGGGAGGCGACCGAGCTCATGGTGCGGACCGTCGAGGGCCAGATCCGCCCCACCGTCGCCCATGTCCATCCGCCGCTGGTGTGCATCCCGCAGGTGCAGGAGACCGCGCGACGACCCATGGTCGAGGTCATGGAGGCCGCCCACGAGGTCGAGGCCTTCGACGGCGTATTGAACGTGACGATCGCGGGGGGCTTCGCGTACAGCGACATCCCGCGACCGGGGGTGTCGGTGGCGGTCACGACCGACGGCGACCGGGATCTGGCCGGATGTCACGCGTATCGCTTGGCCGAGCGGATCTGGCAGCGGCGCGAGGGGCTGCAGGGGCGCTGGCCGGACGTGCGTCAGGCGGTACGGCAGGCGTTGGAGGCGAGGTGGCATCCGGCGATCCTCGTGGACATCGGCGACAACATCGGGGGCGGCACGCCGGGCGACGGGACGGCGTTGTTATCGGAACTCCTGGCCCAAGGGGCGCGGGGTGCGGTGGTGATGCTGCACGATCCGGAGGGCGTGGGGGGGTGCGTGTCGGCGGGGCTTGGGGCGGAGCTCGAGCTTGCCGTCGGCGGGAAGAGCGATTCGGTGTATGGTCCGCCCTGCCGCGTACGCGGGCGGGTTGAGCGGATCACGGACGGGCGGTTCGAATCGGGCACGGTGCTCCACAAGGGCTTCGGCGAGACGATGGGCACGACGGTTCGGCTGGCCGTGTCCGATAACGCGATCGTGCTGACGGAGCGGCGGACGGTTCCGTGGAGCTTGGGGCAGCTTCGCAGTCTTGGCATCGAGCCTGCGTCGTGTCGCATCATCGTGGTGAAGGCGGCGATCGCGTACAAGGTCGCTTTCGGCGGCGTGACGGGTGAGATCATCGAGTCGGCGACGCCCGGTTGGACGACGCCGGCGCTAGCGACGCTGCGGTACCGTCGGCTGGAGCGTCCGGTCTGGCCGCTCGACGCTGATGTCGTCTGGCCGCAATGAGTTAAGGGTTCGACGGCGCACGAGCATGCCTGTGTGTGTCCCCTAAGCCACAGCGCTGGAATCTCCCACAAGACGGGGGCGCTTTTACCTCAACACGGCCATAGGGGCTGACGATACATGGCACGTGAGGTTAGTACCCCATGGGTACTGAGCCAGTACGGACATTTAGTCAGGGCGAAGTGCTGAACGCTTCGACCGCCATCCTGTGGGAGCAAGACGACCAATGACCACCGAAGCGACCACCACCACCGCGGTAGCCCGGAACGCCAGTGAGAACCAGACCGGCTTGGGCGGCAAGTACCTGACCTTCAAGCTTGCGGGCGAGGAGTACGGCCTGGAGATCCTGAAGGTTCGCGAGATCGTCAAGATCATGGACATCACGCTGGTTCCCCAGATGCCCGGGTATGTCAAGGGCGTGGTGAACCTGCGTGGGAAGGTGATCTCGGTGATCGATCTGCGTCTGCGTTTCGGCCTGCCGGAGACCGAGTACAACGACGAGACGTGCATCATCGTCGTGAACCTGGGCGGCACGGAGATCGGCGTCGTGGTCGACACGGTTCAGGAGGTGCTGGACATCGCCGACGACCAGATCGAGCCTCCGCCGTCGGTGGGCAGCCAGGTGGACACGCAGTTCATCCTGGGCATGGGCAAGATCGGCGAGCGGGTGAAGATCCTGCTCGACATCGACTGCATCCTCGGCGCGGCCGAGATGCAGGCCATCGAGGCCCTGAGCGAGGGCCAGAACGCCGAAGAGGAGTAGGCCCTAGGACCCGGCCTCGGGCGGGCGCCTGGATAGGGTCTTCTTCGGTTCGGTCGGCTGGCATCCTCCGATGCCCGGGTGCCCTTGCGGCGCCGTGCGTCGGGTTGGGTGACTCTCTCACGTGAAAGACAACAGGCCCGATAGCCCATGAGGCGGTAGGGCCTTTTCCATGCGCGCCGAGCGCCTGGCGCGGCGGGTTCGAGACGGTTAGATCGCGGACGCGCCGAAGGTCCGAAGGCTTCGGGCGGGTGCCAGATATCCCACACCATGGAATCGGTGGGTCTTCCATCTTCGTTGTCGGCGTGGGAGACGGTTGCTGTGACACGTCTTCTGGGTAGCGGAAGGCGGGTCGAGACGCACGCCATGGACTTGCCCTTTCGGGCAAGCGACCCCGCTGAGGAGTTGTCTTCGCCAAGGCCTGCTTGGCCAAGGCTACGCAGGCCAAGGGCTACGTCATGGGAGCCAGCGGGGCTCGGCGCCCCGCGGTGAACCAAGGCGCCGCGTCGCCAAGGTTGCGGCTCGGGCGGGGCTCGGCCTCCCGATTCGAGTCTGCAAGGACAGATGGGAGAGGTACTACCCCTTGGTGTCGGGCTCGTCGTCTGGCTCGGTGTCGGGCTGGTCGGCGGACACCTCGAAGGGCGTGGTCGACAGCTCACCGTCCTGGTCGGGCTGGAGCTTCTGGATCTTGAGCTCGGATTCGGCGAGGACCTTGCGGCAGTGTTGGATCAGGCCCATGCCCTCCTCGTACTTCTGGATGGACTCCTCGAGTCCGACCTCGCCCTGCTCGATGGCCTCGACGATCTCTTCGAGCCGGGCCAGCGCATCCTCGAATTTCAGTTTCTTCTTGGCCATGATCACCTCGACAGGGCTGGTCTACCGACCTCTGGCATCGCCGTCAAGTCGGTGCTAGTCTGCTGGGCGATACACCTGCGTGGACGAAGCTCGTCGCGGGAGCCGAGGCGGCCGGTCACGGAGCCGCTCGAAGCCCCCCGCGCCTCGCACGGCCGCTGACTGAGTCAAGGAGGCCTCGTCTCATGTGCCGTACGCCCGCCCGCCGCACGTCGCTTGGCCAGGTCCTTCTGGGTCTGCTCGGTCTCGCGTCGCTGTTGACCCCTCCGGGCTGTTCCGGTCCGTCCGGCGGTGCGAGCCTGCACCCCGCGCCGGCGGGTCTGCCCGTGGAGCGGGAGTGGGTCCAGCCGATGCCGCAGCGGATGCAGCAGACGATGTGGTACGCCCGCATGCTCATGCCCGATACGCTGCTCAGCAACGCAATCCTGCACGACGGTCGGTTGCTGACCGTCGAGGGACAATTCATCGATCAGGGCTTCGCGCGGCGGCTTCGGCTCATGGAGCGCGACGTGGAGACCGGTCGGATCGTGCGGGAGGTGCCGTTGGGTTTCGCCGTGCCCGAGAAGCAAGACCGCTGCCGGTTGATCCGCGTGGGTGGTCGTTGCTACATCGGTCACCCGCCGTGGAAGGCCGCTCCGGTGCCCGAGGGCATCCTGACGCCCTGGCCGGATCCGGGCGAGCGCGAGCCCGCCCGAGACCCCGTGCTGTCGACGGACCTGCCGCAGGGCATGGCCGAGCGGCTGGAGAAGGGCCGGTGCTTCGCGGCCGACGGATCGACCTTGCTGGTGGCGTCGATCCTTGACACGCGGGACGCGCAGGATTCGCGCGAGTGGTTGGCGGTGGCCGCGTTGGACGTGACCGACGGCAAATTGCTCTGGCGTGGCCGGTCGCGCGTCGGCTTCGCGTTCGAGATCAACCGGAGCCGTGTCGCGGTCCGTCGGGCCGGTCCGGTGGTGCTGGCGCGGGCATCGACCGTGACCGAGCACGGCCGGCACCGCGCTCGGGAGTTTCTGACGGCGTTCGAGCCGGGCACGGGGCGGGTCGTCTGGTCGCGATCCGGGCCGGCGCGGCCCACGCCCAGTCCGTTCTCGTTGGTTACGGACGAGGTCCACGTTTACGTGGCGGCGGGCGAGAAGCTCGTAGAGGCCTGGCGGCTCCGCGACGGGACGACCGCCTGGCGATGCCCTGTGGATCGGCCTGTTGTGGCCGAGGCCCATCTGGCGGCCGGCGATCTGGTCACGTTCACGGGCGAGGGGCATCCGAGCCCGTCGGCCCCGGCCTCGGTGCGTCCGATCGCGATCGAGCTTGGGGGCCAGCGGCGTTTTCGCGAGCTGCCGGGGGCGATGCGGTCTGTGGTCCGCCCCTCGTTCGCGGTGGTGGGTCCGTGGGTGCTGACGGCGCCGGACGATCGCGTGGTGGCGTGGTCGTTGATGGGCGCGCCGGAGCCGGTCTCGTGGACGTGCTGGCTCCTCCCGGGCGGGCTGGCCCCGCATGACGCGGCGGCCGAGGTCACACCGCTCGGCGAGGGCAGGCTGCTGACCTACGCCCGGGGTGTGGGCCTGCTGACGCTGTTTCGGTGCGGGTCGGGACGGCGTCCTGGCCCGGTCGCGGCTCAGGAGAGCGGCCGATGAGGGTTCTGATCACCGGCGCGGCCGGGATGGTCGGGGGCATCCTCAGGCCGGCTCTGGAGGCCGAACACGATTGCCGCTTCCTCGATCTGGTCGCACCGGACTCCGCCGACGATCGCTGGATTCGGGGCAGTCTGCTCGATGCCGAGACGCGGCGACGCGTGATGGACGGCGTCGAGGCGGTGGTGCATCTCGTGATGGGCGACTGCACGGACGTCGTGTCCATGTACGACGTGAACGTCAAGGGTCTGCATTTGATGCTGGAGGCTGCGACGCGGGCCGGCGTGACGAAGGTCGTCTACGCCAGCTCGATGAGCGTCTTTGGGGTCGAGGTGGGCTTCTTCGGCGAGGAGGCCGACCGCGTGCCGGACTCCGTCACGGATTACGGTCTGACCAAGCGTCTGAGCGAGACGGTCGGCGAGGCCTTCACGGTTCGCCATCCGAGTCTCTCGTTCATCGCGTTGCGGCTCTATATGCCCGTGACCGACGAGGCCTTTGCCACGGTGGACGAGGGGCGCTGCATCACGGCGCCGGACGACCTGAGGCGGGCGTTTCTGGCCGCACTGGCCTGCGAGCGGCGGGGGTTTCACGCCGTATCGATCGCGTCGGATTTGACGGAACGCTGGATGCCTATGGGCAAGGCCCGTGAGTTACTCGGCTGGGTGCCGCGGAGGCGGTGATGAACGTGCGGGCTGTTGGCGCATGAGAAAGGCCCGCTCGGACGTCGGCGACCGATCGCATGGGACCGATCCGACGCCAGGGCGGACCTGTCGGAACCGCCGCAGGCTGGCAGGCGAGGCCCGTAGGCCATCGGCGTCGGACTAGACGCCCGTCACCCCCGTGCCCACGAGGGAGTTGACCAGCAGCGGGATGACCGTGCCGACGAGCGACTGAATGGCGACGGTCGCCAGGCTGACGAAATCCTGCTGGGAGCAGCCGGCCTGGGCGACCAGCGGCACGGTCCCAACGACAAGAGCGATTCTTGCGAACATACGTCCTTCCTCACAACTCGGAGCCCGTCCCCGTTACAGATCGTTATCTTACGCCACGGCGCTGGTCTGGTCCATATGATTCTCGAACCGCACAGAGACGCGTTTGGACACGCCCGGCTCCTGCATGGTGACGCCATACATCACGTCGGCGATGCTCATGGTTCGTTTCGAGTGGGTGATGATGATGAACTGGGAGTGTTCGAGGAACTCGTTGACCACGCCGTTGAAGCGTTCGTTGTTGGCCTCGTCGAGCGCGGCGTCGACCTCGTCCAAGACGGCGAAGGGGCTGGGCCGGCTCTTGAAGATGCCCAGCAGCAGGGCCACCGCGGTCATGGTCTTCTCACCGCCCGACAGGAGCGAGATGCTCTGAAGCTCCTTACCCGGAGGTCGGGCGACGATCTCGATGCCGCACTCCAGGACGTCGTTGGGGTCTTCGAGGATGATGTCGGCCCGGCCGCCGCCGAACAGCTTGCGGTAGAGGTCTTGGAAGTGCTTGCGGATGGCCTCGAAGTTCTGGACGAATCGCTCGCGCGACTCGCGGTTGAGCTTCTGGATCAGGCTTTCGAGCTTGTTCTTCGAGGCGATCAGGTCGTCGCGCTGGCCGGTGAGGAAGGTGGCTCGCTGCTCCAGCTCGTCCTGCTCGGCGATGGCGTCGAGGTTGACGTTGCCGAGGCGGTCGAGCTTCTGGCGGATCTCGGCGATCTCGGCCTCGACGGCGGTCCAGTCCTGCTCCGTCGGTTCGTAGTCGGCGGCCTTGGCGACGAGGTCGATGTCCAGCTCGTCGCGGACCCGCGCGACCAGCCCGTCGCGGCGGACGTTGACGTCTTGCAAGGAGACGCGGACGTCGCCGAGCCGCTGATCGATCTGCTCGAGGTCCGCGCGGTGCGCCTTGAGCTTGGCGTTGATCTGCTCGCTCGAGAGCCGGACGCGCTCGCGCTCTCGCCGCTGGGTCAGCGCCCGGCGGTGCACGCGTTCCTTGCTGAGGTATAGGCTGGCGAGCTTCGCTTCGGTGCGGAGGATGCCGCGTTCGGCGGTCACGATGCGGCGCTCGCCCTCGCCGACCTCGTTGTCGGCGATCTGGAGGTTGAGCTTGGCTCGATGCCGGTCCTGACTCAAGGCGTGGAGGCGATCGGCGAGCCCGGCCTTCTGCTGGGCGATGCGGCCGGCCTCGACGCGGGCGGCGGTCAACTCCTCGGCGAAGGCCTGGCGGTCCTGCTCGGCCTGGGCGATCTCGGCCTTGAGCCGCTCGCACGCCTGCTCCAACTCGTGACGCCTGGCCTCGAGCGAGGTCAACTCCTCTTGGGCGGTCGCGGTGCGGCGGTCTGCCTCGTGCACGTCGCGCTCGATGGTGTCGAGCTCGGCCGCGATCAGCGGTTGCTGTTTGGTCAGGCGTCGGATCTCCTCCTCGGCCTGCTGCAGGTCGCCGGCGGTCTCTGTCTGCTCGATGGTGGCCTCGTAGATGGCTTGCCGCAGCGTTTTCTGGGCCTCTTGCAGCTCGTCGAAGGCGGCCGAGGCGGACCGCATCCGCTCGGTGAGCTCGCCGATCTGCCGGTCGGCCTGGGCGATGTGGACCTCGAGGTCACGGATCTGGCTCTTGCGTGAGACGAGGCCTATCGCGGCCTCGGCCGAACCGAGGATCACCCGACCGTCGGGCTCGATGATCTGGCCGGTCTTGGCGACGAACCGATATCGGCCGTAGCTCGTGGCGGCCATATCGAGGGCGTCTTGCAGCGTCTCGGCAATGACCGTTCGGCCCAGCAGGTGGCGCATGAGGGGGCGGTGGCGCTCGTCGCACCGGACGAGGTCGTCGGCGGCGGCGACGAAGCCCTTGGCGGCGGAGAAATCGCGCGGGCTGATGAACGGGCCGAGCCGATCGAGGCAGATCGTGCGGACGCATCCCTCGAAGGCATCGAGGGCGTCCTGGTCGCCGAACATCGCCTGGGAGTCGCTCACGACGAGGTATTGCTCGAGGCCGCCGAGGGCGCCCTCGATGAGCTCGGCGTGCTCCACGTCGGTCTCGAACAGGTCGGCGACCAGGCCTTCGACGTAGGCGAATCGCGAGGCCGCCTGGTCGTCGGCCTCGTGGAGAATCTGTCGGACGGTGTCGCTGACGCCCTCGCGGCTTTCGTCGAGCTGGCAGAGCAGCTCGTGACGGCTTCGCAGGCCGCTGCGATGCTCGCGGGCCTCGGCCAGCTCCTGCTCGATCCGGCCGCGCTGCTCGTCGAGGGCGGCGGCGGCCTGGCGTTTTTGCTCGAGCTGGTCGCGCCGGGCGGCGATGTGCCGGGCGATCTCGTCGACGCGGCGGGCCAGGGTGTCTTGTCGTTCGGTCAGGTCCTCGATCTCGGAGCGGATCTCGGCCTCGCGCTGGGCGAGACGGTCTTTGCGGGCTTGGAGGTCTTCCCGACGGGCGCCGAGGTTCTCGATCTCGTTGTGGAGCTGGGCGGCTCGGCGCAGCAGCTCGACGATGCCGGCCTTGTCGTCGTCGAGCCGGGCTTCGAGTTCGGCCAGACCTCGGGCCTTCTCGCGATCCTCGGCCAGGAGGTGTTCGATACGGCTGGCCTGCTCGGCCTCTTGGCGCTCCAATGCCTCGGCGCTGGCTTGTTCGCGCTCGAGCTCTCGGCTCAGCTCGTGGAGGCGGCGGCGTTCTTCCAACCGGCGGCGTCGTGCTGCGGCCAGGCTCTCGTGCAGCTCGCCGAAGCGGTCGCGGAGCTGCTCGACACGCTCCTGGTTGCCGGTCATCTCCGACTGGACGGTCAGCAGCTCGTTGTCGAGCTGGGAGATGGCTCGGTCGAGATCGGCGACGCGATCGGCGATCGAGGACAGGTCGGCCTCGCACTGGCTGATGCCGCTTCGCAGGCCGGAGGCTGCGTCGGATTCCTCGTCGAGCTGGGCGGTCAAGACCTTGGATCGCTCGGTGAGGCGGTGGTACTCGGCCATGCTGAAGCTGGCGCGGAGCTCGCGATACCGTTCGCTGAGGACCTGGTAGCTTCGCGCGCGGCCGGCCTGGACCTTGATCGAACGGAGGCGTTTCTCGAGCTCGTCGATCTTGTCTTGCACGCGGAGGAGGTTCTGCTCGACGCGATCGAGGCGTCGGACGGCCTCCTTGCGGTGCGCTTTGTATTTGCTGATGCCGGCGGCCTCTTCGAAGATCGTGCGGCGGTCGATAGGGCTGGCCTGGAGGAGGACGTCGACCTTGCCCTGCTCGATGATGCTGTAGGCGTTCGAGCCGATGCCGGTATCGAAGAAGAGCTCGCGGATGTCCTTGAGGCGGGTGGGCTGCTTGTTGAGGAGGTATTCGCTGTCGCCGTTGCGATAGAGCCGGCGGGAGACGACGACCTCGGTCTGGTCGACGGACAGACGTCCGCTGCTGTTGTCGAAAACCAGATCGACCTGGGCCATACCGCTGCTCTTGCGTGAGCTGGACCCGTTGAAGATGACGTCGAGCATCTGTCGGCCGCGGAGCGCCTTGGCCGACTGGGCGCCGAGGACCCACTTGATCGCGTCGACGACGTTGCTCTTGCCGCAGCCGTTGGGCCCGACGACGCAGGTGACGCCGCGATCGAAGTCGAAGTCGGTCTTCTCGACGAAGCTCTTAAAACCCGTCATTGTGAGGCGTTTAAGATGCATACACGCAGGGCCTCCCGTGCCCAACTCACGCGGTGGTGTCGCCAGCTTGCTCCTGGGGGGGTGGGGTCTCACCTACACTTATCGACCGCGTCCTGATCCGGGCTCCAGTGTATCACAGCGGGCCGGCGTGTCCAGCCCCAGGCCCTCAGATGGAGGGGTCAATAGTCGCATGGGGCACTATATCTTGGGGCAAGGCGCCTCATTCGCCCGCTATGTGAGGCTCGATGCGAAATTCAAGGCACTCATGGGATTCGAAGGCGACTGATTCTGGCCGGCGTCTGTGGCGCTAGCCTGGTCCGTGCGGTCGATCCTGTCGTCGGCTACCATGCGCAGCGTCGCTGGGTTCCCAGTGGAGGATAACCTCCGTACCGTCGTCAAGGGGAGTTTGTTCGCATGGCCAAGAAGACGAAGGGATCACCGCGTAGTCGGCGGTCGCGGCGATCGGGCAAGGTCCGCGTCGCGCTCATCGGGGCCGGTAGGATGGCCAACGCCGTCCACTACCCGAGCCTGGCCGAGTTCGACGACGTCGAGATGGTCGCGCTGTGCGAGCTGGACAAGGCCAATCGGCAGCAGACGGCCAAGCGGTTCGGCATCGACAAGACCTACCACGGCTATCGTCAGATGCTCGACGAGGTGAAGGCCGACGCGGTGGTCGTGCTGATGCCGCCCCACCATCTGTACGACATCGTGATCGAGTGTCTGCGTCGCAAGCTGGACGTGTTCATCGAGAAGCCGCCGGCGGTGACGGCCTATCAGGTCGCGAGCATGGCCCGCCTGGCCGAGGCGGGCAGGTGCATCACGATGACGGGGTTCAACCGGCGGTACGCACCGATGCTGGCCGACGCTCGCGAGCGTGCCGCGGCCAAGGGCCCGATTCAGCAGGTGGGCGCGACGTTCTTCAAGCACGAGTCGGCCGTCTACTACGACGGCGCGATCGACGTGATCGGGTGCGACGCGATCCACGCCGTGGATGCGTTGCGATGGCTGGCCGGTGCGGAGGCCGTCAACGTCGCCTCCGTCGTCAGCCAGTTCAACGAGGTCGTGCCCAACGCGTGGAACGCGATCGTGCGATTCGACAACGGCTGCGTGGGCGTGCTGCAGAGCAACTGGAGCACGGGCGGACGGGTGCACCGGTTTGAGGTGCACGCGACGGGGTACTCGGCCTATGTCGAGCCGCAGGTGGCGATGGAGGAGGTCACGCCGGAGGGCCGGCAGCGGACGACGATCGAGCAGGTCGTCGACGACGCGGAGGATCTGAAGACGACGTTCGGGTTCCAGGCTCAGGCGCGGGCGTTCATTGACGCGGTCCAGTCGCGCCAGGCCCCGGGCAGCCACTTCGGCGATGCGGCGAGGACGATGCTGCTGGTCGAGGCGATCCGTCGGGGCGATGGGGCGTTTTGTCCCGGACCGGACGCGGTGGGAGCGGGGTTGGAGGCGAGTGGGTAGGTGGATGGGGCCGGGCCGCCTTGGCAGGCTGCTCTCCGGACGGACCGACGACGTCGCCCAGGGGTCGATTCCAGAGGCCAGGCCGAGGGGCTACGGATCGGATCGTTTTCTAAAGTTTTCTTATGCAGTGACTTAAGTTTAGTCCTGGATTGGGCTTGCCTCGATTTGAAACGCGTGTATTATACAGTCGTTTGGAACGCACGTATGGAGGCGCAGCTATGGAGCGGTGCAATCACGACGGAACGTGCCCGACGCAGGAGCGGATCCTGGAGGCCGCTTGCGAGGTCTTTGCCGAGAAGGGCTACCGCAACGCGACGGTCCGGGAGATCGTGGGCAAGGCAAACGCCAACCTCAACGCCGTGAACTATCACTTCGGCGACAAAGAGGGCCTGTATCTTGCCGTCATCGAGCACGTTCATACCCATATGGACACGCCTGAGCATCTCGGCATGGCCGGGAGTCCGACCGCGACGCCGGAGGAGCGGCTCCGGGCGTTCGTGCGATCGTTCATCTCACGGGCGCTGGACAAGGGCGAGCACTCCCGGCTCAGTCGGCTGATGGCCTTTGAGATGTCCGAGCCGACCGAGGCGCTCGACATGATCGTCGCGCGGTTCATCCGTCCGCGGTTCGAATTCGTGTGCTCGATCGTTCGCGACCTGCTGGGCCCGCAGGTCTGCCAACGGACGGTGGAGCTCTGCGGACAGTGCATCGTGGGTCAGTGTATGCATTACGTCCGGGGCAAGCCGATCATCTCGCGGCTCATCCCCTGGCAGACGTACGACCAGGCCAGCATCGAACAGATGACGGACCAGATCATCAGGTTCTCGTTGGCGGCCTTGCGAAACCTGCCTGCCGAGCAGGGGGAGGTGGAGCGATGCCGTGCCTGAGGGCCGCGCTGGCTATCGTGGTGATGCTGTTGATGGTGGTCCTCGCGGGGTGCGAGGCCTTTCTGCCGAAGCGGACCGCTCCGGCCGAGGGCCCGGTGCCGGAGTCGTTCAGCGAGGCCAACGAGCAAGGGGACCGGAGCAACCGCTGGTGGCGGGAGTTCGGCAGCGAGGAGCTCGAGGGTCTCGTCCAGGAGGCCATGGACGAGAACCTGACGCTGCGGCAGCTCTGGGCACGGCTGGATCAGGCCGGTTCACTGACGGTGCAGGCCGCCTCGCTGCTCTATCCGCAACTGGACGTCTTGGGCGACAGCAGCTATCGGCGGACCGTCACCAAGCCTGAGGAGGTGCGAGGTCGGTCGGTGGGGTCGGTCCTGCGCAGCGCGGTTGTCAACGGCTTCAGCAGGGGGCTGCGAACGGGGGCCGGCCAGGGGCTGGGCCTGACCGGTTCGACCTTCTCGCTCGGGGCCGGCTCGATCGCCGACGGGGGCTCGCCGAGTCGGATCGAGACCGAGACCAAGCAGTTCGGGTTGTCGCTGGCGGCGAGCTACGAGTTCGACATCTGGGGTCGGATCGCGTCGGGCTATCGGGCGTCGCAGTATGACCTGGAGGCCACGCGATTCGATCTGGAGTCGTCGGCGATGACGCTGGCGGCCGAGGTGGTGGACCGCTGGCTGCGGATCGTCGAGCAGCGGGAGCTCCGACGGATCTTGGCCGAGCAGCTCGCCACGAGCAAGACGTACCTCGAGCTGGTGGAGCTGCGGTTTCGCAAGGCGCTGGTCTCGGCGTTGGACGTCTATCAGCAGCGTCAGGCCGTTAACGAGGTCGAGCGGCAGATCCCGCTGGTGGAGGCACAGGAGCGCGTGCTGCGGCACGAGCTGGCGCTGCTGTTGGGCAAGCCGGCCGCGGCGGAGCTGGAGTTGGGCAGCTACGATCTGACGGAGGTGCCCCGGCTACCCGCCACGGGGGTTCCGGCCGAGCTGCTGCTGCGGAGGCCCGATGTGCAGGCCGCGTTGTCGGACTTGCACGCGGCCGACTGGCGTGTGGCCTCGGCCAGGGCCGACCGGCTTCCGGCGATTCGGTTGACGGGCGGGATCGGCTACGGGACGGGCGAGATCGCGCACTTTTTCGACGACTGGTTCCTGAGCCTGGCCGGCTCGTTGACGCAGCCGCTGTTCGATGGCTTTGCCCGCGAGGCGGAGGTCGGTCGGACGCTGGCGGTGGTGGACGAGCGGCTGGCGGGGTACCGGCTGGTGGTTTTGGCGGCCGTCCGCGAGGTCGAGGACGCGTTGATCCAGGAGCGCAAGCAGCGGGAGTATCTTGCGGCGCTGGAGGACCAGCACGAGGCGGCCCGGAACTCGCTGCGGGAGGCGTCGCAGCGGTATCAGAAGGGCTTGAACGACTATCTGCCCGTGCTGACGGCCCTGGCGAGCACGCATGCCCTGGCGCGGAGTCTGGTGACGGCGCGGCGTGACCTGCTGACGTTCCGCGTGAATCTCTATCGGGCGCTGGGCGGGACGTGGACGCAGGAGCTGGAACCCCCCGGCCCTCTCTATCGCACGGAGGGCCTTACGAAAGCGGTGTCGAAATGAGCGAAGAACAACCACGAGTTGCCGGTGAGATCGGGCAGGTCGCCTCGGACCCGCCGCGTGTGAGTCTCGGGCGTCGTGTGATCAGGGGGCTGCTGTTGTATTTGCTGCCCTTGTGCGTGATCGCCGGGGCCGGAGGCGGCGCGATGTACCTCGTGGAGACCGCCCCGAAGGCCCGGCAGCGCAAGCCCAAGGCCAAGGAGACGCTGGTCGAGGTGACGGAGGTCCAGCGGACCGACGCGCAGGCGGTCGTGCAGGTCATGGGCACGGTGGTCGCCGCTCAGGAGGTGATCCTGCAGCCGCGGGTCAGCGGCGAGGTCGTCAGGCTCAGCCCGAAGCTGGTACCGGGCGGTCGGTTTGAGGCGGACGAGTTCATGCTTCGCATCGACCCGAGCGACTACGAGCTGGCCGTGCAGCGGGCCCAGGCCCAGATCGCCCAGTGCGAGTACGACCTGAAGATGGAGCTGGGGCATCAGGAGATCGCCAAACGGGAGTGGGAGCTGCTGGGCGCCGAGAAGAACGCCAGCGAGCTGGACCGGGAGCTGGCCCTTCGCAAACCGCATCTGGCGAAGTTTCGCGCGGCGCTCAAGGGGGCCGAGGCGGCCTTGAGGGAGGCCGAGCTGGATCTGGAGCGGACGACCATCCGGGCGCCGTTCTCGTGCGTGGTGACCGAGGAGAACGTCGACCTCGGGGCTCAGGTCACGAGCCAGACGCGGCTGGCCACTCTGGTGGGCACGGATGCGTATTGGGTGCGGGCGGCGGTGCCGGTGGATCAGCTGGACTGGATTCGCTTTCCCAGCGCGGACGGTCGCGGCGGGTCGGCGGCCCGCATCCATCAGCAGTTCGGCACGGAGCGGCAGAAGCACTGCGTGGGGCGGGTCGTGCGGTTGATGGGCGACCTGGAGCCGGAGGGACGGATGGCGCGGGTGTTGATCTCGGTACGCGATCCGTTGCGGCTCGACTCGCCGGGCGAGTCGGCGTGTCCGCTGTTGATCGGGGCGTACGTGAATATCGAGATCGACGGCCGCGAGGTGAAGGACGTGTTTCGGCTGCCGCGTCGGCTGCTGCGGGACGGCGGGAAGGTCTGGATCATGAACGACGAGCGTTCGCTGGAGATCCGGCCGGTGGACGTGGTCTGGCGGAGCCGCGACAACGTGCTGGTTCGCCGGGGGCTGTCCGAGGGTGATCGGGTGATCGTCAGCGATCTGCCCGCGCCGGTAGCGGGGATGAAGCTGACGTTGGGAGAGGGCGCGGCGCAGCGCGCCGACAGCAGGCCCGCCGGCTCACCACGATGAGGCAGGCGTCGAGAAACGGCCTTCAACGAAGGCCGCGAGCGACCGGTCGGACCGAAGGATCGGTCCTATGGGTTCTGTATAGGTTGTGCCACGGGCAGCTTGCCTGCCCGCTTTCACGGGCGGTCACGCCGCCAGCGGCACCCGATCGAAAGACGTGGAGCGACGGCATGGCCGCACCGTCGGCGGGACGCGATATCAGGACATGACCATGACAAACGACCAGCCCCACGAGCGCGGGCCGATCGCGTGGATGACGCGGCATTCGGTCGCGCCGAACCTGTTGATGCTGGCCCTGCTGATCGGCGGGTTCATCATCGCCCTTCGGATCAAGCAGGAAGTCTTTCCGGAGTTCGACTTGGACATCGTCACGGTTCGGGTGCCGTATCCGGGCGCGAGCCCGGAGGAGGTCGAGCAGGGCATCGTGCTGTCGATCGAGGAGGGCATTCGCGGGCTGGTGGGCATCAAGGAGGTCACGGCGGTCGCGGCCGAGGGGGCGGGCATCATCACGGCCGAGCTGCTGGAGAGCGCGGATCGCCAGAAGGTGTATCAGGAGATCCAGCAAGAGGTCGAGCGCATCACGACGCTGCCCGAGGAGGCCGAGGAGGCCGAGGTCGTCCTCGAGACGCACATGCGGGAGGTGCTGGACGTCGTGCTGTACGGCGACGCCGACGAGTGGGTACTGCGGGAGTTGGCCGAGCGGGTGCGCGACCGGCTGCTCCAGTCGCCGGACATCACGCAGATCGACGTGCAGCCCAACCGTACGTATGAGGTCAGCATCGAGGTGCCTCAGGAGAACCTGCGGGCGTACGACGTAACGCTTTCGGACATCGCCCAGGCGATCCGGCGGGCGTCGGTGGAGATGCCGGGCGGGAGCGTCAAGACGCGCGCGGGCGAGATCCTGCTGCGGATGAAGGAGCGGCGGGACTGGGCGCGGGAGTTCGGCAACATCCCCGTGATCACGTCGCCGGACGGGACGGAGCTGCGGGTCCGCGACATCGCGACGGTCAAGGACACGTTTGAGGAGACGTACCACATCTTCACCTACAACGACAAGCCGGCGGTCGAGCTGGAGGTGTATCGCATCGGCGAGCAGACGCCGATCGGCGTGTCGGACGCGGCGCATGCGATGCTCGACGACATCCAGGCCGAGCTGCCGCCGGGGGTGTTCCTGACGATCGCGCGGGACATGTCGGACATCTACCGTCAGCGTCTGGAGCTGCTGCTGCGGAACGGCCTGACGGGTCTGACGCTGGTCCTGATCATCCTGACGATCTTCCTGGAGCACCGGCTGGCGTTCTGGGTGACGATGGGGATCCCGATCTCGTTTCTCGGTGCGTTCCTCCTGCTGCCGAACGTGAACGTGACGATCAACATGGTCTCGATGTTCGCGTTCATCGTGGCGCTGGGCATCGTGGTGGACGACGCGATCGTCGTCGGCGAGAACATCTTCGAGTACCGCCAATCGGGGATGGGCCTGCTCAAGGCGGCCATCCAGGGCGCGCGGGACGTCTCGGTGCCGGTGACGTTCAGCATCCTGACGAACGTGGTGGCCTTTTCGCCGCTGCTGTTCGTGCCGGGTTTCATGGGCAAGATCTTCAGCACGATTCCGCTGGTGGTCTCGTCGGTGTTTATCATCTCGCTGGTGGAGTCGCTCTTCGTTCTGCCGGCGCACCTGGCGCACATCAAGCGGGAGGGCGGCACGCGGATCGGCCAGCGGTTTCACCGTTTTCAGGACAGGCTGAGCCGTACGATCGCCCGTCTGATCGAGACGCGCTTCGGGCCGGTGCTGGATGCGGCGTTGCGGTGGCGGTATCTGACCACGTCGGTGTCGATCGGCATCCTGATCCTGGTGCTGGGCTATGTGGCCAGCGGCAGGTTGGGCTTCGTGATGATGCCGAAGGTCGAGGGCGACGAGGCGGACGCCACGGCCGTGCTGCCTTACGGGTCGCCGCTTGCCCGATTGATGGAGGTTCGCGACAGGCTCGTTCATGCCGTGCAGGAAACGGCCGAGGAGCACGGGGGCGAGCAGCTTCTCAAGGGTGTTCGCGGGTGGATTCGCGACAACGAGATCTACGTGACGGCCTTTCTGACCGACCCGGACGTCCGGCCGATCGGCAGTGCCGAGGTTGCGCGGTTGTGGCGGGAGAAGACCGGGGCGATCGAGGGACTGCAATCGATCCGGTTCCAGTCGGACCGGCGGGGGCCCGGATCGGGCTCGTCGCTGACCGTGGAGCTGGCGCACCGCGACATCAAGGTGCTGGACAAGGCCAGTCAGGAGCTGGCGGCGAGCCTCGCCCAGTTCGCGAACGTGAAGGACATCGACGACGGGTATGCGCCCGGCAAGCAGCAGCTCGACTTCCGCATGCTGCCGGAGGGGCGGAGTCTGGGCCTGACGGCGGGCGAGGTGGCGCGGCAGCTCCGCGGCTCATTTTATGGGGCCGAGGCTCTGCGGCAGCAGCGCGGCCGCAACGAGGTCAAGGTGATGGTCCGGTTGCCGAAGGCCCAGCGCGTCAGCGAGTACGACATCGAGTCGCTCATCGTCCGGACGCCGGGCGGCGTGGACGTTCCGTTGGGGCATGTGGCGACGGTTCAACGTGGTCGCTCGTATACGGTGATCGAACGTCGCGACGGCCGGCGGACCGTGAGCGTCTCGGCCGACGTGGTTCCCCAGCGCGAAACGGATCAGGTCATGGCGGTGGTCAAGGAGCGGACGCTGCCTGATCTGGTCAGGGAGTACCCGGGTCTGAGCTACGGGTTCGAGGGCAGGCTGGAGGACATGCGTGAGAGCATGCGGGCCCTGAAGCTGGGCTTCGTGATGGCCCTGCTGATGATCTACGTCTTGCTCGGCATCCCGTTCCGGAGCTACTTCCAGCCGATGATCGTGATGGTGGCGATTCCCTTTGGCATCGTGGGCGCGGTGGCCGGTCACTGGATCATGGGCTACAGCCTGAGCGTGATCAGCATGATGGGCGTGATCGCACTGTCTGGCGTGGTGGTCAACGATGCGCTGGTGCTGATCGACTACGCCAATCGCCAGCGGTTGAAGGGCCTGAGCACGTTCGACGCGATCCACAGCGCCGGCGTGCGTCGTTTTCGGCCGATCCTCTTGACGACGTTGACGACGTTCGGGGGTCTGGCACCGATGATCTTCGAGACGTCACGACAGGCGCGGTTCATGATCCCGATGGCGCTGTCGCTGGGCTACGGCATTCTTTTCGCCACGGGCATCACGCTGCTGATCGTGCCGTGTCTGTACATGATTTTGGACGACGTGCGACGGGCGCTGGTCTGGATCGGCCAGACCGAGCCGGCCGGGGCGAAGGCGGAGGCGACGGGGTGAGGTCGCGGCGTCGCGGGGCGACGCGGTCATACGGCAACGCTCCCTGACGGTGGCGTCTCCGGCGCAGCAGGTGCCCCGCACGAGACTCGGTTCTTGACGACGATTGCCAGCACCTCGTCCCATCTATTCGTGTAGGCTCAGGTCGGCGGGGGGAGCCGTACGGCAAGGCAATGGTTTCGGCTCGGGAGGAGGCTCTACCCTCCGTAGGCCTTGGGTCGCGCAGCCTTGCAGCAGCAGGCTTGGTGAAGAGGGGTCGCCCTCCCGACGCACCGACCGATTGAGACGTGTTGGGCTACGGGTCGCGGCCGCCACCCCTTCCGCCGCGGCGGCCGGGGGGCTCGATACCGCGCTCCTTCATGCGGTTGGTTATGGCCTTGCGGTAGGAGATGATCCGTGCCCGCCGATCGGCCGGCACGCGTGAAAGCCAGTTCATCATGTTCCCGCGACCTCGACGCGCTCCGTCTCGTCCGGCGCGAGGTGGGCCGCCTCGCCCTTGGCCTTGTTCGGCCGGGGCCCGGCGGGCCTGGGCTTCCGGGCGAGGAGCGCCTTCCCGCTCGTCGCGGGGGCCTCGCATCTTGCGGACGACCTCTCGGAAGGTCTGCATGCGGTCGATCTCCTGATCGAGGAAGGCCTCCCGCTGGGATTCGGGCAGCTTGTGGAAGTCGTCGACGCTTCGCCTCATGCGGGCGAACATGACCGGACCGATGCTGCTTCGGATGCGTCGGCGGGCCTCGTCGTCCATGTTTTCTAGGGATTCGCGGAGCTCGTCCTCGTCCATCTTGGCGAGCGTCTGGAGACGCTCTTCGAGCCACTCGATTCGCTGTTCCATGGGCAAGCGGTCGAAGTCGTCACCGGCCAGGTATTCGCGGGCCTCCTGCATGGTGGCGGTCTCGGCCGGCGGGGGCGGCTCGGGCGCGGGTCTGGGCCAGAGGTAGTAGGCGGCGATTCCGGCGCCAACGACCAGGACAAGCAGCGCGATGATGATGCCGCTCGGCGTCTGTCCACGTCTCTTCTTCTGGGTCCTCCGATCGACCAGGGTCATGTGCAAGCCTCTCCGTTGCTAAGCGTTCATCGTTTCGGCGCCCGTGGCGCGTTCTGTCAACTGCTGTTGGGATCGCTCACCCGCGGCGTGTGGCGGTATTCCTCGACGTGGCAGTCGGCATAGAGCGTGTTGCGGACCTCTTGCTCGCCGCGTTTGCCGTGGAACGTCTCGAATTCGGTCAGGACGTAGAGCTCGGACGTGTACACGAGCCAGCGCCGCAGGCGGGATTCCCGCGGCAGCTCGGGTTTGACCTTGACCATGGTGTCGCCCACGATCACCTTTCCCTTCTCGCCGTCGCCGGCGAGCACGTCATCGACGTAGCCGGGCACGGGCGTGTACTCGAAGCTCGTGTCCTCGGTCTGCCAGAAGCTCCGACCCTCGTGGTTGGGGTCGGTCACGTCCCGCTCGATGCGGCCGGGCATGTCCGACGGGCAGCGAAACAGCTCGAGGTTGCCCGCGAACGGTTCGAGGAAGTCCATGATCGGCGGATGGTAGAAGTCGTCGTTCGGGTCCCTGCCGTCGACGGAGGGCATCTGCGCGGCCACGGGGAGGACGTCGCCGTAGGCGTTGAGGTACTGCTGGAGGGCCTGGCCGAGATGATGCAGGTTGCTGAGGCACATGGCCCGTCGTCCGTTCTCCTTGACCCTGCCCAGGGCGGGCAGCAGGATGCTGACCAGCAGGGCGATGATCGCCACGACGACCAGGAGCTCGATCAGCGTGAAGGCCCGTCGGGTAGGGTGTCCGGTCATGTGAGCGATCCTCGCACGCCGGCGGGCGGATGGTCCGTCTTCCGGACGATGGAGCATCCGCGGCGCGCGGCCTGTCCTCATTATAGAACGTGGGCGATCAGAAACTATTGCGGTGGGCGGCGGGCACGATACGCCCCATGTTTCACGGCCAGGACGGCCGTGGCACGAGTCGTTCCGTCGCCCCGCTGGGCTCTTCTCCTTGTGCGGGACGCTGACCGGTCTGCTCCTAGCGCACGTCTCGTCTTAGAGCTGGTCTGTTCTTGGAGCGGTGGGACGTGCCGAGACGCTCTGCATGTTGCCCTATCTGGCGCGCGAACGGCCACGCCTTTCCCGTGGCCGTCGACGCCTCGGCACCCCGCGTGGTAGCATGACACAGATCGTGATCGTCACTCGTTAGGAGACGGCGTGTGAGGGGCTACAGACGACTGACTCGCATGGCCGCGGTGTTCGGGCTTCTGATCGGGCCGGCGCGTGGATCCGTCGCCCAGGCCGCATCGGCGGGGACGGGCGATGCACCCCGGCCCGTCGCGCGCTGGGACGCGGCCAAGGCGACCGAGCAGACGCTGCCGGAGCTTGCCGGGGGCGGACCGGAGGGTCGGCTCCTCGGCGTGGCCGTCATGGACAAGGTCGAGGATCTGGTGGAGAGGCCTTGCCTGTTCTTCAACGGCCAGGGCGCACACGTCGAGATCCCCGATGCGGCCTCGTTGAACCCCGACCACATCACGCTCACGGTCTGGTTCAAGCCGGCCGAGGGGGCGGTGCATCCGCAGTGGCCGTTGGTGGTCAAATCGCGGCCGAAGCACGTCAAGCCGTGGTATCAGTACGGCCTGTTCCTGATGAACGCCAACAGGCATCCGCAGAGCCTGTCGTTTTACCTGAGCGTGGGCGACAAGCTGGGACTGGTGCAGGCGATCAACCTCGACACGTCGTTCGGCTGGCATCAGGCGGTGGCCACGTTCGACGGGACGACGATGCGGCTCTATCTCGACGGCGAGGAGGTGGCCTCGAAACGCATCGACGCCGGGACGCTCGACCGGCACGCCACACCGCTTCTGATCGGGGCGTATGGCAACCTGCCCAAACGGGCGCCGACCTGTTATGAGGGCTTCATCAGCGAGGTCGCGATCCACGCCGAGGCGCTGAGCGCCGACGTCGTGACACAGCGGTACGCATCGCAGCGAAAGGCCTACCCGGCCTCGTCGCAGCGGCAGCAGGCCGAGTCGGCTTATGCGCGGCGGGTGAACGAGGCGCTGCGTCAGCGGCGCGACGTCTGGGGCGAGGCGATGATCGCCGAAGGCGGTGCGACCTACGAGCGGACCAAGGACTATCTCCGTCCGCTGTTCTACTCGACCGGGGTGACGAACAAGGCGTTCGGCGTGCACAACCTGCTGTTCGCGCAGGACGGGGGCGAGCCGCCCTACCTGGTGCCGATCGCCGACGGCAGCCGGATCGCGGCGGGGCAGGTCAGCTCGAAGCGCGACCTGACGGTCTTCGTGGGGCCGGACGGCCAGGAGGCGTTCGGCAGCGATCTGGATCGGCTGGATGGACCGCGGCTCGAGCAGGCCAGCTACCCGATGCTTCAGACGGGCTACGTCGCGCGTGACGGCGTGCGCTACACCCAGGAGTCGTTTGCGGGCAGGGTGCCCGGGCTGGAGCACCTTGTCGCCTTCGTCAAGCTGACGGCCGAAGCGGGGGAGTCTGAACGGGCCTCCGCGACCATCCGCGTAGGCGTGGGCGGGCCGGGCAAGACGCACGTCCGGGCGACGGGGTCGCCGCGGTGGCAGGACCAGGGGCTGCGATGGACGCTCGATGGGGCCGGCGGCAAACCGCATGCGATCTACCTGATCTGGTCGCCCGACAAGCCGCTGCCGGACGGGGCGGCGATCGACGCGGCCGGCTACGCCCGCGCCAAGGCCGGTCGGCAGGCCTACTGGGACGGCATCCTCGCCGGGGGCGCCCGCTTCATCGTGCCCGAGCCTTTGGTGATGAACGTCCAGAAGAACCACCTGATCCAGAACCGGATCATGCGCTGGCGGTACGCGCTCGGGTCGGTGGTCTATCATGGGGCGTTCTATCAGCCCGAGAGCAGCGACGCGGTGACGATCCTCGGCGAGTACGGCTTTCTCGACGCCTACCGCGACGGACTGGCCGCGCTGGTCGGCATGGCCAAGGGCAAGGGCCCCGAGTACTACACCAATTGGGAGCGTGGCGAGAAGCTCTCGCACGGGGCGCACTACTACCATCTGACCCGCGACGCCGCGTTCATCAAGGAGCACACGCCGAGCTACCTGGCGTTCTGCGAGGACTTCCGCAAGCAGATGGAGGTCGACCCGCACGGTTTGCTGCGCAAGGAGCGGCACTGCGGCGATATCCCCGAGCGGGCCTACTGCACGTTCCATCAGACGGTGTGCTGGCGTGGGTTGCGCGACATGGCCGAGGTGTGGCGGCTGATCGGCCGGGACGATCTGCACGCGAGGTACCGGCCGCTGGCGGATCGGCTGCGGCGTTCGCTCGGCGAGGCGGTGGCCCGGTCGAGCACGCGGATGCCGGACGGATCGTTGTTCGTGCCGAAGACGCTGCTCGATGAGGCCAAGCCGTACGATCCGATCACCGAGACGCGGCACGGCAGCTACTGGAACCTGGTGATGCCGTATGCGTTCGCGTCGGGCTTTTGGGACTTCGGCGGCCGGGAGATGGACGGCATCGTGCAATTCCTGCACGAGCACGGGGCGGTGCTGCTGGGGCTGATCCGGTTCAACTACTATCCGACGCCGATCGGCTCGTATCGGCCCAACGGGCTGCCGGGCTACTGCACGCCGGGCTTCGACAACGTGTACCTGCCGAACTACGTTCGGGTGCTGGCCCGTCGGGACATGGCCGAGCGGCTGATCGTGTCGTTCTACGGCAAGCTCGCGCACGCCCAGACGCGTAACACGTACGTCAGTGGCGAGGGCGAGACCGTCGGGGCCAGGCCGGGGCGGTTCTATCGCTCGTGCTACGGCACGCCGTGCAGCGCGAACAACAGCACGTTCCTGTTGATGCTGCGGTTGATGTTGATTCGCGAGTCATTCACGGCCGAGACGGGCGAGCCGGAGGGGCTGTTCCTCGCGCACGCCACGCCTCGGGAGTGGCTGGCCGACGGCAAGCGGATCGAGGTAAGCGGCGCGCCGACGTGCTTCGGGCCGTTGAGCTACACGATCGAGTCGGCCCTGGCCAACGGGCGGGTTCGCGCGGAGGTCCGATTGCCCGATCGGGATCCGATCAAGTCGGTGCGGATCAAGTTTCGCGTGCCGGGGACCAAGGCGATGGCGTCGGTGACCGTCAACGGCGAGCCGCACGATCGGGTCGACCGCGAGGCGGGGGTAATCGACCTGACGGGGATGTCGGGCGAGCTGTCGATGGTGGCGCGGTATGAGTAGGCTCTATCTCGCCCGATGTAGACACCAAACCGAAGCGGATGGGAGGTCGAACCCTGTGGCGGGCCGAACGTTGACCCGGCCATCGGGGCTCGGCGGGAGCCTCTATCCTCCGTAGCCTCGGCGAAGGGGGGTGCCAGGTGGCCACGCCACCCAGGATCGCCGACTTCCAGCGCGGTAGAGGACACCAGGGTCATGCATCATCGCAGGTCCATCATGGGTTGCCTGGTTGTCGGGCTGTTGCTGCCTGCGTTCTTCTCGAGCGGCTGCGATCGTGGGGGCAGCGCCGGGGCGACGTCGCAGCGGGCGCCTTCGACGCAGCCCGGCGTAGTTGCCGGCGCGCCGCGGCGCGTCATCTCGCTGGCGCCGCACCTGACGGAGATTGTCTTCGCGCTCGGTCAAGGGGATCGGTTGGTGGGCGTGACGAGCTTCTGCGCGTATCCGCCCGAGGTCGAGGAGCTGCCGAGTTGCGGCGGCGTGATGGACACGAATCTCGAGAGGATCCTGTCGCTCCGGCCGGACCTGATTTTGGTTCACGGAGAGCACGAGACGGCCACACGGTTTTGCGAGCAGCACGGCGTGCAGATGCTCAAGACGCTGATCAACGATCTGGACGCGTTGTATGCGGGGATCGCGTCGATCGGCGGCGCGTTGGGTTGTCCAGGCGCGGCCCGTCGACTCAGCGAGGACATCCGCTCGAAGCTGGATGCGGTCCGTGACGCCACCCGAGGCAAGCCCCGCCCGAGGGTGTTCCTCTCGATGACGCGCCAGCCGGGGCGGATCAAGTCGCTGTTCACGACGAACGGCGAGGGGTTCCTCTCGCAGATGCTGGAGGTGGCCGGTGGGGTCAACGTCTTCGCCGACACGGACATGTTTTATCCGCAGATCTCGCCGGCTGAGCTGCTGCAGCGCCAGCCGGAGGTGATCATCGAGGTGCAGCCGGAGCTGGAGCTGACCGAGGCCGAGCGCACGGTCATGCGGTCGCAGTGGGCTCCGTTGGGCTCGATGCCGGCGGTGGTCAACGGTCGCATCGTCTTCATGACCGAGGACTACGCGATGATTCCCGGACCCCGCCTGCCCAAGGTGGCCGAGCGCTTCGCGGAGCTGCTGCACCCGGTTGCGGCGATGGGACGGCAATGAGGGGCTGCCAGGTCCGACGTGGGCGGCGTGCCGATGTGGCGCGACGGTTGGGCGGCAACGCTCGTTGACGGTCGGGTTTCTGAGTGGTGGAATCTCTGGGCAACCCGAAGTCGCACCCCGATCGCGCCGATACAACGATGAGTCTGTCTCGCCGCGAAGGGGCTGTCGATGGACGCATCGGTCCAGATTCCATCCGAGCCGCTGACGGCCGAGGCGTGGTCCGATAAGGTCCGCGTGCTGTCGGCCGACGCCCACCCGGACCGTGGCCTGCTCTTTCGGCGCAAGGACCCGCGTTGGAGCCTCGGGCTGGGCGTGGTCCAGTTCGTGGTGGCGTTTGACGGCAGGCGGGTCACCGAGACGGGGAACCTGCTCAACGTCTCAGCCGGCGGCGTGATGATTCAGTTCCGTAAGCGGCTCGAGATGGGCCAGACGCTCGACATGGTGGTCTACGTCGACGACGAGCCCTTTCGCCTGGTCGGCAGGGTCAATCACTGCACGATGACGCTCGGCAGCTACAAGATCGGCGTGGCGCTGGTGTTCGCCGAGCAAGCGGACTGAGCGTCGATCGGCGGGCGGATGTTCTGTAGTCGATCAGGCGCACTCCCTCTCAGCTCTGGGTGCCGGTCGGGGATGCCGACGCCTTATGCTGCTCGACGAACGCATCGACGATGGCGATCTTGACGCGGGGCCCGGCGGGCTGGCCGGTGACGGCGTCGAGCACGCGGATGTCGAATCGTCCCGGCCGGCGTTCGTAGGTCTCGACCCAGTACGGATAGGCGACGAGCTCGACGCCCGAGGTGTCGCCCACGTCGGGCGTCATGCCCATGCCGGGGGTCGAGCGGACGACGTTGGTCAGGCCCGTCTGCGCGACGTCGGCGGCCTGGTCGGGATCGACCGTGGCGCCGAAGACCTCGCCGTCGTGGGGCTGCAGTCGGAGCGTCTCGGCGCTGACGACCCGCACCGTGCCGTCGCGACCGCCGACGAGGACCGTGGCGGTGCGGTCCTTGCCCTTGACGCGGGCGGCGACCGACATGCGATACGTCGGCATCCAGATGAGCTCGAGGCGGGACAGCGGCGGCGACGGCGTGCGTCGCTCGGGTGTGCGTGATTCGGTGGGCGCTGATCCGGCCGGCGGGGCGGAATCGGGGGCCGGTGGGTCTGCCCGTCTTTGGAGCATTCGGTGCCAGGCGTGAGCCAACCGGCCGGCGAGTCGACTGAAGCGTCCTGGGCGGAGTCGTTGGCGTGCGGCGGCTTCGTCGATGATGGGTTCGATCCGCTGCAACGGCGGGTTTTCCGGTTAGTCGGGTGCGCGTCGGAGGCGGATACCGATGTAGACGGCTCCGATGCCGGCGGCCAGCAGGAGCACGCCCGCGATGAGCCCCACGATGAGGCCTGCGCGGAGCTCGTGGTGCAGGACCACGCCGATGAGGACCATGACGGCCAGGATCGCGAAGAAGGCGCCGATGATGGTCAGGGCCTCGGCGTCGCGTCGGCGGTGGGCGAGGGCCTGCTCGTTCTTGGAGGCGCCTTCGTCGTCGGTCGGGCCCGCGTAGCCCAGGGTCTCGGATGTGGCGTGGTCTTCGGTCATGCTAGCGCTTTCGTCGCGGCGTCGGTCACAGCGTCAGGTAGATGATGATGTACGGCAACAGCACGATCCAGGTCCAGATCCGCAGGTCGCGCCAGGGCGCTTCGTCCGGCGCGCCGAGGTAGATGTACTTCCGCGGCAGCGTGGAGACCCACAGGCCGACGATGACGAAGAGCCCGATGGCAGAGGCCGTGCCGATCCACAGAGGCAGCGAGTCGATCCAGGCGTCGAGCGGCGTGAGGAGCGACTTCAGGCTCGGCGCGACGTTCTCTTTCATGAACTCGCCGAACGACACGTTAGTCACCTCCACCCGCGCGGCCGGCCAGGGCCTCTTGGACCTCGTCGTCCTGCATGACCTGGCCCCACACCAGGCCGCGTGTCTTCTCGTCGGGGTCTCTCGGCGTAAGCAGGCTGACGACGACGGTGACGATCATGGAGAAGACGAACGACCAGAAGGCGATGAACAGGAACGGATTATCCGAGGGAAAGACCTCGTCGCCCATGGCCGTCAGCGACGACGTCAGGCCGACGCCCAAGACGAGCCCGGCCAGGGCGCCCCATTGGGTGGCCCTGCGCCAGAGGATGCCCAACAGGAGGATCGCCAGCGTCGGGCCCTGGATGTACGACAGCATCGTTTGGATCGCGACGTAGATCGTGTCGAAGTCCTCAATGATCGGCGCGAGGAAACCGGCCGCGACGATCAGGACGGCCGTCAGGACGCGGCCGACCACGAGCCCGTGGCGGGGCGGCAGGGGTCGGCCGTTCAGGCCATGGTAGATCTTGCCGTAGACGTCCGACATGAACATGGTCGAGCACGAGTTCAGGTACGAGTCGACGCTGGACATGAGGGCGGCGAAGAACGCGGCGAACATGAGGCCCTTGAGCCCGGCCGGCAGGACGTCGCGAACCAGCATCGGCACGGCCTCGTCGGGGTTCTCGAGGCCGGGATAGATGGCCACCGCGGCCAGGCCGGGCACCATCACCAGGATTGGGATGAACAGCTTGAGGAAGCCGGCGAAGAGCATGCCGGCCTTGGCGTCCCATTCGGTGCGGGCTCCGAGGGCCCGCTGGACGACGGCCTGGTTGCCGACGAAGTAGGCGGTGGACAGCACGATGCCCAGGCCGAAGACGATGCCCGTCCATGGATAGGGCGTATCGGCCGTGTGCGGCAGGAGCAGCGTGAAGTGGTTGGCATATTCGGGTCCGGCGGCGTTGACCTTGTCGACCATCGCGCCGATGCCGCCGGCGCGGACGAAGGTCAGCACCAGCAGCGCGCCGGCGCCGATGAACATGACCACCATCTGGATGACGTCGGTCATGACGACCGCGGCCAGGCCGCCCGAGACGGTGTAGATGCCGACGATGACCACGGTGGTCCAGATCGATCGGGAGTGGCTCCAGCCGAGGACGGTGTTCATCATGACGGCCGTGACCCAGAGCATCACGCCCAGCATGGAGACGAGAAACCCCAGCCAGAGGACGGCCTCGATGATCTGCACGGCGGAGTTGTAGCGTCGGCCGAGGAACTCCGGGATGGTGTAGACACCCGCGCGCCAGTAATAGGGGATGAAGACGAGGGCGGCGATGGCCGCGGCGGGCAGCGAGCCGATCCAGTCGAAGTTGGCCTGGGCGATGCCGTAGCGGTAGGCGCCGCCGGCGCCGGAGACGAAGTCGACCGCGCCGATGTCGCTGACGACGATGGACATGCCGATGGCCCAGAACGGCAGGGCCTTGCCGGCCAGGAAGAAGTCGCCGGCGGATCGGATGTATTTAGCGAAGTAGGTGCCGATGGCCAGGACGCCGAGCATGTAGGAGACGACGATGACGTAGTCGATGCCGGCCAGGGCTGAGCCCTCGAACGCCTCCTCCGCCGCAGCTAGCATGCTGACCTCGGACATGGTCCCTCGACGCACCGAGTGATGGGTTCTTGTCTTATGGACAGGGTTTGCCTGACCGTGAGAGTCGAGCGGACCCTAGCAGATGGGTGCGGACGGGTCAAGGTGGGTGGGGGCGTTGTCGCGTTGGCCCGGCGCTTGACCGAGGCGGCAGCGTTCAGTAGGCTAGGGCGTTAACATCCGAGCAGAGGACGTCTGGGGCCGTAGCGCAGTTGGGAGCGCGTCTGCATGGCATGCAGAAGGTCACGGGTTCGAATCCCGTCGGCTCCATTTGGCGCAAGGCATTGTGGCCCAATGGCTAGGTTTGGCTTGCCGCCGTCCGTCCCGGGTCACCAGCCTCCGGCCGCTCCCACGGCGATCCACATGGAATCTGAGGTCCGCTGCATGCGAAGCCTCGCTTGTCTTGCATCCCCCAGCCGGCATCGACCTTTCGAACCCAAGCTCGCGGCCGTCGTCCTATCGATGGCGTTGAGTTCCGCGAGGTGCTGCGAGGCCCGGCGATGATCTGGGCCGTCCTGGCGATCGGTGGTGCGGTCGTCGTGGTCGGCGGGCTCACGTGGCTGGGCCTCCGCTACCGTTGGATCTTCGTGCCGCATGAGGTCATGGAGGTGCTGGACTACTCGTACCGGACGGCCCGGCGGATCGTGGTCGCCGTGGTCGGTCTGAGCGTGATCGTGGTGGGCCTGGCGATGATGGTCCTACCCGGGCCGGGGATCGGCACGGTGGTGGCGGGTTTGGCGATTCTGGCCGCGGAGTTCGCGTTCGCGCGGCGGTGGCTCCGCAAGGCCAAGGAGGCAGCCCTGTCCGTGGCCGATTGGGCGACGAACAATCATCGCGGCGAGCAGCCCTTGGACGGCGACGAGGGCATGGCCGACGAGACCAAGGACGACTCGAAGGGCTGATCCTCCCTCCCTGGCCTGCGCCCGGCCGGACGTCTTCGGGTATCATCTGGTGACGGTCCCGTCTGCGACGACGCATCTCATCACAGGGGAACCCCATGGCGGATGCTTACGAGCAGGGAGCTTCGGACGAGATCGCGCGTGCTTTCGGTGCGGGTCGCCCCGTCATCTACGTCCAGACGCCCGAGGAGCAACGGGCGATTCGGCTGATCGCCGAGGCGGTTTCGCGGATGCCGGGTCCGCCGCCGCTGTATGTCTGGCGGCTCACCGAGGGCGTGCTGCATGACGGCGAGAGTGCCCGGACCGAGCTGTCCTCGCCCCGCGCCGTGCTCGACTGGATCGTGACCAGCCCCGATCCGGGGGTGGTGGTCTTGTGCGACCTGGCCCCGCACATCCGCGACGTGGCCGAGGTGCGTCGAAGGCTCCGCGACGCGTACTACGAATGCCTCGACACGGGCAAGTTCCTCGTGATCTGTTCGCCGCTGCGGATCATCCCGGACGAGTTGGCCCGCGAGATCATGTTCATCAAGCTGGGGTTGCCGCCGGCCGAGGAGCTGCGCGATTTGCTGAGGGAGGAGAGCGACAGGATCCGCGGCGGCGGAGGCACGGTCGATCTCGACGAGGACGGCTCGTGGAAGGTCGCGCGGTCGATGCAGGGCATGACGACGAACGAGGCCCGGCACGCCTTGCGTCGGGCGGTCTCGACGAACGAGGGCCGCGTCGACCTCGGCTGCCTCGAGGCGATCCTGGAGGAGAAGCGTCAGCTCGTCCGCCAGACCGGGTTGATCGAGTTCGTGCCGAACGTCGTGCCCATCGAACACGTCGGCGGCGCGGACACCCTCAAGAAGTGGCTGAACGAGCGGCGCACGCTCTTTGCGCAGCGCGAGAGCATCAGCGCCGAGATCGTCCCCAAGGGCCTGCTCATGATGGGCGTCAGCGGCTGCGGCAAGAGCCTGTCGGCGCGGACGGTGGCCAGCGTGTTCGGCCTGCCGCTGTATCGCATGGAGATGGTGCAGGTCTTCCGCGAGGGCATCGCCAAGGCCGAGGGGCTGTTCGCCGACGCGTGCCGCATGATGGAGGAGATCTCGCCCGCGGTGGTGTGGTTCGACGAGATCGAGATGGGCATCAGCTACCACGCCCAGGACGCCACCGGCACGCTGGGTCGGATCTTCGCGTATTTCCTGACGTGGATGCAGGAGAAGCCGCCGGGGCTGTTCATCGCGGCCACGGCCAACCGCATCGACCTGCTGCCGGCCGAGATGATCCGCAAGGGGCGGTTCGACCAGATCTTCTTCTTCGACCTGCCCGAGCCCGAGGAGCGGCGGCAGATCTTCGAGATTCACCTGTCCAAGCGGGGCATCGACCCGTCGGCGGTCAAGCTCGACCTGGTGATCGAACGGACGGACGGCTGGAACGGGGCGGAGATCGAGCAGTGCGTCATCGCGGCGCTGGTCTCGGCCAAGCTGGCCGAGCGCGACCTGACCGATCGCGACCTGATCGGCGCGATGAACGAGATCGTGCCCATCAGCAAGACGATGCGCGAGCAGGTGAATCACATCCGCGGTTGGGCGTTCGAGCGTGCCGTTCGGGCGGCGCCGAAGCGGCGCTAGTCGGCCTTGGGCTGGACGACCCGGTACACCTCCATCTGCCCCGGCGCGAGCCAGTTGTTCGTGCCGACGGTTTCTTTGCCGACGCTGAAACTGCGCGGGCGACGATTGCTCGGGCCCCACACGTGTTGGCGCAATTGGATCTTGGCGCCGTGGAAGGTCAGATACACGCGCGTGGGCTTGTCGGTCGTGTTGTTGACCACGACCACGTAGGGCCGGCCGTGCTTGTCCTTGAAGCGCGAGACGATCAGCGGCACGTCGTCGAGCGAGCGGACCGCCTTGAGGACGTCGTCGGGCTTGAAGGGCTCACATCCTTCGATCGGCTTGGGCCATTGCATCGGCTTGATCAGCGTCAGGTCGAGGAAGAGCCTGCCGTAGCGCCTGAGGAACCGCCTGTTGACGCGTTTGATTCGGTGGTAGGTGGGCGTGACGCTGCCCGATTCGTCGATCGGTCCGAGCCGCCAGTTCTCGACGTGGTGGGGCGTGTACCAGTTGTAGTAGAAGATGCCTTGAGCGCCGTAAGCGACGGCGGAGTTGACCTGCCACCTTAGGTCGCTCTCGCTGGGCACGCGGTACTTGAAGTGGGCGGTGGCCAGGATGATGGTCCAGTAGGGGATGCCGGCGTCGGCGGCCGCGGTGCGGTATTCGTTGAGGTTACGGAAGTACCTGGGCCAGTCCTTGTTGCCCGGGTTCATCTGGACGTAGCAGTCGTAGCTGAGGAAGGTGGCCTGCGTCGTGGCGCACCAGTCCTTGAGGTAGGCCTGCCACGACGGATAGCCCACGCGCTTCGGGCTTCCGACCTCGTGGTACCAGGGCAGTTGGTTGACGAACGGATGCAGGTGGGGGGCGGCCTTCTTGAGGATGCGCATGGCCTGCATGGCGGCGGTCAGGTCGTCTTCGTCGGGCTCGTCGAGGATGCGAAAGCCGAGCGTGGCCGGGTGGTCGCCGAAGTCGGCGACGGCGGCTTTGACGCTTTCGTCGTAGTCCTTCGGAAGGGGTTTGCCACGCGGGATGGACGTGCGCGAGTCGCCGAGGGTCAGCTTGATGCCGCGCTGGTGAGCCCAGTCGAGGAGGCGTTTCATGTGGGTGATCTTCTCGGGGGAGGCGCCGAAGAGCGGCCCGTGCGTGACGGTGATGCCGGCCTCGGCCCAGAGCTCGACGTCGTGTTCGGTGAAACGCCCGATGCGCTCGACGTTCCAGAAGCCGAGCGGGAACTGCGGGAGCTGATCGTTCAGGCCCGCTCCGAGCGTCAGGGCCGCGACGGTTGTCAACAGGGTCATGGTGGGGCCTCCCAGGGCAGAGCGTCCTCGAGGCTCAAAGGATAGGCCGTTTTCGATGATCTGTCGCTAGCGCGCGGCGGGGGTCGTGAAGAGGTCGGGTACCCTGTGCTGGCGTTGGCCTGATGGGGAGATTCGCTCTGGTGGTTCTCCCAGGCTTCTGCCGGGGCGCGAGGCGGGGTCGGAGGCGGCTTCTGTTGTGCGCTGCGCGAAGTCGTGTTCAGCGGGGGACCACCCGCGTGGTGTTCTCTGTGGTGTGGATGAGAAGACTGGGCGAGGCAAGGACCGTCCTGAGGACCCGGCTTTGCCGAGGTTGCATGGCCAAGGTTTTCCGCGCGGCCCCTTCGACGAAGCCCAGGACGCATGAAGCGGCGGTCCACCCATTGGATTCTCTGCGTAGCGGGGTCTTCGGGGCAGCGGGAGCGGATCAACGGCAACGCGCCCTGACGGTCGCGTTTCCGACCGTGTGAGCGCTACGAGTACGATCGTGCCGCCGCTAGGCGTGCAACCATGTCACCGTTGAACCTACGATCGTGCGACCGGTAGGTGTGTAGAAGCTGCATCCGCGTTCACCAACCATCTCCGTTTCCCAACTCGGGGGTCGGGGCGGCCGGTGGCATCACCGCATGACGGACAGCATCTCAGGCAGCGACCACTCGACCACGCCGGTGTAGGCGTCGGCCGCGCCGTAGTAGACCTGGAGGACGTCGTCGCGGGGCACGATGCCCGTCGGGAAGACGACGTTCGGCACGAACCCCTCGCGTTCGAAGTCCGCCTCCGGCTCCATGATCGCCCCGTCGGTATGCCGCAGGATCCGGCGCGGGTCGTCATGATCCAACAGCAGGGCCCCGGCCGAGTACCTGCCCACGTCGCCCGGCTCGGTCGGGCGGCGGTTGCCGTGATAGATTTCCAGCCAGCCCTGCTTGGTATGAATGGGGGGTGTGCCGGCGCCGATCCGGCCCGTCTCCCATCCCGAGTCGCCGCCCAGGAAGTAGTCGTGCCGCCCCCAGTGCGTCAGGTCCGACGACCACGCCAGCCACATCTCCGGCGTGCAGAACGGCGTGGCCGCGTTGGGCCGATGCATGGCCACGTAATGCCCGTTGACCTGCTCGGGAAAGAGCACCACGTCCTTGTTCTCCGGACAGAAGATCACCCCGTGTCGCGCGAACGATTCGAAGTCGCGTGTGCTGGCCAGCGCCGTGGCCGCTCCGTGCCGCGAGACCGCCACGTAGGTGAAGTAGTACAGGTCGCCGATCTTGGTGATCCGCGGGTCCTCGACGCCGTACTCCTCGTACCGCGACTGCGGTGTGAACATCGGTGCCTCGACCGAGTCGATCGTCCGCCCATCCTTGCTGCGGATGACGCGTAGGTGGGAGATGAAGTTCAGGCGGATCAACCCGTCCGACTTGCGGGCCACGACCCGCGGGTCCAGCGGTTCGAGGTCGTCCTCGGCCAGCCAGTCGATCGTCAGGCCGCCCTCGGGGTCCCAGCGGGGGAGCCCCCACAGGCCGGGTCGCTTCTCCTTGGGGCGCTCGGCCACGCGGACCAGGATCACCACCTCGTCACCGACGGCGATCGCCCCGGGATTGAACGCGCCGACGACCTCGAGCTCGTCATGGCTCGGCGCGAGGTCTTCGGGCCTGAGCAGGCAGGCGTTGTAGTGTCGCTTGATCATGGCAGCCTCGCTGGGGCCTCTCCCCGGTGTCCTGAGTGACGGCGCGCCCGAGGGCGGCAGGCCGCGTCCGGGCTACTTCGTCGCGATGTTCAGGGTGAAGTTGCTGCCGCCTTTGCCCATGCCCAGGAACTCGCGCGTCTCGACCCGCGAGAAGCCGGCCTGGAGGATCATCTCCTTCAGCAAGCCCCACTGCCAGTACACGGGCTCGCGGATCGTGGCCGTCTCGAGCCGCTGGCCTTCCGGCCCCTCGATGAGGAACAGGTGATGCTCGTCGATGAAGTCCTCGCGACGCTCCCGCGCCAGCAGCGACGTGCACGTGATGTCGTCCTCGGTGTGCTGCCATTCGATGCTGAACCGCGGCTTCGACTCCCACTCGCGGTCGAGCTTCTCCATACTCTCGTGCACCGTGGTGCCCTCGGGCGCGCCCACGAACACGAGGACGCCCTTCGGCTTGAGCGCCCCCAGGAAGCCCCGCAGCGCGAACTCGAGGTCCTCGCGCGTGACGACCCACGAGAGGGCGTCGTTGAAGATCGCGTCAAACTGCAGCTTGGTCTTGCTCGGCAGCTCACGCCAGCGGGCGGGGAAGAACTCGATGTGGTGCCCCTCAAACCGCGATAGCTCGCGGGCCTTCTCGATGGCGAACTCCGACTGGTCCGAGCCGACCACGTCGATGCCGATCTCGTGCATGATGATCGTCTTGAGGCCCAGACCGCACGAGCTGTCCAGCGCCAGCCGGCCCCCGATGGATTCGAGGACCTGCTTGAACGCCGCGGGGCTGCCGCCGAACCCGCCGAGCAGGTCCTCGCGAAACGTATGCTGCCACGCGTTCAGCCGGAACCATTGCCACTTGTGGAGCGTTTCCCATTCCTTCTTGGTCATGCGTCGTTCCTGTAGTGCAACGGGCCCTTACTCGACATGGGCGAGCCGATCGGCCTCGGTCGCCATCGCCAGTGACCGGTAGCCGTTCTCCTCGGTCACCTTCCTCGTGTGCGAACGATCGCGAATCCATGCGATCTGATCGGTCATCACCGACCGCAACAGCTCGCCGTAGCGGTGCATCTTGTGGTCACCCAGCCCGTAGGTCAACTCAATCATCTGATAGACGTCGAGCTGCTTGTGACGGCCCAGGCACGCGCGGTCCTTCGGCGAGTAGTTCGTCGTGATGTCCAGCCTCGCGCCCGGGAACAACTCGCACAGCTCGCGCGTCTGGGCCTCGTCGACGATCGCGTGGATCCGCGCTCGCGTCGGAATCCATTCGTACAGTGTGATGTCCCCGCGCTCGAAAACGATCCGCAGCTCCTGACGGTCCATCCGACCCGTCTGATGGAAGCCGTGGTAGAAGTTGACGAGCGTGCCGTCCCCGTAGCGGGCGGTGCAATGCACGTGCTCCTCGAAGTCGGTGCCCGGGCGGTTCGCCGTCTGGGCCGCCTCGATCCGACCCTCGCCCAGCCAGCCCTCGAGCAGGTCGAAGAAGTGCACGCCGTGCTCGATGAAGATCCCCCCGCTCTTGTCCCGCTGCCAGAACCAGTGGTCGGGGCCGAGCCCCTCGTCATTGGCGTAGTTCTCGAAGTAGCCGTGCAGCACCTCGCCCAGGGTCTTCCGGCGGATCAGCTCCCGCACCGCCTCGAACATCGGATTGTACCGCTGCATCAGGTTGGCGATCATCAGCACGTCGTGCTGTCGCGCCGTGGCGATCAACTCGTCGGCCTGCGCCATGGTCAGGGCCAGCGGCTTCTCGCAGATCACGTGCTTGCCCGCGCTCAAGGCCATCATGCCCTGGGGGTGATGCAAGAACGGTGGGGTGGAGATGTAGACCAGGTCGATCTCCGGCTGCTGCACCATCGTCTCCACGTCGACGATGTCCGGGATGCCGAAGCGTCGAGCGGTGGCGTAGGCCGCCTCCCGATGCGTGCCCGACATGCCCACCAGCTCAACGCCCTCGACTTGGGTGAAGTGCTGCAGGGCGTACAGCCCGAAGCCGCCGCAGCCGACCACGCCAATGCGAATGGGTTCCGTGCTCATAGTCACCTGCCTGTGGTAGGGTCCTCGACGCTCGAGCGGGTGCGACGCCTCCGCCGGTTCGAGACGGTCATGCCGTCACGCCCCACGCCCCGGGGGGACGCCGCTCACTGTCTCTTTGGATGCCAGTCCCATAGGGTGTCGTACGGGTCGAGCCCCTCCGACAGCGGCCATGACAGCTCGCTCAGCCTCGCCCAGTCTTCGTCGTCCAGCGACCAACCCAGCGCGCCGAGGTTTTCGTCGACCTGCTCCGGACGCGACGCACCGACGATCGGCGCCGTCACGCCCTCCTGGTCCAGCAGCCAGCGCAGCGCTGTCTGGCTCGTCGTCTTGCCGTACTTGCGACCGATCTCCTCCACGGCTCGGACCACCTCGAGCGCCCGCTCGAACGTGTCGGGTTGATAGAGCTGGTTTCGTTTCCGCGGATCGTCCGGGATCTCGTCGAGGCTCGTGAACCGCCCAGCCAGCAGGCCCTGACAGAGCGGCGAGTAGGGGAGGATCGCGATGTCGTGCTTGCGGCACAGGTCGAGCACGTCCGGCTCGATCGACCGCCACAGGAGGCTGTAGCTCGGCTGCAAGGCGTCGACACGCGACGGGTCCGCCAGCTCCTCCCATTCCGGGGCCATCCAGTTGCTCACGCCGATGGCCCGGATCTTGCCTTCCTCCCGCAACCGCTCCAGCGCCCCGATCGTCTCCTCCAACGGCACGTCCGGAGGCGGCCAGTGCTGTTGGAACAGGTCGATGTAGTCCGTCTTCAGGTTGCTCAGCGACATCTCCAGGCTCTTGCGGACCTGCTCGGGACGGCTCATCTCGTGGGTGAACTTCGTGGCGACCACGACCTGATCGCGCCGTCCGTCGATCGCCCGGCCCACGAGCTGCTCGGAGGCCCCGTCCCCGTAGGCGACGGCCGTGTCGAGGACGTTGCAGCCCTCGTCCAGGGCGTGGTGGACGGTCCGGATGAACCGGTCCTCGTCGGTGCTGGCCCATCCGGCGGCCTGCCAGCAGCCCACACAGAGGCGGCTCACCTCGATACCCGTTCGTCCAAGCGTGGTCATGTCCATACGAGTTGGTCCTTCCCGCCGCGTCCTTCGGCCGGTGCGAGTGTAGGAGTCCGCCCCGGGAAATCAAGCCGGATGCAACCAGAAGCCCAGCCGCTTCGACCAAGGACCCGCCAACCGGCCCTGAGGACTCAGGGCTTTGGCATCCCGGGAGTCACCGCCCGTTGGCATGGCCGTTTCTGTGGCCTTTGATCGGTGGTTTGCCGTCCGTGACCGGATACGCGACCGCCGGCCCGCGCCCCAAAAGAAACGGCCCCCGGAGGCACATGTCTCCGAGGGCCTGAGAGTGAGCGCAAGTGTGCTGGGCTACCGCCGGGTTAGTCCAGAAACCTGTTTCCAGCTCACTCCCGTTCTCACACAGTCCGTTGGCGTCATGGTTTTCTACCGTCGTCCGCCAGGTCCGACGCGTGGCCAGGCCTGACCGGACTCGGTCTTCGGCGCTGTCTCGGCCTCGTACGCCGCGGGTTGCGCCTCCGTGCCGACGGCGGTACCGGTTTCCTGCTCGCTTTCGAACAGGTCCTTGTCCTGGGCCAAGAGGACCTGTCGCTCCGTCCGCCCACTCGGTCCCGGTCGGAAGAGGGGGCCGGTCCACTCGCCGGAGCTGCCCTTGTGCTGCTGGGCCGTCTGGCCGGTCATCGCCTCACCTTGAGCGCAACCTGCTACCAGCATCCCACACACGGCAACGCACATCCCTGTCAGGATCATCATCGATTTCATGGTGTTGACCTCCTACCGTTCGCTGTCGATTCAAATGCGTCCAGCCGCCTGGGCGTTCGCCCTCGCGACCTCATTCATTTGGATGGTGCCGCCCTCGACAAAATTGCCGCTTCGGGCCGTGCTAACGGACGCTAACTTACGATTTCGTCGAAGCTTAGGGTTAACCCCTAGGGGCGAGGGGTGGGCTAGCTAACCTGATGGGCTCGTTGGCGGATGGTCACGTCGAGCCACACCGAGAGGAGGACGTAGAGCACCGGATAGACCATCGACAGGCCCACGAGCCACCGAGGGACATTCGGGTACATCGGCAGCATGCTGAGCACCACGAGCATCCAGGCCACGGCGCCCCAGACGAAGAACCACCGCCAGCGCGGCGCCTTCGTCGGATAGACGAAGCGCATCGGCAGGATGCTGAGCAGGCTCAGCGCCAGGACGATACCCAGCACCAGATAGGACCCGGCCTGCCGGTACGTCAGGGCGATGTAGAACGCCAGCACATTCCAGTAGGAGGGGAAGCCGACGAAGAACCCTTCGTCGTCCTGCTTGGCCGTGGTGTTGCAGAAGGCCATCAGGCTTGCGATCAGCGGGATCGCCGTCCACAGCCAGCACGGCTCGGGCAGCCAACCGGCCCGCCAGATCAGGATCAGCGGCAGGAAGGTGTAGTTGAGGAAGTCCACGATGTCGTCCAGTCGCCGGCCGTCGATTCGGGGGGCGGTCTGCTTGATCCTCACCCATCGCGCCAGCGTCCCGTCGGCCGAGTCGACGAACACCGCCGTGGTCATCCACAGAAACGCCAGGGCGTACCGCTCGTGCACGATCGCCACGGCCGTAAGGAACGCCCACACCGCCCCGCTGGCCGTGAAGATGTGGACGCCGTAGCCGAGCACGCGTTGCAGCAATGTGGGGTGTTCGCTTGCCGGGCTGGACTCCGCAGTATCGATGGACAGACCTCCTTTGTCGCCCTTGTTTTACCGTCCGCTCCGCCAGACTAGCCGAACCGCCGCTCGAGCAGGTAGAATCTCCTACGACCGTCGTTCCGACGGCGCACGATCGGAAGCCATCATCATGGCCGATACATCTGACAACGGGGTTCGCGCCCGAGTGGCGTCCCATCGTAACGACCTGCTCGGCGGCGGCAACCTGTCCCCCACCGACCGCGTCGGCGATTACTACCAGCGTTTGCGCCGTCGGCTGCCCCTCAGCCTGGTCATCGCCTACGTCGTGCCGATCCTGATCCTCTCGGGCTATTTTCATTACCAGTTCACGACCACGCTGAAGGACAGCGGCAAGCTCCACCTTCGGGCTTTGGCCGAGAGCCAGGCCACGCCCGTCGACCTGTTCCTCCAGGAGCGCGTTTCGAACATCTTCAACCTCTTCCACAACAAACGGTTCAACCTCGAACCCACGCAGGAGGACATGCGCCGGTACCTTGATGAGCTCCGGGCCATGAGCGACGCCTTCATCGACGTGGGATTCTTCGACGACCATGCCGTTCAGATCGGCTACGCCGGCCCGCACCGGTACCTCGAAGGCCGCGACTACAGTGACGAGGCCTGGTTCAAGGCCCTTCAAACCGAGGACCAGAGCTACTACATCAGCGACATCTACCTTGGCTTTCGTCAGGAGCCTCACTTCACCATTGCGGTGCGGCAACGGTTCAACGGCAAGCCCTATGTCATGCGGGCCACGCTCGATCCCGTCAAGTTCAACCAGTTCCTCCTGGGTCTCAGCAAGGAAGGCGGTGTGGCCTCGGCCATCGTGAACCGCGAGGGCAGGTACCAGGTGGTCGACCCTGCGCACGGGGAGCTGCTGGCGACGAGTCCTTACGGTCCGAACCAGGCGACGGGATCGGGCGCTCGCGAGGCGCGCAGCGAGCGTGGGCCGATCCTCGTGGCCCACTGCTGGCTCAAGATGGCCCCCTGGGCCCTGATCGTCGCCCAGCCCCTGGATCTTGCCTACAGCGAGATGTACTCCGTGCGGCGCATCATGATCATCAGCACCGCCTTGGTGCTGGCCGTGACCGTTTCGGTCATCTGGCTCACGACCGATCGGCTGCTCCGCAAGGCCCAGGCCACGTCCGCGCGAAAGGAGGAGCTGCGGAGCCAGCTCATCCACGCGAGCAAGCTGGCGTCGGTTGGCGAGCTTGCCGCCGGCGTGGCGCACGAGATCAACAACCCCCTGGCCATCATCGCTTCCGAAGCCGGTTTGATCCGGGATATGCTCGATCCCCAGTACGGCATGGATTCCTCACCGGAGTCGATCGGCAAGGAGCTTCAGGCGATCGAGGCCGCGGTCTTCCGCGCTCGGAACATCACCCAGAAGATGTTGACCTTCGTCCGGAAGGACGAGCCCAAGCTTGCCTGGGTGGACCTCAACAAGCTCATCGACGACGCCGTCGGGGGCATCAAGGAGCATCAGTTCGAGGTCTCCAACATCGAGCTGGTTCGCGAGTACGACCCCGATCTGCCCGAGGTGCACACCGATCCCGACCAGGTCGAGCAGGTCATCCTCAACATCATCAACAATGCCGGCGATGCGATCGGTTCCGATGGGACCATCACGGTGACGACCCGCGCCGACGACGAGGAGAACATCCGTGTGACCGTCACCGACACCGGATGCGGGATGTCCTCCGAGCACGTCGAGCGGATCTTCGACCCGTTTTTCACCACCAAGGAGGTCGGCAAGGGCACGGGATTGGGACTGAGCGTGAGTCTGAGTATCGTCAAGGCCATGGGCGGGCGGCTCGAGGTGCAAAGCGTGCCCGGCGCGGGCAGCAGCTTCACCATCGTTCTGCCCATCGAGCCCCATGCAGTCGGAGACGCCCGATGACGGATGAGGCGGCGAACCGGGAACAGCAGGACGAGCATCAGGGCAAGACCCGCGTGCTGCTCGTCGACGACGAGGACCAGTTTCGCACCACGCAGGCCAAGCAGCTCGAGGTCCGCGGCTATCGCGTCTTCCAGGTCGACAACGGCGAGGACGCGATCAAGATGGTCCGCCACAGGCATCCGCATGTCGTCGTGCTCGATCTGCGCATGCCCGGCATGGACGGCATCCAGACGCTGCGCGAGATCAAGAAGATCCGGCCGGAGGTGCAGGTGATCATGCTGACCGGCCACGGCAGCACCGAGACCGCGCTGATCACCGGCAAGCACGACGTCTTCCGCTATCTTCAGAAGCCGTGTCCCATGGACGAGCTGCTACCGGCGATCAAGTCGGCCCGGCAGGAATGGGATTATGCCCTTGCCCGCCATGAGATCCCCAACCTCCGCAAGAAGCGAACCGTCCGGGGATGGCTGATCGGCGTGAACAACGCCCGGCCCGGCGTGATGATGCTCGGCGTGATCGCGTTCCTGGCCATCGTCTTCGCGGCCCGGCCGGGCAAGCTTGTCGAGATGCTCGGACAGGACAAGACCGGCCAGGTCGGCGACCCCGTCGCCGGCTACGCTGACTACCGGAAGATGAAGGCCGGCGAGTCGATCGCCGAGTACTACAGTCGCGCCGCCGGTCTGGCCAACAAGGCCACCGGTCCGGAGGGACAGGACGTCAAGCGTCCGCTCACGGCCGAGCAGACCGCCTTCCGCGCCCGCGTCATGGTCGGTGTGCTCGTCGTCGCCGCGCTCTTCTGGGCCACGGGCGCCATCCCGGTCGGCGTCACCGCCCTCGTCGTGGGCGGACTGATGTACTTCTTCGACGTCTTCCCGCCCGACAAGGTGGCCAAGGCCTTCGCCAAGGATTCGGTCGTCTTCATCTTCGGCGTGCTGAGCCTGTCGGCGGCCATCTCCAAGACGGGCTTCGATCGCCGGATCGGCATGCTCCTGCTCGGCACCAGCTCCACGCCCACGCGGCTGCTGTTCTTCTTCGCGCCGATGCTGGCGGTGACGGCGTCGTTCCTGTCCGAGCACGCGCTCGTGGCCTTCCTCGCGCCGATCTTCATGCTGGGCTACATGGCCGTCATCCGCACCGCGAACCTCAAGCAGGACCGGGCGATGGTCGTCATGTTGCTGCTGCTTCTGACGTTCACGGCCAATGTCGGCGGGCCCGGCTCACCCGCCGCCGGCGGCCGCAACGCCGTCATGATCGGCATCCTGGCCGACTACGGCATCGCGCCGTCCTTCGCCGAGTGGGTGATGTACGGCCTGCCGTTCGTGCCCGTGATGGCGACCGTGATGGCCGCCTACTTCTACGTCGTCTTCCGCCACCGCCTCAAGGTGAAGGACTTCAACATCGCCGCCGAGGTCCGGCGCGAGTCGGAGAAGATCGGCAAGATGACGCCGCAGGAGTATCGCACCGCGGCCGTGCTGGTCCTGCTGATCGTGCTGTGGATCACGTGCAGTCAGTATGTCGGCATGGGCGGGCCGGTGATCCTGGCCCTCGTGCTGCTCAACGTCCTGGGCGTGCTGCGGTGGAAGGACATCAACGGCATCCATTGGGACGTGGTCGCTCTCTACGCCGGCGCCTCGGCGATGGGGTCGGGTCTGGCCGCGACCGGCGCGGCCCTGTGGATCGCCGACGGCTTCATCCGCATGCTGCCCGAGACACTGACCCAAGGCCAGGGCCTGGCCGTGTCCGTCAGCCTCATCACGGGCATCCTGACCAACTTCATGAGCGACGGGGCGACGGTGGCCGCGCTGGGGCCCATTACGGTGCCGATGGCCACGCTGTCGAACACGCCGCCGCTCATGGTCGGTCTGGCCACGGCCTTCGCCTCGTCGTTCGCGTTCATGTTCATCATCGGCACCCCCAACAACGCCATCTGCTACAGCATCGCGCGGGATCCCGATACCGGCGAGCAACTGGTCACCATGAAGGACTTTCTCATCCATGGAACGGCCGTGCTGATCCTGAGCCTTATCGTGCTGTGGGGATGGACGATCTTCGGATACTGGCGGTGGATCGGCTTCTGAACAGACAGCGGAGCAAGCCCTCATGACAAACGAGCAAGACAAGATCAACCTGTTGATCGTCGACGACGAGGAGCTGTTCCTCGCTTCGATGAGCAAGCGGCTGGAGGTTCGCGGGTTCAACGTCCTCACGGCCAACCGTGGCGAGGCGGCCATCGAGCTCGCGCGCGAGCATCCCATCGATATCGCGCTCGTCGACCTCAAGATGCCCGGCATCGACGGTGAGGCCACCCTTGAAGCGCTCAAGAAGGAGCACCAGTACATGGAGGTGGTCATTCTGACGGGGCATGGGTCGGTCGACTCGGCCGTTCAGCTCACGAAGAAAGGCGCCTACTCCTACCTCCAGAAGCCGTGCGAGCTCGACCGCCTGCTCGAGGTGCTTAGCGAGGCCTACAAGAAACGCGTCATGAACCGCGCCCAGATCGCCGAGAGCCGCATGAACGAGCTGCTCAAGACCGCCGAGGGTCGATCTCCGCTGGAGATCCTCCGCAAGCTCCGCGAGATGGAGGCCGAGGGCGGGTAGGCCCCGTTCGGCTTGCCGTCGTATCGAGGGCCGCGCCGCGATCCGCATCGCGCGGGAAAGACGCCGGCCCCAACATCGAGGACTACATGATGCCCAACCGACAACTCGTGACAGCACTCCTGCTATTCGCAGCCGGGCTGGGTTCCAACGCTCGAGCCGAATCCGCCAAGGCGTGGTGCGAGCCCGTCAAGGTCGGCGTCTTTCGGCAGGAGGTCGCGACGGCCTACGACGCCAAGAGCGGCCTGCCGGAGGGGCGCATTCACGACATCGCCTACGGGGCGGATGGCGCCGTCTATGCCGCGACGCAAAAGGGCCTCGCACGATGCGCCGAGGGCCAATGGCAGGTGGTTCAAGCCGTGCCCGCCGTCGCGATCGGATCCCTTGCCACCCGGGACGATATCGTGCTGGTGGCCGCCGGGACCGAGCTGTTCCGTCTTCGCGGCAACCAGGCCGACAAGCTGACTCAGGCCTTACCGGCGGGCGTGACGTCCATCGCCGCCGATGCCGACGGCGTCTGGATCGGTGCGGCCTCGGGCCTCCATCGCTTCTCGGCCGGCAAGGTCGAGCCCGTCACCGCGCTCGCCGGCCTGCTCGGCAAGAACGCCGCCATCAGGCAGGTCGCCGTCGCCTCCGACGGCCGCATCGCCGTGGCCGCACAGGCCGGGGTCTTCCTCAGGAACGGTGAGGCCTGGGCCCGCCTCCTGCCCACCACCGACCGCTACAGTTGGGCCGGCCACGATGCCCGCGGCGTCGCCTTCGACGCCAAGGGCCGTCTCTGGTTCTGCTGTCCCCAAGGCGTCGGATGCCGGCGGGGGGACACGTGGCGTTTGTTCACCGGCCTCGAGGGTCTGCCCTACAACGACTTCACCGCCGCGGCCGCCGGCAAGGACACCGTCTGGTTCGGCACGAAGCTCGGTGCGATTCGCCTCGACGGCGACGAGTGGGGCTATCGCCAGGGCAGGCGGTGGCTGCCGCACGATGAGGTGGCCGCGATTGCCGTCGACACCAACGGTGACGCCTGGTTCGCCACCGCCGGCGGCGTTGGCCGGATCGAGCATCGACCCATGACACTCGCCGACAAGGCTCGGTACTTCGAGGACGTGATCGACAAGCGTCATCGCCGCACGAAGCACGGGTACGTGCTCCACTGCCGCCTGGCCGCGCCGGGCGATATTGAGTCGCCCGTGCAGAACTACGACAGCGACAACGACGGCCTGTGGACCGGCATGTACGGCGCCGGCGAATGTTTCGCCTACGCGGCCACGAAGGATCCGAACGCCAAGCGGCGGGCCAAGGCCGCGTTCGAGGCGCTCAAGTTCCTCTGCGACGTGACGCAGGGCGGCGAGAAGGAGGTCCAACGCGGCTTCCCGGCGCGGACGGTCCTGCCGACGAGCGGGCACAACCCCAACGAGACGTACACGCTCGAGCGAGACCGACAGCGCCGCCGGGAGGGCGATCCGTTCTGGAAGCTGATCCACCCCCGCTGGCCCAAGAGCGCCGACGGCAAGTGGTATTGGAAGTGCGATACCAGCTCGGACGAGCTGGACGGGCACTACTTCCTGAATGCGCGGTATTACGACCTGGTGGCCGAGACACCCGAGGAGAAGGCCCGCGTCCGCAAGGTGATTTGTGACACGACGGATCACCTGATGGAAAACGACTACAGCCTGATCGATTGGGACGGCAGGCGGACGCGTTGGGCCTACTTCGGCCCGCAGGACCTCAACAGGAACCCCGCCTGTTGGGAGGAGCGCGGGATGAACTCGCTGGGCATCCTGTCGTACCTGGCGGTGGCCCATCACGTCTCGGGCGATCCGAAGTACAGGCGGGCCAAGCGCGAACTGATCAACAAGCACCACTACGCCATGAACGCCTTCCAGAGCGTGAAGGTTCACCTCGGCCCGGGCACGGGCAACCAGTCGGACGACGAGATGACCATCATGCGGTTCTACAACCTGATCAAGTACGAGACCGATCCGATCGTCCGCGAGATGATGCGGTGGGCGTTCTGGAAGTACTGGCGACTGGTGCGGCGCGAGCGGAACCCGTTCTTCCACTTCCTGTACGCCGACACGTACCGGCCGTCGACGGGCGTGCTCGAGCGGTTCAGCTTCAAGCCGACCGGAGATTGGCTGGCCGACTCGGTCGACATGCTCAAGGGTCAGCCGCTGTGTCTGGTCCAGTGGCCGCTGCGGAACAGTCACCGCATCGACATCCTGCCTCACTTCGAGCACGGCTTCCGGAAGGATGGCCGCCCGACGCACGGGTTCGGCCGTGACGGCAAGGTGATCCCGATCGAGAACCGCAACATTCATCACTGGAGTGCGGACGTGTGGCGGTTGGACCAGGGCGGGAACGGTCTGACCGAATCGGACGGCGCCTTTTGGCTGATGGGCTATTACGCGGGCAAGTGTTTCGGCTTCATCGAGGACTGAGCGCAGGCGGCCTACGAATCGAACCCCAGCTGGTTGCCGGCCCACGGCACGACCAGTCGCCAGGGCTGGCCCGACCCGATCCGCCCCTCGACGGTGGTGGTCTTGGCGTCATCGCCGACGAGTCGCAGCTCGGCGGTCGGCACCTTGCCTCGCGCCGGCAGCAGCAGCCATGCGAACGTCGTCGAGCCCTCGCTTTCGGCGGAGTAGACGACCGTCGGGCTCGGCTGCTTGATGTTGTACTCGGGGGAGTACCAGCCCTGGATGTGCGGTTCGGTTTGGCCCTGGACCAGCTTGACGTCCCAATCGATCCTGCCGGCCGGCACGATGCGGAGGTTGCCCTTGCCTTCGTCGGTCGTGACGGTTTGGCCGGCCTCAAGCCGGACCGTGCACGCCGGATGGACATGCCACAGCGGCTGGATGGTCCGCGGGCTGTCGGTCCAGACGCGATCGACCACCACCCACCATTGTCCGCGCCGATAGACCACCGCCCGCGAGTGCCGGGCGCGCTTGAGGATACGGACGTACCCCTCGTCGAACGTGCCGCGCGCGATATCGAACGCCGGCGTGACGGCGTGGCTGTCGGCGGCGATGGGCTGCTTGGCCTCCCTGTTCTTGGCGGCGTGGCCGTTGCCATCGACCAGGATGACGTTGTGGCTGGGCGAGCCGACGAAGTAGCGTCGCCACGTTCCGCCGACGTAGGTGTATCGTCCGGCGTCGACGAGCAGGTCACGGCCGTAGGCGTGGATCGACAGGTGCAGCTTGTCGTAGTGCAGGTGGCCGATGCCGAGCGGTCCGACGTCGAAGAACGCCCAGTGGGCGTCGGCATCCCATCCGCTGCGCATGATGAGCTGGCCGGCCCACGGGAAGACGCGTGAGGGCAGACCCTCGGGCTTCGTGCCGCGCTTGCCGTTGGTGGCGATGTAGGTCCAGTCGGGGCGCTTGTACCGCTTGGCCGCGGCGAGGACGCGACCCCGGTTGTTGTCGCGGTTCGAGTCGTTGTTGAGCGGCCCGTAGCCGTCGGGACGCATGCCCCAGGCCAGGTAGTTCCACATCGACTCGAGCGTCGCGCCGAACTGATCCGGCACAGGACGGCCGCCTTCGCGGAGGACGGCCGCGAGGCGTTCGAAACTCCCCAGCGCGACCGAGTGGTAGTGGCTGGTCAGCTCCTTCTGGACGCCGTCGGGATAGACCTGTCCGGACACCCGCGGCGTGATGCAGTCGACGGCATAGGTGATCCACGCATCGGCCTTGTCGAATTCGGGCCAGCTCACGCCGATCGTCGCCAGGGCGTACATCTCCATGGCGACCCAGTTGCCCTTGCCCGCGTGATGGTGTCGCAGGTAGTGCGCGTGTTCGGGGATGCTGGTCAGCATGAGGATCCGCGTGGCCGGCGTGACGTGTGGGCATGTCTGGAGCGTGTAGAAGACGTCCGTCCATTTCACGATGCGGGAGTGGACCTCCAGTCCGCGCCATTGCGGCGTGCGGCTCTTCTTAGCCGGGTACGGGTTGGCGAGGATCCAGTCGCAGAGTTGCCGGTCGATGCGTTTGGCGTAGGCTTCGTTGCCGGTCTTGAGATAGGCGCTCAGCAGCTTACTGAGGTGATAGTGGCGGTTCAGGCCCCAGCCCCACTCGCGATCGTTTTGGGGTCCGTTGTAGGCCCACTGCCATCCGCCGTCGGGCCGGCGCGGCACCTTGGCCGTGATCGTGTAGCAGGTGATCTCGTCGCGAAGGATAGCCTCGGCGGCCGGCACCTTGCGGTCGGTCGGCTTAACGACCGGCGCCTGGCGGGCACGCTTAGTGTTTCGATAGTACTCGAGCAGGGCATGGCACGCGGCGGGGAAGTCCTGCTGCTTGACGGTCTTTGCGACGTCAGCGAGGCCGGGTCTGTTCAAGTCGAGCTGCTTGAACAGGCGGCTGATCCGTTCGGGACACCTCGTGCACACGTCCTGAATGGTCGTAATCTTCAGCGTCGAGGTCTCGTTCGCCGTCGCTGTGGCAGCAGCCGCAGAAAGCGCGAGTAGGAGGATCCACCCGGTTCGGACCATGATACCTTCCCCACAACAGAGACACGCCCACGACACTGGCGATGATGAAGCCGAACACGAAGGCGGGTTTGAGGTGACGTCGTTTCATCGTTGCTTCGCTCGACGATTGCAGGGCCGGTCTTGGGGCCGACCGGGGGCGGACCGGCGGACCCAGTGCCGTCTCTCCATGCTATCGTCAGATCATACCCTTGGCATGCACATATCGTAACATCGTGTAGGCCGCCAGGCCCAGCAGGAGGACGGCCCCTTCGACTCGCACGAGGGAATATCCAAAACCCATCAACGGCAGGATGAACAGCGACACACCCAAGACGATGGGAATGTCGATGCGGATGCACTCGGGCGGGACGGGGATGGGACACACCAGCGCGGTCACGCCGAGCACCAATCCGATGTTGAAGATGTTCGAGCCGACGACGTTGCCGACGGAGAGGTCGGCCTCCTTCTTGATCGCGGCCACGACGGAGGCGGCCAGCTCCGGCAGGCTCGTGCCGAAGGCGATGACGGTCAGGCCGATAACCAGTTTGCTCACGCCGAGCTCGGTGGCGAGGACGACGGCGTTCGTTGCGCAGAGGTGTCCGCCGCCGCCGAGCCCGGCGATACCGAGCAGGACCAGGAGGATGTCTTTCGGGAGACTGCCTCGCGGGACCGGCGCGCGTTCCAGCTCCGGCAGCTTGGCGAACTTGTAGCAGTAGACGAGAAAGATGCCGAATAGGACGACGAGGACGGCCCCGTCGGATCGGCTGACCTCACCGTCCCAGGCCAGCAGGGCCATCACCACGGTGATACCGATCATCATCGGTGTTTCGTAGAAGACGGTTTGGGTCTGAATGGCCATGGGCCTGACGATGGCGGCGAAGCCGAGGATGGCCAGCATGTTGAAGAGGTTGGAGCCGACGACGTTGCCGATGGAGACCTCGGTATGGCCTCGTAGGGCGGCGGCCAGGCTCACGACGAGCTCGGGGCTGCTGGTGCCGAGGGCCACGACGGTCAGGCCGATGATGATGGGTCGCAGCCCGGCGCGGACGGCCATCGAGCCCGAACCGCGGACGAGCAGTTCGGCGCCCAGGGTGAGGATCACCAACCCGATACCTAGAAAGAGTGCGGCTTCGCCCATGGTCCTGGCTTTCCCGTTGCAGTGCCCGGCTCGCGCTTGCGCGGTTTGGTGGATGCTCGCCGTCGGGGGCGGGCGCTTCGGTCTCAGATACCGGTTCGCGAGCGCCGATGCAAGGGAGCGGGGCGTTGACCGCGGACGTCAGGGCGATAGGATCGAGAGACGGGAGGCGCCATGCGATGACTGAAAGCGACGATCGCACCCACAAGGAGCTGACGCGCGAGGCGGCGCGGCTGTTCGGCGCGGGCTATCACTGTAGCGAGATCCTGTTCCTGCTGGCCATGAAGGCGTGGGCTCGCGCGGTGGAGCCCGACCTGATCCGCATCGCCAGCGGCTTCGGAGGCGGCATCGGTGATTGCGGCGATGTGTGCGGGTGTGTCACGGGCGGCGTGATGGCCATCGGCCTGCTGCACGGACGGACCGACGCCAGCGACAAGCACCCGCTCGCGGAGGAGCTGAGCAAGACCTACCGGGACCGTTTCGTGGAGGTCAACGGCTTCCTGGATTGCCGCGACTACACGGGTGGGACGTTCAGCCTCGGGACGCGACGGCGATGCACGAAGGTCGTGATGCGGTCGCTGGACGCGTTGCTCGACATCCTGGCCGAGCAGGGCGGCAAACCGAGCCCGTGGCGGCGGGACTCGCTTCGTGCCTTCACCAGCCCACGAAAAAAGGACGCAGGCTGAGCCCGAGCCGCCTGCGCCCCTGCGGGGGTCCTTCGGGGAGGACCCCCTGGATCGTCGTCGACTAGCCGTGCTTGACGAAGTACTCCTTCGAGCCGACCGGATCGGGCTTCATGGTATCGGCACCCGGAGTCCAGTTGGCCGGGCAGACCTCGCCATGCAGTTCAGTATACTGGAAGGCCGAGATCAGACGCAGCACTTCATCCACATTTCGTCCGACGGGCAGGTCGTTGATGGTGGCCTGGCGGACGATGCCCTTGGGGTCGATCAGGAACAGGCCCCTCAGCGAGACGCCCTCGTCGAGCAACACGTCGTAAGCGCGGGCGATGTTCTTGTCGAGATCGGCGATCAGCGGGAACGAGACCTCGCCCAGGCCGCCCTCGGCGCGAGGGAGCTGCGTCCAGGCCAGGTGCGTGAACTGGCTATCGACCGAGATGGCGGCGACCTTGGCGCCGAGCTCGGCGAATCGGTCGTGGGCCTCGCTGAAGGCGATGATCTCGGTTGGGCAGACGAAGGTGAAGTCGAGCGGATAGAAGAACAGGACCAGCCACTTGCCCTCATGGAGCTCCGGCCAGGTCAGGACCTGGATCTGTCCATTGATGACGGCGGTGCAGTCGAACGTCGGTGCGGGTGAGGTAACTAGCGGCATCGCATGGCTCCTTCAACCAAGTTTGGACCAGGTTTTGCTTGCGCAGATAGACATCCGGTGTCGGTGTACCTGAAGCGTTGTCAGGGCGCGCCCAACCCTTACCCTTTGGACCTCCAGACGATTGGATGAGCCACCCGGGCCAACGCTTCCTGGGAATATGTACCATTCTCCCCGGGGACGGACCGCCCGCCGGGGCTGGCGGAGGCTGCCCGTCCACGTGACGACGCAAGCAGGTCGCTGCCCATTCGGGCCAATCGACCTCGAGCTAGAAGGCCACGCCCCGAGACGCCGTCTGGACCTCTCGTTCCAGTCGTTCGGCCAGGTTCGTGGCCGTGCGGATCAGCACGTCGCCCGCCTCGGCATCGAACCGGGCGGGATAGCCGTAGTACCTGTAAGCAACGTCCACCTCGTAGCCGCCGGCCTGGTGGGAGGGCCGGTCGGTCACGTAACCCATGAGTCCGTTGGCGTAGCCCATCACGACGGTCGCACCGGGCAGGTCCTGGCGGATTGCAGCAGCCAGCGACGAGATCGGCTCACCCGGCAGGGCGACGATGCGAAGCGGCGGGTCGGCACCGACGAGCCAGGTCTGGACCGGCACGTCGACGGCCTCGGGCACGGCGTTCGAATCGATCAGTGCGAGTGTGCGGCGGGCGAACGAGGCCATGGCCAGGGCGGCCGCGTCGGCGTCGTCGCGTCGGCCGTCTTCGACGAGCTGCTGAAGCTCCTCTCGCGGCGGCGGGTCGTCCAGCGGCAGGGAGGCCTTGGCCGTGGCGCACCGGATGGGCCCGTTGGCCGCGGTCGGATTCCCGTGGGCGAGGGCATTCTCGACGGCGAGGGCGAGCTGGCGACCGGCCTGGTCGGCGGCGTCATGATCGCTGACGCCCACCACGGGGTTGAGGTCGCCGCAGCAGCCCTGGGCGAAGGCGATCTTGGCGCCACCCAGGCTTTCGCGCAGTCGCCGGACCATCACGCCGGGGTAGTCGGCCGAGAGGCTCAGCGTCTTGCCCGCGGCGACGGCGTGACAGGCGAAGCAGACCACGTGACCGATGGCATCGCCCGATTCGCGCTCGAGCGAAAGGACGTCGAGGGTGGCGTCGAGGTCGTGGGAGGCCGGTCCCTGGCCGGGCCATCGTCGGATGGTGGCCACGCCGGGCGCGATGCCTCGCCGATGGATCAGCCGAGCCGGTTGGTGCGAGACCATGGCCTGACGTGCGAGGTCGCAGAGCGCCTCGTCGAGCCTGGCGAGGAAGTCGCGGTTGGCGGGGGCGACGCCCTCGAGCTCGATGGTGGCCGGTCCGGCATGGGTGTGCGAGGCGTTCAGCAGGATGTGGTCGGGGGTGGTCTGGATGATGGCGGCGAGTTTGCGTCGGATCTCGGTGGCGGTGGGGATGTCGGTACCGAGCATGTCGACGGTGACGAGGGCGGCCCGCGTTCCTGCGTGCTCGAGCATGACGAGACGGGCGAAGAGGTCGTCGCGGACGTCGCGGCTCGGCTCGGTCCGGTCGATGAACCCGGTGAGCGGGCATCCCGCTTCGGGGGTGACGGGTCGCTCGACGAAGGCGGCTCGGAATGGCCCATCATGCGGCATGTCGGTTTCTCTGACCTGGCGTCGGTTCGCAGGTGTCTAGCCGAGGCGCTCTCCGGATGCGTTTCGCCGTCCTTGGGGCTGCTGGCCCAGGTACGTATAGCCGTTGAGTCCTCCCTCGTAGCGTCGGAGCAGGTAGGCGGACTCTTCCAGGCTGATGCGTCCGGCGCGGACGGCCTTCTCGACGCTGTTCCGCAGGCGGTTGACCAGGTCCTCGCCGCTGTACTGGACGAATCCGAGGACCTCGTTGATGGTATCGCCCTTGACGACGTGGTCGACGCGGTAGTTCATGCCGTCGTCGATGCTGACGTGGACGGCGTTGGTGTCGCCGAAGAGGTTGTGCATGTCGCCGAGGATCTCCTGGTAGGCGCCGGTCAGGAACATGCCGATGTAGTAGGGTCCGTTCGGGCGGTGCAGCTCGAGCACGTCCTTGACGTCGCGGAGATCGATGAAGCGATCGACCTTCCCGTCCGAATCGCACGTGATGTCGGCGATGGTCCCCCGCTGGGTGGGCTCTTCGTTGAGCCGGTGGATGGGCAGAACGGGGAAGAGCTGTCCCACGGCCCAGAAGTCGGGCACCGATTGGAAGGTCGAGAAGTTGCAGAAGTACGTGTCGCTCATGGCGCGTTCGAGGGGCTGGAGCTCTTCGGGCACGTACTCGAGGTCGCGGACGATCCTCAGGATCCGCCGGCAGCACGCCCAGAAGAGGGTCTCGACCTGGCTCCGGCCGGAGAGGGAGAGGTAGCCCAGCTTGAAGAGGGTCATGCCTTCCTCGCGGTAATGCATGGCGTCGTGGAAGGCCTCTTGGGCGTTCTTGCGGCTGATGTGGGTGAAGCACTCGTGCAGGTTATGCAGGACGTCGGGCGCGTCGTCGGGAAGCGTCTCGGGGATCTCGGCCTCGCGAAGCTCGCTGGTGCCGAGGACGTCGAACACGAGCACGGAGTGATGGGCCACGAGGGCCCGGCCGGATTCCGAGACGATGATCGGGTGCGAGACGCCGCCGGCGTCGCAGGCGTCCATGATGTGGCTGACCACATCGTTGGCGTACTCCTGCAGCGAGTAGTTCGTGCTGCTGTGGAAGTTGGTGCGGCTGCCGTCGTAATCGACGGCGAGGCCGCCGCCGACGTCGATGTACTCGAGCTGGGCCCCGTTGCGGGCGAGCTCGACGAAGATGCGGCAGCCCTCTTCGAGGCCTTCGCGGATCGCGCGGATGTTGGTGATCTGGCTGCCCAGGTGGAAGTGCAAGAGCTTGAAGCAGTCGACGGCGTCGCAGGCCTTGAGGTAGTCGACGGCGCGGACGATCTCGGTGATGTTCAGGCCGAACTTGCTGCGGTCGCCTCCGGAGCCCTCCCAGCGTCCAGCGCCCTTGCTCGAGAGCTTGACGCGCAGGCCGATGCTGGGTCGGACGTCGAAGCGTTCGGCGGCGGCAAGGAGCGTCTCGAGCTCGGAGTACTTCTCGACGACCGGGATGATCCGCCGGCCGAGCTTGCTGGCCAGGAGGACCATCTCGATAAACTCGGTGTCCTTGTAGCCGTTGCAGATGATCGGGGCGTCGGGGTTGCTCTGCAGGGCCAGCACCGCCAGAAGCTCGGGCTTGCTGCCGGCCTCGAGGCCGAACTGGAAGTCCTGCCCGTAGCGAACGATCTCCTCGACGACGTGTCGTTGTTGATTGACCTTGATCGGGTAGGCACCCATGTAGTGCCCGGTGTAGCCGTACTCGGTGATGGCCTTGTGGAACGCCCCGTGGAGCCGGGCGATGCGGTCTCGGAGGATGTCGCTGAACCGGATGAGCATGGGCAGCTCGATACCTCGTCGGAGCAGTTCGTCGACGAGCTCCTTGAGGTCGATCTGCGGTCCGTCCTGGCCGCTGGGTCGGATCTCGACGTTGCCCTTGCCGTTGACCTTGAAGTATCCTGCGCCCCACCGGTCGATGCCGTAGAGCTCGACGGCGTCTTGCACGCGCCAGGTACGGATGCTGTCGGCGTGATCGGCCAGGTTGTGCTTGGTTCTTGCCATAGATGACTCCGTGCAAGTGCCTGCAAACAGAAGAGGTTATCATCGCAGAGCGGCGATGTCATCATCAAATTTCACAGGGCCCCCGTCTCGGGCCGCTGAGCGATCGTCACGCTATCGCTCTTGAGGCGTTCCGGGCGCTGGTTTGCCATGAACAAGTCGCACCACACGGCGGTGGTCATCGTCCTGCCCGAGCGGGTATGGGCCGGCATCCAGGCCATCCGGCATCGCTACGATCGCCAGGTGGGACGTTGGATGCCACACGTCACGCTGCTGTATCCGTTCCGGCCGCGGGAGGAGTTCGACGAGGTCGAGCCCGCGCTGCGAGAGCGCGCGTGCGACTGCGAGCCGTTCAAGGTCGCGCTGGCCGAGTTCTCGTGGTTTCGCCACGGCCGGGGCCGCTACACGATGTGGCTCCGTCCGGAGCCGGCTGAGCCGATTGTGAGGCTGCAGACCGCGCTGATGCAGGCGGTGCCGGATTGCGACGACGTCGCGCGGTTTGCTTCGGGATTCACGCCGCATCTGAGCGTCGGCCAGCGGCGGGGCAAGTCGGAGCTCGAGCGCACGTTGGCCGAGCTGTCGGCCGAGTTCGAGCCGGTGCGGTTCGTCGTCGACCGTGTGGCGATGATCCGGCGGAGCGGCGAGGCGGGCGGCCCGTTTGAGGTCGACCGGTGGGTGGCGCTGGGCGGTGCGGGGTGATGCGGCGGCGCGAACGATCAGCGGCACGCGCCGCGCCGTGCTGACGATGCAGAGGAGGCGAGATGATGCGCATGATGTGTCTGGCCGGATGGCTGGCCTGCGTTTCGGCGGCGGCCGAGCCGCAGACGCCCACGACGGTTCCCGCGATCAATCACGACGAGCCAGACGTCAAGCCCGGTGCCCGGCCTTATGAGCTCGACTGGGCCGGGCGAACCAAGCCGGGGCATCCGCAACTGGTCGACTTCGAGGACCTCACCGGTTGGCGGGTGCGCAACATCGACGGCGCCGAGGCGCGGCTGTACCGATCGCAGGAGCAGCGGATCTTCGGTGCGTACACGGCCAAGGTGGTCTACACGGGTGCAACGCCGCGGAGCCGGTTCGTCATCGAGCCGCCGGAGCCGATCGCGATTCCGTGCGCGTTCACGGCCGTCAATCTGTGGGTGCGGGGCAACAACTGGGGTTGGATCAATCCGCCGCAGTCGTCGCGTTGCAGCATTCACGTCTTGGTGCGCGATGCCAAGGACGAGACCTACACGATTGCGCTCGGCGTGAACAACTTCGACTACTGGCACCTGCTGCACCGGACGATCGTGAGTCCTGACGGTCGGGAGCGGAACTATCTTCCCATCGGCGGCAAGGCCGACAAGCAGATCGACTATCCGGCACGGTTCGTGGGCATCGAGGTGACGGGGTGTTCGGACGAGCGACCTGCCAAGCTGTTCTTCGACGCGCTGAGTTTCTACGAGATCGCGTACAAGCCTTTGACGTTCGAGCCGCTTCCGAAGGATCTGCCCTGGCCCACGACGCCGGACACCATCCTGCCGACGATCAAGCATCCGGTGAAGCATACGGTGACGGCGAGGGATGACTTGGGCGAGGGCGACGCGACGGAGGCGGTCCAGAGTTATGACCTGACGGTGGACGGGCCTGACGGGCGGATTCGCTATCGCTACGCGCCGAGGACGGGCGGGCTGGGCGATATCGTGGTCGAGGCGCGGGGCCAGAGGTTTTGGCCTTGCTGGATGGGAGGGGTGAAGGTCGAACTCAATGGCAAGGTGGTCGGGCCGGGCTCGGCGGGCGTGACCACGACATTGCTGGGCGGCAAGCTCGACGGGGAACGGATCGTGGCCGACTGGGAGGTCCGGCTGGGCGAGCATGCGGCTCGGTATCGCTATGTGCTGGGTGTGAAGGGCAAGTCGCTGGTCGTCGACGTGACGGCGCGCGGGGGCAAGGCGGTGCGTTTCGAGGCGGGCCTGGCCCGAGGGCTGCACGAGCCGAAGACGGTGTACGTGCCGTTTCTGACGTACGGCAACGACTGGCCACGTGTGGTGTGTTCCGCCAAGGACGGTGAGCCGGTCTTCCTGCTCAGCCTGTTCGACGTCTACAACTCGGACGCCTCGGTGTTGCACGCCGGTCCGCGCCTGCACGACAAGGCATCGATCGGCTACACGGGCTCGGCCGAGTACAAGCGCAAGACCGACGGGACGAGGAACGACCTCCGCGAGCGGCTGTTCATCAACGTCAGCGGCGACTTTCAGGAGGTGCTGCCGACCATCCCGAACCCGCCGTGCGATACGGGCGAGATCGCGCGGGAGTACCTGTGGCGGAACATCGGCTCTCCGCAGCGGGAGCTGATGGCCCGGTACAAGGCTTACGGCATCGACCAGTTCATCGCGTGCCATCACGAGGTGGGGTGGCGTGACGCGGGCGAGAGCTTCACGATGCGGCTGCGTGCCGCGCCGCGGATCGGCGACAAGGGGTTGGCCGACTACAGCGCGTGGCTGGCGTCGATCGGGTACCGCTTCGGCACGTACACGAACTACGTCGACTTCGCGCCCGTCAACGGCTTCTGGGACGAGGACATGGTGTGCCTCAACCCGGACGGGACGTGGCAGACGGCCTGGGCGAGGTGTTACGCCATGAAGCCGCTTCGTTCGGCCGAGATGGAGGCCCGGCTCGCGCCGCAGATTCACGAGAAGTTCGGCACGACCGCGCAGTACTGCGACGTGCATACGTGCTACACGCCATGGGGTCGGACCGACTACGACGCTCGGACGCCGGGGGCGGGCAAGTTCCGCACGCAGTTCGACGCGTACGCTCGCCTGCTGGTCAACGAGAGCAAGGCCCACCACGGGCCGGTCTTCAGCGAGGGCTCGTATCACTGGTTCTACGCCGGGCTCGTCGACGGCAACTACGGTCAAATCGTGCCGCACGGACGGGGTTGGCAGATCGAGCCGATCGTCGACTTCGATCTGCTGAAGATGCACCCACTGATGACGGACTTCGGCATGGGCATGCCGAGCATGTACTACGGCCGGCATGGCGCGTGGACGCAGGACCGCTCGCATCACAGCCGATGGTTCGACCAGTTCCACACGAGCACGATCGCGTTCGGGCATATCGGCTACCTGTCGTGCGAGTGGGGATTCGCTGGCACGCTGAAGAGCTACTACCTGCTGCACGCGCTCCAGCAGCGGTACAGCATGGTTCCCGTCGAGCGGATTGCCTACTTCGACGGCGAGGCGCTGGTGGACACGTCGACGGCGATCGCGACCGACGCCTACAAACGGCGGCAGATCTATACGCGTTACGAGAACGGGCTGGAGGTGTGGTGCAACCTGAGCCCGGAGCATTACTGGGACGTGCGCGTGGATGAGCGGGACTATGTGCTTCCGCCGTACGGGTTCGTCGCGCATCGTCCCGACGACATCCTGGCGTACTCGGCCATCGTGGACGGGCGGCGGCACGAGTTGGTGGTGTGTGACGCCTACCTCTATCTCGACTCGCGCGGCCAGGTCGTTCGCACGCCGTGGATCACGGCCAAGGGCGCGGTGGCGGTGAAGCGGGGCGGCCTCTGCCGGAGCTGCATCATCCCAACCACTGAATGTGAGGACGTAACCGTATCCTTGGGCTGGCTGCTGTCCCGGTGGGGTGGTCACAAGGAGGTGGAGGAGCTCAAGACGGGCTCCAAATTCGACGTGAAAGCCGTGGATGCATCGAACGACCGCGTAGAGGGGAGCGAGGTCCGTCAGCTCGGCTACGAGATCACGTTCACGCCCGCTAAGGGTGCGCTCAAGTATGACGTCGACGGAGGTATCCTTTCCCTGCCGAGGCCCTGGTTCGAGCTGTCGGCACCGCGTCGGGAGGTCGTCGTCGGCTCGTCGATGCCGGTGACGTTGTCGTGGCCGAGGGCCGGCCTAGGGATGCCTGGCAGGGGCAGTAAGCTCATCGTCTCCTGCGAGAGCCCGCACACCAAGCAGGCTTGGCGCTGGGAGCATGAGGTGACGGACCTACGCAAGAACGACGTCTCGTTTGCGCTGAAGGTGCCGGCCGATCACGCGCCGTTTGAGCGGTGTTGGTATCGGCTGCAGGACGTCCGGAAGGACGGCCGCGTGAGCACCGAACGTTGGTTCGACGTGACGGCCGTTCCGGCGTTCGGGTTGACGGTCAAGCCCGTCGAGCGGCCTTATCAGCCGGGTGAGCCGGTGGAGCTTCGGGCCGAGCTGATGTCGTATCTGCCCGAGCAGGGTGAGGTGACGGTTGCGCTCGAGGCCCCCGAGTCGTGGCGGGTCGAACCGAGCGAACGCACGTTGACGGTCAAGCCGCACGTCGCGACGAAGCTGGCGTGGCGGGTCGAGCTACCGAACGAGCCGTTGGTGCAGCCGGTGACCGTGCAAGCGAGGTCGGGTGAGCACGTGTCGAGCGTCACGCGGTGGCTGCTCACGCGTCCGACCGAATGGGTGGCTGCCGATCTGATGAAGCTTGCCATGACCACGGGCGAGTGTCTGCGGGGCGGCAGCGAACGGCCCTACGACGCGGCCGCGACCGGTACCTTGGTGCACGCGTCAAGCGAGCTGGTCGGCCGCGACCGACGGGACGCGATCTTCATGCATCCGCCGTTCAAGAAGGGGGTGGGCTACGCGTTTGCGGAGTTCCAGGTGGACCTGCCGACCGGCAAGCCGAGGTTCGAGTTCGATCTGGGTTTCCGCGACGGCTCGACCTCGGTGGACGGTTGCGTCTTCAAGGTCGTCGTCATCGAGGGCGAAACCGAGCACGAGGTCTTTGCCGAACACTACAAGACGCTTGGCAAGTGGTCGTCGCGCAAGGTCGACCTGAGTCGCTTCGCCGGGCAGCCGGTGCGTATGAAGCTCATCACCGACGTCGGGCCCAACGACAGTCCGAGCAGCGACTGGGCGTGTTGGGGTCGGCCGAGGGTGACGCTGGGCGACGACGTGTTCGCCGTCGAGGTGCACGACACCGAGCCGACGCCGGCGTTTCGTCCGCCGCCGGACGAGCTTGACGGTCTGACGCGCGCAAACCTGAAGCAGATCAAGCGGGCCGTGATCACGCTCGATGCGAGCGGTGTCGACGGGGGCACGCACGCGTCGCATCTGTATCTCAACGGCGTGAAGATCGGTCGCACCCCGCCCGCGCCGGACAAGCAATGGCGTTCGGGCGAGGTGTCCGTCTCGGCCGAGGCGATCGCGACGATCGGGCCGCGGAACAAGCTGGTGATTCGCAACCCCGGCAACGACTTCATGAAGGTGCGGAATCTGTGCTTGCGCGTCGAGCTGGCCGATGGTCGGAAGGCGTCGACGTGGGTTGACGTCGGGCCCTACACGAGCGCGAAGGGCTGGCCTTATGCGGAGGGCCAGACGGTCGGCCTCGGGGAAGATCTGCCGACGATGCGGCTGTGGTTCGCGTTCAGAGAGTGATCCGTTTACTTCTTACCGAGGGCGCGTTGTTGGGCGAAGAAGGTTCGGAGCAGGTCGGCGGCCTCGTCGGCGAAGACGCCGCCCACGGTTTCAAGGCGGTGGTTGAGTCTGGCGTCGGTGGTGATGGTATAGAGCGACTCGCACGCCCCGGCCTTGGGATCGGTGGCGCCATAGACGAGCCGGGGCAGTCGGGCCTGGACGATCGCGCCGGCGCACATCGGGCAGGGTTCCAGTGTGACATAGAGGGTGCAGCCGTCCAGCCGCCACGAGCCCACGGCCTCGGCCGCGGCGGTGATGGCGAGCATCTCGGCGTGGGCGGTGGGGTCGCTCAGCAGCTCGCGCTGGTTGTGACCTCGCGCGATGATTCGCCCGTCCAGGACGATGACCGCGCCGACGGGCACGTCGTCGTGGTCGAGGGCGTCGACGGCCTGACGGATGGCTGCGCGCATGAAGTGCTCGTCCTGGAGCGCTTGAGGCATCTCGGTCGGATCGATCATCGCTTCTCCGCGTTGCGTGTGGTGGTGGGCCGCGGCCGGGTGGTCGGGACGCTCTGCTCGGCCTCGCGACGCTGCTTGCGCCGCTCGAAGAGCAGCAGGCGTCCGAGCTGCTGCTGCCGGATGGCCTCGGACCGTTGACCCAGCAGGAACATCAGCCCCGAGCGTACGAGGAAGCCGAGCACCGTGTTGGCCTGATCCGTCAGCTTGCGGGGTGAGGCCAGGCGCAGCGCGATGCGGGCCTCGTCGAAGGCCTGCGGATCGTGCCGTGCCAGCAGGACGATGGAGCGGACCGCGTAGCCGATGACCAGCGTGGACTGGGCTTCGAGGGCTTCATCGCACAGATGCAGGGCGAGGTCGAGGTCTTCGCCGGCGAGGGCGACCCAGGCCAGCACGATGTGGACCAGGCCCTTGTGGCCGTGGGTCAGCTCCTCGATCGTCTCGCCCTGGAGCCGATGGATGCGTTCGATCAGGGGGGCGAGGCGCTCGTTGGGGGCCCGGCTGGCTGTGGCCGGGTCGGGCAGGTCGGCCAACAGTCGCAGCAGTTCGGACTGGGGTCTCAGCTCCAAGGCGGCCAGGAAGTCGTTGTGGAAGCCCGATTGCTCAGGCCGATGACCGATGAGCTCGCCGAGCCACGCGGTCAACCCTCGGGCCATCGGGATGGCGGGATCCCTCGACCGATAGCCTTCGGGGTCGCGGCGGACGAGTTCGAGCGCCTGTGAGAAGGCCTGGACGCCTTCGGCGAATCGGCCGGCGGCGGCGGCCTGATGGCCCCGTTCCATGGCGCGCTGGATACGAGCCGCGTCCCACTGCCTCCAAAGCACGCCGGTGGCGATGTCGGCGGCGTTGAGCTGCTGGTTCGCGTAGTCGTTCATGCTGCGGTAGTGGCGGATCGTCAGCCCCGCGGCCAGGATGGTCGCCAACACGGCGGACAGGACCAGGGTCTCGAGCGAGTGGCGCTGGATGAACCGCGTCGCGACGGTCAGCAGGCTGGCGCGTTTGGCGCGAATGGTGAATCGGCGGACGAAGCGTCGCAGGTCTTCGGCCATCTCCCCGGCCGTCGCGTAGCGGTGCTCGGGCTCGCGGCGCATGGCCTTCATGCAGACGGTCTCGAGGTCGCGGGGGATGCGCCGGTCGATCAGGCGTGGCCGGCGGAGCCGGCCCTCGCGGATCTGGCCGATGATCTGCTCGCGGTTCTCGCCGGTGTAGGGCGGTTGGAGCGTCAGCAGCTCGTACAACGTGGCGCCGAGCGAGTAGATGTCGGTGCGGTGGTCGATCGGCACACGACCGGCGGCCACCTGCTCGGGCGACATGTAGAGCGGGCTGCCGAGGAACTCGCCGGCGATGGTCATGCTGGGGTTCTCGACGATGCGGGCCAGGCCGAAGTCGGTGAGGCTCAGACGGCCCTCGGCCGAGAGGATGAGGTTGCTGGGCTTGACGTCGCGGTGGATGACGCCCTGGCCGTGGGCGTAGTCGAGGGCGTCGGCGACGTCGGCGATCAGTCGGGCGACGAGGTCGAAGCGTTTGCGGACGTCGAGGCGATCGAGATCGAGCAGCCGGCGGCGCATGTCGAACTGCGCCCGGCCGTTGCCCCCGGGCCTGGTCCAGGCGGGCTTGGGGACGCGCCGGGGCGGGGTCTTGCCGCTCGCGCCGGCGCGATCCGCCTCGCGTTGTCGGCGCGTCTCGCGGATGACCTGGTCGATGCCGCTGCCGTCGATCATCTCCATGGCGTAGTAGCGGAAACCGTCGCTCTGGCCTTGGGCGAAGACGGAGACGATGTTGGTGTGGTGGAGGCGGGCGGCGGCCTGGGCCTCGCGGCTGAAGCGCAGGGCGCCGGCCGTGGCCTGACCCAAGGGCGTGTGGAGCACCTTGAGGGCGACCTGCCGTTTGAGGCTGAGCTGTTCGGCCTGGTAGACGGCGCCCATGCCGCCGCTACCGATGAGGCGTCGGGCCTCGAAGTCGCCGATGACCTTTCCGACCAGCGGGTCCTCGTCGGGGCGCGGCTTGCGTTGGAGGCGTTCGAGCTCCGGCACGACGCGGGTCTCTTCCTGGCTGGCGTGCTGGACCTCGGTGAGGACCTGTTCGAGCCGGCTGTCGTCGCCGAGTTTTTGGGCGCAGGCGAGGCACTCTTCGGCGTGACGGTCGATCTGGTCGGCCTGGGACTCCGACAGCGTCCCGGCGATGTAGCGTTCGAGCGTTTCCGGCGAGGGGCAGGGCGTCACGGGAGCGTTCCTTCCTGCCAGGCGCGATCGATCTCTTCGCGGAGCTTCGAGACGCGACCCAAGACGCGCGACTTGCTCAGGTAGACCTGGTTGCGCGAGATGCCGAGCTCGTCGGCGACGTCGTCGGCCGACCAGCCCTGGAGGGCGTAGAGCTCGAAGGCCCGCAGGCGGACGGGATCGGTCTCGTCGCGGATCGTATCAAGGCAGCGCTTGATCACGGCGTTCTGCCATTCGGCCTCCCACAGCTCGGCCATGTGGTCCTCGTCGGCGATGGCCTCGAGGGGATGGCCCTGGTCGTCGGCCCGGGTGGCACGGCGTTCGCGTTGCATGCGTCGGTCGAGGATATGGCGGATCTTGTGGTACGCCAGGCCGCACAGCCAGGATCGGAGCCGGCCCTTCTCGCGGTCGTAGTCGCCCTGACGGTAGCGTGTGACGAAGGTGACCATGGTCTCCTGGACGGCGTCGTCGACCTCGTGCTCGCGGAGGCGGAGCTTGCGGGCGAACCCTCGGACGATGGGTCCGTAGCGGTCGAAGAACTCGGTCCAGACGCGGTCGTTCTTCGGGTCCAGCAGGCCGTCCAGCAGGGACGTGCTGGTGTACTCGAACCCAGCGTGATGGTCGGAGGGCACCATATCCATACTATAAGCATACCACGGTCGTTCGTGTCGGCAAAAGCGATGTCGGTGCGACGAGGGTGCAAGGCAGTTTCGGCGCGGCTCGTGCGAGCGCGGCATGCAACCGAGCCTCCGCTGGTTCCCGCGGCGTCAGGGCATCATGAGCCGCATGTGGGGGGCCTTCTCGGAGCCATCGACCTCGGCGACGAGCTTGCGAGGCACGTCGGCCAGGACGTCACGGACGAAGTCGAGGTAGAGGCGTCGGCGGGTCAGCGTGGGGCTGCGTTGGTACTCGGCCAGGAGCTGCTCGAAGCGCGCGGCACGGCCCTTGGCCTGGTCGACGGTGGTGGTGTCGTAGCTGCGGGCCTGCTCGACCGTGAACGTCGCGTCGACACGGGCTCGGCTGGTCCGCTCGTTCTGGTCGGCCTGGGCCTGGCTGACGGCCTTTCGAGCATCGATCTTGGCGTTGACGACGTCGTCGAAGTAGCTCTGTACCGCTTGGGGCGGCCGGACGGCGGGCTGCAAATCGACGGCCACCACCGTGATGCCCGAGCCCAAGGCCTCGAGCTTGCGGTTCATCTCGGTCTGGATGACCTCCTTGAGCAGCAAGCCGCCGCCGGTGAGTGCTCGGTCGACCTCCATGGCGGCCAGGCAGTGGACCATGCTGTTGCAGGCCGCGGCGCGGAGGATCGTCTCGGGCTGGATCGCGCGGAAGAGGAAGCTGGCCGGGTCGGTCACGCGGTACCAGACGGCGCACCCGACGTTGACGACGTTGTTGTCGGCCGTGACGCAGAAGGAGTCGAGCTGGGTCATGAGACGGAAGAGGCCCGCGGCGGTGTCACGGTCGTCGCCGGGCAGGAAGTCGTCGATGATCAGGCGATGGGCCTTGCCGATGGCGACCTTCTCGACGCGGTCGATGGGCCAGGGCAGGGCGAAATGGATACCGGCCGGGACGCGTTCCTCGATGACCTTGCCGAAGCGCTGGTGGACGGCGACCTCGTTGTTCTTGACGCTATAGACGCCGGAGACGGCGTAGACGACCACGCCGAGGGCGACGAGCCATACCACGAGGCGTCGGCTGGCGCCGAGGGCGGCGGCCAGGCTGTCGGTCATGGAGGTCACGGTCTACTTCGTCTCCTTCGCGGCCGCGGCCGGCTCGACCTTGCCCTTCCCGGCGGCCGAGGTCGTCGGCCCGACCGTCTCCGGTTGCGTAGTCGGCACGAGATGCTTGAACAGCTCCGATCGCGTCGACAGCACCAGGGTCGCGCCTTGGGCGAAGATGTCCTTGTAGGCTTCCATGGATCGCAGGAAGTCGAAGAACTCGGGGTCCTTGGCGTAGGCCTGGGCGTAGATGCGGGCCGCCTCGGCGTCGGCTTGGCCGCGTAGGGTCTCGGCCTGGCGGTAGGCCTCGGCGGCGATCTTGGCGACCTCGGTCTTGGTTTCGGCCTCGATGGCGGCGGCCTGTTCGCGCCCTTCGCCGCGGTACTTGCGGGCCTCCTTCTCGCGCTCGCTCCGCATGCGGTTGTGGACGGCCTGGGTCACGACGGGCGGGTAGGCGATCCGGCGGACGCCGAGGTCACGGATGGTGATGCCGTACTTCTCGCTGGCCTTCTGGGCGAAGTCGGACAGGGTCTTGGCCTCGATCTCGTGGAGCTTCACCTCGGAGGGGTCGGTGCCGAGGATGTCCTCGAGCGTGTAGGCGCTGAGCACGCTGCCGAGGCTGGACTGGACCATATCTCGCAGCTTGACGTTGGCGTTGTCGACCGTCATCAGCGAGCGGTAGAAGCCCACGGGCTCGGCCACCTCCCAGCAGACGTAGCAGGTCAGGATGATGGGGTTCTTGTCGCCGAGCAGCAGCTCGATCGGGCGGGTCTGGAAGATGGCGAGCCGTCGGTCGATGCGGGTGACGCGATCGAAGAGGCTGCCCCACTTCCAGTACAGGCCCGGTTCGGTGATCTTCTGGGTCATGGCCCCGAATCGGGTGACGATGGCGTACTCGCGTTGGCTGACGGTGAAGAACACCGTGGAGGCCGCCAGGATGAGGACGCCCACGACAACGATCAGGATGACGGTGGTTCGCTTGGTCATTCCATCTGCTCTCGGATGTCCCTGAGGAGCTCCTTCTGCGGCGGCGAGGCCCCGCTTCGGGTCTTGCGGCCGGCGCTCATCCACAGGTCGGGTTGGTCGATGTCCTTGTCGACAAGCACCTTCTCGATGCCCCGCAGCGCGGCGGCGACGGCCTCGAGATAGAGATGCTTGAGCGTGACGGCTCGTCCGGCCTCGAGGGCGTCGGCGCGTTGCTCGAAGGCGCTGGCCTGGCCCTCGGCCCGGTGGGTCTGCTCGAGCTGGTAGGCGGCGGCCTCGGCCCGCTGGATCTCGGCGCGGCCGCGGGCGTCGGGGAGCTGCTCGTTGCGCAGGCCCAGGGCCTCGTTGACCATCTGCTGCTGTTGCTGGAAGCGGGCGACGACGACCTCCTCGAAGGCGTCGGCGATGCGGACGGGCGGATGGATGTCGCTCAGGCTGACCTCGAGGATCTCGAGCCCGCTGCCGAGCTCGTCGAGCCGCTGCTGGGCGCGCCGGCGGAGGTCGGCGGCGAGTTGCTCGCGATACGTGCTGGCCAGGTCATAGAACTGGCGGCCGGCGCAGAGCTCGGTCATCATCCGGTGGCAGACGGCATCGAGAAGGACGTGGGGCTCCTGCTGCTGATACACGGCCGCGAGAGGGTCCTTCACCCGCCAGTGCACGATGACGTAGGGGAAGAAGAGGTTGTTGTCCCCGGCGAGGAAGGGGACCTCCGTGCCGTGCTCGCGCGTCCAGATCAGGGCGAAGGCCGAGGGGTGCGTCTCGTTGCCGACGTTGGTGGTCTGGACGGTGCTGACCTCGACGAGGACGGCCTTGTCGAACGGCCAGGGCCACTTGAGGTGCAGGCCCGGGCCCAGGCCGGTTCGCGTGGGTCGCCCCAGGTGCTCGACCATGCCGACCTGATTGAGCTCCACCGAGAAGACACCGGTGCGCCCGTAGGCGATGACGGCGGCGAGCACGATCAGCCCCGGCGCCCAGCGGCGGATCGGGACGAGGATCCTCCGGGCGGCGGTTGAGGCAAGCACGCCGGTTCCGTCCTTGGCCTGGGTGCTGAGCCAGCGGAGGCTGAGGACCGAGGTGAGCACCTCGTGGCTCCGGTAGCGCGGCACGTAGCGGGTCTCACGGCGCGACAGGGCGACGGCCAGGTTGACGATCGTCTCGAGCGCGAGCGACAAGACGAGCACGCCGATGGCCGCGGCGATCCAGCGGTCGAGGTTGGCCCCGAGGTGATAGAGGATCAGCGAGACGCCCGTGAGCAGGCTGGCGATCATGTCGGCCCGGGCGTGGTTGCCGTCGGCGACGAGGCCGGACGAGCCGGTCCGCTCGCCGACGTCGACCTCCAGACGGTGCACCAGGTACGAGCCCACCGCGAAGACGAGGAAGAGCACGCCGCCCAGCAGGGGGCGCGTGATCTCGACCGCCTCCCACCAGAGCACGCGCCGCAGGACGGCCAGACCCGCCACGAGGATGACCAGTCCGATAACGAGCGCGGCCACCTGGTCGGCCGAGGGTCGGAAGGACGTCTGGCCGGCAGAGGAAGCGTCGTCGTCACCGGCCGGCTCGGCGGTCGTGTCGGCGGAGGTTGGGTCGGATTCGGCACCGGCGGGCGACTCGGCGGCATCGCCGGGACCGGCGGATGTCTCGGCGGTGACGGTGCGCCGCACGGCGAGCCAGGTCATGCCGCTGGTGGCGATGTCGGAGAAACTATGCCAGGCCTCGGCCAGGATGGCGAGGCTGCCCGTCAACGAGTACAGGCCGAACTTGAGTCCGGTCAGCAGGACGTTGAGGCTGATGGCGATGGAGGCTGTCTTCTCTCGGGTGTCCACGATGCACCGTTGGGGCTGCGTTGCCGGGCCGAGGCCGCTCTGCCATTATACGCGGAGACGGGAGTTTGTCAGGTCAAGGCCGGTCATGGGCCTGCGGCCTCGGGCTGCGTCGATGGCAGGGGTGCAAGAGCGTTGCGAGTCGGAGCTGTTGTAGCGTGCTGCGGTCGTTGCGCTGCGCGGCGGTCCGGCCCCGCGGAACGACTCCCGCGGCCGAACGATGTGACAGGTCAGGATGAACATCGAACTCACGCCCAACACGCTGCTGGCCGCCTATTGTCAGGGTCTGTTTCCGATGGCCGACGAGGACGGCGAGATCAGTTGGTTCAGCCCTGATCCGCGGGCGATCCTGCCGTTGGATGCGTTTCACGTTCCGGACACGCTCCGGCGACGGTACAACCAGGGGCCGTTCGAGCTCCGCGTCGACGGCGACTTCGAGGGCGTGATGCGGGGCTGTGCCGATCGCAGCGAGGGAACGTGGATCGACGAGACGCTCATCCGCGCCTACGGCCGGCTCCACCGGCTGGGCTTCGCCCACAGTGTGGAGTCGTGGCGAGACGGCGAGCTGGTCGGCGGGCTGTATGGCGTGACGATCGGCGGGGCGTTTTTCGGCGAGTCGATGTTCTATCGGGCCACCGACGCCAGCAAGATCGCGCTGGTCTATCTTATCGAGCGGATGAGGCAGCGAGGGTTCACGCTGCTGGACGTGCAGTTTCCGACGCAGCACACGCTGCGATTCGGGGCGGTCGAGATACCGCGACGGGAGTACATGAGGCGGTTGCACCGAGCCTTGCGGCTGGATCGGCGGTTCGTGGATTGAGGACATGCAGGGTGACGAACGGTATCGGCGACCAGTGAGCCAGTGGCATCGGGGCGATGGAGGATAAGGGATCTGCTGGTCGGGGTGCGAGAAGGGATTCTCGCACCAGCGGACCGATCCATGGCCATGCGTGCAGCGGCGTGGCCATGCCAGCCAGAAGGTCCATTTCTCGAGCAGCGGTCGTTCGGGGACGACTTCGTGTTCCCCACCGCTGAAGCGATGGACCACCCCCTGCATCGGTCGGGCAGCGTGGTACGCGGCGAGGGTTGAGTGAGTGATGGCGGGACAGCGGACGCGTCAGATCATCGGCTTGATGAGCGGCACGAGCTGCGACGGCGTCGATGCCGTGTTGACGGCCGTTCGCGGGCGCGGGCTGGGCATGCGCGTGCAGGTCGTCGCCCACGCGCAGCGGCGGTATCCGAAGGCCCTTCGGCAGCGCGTGCTGACGGTGATGGCCCCGGCCGAGACGACGACGCAGGAGATCTGCCGGCTTGGCGTCGACGTGGCCGAGCATCATGCGCGGGCGATTGGCGAGGCGCTCGATCGTGCGGATATGACCGCCGGCGACGTCGTGCTGATCGGCTCACACGGCCAGACGATTTGCCACCTGCCGCCGAGGCGGCGTGGCGGGCGCGGCTCGACGCTTCAGATCGGCGATGCGGCGGTCCTGGCCGCGCGGAGCGGGATCCCCGTGGTCAGCGACTTTCGGCGGGCCGATGTCGCCCTGGGCGGGCAGGGCGCGCCGCTCGTGCCGTGGACGGACTACGTTCTCTACCACCAGGCCCGGCGGTCGCGCATCGTGCAGAACATCGGCGGGATTGCGAACGTGACCTACCTTTCGGCGGGCGGCGAGCCGGCCGACGTGATCGCCTTCGACACCGGCCCGGGCAACATGGTGATTGACGAGCTGGTGCGTCGCGCGACGAAGGGGCGGTTGCAGTTCGACCGCGACGGCCGACGTGCCGCGCGTGGCCGTGTGGACCAGGGGCTGCTGAAGAGCTGGCTCGGTCATCCGTTCTTCCGTCGCAAGCCGCCGAAGAGCTGCGGCCGCGAGGCGTTCGGTAGCGCGTTCGTCGATGAGGCGGTGACGGCGGGCGAGGTCCGGACCCGACCCGACGACCTGATCGCCACGGCGACCGCGCTGACGGCGCGGAGCATCGCGGAGGCGTACCGACGGTTTCTGCCCCGGCGCGACGGCCGGACGGACGTAGATGAGGTGATCGTCTGCGGGGGAGGGGCGCGCAACGCGACGTTGCTCGGTCTCCTGCGCGACGAGCTGCCGGGCGTGAGCGTGACGACGATCGACCGGACGGGCATCGGCGTCCAGGCCAAGGAGGCGGTCAGCTTCGCGATGCTGGCGGCGGCGTGTGTCGACGGCGTACCGGCGAACCTGCCTCAGGTGACGGGGGCCTCGGGGGCGGCTATATTGGGCCGCATCACGCCTATCCCACAGGGCGGCCCAGAGCGGGTGAAGGATCGACCATGGCGATGACGGATCGAGGCCATCTGCTGACCGAGCAGCGCAACCCGCGCTCCGCCCATATCGACCAGGTATCCATCGCAGACGGCTTCGACATCCTCAACGCCGAGGATGCGTCGGTCGCGGCGGCCGTGGCGCGGGCCAAGCCGGCGATCTGCCGCACCGTCGCGCGGGTGGTGGTCGCGCTGCGATCGGGCGGTCGGTTGCTCTACGTGGGGGCCGGCACGAGCGGTCGGCTCGGCGTGCTCGATGCGGCCGAGTGTCCGCCGACGTTCCTGTCCGAGCCGCACTGGGTGCAGGGCATCGTTGCGGGCGGGGAGGCGGCGCTGCGGCGACCCGTTGAGGGCGCCGAGGACGACACGGACGAGGCGGCGCGGGTCATGGACGAGCGCGGCGTAACGTCGCGAGACGTTGTCGTCGGGATCGCCTCGGGCGGGACGACGCCGTTCGTGCACGCGGCGCTGGATCGGGCGAAGGAGTTGGGCGCGACGACGGTCTTCCTGGCCTGCGTGCCCGAGAGCGAGGTGCCCGACCGGGCGGACATCTCCATCCGCGTGCTCACCGGGCCTGAGGTCGTCACCGGCTCGACGCGGATGAAGGCGGGCACGGCCACCAAGCTGGTGCTCAATTCGATCACGACGCTGGCGATGATCCACCTGGGCAAGGTGCACGGGAACCTGATGGTCGACGTGGACACGAGCACGAACGCCAAGCTCGTCGACCGGGCGATTCGCATCATCGGGATGGAGACGGGGCTGGATCGCGCGGCTGCCGAACGGCTCTTGCGTCAAGCCGGCGGCCGGGCCAAGACGGCCATCGTGATGCATCGCCGCGGCGTCGACGCGGCCCGGGCCGAGCGCCTGTTGGCCGAGGGGCGCGGCATGATGCATCGCGTCTTGGAAGGGGCGGACGCCGAGGGGCTCCTGGATTAGGTCGTTCGTGGCGGGGGCGAGGCGCGACGCCGCACGCGTGAGGACATGCCGATTCGCCTGTGCATCTTGACGACCGACCTGAAGACGGGCGGCGTGCCCATGGACGTCTACCGGCTGGCGACGGCGTTGGGGCCGGACGACTTCGCGGTGCGTGTCGGGTGCCTGGCTGGGCGCGGGGCGATGAGCGATCGCCTCGAGACGGCCGGCGTGGAGACCTTCGCGTGCGGGGCCGGTGGTGCGTGGGATTTGCGGGCGCTCCTCCGGCTCAGGCGTGAGCTTCGAGCCTTTCGCCCCGACGTGCTGCATGCGTTCCTGTTTCATGCCAACGCGGCGGCGTGCGTGGTGGGGCCCTTGGCGGGCGTGCCGCCGCGGCGGATCATCACGGAGATCCTCACCGTCGAGACGGAGCGCCGCTGGCACCTGATCCTCGGCGGGCTGTTGTGTCGGATGTGTCGTGTGGTGGTCGGCAATTCGCGACCCGTCGTCGAGCACCTGCATCGGGCGGGGCACGTGCCTGCATCGAGGCTCGCCTGCGTACCCGGCGGCGTGGACGCCGATCGCTTCGTCGAGGCCGAAGCGGTCGATCCGGCGACGCTGGGCGTGCCGGAGGGGCATGCCCTGCTGATGTGGGTCGGTCGGCTCGATCCGGTCAAAGGTCTGGACGAGCTGGTCGATGCGATGGGGATGCTGCGCGAGCAATCCGTGACGCTGGGGCTGGTCGGCGAGGGCGCTTACGAGGACGAGATCCGCCGGCGGGTGGATCGGCATGGACTCGGCGGGCGGGTCTGTTTCTTCGGCCGGCGCGACGACGTGCCGAACCTGTTGGCGGCAGCGGACGTGTTCGTGTTTCCGTCGCGGACCGAAGGGATGCCGAATGCCCTGCTGGAGGCGATGGCCGCGGGCTCGCCTATCGTGACGACGGACGTGCCGGGTTGTCGCGACGTGGTCACCGACGGCCGGACGGGGTTGCTCGTGCCGGCTCGCCGGCCCGAGGCGTTGGCGGGTGCGATCGAGCGGCTGCTAGCGGATCGGGAGTTGGCGGCACGTCTTGGCTCGAGCGCGCGGCGTCGGGCGGTGGCCGAGTTCGATTTCGCGCGGACGGTCGAGCGGTACGCGGCGTTGTATCGGGAGGTGACGGCCGGGACGAGGGAATAGGGAACAGGCGAGTCGAGCCCGCTTCGCCAAGCCTACGCAGCCCTCGGGCAACGCAGGCCCGGGAGCGACGCCGCGGGAGCCAGCGGGGCTCGGTTGCGGCTTGGCTGGAGCCTCGCCCTCCCGCACTGGCAGACAAGCCGCCAGTGGCGCCCGGCGCGAATGCCGGAAAGGATTCCGGCGGTAATGGGTGCGAGATAGGAATCTCGCACCAGCCGCTATTCGTGCCGGCCACCGCTCCTTCGACGGAGCTCCCTTCGGGTCTGAGCCTCAGGGTCGAAGACAGGATGAATGAAGCGATGGGCCACCCTTCGCATTGTCTGGGCAGCGACATGAACGTGCCCCTCGACAAGGATCGGGACGTCGTGTCAAGACGCATCCTACACGTCCAACACCATTGAATCTGTGGGGTTTTCAGCTTCGTTGCCGCCGTCGGAGACGCGACTGTGAAGGAGCGTTGCTGTTCGAGTGCTTCAACAACACAGCTCCCTAACGGTCGCTGCTCCGAGAGGCGTCTCGCCCTCCTGGCGGGAGCCGACAAAAACAAGGGCGGCGAAGTACTACACGTGGCCGCGATGTGCGATCCGGAGCCACGCTAGCAGTTCGGCAGGTACGCCCCCATCTGCTTGAGTCGCGACTGCAGGGCCTTGACGTCGATGCCGCGGGTGTCGGTTCGCTTCGCGACGGCCAGCGAGGCCGCGACGCCGCAGGCCTGACCGGTGATGAAGCAGCCGGGCATCACGCGGATCGAGCTCTGCATGTAGCGGTCGGTGCTGATGCAGCGGCCGGCGACGAGCACGTTCGACAGCTTCTTGGGGATCAGGCTGCGATAGGGCACGCCGTAGTTCTCGCCCTTGCCGTAGCGGAGGCTCTTGAAGTCCTTGTGAAACGCCTCGTACGCCTCCTTGGTCGGCTTGGCGGCGTGGATGTCCACGGGGTAGGCATACCGGCCGATCTCGTCGTCGAAGACGGCCCGCTTCTTGAAGTCAGCCAGGTTCAGGACGTAGTCGCCCATGATGCGGCGCGTCTCGCGAACGCCCAGCATCGCCGCGGTCGCCACCAGCACCATGTTCTCGAACCCGCCGAGGTACGTCTTGTAGTAGCGCTCGTACTCGAGCAGCGACTTGCGGGCCCAGATCAGCGCCTTCGTGACCGATCGCTCGTCGGTCCCGTCGACGCCGAACGTGTGACCGATGTTGCCGCCGCCCAACTCCTCCCCGACGCGCCACATGCCGGGCAGGTGTCGGTCTTCGTAGGTGAAGACCTTGTCGGCGAAGGCCTGCTCGAGCCGCTTACGCTGAAACGGAATCCCCTTCTTCCTGGCCGTCGGCCAGTCGATGTCCGCCCACAGGCTGCACAACGTGCCGGCCATCATGTGACCGTCGGCGTCGCCCTTCTCGAACGGCGCGCCCGCCCACGTCGCCAGATCGCCGTCGCCCGTGCAATCGATGAAGTGCTTCGCTCGCACGGCAAAGAGGCCGCTCTTGGCGGCGAGGATGGCCATGTCGACCCGGTCGCCCTGTGTCTCGATGCCGATCAGTTGCGTCTCGAGGGTGAAGTCCACACCGGCGTCGGTCGCGAGCTGGTCGTAGACACGCTTGAGCACCTCGGCGCGGATCGTGGTATCGCTGCCCGGACCCGTTCCGCCCGCCGCGTTGAGTCTCGTGTGGACGTCCTTGCCGATGCCGCCGGCCAGGAAGTTCTCGCCGTCCGTGAACTTCATGAACGCCGGCAGCAGCCCGGCCGTGCCCATCCCGCCGAGGCAATTCTGGCGCTCGGCGAGGAAGACGCGCCGACCCTGCCGCGCCGCGGCGACGGCGGCCGCGATGCCGGAAGGACCGCCGCCGGCGACGAAGATGTCGACGTCGTGGCGAATCGGCACGGTCCGCTGGATGGTCACGTGCTTCGGCTTGCGCCCGTCCGGCGATTCGGCCGTGGCGGGCGACGTCAGCCCACCCAGGCCGACCGCGGCCGCGGATCCTTTCAAGAACCCCCGTCGATTCAGTGGCATGGCATGCTCCTTGGGTTGTCGCGACGCATCGCGATGTCGGCGGTCATTCCCCTCGCCGTCGGAGACGGCTCCTACGGTTTTCGCCACAGGTCGATCGGCTTGGCCGCGTCGGTCTTGAAGGGCATGGCCACCTTCTTGCCGGTGCCGGCGGATTCGTAGGCGGCCAAGAGGGCCTCGATGACCACACGGCCGTCGTGGCCGGTCACCATGGGCTGCTTATCGTCGCGGATGCATTCGACGAAGTGGGCCATCTCCTGAGGATAGCCGTAGTTCCACTCTTCCTCGTAGATGGTGAAGGTCCAGCCCTTGGTCTCGCCGGCCTTCTCGACGGCGTAGCCGTAGCCGCGCTGGCTGTAGGTCTCGATGGCGTTGCCGTGGTGCAGGTCGGCGTAGCAGACGCCCTCAGCGCCGTGGACCTCGGCGCGGTCGTCCATGCCGCCGAGCCGACACCAGCTCTCCTCGGCGATGCCGACGGCGCCGCCCTCGAACTCGACTATGACGATGCTGTCGTCGTCGCCCTTGGTCTTGTCGGCGTGGACCTGCGTAGCCATCTGGGCGTAGACGCTGGTGATCTTGGGCCGGCCGAGCATCCAGCGGCAGAACTCGATGGCGTGGCAGCCCATGTCCATCGTGACGCCGCCGCCGCTTCGCTCGACGTCCCAGAAGTGGGGGGCGTGGGGTCCGCTGTGCTTCTCGCTCTGCTTGACGAGATAGACCCGGCCCAGGGCGCCGTCGTCGACGAGCTCCTTGATACGCACGTACTTGGGCGTGAAGAGCAGGTTCTCGGCGTACATGAGCTTCACGCCGGCGGTGTCACAGGCGTCGATCATCTTGTCGGCCTCGGCGAGATTCAGGCACATCGGCTTCTCGCAGATGACGTGCTTGCCGGCGGCGGCCGCGTCGCAGGCGGCCTGGCAGTGCCTATGGTTGGGGATGCCGATGACGACGGCGTCGAGCTCGTCCATCTCGAGCATCTTCTGATGGTCGGTGAAGCTGTGCGGGATGCCGTGCTGGGCGGCGAAGCTCTCGGCGTTGCCCGGCGTGGGCGAGGCCACGGCCAGGATCTCGGCGTCGTGGACGTGCCTGAAGGCCCCGACGTGAATGGTGCTGACGAACTGACTTCCCAACAGACCGACGCGGATTACCTTAGCCATGCGATGCCTCCTTGGGTGTTGTGGATGTGGGGCGATGGTGGCGGATCGGCCCTGAGCTGTCAACGTTCGCGGCTATCGGGACGGGCGCTTGCCATTGCCCCGTCGGAGCGACTATGCTAAGGGGCTCGTTTGTATGCCTGAAGCCCTGATCCTCTCAGGAGTTGCATCAGATGATCAAGTTCATGCGGAAGCACAACAAGAAGCTGCTGGCGATCTTCGCCTCGGGGCTTCTGGTGGTGTGGTTGGGCTCGTCGGCGCTCGAGCAGATGTTCCGCCCCGACATGGGCGACGAACTGGTCGGCAAGGCGTTCGGGGAGGAGTTCGACCGGAACGCGTACCGGATGGCCAACATGCGGACCAGCGTCCTCGGGGACATGGGCGTGCCCTGGTCGATGCCTTGGGCGATGGGTCGGCTTCGGTTCCCGATCGAGCCGATCGACGAGCTGACGTGGTACCTGCTGGACCTGGAGGCCCGGCGAACCGGCGTCGAGATCCCGCGGGCCGAGGCCGAGCGGTTCCTCAAGATGGCGGGCATCCCGGGCGATCGGATCGGCATCATTCGCGATCGCACCGGCATGTCGGTCGAGCGGATCCTCTCGGCGCTGGAGGATCACCTGCGGATCTCCCGGGTCGGCCAGCTCGCCTCGGCGGCCGTTCAGGTCTCGCCGCCTGAGGTCGACCACTACATCCGCGATACGCGGGAACGGGTGACGGTCAGGCTGGCGGCCCTGACCGCGGAGGACTTCGTCGATCCGAAGGCCAAGCCGACGGTCGAGGAGATGGCGAGGCACTTCCACGAGTATCACGAGACGCTGCCCGGCCAGGGCAAGCACGGCTTCGGCTACAAGTGGCCCGATCGGGTCCGCGTCGAGTATCTGATCGCCGACGTGAGCAAGATCGAGGAATCGCTGAAGATCCCGAGAGACGAGTCCCGGCAGTACTGGTCGGACAACCGCAAGAAGTACACGAAGGAGGTGCCGGTGTCGCAACCGGCGGCGACGAAGCCGTCGACGCAAGCGGCCGACACGCAGCCGACGACCTCGACCAAGCCGGCGACCAAGACGCTGGTGAAGTCGTTCTCAGAGGCCAGGGACGAGGTCCTGGCCGAGATGAAGCGTCGGCGAGCGCCGGAGGTGGCCGATCGGATCATCCGCCAGGCGCTGCGCCGGCTGAACGAGCCGTGGTTCGACGTGAAGGTCAGCGAGGAGACCAGGTACAAGCCCGCGCCCCAAGGCGTGGATGCGCCGGACTACTACGAGAAGATCGCCCATGAGGTGTGCCGTCGGGCGGACCTGCCGGAGGCGTGCCTGCGTGTCGTTCGGCCGATGCGCTGGCTGACGCGAGACGAGGCGGCCGAGCTGGAAGGGATCGGGCAGGCGTCGATCGAGGCTCAGCAGGCGGACGACGAAACGCCGCTTGACTTCGTGGACATCGCCTTCCGTGTCCAGGGCCTGTACACGCCGCCGGAAGAGGAGATGCACACCACCGCCCTGGCCTTGTACGAGACGTTCAACTCGCCGCTACGGGGCGGCGGCCTGGCGGGCGAGGACTTCTACCTGTTTCGCGTGCTCGCCTCGGAGCCCTCGCACGCGCCGAAGGCCCTGGAAGAGGTGAAGGATCGGGTCGTCGAGGACCTGAAGCAGCTCGCCGGCTACCAGAAGGCCGAGCAGGTAGCCAAGAGGCTGGAGCCGGCCGCCGTGGCCAAGGGCTTGAAGGAGGCGGTCAAGGCCGACAAGGACCTGTTCGACCGATTGGGAGAGAAGATCCTCAAGTCGCCGTCGCCGTTCGCGCGGCGTCGCGATCAGGCCCGGTTCGCGATCCAGCTCGGCTGGCCGATCACCACGCTCTGGCCCATCGAGGACATCGGGGTCGTGGAGGAGGAGCCGACGGGGCTGTTCCCTCTGCCGCAGGTGGCGGATCGCTACAAGGGCGAGGTCGAGAAGCTGATCGAGACGTGCTTCGGCCTGGCGCCGACGTCGGGCGCGGCGAGCCGGCCGTCGCGGGGGGTGGCGCTGGTGGAGATGCCCGTCAGTCGCCAGTGGGTCCTGGTGGAGTTCCTGTCCATCGACCGGTTGACGGCCGATCAGTACGCCAAGGCTCGACCGCAGATGCAGCAGATGCTTCAAATCTACCAGACGATCGAATTCATGCGGTCGTGGTACGACCCCGAGCAGGTTCAGGTGCGGACCGACTACGAGCCCGCGATGGACATGGAGGGGTAGCGCCCGGCCCGGCCGCCATCGACGTCGGCCCGTCGGCGCGCTGGCACTCGCGGTGGTTCACGTGAGGTCGTTCGGGGCGAGAGGGGTCATGGCAGGAAGAGGGACCGGACCTGGCGGAGCTGGGTGTTGCGGTACTCGGTGTAGAACTCGGCGGCCCGCTGCGAGAAGCCTCGCTCGATCCGGCCGCCCGCCAAGGCCTCGGTGACGCCGCGCAGGACATAGGCCTCGGGGGTGAGGGTGTCGGTGGTCAGCAGGACGGGATGGAGCCCCAGCTTCTGGATCGTCGGTCCGATCGTCTCCAGACTGTAGGGCGTGATCATGAACACCCCGCAGGGCGGCGATTGCGGCAACTGCTCGGCGAAGCCCGCCAGCAGGCCGGGGTTGTCCTTGACGGGGTTGTAGCCGGCGTAGCCCACCAGGGAGCTGGCCGAGCCGAAGGCGAGTCGTTTCGTTCCCACGGAAATCACGCGGGCCTGCTGCATGCCGGCGGCGTCCATGAGGGCGGCCTGGACGGCGTTGCCCGCGGCCGGTCCGGACCAGGCGATCGCGAGCAGGCAGATCTCGAACGGTTCGGTCACGCCGCGCTGCTGCCAGTCTACGTCGGGCTGGATCTGCTTGCGGAACACGACTCGGCGCAGGATGTATTTGGACGACCCGCCCGAGTCGATGTGGATCTGCTGCCAGTCTTGCAGGCTCTGGTAGAAGCGCTCCACGCCGTATCGCGCCCCCCAGTAAAGGTTCCGTCGGAAGTCGTTGCCGTTGCCCTGGAGGGGGTTCGAGACCCGCGACAGCCGGCTGTCGCAGAGGGCGACGTGGACGGTGACGGTGATCTGCCGGTCCTGCCAGATGCGGTCGATCAGGGCCTGGCGGAACTCGCGGCCGAGGTCCTCGCTGACGGAGGAGTAGAACGAGCTGCCGGGGCCGCCGGTGGCGTCGTCGGGGATCTCCCGCAGCTCGGCGAAGGGGCCGGGCAGGTGGAGGTTTCCCGTCGACCACATGATGGTGCCGACCAGCACGACCACACCGATCGTCAGCGGGATCAACGTTCGCAGCCAAGTCATCACGTCGGGTCTCCCGCGGTGGGCAGGGTGTTGCCAAGCTAGCACAGGCTTGGTGTTGCGGCAAGGCGGGGGGAAACGTCAAGACGTCAAGCCGTCGATAAGTCGACCAATCAACAAGTCAACAGATCAACAAGTCGACAGGGCGACAGGGCGACAGGGCGACATGGCGCGCTACGGTTCGGCGTTCCAGCAGCTTACCCAGTGGTCGGGGCGGAGCTCCCTCAGCTCGGGCTCCTGGCCCTGGCAGGTGGTGTCGTCGTGGCCGAGAGGGCACCTCGGGTGGAACCGGCAGCCGGACGGGAAGCTCAAAGGATTGGGCACGTGGCCGGGGATGACCTCGAGGCGGTCCTGGTCGGCCTCCAGCTTCGGCACGCAGCGAAGGAGCCCCTGCGTGTACGGGTGGAGCGGGTGCTCGAACAGCTCGTTCACCTCGGCGAGCTCGACGATCTTGCCGGCGTACATGACGGCCACGCGATCGGCGACCTCGGCGACCACGCCGAGATCGTGCGTGATGAGCAGCACGGCCATGCCCGTGTCGGTCTGGAGCTGTTTGAGCAGGAGCAGGATCTGGGCCTGGATGGTCACGTCGAGCGCGGTGGTCGGCTCGTCGGCGATGAGCAGGTCGGGGTTGCAGCTCAGGGCCATGGCGATCATGACGCGTTGGCGCATGCCGCCGGACATCTGGTGCGGGTACTCGCGGACGCGCTGGGCGGGGTCGGGGATGCCGACCTTGGCGAGCATCTGGACGGCGTGGTCGAGGGCGGCCTGGCCCCGCATGTCCTGATGGAGCTCGACGGCCTCGACGATCTGGTTGCCGACGGTGTAGACCGGGTTGAGGCTGGTCATGGGCTCTTGGAAGATCATGGCGATCTGGTTGCCGCGGATGTGGCGCATCTGCGGCTCGGAGGCGGTGAGCAGGTCGCGCCCCTGATAGAGGATCCGTCCGCCTTCGTAGCGTCCGGGGGGCTGCTGAACGAGCTTCATGACCGATAGGGCGGACACGCTCTTGCCGCAGCCGCTTTCGCCGACCAGGGCCAGCGTTTCGCCGGGATGGATGGACCACGACACGCCGTCGACGGCGCGGGCCAGGCCGTCCTCGGTATGGAAGTAGGTCTTGAGGTCTTGCACCTCGAGCAGCGGTTCGCCGTTGGCAGACTGCATGGGTTACGTCCTCAGTCGCGGGTCGAGCGCGTCGCGGAGTCGGTCACCGAAGATGTTCAGGGCCAGCACGATCAGGAACATCGCGCCGCACGCGGCGGTCACTTCCCACCACCTGCCCACCACGAGGTCGAGCCGGGCCGCGTTGATCATCGTACCCCAACTCGGCGTGCCGACGGCCACGCCCAGGCCCAGGAACGACAGGATCACCTCGGCGGCGATGGCGCCCACGAAGCCGAGCGTGAACTGGATGATGGCGATGTGGAACAGGTTGGGCACGATATGGCGGAACAGGATGCGTAGCCGGCCCTGGCCTGTGGCCCTGGCCGCGATGACGTAGTCGAGGCTCTTGATCTTGAAGGTTTCGGCCCGGACGAGCCGGCAGGTGCCGATCCAGCTCATCACGCCGAGGGCGATGTAGACGCCGTGGATGCCGCTGAGGTCGAGCTCGAAGGTCGAGCCCTTGAACAGGATGATGCCCTCGAAGGCGTACTTAATGGCGATCAGCCGGATGATGCCCGGGATGCTGGCCATGGTGGTGTAGAGCCAGACGATGACGTCGTCGATCCACTTGCCGAAGTAGCCGGCGATGACCCCCAGAATCAGCCCGAACGGCACGGCGATGATGTTGGCCATGAAGCCGACGGTCATGGAGACCTTCGCCCCGAGCAGCGTCTTGGCGAAGACGTCGCGACCGAAGACGTCGGTGCCGAACCAGTGCTCGCTCGACGGCGGCTGGTTGCGCTGCTCGTAGTTCTTGGTTTGGACGAAGTCGTCGTAGACGAAGGAAGAGCCGATGGCGACGACGACGTAGAGCATGATGATTGCGAAGCAGGCCACGGCCGCCGGGTCGCGGCGGAGGCGGACGTAGGCGTCGCCCCACAGGCTGCGGCCCTGCTCGGGTACGTCCAGGTCGACGGCGACGGTGGTGGCCTGTGTCACGTCAGTTGCACCCTCGGATCGAAGACGGCGTACAGCACGTCAGTCAGCAACACGCCCAGGGTATAGATCAGGGCGGTCAGGTACGTCAGACCGCTGACGATGGGCTCGTCACGATTCGTAATGCTGCTCAGCAGCAGATCGCCCAGCCCGGGAATCCCGAAGAACGTCTCCAGAAGCAGGCTACCCATGATCAGCAGCGGGATGGCCAGTACGAGCTGGGTCAGGATCGGCAGCATGCAGTTCCGCAGGATGTGCTTGAACATCACCCCCGGCAGGGGCACGCCCTTGGCCCGGGCGGTGCGGACGTAGTCTCGGTTGGCCTCGTCGAGGATCACCGTGCGATAGAAGCGGACGCTCGCTCCGAGGCCGGCAATCACGGCGATGGACACGGGCACGTAGATGCTGAACGGGCTGCTCAGCCCGTAGGCCAGACGCGGGGCGAGCTTGAACATGAGCATCTGCCCGGCCATGATGAAGGCCAGGTAGGGGATGCACATGCCCAGCACGGCCAAGAAGACGCCCACGTGATCGATCAGGCTCGCTCGATAGTAAGCGACGATGGTGCTGACGATCATGGCCAGGGCCCAGCCCATGGCCAGGGCGGGCACCGTGATGGCCAGGCTGTACTTGGCGCGGGCGGCGATGATCTCGCTCAGCTTCTCGTTGGTGATGAGACTGCGGTTCTGAAACGTCGAGACCGCCTTCAGATAGCCGAAGAACTGGGTGTCGTACCAGGCCTGGTCCGTCTCGAGATTGAGCAGGAGCGGTTTGTCGTAACCGTACTTGGCCCGCCAATCGGCGAGTTGCTTGGCGGTGGCCTTCCCCCCGAGATGGGCGGCGGCGATGTCGCCGGCGACGACGCGGAAGAGCAGGAACGTCAGCAGCATCACGCCGAGGATCGTGAAGACCGCCTGCACCAGTCGTCTTATGACGTAGGCACCCATGCGACCTATGGGCCTCCCATCGTGCGGCGCAGCTCGGGATCGAGGCGCAGGTACTTGGTCATGCCGTAGCCGAACGGATGTCGCTTGTGGGGTTTGACCCAATCGTACATGAGCACGAAGGCGATCGGTTCGCTCGTGAGCAGGACGGGGCAATCCTCGTTGAGGATGTGGATCATCTCGACGTAGAGGGCGCGGCGTTTGGCGTCGTCGGGCTCGACCATCGCCTTCTCGAACAGGGCGTCGAACTCGGGGTTCTTGTAGTTCGTGCTGTTCGTGCCCTTCTCGACGTTCGGGCTGTAGAAGAGTTGGAGGAAGTTCTCGGCGTCGGGGTAGTCGGCGTGCCAACCCATCGTGTAGAGCTGGGTCCGCTTGTTGTGGACCTTCTGCTGGAGCGTAGGCCAGTCGTTGAGCTCGATCTTGATCCGCAGTCCGACGGGCTCGAACTGCTGGCGGATGAACTCACCGCGGCGTCTGAAGAAATCATCGCGCCCGCCAAGGTCGATGGTAAGTTCCGGGATCTTGCCGTCGGCGTCGAGTTTGCCGGCCTTGGCGAGCTCCTGCCTGGCGGCCTCGAGCTTGGCCTTGGCGGCCTCGGGGTCATAGCGGTAATAGGGCCCTGGCCCGGCGGCCTCGTAGGACGGGAACGAGCTCGGGAGGATGTTGACGGCTCGGCGTCCGCGGTTGTTCAGGAGCACGGCGAGCTCGTCCTCGACGCTGTAGGCCAGGCACATGGCCTGCCGGAGGCTCTGGCTCGCGCCGACGACGGGATCTTCCATGTTGAAACCCAGCCAGTACACCGCCGGGTAGTCGTAGGTGATCAATCGAATGCCCTGCTTTGCCCAGTCGTCGGCCAGCGTCTTGTCCGGCGTGATGACGGTCGCGAACACGTCCGACGGAATACCGGACAGGTCGGTCTGTCGGCTGAGGAACCGCAGCCATGCGGGCAGGTTCTCCAGCACGCAGTCATAGACCAACACGTCGACGAAGGGCAGCGGCTTGCCGACGTAGTTCGGGTCGAGCAGACCGGCCTCGACATCTCCGGGCGAGCCCTCGGTCGGGTAGAAACCGTGGTTGTAGACGGGGTTGCGCTCGAAGATCATCCGGCTGCCGCGCTTCCACGAGGTGAGCCTGTAAGCGCCGGTGCCGACCATCGCCTCAAGCTTGGTGATTCGGGCGGTCCGCTGATCGACGGGGATCGGCTTGCGGGCGCCGTTGGGGCCCGGTTCGCCGGCCAGGTGGTAGTCGATGACCTCGCGGGGCACGGGGCAGTAGTTGTTGATCGCCAGCACGTGGTTGAGCTGCGGGAACGGCTTGGTCAGGTGGATCTGGAGGGTCAGCTCATCGAGCGCCCGCACGCCTTCGATGTCGATGTCGTATCGCGAGAAGTCGCCCTCCTTATAGTCCTCGCACTTCTTTCGGAAGGCGTCGAGCCCGACGATCCGGCCGCTGATGAAGGACCAGGCAAGCGGGACCTGGATGTGAAAATCCGCGATCCGCTTGAACTGCAGGACGAAGTCCTCGGCCCGGACGGTCCGGGTCTTGGGCTTGCCGTCGGCGTCCAGGCCGAAACAGGGGTTCGGCGCGTAGCGGATGTCCGGCTTGATCGGGATCGTGTAGACCGTGCCGTCCTCGCTGATCTCGGGCATGGACGCGGCCAGCTCGGGGACGAGCTCGACCGGCCGCTTGAGGTAGTGGTAGGCGTAGAGGCCTTCGTAGACGCGGCCCTGCATCGCCGCGCTGGTCGTGTCGCCGCACGTGGCCGGGTCGATCGATTTGATCTTGGCCGGATAGGAGCTGTGGAGGACGACCTTGTCGCCGAAGTCCTGCGACTCGCGCTGCGCGAGGAACGCCAGCGGCGCCAGGACGAGCGCCACGGTGACCAGGCCTGCGATCGTGAAGAACTTGCCCATCTATGCCCTTGACCTACCGGCTCGCGGGTCGAAGGCGTCACGGAGCCCGTCGCCCAGGAAATTCAACGCCAGCAGCGTGGCCGCCAGCAGCAGGCACGGCCAGACCACCAACCACCACGGCACGTCGAGCGGGTTGATGGCCGAGATGCCATTGGCCGCGAGTGAGCCCCAGGTGGCCTGCGGCGCCTGGATGCCGATGCCCAGGAAGCTCAGGAACGATTCCTGAAGGATCGCCTGGGGCACGGTCAGCGTGGCGTAGACGATGATCGGCCCGACCAGGTTCGGCAGGATGTGCCGGACCAGGATCACGCGGGTCGGCAGTCCAACGGCCCGCGCGGCCTCGACAAAAGGCTGGGCCCGCAAGGACAACACCTGCCCGCGGATCACCCTCGCCATCGTCAGCCAGCTCACCCCGGCGATGGCCAACAACAGGACCCAGAACGTCGCCCACTGCACGCTCAGCACGCGCTGCACGTACGGCCTGAACGACAGCGTGAGCAGCATCACCAGCAGAATATAGGGCAGCGAGTAGAGGATGTCCACGAGGCGCATCATGGCCGCGTCGATCCGTCCGCCGGCGTAGGCGCTGATCATGCCGTAGGTCACGCCGATGAGGACCGAGATGGCCGCGGCCAGCAGGCCGAACGTGATGCTGATGGCCCCACCGTAGAGCACGCGGACCAGGACGTCGCGGCCCAACTCGTCCGTGCCGAGGGGATGGGCCAGCGAAGGACCTTGCAGGTTGTTGGAGAGGTCCTGGTCGTCGAAGCGACCTCCGGTGTACGGCAGGCTGACGAAGCAGGCGGCGAGCATGGAAACGACGGTTACGGCGCCGAGCACGCCGAGCTTATGGCGCGCGAAGCGTCGCCAGGGGGAGCGGCCGCGGAGGGGGGGGGGGCTCGTGCTCAGAAGCTGTATCGGCTAGTGCAAGCGTCATTTGCTTGTTCTCGTTCAACTTGAAGTGGCCAGGGTTCGGGGTTCAGGGTTCGGGGTTCGGGGTATCCGTTGGCACAGTTTTCCCTAGTGATCGTATGAGTTTGTTGAGCATCCTTCCGACCTCCTGACAGGTTTCCCAGACTGATGCGGCCTGTTCACGACGGACGAACTCGAGGCGTACAGTGAGCGTCACGAGTGTTTCCAGTTCGACAAGCGAGCCTCGCGCAACGGATAGATGTCGCAAGTAGTCGCCGCGATGCGTTCGCCCGTAGCCCTCCGCGATATTCGCCGGGACCGAGACTGCCGCCCGTTGCGCTTGGCTCGTCAGGCCGAACTTCTCCTCGGAAGGCAAGTGTCTCGTAAGACGATAGACATCGACCACAAGATCCATGGCCCTTTGCCACACCTCCAGATCACGGTATGTCTTGAGCGGCATCCGACGTCCTCCGATCCCTCGACCTGGTGCGTTTGGTACCTCCAAGGCTTGCAGCCGACTACCCCTCAGGGCTCTTCCCTCTGTCGTACACCCCGAACCCGGAACCCCGACCCCCGAACCCTTCGTGTTTTCCTTCCAGGTTTTGTTCTCCTGTCCCCAATCGCTACTCCCTCCCCAACCGTATCCTCGGATCAATGAACCCATACGCCAGGTCCACCAACAGGTTGAACAGGACCAGGAAGGCCGAGTAGGTCAGGACGGTGGCCAGGATGACCGTCTGGTCGCGGTTGCTCACCGACTCGACGATGTGCACACCCATGCCGGGCACGGAGAAGATCTTCTCCACGACGAACGAGCCGGTCAGGATCGCCGCCGCGGCCGGGCCGAGATAGCTGAGCACGGGCAGGAAGGCGTTCTTGAAGGCGTGCACCATCAGCACGCGCCATCGCGAGACGCCCTTGGCCCGGGCGGTTCGGATGTAGTCCTGGTCGACCACGTCGAGCATGCCCGCGCGGGTCAGACGGGCCACGTAGGCCATGTAGGGCAGTGAGAGGGTGACTGCCGGCAGGATGATCTGACGAAGCTGGCCCCAGCCGCCGATCGGCAGGGCGTCGAGCCAGAGTCCGAAGACGAACAGCAACGCCGCGCCGATCACGAACGGCGGCAACGACACACCGATCATCGCCAGGGCGACCGAGACGTAATCGGCCCATGTGTTGCGCTTGGCCGCCGAGAGCACGCCCACCGTCGTGCCGCCGGTCAGGGCGAGGCAGAACGCGAACAGGCCCAGTTGCAGCGAGACCGGCAGGCTGGCCCGCATGATCTCCGGCACGGTCCAGTCCTCGTAGCGGTGGGCGGGCAGGTCGCGGTCGATGAGGAGCCGCTTGATGGGCCAGGTGTAGAAGTAGCGCTGGTACCACGGCTGGTCGTAGTTGTATTTGATCTCCTTGGCGCGGCGGGCCTCGGGCGTCAGCTCGCGCTCGCCGGTGGCCAGCGGGTCGCCCGGCGTCATCGCGACCAGCCCGACGCTGACCGTGTAGACGGCCAGGAGAATGAGCGGCACCTGGAGCAGGCGTTGGATGGCGTAGGGCGTCATCGCAGCGCCCTCGCTTGCAGGATCGCGGCGACCGGCGAGGTCGAGGCCTTCGGACGGACGCGGTGGATGAGCAGTTGGAGCTGGCTGTCGGGGCGGAGGTTCTCGAACCGCGGGTTCAGCAGGAAGTAGCCGACGTATTCGTTGATGGGCGCGATGGGCAGGCCCTTGCGGACCAACAGCGTCTCGGCCCGATGGAGGATGGCGAAGCGCTTGCCCGGGTGCGCCTCACGCGTGGCGGCCTCGATGAGCCGATCGTACTCGGCGTCGGACCAGCCGGTCTGGTTGTGGCCGCCGTCGGTGACGAACATGTCGAGGAACGTCATCGGGTCGAGGTAGTCGCCGATCCAACCGGCCCGGGCGATGTCGTAGTCGAGCGACTCGATCCGAGGGCTGAACACGTTTCGCTCGAGTTGCTTCAGCTCGATGGCGACCCCGAGCACCTCCTGCCAGCGCCGCGCGACGGCCTGCGCGATCAGGTGGTGCGACTCCATGCGGTTGTAGAGCAGCTCGAGCGGGCGGAGGCCCCGGCCGTCGGGATAGCCGGCCTCGGCGAGCAGCTTGCGGGCCAGGGCGTCGCGTTGGTCGGGCGTCATGTCGCCTCCGAGTCCTCGCGCGGGTTCGTAACGGTAGGACTTACCCGCGGCGTCGGTGTAGACCATCTCGTCGACCGCCCCGGCCGGCACGAAGCCGAAAGCGGGCACCTGGCCGCAGCCGAGCACGCTCTCGCAGATCGCGTTGCGGTCGATCGTCAGCGACAGCGCCTGCCGGAGGCGGGCGTCGTCCAGCGGCGGACGCTTGCAGTTGAAGCGATAGAAGTAGGTCGCGAAGTAGCGACAGGTGTGGAAGTCGGGGCGCCGGCCGGCGGCCTTGGCCGCGTAGAGCGCGCGGGCCGCGATGGGGCTGGCGGCCGAGATCATGCCCACCGCGCCGGTCTCGTAGGCCAGCAGCGAGGTGTTGAGGTCTTCGATGGGCAGGCTGTCGATCGTCTCGACGCGGATGGCGGCCGCGTCCCAGTACATGGGGTTCTTGCGGAGCCGGATGCGCCGCTTGAACTGCCAGTCGTCGATGACGAAGGCCCCGTTGCAGACGATGTTGCCGGGACGGGTCCAGAGGTGCTTGGTCGGCAGGACGCGCCCGTCGCGGAACGCCAGCCGCTCGATGGTCGGCGGGTGGACCGGGGCGAGGGTCAGAAACGCGGCCAGGTTGAGGAAGTAGGGGCAGGGGTGGGCCAGTTCGACGCGCAGCGTTCGGTCGTCGACGGCCTTGGCACCGACGCGGTCGAACGGGACGTCGTTGGCCGGATCGTCGTCGCCGCGCGACTCGTAATAGTCCTTGGTCCCGGCGATGGGGTAGAGCTGGTAGAAGTACTCGCTGGCCACCACGGGTGTGAGGACGCGCCGCCAGGCGAAGACGAAGTCGCCGGCGCGGATCGGGTCGCCGTTGCTCCATCGCGCGTCGTCGCGGAGATGGAAGGTGTAGGTCAGACCGTCATCGCTGACGTCCCACCGCTCGGCCACACCGGGGGCGGGCCGGAACGTTCGCTCATCGAGTCGGGTCAACCCCTCGAAGATGGCCCGGCCGAGGCGGAATTCGTCCGTCCAGCTCACCAGGGCGGGATCGAGCGTCCTCGGCTCCTGGTTGCTGACGTACGTGAAGTCGGCGCGGGGCTGGCTGGTCGACCAGACGACGGCCGCGGCGGTCAGACCCGCGATGACCGTTGCGATGATGGCCGCAAACTTCCACACAAGCCCAGAGATACCGGCCCGGGTCGGGGCGTGCAAGGTCGGCGGGTCTTGAGGGATGGCGTTCGGGGTTCGCGGCCATCACGGTTTCTTGTTGGGCTCGAACCGGCCGACGGGGTAGCCGGCGCAGTAGCTGATGACGAACGCCCCGTTGGGGCCCGCGTAGCGGACCTTTTCGTCGCGGAGGTCGAAGTCGCACGGATAGCTCCGAACGAGGACGTCGTCGCCGTCTGGTCTGAGGTACTTGCCGGCGAAGGCATCGACGATCAGCGTTCGGTTGCCGACGCCGTGGCCGGTGTTCTGAAACACCTTGCCGTCGAGGTCCTTCTTGGTGATGAAGTGGGCCTCGACGTCGAAGCCGGCCCGTTTCATGTTTCGGGCCATCTCGCGGGCGTCTTCGATGGGGCAGACGTGGTCGGCCGAGCCGTGGCTGATGACGACCTTGCAGCGGTTGCCGAGCGCCCGCATCGTCTTGAGGTGCGGCGGGTAGCCGACGAAGCGGAGCAGTTGGGCGTCCCTGGTCAGGTGGTGCGGGTGTTTGGGGTCGCGCTGGTAGCCGGCGTTCAGACGGCTGCCGCCGTCCAGGCCGAAGGCGATGTCGTCGGTGAGTCTGGCCATGCCGGAGCAGTCGATGATGCACGCGAAGGTTCGCGGCGCGAGCTTGTTGACCATGAGCGTGATGTTGCCGCCGCCGGAGCCTCCGGTGGAGTAGATCCGTCCGCGGTTGAAGTCGCGGTCGGCCTGGGTCAGACCGTCGTAGACCCACCAGAGCGCCCGCAGCGCGTCGAGGGCCTGGAGGTAACCGAAGTCGTAGGGGATCGATCGGTCGTACTTGCCGCTCTGGACGTAGTCGACGTTGATGACGACGACGTCGTAGTTCTCGGCCAGGAACCCGGGACGGGCCGTGCCGCGAGCGCCCGTGCCGCCCCAGTTATGGATCGACAGCATCAGGCCCGTCGTGGCCTTGATCCGATCGATCTTGCCGTCGGGATAGGTGACGTAGACCTTGACCTGCCGGGGGCCGGGCATGTAGGGCGAGGCCTGGGCCGGGATCATGGCCGTGCCGTCGGCGCCGATGAGAGGCGGCCAGGCCTGCTCGGCGGCACCGGCGCCGAGGGGCATGCTGAGCAGGCAGAGGGCTGTCAGCAGGTATCGAAACAGGCGCGTCATGGGCTTCCTCGTTGGTGGTGCTGAGCCAGGTTCCTCCGTCATCGCAACGCGGCTAGCCCCAGCCGGCCTCGTCGGGATAGACGTTGTCGTACTTCACGGCCGATCGGGGCTCGGCCATCATCGACTCGACGGTGTCCCGCCAGGTCTTGTAGTGGTCGGTCTCCTTGTGCCGGGCCGGGTCGTCCGGCGTGCGATAGACCTCGACCAGGACGAAGCGGTTCGGGTCGTCCTGTTGCTGGAGGACGTCGAACCGCGCGATGCCCGGCTCGTTGACGCTGTTGCGGGCGTTCTCGATGCTGGCCTGCTTGAAGGCCTCGACGCAATCGGGCTTGACGTGCACGTGGACGCAGACGATGACCATGGTCCTCCTCCTTGGATTCGGAGCAGCCTGTACAGCACATACGTGCCTTGTCGCCATGACAACTCCTGAGCATACTGGCTCGTGACTCGAGAAGAAATGGGCTTCGCGTGGCCGGTGGTTCCGGAATATGGTTTCCGAATCATCCGGGGCGTCGCGACGAATCTCACGTGCCCCTGTGGAGTCAGACGATGACCCCCAAACAACGGCTCCGTACCGCGATGTCGTTGGCCGAGGCCGACCGCGTGCCGGTGATGTGCCAGCTCGCGCTGGGGCACTACTTCCTGCATGCCGGGCTCACGCCGTTCGACATCTGGTTCACGACGGACGGCTTCGCCGAGGCGCTGATCCGGTTGCGCGAGCGGTACCGCTTCGACGGCATCCTGGTGAACCTGCCCGGTAGGCCCCCCGACCTCGAGCGTCATGTCGATCGCATCGAGGCCGGCGACGGCGAGGATCGTGTGACCTGGACGAACGGCGGCGTGACCCGGTTGCCCCACGACGACAATCCCCACTCCATGCCGCCCGACGGCAGGCGTCCCGCCATCACCTTGGACGACGTCGACCCGGAGGAGCTCGTGTACGTCGAACCGTGGGACGTCACGGGGGTGGGACACCCGCACGTGTGGGACTTCGAGACCGAGCCGCGACCGGGCGACGACTTCTTCCCGCCGTATGCGACGGCCGGCATCGAGCGGGTGATCGAGCGGGTCGGCGATGAGGTCTCGGTGCATGGTGAGGTCTTCTCGCCGTTCTCGCAATGGCTCGAGCTGTTGGGCAACGAGGCGGCCGCGATCTCGCTGATCGACGACCCCGGCAAGGTGCACGCGTGTCTCGATCGGCTGACGGGCGGCGCGATCCAGCTCGCGCGGCGGCAGGTGGCGTGCGGCGTGGAGGCCGTGCTGATCTCATCGGCGTTTGCCGGCGCGGGTTTCATCAGCCGCGACCACTACACCGAGTTCGTGTTGCCGTACGAGCGGCGCCTGGCCGAGGCCGTTCGCGGCGCGGGTGAGGCGTTCGTCTACACGCACACGTGCGGGGCGATCGGCGATCGGCTGGACCTGATGCTCGGCACCGGCACGCAGGGCATCGACACGCTCGATCCGCCGCCGTTGGGCACGGTCGAGCTTGACCGGGCCAAGGACTTCCTAGCCGGCAAGGCCTTCATCAAGGGCAACATCGACGCGGTCAACACGCTGCTGCACGGTCCGGAGGAGCGATTCGTCGAGGACGTGAGGTGGCGTCTCCGCGTGGGCAGGCCGGGCGGCGGCTATATCCTGAGCAGCGCCTGTTCGGTGGCCCCACACGTGGAGCCGCGCCGGCTCGAGCGCTTGGTCGCGTTGGCCGAGGAGCACGGCCGGTATGCCTGAGCCGGGAAATCTTTCACGCGACGCTGAGCGGGACCGTGCGAAACGACCGTCGCGGCTTGGCGACGGCGCGCCGTCCATTCCTCAAAGCCCGAGGTGATTTGCGGCAAGCGACACCTCCCTTTCCGCAGGGGTTCTAGGGGATCCCTCGCGTCTCGCCTGTCGCCTGATGGATCCAATGCCTATTCTGAGCAGGAGCGGCGTAAGAAGTTGTCACGGTTGAATCCGCGCACCGCCTTTGGCTTATAATGGGCAATTGGCGCAGGCGATGATGGGACGGATGCCAGGCGCGGTTGAGCATCGGGACCGCCGCGGCGCCGGCGGGTGCAAGGACGCACAGGCTTGATCAACGAACGAACCGTCACGAGACGTGGAACGGGCCGAGATGATGTCGAGGCGACTCTGGCTCTTGATCGTGTGTTGCTGTGCGGCCTGCGCGGGCTGCCAGCTCTTTGTCGACGACGCCGATCAGCAAGTCTACAAGCTGATTGAGCAGCGGCAGCACCAGGCGCTCGACCTCGAGAGCGACGCGACCATCGACGAGGAGTCGGTGCCGAAGGAGGTGCCGTCGGCCGCGTACGATCACGTGCCCAGTCCGACGAAGCCCGACGTGCCGGAGGAGATGAAGCAGGCCCGCACGACGACCACCCAGCCCCTCACCCCACCGACGAGTCAGGAGATCCTCGGCCCGGAGAGCCGGCCGGCCGAGACGATCAAGATGCGATTCCCCGACGCCCTGGAGTACGCCTTCCATCACGCGCGGCGCTTCCAGACGGCCAAGGAAGACCTCTACCTGGCCGCGCTCTCGCTGACGTTGGAGCGCCACCTGTGGGGTCCGCGCTTCATGGGCAACATCCAGACGCAATACGCGAACTACGGTGAGATCCGGCAGTTCGATCATGCGATGAAGGCCGTCGCGTCGGTGGCCGTCGAGCAGCGTCTCCCGTACGGCGGCGAGGTCACGGCCAAGATCATCAACACGCTCATGCGGGACCTGGGGCGTCGGATCACGTCGAACGAGAGCGGGCAGGCGATTCTCGAGGCGGACATTCCGTTGCTCCGGGGGGCGGGTCGGGTCGCGCGCGAGAGCCGCTATCAGACCGAGCGGAATCTCATCTACGCGGCCAGGAACTTCGAGCGGTTTCGCCGCACGTTCGTGGTGGAGGTGGCCAACGTCTACTTCGGGCTCATCCGTGACAAGCAGCAGATCACGAACGCCAGACAGAGCTACCGCAGCTTCCTGGCCGACGCCGAGCGATCGGAGGCGCTCTTGCAGGCGGGGCGGGTGATCGAGCTCGAGGCCCAGCGTACGCGGCAGGAGGTGCTCCAGGCCTGGAACAGCGTGGTCAACGCCGAGGAGGCGTACCAGCGAGGTCTGGACCAGTTCAAGATCCTCATCGGCATGCCCACCGAGCAACCAGTGGAGATCGTGGAGGACATCAACCTGGAGCTGGACGTGCCCGAGGTCGATCTCGAGGCGGCCAGCCGGATCGCGGTGCAGAACCGGCTCGACCTCATCAACGACCGAGACGCCATCGACGATGCCCGGCGCGGTGTGAAGGTGGCGCGGAACGGCCTGCTGCCGGATCTGAACTTCCGCGGCTCGGCGACGTATGACACGAACCCGAACGAGCTGAACATGTATCACTTCGAGCAGGATCGTCTGACGTGGCGTGCGTTCATGGATCTCGAGCTGCCACTGGACCGGGTGGCCGAGCGGAACGCCTATCGGTCGTCGCTGATCACGCTGCGTCGCGCGCAGCGGCGGTACGACTTGTCCGCGGATGAGGTTCGGTTCGAGGTCCGCCGCGCGCATCGACAGATCGAGCAGGCAGTGACGACCCTGTCGATTCAGCGCCAGAGCATGGAACTGGCCAAGCGTCGTCGTGAGGCGGCCGACTTGCGGTTTCAGCTCGGGCGGGTGAGTAACCGTGAAGTGGTGGATGCGGAGAACGCCCTCTTAAGGGCCCGAAACACCTATAGCGACGCGCAGAGTGGGTTGCGGCGTGCGATTCTGGCATTTTACCGCGATGTCGGCATGATTCGCGTCAGCGACGAAGGCAGATTGCTCGACTTGGCTGAGGCCGACCGATAGAATGGCTTTCTGGGATAGTAAGCAGGTTTCCGCTAACCAATTAGCTACACGAAGCGTGCGACAGTGACCCGTTTAACGGAACCGGAAATCAGCACATCACGAGCCCGACGCTCCTCCCTGCCCGGCTTGGAGGTGATCGAGCCTCGAACCGCGACGAGGCCGCGGCCCAAGCAGGCTCCCCCGGCCAAGCGGCTCAGCAAAGCCTGGTTGGGCTTGCCCCTGGTCATGGTGTTGGGTGCGGCCGGGGTGTGGACGGCGGTCCAGCGGGCCCGGGCAGGAGCCGGCGTGCCGGACATCTCGACGTTCGAGGTTCGTCCCATGAGCTTCCCGGTCATCCTGACGGCCAAGGGTGAGGTCAAGGCGAAGAAGAACACGGAGATTCGCTGCGAGGTCGAGGGGCGAAGCACCATCGTCTGGCTGATCGAGGAAGGCCAGCAGGTGGAGGAGGGCGATCTGCTCGTCGAGCTCGCCAACGACGGCGGTGGCGGCGGACTCAGCATCGAAGACCGCATCAAGCAAGAAGAGATCAGCGTGGCCAACGCCAAGGCCGCTTTCGAGAACGCTCAGAAGAACTACGAGATCCAGCTCGACCTCAACAAGAGCAACATCCACAAGGGTGAACTCGCGCTGGAGCTCGCCGAGGGCCGGTTCGAGAAGTTCATCAACGGCGACTCGGTGCAGGATTTGCGTACGCTGGAGATTCAGCTGCGCGAGGCCGAAGCGGTCCTGAGCCGTTACGAGGCCGACCTGGAAACCAGCAAGCAACTCTTCGAACGGGGCTACATCACGAAGACGGAACACGAGACCGACAAATTCAACGTCTTCAAGGCCAAGCTGACGAAGGAAAAGGCCGAGCTGGCCGTCAAGATCCACAAGGAGTACACCAACAAGCTGGACCGTCGCCAACTCGAGTCGGCCGTCGAGGACGCCAAGCGCGATCTGGAGCGGACGATCAAGAGCGCCGAAGCCCAGGCCGCCCAGAGCAAGGCCCAGCTCGAGGCCAAGAAGGCGCAATACGAGATCGAGGCCGAGAAGCTCGCCAAGCTGAAGAAGCAGCGCGAGCACTTGGAGATCTATGCGCCGGGGCCCGGCATGGTGGTCTACCATCGCAGCGGGCGCTACTGGGATCCGCAGCGCATCGAGGTCGGAGCCACCGTGCACGAGCGGCAGGTGCTCATCGATCTGCCCGATCCGTCGGTCATGCAGGTGGCCGTCAAGATCAACGAGTCGCAGATGGACAAGGTGGAGCTCGATCTGCCGGCGACGGTGGAGGTCGAGGGCATCACGAACGAGCGGTTCACCGGCCGGGTGACCAAGATCGGCGTGCTGGCCGACGCCCAGCACCGCTGGCTGAACCCGAACCTCAAGGAATACACCAACGAGATCACGCTGGATCAGTCTCATCCGGATCTCAAGCCGGGCATGTCGGCGACGGTGGAAATCCTGGTCACCAAGCTCGAGGACGTGCTGGCCATCCCGGTGCAGTGCGTGTTCACCAAGGGCGGCAAGAGCTACGCCTTCGTCCGCGACGACGGCGGCGACATCGGCCATGACGAGATCGAGCTGGGCCTGGCCAGCACCGAGTACGTTCACGTGCTCAAGGGCCTGGAGGCGGGCGACGACGTCTGTCTGGCGATCGACGATGAGATGAAGCGAATGCTGCCGACCGACGTGGGTCCGTCCGAGGCGGCCGAGGAGCTCCCGAGGCCGGGGATGGGCGCCAAGCGGGGCGCTGCGGCGAAACCGGCAGGCAAGCCCGCCGGCCCCGGCAAGGCCGATCGGAGCCGTCGTTCCACCAGCCGGCCCAAGGCCAAGGCCGGGTAACGCGCCACGGTGATCCTCGCGCGCAGCGGGCCGTCGGCCTCTCGGGCCTCCCATTCAGACCGCCCTGTCAACGAAAGGGAACCGATCGCATGGCGCGGGATCATGGCGGTGACCGTCGGCTTTCCTCGGCCGAGCTGCTCCAGCTCAAGCGACTGAACACCCCGACCATCTACAACGGGTGGGAACAGGTCACGGACCGCGACGCGGCGGCGGAGTGCTTCAACCGCGACGAGACCCGCGACTTCATGCCCCACATGGGCCCCATGATCGGCTACGCCGTGACGCTGGTGATCGAGCCGAGCAGCGCGAAGCATCCCACGGAACGGCCCGATGCGTGGAGCACGTACCGCCGCTACGTCGCGTCGGTGTCGGGTCCGAAGATCGTCGTGATCCAGGACCTCGACAAGCCCGCCGTCATCGGCTCGTTCTGGGGCGAGGTGAACGGCAACGTCCACCGTGCGCTGGGCTGTGTGGGTACGATCACGGACGGGGCGATCCGCGACCTGGACGAGATGTGCAACGCCGGCTTCAAGGGGATCGCTCGTCGTCTGTGCGTCGGACACGCCCACGCCTGGCCGGTGGAGTGGCATGGCGAGGTGACGGTCTTCGGGACGCGCGTCCGGCCGGGCGATCTGATTCACGCCGACAAGCACGGCTTTCTGGTGATTCCGCCCGAGGACCAGCCGCGGCTGCTGGAGGCGGCCCTGTTCATGGACGGCAATGAGTGCAGCACGCTGATCCCGACGGCCCGCGAGTCGTCCGGCATGCCGATGGACCAACTGCTCGACCGGCTCGACGCCGCGCAGGCCGAGTTCGGCCGCGCCGTCCGAGGCAAGTTCGGACAGAGGGGCGAATGGTAAGGACTTTTCTGGGGGAGGTGTGGTGTTCGGCGGGGCTGTGTCTCCGTCAGAGACGGCTTCTACGGTTTCCTCTTCCGCTTGGCCGCGTTCTCGGAGCGGACCTTGGCGTACGTCGGCGGGTCGAGATCGGGTAGGCGGTTGAGGGCTTGCAGGCCGTGCGGGGGCGAGGGATTCACGAGCTGGCTCGTGCCGCACTTGATGCGGACAGGCTTGAACCGTACGCCCGATTTGTGGGCGCGTAACGTGTACTCGCCGTCGGGCACGTTGAGGAACAGCACGCCGCCGTCGAACGTCGTCGCCTTGAGCGAGCGGTCGGGCCAGATCATCTGCATGCCGTGCTCGAAGAGCTTCAGGTTGAAGTAGATCGGCCCATGCTTGGCCGGCAGCGGCGGGTCGATCGTCACCGTCGCCCCGGGCTCGCCGTGCGTCGGGCCGTCCGAGTGGTACATCGACTCGCCGAACCGCGTGACCGTCGTGGCCACCTGACTGAAGTTCGGGTCCGGGGCCAGGCCCAGCAGCATGCTGTAGGCCGCGTAAATCGCATGTGGGGGCACCTGGAACGTCACGTCGTCGAGGCTCTTCTCGAGCCTGAACGTGCCCGTCTGGACCGTCATGTAGCCCTTGCGCCGGAAGACGAGCGTGACGTCGCTGCCGACCGGCAAACCGTCGAAACGGAACGCCCCGCGCTTGCCCGTGAGTGTCTTGAGCCCGGGCCGTTCGAGAATCACGACCTCGCCACCCCTGACGTGTCCGCCGGAGGGACCGAAGTGAAAGGCATGGCCGCCGATGCTGACGGTCTTGCCGGGGGCTGGTTGTTCGGCACGGGCGAGCGATGGAGCCGCTGTGAGCACGATGCCTGCCGCCATGGCAAGCATCGGGGCCAACAACGGGATCCGAGTCTTCTCGTTGAGCCGGTACGTGCGATTCATCTTCCTTTCCTTCCTTCTACCGATCCATCTCACCGAGAGAGCTGGTGCGAGTGGTGCGTCAAGACGCACCCTGGCTCCTCCGCACAGAGTGGTGTCGCTCACCTCTGAAGAGACTGGCCACTCAGGTTTCGCCGACCGCCTTGTCTTGCTGGTCGCGGACGACCGCTGGCATCTTGGCTGGCCACGTGAACGTCATGCGATGGCTTCAAGCTCGAGCCCATCGATCATACCGCGCAGAAAGCGATGATACCCCAAACCGGCCACCATCGCCGCGTTGTCGGTGCAGAGCGACATGGGCGGCATGTGCAGCGTGGCGCCGGCGTGCTCGCAAGCGCCCCGCATCTGCTCACGGAGCCGCGCATTGGCCGCCACGCCCCCGCCGAGGACGACGGTCTGGATGCCGGTCTGGCCGACGGCGAGCATTGTCTTGGCCACGAGCACGTCGACGACGGCGGCCTGGAAGCTCGCGGCGATGTCGGCGATCTCCTGCGCATTGAGCTTCTCGAGCCCGCCGGTGGTCATGCCCGGCCCATGCACGTGGTACAGCACGGCCGTCTTGATGCCGCTGAACGAGAAGTCGAGCGAGCCGGGCGCGAGCATCGTTCGGGGGAAGGTCACGGCGTCGGGATTGCCGCCTTCGGCCGCCCGCTGGATCGCCGGCCCGCCGGGGTAGCCCAGACCCAGGATCGTGCTGACCTTGTCGAAGGCCTCGCCGGCGGCGTCGTCGGTGGTGCACCCGAGCAGGGCAATCTTGTCGAAGTCGTCGACGCGGTAGAGCGAGGTATGTCCACCGCTGACGACCAGGCCCACGGCGGGCCAGGGCGGCAGGGGCAGGTCCATGGCCACGGCGCAGAGGTGTGCCTCGATGTGGTCCACGCCGATGAGCGGGGCCTTCCACGCCCACGACAGGGTCTTGGCCGCGGTCACGCCGATCAGCAGGCAGCCGATCAGGCCGGGCGTGTGGGCCACGGCAATGGCGTCGATGTCGTCACCCGTCACGCCGGCCTCGTCCATGGCCTGACGGACGGCATTGTTGAGCCACTCGATGTGGGCGCGGCTGGCGATCTCGGGCACGACGCCGCCGAACTTGCGATGGAGGTCGATCTGGCTGGCCACCGCGTTGCCGAGGATCTTGCGCCCATCGGCGACGACGGCCGCCGCGGTCTCGTCGCACGTGGTTTCGATGCCCAGGATCAGGGTCATGGTCGTCGTGGTCGGTGGTGGCTAGCTCAACCCGCCTTCTTTTTGACCGAGGCGTGGACCGGGTCGTGCACCTTGGCCGTAAGGACCTTCAGGGCCATGTCGAGCTCTCGGTCGATCACCGGGTGCGGGCGGGACCGCGTGGTGGTCGGCTGGGTCGCGGCCCGGATGATGTCGGTCTCGCGGCGCGACTCGTAGATCTCCTTGATCTCCTCGTTGCTCAGCGGCGGGTCGAGCGTGATGAGCGGCTCGACGCCCCAGGCGTCGCTATCCTTGGCCCGCTCGGACTTGTGGATGCACGTCCCGTTGGGCAGATAGTAGTAAGCGGTGGTCAGCTTGATCGCCCCCTGGTCGTCGTCGAGGGTGATCACGTTCTGGACGCTGCCCTTGCCGAAGGTGCGCTCGCCGATGACGGTGGCACGTTCGTGGTCGCGGAGCGCGCCGCTGACGATCTCGGCCGCGCTGGCGCTGAAGCGGTTCACCAGGACGGCCATGGGGAACTTGGGATAGGTACCTTCGCTCTTGGCGCGGGACTCCTTCTTCTGCGACCAGCGGCCCTTGGTGGAGACGATCACGCCCTCCTCCAGAAACCGGTCGGCCACGGCGATGGCGGCCTCGAGCAGACCGCCCGGATTGAACCGGAGATCCAGGATGAGCGCCTTCATGCCCCGGGCCTGCAGACCCTTGATGGCCTCGTCCATGGTGTCGACGGTATCGGGGGTGAATTTGGTCATGCGGATGTAGCCGATGCCCTCGTCCGCGTCGATCATGTAGTCCCAGCCGTTGGCGGGGTTCCGGCGCCACCCCTTGACGGAGATGATCTTGATGATGTCGCGCGTGAGGGTCACCTCCAACTCGTCGTTCTTGAGCTCGTGGCGGACCGTGAGGTTGACCTTGCTGCCGGGCTTGCCCGTGAGCTTCTCGACGGCATCGAGCACGCCCATACCCTTGGTGCTCTCGCCCTCGATGGCGACGATGCGATCGCCGGCCAGCAGCCCTGCCCGGAACGCGGGGGTGTCTTCGATCGGGCTGATGACGGTCAGCCAACCGTCCCGTAAGCCGATCTCGACGCCGATGCCGCCGAAGCTGCCGGTGGTGGCCCGCTTCAGGTCGGCCATCTCTTCCGGACCGAAGTACGCGCTGTAGGGGTCGAGCCGGCGGAGCATCCCCTCGATGGCGCCTCGGGTGAGCTCCTTCTCGTCGACTTCTTCGACGTAGTTCTTGAGGATCTCGCTTCGGATGTCGACGAGCGACCCGAAATTCCGATAAAGCGTGTCTCGCCGGGCCACGGTGCTGGGCAGCTGCCAGAACAGCAGGGCGATCAGCACGATGACCAGCATCCAGGCGATGTTGCGCTTGGGCATGGGTGATCCTCTCCGGGGTAGCGTCTCATGTGGCGGGTAGCCGGGGCCGCCCGCACACGCCCCTTTTGAACTCTACCGCTGGTTGGATGCCAAGTCAACGCGTCGAAACACCGACAAGGGCGTAGCCCTCGCTCTCCATATCCAGTATACTATTCGACTTGCCGCTGTGCGCGGACGTGCCCGACGGTACGCGGCCGGATACACTGGAGAGCGGCTGAGAGCGAAGCTCCCCGTGCCGCCCGGGCGAATCAAGACCCCTAAAGGCAAGGAGACGGCGAGCACCATGCGACGTCCATTCGTAGCCGGCAACTGGAAGATGTACAAGACCTTGGCGACGGCCGAGGCCCTGGTCAACGACCTCAAGAAGTCGCTAAGCGGCTCGTGCCCGGTGGAGGTCGGCGTGTGTCCCCCGGCCCCGTACCTGCTGGCCGTCGGCAAGGCCATCGAGGGCAGCGAGATCAAGCTCGGCGCTCAGAACATGTGGTCTGAGAGCGAGGGGGCGTTCACCGGCGAGGTCTCGCCCCAGATGCTCAAGGACTGCGGCTGTGCCTATGTGATCCTGGGCCACAGCGAGCGGCGCCACACCATCGGCAAGGGTGAGGACGACGCGCTGATCAACAAGAAGGTCCAGGCGGCCTTCGAGGCGGATCTCGTGCCGATTCTGTGCATCGGCGAGACGATCGAACAACGCGAGGCGAACCAGACCGAGGGCGTGCTCACCGAGCAGCTCCAGGGCGATCTGGCCGGCGTACCGGGCGCCAAGGTCGCGGGCATGGTGATCGCCTACGAGCCGGTCTGGGCGATCGGCACGGGGCATACGGCCACGCCGGAGCAGGCCCAGGACGCCCACAAGCACGTCCGATCGGTGCTGGCCGAGATGTACGACGACGCGACGGCCCAGGAGGTCCGCATCCAGTACGGCGGGAGCGTCAAGCCGGGCAACGCCGAGGACTTGATGAGCAAGCCCGACCTGGACGGCGGCCTGATCGGCGGGGCGAGCCTCAAGGCCGAGGACTTCATGGGCATCATCGAGGGAACGATACGAGGCAAGAAGCTGTAACCGCGACTTGTCGGGCCGGTGTGCGTGGCCGAGCGAGGCGATCCGCCACCTGGTGGCACGGGCCTGAGACTGTAAGGAAGGACCGATGGCGATCCTGGCTGAGATTTCAACATTCTGGAAAGTCTTCGGCTCGACGCTGTTCCTGCTGACGTGCGTGCTGCTGATCGTGGTGGTCTTGCTGCAGCGCGGACGCGGCGGTGGACTGAGCGGGGCCTTCGGCGGTGCCGGCGGAGGGTACAGTCCCTTCGGCGCCAAGACGGGCGATTTCTTCACCTGGCTGACCGTCGGCCTGGCGGGGCTGTTTTTGGTCTTGGCGATCATGACCAACTACCTCTTCCAGAAGGTCGAGGTGCAGACGCAACCGCCCAAGCAGCAGCCGCTGCAGGTGCCGGCCGGTGCGCCGCAGCAAGGCGCTCAGCCGGCGGGAGGCGCGGTCCCGGGGCCAGCACCGGCCGGGCAGGTGCCACCTGCTCCCGACGGGCCGACGCCGGTGCCGGTGGGAGAGCCGCCGAGCGAGAAGCCCGCGGCCTCCCCGAAGGATTCGCCGGGGTCTTCGTAGGGTCCTGATCGCCGCCCGCGGCCTCGACGGACGCGGTCGGTCCGGCGTCTTGGAGCGGTCTGAAGGGGGCACCCAGAGCAACAGCGAGCCCATACCCCTATGATCCAATCGATGACCGGCTACGGCGATGCGTACTGCGACGATGACGGCGTCAGCTACGCGCTGGAGATCCGCAGCCTGAACAACCGCTATCTCAAGACGGTGATCAAGCTGCCGGAGCATCTGCAGTTCCTCGAGCCCGAGATCGAGCGCATGCTGCGTCAGCGGCTGGCCCGCGGCAGCGTGACGTACGTCCTGCGTGTCCGCAACACCAGCGCCGATGCGGCCTACGAGATCAACACGGCGGCCCTTCAGAACTATCTGACCCAGGTCCAGCAGGTCTGTCAGGCCACGGGCGGCGACGGCGAGATCGCGATCGATCCGACCGCGCTGCTGGCCATGCCGGGCGTGTGTCAGCCGCGGGTGGCGGGTGACAAGGAGAAGGAGCGGTGGACGGGCCTCATCCGCGACCTGACCGACCGGGCCATCAAGCACGTCATCCAGATGCGTCGGCGCGAGGGCGAGGCCCTGCGGGATGACCTGCTCGGGCACCTGGGCTCGCTCCAGGAGCACATCGCCTTCATCCAGAGTCGCGCGCCCGAGGTCGTCAAGCTGTACCAGGATCGCCTGCGCCAGCGCGTGGATCTGCTGCTGGCCGACGTCAAGCTGAATCTGGACAAGCAGGATCTCCTGAAGGAGATCGCGATCTTCGCCGAGCGATGCGACATCAGCGAGGAGATCGCGCGGTTCTCCAGCCACATCGGGCAGTTCACCAAGCTGTGCGACAGCAAGGAGCTGTCGGGGCGGAAGCTCGATTTCCTGACCCAGGAGATGCTGCGGGAGGCCAACACCGTCGGCAGCAAGGCCAACGATACGGAGATCGCCAAACGGATCGTGGAGGTCAAGTCGCTGATCGATCGGCTGAAGGAGCAGGTGCAGAACGTGGAATAGGCGTCGGCGCCGGCCGAGCGTCGCGACCGAGTGAGGGATGATGGCGTCAGCAACGCAGGGCATGTTGGTGGTGGTCAGCGGGCCGAGCGGCGTGGGCAAGAGCACCCTCTGCTCCCGACTGGTCGAGCGGCTGGACGGCATGTTGAGCGTGTCGGCCACCACGCGAACGCCGGGCCACGGCGAGGTGGACGGGGTCAACTACTACTTCATGACGCGGGAGGTATTCGAGCGCAAGATCGCCGAGGGCGAGTTCCTGGAGCACGCCGAGTATCTCGGCAACCTTTACGGAACGCCGTACGGGCCGGTCAAGGAGGCGCTGGATTCCGGCAAGGACGTCATCCTCGAGATCGAGGTGCAGGGCGGGTTGCAGGTGGCCGAGCGCCATCCCGGGGCGGTCATGATCTACATCCTGCCGACCGATGCGAAGGCGCTGGTCGATCGCATTCAAGGCCGGGGTCGCGACAAGCAAGAGGTCATCGAGGAGCGGCTGGCCCACGCCGACGGCGAGATCCGGTTCGCTCGCGAGTCGGGTGCGTACAGGTACTTCGTGGTCAACGACGTGCTGGACGAGGCCGTGGAGGAGATTGTCAGCATCGTCGAATCGGAGCGGAAGGTTCAGGCAAAGCATCCAACCTAGCAGGCTGCTGCGGGTCGACGGCCGGTGGTCGGTTCGCGGGCCCAGGCGGGCTCACCGAACGTGGACCGCAGACGAGAGGACGCCATATGATCGAGGATCTGAGGAGCGACGACATCATTCGCAAGGTGGGAGGTCGGTTCAAGCTCACCTCGCTGATCCAAAAACGGTGGCTCGAGCTGATGCGCAACGAGGATCGGCCCATGGTCGATCCCGGTGACAGGCAATTGCTCGAGGTGGTCATCCGCGAGATCATGGAGGAGAAAATTGCCATCGACTACGACGCGAGCGATCTGATCGAGCCCGAGTCCTGAGTCCTGGCCGCTAGCCGGTAGGCCCAGCCATGTCCGACGCATCGATACCCGAACCGGGCGACCTGGCCGAGAGGTCGGCGATGCAAGACCTCGTCGGCTACGAGGTTTTGGTCGGCGTCACGGGCGGTATCGCGGCCTACAAGACCTGCACCGTCGTGTCCCGGCTCGTGCAACGCGGCTGCGGGGTCACGGTGGTCATGACCGAGGCGGCCACGCACTTCGTCGGTCCGGCGACGTTCCAGGCCCTGACCGGACGCAGGGTCTTCACCAGCCTCTGGACGGCCGACGACCGCTTCGACCATCAACACATCCGCCTTCCCGAGCTGGCCGATCTCATCGTGATCGCCCCGGCCACGGCCAACATCATCGGCAAGATCGCCGGGGGCATCGGCGACGACCTGCTGAGCACGACCGTGATGAGCGCGGATTCGCCGACGCTGCTGGCTCCCGCGATGAACGCGCGGATGTGGAGCAACCCGATCGTTCAAGCGAACGTCGAGCGGCTCAGCGAGCTGGAGTACCACGTCGTCGGTCCCGAGAGGGGCTGGCTGTCATGCCGTTCGAGCGGGCAGGGGCGCATGTCCGAGCCCGAGGCCATTCTCGAGGCCGCCGTCAACCTGTTGACCCTCTGCCAACCCAAGTCGACCCAGGGCGACGACCCGGCGGAGTGATCCGCTGCCAGGCGGTGTCACCGTGATCGCGGGGATGCATGCCGGGAGAAGCGACCGCCCAAACGCCTGGGCCGCCCACGGCGCGGTGCCACACCGCAGGGCCACCAGCCCCGTTACGGATCCTTCAGGCGAATGCGGACGGAGTTCGCGTGAGCGTCGAGCCCTTCGGCGTCGGCGAGCGTCGCGGCCGCCTCACCGTCGCGCCGCAGCCCCGTCGCCTCGTACCGGATCAGGCTCGTGCGGCGCAGGAAGTCGAGGCAGCTCAGGCCGCTGAAGAACCGGGCGCTGCCGCCCGTCGGCAGGATATGGCTCGGGCCGGCCACGTAGTCGCCCAGCGCCTCGGGGCTGAGGTGGCCCAGGAAGATCGCGCCGGCCGAGTCGATGCGGTCGGCCAGGGCCTCGGGGTCTTCCGTCTCGATGGTCAGGTGCTCGGGGGCGAAGGCGTCGGCGAGCTCCGCCGCCTGTTCGAGGTTCTCGACCACCACGACGGCACCGTAGCCGGCGAGGCACTTGGCCGCCTGCTCACCGCGCGACAGCTCCTTGATCTGCCGTTCGAGCGCCTGCTCGACGCGCTCGACGAGGTTGCGGTCGGGCGTGATGAGGACCGCGCTGCCGGGGTCGTGCTCGGCCTGCCCCAGCAGGTCGGCGGCGACGTACTCCGGGTTGGCCGAGCCGTCGGCGATGATGACGATCTCGCTGGGCCCGGCGAAGCTCTCGATATCGCACAGGCCGAAGAGCTGCTTCTTGGCGAGCTGGCTGTAAATGCTGCCCGGTCCGACGATCTTGTCGACGGGGCGGATCGTCTGCGTGCCGAGGGCCATGGCGGCCACCCCCTGGGCGGTGCCGAGCCTGTAGACCTCGTCGATGCCGAGCTCGGCGGCCACGGCCAGCGTGACCGGATGGATCGTGCCTTCATAGCGGGGCGGGGCGAACATGACGATCTCACGAACCCCGGCGACCTGTGCCGGGACGATCGCGTGGATGGCCGTCGACGGCAGGGGCGCCGAGGCGCCGGGGACGCACACGGCCACGCGTCGCAGCGGACGAAAGCGGATCTGCAGGCGCGCCCCGTCGACGTCCAGCGCCTCGCTGTGGGTGCAGAGGATGTGCTGCTGAAACCGGCGGAGGTTGTCGATGGCGTGGGTGATGGCGTCGGCCAACGGCTCGGGCAGCGTGCGGCGGGCTTCGGCCCGTTCGTCGCGCGAGACGCGGAGCTGATCCACCGTGAGCGAGGCGCCGTCGAAGCGTTCGGTCAGCTCGACGAGGGCGTCGTCGCCGCGCTGGCGAACGGCCTGGATGACCTCCTGGACCGAGTCCATCTGCGACGACGGGCCGACCAGCAGGTTGGCCAGGCTGAGACGGCGTCGGAGCTCGAGTAGCTGTTCGCGTCCGTCGGGGCGCGTGGCGTCGATGACCGGGGCGACATTCATGGGTGATCCTCGATGCTGGGCGGCACGCGTTGCGTGCATGTCAAGCGGGCATTCTACCGAGACGGGCCTCGCCGATACAGGACCACTCGGCGTTCTTGAGCCACCGGCCCTGCGTCGGGTAGGCTGTGAACGGCGAGCCAGGCCCGCGCCACCTTACTCGGAGACTTCTGATGAGCGTCAGCGTCTTGTTGCCGGCCCCGATGCGCCAGATCGTGGGCGGAAGCGATTCGGTCGAGGTCCAGGCCGATACCGTCGGCGAGGCGCTGGCCGCGGTGTGTGATCGGTTCGAGCCGCTTCGCGAGCGGTTGCTCAAGCCGAACGGTCGGCCGAAACGCGCGATCACGGTCTTCGTGAACGACGCCCAGCCGCCGGCCAAGCCCGACACCCCCGTCGCGGACGGCGACCGCCTCACCGTGCTTCAGCCGGTCGGAGGCGGGTAGGTCGTCGCTCGCGAACCGGGGCGGCGTGGCGATCGTCGCCGTTCAAGGATTTCCTCGGTATGCCCGATCCGGATGAATCGGTGTCCGACCTGCCCTTCGAGGACCGTTACCTCCGGCAGATCGCCTACGAGCAGATCGGGGCGGCGGGTCAGCGTCGGCTCAGCCGATCGCGCGCGGTCCTGATCGGCTGCGGCGCGATGGGCGGCGTGCAGGCCGACTGGCTCGTCCGGGCCGGGCTGGGCTTTCTGCGACTGGTGGACTTCGATCGACCGTGGGTGGGCAACCTGCATCGGCAGATCCTGTTCGACGAATCGGCCGTCAGACGAGGCCTGTCGAAGGTGGCCGCCGCCGGCGAATACCTCCGCCGCGCCAACGGCGACGTCGAGCTGGAGTGCGTCGAGGCGCGTGCCGACGCCGACAACATCGAGGGTCTCGCCGAGGGCGTCGACCTGATCCTCGACGGTACGGACAACTTCGCCGCACGATACGTGATCAATGACGTGGCGGTCGGGCGCGGCCTGCCGTGGGTCTACGGCGGCGTGGTGGCCGGCTACGGCAACGTGATGACGATCGTACCCGGCCAGACGCCGTGTCTTCGCTGCCTGTTCCCGGTGATGCCCGAGGAGGGCGAGATCGACGAGGCCGAGACCGTCGGCGTTCTGGGACCGGCCGTGGGCGTCATCGGATCGCTGATGGCCGTCGAGGCCATGAAGATCTTGACCGATCGCGAGGACGCCGTCTGCCGGCGTCTGCTGACGATGGACGTCTGGTCGGGGCACATCGACGTCGTGCCGGCCGGTCCGGCCCAGCGGCGCGGCGATTGCCCGTGCTGCGGGCAGGGTCGCTCCGAGTCGCTCGACGGCGATCACGCCATCGGAGGCTGAAGGCGCGTCGAGCCACATCGTTCGGACTAGCTCCGGATACTGATCATCGGTGCGGCCAGCAGGCCGCAGGGATAGAGCCGGTAGCTCTCTTGCCAGGCGGGGCCCTCGGTGACGAAGTTCTGGGGTCCGACCCAGGCGGGTTCGGGCGCGGCCTGGTGCAGCGGCCCGAAGGCGTTGTGCCGGTGGCCGATCACCTCGATGCCCAGGTCGACGGTGTCGCTGTCGACCGCCTCGGTGATGTCCAGCTCGTAGGGTTGCCAGGTGATGGTCCCGACGGGCTTGCCGCCGACGAGCACCCGGGCCAGGCCGCCGGCCCACTTCGGCAGCACGACGACTACGCGTTCCTCCGGCTGGCGCGTCAGTTTGATCTGGCGGCGGTACGTGACCGAACCGCCGTAGAACGGCAGGCCCTGCTTGCACCAGTCGGCGGGGCGCAGCTTGTCGGGCGCCGCGACGATTGCGCCCCGCTCTCGCTTGGCGTCGAGCTTGACGCCGAAGCGTCCGAGGAGGAAGGCGGCCTCGAGATCGTCCGATTCCACGAAGTCGATGGCGAGTTCGATGACGTTCGTGCCGGGCCGCAGGACGGCCGGGTCGAGCGGCAGGCGTCGGATGGCCTTGTCCGTCCACCAGCCGTCGTCGGCGTCCGAGGAGACGCGCTCTCCGTTGAGCGTGATCTCGAAGCGGTCCGGCGTCTCGAGCGCCAACCAGATCGGCCCGTGCGGGAGTGCGTCGATCTGCACCGCGTAGCGGAGCGTCAGCGGCGTGGGCTTCTCGCGTTGGGGCTCGCGGGCCCACGGCTGGACCATATCGCCGCCGCGGCGTGGCAGGCCGAGCTCATCGCGGACGGCCTGATCGATCTTGAGGATCTCGGTCGGGCCGTGCCAGTGCCCCTTGCCGAGGGCGACCTGCGCCTTGTCGAGCACGAAGACGTTGGGCTCGTCGAGGTGGCAGTCCCATCTGCCGGCGAGCTTGGTGCGAGCGACCTCGAGGTGATCACGACGCAGGGGCAGCTCCGAGCCGGGGTCCTGTCGGACCACGAAGAGCCGACTGCCGACGGGCGGCAGCGACGTGACGAGCGTCAGGTCGCCGTTGTCACGGATCGTCTCGACCGCGAAACGCTCGCCGGTGGTGGCGTCCCATTCCTCGGCGGCCGCCCCGGTGATCCGGATGTGCACCGGGTTCGTGCCGCGCTTGCGGTCGCGGTTGACGACGAAGAGGTAGTGCACGTCGCGGTCGCGCCGGAGCATGTAGATCACCGCGGGCAGGCCCTTGCCGGCGCCGTCGGTGACGGTGATCGTCCGCCCGTCGGGCTCGACGGCGGCGACGAGCTGCTTGGCGCTGAAACCGACGCGCGTGGACCGCCTGGCCAGCTCGACCGCGGCCTGGTCGCGGACGGCGTCGACGTGCTTGGCGGGCGGGCCCGCGAAGACGACCGTGCCGCCGGCCTCCTGGAACCTCGAGAGCAGGTCGACCGTCGTCGAGCGGATCGTGACCATGGGGGGGACGACCACGACGCGGTAGCCGGCCTTGCCCACGCGCAGCACGGGCGGCTTGTCCTTGCGCCGGCTGACCTTGCCGAGCCGCGAGAGCATCTCCTCGTCGCCGTAATCGAAGTCGAGTTGGGCGTCGAGCAGCCCGTTGCGGAGCTTGACGAGGTTGTCGTCGAGCTTCCTCACGTCATCGGCCTGGCGGTAGCCGGCGCGGGTGCGGACCCAGGTGCTCTCGATCGGATGCACGACGAGGACCTCGCGGACCGGTTGGCCTCGCGTCAGCAAGACATGAAGCCGGGCGAAGTAGTCTTCTACCTCCCGGTAGTGCTGCCACCAGGGCGATTGGTAGAAGATGCTGGCCGGGTAGTCGCGCTTCGCCTCGCCCTGCATGGTGTAGAACGACAGGTGCTGGCAGCGGAGGTTCACGCCCAAGGCGGTCTGCCAGTCGCCGACGGCCTTGTGACCCTCGAAGTTGAACTGCCAACCCGTGCAGCCGTACAGCTCGCTCAGCATCCACTTGCGGCCCGTCTGGCGCAGCACCGACGCGCATTGCTTGGCGGTATCGAACTCGTCGTTCGGTTCGGTCAGGATGTCGATGCCGGGGGCCTGCATGTGCTCGTAGAAGCGCATGGCCGAGCCGACCACGTTGACCTGGCTGCTGGGCCGCTGCTCCTCGAGGACGTGCCCGGTGTGCAGCAGGTCGTTCTTGTCGCACCACGCGCCGATCTGTCGCGCGAAGGCGTCGACGAACAGGTGCGTCGTGCAGTCGTGGAAGTGCCATCGCGCCTGGCTGACCTGCATGCCGTCCACGTCGAAGAACAGCTCGGGCAGGTGGTCGAGGATGTCGTAGCCGTAGCGTTTCTTGAAGACGGCAGGCAGCTTGGGCGTCCAGGCCAGCTCCATCGTGTCGCCCGGCTGGGTGGGCATGTTGGGGAACTGGGGCCAGCCGTGGTTGGGCTCGTCGGTGAAGATGCCGGGGATGGTCTTGCCGAAGTGCCGGCCGTTGTGTCTGCGGTACTTCGCGTGCGTGACCTGGATGAACGTGCGGACGGCCGCATGGTCCATCGTATCGAGGTAGGTGTATCCGTTGAACCACGACGAGTCGGGCATGGTCGCGGCATGAAAGAGCAGGCCTGTTTCGTTCGGCGCGAGCTTCTTCAGCTCGTTGCGGCGGACGGGTCGGACGTCGTGGGCCTTGTCGCCGTCGAGGCGGGCGGCGAAGAGGCCGAGGAGGTCCTTGCCGCGGGTGGTGAAGCCCTTGGCCTGGACGAGCTCGAGCCGCAGGCGTCGCATGCGGAACTTGGGGTCTTGGGTGACCAGGCCGCCGGCGGCCCCGCTGGGCCAGCGGTCTTCGTCGTAGAGCCAGGCCTCGATGCCGAGCTTCTCGCATTCGTCGGCGCAGGCCTCGATGAGGTCGAACCATTGCTTGGACAGGTAGGGCGTGGCCAGGCCGACACGGCTATGGAGGAACGCCCCGCCGAGGCCCATCTGGTGGAAGACGCGGAGTTGCCGCCGCAGCTCGTGCTCGTCGAGCTTGCCGTTCCAGGCCCAGAAGGGCTTGCCCCGGTAGGCGGGGCCGGGTTGTTGGAAGTGGCGAAGCAGCGCGTCTTGGCGGGGCATGGCGGTTCCTCCCTTGGTCTGGGGTGTTGGCCGTCAGGTTGTCGCCTGTTTGACCAGATAAGGTATTCGAATGCAAGCGATGCCGACTGAGACCTCCTCGTGGCATCTCCCGGGTTTCATGGCTAAGCTACATCTCATGCATGAGGAGCATGACGCAACACGGTTGGGACGTCTAGAACGAGGCAACCAAGGTCACGATCGTGCCGCTTGGTCAGGATGGACGCTCCCGGCGGCCGTGTTCCTCATCACCTGCCTTGCCTTTCTGCCCGCGGGGTGGAACGAGTTCGTCAGTCTCGACGACCACAAGAACTTCCAGAAGAACTTCGCCTACCGCGGCCTGGGCCCCGACAACATCCGGTGGGCCTGGACGACGTTCCACAATGGGGCGTACCAGCCACTGAGCTGGATGATGTTCAGCGTGCAGTACGTCCTGTTCGGCATGGACCCGACCGGCTATCACGTCGTCAGTGTCCTGCTTCAAGGCCTCTGCGGCGCGCTGTTCTATCTCGTCGCTCGCAGGCTCCTGGCCCTGGCCATGCCGGACGCGGCGGCGGCGTATCCCCACGGTCTCCGGATGGCCGCGGTGCTGGCCGCGCTGCTGTTCGCCATCCACCCCCTGCGGACCGAGGCCGTCGCATGGCTCTCGACGCAGCCCTACCTCTGGGTCGGGATCTTCTACCTGCTGGCGATCCTGGCGTACCTGCGGGCGTGCGCGTCCGAAAGGCAGCGACGCCCACGGGGTCTCTGGCTCGCGTTGGCCTGCCTGGCCTATGCCGCGTCGATCCTCAGCAAGGGGGTGGGCGTCGCGCTCGTGGCCGTGCTGGTGATTCTGGACGTGTACCCCCTGGGTCGGTTGTGGCCCAACCGACGCGCGGGTCACGGTGCGCCGTCGAACGTGGCCGTGCTAGCCGAGAAGGTCCCGTTCTTGCTGTTGGGCATCGCCTCGGCGCTGCTGGCGGTCAAGAGCAAGCAGGAGGCGATGGTTCCCGTCGGCGAGTACGACATGGTTCACCGTGTCTTCCAGGCGGCCTGGGGCGCGATCTTCTATCTCCGCAAGACGCTGCTGCCGGTCGACCTCTCGCCGTGGTATCAGTTCGAGCCGGGCTTTGGCATCGCAGAGCCTCGCTTCGTGGTCAGCCTGCTGCTGGTCATCGCGGTGACCGTGGCGGCGGTCTTGACCTGGCGTCGCTGGCGGGCGGGCCTGGCGTTGTGGGCCTACTACCTCATCGTCCTGCTGCCCTTGAGCCACCTGGTCAAGATCGGTCGACAGGCGGCCGCCGATCGCTACACGTACATCGCGTGCATGGGATGGGCGGTGTTGGGCGGTGCGGGCCTTTTGGAGGCATGGCGAGCCCGAGGCCAGCGGCGGATCGGCCGGCGGACCTTCCAGGCCATCGGCGCGGTCTGTGTCCTGGTTTGTATCGGCTTGGGCGTGTTGTCGTGGCGGCAGGCCCAGGTCTGGCGTGACGGGCTGAGTCTCTGGTCGCAGGCGGTCGGGGTCTCTCCGTACCTGGCGATCCCGCGGAACAACCTCTCGCAAGAGCTGGTGGGCCGCGGCCGATACGACGAGGCCCTGATCCAGATCGAGAAAGCGGTCGAGCTGGACCCCAACGACGCCACCGCCCGCGTCAATCTGGGCATCGCCAAGCTCAGACTGGGCCAGACGCAGCAAGGCCTCGAAGAGCTCCAGACGGCCTTGCGGCTCCGGCCCGGCTACGCCAGCGCCCATGGCAGCCTGGGGGCGGCCTATCTGTCGATGGGCCGCTACGAGAAGGCGATCGAGCACCTGCGACAGGCGGTCGGACAGCGGGCCACGGACGTCACCGCACGGACGAACCTGGCGAACGCCCTGATTCGCCTGTCGCGGTTCGATGAAGCGATCGACCACTGTCAGGCCACCCTAAGGCGGAATCCCGAGTCCGCGACGGCATGCGCGCTATGGGGCACGGCGCTGCTCAGACAGGGGCGGGGCCAAGAGGCCGAGGACCGATTCCGACGCGCCCTCGAGCTCGAACCGCAGCATGGCCTGGCGCGGCTGAACCTGGTGCGCATCGTCGAGCGACGCGGAGACCGCGGGGAGGCCCTCGAGCTCCTGCGTGAGGGCGCCTCCTTGCCGGATGCCTCACCGGACGTGATCGCCGCGCTGATCAGCACGCTTCTGACGAGTCCGGACGCGTCGCTGCGCGATCCGAAGGCGGCCCTGAACTGGGCCGAACGGGCCGAGGAGGCGTCCGAAAGCGGCCATCTCGGATTGCTCGAAGCCAGGGCCCGGGCGCTTCTGGCCGGCGGCCATGCGCTCGAGGCGATCGCCGTTCTCGAGCGGGCCGTGGCCTCGGCCCGTCGGCAGCATCGCCAGCACGAGGGCCAACGGCTGGCCCGTCTGCTGCAAGCGTGTCGCGCCCGGGCCGGTCTGCCGCATTGACCGCCGTGGCGTCGCCGATTAGCATCCCTGCCCGGTTACACTCTGCCCATACCAGCTATTCGTGGAAGGATGGCACCCATGACCAAGGCGTCTCCTGAGCTTCAGCTCCCCGACGGCGGCGAGCGGATCCGGTTGGAGGACGAAGGCAAGCTGCACGTGCCCGACCGGCCCGTCATCCCCTTCGTCGAGGGCGACGGCACGGGCCCGGACATCTGGCGGGCGGCGCAGCCGGTGTTCGACGCGGCGGTCGAGAAGGCCTACGGCGGCGACCGCCAGATCGTGTGGATGGAGGTCCTCGCCGGCGAGAAGGCCTTCCGGGCGACCGGCGAGTGGCTGCCCGCCCAAACCGTCGATGCGTTCAAGGAGCTGCTCGTCGGCATCAAGGGCCCGCTCACCACGCCCGTCGGCGGCGGCATTCGCAGCCTGAACGTCACGCTCCGCCAGGCGCTCGACCTGTACGTGTGTCTCCGACCGGTGCGGTACTTCGAGGGCGTGCCCAGTCCGGTGCGGCATCCGGAGGCCGTCGACATGGTCGTCTTCCGCGAGAACACCGAGGACATCTACGCCGGCATCGAGTGGCCCGCCCGCAGCGAGGAGGCCAAACGCGTCATCAAGTGGCTCCGCACCAAGATGGACGTCGAGAAGATCCGCTTCCCGAAGTCGAGCGGTATCGGCATCAAGCCCGTCAGTGAGAAGGGCAGCAAGCGTCTGATCGCGGCGGCCATCGAGTACGCCCTTCGCTACGGGCGCAAGAGCGTAACGATGGTGCACAAGGGCAACATCATGAAGTTCACGGAGGGGGCGTTCCGCGACTGGGGCTACGAGCTGGCGCGGACGGTCTACCGCGACCAGTGCATGACGCAGCGTGAGAGCTGGATGCTGGGCAATATCGAGGACAACCCGGCTATCAGCCACGAGGAGAACGCGCGTCTGATCGAGCCCGGCTTCGACCTGCTGAACGAGAAGGCCCAGCGGAAGCTCGTCGAGGAGGTCCGCCAGACGGTCGAAGCCATCGGCGAGTCGCACGGCGGGGGCACGTGGCGCGACAAGGTGCTGGTCAAGGACGCCATCGCGGACATCGCCTTGCAGCAGGTGCTGACGCGCCCCAAAGAGTTCGACGTCATCGCCACGCTCAACCTCAACGGCGACTACATCTCGGACGCCCTGGCCGCTCAGGTCGGCGGCATCGGCATCGCGCCCGGCGGCAACATCAACTTCGCCTCGGGCCATGCGATCTTCGAGGCCACCCACGGCACCGCCCCGAAGTACGCCAACAAGGACATGGTCAACCCGGGCTCGGTGATCCTCAGCGGCGAGATGATGCTCCGGCACCTCGGCTGGGACGAGGCGGCCGACCTGGTGATTAGGGGCATGGGCGGGGCGATCGCGGCCCGGACGGTCACGTACGACTTCCACCGGCTGATGGAGGCCGAGGGCGAGCAGGCGACGAAGCTCTCATGCAGCGCGTTCGGCCAGGCGATCATCGATCACATGTAGCCGCATCGCCCAGCGGGTGGTGTACGACAGCGGGTGCAGGGCCCCAGGCTCGAGGAGGTCCCACCATGAACTGCCACCAATGCGGTGCCGAGATCCCCGCCGGGCAGAACACCTGCCCGATGTGCTACGCGGCCGTTCGCAAGCCGGGATGGTTGTCGCGGCTGGTCTCGGGCCTGTTCCGACGCGGCACAGGCGGCTCGCCAGAAGGCGGCCTGACGCCGGGCCGCGCGACCCGGCACGTCGTCCAACGTAGCGAGCAGATCGAGATCGTCGACGAGCGCGACGGTAGGCGACGGGTGTATCACTCCCTCGATGAGGTCCCGCCCGAGATCCGCGAGAAGATCGAGGCCGCCCGCGCCCGGGCCCGGCCGACGACGACGCGACACACCTTCACGATGCGTGATGCCTCGGGTGTCGAGCGGACCTACGATTCGATCGACGACATGCCACCGGAGGTCCGGGCGATCTACGAACGAATGCTCAAGGAACGCGGCCTGGACGCGTGACGGGCCCCGGGCGGCCGTCGCGTCCGGAGAGGATGGAGGACGTCATGCCGGTTGCGGATGCAACGAGGTCGGTCCGAGCGGTCGCGCTCGCCTTGGTGGTGAGCCTTGCGTGGTGCGAGGCGCTCCCGGGCGCCGGCGGCGAGTCTAAGCGTCCCAACGTCGTCGTCATCTTGTCGGACGACCTGGGCTACGGCGACCTGGCCTGCTACGGACATCCGGTCATCAAGACGCCGAACATCGATCGGCTGGCCCGTGAGGGCATGCGGTTCACGACCTGCTACGCGGCGGCGGCGAATTGCTCGCCGGCCCGTGCCGGGCTGATGACCGGGCGGACGCCGTACCGCGTCGGCATCCACAACTGGATCCCGATGCTCTCGCCGATGCACCTGAGACGGAGCGAGGTCACCATCGCCACGCTGCTCCGCCGGGCCGGCTACACGACCTGTCACGTCGGCAAGTGGCACCTCAACGGCACGTTCAACCTGCCCGGCCAGCCGCAGCCGGACGATCACGGCTTCGACCACTGGTTCAGCACCCAGAACAACGCCATGCCGTGGCACCGCGATCCGGACAACTTCGTGCGAAACGGCGAGAGGGTCGGCAGGCTGGAGGGTCACAGCGCGGGGCTTGTCGCGGGCGAGGCGATCCGCTGGCTGCGGCGGGTGCGCGACACGTCCAAGCCGTTCTTCTTGTACGTCTGCTTCCACGAGCCGCACGAGCCGATCGCGACCGCGCCGGCGTTCGAGCGGATGTACGCCTCGCTGGAGCCGGCCAGCAAGCGGGCGCATCACGGCAACGTCTCGCAGATGGATGCCGCGGTGGGCAAGCTGATGGGAGCTCTCGATACCCTCGGTCTCCGCGACGAGACGTTCGTCTTCTTCACCAGCGACAACGGTCCGGCGATCACCAAGGCCCATCCGCACGGGTCGGCCGGTCCGCTGCGAGACAAGAAGGGGTACGTCTACGAGGGAGGCATCCGAGTGCCGGGCATCGTCCGTTGGCCCGGGCGCGTCGAGGCCGGGCAAGTCTGCGACGAGCCGATCAGCGCGGTCGACGTCCTGCCGACGGTGTGCGGGCTGGCGGGTATCGAGCCGCCTGATGATCGTGTGCTCGACGGCGCGGACATCCGTCCCGCCCTCGGGGGTAGACCGGTCCTCAGATCCCGGCCGCTTTACTGGCAGTACAACTACGCCCGAAGTCCGATGAAGGTGGCGATGCGCGACGGGGACTGGAAGATCCTGGCCTCGCTGACGGGGCCAAAGCAGGGGCCGACCTCGGACATCACCGAAGCGAACATGCGGGCGATCAAGACGGCCCGGCTGAAGGGGTTCGAGCTGTACAACCTCCGCGAGGACCTCGGCGAGACGAAGGACCTGTCGGAGGCCGAGCCAGAGCGGCTCAGGGAGCTTGCGGCGAAGCTGCGTCGGATGTATCGCGAGGTGCAGGCGGCGTCGCCCGTCTGGCCGGCCTGGGACTGCCCGCACATCGAGGGCAAGCGTATCCGCGAGCACCGGCGATCGCTTCGGAAGTGAGCGCGGTTGATCGAAGGGGATCAGGCTTGCGCCGAACGAGGGTCGCTTGTGGCACGGCCGTCCTCGGTCGTGTGCTCCGTTCCGGATAGGGCGAGGCTCCCTCCGAGTCGCGCTAGGCGGACTCACCTCATACGTCTTGGTCGTCCCATCCCCAGCGCCGTCGCGCCGATCAGCAGCGATGCGATCAGCGGCGGGGCCATCGGGGCGCAGGGGGCCGAGCCGCTT
>CAZUQM010000007.1:0-3635 GCA_964622545.1 uncultured Planctomycetales bacterium | reverse complement strand
CGCCGGTTCCGTCGACGCCGGCGGTCAGATCGTACAGCGGCGTCAGCAGCCAGCCATACGTGCTCGGGGGGAACCCGGAATAACCGACGATGTGTCCGACCTGGCTGATGCCGCGGGCCCATTCCAACGTCACGCTGCTAGCCGGGTCGATACGGTCATTGAGATCGACCATCGCACCGTCTTGATAGAGGATCGCTCGGTTGTCGCGGTCGCTATTCTCGGAGTAGCCGACGACCTGGCCGGAATCGTTGATGTCGAAGGTCCCACTCCACAATCCGCCCTCCTCGAGGACCCCCAATGAGATGAGGTAGCCGTCTTGCCACACAAGACCGACCAACGTGGTCGCCGACGTGCCGTGACTGCCCGCGACGACACTGGAGGAATTGATGGCCCGTCCTCGAGCGAAGGTCGTCAGAAACGGCGTGATGTTCCGGTACGTTCCATCGGTCAGGATGTAGGCGCGACCGTACCCCGGCCCACCGAACGCCTCGCCCGTGATCTGCCCGAGCTCATTGATGCCGTGCGCCTTGTTCTCGGTATGTGCACCCATGTTGCCCAGTCCGGCGCGAAGGCCGTCCTGCCACAGGAAGGACTGGAAGGGCCCCCACGTGGGATCGTTGAAGGCCTGACAGACGACCTGGCCGCTGTCGTTCAGGTCTTCGGCGCTCGCTTCGGTGTGTCCGGGAAGCAGGCCGAGGTCGGTTGGTGGCCCCCCGTTGTCCCAGAGAACGGCCCGTCGCTCGCCGGCGGCGTTCTCGGCGTAACCGGCGATCAGGCCGTGGTTGTTGATCGCGTTGGCTTGGCTCTCCGTACCGTCGAGACCCGCCAGCGCGGTCAGCACGCCATCGGCCCAGAGGAACGCATGATTGTGTCCGATCGAATCCTGCATGTAGCCGACGACCTGGCCCGAATCGTTCACATCGTAGGGAAACAGGACGCCCCACCCCTCTGGCGAGTGGAGCTCCGTCACCGCGTACTCGACCTCGGCCAGGGCGACCGGCCCCGACATCAGCGAGATCAGGGCGGCAGCACAGACAACGCCATCAGACCTTCCACGGCTCGCCATGACGTTCTCCTCACTGTGACGGGCGTCTTCCGCGAAGAGGGAGATGACGTTCCCAACCGGTTCCTGAAATGGTCGTCCAAACACCTCACGCCGATGACGCGACGCAGGCCCCGTCCCACTACGTCCAGGATAGCACAATGGAAACGACGTAAGAAACCCTTTCCGAGATCGGGGACCCCTTCCGTGACTTGATCCGTCAAGCCGGCAAGCGTAGGTTGCGGGCTCGCAGACGGCGCGCTTGTCGGACCGTACCTTTGTTTGTACGGGTTTGACGGTCCGTCAACACCTGGGTCAGCCCGACCCGATCCGGAAGCAAGTCATGGCCCGCAGACCGTTCGACCCACGGCGCATCGACGTACCCAAGGACGAGCTGCCGCTCGCCCAGCCGCCCGACGGCGGCAAGGCCGGCGGGGACGGGGCCATCACCGTCGCGCGGCTGACGCAGATGATCCGCCAGGCCCTGGTCGACCATCTGCCGCCGCGGCTCGTCGTCGCCGGCGAGATCAGCAACCTGGCTCGACCCGCCAGCGGGCACGTGTACTTCACGCTGAAGGACGCCGACAGCGAGGTCCGCTGCGTGATGTGGCGATCGGCGGCGGGCAAGCTCCGCTTCCGGCCGGAGGACGGCATGGAGGTGCTGGCCACCGGCGGCATCGACGTCTACGAACCCCGCGGCCAGGTCCAGCTCTACGTGACCAAGCTCGAGCCGAAGGGCATCGGCGAGCTCGAGCTCGCCTTCCGGCAGCTTCGCGAGAAGCTGCAGGCGGAGGGGTTGTTCGATCCGGCTCGCAAGCGGCCGCTGCCGGCGTACCCGGACCGGATCGCCGTCGTGACGAGCGAGAACGGCGCGGCGGTCCGTGACATCCTTCGGACGGTCGGCCGGCGCTACCCGTGTGTGGACGTGTTGATCTATCCGGTGCGCGTTCAGGGCGAGGGGGCGGCGGCCGAGATCGCCCAGGCGATCGGTGCGATCGACCGTCAGGCCGACCGGCTTGACGGGGTCGACCTGATGATCGTCGGGCGAGGCGGCGGGAGCCTGGAGGATCTTTGGGCGTTCAACGAGGAGGTCGTGGCCCGGGCGATCTTCGCGTGCCGTCTACCCATCATCAGCGCGGTCGGTCACGAGGTGGACGTGACGATCAGCGACCTGGTGGCCGACGTCCGCGCGGCCACGCCGACGGCCGCGGCCGAGTTGGCCGTGCCGATGCTGAGCGAGCTGCTGGAGGCGGTGGACGACGATCAGGCTCGGCTGCGGCGCGCGATGGGGCACCGGCTTGATCTGGCGAGGCGTGACCTGACGGCCGTCGAGCGATGCGAGCTGTTCCGGCGACCGGTCTCGTTGATCCGCCGGTGTGAGCAGGAGCTGGACGAGCTTGGCGCCCGGCAGGACCACGCCCTCGCGCGGCGGATGGACGAGGCGCGGACGGCGCTGCACCGCTGTGAGCTGGCTGTCCGGTCGATCCATCCTCAGACGGTGCTGCACGAGCGGTCGCGGCGTTTGGACGCGGTAACGCACCGGCTTCGCTGGGCACAGGGGGCGCGGAACGTGCAGGCGGAGCGCTCGCTGGAGCGGGCGCGGCGCCGGTTGCAGGACGTCTCGCCGAGGCATGCCCTGCGCCGCGCGATCGACCGGACGGACCATATCGAGCGGCAGCTCGCCCGCGCGACCGTGGCCCAGCACCGACAGTTCGTTCGCGATCTCGATGCCCTGGCCGCCAGGCTGCGTGCCTCGGGCCATGAGGCGATCCTGCGGCGCGGTTTCAGCATCACGCGTCTCCGGCGCGAGGGTCGGATCGTCACGAACCCGGACCAGGTCCACGACGGCGACCGCATCCAGACCACCACCGCCGGCGGGACGTTCGACAGCCGCGTGGTCGACAAGGACCAGCTCGAGCTGTTCGAGTGAGCGCGACTGCGGGGCGCGCCAGACTGCTCGCTCAGCGAGGGCCTTTTCGCTGCCGGGTCAGCCCGACCGCAGTTGCCAGCGCCATCAAACCCAGCGTCACCGGTTCCGGGACGCGTGTGAGCGAACCACCACCGTAGCTAATGCTCGCCGACGGATCTATCGAGCCATTGAGGTAGTAAAGGTTGAAACCGTTTAAGTCGAGATGGGCATGAGGTCCAAGCTCGAGCTGGTTGACATAGAGGGCTTCGGGGCCCGTCCAGACGGGACGATTCTCGTGGTCGTCGACGAGCTGCACGCAGCATACTTCGTCGTCCAACATGGCGAGTTCACCTAAGACGAAGTTGGATGTGAATCCCTCCGTCGTCGAACCGAGGTCTTTGCCGGCTACCTCGAACAGGCAAGGCTGGGACCCCTCACCCTCGAAGGCGAGCCGAAGGTTGCCTAGGTCCGCCAGGGCGTCCGGGTCGACGCTGGCGTTGACGAACGAGGCACCAACCATGTGAAACTCGGACCCGACTGACGCCTCCAAATGGCTCTCGAGATCAAACACACAGGAATCCCGGATCGTTACCGTTGCGCTGGCCGACGTCACAGAGAATGTACCTAGGCCCAAGATAAGCGAACCCGATTCGCTTTTCGACCTGCGCGGGGCCCGTGGCGCCG
>CAZUQM010000006.1:158911-244599 GCA_964622545.1 uncultured Planctomycetales bacterium | reverse complement strand
GTAATACCTAACATATACCGACCTTATCAACCGGAGTCAAGCAGAGACTCGGTTAAGGTGATTTGGTGCGGCCGTCAGGCGAGTACGGAGACGGGGCTCGCTACGCTGTTCAAGGAGGAGACGTTTAGCCGCACAACAGCTGGAATCAGAACCGGGCCGCATGACTCGTCTCGGTTGAAATGGATGGCCGTGCAGCTGCAATTACGAAGAGGTACTCGCGGTGTTTTCTGGTTTGTGGTGAATCATTGGAAGTCGCAATACCAGCGCGGCGAGCTTGCGTCCGAGCCACAGCGCATGGAGAGCGCAAGACAAATCGGCGAGTTCTATTTGGGTGATGCCAGCCGAACAAGCGACGAGATGCTGTTGGTGGGCGATTTCAACTGCGAACCCGGCGACAGGCCATTCAAATCCCAGCTACGTCCCAACAAACTCAAGGCTGTGCGAGAACGGGCCCTGGTCCTCCGTGAGCGGAACCGGCTTGCGTACTTCTACAACCCTATGTGGCGACTGTTGGGCGAACCGGAGTCTTGGGAGCAGGCCCGGGTCAATGGCTACGCACCTTCTCGGGACATCGGGACCTTTGATTCGAACAACGGCTGGACCATGTGGGATCAAATCTTGGTGACGAAGCGCATGTTGCGGGGCGGCCGGGTTATAATCAAAGAAGGCTCTGTTCGAATCGTGCGGCCGGTAAACCAGTGCTCGGACCACAGTGCGATCGTAGCGGAATTTGAGTGTTGAACGGCAAGGAGTTTTGTGATGGCTCCAGACAACAGCTTGCGCGACGACTTTCTGAGCGACCTCAAGATGTCTGCGGCATCTACCGGGTCTATGGCCGAGGTGCTTGAGGTACTCGATGCTTTCTGCGCGGCCATCCAGGATTATGCGAACAACCGGGTCCGTTGCGCGCGCGTGCCGGGTTTCGTTACGAATCTCGGACAGGAGTACCGAATCGTGCTTGCACCCGCGACGGGAAGTCTGGAGCACATCCTCCTGCGAGCACACGTTCCCGGCGCAGGTCTGCCGGTGAACCTCGACCTGTACGACGAAGACCTTGAACGCTGCGATACCAAGGAAGATCTCCAGAAAGCGCTGAGAAGCTTCCTGCAGCGTGAGAACACGAACGATGTCATCAACGTTATGGCCCATCAGTCAGGTACCGTAACGTGAGATTCTGCTATCCGTTTAGATGCGGAGAACAACAACGACGTACAGGCCCGCTGTGCCCTTCTGCCTTTTGAGTGACCGACATCAAGATGGGCGACAATACCAGTCTGTGATGCTGATCATACCGATAGCGTCTGACTCGGGCTGTCATCACTCCCTCCGATCGGCTACGATCCGCCACCATGTCCGAGCCAACCGGTGCGCCTGAGATCACGGTCCGTGCGGTCGTCCTCGGTATCGTGCTGTCGGTCGTCCTGGCCGGGGCGAATGCCTATCTCGGCCTGTTCGCGGGCATGACCGTCTCGGCCAGCATACCCGCAGCCGTGGTCTCGATGGGCATCCTCCGCATCCTGCGACGTGGCGGCATCCTCGAGAACAACATCGTCCAAACGGCTGCCTCGGCGGGCGAGTCGCTCGCGGCCGGCGTGATCTTCACGCTGCCGGCGCTGGTGATCCTCGATTTCTGGACCGACTTCGACGTCCTCTGGGTCACGCTCATCGCGGCGCTCGGCGGTATGCTCGGCGTGCTGTTCACGATCCCGCTGCGACGCTCGCTGATCCTCGAGCAGAAGCTCCACTTCCCCGAGGGCGTCGCGACGGCCGAGGTCCTCCGCAGTGGCCAGCGCGGCGGCAGGGCCTTGGGCCTCATCGCTCAGTCGGCCGTCGTCGGCGGGCTGTTCAAGCTCGGCGAGTCGGGCCTACGGATCTGGTCGGGCGTGTTCGAGACCGGCGCCCGCGTCGGCGGATCGATCGCCTACGTCGGTTCGAACCTGAGCCCGGCGCTGCTGTCGGTCGGCTACATCGTCGGGCTCAACATCGCCGTCCTGATCTTCCTCGGCGGGCTCGGCAACTGGCTGATTGCGATCCCGATCTGCGCGGTGCAATCGCCCTGGCCGGTCGAGGACGGCTCGCCGGTCCCGGCCGTCGACTTCGCCCACCGTCTCTGGTCGACGCAAACGCGCTACATCGGCGTGGGCGGCATGTTGGTCGGCGGGCTGTGGACGATCGTCCACCTCCGCGGTTCACTCGTCCGTGGCGTCCGGACCGGACTCGACGCCTACCGCCGCGCCGCGGGCGGCGAAACCATCGCCAAGGCCGAGCAAGACCTACCGATGAACCTCGTGGTCGTCCTGACGGTCGCCGCCGTCGTGCCGATCCTGATCGTCTACCAGGTCTTCGTGCAGCAGGTCTCGGTTTCGGTGCCGATGGCGGCGGCCATGCTCGTGACGGGCTTCCTGTTTTCGGCCGTGGCGGGCTACATGGCCGGGCTCGTCGGCTCGTCGAACAACCCCATCTCGGGCGTGACGATCGCCACGGTGGTCGTGGCGTCGTTGATGCTCGTCGCCCTGATGGGCAAGGACGCGGCCAACGGTCCGGCGGCCGCCATTGTCGTCGGCAGCGTGGTCTGCTGCGCGGCCGCCATCGCCGGCGACACCATGCAGGACCTCAAGGCCGGCCACCTCGTCGGCGCCACGCCCTGGAAGCAGCAGGTCATGCAGATGATCGGCACGGCCTCGGCGGCACTGGTGATGGCCCCGATCCTGATGCTGCTGCTCGAGGCCTACGGCTTCAAGGGGCACAGCTCGGCCAAGGACAGCCCGCTCATCGCCGCCCAGGCCAACCTGATGGCCTCGGTCGCCCGGGGCGTGTTTGGCGGCGGTCTGCCCTGGCGATTCGTCGGGATCGGAGCCGGCGTCGCGTCCGGCGTCCTCGCCCTGGACCGATGGCTCGAGGCTCGCGGCAGCACCTTTCGGACGCCCGTGCTCGCCGTCGCGATCGGGTTCTATCTGCCGTTCCAACTGGCCGTGCCCATCTTCGCCGGCGGCTTGATCAAGGCGCTCGTCATGCGACGGCGGCAGGCCCGACACGAAGCGACTCCACCGGACGAACCCTCCTCGGACCAGAGCGGGCTCTTGCTGGCGTCGGGACTGATCACGGGGGAGGCGCTGGTCGGCATCGTCCTGGCGATTCCCATTGTCGTCAGCGGACGACCCGACGTGCTTGCGATCCTGGCGGACCCGATCGGGAGTTGGCCCGGCATCGTTCTGCTGGCGGGTGTCGGGGCATGGCTCTACGGGTCGGCTGTCCGGCGAGGCGCGTCACCGTCGGCGTGAGGCACTAGCCGCTCTTGCGCTGACGGACGTCGAGATGGGGTCGCAAGTATTGGCCCGTGTAGCTGGTCCCGTGGGCCGCGATCTGTTCCGGGCTGCCCTCGGCCACGATCAAGCCGCCGTCGTCGCCGCCCTCGGGGCCGAGGTCGATGATCCAGTCGGCCATCTTGATCACGTCGAGGTTGTGCTCGATGACCAGCACTGAGTGGCCCATGTCGACCAGCCGGTTGAGCACGTTGACCAGGTTCTGGATGTCGTGGAAATGCAGCCCGCTGGTCGGCTCGTCAAGAATGTACAGCGAGTGGCCGTTGGCGGGCTTGCCCAACTCGCTGGCGAGCTTGACCCGCTGGGCCTCGCCGCCCGACAGCGTCGTCGACGATTGACCGAGCGCGATGTAACCCAGCCCCACGTCCGACAGCGTCCGCAGAAGCGCCTTGATCTTGGCGAAGCTGTCGAAGAAGCCGATGGCCTCCTCGACGGTCATGCTGAGCACGTCGGCGATGTTCTTGCCGCGGTAGCGGATCTCGAGCGTCTCACGGTTGTAGCGCGTGCCCTTGCACTCGTCGCAGACGACGTACACGTCCGGCAGGAAGTGCATCTCGATCTTCTTGAGGCCCTGTCCCTGACAGGCCTCGCACCGGCCGCCCTTGACGTTGAAGCTGAATCGCCCCGCCTGGTACCCGCGGATCTTGGCCTCACGCGTCTTGGCATAGAGCTGGCGGATCAGGTCGAACACGCCCGTGTACGTGGCCGGGTTGCTCCGCGGCGTCCGTCCGATGGGCGACTGATCGATCTCGACGACCTTGTCGACGCGCGACGCCCCGACCAGCACCTCATACGCCCCGGGCTTGTCGCCCGTGCTGTCGAGCCGACGCCTCAGTGCCCGTAGCAGCGTCTGGGTCACCAGGCTGCTCTTGCCCGAGCCGCTGACGCCCGTGACGCACGTGAACACGCCCAGCGGGAAGCGGACCGTCAGGTTCTTGAGGTTGTTCTCCGAGGCGCCGCCCAGCTCGATGGCGTTGCTCGGCACGATCTTTCGGCGCTTCCGCGGTGGTTGGATCTTCAGTTCGCCCGTGAGGTACTGCCCGGTCAGGCTCTCGGGGCTGGCCATGATCTCCTCAATCCGGCCTTGAGCGACCACCCTGCCACCGTGCGGGCCGGCCCCCGGGCCGATGTCGACCAGATGGTCCGCGGCGCGGATCGTCTCCTCGTCGTGCTCGACCACCATCACGGTGTTGCCGATGTCGGCCAGCCTGCGCAGCGTAGCGATCAGCTTGGCGTTGTCCCGCGAGTGAAGGCCCATGGTCGGTTCGTCCAGGACATAGCACACGCCGACCAGCCCGCTGCCGACCTGCGTGGCCAGCCGGATCCGCTGGGCCTCCCCGCCCGACAGCGTCGCGCTGGCGCGGTCGAGCGTCAGGTAGCCGATGCCCACGTCCAGCATGAACCGCAGCCGCTGCCGGATCTCCCGCAGCACCTGCTGGGCGATGACCTGGCGCTCGCCGCTCAGCTCGAGGTGCTCGAAGAAGTCCAACGCATGCTCGATGCTGAGGCGGGTGATGTCGGCGATATTGCGGCCGCCCTCTTCCGCATCGTCGCTGATGGTGACGGCCAGGGCCTCGGGACGCAGGCGCGCCCCCTTGCAGGTCCGGCACGGTTGCTCGGACAGATAGCTGTGCAGCCGTGCCTTGACGTATTCGCTGTCGGTCGACTCCCATCGCCGCTGGAGGTTGGGGATCACGCCCTCGAATTCCGCGCCGTACTTCTCGGCCTCCTCCGTGGTCGTGCCCGTCAGCAGGATCTCGCGGGCCTCGGCCGAAAGGTTCTGGTAGGGCGTGTGGGGCGAGACGTCAAAGGCCTCACAGAACTCCTTGAGCAGCCGGCTGTAGGCGATGTTCATTCGCTTGCCGCCGCGCCGCCACGCGTCAATGGCGCCCTGTTCCAACGACAGGCTCTGATCGGGCACGATCAGGTCGCGATCGAACTCGAGAATCGTCCCCAGCCCGTCGCATTCCGGACAGGCCCCATAGGGACTGTTGAAGCTGAACAAGCGGGGGCTCAGCTCCTCGAGATTCGCGTCCGGGTGCGTCGGGCAGGCATAGCGGGTCGAGTAGAGCTTGTCGTGCCAGACCGGTTCGCCTTCGTCCTCCTCGGGCAGATTGTGCGTGACGATGAGCAGCCCGTCGGTCAGGCTCAGGGCCAGCTCCACCGAATCCGTCAGGCGGCTCCGGATGTCGGGCTTGAGGATCACGCGGTCGACGACGGCCTCGATCTGGTGCTTCTTGCGCTTGCTAAGTTCCGGCGGGCTCTTGACTTCGAAGATGTCGCCATCGACGCGGACCCGCACGAACCCCTCGCGCTGGATCCGCTTGAAGACGTCCTTGTGCTCGCCCTTCTGACCGCGGATGATTGGCGCGAGCACCATGAGCCTTGCCCCCATGGGCAGGGCGAGGATCTGGTCCACGATGTTCGTAACCGTTTGGGCCTGAATGGCATTACCGCACACCCAGCAGTGGGGTTGCCCCACGCGGGCAAACAGCAGGCGGAGGTAGTCGTAGATCTCTGTGGTCGTGGCGACCGTGCTTCGCGGACTGGCCGTGCCCGCTCGCTGCTCGATGGCGATGGTCGGGGGCAGGCCCTCGATCCGTTCGACGTCGGGCTTCTGCATTTGCTCAAGGAATTGGCGCGCATAGGCCGTCAGCGACTCGACGTACTTGCGCTGTCCCTCGGCATAGAGCGTGTCGAACGCTAGTGACGACTTTCCAGAGCCGCTAAGGCCCGTAATCACCACCAGTTGGTCGCGAGGTATGTCGACGTTGACGCCCTGGAGGTTGTGCTGCCGGGCGCCACGGACTTGGATGTACTTCCCGTTGTGTTCTGCCAAGGAGCCCTCTCCCCAAATGTGCTTCCTTGAGGACGGCCTAGGCGCTTTTTCGCCACTGTTGCAAACCGTCTATCTTAGCTGATTCTGTCAAGAAGGCAAGCTCCGGCGCCCAAGATGAAAAAGCCGGCTGGCCGGTTGATCCTCCCGTCGGTCTGTCGGACAATCCCTCCTCATGATCAAGACCAAGATCCTAGCCACGGTCGGTCCCGCGTGCGTCGACGACGACACCTTGGCCGACATGTTCCAGGCCGGTCTCGACGCGGTGCGGCTCAATTTTTCGCACGGGACGCTGTCCGAGCACACCGTCGCGCTCGAGCGCGTCCGTCGCATCGCGCGCGAGCTCGGCATCACGGTGGCCGTCGTCGGCGACCTGTGCGGGCCGAAGATCCGCATCGGCGAGATCACCGATGGGGCCTGTCTGGTCCACGCCGGCGGCGAGATCGCCGTTCAGCGCGGTTCGTGCGTCGGCACGCCTGAGCGGATCTGCACGAACCATCCCGCGCTCGTCGATGACGCCGAGGTCGATCACCGGATTTTGATTGACGACGGGCTGATACAGTTCCGTGTGATCGGCAAATCCGACGACGAGCTGACCTGCCGCGTGGAGGTCGGGGGCGTCCTCCACAGCAACAAGGGCGTGAACGTCCCGGACACGCACGTGTCCACGCCCTCGCTGACCGAGAAGGACCACAGGGACCTCCAGTGGGCCATCAACCAGGACCTCGACTACCTGGCCCTCTCGTTCGTTCGAGACCCCGAGGACATCTATGAGCTGCGGCGCGAGCTCAAGGAACGGCACAGCAGCTTGGGCGTCATCGCCAAGATCGAGAAGCCCGAGGCCGTCGAGCACATCGACGAGATCATCGAGCATAGCGACGCGATCATGGTGGCCCGGGGCGACCTCGGCGTGGAGATGGACGCCGCTCAGGTGCCGCTGATCCAGAAGGACATCGTTCTGCGGTGCCAACAGGCGAGCGTGCCCGTCATCATCGCCACCCAGATGATGCAAAGCATGGTGGAATCGCACGTGCCGACCCGGGCCGAGGTCAGCGATGTGGCCAACGCCATCCTCGACGGTGCGGACGTGGTCATGCTTTCGGCCGAGACGTCCATCGGTAAGTACCCGGTTCGGGCCGTCGAGGCCATGAACAACGTGGCCCGCCAGACCGAGGACTTTCTCGCCCGCTCGGAGAGGGCCGTCGACCGGCGTCAGGCCCCCTCGAGCCTGCGCGTGACCTGGGCGGTCGTGCACGGGGCCCAGGTCCTGGTCGATCAGCTCGGCGGTCACATGGTCGGGGTGTGGACCGAGAGCGGCTTCACCGCCCGGCTGCTGAGCAAACGGCGGCTGAGCCAGCGGATCATCGGGCTCAGCTCACACGAACGCACGTGCCGCCGGATGTGCCTGTTCTACGGGGTCGAGCCGCTGCACGCCACGCGCCCGGGCAACGACGAGGACATGCTCTCACAGCTCGACCAGATCTTCCTCGAGCGGCGGCTCTGCGAGCAGGGCGAGCTGATCGTGATCGTGGCCGGCACGCGGTTGCGAGAGCCCGGGGCGACCAACACCCTCTTCATCCATCTCGTGGGGACCCGTGCTACGCCGAGCTGATGGGGGCGCCGCTGTCACGAGGCTTCCCTCGCGATCGCGGCCTATTTGCTGCGGAAACGTGAGAGCAGCCCCTTCTTCGAGGGAGGCGCGGGAACGAGCTCTTCGAGCCGTTCCTCGATCTGCATGACGCGCTCGCGCTGCTCGGCGCCGAGCTTGGGATGCCTGCCGGAGACGATCAACGCCTCGCCCAGGGCTCGAAGGGCCATGTTGCGCTCCCGCTCCAGGTCGCATAGGGCATCGACCTTCTTGGACGGATCGATGTTCATGTCCATGCCCTTGAGAAGCGGGTTGTTCGTTTCGGTGCTGGCCCGTCGTACCGCATCGAGCCAGGCCTTGACGCGGCGGATCGCCTTGTCGGTCCGTTTGATCCGCTTCTGAAACTCCGCGAAGCTGCTCGAGAGGATGTCCTGATACCCTTCGCGCCCGATCTCGAGCAACAACCGATGCCGCTCGCGACGAAGCTGCTTGACCTCGGCCGGCGTCTCGGGTCCGCCGATGTCGGGAGGGTCTTCTCTGGCCACGTCCTCGATGCGAGCCGCGATCAGCTCCGGATCGGTCGCGTCCTGTTTGGGCTTGGTCTCCGCGGCCGGCCTGGGCGGCAGGTTCGGTTCCTCGGCGTCGAAGTCTTCGTCCGTCAACAGATCGAAGTCGTCGACCGGCTCATCCCCGAGGTCGTCGTCCTCGTCGCCGAGGTCGTCCTCGTCGTCGAGCGGCGGCATAGCCTTGGTGGTCTCGTCCCTTGGTCGCTGCGCGTCCTGACCGACCTCCGATGCGCGGTCGTCCGCGGCGGCACCGACCAGGTCGCCATCCTCTGCGGGGATCTCGAACGTGGCCGAGCACGTCACGCACTTGGCCTTGCGACCCCTCGCCGCGGTCGGGACCGCCACCTTGGTCGAGCAATGTGGGCATTCAAGGATGAGTCGATCAAGCGTACCCATCAGAGGGATCCTCAGCGTTGTCTGCTGGTTCCATCGTCGCGTGCGTCCCCGAGAGGCCGCCTGATATGCAGAGCAAATCAACCCCATCATAGCCCGCCCCGAGTGTCCGGCAAGGGCAAGCGGCCACTTCGTAGATCGTCGGCTGTCCGGGAAGGCCTCTTGAGGTATTCAAACGCCTGGGCGTAGACAACATGGGGTTGTGGCGAGCGCTTCCCCAGATGGCGACCGCCGCGGTGGTGGTGTGGTGGCTTGTGCCGACGCTTGCATCATGCGAGCCCTGCGCCTCGTACCTCGCCACACGCGTTTTCGCAGGCTCCCATCAGGAGGGCGAGGCTTGTATCAGAGCAGCGACCGCCAGGGATCTGTCTTGCTGGAGCCCTTGAACGGCAACGCGCCTTGACCGTCGCGTCTCCGACGGCGGGGCCGAAGCTGGGAGACCGACCGAGTCAATAGGTGTTGGGCTGCTAGCGGGAAGGAAGCATTCGGCCCCGGGTGAGTCTCTCAGCCCGTGAATTGCTCCAGCTCGATCGTCCGGCCTCGCACCGTGAAGATCATGCCCAGGAACCATCGAAACGCGTGCCAGAACTGGCTTTCCGGATCGAGGAAGTTCAGCGCGGGCTGCTTCTGATTTCGTCCGGGCAGGATGTCGAGCTCCAGCTCGGCGTGGCCGTCATAGAACGCGACCATGCCACGTTTGACCTCCGGCACCGGCGTGCCGTCAGGATAATCCGGGGCGGGGCTGTTCATCGCCTGTCCGTGATACCGGCCGACCTCGTCGCCGAGGGCGTAGTACATCGGGTCGGCGGCCATCCAGCCGCCGGAGACCCACGCATCGTCCGGCGGCGAGAACTCGTCGATGGGGGCCGCGATGTGCTGCCTCCAGTATTCGTCGATCAGCAGCCACGCACGAGCCGGGGCGTACACGGCACTGAGCTTGACGATCGGCCCGGGCGCCCCGAAATCGCCTCCGTACGCCGCGCGCCACTTCGAACCGGGCTGGCCCTCGGGTTCGTCGGGCAGCCAGAGCTTCCGTCCCCCGATCGACCGGGAGTAGTTGAACGCCGTCTGCGACTTCTGCCCCTGAGCGGCACGCTCGAACTCGGGACAACGGTACAACGTCTCAAACCGGGTGTAGTCGAACAGCGAACCGTTGCGAAGCCGGGCGACGTCTTCGGGCCAGAACGTCTCCTCCGTCGCCCAATAGTCGGGCATCTGCGGCATGATCCAGTCTTCGGCGTAGGCCCAGTCGGCCAACGTCATGCCCGATCCGCCAGGCCACTCGCTCTCGTCGACGTCGTCGTGGTTCTCCCAGCCGCGGCCCGTGAACGGTGGGGTCTCGCCGTAGTCTTCGGAGTAGATCAGCATCGACTTGGCCAACTGGCTGATCCGTGAGCCGCATAGGGTCGTCCTCGCCTGGGCGCGGGCCTTGCTCAGGGAGGGCAGCAGGATGGAGATCAACAGCGCGATGATCGCGACGACCACCAGGAGCTCGATCAGCGTAAAGGCTCGGGCGTCTCTGTCTCGCCGGACCTGCAGGGTGTGGTGTTGGCACGGCATAGATGGCCTCCCTTCGATCGCGGTCAGGGCGTCGGCCGTTGACGGCGATCCATGGGTTGGATGCGGCCCGCGTAGCCTCGGTCTACCTCATTCTATGCGCGCTGAAGAGGGCGGCCCACCTCTTCCTGAGGAGTACGTCTCTACGCGGACTCCGGGGAGGGTCCGCAAGACGAGATCGCAGCGACGAGGATGCGATCCGGTTCGAGAGCCCGTCCTTACGGCTTAGCCGGCTTGCCCTCGTGGATCTTGTTGTGGTTGGTATCGACGTCCGCCTCGGGCACGTCGAAGGCCTTGTGCTTGCCGGGCTCGGCCCGGGAGACCTCGACCACCGTGTTGCCGACGATGACGATCCGCTGGCACGGCCCCACGGCCTTGACGGCCTCGTGGCTCAGACCCGAGAACGTGTTGCCGGTGATGGCCACGTCGCTGGTCTTCTCCAGCAGGATGCCCTCGGCCGGGTCGTCGCTCTTCTGGCGTCGGCTGCCCTCGCCGATGTAGCTGTTGCAGAAGCTGTTGCCCGATATCGCGATTCGACCGCTCTTCGGCCCGACCCGCACGCCGCGAACGGGCGAGCGATCGAGCACGAACGTGTTGGCCGAGACCGAGCAGCCGTGGGCGTCGCGCAAGTCGATCCCGCCCCCGAAGTCGTGCGCGATGACGTTCGCGCTCAGCGTGATGCCGTAGCAGTTGCGATCGAGGATGATGGCCACGCCCCTGCACTCCTCGATCATGTTGCCCGAGACCACCGAGCCGTACGTGTTCTCGATCACCACGCCGTGGCGGAGGTGGTCGTCGAGGTTGTTGCCCGTCATGCAGAGGTTGTAGCTGTTGATGCAGCGCAGGGCGTCCTGGTTCTCCTCGAACTGGTTCGCGCTGACGACGATGTCGTGCCCCGCGACAATGTTCACACCGGCCTTGGCGTTGTAGGTGATGATCGAATCGCTCAGCCGGGGGTCCTCGAGGCAGTCGATCATGTGGATACCGTGCCCGCCGTTGTGGTCGACGCTGAGCCCGTGGATGTAGATCTCGTTGATGTGCTCGGCGCGGAGCCCGTCGCCGCTCTTGGGGTTGCCGCTGATCCGGAAGTCCGCCACCTGGACCCGCCACGCATAGGCCTTGGGGTTCTTGTCGCGACCCGGGGCGCGCAGGACGAGCGCCGGTTGGCCCTTCTCGTTCTTGTTCACCAGGTGTGTCGCCCCGCCGCAGCCGACGATGCGGGTGTCGCCGCGCTCGAGCACCAGCGGTTCGGTCAGCTCGAAACGCCCCGGCGGCAGCTGGACCAATCCACCCGATGCGGGCACGGCGTCGAACGCGGCCTGCAGCGACGGGAACGTCGCCGCGTCGATGATCTTCGGCGGGGGCTGGGGCGCCGACTGGCCCGTCTCCTCCGCGATGACCGTGCCGGCCGATGCGAGGATCAGCCAGGCGAGACAGGCGATGCCGATTTTCAAGGACGTTTGACGCCTGGACGTGTGTGCATGCATATCGGTGTCTCCACGTTGCGTTGCCGTTGTTGCTGCCAGCGTTGGTGCTCTGGCTTGCGCCGCCGGGTCATTATGGCCGGCCCGCCGCTCAGGGCAAGCAAATCCCGCAACCGACCCTTTGAGCCCCGGCGCCGGTGCCGATACAATCTCGCTTCCACGTGTAGCACTGAGACAGCGCAGGGGATACGAACCGCCGCCGTCTCGCCCGGCGGCCAGCAAAGGACCGATCCATCATGACATGCCATCGAACGAATCCATGCGTCGCGATCGCAGCCTGGGCTCTGCTGACCTCCTCGGCGGTCCTGGCCGAAGCGCCCAAGTCGATGACGGCAGGCCAGGGCGCCGAAGGCCCGTGGTGGATGCAGCAGACCGCCCTGACGCCCGAGGGCAAGCTGACCATCGCCGACAAGCCATGGTTCGCCCGGGCCAAGGGGCTGAAGGTCGGCGAGTCGTTCCTGATCGACGCCGAGGGCGAGGCCAAGGGCCGCATGCTGGTCCGTCGCGAGAAGCTCCGTCCACGCGGCCGCAAGCCGATCGAGGCCATCGTGTGGGTGCTCGACGACGACGCCGACGGTAGTCTTGCCAAGGGCGGCGACGGCGACAGCGACTGCTACGTGGCGGACTACGGCGGCGACGGCGTGGTCGATCGCATGCTCGACTGGATCGACGACGACGGCGACCACGATCCGGACCGGATGGACATCCGCTACTTCGTCGACGGCGAGCTCCGGCAAGTCTGGGCCGGCATCGACTACGACGACGACAACCACATGTGGAACCTCACCGGCTACGAGTACGCGGGCAACTTCTTCCACGCCGACCCGTACGGCAACGCCATGATCTTCATGAACAAGTTCAATCCCGAGAAGGGCGTGTGGGTGCCCGTCAGCGAATGCCCGTTCGCGTTCTACGACACCGACGGCGACAACCAGAGCGAAGTCGTCGTTCGCTGCAGCGCCGTGCCTATCGGCTACGACCTGACCGTCGACCCGGACTACGCCAACGATGCCGGCCGCTACCGGGGCCCGTGGATGCCGGCGATGCGCCGCATGGGCATCGTCAACATCCGCTACGGGTTCGACGTCGACAACGGCTCCCGCAAGGGCATGCCGCTGCACTACGAGATGGGGTTCAACCTAGTCGGGGCCGCGCCGTACGACTATCCGGGCATGGAGCACTACAGCCCCAAACGCCGCCCGCCGCAGACCCTCCGCGTAACGCCGTTCGAGAAGCTCCGCGGCATCAGCGACGCCTACGAAGCCCGAGAGACCGGCTTCAGTTGGTACGAGCAGGAGGACGACACCGTGCGGCTCGGGCACATGTCGGCCCCTTCGAAGGACCGCCGCTGGGAGGGCGTGTTCTGGGTCTGGGAGCGCCGCTTCATGGGCAACACCGGCGGGCCGTGCCAGCGCTGGAACATGCGGCGCGAGTGGCGCGGCACGCCGTCGTCGAAGCGCGAGCTCTACTACAGCGGCGTCGACCGACGCATCCACCTGGTCGGCGCGAGCGAGGGATGGATCCAGATCGGTCACTTCGGCGGACAGAAGGCCATCGGCGAGGTCCGCATGTTCGACACCGACGACAACGGCTACTTCGACCGGTGGGAGGTCTACTCGGCCGAGAGCGTCGCGCCGCTCCGCGTGACGCACGTCTGTGACGAGAGGGCCGAGCGTCTGCCCTTCGACTACGATAAGCTGGTCGAGTTCACCACCAAGCAGATGCTGCCGGAGGCGATCGCCGCGAACGAGAAGCTGCTCAAGGCGATGGGCGAGATCCATCCTTATACGGTGCCGGAGGGGCTGGCTAAGGCCATGAAGACCGGCTCGGACAACGAGCGGCGCTACGTGCAGGACGTCGTCCGCGAGCTGCACTACCAGGATCTGCGATACCACATCACGACCAAGGCCAACGCGGTGCTGGCCAAGACGCATCAGGACGAGCTGCGGCGGCTCGGCCTGGCCAAGGCCAAGAAGACCAAGAGCAGCATCTACGCGTGGCAGTTGCTGCTTGCGCTGAAGGACCTCGACGTGGCCTACGGAGCGGGCGACGTCGACGCGGCCTGCAAGCATCTGGACGAACTCAAAAAGATCGAGGCATCGGTGACGAAATGACAGCAAGCGTAGGCGGTATCGAAACGGGCTGGCTGGCGGCGACCGGCGGCGCGGCGGGGTTGCTCGCCCAGACGACCGCCCCGGCCGAGGGAGTGATCGCGCGGATTCTCCGCGAGAGCAACCTGGGCGGGCCGGATCTATTCATCCTGGTCGCCTACTTCGTGCTGATGCTCGGCATCGGCGCGTACTTCTACCGCTACATGAAAGGGATGAAGGACTACTTCAGCGGCGGCAACAACATCCCCTGGTGGCTCAGCGGCGTGTCGTTCTACATGTCGAGCTTCAGCGTCTTCGCGTTCGTGTACTACTCGGCCCTGGCCTACAAGTACGGCTGGGTCGCGGTGACGCTGTTCTGGGTGACGATCCCGGCCACCATCATCGGCGTGCTGCTGTTCGCGAGCCGGTGGCGTCGGGCGCGGATCGACAGCCCGGTCGAGTACCTGGAGACGCGCTACGGGGCCGGCGTGCGCCAGCTCTTCGCGTGGCAGGGCATCCCGGTCAAGATCATCGACGATGCCTTTAAGCTGGTGGCCATCGGGACGTTCATCTCGGTCGGATTGGGCCTGCCGTTGGGTCAGAGCATGCTCTGGTCGGGCCTGATCATGCTGGCCTACACGTTCATGGGCGGTCTCTGGGCCGTGGCCGTTACCGACTTCATCCAGTTCGTGGTCATGGCCGCGGCGATCGTCGTGCTGCTGCCCCTGGCGCTGATGAAGACCGGCGGCGTGAGCGGGTTCATCAACAACTCGCCCGAGGGCTTCTTCAACCTGACCCAACCGCAGTTCAGTCCGATCTACATCGCCTCGAACATGGTCCTGTTCACGCTGGCCTACAGCAGCGTCCAGTGGCAGCTTATCCAGCGGTACTACTGCGTGCCGAAGGAGACCGACGCGCGGAAGGTCGGCTGGCTCGTCGTCGCGCTCAACATCATCACGCCGCCGCTGATGTTCATCCCGGCGATGGCCGCCCGGCAGTTCCTGCCCGGTATCGAGGACAAGGCGGTGTATCCGGCTCTATGCGTCAACCTGCTGCCGGCCGGCATGCTTGGGCTGGTCATCGCGGCCATGTTCTCGGCGACGATGTCGATGCTCAGCAGCGACTACAACGTCTGCGCCAGCGTGCTGACCAACGACGTTTACCGGCGGCTGATCCATCCCAAGGCGTCGCAGCGGACGTTGGTCACCGTCGGCCGGCTCATGACGCTGCTGATCGGTGTCATCGCGCTGGGGCTGGCGTTCCTGTTCAGCGCCGGCAGCGGCGAGGACATGTTCCGCAACATGGTCAAGCTCTTCAGCATCGCGACCGCGCCGGTGGCCATCCCCATGCTGCTGGGGCTGCTGTCGAGCCGGATGACGAACGCGGGGACGCTGGCCGGTTTCATGGCCGGCATCACGACGGGGCTGTCGCTGTTCATCTGGGGCCCCGAGGAAGGGGAGTTGTTCGGCGCGGTGTGGCGGAAGGAGAATCTGCTGCTGTTCAGCACGGCGACCTCGACCATCCTGGCGATGCTCGTCGTGAGTTGGGGGTCTCGGCGCACGGAGTCGGAGCGCGAGGCGGCCGAGGGATTCATGGAACGGCTGTACGTGCCCGTAGGCCAGATGGAGGGCGATGTCCCGCCGATGGAGCCGGGGCAGAAGGGCGCCATCTCGCCCTTTGGCGTGGTCGGCATCTCGACGGCTTTGATCGGTGCGATGATGTTGGGCGTCATACCGTGGGTTCGCGAGGGACTGGCGTTCGGTCTGGCCCTGGCGATCGGTCTGATCCTGCTCGTCGGTGGCGGCGTCGTCGCCAGGAAGAGCGGTCCGTCGAAGGCCGCGCTCGAACTGGCTCGGAGCGCTCCGCCTGAGGGCGGAAGGGTCCCTGACGAGGCCGACGAAGGCGGGACAAACGAGGAGGACACACAATGAGCGACATCGGCATCGGCATCCTCGGCTCGGGGTTCATGGGGCGGACGTTTTCCGAGACGATCACCAAGTTGTGCAAGGGCGCGGCCGTCCGCGCCGTGGCCGTGGGTTCGCGGGCCGAGCAGCTCGCCAAAGACTACGGCGTCGACCTCGCGTCGTCCGTCGACGACCTCGTCGGGCGCGACGACGTCGACGCGGTCTTCATCGCTACGCCCCACAACGTCCACGCCGAGCAGGCCATCGCCGCCGCCAAGGCCGGCAAGCACGTGCTGATCGAAAAGCCCATGGCCTGCTCGGTGGCCGACTGCGACGCGATCCTCGCCGCGTGCGACGAGGCCGGCGTGCTCAGCAGCATCTCGTTCAGCCAGCGCTCGCGGAAGTGCTGCCGCCGTGCCAAAGAGCTGATCGACGAGGGCGCGATCGGACGCGTCCGCCAGTTCCAGTCGTTCGCCCTCGTGCCGACCGGCCTGGAGGGCCTGCCCGCGTGGCAGAGCGACGCGGCCAACCTCGGCACGCTCTTCGGTCACGCTATCCATAACTTCGACATGCTTCGTTGGTTCACCGGCCAGGACATCCGCACCGTCTACGCCAAGTGCATGAACTTCCCCAACGCCGAGGTCGAGGGCACGTCGATGGTGACCATGTCGCTGACCGACGGCACGCCCTGTCACCTGTGGAGCAGTTTTGATTTGCCCAAGCCGTCGTTCCCGCGATCGCAATACGCCGCATGGATCGTCGGCGAAAAAGGTCTGATCGACCTCGACGGCTACGGCGAGCTCCGCATGGCCACCGACGGCGAGTGGAAGCTCATCGAGACCCAAGAGCCCATCGACTGGGCGGGCCAGGGCTTCCTCGACCCCGTCCGACTCGAGTCGTACACGCTACAATGCCAGGCCTTCATCGATGCCGTCGCCGCCAAGCGGACACCACCGGTGACGGGTTGGGACGGTCGGCAGGCGGTCGCGGCCGCCCTGGCCGCGTATGAGTCGAGCAAGACCGGCAAGGAGATCACGCTGTCATGAAGTTCGAGAAGTCCAAGGCGCTGTACGAGCGGGCGTGCAAGACCTGCCCGGGCGGCATCCACAGCAACGTCCGCAAGAACTGGCATCCGCTGCCGCTGTTCTACGAGCGCGGCGAAGGTTCGCACGTCTGGGACGTCGACGGCAACGAGTTCATCGACTATGTCCTCGCGCGCGGCCCGCTGCTGTTGGGCCATTCGCCCAAGCCCGTTCTCGAGGCGGCCAAGCGGCAGCTCGACATCGGCCTGATGTACGCCGGGCAGAACCCCGTCGAGGTCGAGGCCGCCGAGAAGGTCGTCGAGCTCGTGCCCTGTGCCGAGCAGGTGCGGTTCAGCAACTCCGGCAGCGAGGCCGTCCAAGGGGCGATGCGACTCGCCCGCGGCGTGACGGGCCGGCAGAAGATCATCCGCTTCGAGGGCCAATACCACGGCTGGTTCGACAGCGTCTTCTGGAGCTACGCCCCGCCGCTCGACAAGGCCGGCCCGCGCGACGAGCCCGAGGCGCACCCCGTCAGCGCCGGTCAGGTGCGGAGCGACAGCGACAACCTGATCATTCGTCCCTGGAACGACCTGGAGCTGATCGAGCAGGCCTTCGCGAAGTACCCCGACCAGATCGCGGCCGTCAAGACCGAGCCCATCATGTGCAACATGGGCGGCATCATGCCCAAGCCCGGCTTCCTCGAGGGTCTCCGCGAGCTGTGCACCAAGCACGGCGCGCTGCTGATCTTCGACGAGGTCATCACGGGCTTCCGCGTCTCGGTCGGCGGGGCGCAGGAGTACTTCGGCGTCACGCCCGACATGGCGGTATTCGCCAAGGCCATGGCCGGCGGTTTCACCGTCAGCGCCATCGCCGGTAGGGAGCAGCACATGCGCGCCTTCGGCGAGCTGAAGGTCACGCACGCGGGCACGTACAACTCGAACGCGCCCTGCATGGCCGCAACGGTCGCCGCGCTCGAGATGGTCAGCGCCAACGGCGGCGAGCTGCTCGAGCACGCCCACGCCATGGGCAGGCAGCTCATGGAAGGGTTTCAATCGCTGGCCGCCGAAGCCGGCAAGCAGATGCACGTCCGCGGCGTGCCGCCCGCCTTCCACGTCTCGTTCAACGAAACCGAAGAGGTCGTCGACTACCGCACGTTCCAGTCGCGCGACAAGGAGGCCTACAGGCGCTTCTGGATCAAACTCCAGGAGCTCGGCATCCGAGGCATCCCCGACGGCCTGTGGTTCGTCTCGACCGCGCACACCCAGGAAGACGTCGACAAGACACTCGAGGCCGTCCAAACAGCCCTGAAGGAGGTCTGACCGTGAGCCCATCTCGACAACACCGTTCGCTTACCCTCGCCCTGGTACTGACCGTCGTCGGCGGATTGTGCGTGTCCACCGCCGTCGCCGCCGAGCCGGCCAAGACCGCCAAGCAGCGCGTACTCGAGCGGATGTTCGGCGATGCGGTCCAACTCGACCCGGCCGTCGTCGCCAAGGTCAAGGCCCTCAAGCCCGGCACCAAGCACTGGGTCGATCGCGACGGCGACGGCAAGAACGACGAGGTCTGGTATATCGACCCGGCTGCGCGGCACATGGACAAGACGCGGCCGGTGCTGGTCCGCGTGATCGACGAGGACGGCGACCTGGACGCCCACATGGGCGGCGACCTGGACAGCGACCTCTACATCGCCGACTGGAAGGCCGACGGCACCGTCGACTGCGTCCTCGACTACCAGGACAACGACGGCGACAACGACCTCGACGAGATGGGCTTCTACTACTGGCGGCCGACCTATCACTACCTCGGCAAGGACGTGTTGCTCGTCTGGTGGGGTCACGACAACGGTGACGACAACCTGCTCTGGTACGACGTTAGCTACACGTACAATCAGCGGCTGTGCCAGTATCGCTGCCACTTCAGCGGCGAGGAGGAGCTGGTTCAATTCGGCTTCCAGGAGGGCTTCGACCGCTGGGTGCCGCTGTTCGAGAACCCGTTCGCGTTCTACGACCCCGACGGCGACCTGTGCTCGGAGGTCGTGCTTCGCGTCTCGGGCCAGGAGCGATGCGTCGAGTCGATCCGCTACAGCTTCGACGCCGACGACGACGCCTACGGCCGGCGGACGCACGACTACGACTTCAGCATCACCGCGCTGGCCCCGGGCACGCGCTGGTTCACCGAGCAAGAGCGCGGGCAATCGACGCTGCTGGTCAGCCCCGACATGATGAAGACGCATAAGCTGCGGGGCGTGCCGACCGGACCGTGGATCAAACGCGAGCGTGCCCTGCCGTGGGTCAACGAGCAGGCCTGGCCCCGTGCCGTGCTGACCTGGGACGAGATGAACGCCAACTGCGAGGGCAACGTCGAGCGCGACCCCTACGAGCGATGGGAGGGCGTGATCGCCCACCCGAGCGAAAACTTCCCGCAGATCGGCGGCCCGCCGTGCAGCCCGCTCAACAAGCGGAACGAGGTGGCCGTCAAGGGCGTGGACAACCTGCGGCTGTACTACGATCCCACCGATCGTAAGCTGCATTTCAAGGGCGCCACCGAGGGCTGGCTCAAGGTCGACTACGACCTCGACGGCAAGATCGACGCCAAGACGACCTACATCGACGAGAACAAGGACGGGATCTTCGAGCGCCGCCAGATCGACATCAACGCCGACGGCAAGCCCGAGTTCGATTGGCCCATGTTCAACTCGGCCCAACTCGTGGTGGAGCTGAAGTTCGAGACGCTCAGCGCGTTCTATAAGCCGGTGCTCGCCAAAGCCCTCGCCGAGAGCCAGACGTTCATTGACACGGCCTTCGGCATCCTCGCCCCCGAGGCTACCTGTATGGACGAACTGCCCCAATCGCTCCGCCACCCGGCCATGACGTACTTCCTTGAGAAGCTTGCCGACTGGCAGCCCGAGACGCATCTCGGGCGCTACATGCGCAAGACGCCGGCCGGGGCGCGACTCTATGTCGACCTGGTCCGCGACGCCCTGCTCGTCGAGTTGAAGAAGCGTTTCGGCGAGCGGCCCGAGTGGAAGTCGATCGAGGGCATGTATGCCTCGGGCAACTACGTCGAGGCCGCCTACATGGCCCTGAACCTCGCTTCGAGCAAACCCAAGCTCGACGCTCGACGGTACCGGTCGTTCACGAAGCGCGTGCCGCTTACGCTGGACAACTCCGGTCAGGCCGAGCGCAACGACTGGCCCGTCGCGATCCCGGTCGGCACGATCAAGGCGCTCGCGCCCGACTTCAATGCGGAGAACTGCGCCGTGGTCGGCCCGAACCGCTGGCTCGATTGGCGGGAGATTCCCCACCAGGTCGACGCGGTCGACCCGGCGGTCGGGGCGGAGCTGAGCTTCATCGCCGACCTGCCCGAAGACGGCAAGGGCACCTACTGGCTGCATTACTCGCCCGACGGCAAGCGCGACGTCACCTTCGCCAAGAAGACCGCGACGGCCGAGGACTGGGTGCCGCCCAACATCGGATGGGAATCGAACCGCGGTGCGTGGCGGGCCTACTGGGGCCAGTTCGACTTCTTCGGTAAGAAGACCGAGGACCTGATCTACCCGACCATCGGCAAGAAGAGCTATCACAGCGAGGTCTCGTGGGGCATCGACGCGCTGCACGTCGGCGAGACGAGCGGCCTCGGCGGCCTGACGGTCGTGCTCGAGGGCAACGCGTATCCGGTCATGAACCCGGCCGGTAAGGGCGACGTGAAGTTCACCAAGAAGCAGCTCGTCAGCGGGCCCGTTCGTGCCGCGATCGAGCTCACGGCCACCAACGTCGTGCCCGCCCAGCCCGACCTGACCGTGCGGATGCTCTGCCTCATCTACGCCGAACGGCAGGAGACCGAGGTCCGCGCGACTGTCACGAACGCCAAGGGCGACGTCCTGCTCGCACCGGGCGTGGTCAAGCTGCCCCGTGAGCAGGTCTTCGGCGACGCCTTCGTCGCCTACGGCGGCGTGTGGGGCTTCCAGGAGTCGGTCATCGACGAGATCGGCATGGGCCTGATCGTCCCGCCCGAGGCGGGCGTCGACGTCGTCGATCTGCCGGACGAGCGTCGCGTCATCCTGCGGCCCGATGAGGGCAAGCTTCGCTACTGGCTGATCGGCGATTGGCGCCGCGGCCGGCAGCATCCCGTTCAGGCCAACGCCGATACCTGGCAGGCCGACCTCAGCCAGCTCGCGTTGCGGCTGAACACGCCGGTGACGGTTGCCATCGGAGGAGTCGAGGCGTTGAAGTAGGAGCGCTGGCGCCGGCGAAGGACTCAGAGACGCGACCGTAAGGGAGCGTTGCTGTTGGACCGCGCCCCACTGCCCAGACGATCGGGTGGGTGGCCCATCGCTTCAGCGGTGGGGGACGCGAATCGCGGGGCGAAGCTTCGCGCATGCGACAGGCAAGGCGTCGTGCCTGCCTCGCCAAGGCTGCACAGGCGCCGCCGCATGCCGTCGAGGGGCTTCGCATTGCTCGACTTCGTTGCACGGCCGGAGCGGAATCGAAACGCATGATCATCGACGGCCACGTCCATATCGGCACGAGCGCGTTCTTCCACATGTCCGCGGATGCGGACTTCCTCGTCGACCAAGCCGACCAGGCCGGCTTCGACAAGATCTTCGTCACCGATCTCAACGCGCTCTTCTATGACATGCGGGCCGGCAACGACGCACACGCCGAGCAGATCGCCGGTCATCCCGACCGCATCATCGGCTACTGCAGTGTGCCCACGCCGCGGCTCGGTCAGCGGGCCGTCGACGAGGTCCGACGCTGCTACGAGGTCCACGGCATGCGCGGGCTCAAGATCTACTCGCTGCCCGAGGCCACCATCGCCGAGCCGACGACCTCCCCGCTGCTCGAGGTCGCGGCCGAGCTGACGATGCCCATCCTGGCCCACACCACTCCCGACGAGTGCGACTATCTCATGCAGCGCGTGCCCGAGGCCCGCCTCGTCATGGCCCACATGGGCGGGCATCCGTGGGCGCACGGCGATTGGCACCGCGCGGTGGCCGTGGCCGATCAGCATCCGAACTTGATCCTCGACACGGCCAGCTCACAGATCGACAACGGCATGCTGGAGTATGCCGTCGAGAGGCTCGGGCCCGAACGCATCGTTTTCGGCTCGGACATGCCGCTGCTCGATCCGCACACGCAACGGGCCAAGGTCACGGGCGCCAAGCTGACCGACGAGGCCAAGGCGCTCATCCTGGGCGGCAACATGGCCCGGCTGCTGGGGTTGTCATGACACGATTCGACGTCAACGCGTGCTTCGGGCACTGGCCCTTCTGGGACCTGATCGACAAGTCCCCCGACGACCTGCTGCGCCTCATGGATGACAACGGCATCGAGCGGGCCGCCTGCGCGTCCCTACGCGGCCTGTTCCTCGACTGGCACGACGCCAACGACGAGACGCTCACCGCGGCGGCCGCCCATCCCGATCGGCTCCTGCCTATGGCCGTCGTCGGCGTCTATCCCGACGGAACCGCCGATGCCGTGCGCCACGCGCTCGACGCGGGCGCCCGGGGCCTCCGCCTCTATCCGCTCTTTCATAGCTATCGCTTGGTGGATCCGTTCGTCGACGAGGTGTGTCAGGTCGCGGCCGAGCGACGCGTGCCGGTCATGATCCCGACGCGACCGATGATGAACTGGCGCTTCGCCGCGCTGCCGCTATCGGACATCGCGCCCGTGGTGGAGCGCCACCCGTCCACGTGGTTCATCCTGAGCGGGCCCAACTACCTGATCGAGTTCCAGGCATTGGTGCGACTCATGAAACGATGCACCAACGCGCTGTATGAGATCGCGTGCCTACAGGGTTTCGGCGCGGTGGCCACTCTCATCGAGCAAGTCGGCGCCGATCGAGTCCTGTTCGGTACGGGGGCGGTGCTCAACTACCCGGCCTGCAACGTGGCCAAGCTCGACCATGCCGATCTGACCGACGCACAGCGGAGCGCCGTCGCTTGCGACAACGCGCTGCGCTTGTTCGATGTGGCTCACTGAGCCGAGCGCCGCTGCATCGCCGACGAGGTCCGTCCCCCGATCGCTCTATTTCGCCCTGGCCACGGGCGAGCCCTTGGCCTCGCACATCACACGGAAGCCGACGCTATACACGCGCTGATACGGCCTGTAAGCCAGGCGGAAGGCCGACCGGGCTCGCTTCGGACGATCGTACCATGAGCCGCCGCGGACGACACGCCGGCCGGCCGCTTGGGCGTCATTCCGCCCGTCGTCCTCGCGGTAGGGATAGGGCCGATAGAGCGAGCGCGTCCACTCGGCCACGTTGCCGTGCATGTCGTGCAGGCCCCAGGCGTTCGGCCGGTAGCGCCCGACGTTGCACGAGACGTACGCGCCGTCGTTGAAACGGGCGTCGCGGGGCACCCAGTCGTCGTACTTCGTGGCGTTCTTCAGCGGGCTGAGGACCATGTACGGGTTGTCGGCGAGCTTGGCGATCTCCGCATCGCTGAGGTTCGCGTAGCGGCTGAAGTCGACGTCGCGGCCGCCGTAGCTGAACGGGGAGGCCGAACCGGCACGGCAGGCGTACTCCCATTGGGCCTCGGTCGGCAGGCTGCACCGCATGCCGGTCCGCTCGCTCAACCAGTCGCAGAACGCCATCGCCTGGCGCCACGAGACCCGGACCACCGGCTGATCGGGTCCGTTCATCGGGTAGCCGTGGACGCCGAACTGATAGAACCGCTTCGATTCCTGCTTGCTGTCGTGCAGCGGGTCGAAGCGCGCGAACTGTTGGTTCGTCACCTCGCATCGACCGATCCAGAAGGGCGCCTTGATCGTGACGCGCGTGGCGGGTCGCTCATCGGGATGACCCGTCGCCGAGCCGAGCACGAACGTACCGGCCGGGACACGCACCAACGCCATCGACACGCCGTCGCCGAGGTCCACCGTTCGGCTCCACGCCCCCGCGGCGCGCTGTCGTTGCTGGGCCTCACCCGCCGACATCGGCCAGCCCTCGCACTTCGGGGCGGGCTGCGGCTTCGGTGACCCGCGATGCGCCAGTGCCGGCGTCGTGTCATAGGCCGGCGTCTTCGGCACGGCCTCGTAGTCGACGTCGAGGTTCGCATACTTCTTGCGCATCGCGACGCAACGCTCGGCTATCTTGGCGACCTTCTTCTTGTCTTCGATGTCGGTCCATCGCCCGTGATAGGGTGCGTTCAGGTCGATCCACGTGATCAGCCGATCCCAGCCCTCGGCGTCGAGCCGCACGCCGTGATGGCCCTTGAGCAGCATCTGCACGAGCTCGGTCGTGTCGGCGTGGTATTCCATCGGGGTGAGCAGATGGTAGTCGCTCTCGATGCCCGGCCGCCGCACGAACCGGTGCAGCGCGGCGTACGAGACGCTGAACTGGCCGGCCTTGCCCGTCCCCCCGCCGTTGCCGGGGCAGACGCTCTTCCAGTCGGTGATCCTTTTCGAGCCACGGAGGTCGGGAATGCACCTGCCGTCCTTGCGCGGCCGGCCGTGATGGCACGTCGCGCAGTGCTTATCCAGCACCGGCTGCACCTCGCGATGAAACGCGAAGCCCCGCTCGGGGCCGTACCACGGCTCGATCTCCGACGGTGTGGTGTAGGCCGCCGAGTTCGCGGTGACCAGGGGCGTGGTGTTCTGGCGCTCGTGGCAGCCCACGCACGAGAGCACCTCGCCCGGCATGGCGGTGAACCAGCTCCGCATGAGCTGCAGGGCCTTGCCCTCCTCGTCGAGCGGTTGCACCGAGATCGGCGTGTTGGCCGGCACGCGGAAGATCGCCGAGCCGTCCTCCTTGACGGGCACCGTGCCGAGGACGCGCTTGACGTCCCAAGGCCCGTCCATACCGATCACGCCCAGCAGCCCGCCCATGCCGCGGTAGCTGTAGACGTAGGTGAACAGCCGCAGCTCCTTGACCGTCCCGCGCGGGATGCCTTCGAGGCCCTTGCCGGCGTAGACGTCGGTCAGGTAGACCACCGCGTCCTTGCGCGACAGGTCCACGCGGTCCGGCACGACCGGGGGACGCACCCGCCTCTGCACCGGAACCGGCTCGAACAGCACGTCGCCGGGCTGCTCCTTGAGCAGCACCATGTTGTCGAACGTGTCGACCAGATAGATGCCCCACTGAGAGTGCGGCGTCGGCTTGGCCGAGACCAGGAAGTACGTGCCCGCCCCGCACCCGGTTCCCGGCTCGCTCAGCGGATACGGATGGAGGTATTTCGGCCAGGAGCCATCGACGAGCCGATCCTTGACGACGCGCTTAACCTCCTGGCCGCGCTCGGGGATCCGCTGAACCGCGCCGCCGGCCTCGTGCCGACCACGCGCGGGGTCGAAGATCACCATCTCGCCCATCCGCGGCACGCCGTGATGACCCGTGACGATGCCCACGAGCTGGGTCGGGTGGTTCGGGATCGGCCTGGCATAGAACACCCCGTTGGGCCAGTAGCTGTTGCTGCCGTACAGCTCCATCTGGTTCGTGCCGTCGGGGTTCATATCGAACAGGATGCGGGTGTTCGAGTGCGGTGTGTCGGTGTATTCCCAGCGGAGGTACATCACGCGGCCGCTCGGCAGGACCGTCGGACACCAGTTGTGGTCCTGGTCGAAGCAGAGCTGCCGCGCGCCGGACCCGTCGGGGTTCATCCGGCAGAGGTTGGCCACGTGGCTTGATCCGTACACGCAGGGCACGCCGACCATGGTCTGTGTCGAGCTGTAGATGATCCGCTCGTCGGGCAGGTAGCAGGCGTCGTAGTTGTCGACGTCGTCCTCCTTGCCCGGTGTGACCTGCCGCAGGCCCGTGCCGTCGATGCGGATCTCGTAGATTTGCCACAGGCCTCGCTCGTCGTTCATCGAGAACAGCAGCTTCTCGGCGTCGTAGTGCAGCTCCAGATCGCCCACGAAGACCGGCCGCTTGGGCTTGTACAGCGTGGTCAGCTTGCCGTCGGGGCTGACCGGGCTCAGGACCATGATCTCATCGTCGTAACCCTTGCGGGGCAGCGAGCAGTTGCCCTGCCAGTTCTGCGGCAGGCCCTTTCGCGGGCTCTTCGTGCTCCGTCGGATCAGCAGCAGCTTGCCGACATCGAGCAGCGGATTGGCCAGCAAGGCCTCGCGCCGCAGTGCGACGAGACGCTCCACCTGCTCGAGCGCCTTCGGATCGCCCTGGGCGAGTCCCTTGGCGATCACGTCGAGCTTGCCCGCAAGCGCGTCGATCCGCGCGAGGTAGGCCTTGCCCTTGGGATACCGCGAACCGAATGTCTCGGTCAGATCGCTGACGGCCAGACGCAGCGATTCGATCGCCTTCGGATCGAGCACGCCCTTGGCCTGCTTGAAGCGCTCTCGCGCCGCCGCCGCCTCGGCGTACAGCGCGAGCCACCGCGGGTCGTCGCCGGAGACGTTGGCCTTCCGCAACGATCGCAACCGCTCCTCAAAGGCCCCCGCGCCCGATCCGATGTCCTCGAGCGCCGACCGGATGAGCTGGATCTCACTGGCCACGCCGCCGCGCTGATGGAGCCAGGCCTCGAGCCCGCCGGACTTGAGGTCGCCCTCGAACCAGCGACACTCGGTCGGGAAGTCGCGTTGGATGCGTCCGGCCAGCCTGCCGGCCGGATCCGGCGCGTCGATCACCTTGAACTGCGAGCTGGCCACCTTGTCGGCCTCGATGCCGATGCCCACCCAGGCCTCGAACCGGACGTACGTGCGGCCGAGCTTGTAGCAGAGTTCGCTCGGCGCGTGCGCCCACAGCCCGTGCTTGAACGTGCGGTCGCCGATCCGCAGCGGCTTGCCGACGTGGCTCTTGTTCTTGATCAGCTTGCCCCAGCCCACGCGGACGGACGCGGGCTTGAGTTGACCAAGCGGTGTCTTCTTGCCCTTGGCGTCGATCAACGTGGGCTCGCCCCAGACGGCCTGGTCGAAGTTGTACGTGTCCGGCCCGATCGTGGCGATCAGGTACAGCTTGTCGAGACCGCTGACGTCGACGACCACGCGCTCGGGCTTCTGCTTGCCGCGGAGCACCTTGCTGACGAACGGCTTGAAGTCGCTCGACGTCTTGATCTTGGCCAGCGCCTCCCGCGAGGCCACCATCGTCTCGGCCCAGGTGGCCTGTTTCCGATAGCAGCTCGGCATCGTCTTGGCCGCTCGAGCTTCAGCACACCACGGCAGACAGCCCAAGATCGAGAGCAGGGGCAGCGCGGCGACCCGCCGCCGGAGTTGATTATGCAACATGATAATGGCACCCTTGTACAATGGATGGCGATCGACTTGCCCGGACCGTGTCCGGTCTGTCCCGCGGCTCGGCGGACCGGTGTCTATCCTAGCAGAATCGCTCCTGCGAGGCGCGGGGCCGCCAGGATCGGTCCCCCGCGCCAGACGTTCCTCGGCGTTGCAGGGCGCCCTGCGTACGGACGAGGGCCCTGGCGCATCTAAGCATAGTACGGCACACTCACGGCAGGATGGAGACGATGACCGACACGCAACAGTCAATACTCGGTGCGGCCAAGCATCCGGACGAGAAGCTGCGACTGATCGTCGAGACCATGCGCGAGATGAGCACGCACACCGATCCGCAGGCGATGGTCAAGGACTACATCGTGCGGATGCAGGACCTGATGCCCGTGTCGCGGCGCATCTCGCTGAGCCGCAGACAATTGCAGTATCCGTATTACCGGATCACACGCTACAGCGGCTGGGACCTCAATGTGAACCCCTGGAAGGAGCAGCACCAACTGCCCGTCCTCAAGGGAGGACTCTTGGCCGAACTGATCTACGGCAACGAGCCGGTGATCATCCATGAGCTCCATGTCGCAGAGGACGACCCGGCCGCGGAGTATCTCCAAGGCCAGTGCTCGCTGCTGGCCCTGCCGCAATACGATCGGGGCGAGTCGCTCAACATGGTGATCGTCACCCAGGACCAGCCCTGCGGCTTCGACCCGGCCGAGCTGCCCGAGATCGTCTGGATGAGCAACCTGTTCGGCCGCGCCACCCACAGCCTCGTGATGGCCGACCAGCTCAAGCAGGCCTATGCCGAGCTCGACGGTGAGTTCGAGGCCATCGGCGACATCCAACGCTCGCTGCTGCCGACCGAGTTCCCGGACATCCCCACGATCGACCTGGCCGCACATTACGAGACGTCTCGCCGTGCCGGCGGTGATTACTACGACGTGTTCGTTCTGCCCGAGGATAAGCTCGGCATCCTGGTCGCGGACGTGAGCGGCCACGGGCCTCCGGCCGCGGTGGTCATGGCGATTACGCACGGCCTGGCGCATTCGTTTCACGGCCCCTATACGCCCCCGAGTGAGCTGCTGGGCTACCTCAACCGACACCTGGCCAAGCGCTACACCTCCATCTTCGGTGGCTTCGTGACGGCCTTCTACGGCGTGTACGACCCGGCCACGCGGACGATGATCTACGCCAGTGCCGGCCACAACCCGCCGCGGCTGAAGCGATGTGCCGATGGTTCGGTCCTGTCCCTCGACGATGTCGGCGGCTTCCCGCTCGGCATCATGCCCGAGGCACACTACGACGAGGCCGAGCACCACTTCGTCCCCGGAGACCAGATCGTCTTCTACACCGACGGCATCAGCGAGGCCATGAACCCTCAGGGCAAGATGTTCGGCATGGGACGCCTCGACAAGGCCCTCGAGAATTGCAGCCTGACCGCCGGGGGCCTGATCCAATCCGTCCTTCACCAGGTGGAGGAGTTCGCCGAGGGCCAACCCGCCGATGACGACCGCACGCTGCTCGTGGCCAAGATCAGCTAGCGTACCCCTCCCGGTGCCGTCTATCATGGCGACCTGACGTGTCCGCAGCCTTGTAGCGCGTTGAGGGCGGTCCTCGGGTCTATGCCTCGCACGACAGAAACCATGCCGACGACGTCGTCCGGTCCTGGCCTGGGCCGGATCCTGGTGACCCTGGCGGTGCTCGCGCTGCTCGTCGTGCACGCCGCGCTCGCCGTCACGAGCATGGCCGGCAAGTCGGCCACGTTCGACGAGATGGTCCGCCTGACCTCCGGCGTGAGTTACTGGGTCACGGGCGACTATCGGCTCGACCCGGCCGAGCCGCCCCTGGCGCAGATGTGGGCTGCATTGCCCGTGCTTGCCGGCGACTTCCATTTCCCCGATCTCGATCAACCCGCCTGGTGGATCAGCGATGCCGAGTCCGTCGGCCGGCAGTTCTTCTTCGACGTCGAGAACGACATCGACGCGATCCTATTCCGCTCGCGGACGATGATCGTGCTGCTCAGCGTGGCCTGCGGGGCGCTCGTCTTTCTCTGGTCGCGCAGGCTGTTCGGTGCGTGGGGCGGGCTGCTGTCGCTCGTCCTGTACGCCCTGAGCCCGAACATGCTCGCCCACGCCCGACTGGTCACCACCGAGACGGCGACCTGCCTCTTCTTCGCAGCCGCGCTCGGCGGCGTATGGTGGGTGCTGTCTGAGGTGCGACCGCTCAGCGTCCTGGCGTGCGGCATCGCGATGGCGGGGCTGTTCCTGTCCAAGATGTCCGCGCCGCTCGTCGTCCCCGTGGGGGTGGCCCTGATCGTCGTGCGTCTGATCATGGCCGCGCCGCTGAAAGTTCGCGTGTGGCGTTGGTCGGCGGCGATCCACGGCCGGGTTACCCGGTCGGCCGCGCTAGCTCTTCCTGCCCTCATCGTGGCCCTGATCGCGATGTCCGGCCTATGGGCGGCCCACCGCTTCCGCTACGAGGGCCTGGTCGAGCCGGTCGAGGGACGCGACCGGTACTGCCCGCCGTCGCCGATACCGCCGGACGAGTCGAGCTGGGACTATGTGCTCGACGACGCGGGCCTGGTCGGCGACCTCGTCGAGCGATTCCGATGGCGTCGGCTCCTGCCCGAGGCGTACCTGTACGGCGTGGCGTTCCAGCACAAGGCCCTCGGGATGGGCTACGGCTTCCTCGCCGGCGAGCGACGCGTCACGGGCTGGTGGTGGTTCTTCCCCTTCTGCCTGGCCGTCAAGACGCCGCTGGCCCTGTTCGGTCTACTGGCCCTGACCGGCTTCGGCGCCATCGTGATCCGTCGTCAGGGAGGCGAGCGCACCGGCGCGGGTGAATCCCATGCGGGCCCACCTCCTGCCCGCGTCGGAGCCGATCGGTCCCACGAAACGCCCCATGACACCCAAACGGGACCGGCTTCGGACCCATCTCGCCTGGTCCGGGCCCTGGGGCTGACGGCGATCGCGTTGTTCCTAGCCGTCTACTGGGTATTGGCGATCCATTCGACGGTCAACATCGGCAATCGCCACATCTTGCCGACGTACCCCTTCCTGTTCATTCTGGCCGGCGGGGTCGTGGTGTGGTGGCATGCATGGCGGCCGATGCGTTGGCTGGTCGTCGCCTGCGCGGTGGCCTTCGCCGCGTCGTCGCTTGCGGTCTGGCCCGACTACCTCGCCTACTTCAACCGGCTCGTCGGCGGGCCGAGCAACGGCTATCGCTCTCTGGTCGACAGCTCGCTCGATTGGGGCCAGGATCTGCCCAAACTCAAGCGATACCTTCGTGGGGCCCCGGGCGATGACGATGCGGGACCTCCGGTGCCGGATCCGATCTATCTGTCCTACTTCGGCACGGACAGCCCCGAGCGGTTCGACATCGACGCGGCGATGCTGCCGAGCCACATGCCGTGGCGCAGGCCCAGACTGGCCACGCTCCGACCCGGCACCTACTGCGTCAGCGCGACGATGCTCCAGGTGATGTACATCCTGCCGACCCACCGCTGGACCGAGACGTTCGAGGCGACCTACCAGCTCCTTCGCCCCGACATGGCGGCGGCGATGAGCGGCGCGTCGGAGCGTCGACCACCGCCGGACGAGATGGAGGCCTATCGCCTGCTCCGCTTCGCGCGGCTGTGCACGCGTCTGCGCCTGCGCGAGCCCGATCGCCAGATCGGCCACAGCATCCTGGTCTACCAGCTCGACGAGGACGCGCTGCGTCAGGCCCTGGTGGGCGAACCGGTCGAGGTGGTCGAGGACGATCCGTCATCGGGAGGCCCGGCCGTGCTGGATTGGATGGCCCGCTTCGCTGGGATGCTGGCCCGGCGCAACCGCCTCGATCAGGCGGCCGGACAATACGAACGCGTCCTGGCCCTCGATCCCGGACACGCCGCCGCGGTGAGCGGCCTGGTCGCGGTCTGCCTGAAACAGGGCGATGCCGGTCGGGCGGTCGCCTCGCTGCGACGAGCCGTGGAGCGCAGGCCCGACGACCTGCTGCTGCTCAACAACCTGGCCTGGCTCCTGGCGACCAGCTCGGACGGCAGCCTGCGCAACGGCCAAGAGGCCGTCCGGCTTGCAGAGCGGGCGTATCGTCTGGCGCGGCGGGAGACCCCTGGGTTGTTGGATACGCTCGCCGCCGCCCACGCCGAGGTCGGCCACTTCGAGCTGGCGGCCCAACACGCCCGGCATGCCGCCGCGCTGGCGCGAGGCCTGGGCCAGGCCGCCGCCGCCGAGAGGATCATGGACCGCGCGAAGCTGTACGCGTCGCAACGGGCCTACCGCGAGTGACCCGACTGCCGCCTTGCCGCTCATCGGCATTCCACGTACACTATCGAATCGCTCAGACAGAACGACGCCCACCAGAACCGTTGAATTGGAGGAATGACCGTTGGCACGCGCCAAGACCAAGAAAGACACGTCTTATCTCTATACGTCCGAGTCGGTCTCGATGGGACACCCCGACAAGGTGGCCGACCAGATCTCCGACGCCGTCCTCGACAGCCTGTTGAAGGTCGACGCCAACGCCCGCGTCGCGCTGGAGACGCTGGTCACGACCGGGTTGGTCGTGATGGCCGGCGAGGTGACCGTCCACAACAACAAGGCCGTGATGGTGCTCGACGCCGCCGAGGAGACCGCCCGCGAGACGATCGAGGAGATCGGCTACACCGATCCGGAGGCCCGCTTCGATTTCCAGAGCTGCGGCGTGATGCGGGCCATTCACGCCCAGTCGGCCGACATCAGCCAGGGCGTGACGGCCGCGGGCGACAAGGAGCAGGGCGCCGGCGACCAGGGCATGATGTACGGCTTCGCCTGCCGCGAGACCAAGGCCCTCATGCCCATGCCGATCCACTTGGCCCATCGCCTCGTCGAAAAGCATGCCGACGTCCGCAAGAAGGGCCAGATCAAGTGGCTCCGCCCCGACGCCAAGAGCCAGGTCACCGTCGAGTACGTCGACCGCAAGCCGGTCAAGATCGATTCGATCGTCCTGTCCACCCAGCACCTCGAGGCCAAGTCGCTGCTCGATCGTCAGGGCAACATGAACGAGAAGGCCCGCAAGGAGATCATCAGCAAGGTCATCAAGCCGGTCATCATGAAGGAATGCCCCAAGATGTGGCACACCGGCATCACGTTCCACATCAATCCGACCGGCCGTTTCGTGATCGGCGGACCGTACGGCGATACGGGCCTGACCGGCCGGAAGATCATCGTCGACACCTACGGCGGTCGCGGTCGGCACGGCGGCGGCGCCTTCAGCGGCAAGGACCCCTCGAAGGTCGACCGATCGGCCGCGTACATGGCCCGTTACATCGCCAAGAACGTGGTCGCGGCCAAGCTGGCCGACATCTGCGAGGTGCAGCTGGCCTACGCCATCGGCGTGGCCGAGCCCGTCAGCGTCAACGTCCAGACCGAGGACACGGCCAAGATCGACGAGGTCCAGATCTCCAAGCTCATCCGCGATGTCTTCCCTCTGACACCCGCGGGCATCATCAAGCACCTCAAGCTCAAGAGGCCCGTCTACAAGGAGACGGCCCGTCACGGCCACTTCGGTCGCACCGGCGCAAGCTTCACCTGGGAGAAGACCGACAAGGCCGCCGCGCTCAAGAAGGCGGCCAAGCTCTAACCCGCGCGGCAGCGACGCACCTTATCAGACCCATTCCGGCGAGGTCGGCTTCGTGTCGGCCTCGCCGTTTCGTTGAACGGGGCCGGATGAGTCCTCCCTTAGTTGGTCGGGCGATCTGACCGATACGAGGAGCGTGCGCGTCTGCCCGTGGCTCGCGTGCGATCGGAAACGGCGGCAGGCTTATCGGACCTCGAGGCCGAAGAGGGTACGCAGCTCTCTTCCTGGCCCGGACCTCAAACGGCGAATCAGATGGCCCAATCCCGACTACCCATGGACCAGGCCGTGTCGTTCATCTGCGGCGGGACGCTGGCGATCGTTGCGGTGGCCGCCTGCGTGCTGCATGCGATGGTGGTACGGCACGACCGGAGCGTCGCGCGCCGAGCCCGAGCCGTCGCGGCCGCACGGGTCCTCGCGCCGCAGGCCGGTCCGCTCATCATCCGCAAGATCGACGATCCGCTCCACGACTGGGCCCAATCGGTCAAAGAGAACCCCCTCGTCCGCCTGGTGGCCGTGCACGACCGGACGGGACAGATCCGAGCCGTCGAGACCGACCGGCCCGAGCTGGCCAAGCGGGCGGTCCGGTCGGATCAAGTCATGGACGGGCTCTACGAGCCCGCGACCTGGCACGTGACCACGGAGGCAGGCCAGGCCTACTGGGGGGCGATGGTGCCCGTCTTCTTCGAGGATCGGGAGCAGCCGGTCGGCCAGTTGACCCTCGCGTTTCAGACCGATGGCAAGCTACCCGCCACCTCGCCATGGTGGGTCTTCTACGTGCCCGTCGTGCTGGCCACCGTCATCGGATGGTGGCTGGCCAACAACCTCGTGACCCATCGCGTGTTCGAGCCGTTCCGCCGCCTCTGCAATCAGGCGGGTCGCGCCGACGGCAATCTTCCCGTCGACCGCAAGGATCAACTCGGCCATCTGGCCAGGACGTTTCTCAAGCTGCACGAACAGATCGACCACTGGCGCGGCGAGGCGAAGGACCTCGAGGTGAAGCTCGAACGCCGGCTCGAGAGCCAATCGCGCAAGCACATGATCGAGCTCGACAAGGCCGGACGCGTCGCCGAGGTCGATTCCCTGACGGGCCTGAAGAACCGCCGCTTCGTCGACAGTTACCTCGATCCCATGATCGACGAGCATCGGCGCCAGGATGAGGACCTGTCGCTGATCATGCTGGACGTGGACCACTTCAAGGGGTTCAACGACGCCCTGGGCCATCCCGCCGGTGACGAGCTTCTCGTCTTCATCGGCCAACTGCTGACCAAGTCGATCCGAGACGAGGACACGGCCATCCGCCTGGGGGGCGACGAGTTCGCGGTCATCCTCCCGCGCAGTCAGCCCCAGGAGGCCGAGGCGATCGCCAAGCGCTTGGCCGCGCTCTTCGGCCAGTTCGTCAAGACACTGCCCCCGATCGACTCGCCCCCGTCGCTCAGTGCCGGCGTCGCCGACATCACCACGACGCATGCCACCTCCGCCAGCAAGCTGCTCCGTTTCGCCGACAACGCCCTCTACGAGGCCAAGCGCACCGGCAAGAACCGGGTCGTCGTCGCGCCGCCGCGCCACCCCGGTCAGGAGCAGCACGACACCTCGAGCCAGACGGCGTAGCCGGATGTCGGAAGCTGTCCGGGCCCCCCGGCTTCGGTTGCACCCCATCGCCCAGGCCGTATGATGATGGCGTGATCGAGACGATCGTCAGCCTCGTGATGCGTGCTTATCGCCCGATCCTCCTGGTGAGCTTGGTGCTTGCGCTGGTCTCGGCCTGCCTGCTCATCACGCCGGGCCTGCACGAGGACTACACCATCCAATCGCTCATCGCCGCCGACGATGAGGAGTACCGCCGCTACATCCGATTCAGCGAGACCTTCGTCAGCGGCGAGATCGCCTCCTTCGCCATGGACCTCGGCGATCCGCTGGCGCCCGAGAACATCGAGCTGATCCGCGAGATGGTCGAGACGTGCCGCGAGATCAAGGGCGTCGATACGCTGCTGGCGATCACCGAGTTGCCCGACATGGGCCTGAGCGCGCTGTTCATGCCCGGGGCCAGGGAGACCGTCTACGAGCGCATCAAGGCCGACCCCTTCGCCCGCGACGGCATCGAGGCCCAGCTCGAGGACAACCCGCTCGTGACGGGCATGCTCGTCGGGCGCGACCCCAACGGCGGACTCAATACCACCGTCGGGATCGTCGTCCAGGTCCAGGCCGAGAGCGAGGGACGCCTTCGCAAGATCGTCGCCGACCAGCTGCGGGCCGTCGCCGCCGACGCGCGCGAGCAGCGCCCCGACGCGACCATCCTTCTCGGCGGGCCGTTGATCGGGCTGATCGAGATCTTCGAGGCCATCCGTCGCGACATGGCCGTCTTCACGGTGGTCGTCTTCGCCCTGATCTGCGTCGCGCTGCTGGCGATCTTCCGACGGATCCCGCCGCTGCTCGTCGCGCTGACGGCGGCCGGCCTCAGCGTCCTGTGCGTGCTCGGATTCAGCGTCGTCACCCAGATGCCCATGTCCCTCGTCAGCCAGACGGTGGTCATTCTGGTCATCGTCCTCAGCGTGTCGATGTGCGTTCACCTGCTGGTCGCCCACAACGAGACGCGCCTGCGCAGACCGGGCAAGCCGCGTGGGCCGCTTCACGACGCGCGCATGACGCTGCATCGCATGGTCCTGCCGTGCGCGATCGTGACCACCACGACGGTCTTGGGCTTCACGTCGCTGTTCATCTCGACGCTCAATCCCGTCAAGCAGCTCGCCACGCTGGTGATCATCGGCGTGGTGTGGGCCCTGCTGCTGGGCCTTGCGGCCATGCCGGGCATGGCGACCTTGGCGGCGCGCAAGCCGGCTCAGGATCTCGAGGCAGGGCGGCTGCCGACCGCGCTCAGCCGGATCAGCACCGTCGCCGGCAGCGGACGGCGCTGGCCCGTCGTCATCTCGGTGGTCTTCGGCGTGATCATCGTGTTCTGCTTGTTCAAGGTGCCCCACGCGCTGAGCAACTTCGAGGCCGACTTCGTCAAGAACTTCCGGGAGGACAGCAACGTCCGTAGGGTCTACCGCTTCGTCTGCGACAACCTCGGGCCGGTGGGCAACCTCGAGGTCGTCGTCCGTCGCGCCGACGACAGGCCGGTGCTCGGCGAATCGGCGGCCGCGGCCATCGAGGCGGGACGACTGACGGCCCGGCAGCGCGACCCGCAAGAGCGAGACCCCGCCCTGGCCCAACGGGCCATGCTGACCGGCATCCGTCGACAGATTCGCGCCCAGGCCGAAGCCAGCCAGGACGGCGCAAGCCTCATGCGGGCGATCGACACGTTCCAGACCAAGGCCGTCCAAGCACAGGATCTGCCGGTCAGGAAGGCACTCTCGCTGGTCGACCTGGTCAAGCTGGCGTCCGTGGGGCGGTTGCTGGGCCTGCCGATGCTCCAATTGCCCACCTTCGAGTGGCAGTTTGCCCTGACCATGGTCCTCATCGATCAGAACCTCAGCGACGACCTCCTGCGCAATTTCATCAGCGCCGACGGCAAGGCCCTCCGCATCAACCTCCGGGCGCTCGAGTCCGACGACGTCTACAACAAGCTCCGCGTGGTCGAGCGAATCCGTGAGCTGGCCACCAAAACCCTCGGACCTCAGTACGAGGTCGAGGTGACCGGCCTGTACCCGCTGTACGCCCACATCGCTCACGGCCTGCTGACCGATCAGCTCCGGACCTTCAGCCTCGCCCTGGCGCTGATCGTGGTGTGCATGTGCGTCGGGCTTCAGTCGATTCGGCTCGGGCTTCTGAGCATGATCCCCAACCTCATGCCCATGATCCTCTGTCTCGGCATCATGGGCTGGGCCGACATCCCCATCAACATGGCCACGGCCATGATGCTGTCCGTCGCGCTCGGCATCGCGGTCGACAACACGATCCACTACCTGTATCGCTTTCGACGCGAGCTGGAGGTCGACAACGACTATGTTGCCGCCATCGGGCGCACGCATCGAACCGTCGGCCGGGCCTGCGTGTTCAACAGCGTCGTTATCGTCGGCGGCTTCTGGGTGTTGTGTCTGAGCAACTTCATCCCCACCGTGTACTTCGGCATGATGGTCGGCATGACGATGATCGGCGCCCTGGCCGGCGACATCGTCCTGTTGCCCATGCTGCTGGTGCTGCTGCGTCCAATCCCGGTCAAACGATTCCAGGTATGAGACGGGCAAGGTTCGTCGGTGGGCGGGCCGTCCGGGCGAGCCGAGGCCTCAATCGCCGATCTGAATCACGCTGCGGACCGTCCCGTCGAGGTGGTCGGCCGCGTGGGCGAATGCCCGGTCGGCCTGGTTCATCGGAAAGGTATGCGTGGCCAGCGGTTCGATGGCGATCTCGCCGCGGCTGGCCAGGTCGATCGCTCGCGCCAGTGTGTTCCGGGATCGGCGCACCATGACGATCGTCAAACCCTTGCGGCGGGCCGTGGCCGCGCGAAACGCGACCTGATCGTCCGGCTGGATCCCGACCACGACGACACGCCCGCCGGGCGCGGCCATCTCGACCGCCGACCGAACCGCCTCGTTCGGCCCGGCCACCTCGATCGCCACGTCGACGCCTCGCCCGCCCGTCCAGTCCAGCACCTGGCCGATCGCGTCCTCGGCCCTGGTCGCCGAGAGCAGGTCCGGGGCGAAACGCTCCGCCATCACGACACGCTCGTGGACCGGATCACACCCGATCACGCGGCACCCCATGCGACGCATGATCTGGAGCACCATCAGGCCGATCGCGCCGAGACCGATCACGCACACGGTTTGCCCGAGGCGGACCTTAGCCAGGTCCGCCGTGTGCACGGCAACGCCCAGCGGCTCGAGCAACGGGGCGGTCCGGGGCGTCATGGCGTCCGGCACCGCCGCGATCAGATGCGCCGGGTGCAGGAATCGTTCCCGCATCGCACCGGGCCAGCCGGGCAGACCCAGAAACGTGTGGTGCGGACACAGGTTTGGGTCGCCTCGAAGGCAGAACTCGCAACGCATGCAGGGGATGGCCGGCTCGAGCGCCACGCGGGTGCCGGACGGCACGTCCGTATCGCCTCCTTCGACGATCGCGCACACTTCGTGACCGGGAATCATCGGCTCGGTGAGGGGCTCACCGCCGCTCAGGCCGCTCTTGTAGATGTGCAGATCGCTGCCACAGATGGCCACCGTCTCGGGCCGAAGCATCACCTCGCCCGGGCCCGGCTCGGGCGGATCATCGATCTCGGCCAGCGTTACCAACCGTTTCCCCGTGATCTGACAGGCTCGGATGATGGCGGCGTCTCCTTACGAGGCGTGGCATGACGCAAGCGGCAAACGGATGACGAATCGCGAGCCCTGGCCGGGCTCGGCGTGCACCTCGATTTCGCCGCCGTGGGCGTTCACGATCCGCCGGGTGGTCGGTAGGCCCAGGCCCGTGCCCTGCTGCTTCGTGCTGAAATAGGGCTCGAAGATCCGGTCGAGAACGTCCGGACTGACGCCTGAGCCGGTATCGATCACCTCGATGCAGGCATGGGTCGGTTCGTCCGGCACGAGGTCGACGTCATCGGCCTGGCACGGAGCGACGGCGCTCGTGCGGACCATCAGCTCACCACCGTCGGGCATGGCCTGCTGTGCGTTGACGAAGAGGTTCAGCAGCGCCTGCTTGAGCTTCGTGACGTCCACGTCGCACTCGAGCGGTGCGGCGTGGAGCGTGGTTAACACCTGAACGTTCTTGGCGGTCGCCTGAGGCCGGAAGAAGACCACCATGTCGTCCACCAGCTCGTTGATGTCGATGCGCTCGGCGTGAAACTCCTGCCGGCCGATGTAGGCCAGGAAATCGTCCAGGATCTCCTGAAGCCGGTCGACCTCTGCACGGAGGTGTTCGATCTTGGTCAGGCTGCGGCGCGCCACGGCCTCGGCCTCCGCGGCGTGGACGTCGCGCCATTCCTCGGCCAGGAGCTGGAGGTTGACCTTGAGCGTCGACAGCGGATTGCGGATCTCGTGGGCGAGCCCTCCCGTCAGATTGGACAACTCGGCCAGCCGCTCGATCGGGTTGCCCAGGTCGCCCAGCGGCGGGCCCTCCGCGGGCTCATCGCCATGTTCGACGGAAGGCGTGCGACGTCGGTACGCCCACGCACCCAGGGCGCCGACGGCAAGGCCTAGCAGGAACGCGACGAGCGTGGGCAGCACGACGATCTCTCCTCGGTCGGGACCCTGTCAGGCTGCAGTGTACCCCTCAGGCCGAACCCGACAAGCGCGCGAAGCGGGCGACGCGCCGCATGTCAAGCAGCCCGCGTCGCCCGTGAATCCGCTCCGGCAGCGGTGTCTACTCGTCGACGCCGGCCTCCTCAGCCTGTTTGCGCGACAGCTTGACGCGCCCCTGGTCGTCGATGGCGATCACCTTCACTTTGACCGTGTCGCCGATCTTGATCACGTCCTCGACGTTCTTGACGTATCCCTGCGACAGCTCGCTGATGTGGCAGAGTCCGTCCTGGCCCGGGATGATCTCGATGAACGCCCCGAAGTCCTTGATGCTGATCACCGTGCCGCTGTAGACGCGGCCGACCTTGACCTCTTCGGTGATGGCTTCGATGCGTTCCTTGGCGGCGATCGCTCCCTTGGCGTCGACGCTGGCCACCTGGATCGTCCCGTCGTCCTCGATGTCGACGGTCGCGCCGGTCTCGGCCTCGATCGCGCGGATGCCCCGGCCGCCCGGACCGATGACCTTGCCGATCTTCTCCGGGTCGATCTTGATCGTGAACAGCCGCGGGGCAAAACCGCTGATGTCCTCGCGCGGCTTCGGGATGATCTGCAGCATCTCCCGGAGGATCGTCATGCGGGCCTGCTTGGCCTGGACCAAGGTCTCGCGGATGACTTGCTCGCTCAGACCGCGCACCTTCAGGTCGAGCTGTATCGCGGTGATGCCGTTTTGCGTACCGGCCACCTTAAAGTCCATGTCGCCGTAGTGGTCCTCCTCGCCGGCGATGTCCGTCAGCAGCACGTGCTTCTGGTCGTTATGGAACATCCCGATGCTGATGCCCGCGACCGGGTCCTTGATCGGCACGCCCGCGTCCATCATGCACAGCGTCCCGCCGCAGACCGAGGCCATGCTGCTCGAACCGTTCGATTCCAGGATGTCGCTCACCACGCGCACGGTGTACGGGAACTGCTCCAGCGTCGGGAACACGGCCTGGAGGGCCTTTTCGGCCAGGGCTCCGTGACCGATGTCCCGGCGGCTCGGACCGCGCGGCATCTTGACCTCGCCCACGGAGAACGAGGGGAAGTTGTAGTGCAGGTAGAACCGCTTGCGGAACTCCTCGGCCAGGTCGTCCACCGCCTGCTCGTCCCGTGCCGTGCCGAGCGTCGCCGTCGCCAGCGACATGGTCTCGCCGCGGCAGAAGACGGCCGATCCGTGCGTACGAGGCAGAACGCCGACCTCCAGATTCAGCGACCGGATCTCGTCCAGGGCCCGCCCGTCCGGTCGACGCCCCTCGTTCAGGACGAGTTCGGCGACGACCTCCTCCTCGATCTTCTCGAGGGCGTCGAAGACGTCCGCGGCGTCGTAGCCGAGATCCTCGGCGCCTTCGGGACAGAACTCGGCCGTCACCTGCTCGCGGAGATCTTCACAAGCGCCCTGTCTCTCGAGCTTCGTGCCCGGCATCGTCTTGCACTTGTAGAACGCGTCGCGCGCGCGGGCCTTGATCTTCTCGAAGAGCTCGGCCTTGGGCTCCGGCGGCGTCCACATGATCTCCGGCTTCACCTGATCGACCAGCTCGGCCATCATGTCGCAGATCTGCTTGATGTGGTCGTGGGCGAACATGATCCCGTCGGCCACGACGTCCTCAGGCACCTCGTTGGCGCCGATCTCGAGCATGTTGATGGCTTCGCGATGGCCGGCCGCCGTAATCTCCAGCTCGCTCTTCTCGAGCTGCTCGGCGGTCGGGTTGATGACGAACTCGCCGTCGATGCGTCCCACGCGGACGGCCCCCACGGGCTCGATGTACGGCAGGGGCGAGACCAGCAGCGAGGCGACCGCCCCGTTCATGGCCAGCACGTCGGGGTCGTTCTCGAGATCCGCCGACAGGCAGAGCGCCTGGATCAGCAGATCGTCGCGATACCCCTCGGGAAAGAGGGGGCGAATAGGCCGGTCGATCAGCCGCATGGTGAGGGTCTCTTTGGTGGTGGGCCGACCTTCGCGCTTGATGAAGCCGCCCGGGAACTTACCGGCCGCGTACATCCGCTCGCGATAGTCCACCGTCAGCGGGAAGAAGTCGATGCCGGGTCGCGGCTCGGTCGCCACGACCGTCGCCAGAACGACGGTGTCCCCATACCTCACGGTGGCGGCGCCGGCGGCTTGCTTGGCCCACCGGCCCGTCTCGATCGACAGAGTCCTTCCGCCGATCTCTCGTTCTACCTTGAAAGCTCCCATGGCTTACTCCGTTAGTTTGTGGATCGGGGTCTTGCGGTCTCAGCGCGCAGGCTCCATTGGCTGGTGCGCTTCGACATGCTTGGAGAATGGAAGGCCAGGTGATGGTGGTGCATCGTCAGGTGGTGCGGTACGCCAGGGTGCCGACCCATGACGCGATCACTTCCGCAGTCCGAGACGAGCAATGACCGTCTGGTATCTCTCCTGATCGGTCTTCGTGAGGTACTTCAGTAAGGCCGACCGCTTACCGACCATCTTCAGCAGGCCCCGACGGGAGGAGTGGTCCTTCTTGTGCGATTTGAGATGCTCCGTCAGGTGCTGAATGCGCTCGGTAAGCAGCGCGATTTGGACTTCGGCCGAACCCGTGTCACCATCGTGGATCGCGAAATCGCCCACGATCTCCGTCTTTCGTTCCGCACTGATCGACATACCATCCAACCTACTGACCGACCTCGGGCCGACCGATTCCTTTGATGAAGTCTGCCTCTACCGACTAGACCCTATCCAAACCTACACAACTCTCATCAAACCTTACCCATTACAGAGCACCACCATACACGACAACTACCCATCAAGCAACACCTTTCCGTGCCAAGCGTGATGATGATCGGTGGATCAGGCCTCGTCCGGCTTGCCGAGAAGCGTCTCGACCGACTTGACCAGACGCTCCATCCGGAAGGGCTTGTTGAGATAATCGTCGACACCCAGGCTGCGGGCGTAGACCTCGTGCCGCTTGCCGGCGTTGCCCGTCACCACGACCACATAGGGTCTCGAACCGGCCTTGCGATCCGGCTTGATGCCGTTGAGCACCAGGAAACCGCTCCGTTTCGGCAGCCCCATGTCCAGCACCACCAGATCCGGATCCTGCTCCTTGCACTGCTTGATCGCCTCGTTGCCGTCACTAGCCGTGGTGATCTCCGCCCCCGTCTGGCTCAGCGTGGTTTCCATGCCGGCCAGGATGTCCGCGTCGTCGTCGACGACGAGGATGCGCTTACCCTCGAGTGTGGCTGTCACTCTACTCTCCTTGTCCTAAGAACAGCATCACTTCGGCAGTCTACCGAATTGCCGGTCCCTCAGGCAAGGGCCCAGTTCATGAAGCGGCAGAAAGCCCCTTGGTCAGTCGAGTCCGGGCCGGTCGGCGGTCGTCACCTCGACGGCCCGATCTGGAGCGGACCGTGCTGTCATAATGGCATGGCCGTTGAATCGACCACAAACCAATCTGCCGATGTGGCAGGAGACCTTCGAGCAAAGCCGCGGCGGGCTGGTTCATAAGGCCTCATGAAACAACAAGTTCAAGCTTTGCATCCCGCCGCCTGCCCTCCTGGCATGCATGTTGCTACACGTCGCTATGTCGACAAGGGCATTCCTCGTCATGGCGCAACCGTGGGGCCCGGTGGACAGCATGAACGATTCATGTTTACGACCCTAAAGAGAGGAATCACGAGGAGGAGTCATCGATGGCGGTCAAGCAGTTGGCCTACAGAGAAGAGGCCCGAAAGCACCTCCTAACCGGAGTCGAGAAGCTAGCCCGTGCCGTCAAGAGCACGCTCGGGCCACGCGGCCGCAACGCCGTGCTCGACAAGGGCTGGGGTGCACCGAATGTGACGAAGGACGGCGTCACCGTGGCCGAGGAGGTCGAGCTCGACAACAAGTACGAGAACCTCGGAGCCCAACTCGTCAAGGAAGCCGCAAGCAAGACCAGTGACGTGGCCGGCGACGGGACGACCACCGCGACCGTGCTCGCCGAGGCAATCTACAAAGAGGGGCTCAAGAACGTCGCCGCCGGTGCCGATGCCATGGCCCTGTGCCGCGGCATCGAGACGGCTGTCAAGGCGGTCATCGAGAACATCGGCAAGCTCTCCAAGCCGGTCAAGATTGCCAAGGAGGACATTGTCGCCGTGGCCAGCATCTCGGCCAACAACGACAAGTCCATCGGCGAGATCATGTACAAGGCCTTCGAGCGCGTCGGCAAGGACGGCGTCATCACGGTCGAAGAGGGCAAGAGCCTCGACACCGAGGTCGATTTCGTCGAGGGCATGCAGTTCGATCGTGGCTACCTGAGCCCGCACTTCATCACCGACCAGGACGCCATGGAGGTGGTGCTCGACAAGCCCTTCATCCTCATTCATGAGGAGAAGATCAGCAACGCCCAGAAACTCGTGCCCGTCCTCGAGAAGGTCGCCAAGGCCAAGCGTCCGCTGCTGATCATCGCCGAGGACGTCGATGGCGAGGCCCTGGCCACGCTCGTGGTCAACAAGCTCAAGGGCATCCTCGACGTCGCGGCCGTCAAGGCGCCCGGCTACGGCGATCGGCGCAAGGCCATGATGGAGGATATCGCGATCCTGACCGGCGGTCGGGCGATCTTCAAGGATCTCGGCATCGAGTTGGACGGCATCGAGGTCGCCGACCTCGGCCAGGCCAAGCGCGTCCGTGTCGACAACGACAACACGACGATCATCGAGGGCGCCGGTAAGACGTCCTCGATCCAGGGACGTTGCGACCAGATCCGCAAGGAGATCGAGGTAACGACCTCCGACTACGACCGCGAGAAGCTTCAGGAGCGGCTGGCCAAGCTCTCGGGCGGCGTGGCTCAGGTGAACGTCGGCGCGGCGACCGAGACCGAGCTGAAGGAGAAGAAGGCTCGCATCGAAGACGCGCTGCATACGACGCGCGCGGCGATCGAGGAGGGCATCGTTGCCGGTGGCGGCGTGGCGCTGCTGCGGTCGATCGCCTCACTCGACAAGGTCAAGGCCAAGGGTGACGAGGCCACGGGCGTCGAGATCGTCCGCAAGGCCCTGTCCGCCCCACTCCTTCAGATCGCGCGAAACGCCGGCGAAGAAGGATACGTCGTCGCCGAAGAGGTCCTGTCCAACAAGAGCACGACCTACGGCTACAACGCCGAGACCGGCGAGTACGGCGACCTCGTCAGCCAGGGCGTGATCGACGCGACGAAGGTCGTTCGCACGGCCCTGGAGAACGGCAGCAGTGTCGCCAGGATCCTGCTCAGCACGAACTGCGTCGTCACCGAGAAGCCTCAGGACAAGGACCAGCAGGCCGGTCCTGGTGGCGGCCCGGGGATGGACGAGATGGGCGGCATGGGCGGCATGGGTGGCATGGGCGGCATGGGCGGCATGATGTAGCCGGCTGCCCGACGACGAATCTTGGATGGCACGAAAAGGAATGCCAGCCCGCACCAGGCGGGTTGATAGGACCGGGAGATGAAACAGATGGCCAAGAAGAAGAAGCTCGATATCAAGCCCCTCGATGATCGCGTGTTGGTGGAGCAGTGTGAGGCCGAGGAGAAGACGGCCGGTGGAATCGTGCTGCCCGACACGGCCAAGGAGAAGCCCCAGCGGGGGATCATCCGCGCGGTCGGTCCCGGCCGGACCCTTGACAGCGGGGAGCGAGGCGGCATGTCGGTGAAGGTCGGCGATGAGGTGTTCTACTCGAAGTATGCGGGAACCGAGGTCGAGGTCGACGGCGAGACGATGCAGATCATGCGCGAGAGCGACATCCTGGCCGTTCTCGAGAAGTAGCCGCCCTGGCGCGGTTTCCGCCCGCCCGGGCGGGCAGCGCATGAGATGACAAGCCGGTCGGCGCCTGCCGGCCCACCAGGCACGAAGACAGGGAGCAACGACGCATGCCATCGAAACAGATGCTATTCGAGTCAGACGCCCGCCAGGACATCCTGGCCGGGCTCGAGAAGCTGGCGGCCGCCGTCAAGGTGACGATGGGGCCGACCGGCCGAAACGTGATCCTTCAGAAGTCCTTCGGCTCGCCGCGCGTGACCAAGGACGGGGTGACGGTCAGCAAGGAGGTCGAGCTGAGCCAGCCCTTCGAGAACATGGGCGCCAAGCTGGTCAACGAGGTCGCCAACAAGACGTCCGACGTGGCTGGTGACGGAACGACCACCGCCGTCGTGCTGGCCGAGTGTATCTACCGCGAGGGCGTCAAGGCGGTCGCCTCCGGCGCCAACACCATGGCGCTGAAGCGCGGCATCGACATGGCCGTCGACGCGGCCGTCGAGAGCCTGGCCAAGCAGGCCACGACCGTCAAGGGCAAGGACGACGTGGCCAAGGTCGCCACCGTCAGCGCCAATGGCGACGAGGAGGTCGGGCGCATCCTCTCCGACGCGTTCGAGACGGTCGGCAAGGACGGCGTCATCGAGATCGAGGAAGGCAAGAGCCTCGAGACCGAGTGGGAGCACGTCGAAGGGATGCAGTTCGACAAGGGCTACATCTCGCCGTACTTCTTCACCAACCGCACCACGCTGGCCTCCGAGCTCGAGGAACCGTACATCCTCATTCACGAGAAGAAGATCAGCAACGCACGCGAGCTGATCCCGCTGCTCGAGAAGATCGTCACCGCCGGCAAGCCGTTGCTGATCATCGCCGAGGATGTTGAGGCCGAGGCGCTCGCCGTGCTCGTGATGAACCACCTGCAGGGCGGCCTGCGCGCCTGCGCCGTCAAGGCCCCAGGCTTCGGCGATCGCCGCAAGGCCATCCTGGCCGACATCGCCACGGTGACCGGCGGGACCGTCATCAGCGAGGACCTGGGCGTCAAGCTCGAGAACATCGAGCTGGCGCACCTGGGCCAGGCCAAACGCGTGTCCGTCGACAAGGATTACACCACCATCGTCGAAGGCTCCGGCAAGAAGGCCGACATCAACAAGCGAATCGAGCAGATCCGAACGCAGATCGAGAAGACCACGAGTGACTACGACCGCGAGAAGCTGCAAGAGCGGCTGGCCAAGCTCACGGGTGGCGTGGCGGTCATCAACGTCGGCGGGGCGACCGAGGTGGAGGTCAAGGAGCGCAAGGACCTGGTCGAGGACGCCTTCCACACGACCCGAGCGGCCGTCGAAGAGGGCGTGGTCCCCGGCGGCGGCGTGGCCCTGCTCTCGGCCACCGACGCGGTCAGCTCGGTCCGCAACAAGGCTCGCGGCGACGAGAAGATGGGTGTGGACATTATCCTGAGGGCGCTCGAAGCTCCGGCCCGTCAGATCGCCGAGAACTCCGGCCGCGACGGCGGCGTCATCGTCAACCAGATCCGCAAGAAGGGCGGCAAGTTCGGATACAACGGTCGCACGGGCGAGATCGAAGACCTGGTCAAGGCGGGCATCATCGACGCGGCCAAGGTCACGCGCACGGCCCTGCAGAACGCGGCCAGCGTCGCGGGCGTGATGCTGACGACCGATGTGCTCGTCACCGAGTTCAAGGACGATGAGGAGGAGGTCGAAGGCAGCGTTCGGTAGGCATGGCTGGCGGCTTCGACATGCCGTGGCATGGATGCACCCCTCCGGCGGCAATCGAGCCGGAGGCCGGTCCAAGCCGCTATCGAGGCCGACCCGGCCGTGTGACGTACGGTTGAAGAGTCGAGACAAGGCCGCGGGGGCGGGCGAGATGGCGCCCGTCCCCGTTTGCACTTCCGACCGGCAGCGGCTAGCCTTGTCGGTCTTGGGGTGAGGCCCTCACAGGGGGATCGTTGCACGCATCCGAGCGGTTCGTGCGGCGACTTTCGACAAGATGATGTAGCTCGAGCGATGCACGTGGCCACGAAACGAGACTACTACGAGGTCCTGGGCGTATCCCGGAGTGCGTCCGCTGAGGAGATCAAGCGGGCCTACCGCAAGCTCGCCCTCAAGTGGCACCCCGACCGGAACAAGGACAACGCCGAGGCCGAGATCCGCTTCAAGGAGGCCGCCGAGGCCTACGAGATCCTCAGCGACCAGCAGAAGCGGGCCCGTTACGATCAATTCGGTCATGCCGGACTCGAAGGCGCCGGCGTGCACGACTTCTCCCACATGAACGTGGGCGACATCTTCGGCATGTTCGAAGAGATCTTCGGCGGCGGCATCTTCGGCGGCGGAATGGGCGGCATGGGCGGCCGGCGACGCGGCTACGATCTCGAGCACACCGTCGAGATATCGCTCAACGAGGCCGCCAAGGGCACCGAGCGGTCGTTGACCTTCGATCGCATGGACGTCTGCACCCAATGCGAGGGCAACGGCGCCGAGCCCGGCACGGAACTGACGACCTGCCCCACCTGCGGCGGCTACGGCCAGGTGGAGCGAACGGGCGGTCTCGGAGGGCTCTTCGGACGCGTCGTGACCACCTGTCCGCATTGCGGCGGTCGCGGCAGCACACCGCAGACCCTGTGCAAGACGTGCCGCGGCAAGGGCCGACACCCCGTGCAGCGATCGGTCAGCATCAAGATCCCCGCCGGCATCGAGACCGGGCAAGCCGTCCGTCTACGGGGCGAGGGTGAACCGGGCGACGACCCGCGCATGCGGGGCGACCTCCACGTACTCGTGCAGGTCAAGTCGCACCCCTTCTTCGAGCGGCACGGGCGCGACCTGCTCTGCAAGCTGCCTATCAGTTTCACGCAAGCCGCTCTGGGCGCGACGGTCGAGGTGCCGACCCTCGACGGCAAGGCCGAGGTCAAGATCCCGACGGGCACCCAGTTCGGCTCGGTCTTCCGGCTGGCGGGGCAGGGCATGCCCGACCTCCGAACAGGGCGTCGCGGCGACGAGCTGGTCCAGGTGATGGTCGAGATCCCCAAGAAGCTCAGCAAGAAGCAGAGCGACCTGCTCCGCGAGTTCGCCGAGACCGAGGACAAGAGCGTCCTGCCCGAGACGAAGGGCTGGATCGAGAAGCTGGTGACCTTCTTCGCCGGCGAGGAAGAGAAGAAGAACGACGCCTGATCGCTCCGCGAAGGGCGTCACGCATAGCAGGTGAGTGTCCATGGCCAAGGACAAAGACAAACGCAAGATCGAGATCGCCACACCGGACGAGGTCGAGCAGTACGCCGACGCGCCGGCGGAGGATCATGCGGCCGATCCGCCGGAGCCGGCGCAGCCGAATCCGTCGACCGGCGATCCGCCCGACCATCCTCCCGCCGAGTCGGAGCTGAACCAGGCCCTCCGCGAGCGCGATGAGTTCAAGGACAAATGGCTGCGGGCCCAGGCCGAGGCCCAGAACCAGGCCAAGCGACTCCGAGCCGATCGGGAGGAGGCCGTCCGGTATGCCAACGCCGGCTTCGCCCGATCACTGCTCAACGTCGTGGACGACCTGGAGCGATCGCTCCAGGCCGCCGAGCAGAGCGCCGACGTCGAGTCGCTCAAGGCGGGGGTGCGTATCGTGCTCGATCATCTGCTCAAGGTGATGGCCGACAATGGCGTACAGTCGATTGCCGCCGTTGGTGAGCCGTTCGATCCGACCCGTCACGAGGCGCTGACGCAGCAGCCTTCCACGGAGCTTCCGGCCGGGACCGTCCTGCAGGAGGTCCAGAAGGGCTACCAGTTGCACGACCGTGTCTTGAGACCCAGCCGGGTGATCGTTTCCACCAATCCGGCCGAGCAGAGCCAGTCAGACACCGAGGAGGCCGGCGATCACGAGGAGTAGGGACAAGAAGCATCAACCGACGCTTCAGGAGCGAGATCTATGCCAACGTATGACTACGAGTGTGGGGGCTGCGGCCATCGGTTCGAGGAGTTCCAGTCGATCACGGCCAAGCCGTTGAAGAAATGCCCGGAGTGCGGCAAGAAGCAGCTTCAACGCCTCATCGGTACGGGCGCGGGCATCCTCTTCAAGGGCTCCGGCTTCTACGAGACCGACTACCGCAGCGAGTCGTACAAGAAGGCAGCCAAGGCCGAGAAAGAGGCCGCGACGAAGACGCCCGATAAGTCGGACAGCAAGTCGGACGCCAAGACCGCCGACAAGGGCTCGACCAAGAAGACCGAGACCGGCAAAGGCAAGAAGGAAAAGGCCGCCTGAGCTCCAGCTCGACCGACCTCACGACGCGGCGGCGAAACCGTCAGCAAGAACGATCACGGCCGTGAGATGGTCCGGCCCGCCGCCGCGCCGGACCGCAAGACGCGGGGCGCCTCTGAACCCGCCGCGGGGCCGGCTTTCGTGACCGGGCCGATCCGCAGGACGCCACCCACCATGGCCAGCATGCCCTGTCCAATATGCGGCAAGCCCGTATCCAAGGCCGAGGGCGAGCGTCCGGCGGACTTTCCGTTCTGCAGCGAGCGCTGCCGCCTGCTGGACCTCGGCAAATGGCTCGGGGGTGCGTATCGCATTTCGACCCCCATCGAGTCCCCGGAGCAGCTCGAGGAGCTCCTCGAAGACGGCGAGGAGCCGAGCACCGGCGACCGAACCCCGCCCGATACCGAATCCTAATCGCTGGGGGCATGGCGCGCGCGCTTCGGCCCGGCGGGTGCGTGATCGTGCACGAATGCGCCGAACTCGCGCAGGCTCGCCTCGGACGGCGCGGGCAGCCGCTCAAACGGACGGATCATGGCCGTGGCCGCCTCGACATGCTCCATCGTCTTGGCGCCCACCCAGGCGACGTGCACCGCCGGATGACCGAGAACGAACCGATAGCACTCGTCCGCCGTCGCCACGGGCCGCGGCTCGCCCCAGCCGTCGGGCCGCCGGAGCAGCCGAGCATAGTTGAGCGCCGAATAGGCCACCACGCCGCAGTCGTGTTGACGTGCCAACGGCAGAACCGTCGCCTCATGTCCGGGGTGGGCCAGGCTGTAACGCAGGTTCACCACGTCGATCTCGCCGGATTCGATGATCCGTGCGGCCAGGTCGCGGTTGTGGACCGTCACGCCCGTGAAGCGGACCCTGCCCGAATCCCGATTCCGTCGCAGCTGCTCCATCGCGCCGTCCGACGCGAGGATCCTCGGCCAGGCCTCACACGTCACGTGATAGAGGTAGAAGACGTCGACGTAATCGGTACCGAGCGTCGCCAGTGATCGCTTGAGGTCGCGACGCACCGAGGACGCCGATCGCCCGTCCGCCCCGGTCGCTAGCACCATGCTCGACCGATCGACTCGCCGCGCCGCGGCGCCGATCGCCTGCTGCTCGCGCTGATAGCCGGGGAAGCTGATGAGGAAGTTGATGCCGAGATCGACCGCTCGTTCGAAGGCCTGTTGGTCGAGGGCGTCGTAACCGCCGAGCGCGACGCGCGAGACCCGCAGGTCCGTCCGACCCAGCACAGCCGTTGCCAGGTGCATCCGCCTAGTCCTTGGTCAGGCGCGCGGTCGCTTTGCTGTCCTTTTTGATGGCCCAACGCTTGACGAACTTGATGGGCAGCAATTCGACCACGGGCACCACGCCCTCGGATTCGCCGTCGGAGACGATGACGCGGCAGTCGGGGGCATGATCGGTGATCAACTCGCGGCACATGCCGCACGGCGAGACGACGTTGCCCTGGCGGTCGACGGCCACGATCGTGTCGAGGTCCAGATCGCCCTCCGTCGCGGCCATGCCCACCGCGACCGCCTCGGCACAGATCGCGACCCGTCCGACGTTCGCCTCGAGGTGCACCGCCGTGAAGACCCGGCCCGACCTGGTCCGCAGGGCCGCGCCCAGGTGGTGAAATCCCTGTCGGAAGCGCTCGGCGATGATCTGCCGTGCGGCCTCCACCAGCGCTTCGTCTTGCTCGGTCAGGGCGTCCATTCCATCTCCCCCGGTTCCGTATCGATGATTGGATGGGTCGCTGCGGGCTGCTCGGGTCGGCTCAGCCGGCACCGTCGATTCTACTCGGGCTTGGCCTTGGCGGTGGTCTTCGTCGGTTCCGGCATGGGGCATCGCTTGGCCAGCTCTCGCCACGTGACCAGGTGGATGCCTTCGTCCTTGATCAGCTTGCGGATGTCGGGGTCGTCGAAGATCGCCAGCTCCCAGGCGCGCGTCTCGGCGCTGCCGGTGATGTCCTTCAGCTCCGGCGACATGATGGACGGGTGGATGATCATGCACGTGATGCCCGGCTTGAGCTCGCGGAGCTGCTTGACGAGATTGGCCTTGCGAGCCTCGTAGCTCCGGTCGCCCTGGGGCTTTTCCGGATAGGTGAAGTAGTCCAGCTTGGCCGACTTGTAGTCCTTGAACAGCTTGAGCATCTCGCCCGTCATCGGCATGCCGCGCTTCTTGGCCATCTCCACCAAATTCATCGTCGGCTCGATCAGGAACGGTGTGATGCCGAACTCCCGCGCCACCTTCATGAATGCCTTGACGAAGTCGGGCCGCGCGAACACCGTGCCCATGTGCGTGTCGAGGTGTGTCGGTCTCAGCCCCCAGTCGATCGCCCGCTGAACCTGGGCGCGGATCTCCGCCTCAACCTCTTCCGGCTTGGCCCGGAGCGCGACCTGAAGCACGTCGGGATAGAAGAACCCGTTCTTGTCGCATAGGCTCGGCACCTTGTACGGGCCGAGCACCGGCCGCCACTTGTAGGTCTTCCATTCGCTCGTCAGCGTGATGTGCAATCCGATGTCGTACGTGTCCTGATGCTCGCGGGCCCACTGGCAGAAATCGTACGCCCAGGGACAGGGCATCATCACGCTGCACGACGTGATACGACCGTCGGGAAACGCTATCTTGGCCGCCTCGTTCGCGGCGTGGCACATGCCGATGTCGTCGGCGTGGATCATCAGCACCTTGGCATCGGCCGGCCAGCCCAGCCGGACCGACGCCGGCTCGCTGAGCACATTCAACTTGGCCTCTTCCTCGGCATGCATGACCTGGCTCATCATACCGACCATCAGCAAGACAACGATCAGAGATGCTTTCATGACGTCCGCTCCGGCGCGAGTCGGCCCGCGCAAAACCCGATAACACTGAGAAGAAGATCATCCTAGCAGACGGCAGGCAGGGTCGTCTATCCGCGGCATGGGGCTTGCAATGGGGCGGAGCCGCCGCCTGCCGCGCCGACTACCCCAAAACGTTCGGCAACACCTTCACCACCAGCACGAAGACCGCGATCGCCAGGACGAGCACGAAGCCCAGCGCGCCCAGCAGGTTCAGGCCGAGCCCGCTCGTCCGGTTGCCCATCACGTCGCGGCGGTTCGTCAGCCAGAGCAAGGCGCCGGCCATCAGCGGGTTGGCGATCACCGTGACGGCCTGGGCGGTGATGATGGCACCGACCGGCTTCTGCTTGGTCAGAATGATGTACAGCGCGACGACCATGCCGATCAACAGGCTCAGGGTGGTGAAGACCTTAGGCCAGATGTCGCGCATGTAGCCGCCGAGACCCATGCCGTCGGCGAGCAAGGAGCCGCCGATCATGGCGTTGACGATGAACGAGCTGAATGCGGCCGCGAACAAGCCCGCACAGAACAGCACCTTGCCCCATGTCCCAAACAGCGGCGTGAGCTGGTTGGCTACGTCGCCCAGGTTCGTCAGGTTGGCCCCGCGCAGCACGAGCGCCGAGGTAGCCATGATCATCAGCGTGATCAGGCCCAGGACGGTGATGCCCACCCGCGCGTCGACCATGCCCTGGCGGAGGTCCTTCTCGGTCCAGCCCTTCTGCCGTACGAGGTAGGCCTGATAGAACGCGCCGCCCACCGAGAACGTCGTGCCCACCATGCCGAACACCGGCGTCAGGATGTCCCAGCCGGCCACACTCGGCGCGGTCATCGCCCCGGCTGCCGGTTTGGCCTGCGTGACGAGTGCCCAGATCAGGTTCGCCGCGAACGCCACGATCATCAGACCCACCAGGATCATGAGGAACCGCTCGATGATGCGGTACAGGTCTTTGAAGGCGAAGATGAACGCGATCGACGCGACGTTGAACAGGACCACGTTGTACGTCACCAGCCAGTGGTCCGACTCGGCCAGCGTGGCCACCGCCGAGTGCACGCCCAGGTTGTTGCCGAACTGGAACGCCGTCGCCACGAAGAACAGCGACGCTCCGATGGTGAACGCCAGCCAGCGCCCCGCCCGTTCGGTGATCAGATCGCACGGCGTCGCGCTGGCGACCACGCCCAGCCGGGCCCCGAGCGTCGTGTAGACCATCATCATGCCGGCCGCCAAGACCAACACCCAGACCATGCCGAAGCCGAAATCGGACCCCACCTTCGAGCTGGTCAGGATGCTGCCGGGCCCGAGCACGACCGACGCCGTGATGAAGGCCGGCCCGATGGATTGCCACCATACGCGACGCGGTGCGTCGCCGGGGGTCGTCGCTGCCGCCGAACCGTTATCGCTCGCCATGCCGCCCTCGCTCATTGTTAGCCGTGGTTCGATGGGTGAAGATCGCACCGGGCCGGGTCCCGACGCGAACGCGTACCGCGTGATACCCGAAATGCGGCGTGCTTGACAAGGCCTACCCGCAGCGGCGGGGCCGCCTGCCTCGTTCCCGGGTCATGTGGATGGCTTGTGACAGTGGACGTGGGCGACCAGCTCGTTGAGTGCGTCCTCGTCGCGAGCCGGTGCCCACCGCCGGACCTCGAAGACGTGGTTGTCCTCAGGGCAGTGCCAGACGGCCGATCCCACCCACCTGGGCCGCCGAAGCAGCAGCGCCCGCACCCCGGGACGCTCGGCCTCTCGAAGCGTCACCTCGTGTCCCCGGTGGTCACACGTCGGCAACGGCGACCAGCCCAGTCGGCCGGGGGCTGTCCCGCCGGTCTCGTCCGCGAGACGGCAGATGTCCTCCGACGTCGGCGCGGGCCCGACGAAGGTCATCCGCTTCAGACGAAGGTGCTCCCGTCGATCGGCCGCGAAGTCGAGCTCGGCACGTTCCGTGGCCAGCGAGCTGCCCGTCACGCGGAACCGGTTCGGCAGCTCGAACGTAAAGCCATCCACCGACCACGGCACCCACGCTCGATCCGACGCGTCCTGCAAACCCTGAGCGAGGCGATGCATCGTTGACTCGGCCTCGGCCAGGCCCGACAGGGCGACCCGTAGGATGAGCACGCGCCTGGACGGCATGCTACTGAGGATCAACCGGGCCTCGGGCGGCTCGTCGCTGACCAGGATGCTCGCATCGATGAAGGCGTCGCTGAGCGGCAAGCGGTCTCGCGCGAAGGGCTTGCCGCCGGCGACCTCCTTGAGCTGTTGCTGTGTCGTTCGCCTCAGGTCGGGCGGTCTGCGTCGCCGCCACGGCAGCCACGTCATCTCGAGTCGGGTCGTCTCGGGGTCGGCCAGGACCGCCTGGCCCTGGCGCGCGTCGCCCTGCAGCACAACGGGGTTCCACTCGGCCGGAACCTCCATCAGCCAACCTTGCCAGGCGAAACGGCGATACGGGCCCGTGTCGCTGAGCGTCGTTCGACGCGATGACGAAGGGGTATAGGACATGGGACCTGACCGTAGCCCGCGGCTTGCTCGGCCGCTAGTCGCCGATCGCCGACTCCAGCGCGGCGACGCGCCGCTCGAGCGCCTCCAGCCGGGCCAGCACGTCGGCCTCCTTGACGAACGCCACGCCCGCGCGCTGGACCACCATCTCGCGCGTCGCCAGCTCCTGTCGCGCCGCGTTGAGCCGCTGCTGCGCCTGGTTGATCCGAGCCATCTCGGCCGCATAGGCGTTGTCGAAGGCGACGGCCTCCTTCGGCGTCAGGCCCTGGCGGGTCTTGATCGACTTGATCCGCTCGAAGAGCATCCGGAGCATCCTGTCTTTGGCCTGCTCGATCTCCCGTTCGGCCTGCTCGATCTGCTTGCGACGCTGCTGGAGCGCCGTCTCGGCCTGCAGGAGCTGGGTGCTCTTGCTCGGCGAGTCCGCATCGGGGCCGCCCGACGCGGCGGCCGCCTGAGCACGTGCCTCCAGGAAGGCGACCATAACGACCGTGGCAAGCGCCACGGCGGCCAGGCCGAAGACGATCCGTTGCTTGGTCCGAGAGTGTTCCATGGCCGTGTTCCTCCATGTGTCTTGGCCAGCCGGGCCGGCCGTTCCGTCAGGTCTTGCCCATGAGGCGGGGCCGCGGCGGCCGCGGTCCCGCGATGACACGAGGCATCACGAGAGGAGATGTCTCTTCGTAGTATAGCGTGGCGGCGCGAGACGCGGCATGTTCGCATGCAGGCGTCGTGGCATCACCCGTTCGGGCCGGCCCGTCCGGTCCCGCGAGGCCGCGCGGTCGAGCCCCGCCGCGCCGACGGTATCGCGGCTCCTGAAGACGGGATAGAATTTCGCAGACGCGTGCTGTAAGTCGAACCGCGTCGTCGCCATAGGGACCTCATCGGAAAGCGGAAGCGATGTTCATGAAGCCATCCACTCGCACCGCCTGTGCGGCAGTCCTGATCTCATCGATCGGCGGCTCAGCCGCCGCGGACGTGATCACGCTGCGAGACGTCGAATGGCGTGACGATGTCGCCTCGACCAAGGCCTGGCAGGCCCGGCCGGGGTGGCTGACGAACCCCGATCTGCAGGCCTCCGTCCATGCCCAAGACGGCATCGGCCGCTTTGCGGTCGACGCCCCCGGCAAGGGCATGAAGTGGTCGCGGTCGGTCCGCCCGCTCGCCGTCGCCGACGCGCCGTATCTCGTCATCCGCTACAAGGCCGAGAGCCTGCGAGCCGAAGGCGATGACTATGTCGTCTATGTCGATGACGGCGCAAGCGAGCACCCATGCAGCCCGCTGCGCCTTCGTGATGCGGTCACCGACGGATCGTGGCAACATGTCGCGATCGACCTCAGACCGATCGTGCGAGGGCGGTCCATCAAGGGCGTCGCCCTGCAGGTCCAGGCCGGGCCGGATGGCAAGGCACGGCTCTTCATTGATGAGCTGGCCCTGACGCCCTACGTGCCCCCGGCGGCAAGGCTCGTCGGCCAGGGCAAGAGGCCCGCGGCACACACCCTCGATCTATCCGAGGCCGTGTGGCATCCGCATCCTAGCTGGTTGGGGAACCCGGCCGACCAGGTTGCCACGCAGCGCGACGCCGGGTCGGGGACCACGACGTTCCGCGTCGAGCAAGGCGGCCGGGGTATGAAGTGGAGCTACGGACTCACCGGCGAGCTCGATCTGACACGCCATCCGTACCTCGTGATGCGTTACCGGGCGACGAACCTGTCCGGGCACCACGACTACGCCCTCTGCTTCCTCGGCAAGGGCACGGCCAACCTCGGCTACGAGGAGGTCATCCGCGGACTCGACCTCCAGCCCGACGGCCGGTGGCGAACCGTCACCGTGCCGCTGGCCCGCGCGGCCAAGCGTATCCCCAAGGCCCAGGCCATCGCCGTCCAGGTCCAGGCCGAACGCGGACCCGCGGAACTCGAGATCGACAGCCTCCGTCTGGTCGGCACCCGGCCCTCGACGCCGCTGGCCGACGTGGTGGCGTTCCAGGCCGGGGGTGCGTTCGATGACTTCCAGCCGGTCGATCTCACGCCGGCGTGCAATCAGTCGCTCGAGCCGGTCCTGCACCTGCTGCACGTCTCCGGCTGGCCTGAGTCGGCCGACATCACCGCCCACGGAGTGCCGCTTCGTCTGCAATCCGGGCCACGCTCCATGGCGGCCACGGCCGTCGAGCAGACGGCGACGCTCACCCTGCCCGTCGGGTGCCGATCGCATCAGGTGTGCATCCTGTTGCTGGCCGTCCTTCGCGGCCAGGAGCAACCCGTCTACGGCGGCGGGGCGTTCCGGCGGATCGACGACGTGGATCGTTTCCGGTTGCGGCTGACCTACGACGACGGCACGACCGAAGAATGCCTGCCGGGCAATGTGACGACCGGACGGTTCGAGATCGTCGCCGGCCCGCAGCTCCTCTGTGCCTTTGCTGACCCGGCCAAGACCCTGCGGTCGATCAGCCTCTGCGACCGGACCAAGCAAGCCGGCTTTGCGGTCGCGGCCGTGACCTGCCGCGCGGACGGTAAGGGGCTGTTTCCCCGCTTCGACGAGTCCGCTCCGGCGAGGGTCGTTCGGCGCTGGTCATCGCAACCGAAGCCGGGCCCGGCCGAAGTCTCTCTCGGCGCCGACAAGACGGTCGTGCTCCGGAACGACCTAGTGAGCCTGAAGCTCGGCACGGCGCCTCCGCTCAAGATTCTCTCCCTGCGAGATCGCATCTCGAATCGCGATCTCATCCGGCCCGAGAAGCCGGCTGCGTTGCTCACGATCACGCTGAACGGCAAGCCCGCCGGCGCCGATCGGATGCGATGCGTCGAGGTCCGCAGCAGCGAGACCAGCCCGCCTTCGGGTCGAATCGTCTATGAGCTGCTCGACGGCCCGGGCGTCCGCGCGGAGCTCGAGGTCGGTCTCATGCCGAGCGGCGCCGTGCGATTCCAGGGACGGCTTCGCAACGCCGGCGAGCAGCCGCATCGAGTCGGCCTGACATACCCCAGCATCGGACCCTACACCCTCGGCGACGATGCCGCCCAGGATGAGTATGTCTTTCCGTGTCGAGCGCCATACCTCGGCGCCGACAACGTCTCGCTCGAGCAGCGCTACGGCGGGATGTTCGGCGTGCAGTTCATGGCCACGGTCAACGCCCCGGCCGGACGCGGCCTGCATCTGCGGACCGAAGACACCACCTGCATCGAGCGACGCTATGCCCTGACCAAGAACGACGCCGGTCTGCTCATGGCGATCCGCTATCCCGAGAGACCCGTGGCGCACGGCCAGAGCCGCGCCCTCGTCGATACGATCCTCTCGATCGGCGACGGCGACTGGCATCGCGCGCTGAACGACTACCGCCGCTGGCTCGCGACGTGGCATCGACCCGCTTCGCCCCGCAAGCCGTGGTTCCGTGAGATCTTCAACTTCCGCCAGCGGTTCCTCCATTGGCTCGACCCGCTCTACGATCCTGCGACCGGCAAGATCGACCTCGAACGCGCCGTCGCCGAGGCCCGCGACAAGTTCGGCGGCATCGACTACCTGCACCTGTTCGACTGGGGCAACTGCGGCAAGCACGGCCGCATCTACGGGCGCGTCGGCGACTACAGCCCGTACGATTTCATTAAGGGCGGCCGCCGGAACCTGTACGACGCGATACAGCGCATCCGCGCCGGCGGCGTGCCGGTCGGGCTCTACATCGAGGGCTATCTGCTCAACGAGCGCGGCAAGCTCGGCCGGGCGCACGGCGAGGAGTGGCAGATCATCAAACCCGACGGCAGCGGAGCGCGATGGCCCAGCAGCGTCGAGATCTACGTCTGCCCGGGCGTACAGGCCTGGCGCGACGTGCAGGCCGCCACCTACGCCGCGAAGGTTCGCGAGCTCGACGTCGACGGCATGTACATCGATCAGTTCGGCTTCACCGGGCATTGGAAGGACTGCTACAGCGACCAGCACGGCCACCCCGTGCCGAGCTACCCCGTCCGCACCGAGCTGGCGACCACAACGGCCATCCGCCGGGCCATCGACGGCGCCCAATCGGGCGTGGCCATCTACACCGAGGAATCGCCGTGCGACGTGACGAGCCAGGTCCAGGATGGCAGCTTCACCTACGAGATGAACCAACTCCACGGCCGCCGCGCGACGATCCCGGTGAACCTGTTCCGCTTCGCCGTGCCCGACTACAAGACCATCGAAATCCTCTACTGCGACAAGCCGACCGCGACCTGGGCGACCGGCGTCCGTTGGACGTTCTTCAACGGCGAGGGCCTGTGGCTCGAAGGCCCGGCCGACGCGTGGTTCGCGCCCCAGACGCTGGCCGCGATCCGAAAGTGCTATGGCATCCTGCGAAAGCACCGCGATGCCTTCACGTCGCTCCGCCCCGTGCCGCTGGTCGACACGCTGGCCGGCGGTGTGCTGGCCAACTACTTCCCGGGCGAAGGCGAAGAGGTCTGGACGCTCTACAACACCCGACACCGTACGTTCCGCGGCGAGGTGCTTCGCATCCGCCACGAACCCGACCGAACATGGCACGACGCCTGGCACGACCGACCCGGCGACGTCCGTCGCGACGGCGCCTTCGACATCATCTCGTGCGAGCTCGGCCCGCACGGCGTCGGCTGTGTCTTGCGGCAGGACTGATCACCTCGCACGACGGCTGGCGTGGTCGCCAGAGTTCGGGTGGAGGATCCTGCTATGACCCTCAAGACGATCATCACGCTGATGCTCACCGTGCTCGGCCCGGCCCCGACCGAGCCTCTCACACTGCCCGAGAAGGCTCGACCGGCCTGGTTGGCGCGCGACGGTATCATCATGGCCGGTAGCTGGGAGCCCCTGTTGTTCCGCGTCAAGCGCGACGGCGCGGCCGGCTACACGCCCACGCCTGAGCAACGCGCAGCCTACGAACGCGAGCATGACGCCGACATGATCGCCAAGCTCAAGGATCTCGGCGTCAACTTCATCATGATGCATTGCTATAAGGGCGCCGGCCTGGAGGCCGAGCGGCAGAGCATGGCCGAGGCCGCCCGCTACGCCGAGCGCTACCACAAGGCCGGCCTGCGCGTGGGTGTCTACAACTACAGCGGGGCGCTGCTCTGGGAGCCGCTCTTCGAGGAGGTGCCCCAGGCGCGGAGCTGGATCCTCCACGGCCCCGACGATAGGCCGATCCCCTACGGCAGCGCCACCTATCGCTACTACTGGAACCGGAACCACCCCGACGCCGTCGCCTACTACCGCAAGATCGTCCGCTTCGCCGTCGAGCAGATCCGCGCCGACCTGCTGCACTTCGACAACTATCACGTCGGGCCCGGCACGGACGAAGGGAGCGTCCGGCAATTCCGCAACGACCTGAGAGGTCGCTTCACCGCCGGCCAGCTCGCCGCCATGGGCGCCGGCGACCTAACCAAGGTCGTCCCCCCGATGCGCGGTCCGAAGGACACCATGCTCTACCGCGCCTGGCAGGATTTCCGATGCCAGTGGATGGCCGACAGCTACCACGACATGGCCCGGTTCGCCCGCCGCCTCCGGCCCGACATCCTGATCGAGTGCAACCCGGCCGGCGTGCGAGATCGCATCCGACCGCCCGTCGACCACGGCCGGTTGCTGCTCGGCGGCGAGGCCTTCTGGAGCGAGGGTGGCGACAGCGGCCTGCGCAAGGGCACGCTCCACAACCGAATCCGGTCCTACAAGGTGGCCAGGAGGATGGGCAACGCGTGCTTCGCCTATACCCGCAAGCCGCTCGAGTGGGCCGAGGCCATGGCGTTCAACCTCGACTGCCTCGGATGCATCTGCTGGTTCGAGTACGACAAGCTGACCAACTACCCCGGCAAGCGGGGCAAGCCGATCGACCCGGCCGTCAAACGCTATACCGGCTTCTTCCGGCGGCAGCGCGGCCTGCTGGCCGGGGCGCAGCCGGTGGCCGATGCGGCCGTCTTACGCAGCTTTCCCTCGCAGGTCTTCGGCGAGCCGGCGTGGCCGCAACAAACCTATCGCGCCGAGCAGGCGCTCATCGAGCATCGCGTGCCCTTCCAGATCGTCTATCAGCAGCACCTCGACGAGTTGGATCGCTATCGCGTCCTCATCCTGGCCGGTTGTGCTGCACTGAGCGATGCGGATGCGGGCGCGATCAAGCGCTTCGTCATGCAGGGCGGCCGACTCGTGACGCTCGGTCCCGTGGCGATGTTCGACGAATGGCTGCGGCCCAGATCCCGTCCGGCGCTTGCCGACCTGCCACGGGGTCGCAGGACGAAGGTGGCCGAGATCGGTGACCTCGTCCCCGCCGTGCGACAAGCGTGCGAGGGCGAGCTCACACTCGACATCCACGCGAACGAAGCCGAACAGGTCGAATGCGACGCGCGATCCTCCTTCGACGGCCTCTGCGTCGAGTTGACCGAACAGAAGGACCGCCGCCTCGTCCACCTCGTCAACTACGCGGCGCCGAAAGCGACCGGACCCGTGAGCGTGCGAGTCCGCCTGCCGGCCGGGCGCCGCCTGGAGTCCGTCCAGCTCGTGAGCCCGGAACGCGACGGGCCTGTCTCGCTGACGGGCAACCAGCAGGACCGCCGCGCCGAGTTCACGGTGCCGCGGATCCACGTCTACGAGATCGCCGTCGTCCGGCACCGGCCATCCGGCTCCTAGCCGGCGACGTCCGTTGGCGGATACAGAGAAAGGGACGGTTCGCGACGTATGCTTCCATGGCTCATCATCCACGCCGCACTCCTGTGCGGCACCGATGGGAACCTCGTTACGGGTTCGCCAATCCCCTATCACCTGACGGCCCGTCCATGGCGGCCGTTCGACGCTCCAGAGCCAACGCACCTCGACCTCGTCGAGGGGCTGTGCCGGTTCATGGCACGTCACCAGGACGAGCGCGGCGCGATCGTCGACCCGCTGCTCAAACGGGAGCATCAGTACGCCACGCCCTACTTCGCCTTCGCTGTGAGTGTTCTAGCACACGAAGGTCGGGCGGCCGATCTGCTCGAGCACGGCATCCAGGCCATGGAGCACGCGACCGGATGCCTCGCCAGGGGCCACGCCGCCATCCCCGACGGGCACGGGGAGTTCTTCTTGGCCCCGCTGACCCGGGCCTCGCACTTCTATCACGACCACGTGCCGCTCGAGACCGTCGCCCGCTGGCGTCGGCGGTTGCGCACACCGCTGGACAAGGTCATCCAAGGCCGTCACCTCAAGATCAACAACTGGCGTACCTACGCGATGAAGGGCGAGTGGCTCCGCTGCCGGGCGGGGTTGGTGCCGCGTCCTCGCGCCGTGCGGTTCATCGAGGCGGCCTGGCTGAACCACACCCAGCGGCAGCGGATCGCGCTCGACGCCCGCGGCCTGTATCAGGACTGGAGCAGCGATCCGCAGTCTCACGCCGTCGAGGCCGTCGGACGCATCAACCTGCTCGACCTCCTCGTCTCGGGCTACGACGGTCCCTCGCACGACGAGATGCGAACCCACGTGGGCCGAGGGACCAAGACGACCTTGCTGCTGCAGGATCCGACCGGGCAGTGCCCCCCCAACGGCCGGACCGACGACCACGTCTTCAACGACGTGCTCTATGCGCTCGGTTTCGAGATGATGGCCGAACGCGCCGCCGAGCGGGGCGACGCCTGGCTCGCGGGCCAGTACCGACGAGCGGCCGAGCTGGGCCTGCGGAGCATCCGACGATGGCGCCGCACCGACGGCCCTTGGCGCGGCATGCTCTCGATCACGAAGAACCACTTCCCGCCCGAGGACCGCGTCGGCTACCAGCCGGCCAGCAACATCGGCAACTACACCGGTGCGGTCATGGCCCACCTGGCCGAAACCCATCTATGCCGGCGTGCGGAGATCACCGAGCAGCCCGCGCCGACCGAGATCGGCGGTTACGCCCTGGCCATGGACCCGCGGTTCGGCAGCGCCGTCGCCAACGCCGGGGGCATGCAGGTCTTCGCCAACCTGCGGGGCGACACGGTGCCGAAGTATGGCGTGTACTGGACGCCGCTTGGCGTGGTCCGCTTCGCACGCGGGGGTTGGGACAGCCGCCTCGGCCCGTCCGACGGCGTCTACGACGCGCGAAAGCGCGGCGGCATCACGTTCGGCCCGACATGGGAACACCTGGGCCGGTGGGTCCGCATCGCCGAACAGGCCACGCACTATCGCGGCACCTTCGAGGCGGGGTTTGTCCACCCGCTTCTGGTGCGGTGCTCGATCCTCTACCACACCGTGACGGGCCGCGGCGGGCCGCTGTTCCGCCACGATCTCGTCATCACCCCCGACGGCGTGCTGACGAGGCTGAGCTGCGTCGGCGACGTCCCGTTCGGCGTGACGTTGCCGCTGCTGACCGACGACGGCCGCGAGCTGCGTATCTCGCAGTCCGAGCGTTACGCCACCGTGTCCTACCCTCAAGACATCGGAAACGGCGATGCGCAAACCTTCCTCACACTGACGCCGGATACCGTCATCGAGCCCGACGACGAACCGCTGCGGAGCACCTACGGCTGGTTGCGCCCGGTCAGGGCGACAGCCGACAAGAAGGCGGTCACGATCTTCGTCTATCCGCGAAACCGGCACGACCCCAGCGCCGAGGAGGTGCTCGAAAGCTTCAAACGGACGGGCATGGACTGGCAATGCGCCCTGGGCCGCGTCCGAGGAAGCCTCTACGTGGGCCGGACCTCTGCCGGCGGCCACGGCGACCGCATCGATCTCGACGGCGACGGCCGGCCGGACGTCACCTTCGACAAGCCCTGCGGGTTCATCCTGCAATGGGCGGGCGGCGCCGTCCTTGCGGCCGAGGCGGACCGCGACGTCGTCATGGCTATGGGCGGCCGACGATTCCAGGTGGAAGCACACAAGCCCCTATCCATGGGCGACCGGAGCGAGACCATGCACGAGTGACTGACGGTCCGCGTCAGATCGGTGCTTACTTCAAGGACCAGAGTAGCTGTGGAAGCGGCGCCATGCCTCTACTGCCGCTGATGGTCGGCCTGATGGGGCTGTATGCCGAATTGCGTAGGCGGAGGTGACAACGCGGCACCCGACCGCATCACATCGCACTGCCGAAGGTGGGGATCGAACCCACACGGGCCGTAAAGCCCACGGGATTTTGAATCCCGCGCGTCTGCCAATTCCGCCACTTCGGCAACGGGACAACCCCGAATTGTAGTCACCGTCGCGAACGACATCAACTCGGGGGCCGACAACGGCGGCGGGGGGCGTGACGGTCTGGGCGGGCGTTCTTGTCAGCATAAGGTAACGGTGTCCCACGAGTTCCGGCGGCGTCACCTTTGGCCTGCGAAGTCTTGGCACAGGAGGCTCGGTACGGCCGGGGCCTCAGCGGGGTCCTGTGCCCCGAAGGGACACCATGGTGACCGAGCCGCACTGTCCTCAGTGCGGTCCGTTGCCCGAAAGGGCAACCACCCGAGCCCCGCTGGCTCCCGGCTTCGCCGTGCCAAGCTCGCCCCCGGTCAGCATGCCCGTATGATCGAAGCCCTGTAGGGCGCCAGATCGAAACCTGCGGGGGCCAGTCTTTCGCCCCTTCAGGGCTCGCGAGTCTGGGGTGGCCGAATCCCGGGGGTTTCGTCCGCCTTCGGCGAACTCCACCCCCGGCTATTGTATGTCGGCCCTTCGGGCCTGAGTTTCCTGTCGCCCCCGTTCGGGGGGCTCGTCTGTCTGGGTGGGCCCGTGACCCCGGGTTTCGTCGGCCTGATGGCCGACTCCACTAGGGCCTAAGATCCTGACGGCCCTCCGGGCCTGGTATGCTCTGCGGCATGGATGGGGCGTCCGGAGAGGGAGCCAGCACCGCTCTAACGCCGCCGGGACAGATCGATCATGCTGTTCAGCAGCGACTCCCGGGCACGATCGAGCACGTCCGTCGGCGGGGCCGCGGGCCTTCGCCTGGCCGGCCTACGCCCGGCGTCCAGGTCCTCCTGCACCGCCTCCTGCCAGGCCTGGATCAATGTCGTGCGGACGGATTCCAACGTCCGCTTCGCCGCGTCGATCTTCTCGGCCTCGGCGCGCCGCCGCTTGGCAAGCGTCTGCATCAGGGCGTGCGCATAGGCCCCGTCGGTCGTGCCCTCCCGCAACGCAAGAAGACGAAGCGTCGGCGCCGGCTGACCCCGCGAGGGGATCAACAAGGGCAGATCGTCCCCATAGGCCGATGCGATCGGGTGGAAGGGGGCCGTCCGCCGATGCACCCGGCCGACCCACACCCCGTCCAACCCCTCGATCCACGGCAGAAACCCCGCGTCGAAGCGCCCCGCCAACGGCTCGAGCAGTTCGACCCGCAGCGCCTTGTGCTTCTGCCGTACGGCCCGCGCGGGCGCTAGGGGAGCAACAACATGATCCAATTGCCCGAGGATGCCCATGAGGTCCTTCAAGGCCGGATCGTCGCCGCCTGCCGAGTGCGACCACCGAACCGGATCGAACACCACGCCCAGGTTCGCCCAGCCGGTGTCCTTGAGGATGTTCGCCAGGAGGACGGTCGAGGGCGCCTCGAGCTGACTCAGCCCCTCGCGCGGCGTCAGACGCGACGCGATGACGGCCGTGATGTCCGCGCCGGCGCGGTGCACGTCTCCCCGCAGCCGCCGAAACGCCTCGGCCGCGGCGCCGATCATGGCCGGCGACGGGCCGCCCGACCAGTGCCGATGGGTCGCCACCGATGTGAAGTCGATCATGCCCGGGGCGTCGCCGTTCAGGCCCGCCCGCGAGGCGAACCTCGCCCGAATCGCCGCCCGTGCGGTGTGGACCCTCGGCTCATCGACCGCCCCCCCGAGCGTGATCCCACGGACAATCGTCGCGCCCAGACCGTAATCGCGTAGCACACGGTAGTCGTCCAGGATCAGCGTGCCGACGTCGGTGTCCCGCGGCGCCCCGAACAGGTGGAACAGATAGCCGCTCTCCCAGTCCTCCGGGTAGAGCACGTTGAGCGACGCGGCGGTCTGCTCCGCCCGGACCGGTGCCAGGGCTACCTCGAGGTCCAGCCGCAACGCCGCCCGGTTCCGCGCCTCGACGAGCAGACGGTACTTGGCCGTCCTCCCGCGAGCCGATCGGGGAATGCCCAGCTCGATGAGATACCACACCACGCGACCGGCCGTGATGTCCTGCGGCTCGGCGCGATCCAACCACAGCGGGACGGCCCTGCGGACCGGCCCCCGCCAGTGGATCGGAAACTCCCTCACCTCGCTGATCTTCACACTGCCGGATCGCCCCTTCTCGACATCCACCGTGACGCCCTCGATGTCCTCGATCGCGGCGACACCCAGCGGCAGGACGAGGACCTGCCCCGGGATGGCGGTCCGTTTAAGGCGCTGGCGAATCACCCGGGCCGCCCTCGTGAGCAATCCTTCGTCCAGCAATTGCATCAGGCCGGCGGTCATCAGCATGGCGCCGGCCTTGGTCTCGGCCTCGTTGGGTTGGCCCGGCGGGCCGGCCGGCATGGCGTGCACACAGGCGTAGCTCTGCTGGGCGAAGTACGCCTGTCGGCGCTTGCGTTGCCGCTGCAGGTAGTCCTCGAAGGCCCGGGCGAGTTGGGCGGGATAGACCACCAGGCCTCCGAGAGAGACCCCGTTGGATTCCAGGACGATCGAGCCGTTGGGGGCTCGTACGCGGTAAGGCAACTCCAGAAAGGCCGGGTCGACCCACCGCTGTCGCACCAGCTCGGCCGAGAAGTCGCGCTGACCGCGCCCGAAGAAGATCGCCTCCTCGGTGAACATCCGCTCGATCGGCCAATCGCGGCCGGTCAGCACCGCCCCGTTGCACCGAAGGCCGAAGACGGGCCGCACCAGCCCGTCGGACGAGATCGGGGCGGCCAGGACGACGCCCTCGTAATCGCCGGGGCGGAGCTGCAGCGTCAGCGTATAGGCGCTGTCGCGTCTCGAGATGACTCCCGCGCCCAAGACCTCGCCCTGAAGCGGATCGGGCCAGCCGAGCCGCGAGATCTGAGGCGGCACCAGGCTGTCCCAGATCCACATCTCCTGGCTGGTCCGTACGGTCTGGGCGTTGACCGCCTCGAACCCGGGCCAGGTGATCCGTCCGCGGCCGAAGGCATAGGCGCCGCCAACCTCCGGGGGGACCGGCGGGGGACGGTCACGTACGAGGCGAACGGCGTCGAGGTGAACGGCCGCCGGTTTGGCCAGGGCGGTGAAACGCAGGTCCGCCTGGACCGCCGCGCCGTCCGGGCCTCGTTGCCCAAGCTCGGCGAGCAAGACCTGCCCGGTCCATCGGGGCGCGCTGACGACCGCCCCCGCCAGGGGCGGGGCCGCCTCGTCGTCGGCGCCCGCGAACGTCTCGACCAGCACGGCTCCGGGCTTGGCGCCGGTCAGGTCGTATTCGAGCCAGTCGTATTCGGTGAGCTGGTCGGGCGTGATGTCGAACGTCAGACGGAGCGGATCGTCCGGCGACAGGTTCAGCTCGAGGCAGCCCTTGCCCCGTGCGGCCTTGTCGCTGGGCAGCTTGACCGTGGCCCGCCGCACATCGGTGTTGACGTAGCCCAGGCCGCCTTGCTCGAAGTCCTCGAGCACCTGTTCGCGGAAATCCGCCCTCGGGTCCTTATCCGACCCCGCGGCCCGCGCCGGGCCGGGCGAGGCGGTCGTGACGACCAGGGCCACGGCGACGACCGCCGCCGGCGTCCGAGCCGCGGGCATGAACAGTCCTCCCAACGGATAGGATCGCTGATGCCGGACCATGAGCAATCCGTGTCGACGTGACCTCGCCGCAACCGCTCCCGAGCCTGTCGAGAGTGTGGCGACCGCTGAACCCCATTATGACGGCTGAGCGGAGGTCGTGGCCAGCACCTGGCGAAAATCCTCGATCGTGCGCGACAGGCCGGTCCGCCGGGTGATGGTCGGCGACCAACCGAGCAGCTCCCTGGCGCGCGAGATGTCCGGCTGGCGAAGCTGCGGGTCGTCCTCAGGGAGCGGACGATAGACGATCTCGGAGGCGCTGCCGGTCAGCTCGATGACCTCCTCGGCCACCTGCCGGATCGTCACCTCATCGGGATTGCCGAGATTGACCGGCTCGACGAAGTCGCACTTGAAGGCCAGTCGCACCAGGCCGTCCACCAGATCGTCGACGTAGCAGAAACTCCTGGTCTGCTGGCCCTCGCCGAAGACGGTCAGCGGTTTGCCGGCCAGCGCCTGGCAGAGGAAGTTGGGCAGCACCCGACCGTCGTCAATCCGCATCCGGGGCCCGTAGGTGTTGAAGATCCTGGCGATGCGCGTCCGTATGCCGTGCTCGCGATGGTAGGTCATCGTCATGGCCTCGGCGAAGCGCTTGCCTTCGTCGTATACGGCCCGGACGCCGAGCGTGTTGACGTTGCCGCGGTAGGTCTCGGGCTGCGGATTGACCTGCGGGTCGCCGTAGCACTCGCTCGTGCTGGCCTGGAGGTAGAGCGCGTCGTGGCGACGGGCCAGCTCCAGCAGGTTCCGAACGCCCTCGCTGCACGTTCGCATGATCTCGAGCGCTTTGGGCCTGAAATCCACCGGAGAGGCCGGGCAGGCCATGTTGAGGATCGCGTCGACCGCTCCGCCCGGGTCCGTGAGCTCGAGGATGTCCTGCTCGATCCAAGTCACCTCGTTCCTCGACCGGAGCCAGTCGGCGTTGCGCTGCTGACCGGTGGTCATGCTGTCCACGGCGACGACTTGGTGTCCCTCGCCGAGCAGGCGTTCGGCGAGGTGCGAACCGATCAATCCCGCCGCACCGGTGACGATGATCCTCATGGGGCGCCTCCGTGCCAGGGCTCGCCGCGCCGGGACATGCATCCGCGTCGTTGCCGCCGAACCGTCCTAATCGAAGAACTTGTAGCGCAGGATCGTCCAGACGGCCTGGATCGCGTCGGGAAGGCCGATCTTCTTGCCCTCGTCATAGTCGCGGCCCGAGTAGCTGATGCCCACCTCGTAGATCCGACAGCGCCGCTTGGCCACCTTCGCGGTGATCTCCGGCTCGAAGTCGAAGCGGTTGCTCCGAATGGTGATGCTCTTGATGACCTCGGCGCGGAAGACCTTGTAGCACGTCTCCATGTCCGTGAGGTTCAGGTTGGTCAGCATGTTACTGAGCAGCGTCAACAGCCGGTTACCGACCATGTGCCAGAAGAACAGCACACGGTGCTCCTCGCTGCCGACGAACCGCGAGCCGTACACGACGTCGGCCCGGCCGTCGAGGATCGGCTTCATCAGGCGGTGGTAGTCGTTGGGATCGTACTCGAGGTCGGCGTCCTGCACGAGGACGATGTCGCCGGTGGCACACTTGAACCCGGTCCGAAGGGCCGCACCCTTACCCTGGTTCTTGGCGTGCAGCTGAAGCACGATCGCGCCCTGGGGGTAGCCGGCCAGGATCTTGTCGTACAGATCGCGCGTGCCGTCGGTCGACCCGTCGTCGACCATGATCAGCTCTTTGTCCATGCCGACGTCGACGGCCATCACCCGCCGCACGATCTCCTCGAGCGTCGCCTTCTCGTTATAGACCGGCATGACCACGGATAGCTTCATCATCTCTCCCGTTCAGTGGCAAGACGATGTAAGATAACGGCCGAGGTGAAGCTGTCAACTGCGGTTGTGTGCCCCGTCTGCCGATACACTATCGAGTGGCACGCAATCACGAGGAACCTCAACCATGCGCATCACGGTCGTCGGTACCGGATATGTGGGCCTGATCACGGCCACGTGCCTCGCGGACGCGGGAAACCACGTGGTCGGCCTGGACATCGATCGGGAGAAGGTCGACCACCTGAACCAGGGCAAGAGCCCCATCTACGAGCCGGGCCTGCACGATCTCCTGACCGAGAACCTCAGCACCGGGCGCCTCCGCTTCACGACCGAGTCGGCCGAGGCCATCGCCCACGGCCGTGTCATCTTCATCGCCGTGGGCACGCCCCCGCGCGAGGACGGATCGGCCGACACCTCCGTGCTCGAGGCCATCGGTCGCCTCATCGCCGAGACGATGACCGAGCCCAAGATCGTGGTCGTCAAGTCGACCGTCCCGGTGGGGACCTGCGACCGCCTCGAGGCCGAGATGGTCTCCAAGACGCGCCAGCCCTTGGCCGTGGTGAGCAACCCGGAGTTCCTCAAGGAGGGCACGGCCGTCGACGACTTCCTCCGACCCGATCGGGTGGTCATCGGCGCCGCCGATCCGGAGGCGGCCGAGACGATCCGCGAACTCTATCTGCCCTTCGTGCGCAATCAAAGGCCCATCCTGGTGATGACCCGGTCCGCCGCGGAGATGACCAAGTACGCCGCCAACTGCTTCCTCGCGACCCGCATCAGCTTCATCAACGAGATCGCCAACATCTGCGAGCGCTGCGGCGTCGACGTCGACCAGGTTCGCACCGGCATGGGCACCGACTCGCGCATCGGCTTCCACTTTCTCTATCCCGGGGCCGGGTACGGCGGAAGCTGCTTCCCCAAGGACGTGCAGGCCCTGGCCCATCTTGCCTCCGAGCAAGGCTACGACCCGACGCTCCTGCGAAGCGTTCACCACATCAACCAGGCACAGCGTCAGAGGCTGTTCGAGAAGATCCGCGATCGATTCGACGGCGACCTGTCCGGCCGGACCTTCGCGATATGGGGCGTGACGTTCAAACCCAAGACGGATGACCTGCGGGAAGCGCCCGCCCTGGTGGTCATCGAGGAGCTGCTCGCCGCCGGTGCCGAGGTGCGGGCCCATGATCCTCGCGGGCTGGGCAATCTGCAGCGAGCATTCGGCCAGCGCGTGACCTGCTGCAAGGACGCCTACGGGGCGTTGGAGGACGCCGATGCCCTGGTCATCGTGACCGAGTGGAACGAGTTCCGTACGCCGGACTTCGATCGTATGCGCGCGGTGCTCAAGCGACCGTTGATCTTCGACGGACGCAACCTCTACGAGGCCCAGGCCATGGCCCGAAAGGGGTTCGAATACCACTCGATGGGACGTCCCGTCGTCAACGAGCGAAAGGCCGACCCGGCCGTCACCAGACCAACCTGACACCCGAATGCATCGGAGGTAACGTGGCCTTACGACGACGGAAAGCCGGACGCCGCCCGACGCTGAACGTCTTGCTGAGCTGTGTGGGGCGGCGCGTCGAGCTCGTGCAGGCCTTCCGCGCCGCCGGTGAGGAGCTCAAGATCGACCTCAAGCTCCACGGCACCGACGTCAGCAGCCTGGCCCCGGCCATGCACCACGTCGATCAGGCCCACCAGGTGTCCCCCATCGCGCATCGCAACTACCTGTCCGACCTGCTGGAGCTCATCGAGCGCCATCGCATCCATCTGCTCGTGCCCACGATCGATACCGAGCTCCTGCGGTTGGCCGATGCCAGGAGCGAGTTCGCCGACCGCGGCTGCACCGCGACGGTCTCGGCACCCGAGGTGGTCCACATCGGGCGCGACAAGCTGCTGACGTGCGAGAAGCTCCAGGCAGCGAAGATCGATACGCCCAAGACCTGGCCCGCGGCGCAGGCCGTGCGACGCCAGGCCCACAAGTTCCCCTATCAGATCAAGCCGCGATACGGCTCGGCCGGCAAGGGCAACGTCCGCGTCGACGATCTCGCCGCCCTGAAGTACTGGGGCCGGCGCGTGCCCGAGGCCGTCGTCCAGGAGTTCGTCTCCGGGGTGGAGTACACGCTGGACGTCTATGCCGGCCTCGACGGGCAGGTCCGGTGTGTCGTGCCGAGGCAGCGGCTCGAGGTCCGCGCCGGCGAGGTGCAGAAGGCCCGCGTCGTCAAGGATCCCGAGCTGATCGAGATCGGCCGGCACGTCGTCGAATCGATCGGGGCCTGCATCGGCGTGATCACGGTGCAGTGCATCCGCACGCCGCGGGGTCGGATTCGCGTCATCGAGATCAACCCCCGGTTCGGCGGCGGCGCCCCGCTGGCGATCCACGCCGGGGCCAACTTCCCGAAATGGTTGCTGACGGAGGTCCGCGGCGAGCATCCGCGGATCCGAATGGACGGCTACCGCGACGGCGTGTGCATGCTCCGATACGATCAGTCGGTCTTCCTGGATCGGATGCCGCCGGAGTGAACCTGCCAAGCCCCCGGACAGGAACGGCCACGGATCACCGTCAAAGACCGTCCTTGCCGGACACTCTCTCGAGCCCCTGATAGGCCGACACCCTTGAGTCCATCGGTTTCCCGGCTTCGGGGCCGCCGTCGCGTCTCTGACGACGACCCCGAAGTTGTGGAACCGACAAATTCAATTGTGTTGGACTACTAGCCCCTAGAACCCTAGACCCTAGCCCCCGCTGTCCTAATGCCTGCCGTTGCCCCCGTGATGCCCGTTGCCGCTACCGTTGCCACCGCCCAGCAGCCAGTCGTTCCCCTTGTAGGTGGCCACCATCTTCTCGATCTTGGCCTCCAGCTCCGGCGTGAACATCGGCTCGTTCACCTCGGCGCCGAAGCGGTCGGCCCACGGCATGACCGCCTGCGGATGGCTGGAAGGGCGGATCGGCAGCTCCGGGTGGCTGTGCTGCCATTGCTCCTTGGAGACGCTGTGCTTGGCCTCGAAGAAGTCGCGGTAGGCCGGCCCGCCGTTGAACGTGCAGAACGGGTAGATCCCGTCCGGCGTGCTGTAGAGGATGTTGCACCGCTTGATCCGCTCGACGTCGAAGTTGTACCGGTCCTGGAAGTGCATGCCCGCGCACAACATCGACTTGTACGTCTCGATCTTGCCGCCCCGGCCGATCTCCTTGTTCACGCAGCCCAGCAGCGTGTTGATGAACATCCCGACCGTCAGGTCGCTCGGCGCAGTCTTGCGCAGGAAGTTCCGCTTGAAGGCCCAGTAGACCCGCATCTTGTCCCAGAAGCTCATTCGCCCGCTGCGTCGCTCGCGGTGGATGTCGTCGGCCAGCTTGTAGAGGTCCTTGAACAGCTCGATCATGTTGAACACGACCGGGAACGGATAGGGCCTGCCCGACTGATCGACCAGCATGTACGTGCCGAACGCACAATCCGGGTGGCAGTTGCTCTCGATCTTGGGCTTGCCGTCCTGGGCCGACAGAATCTTCGAGATCGGCTGGGCGAAGCTGAGCGGGAAGAAGTCGCGATACGGGTCGCCGTCCGGCACCACGGCGCACACGTCATGCGCCAGATCCGCCAGCGTGTAACGCTTGGCGAGCCGCTCGTGATGACTGATCCGGCCGCTGAAGCAGACGGGCTGGAACGAGATGCCCGCGATCACGTCCGTGTTCTGACACGCGAACTGGACGATCTTGCCCACCTGATCGTCGTTGACGGTCTTGATGATCGTCGGCACGAGACAGATCTTGATGCCGAACTTGCGGCAATTCTCGATGCACGCGAGCTTGCGCTCCCACAGGTCCTCGCCCCGCGTGTTCTGATACGCGTCCGAGCCGACGCCGTCGAACTGAAGGTACAGGTTGTGCAGCCCCGCCTCGGCCGAGCGCGCCGCAAACTCCTCGTTGGCGTGCGTCAGGCCGTTGGTCGCGACCATCACATGGCTGAACTCCATGTTGCGGGCCGCCCGCACGATGTCATGGAAGCGGGGATGCAGCGTCGGTTCGCCGCCGGTGAACTGCACCGTCGTCGAGGGGATCGGCCGCATGTCGCGGAGCTGCTGGAGCATCCCGATCACCTGCTCGTAGCTGTGCTCGACCACGCGCCCGCTCGCGCCGGCGTTCGCCCAGCACACCGGGCACCGCAGATTGCATCGCGTCGTGAGCTCGATCTGTGATAGCACCGACGTCGACTGGTGGGCCGAGCACAAGCCGCAATCGGTCGGGCACCGCGTCGAACCCTTCACGTGCGGTCTGGCCTGGCCGATACCCTCGTCCCAAGACCAATGGGCGCCCTTGAGATACAACTTCACGTCGCTGCTGATCTTGTCGCGGATGTAACCATGCTCCGGACAGGTCTTCTCGATCCACACCTGCCCGCCGTGCTCGTAGTACCGGCCCAGGATCACGCACGAACACTCAGGACAGAGCGTCTCGACGGTCCGCGGAAGGCCCCGCAGCACCGGCTGGATGCGAATGCCCGTCAGCGTGGCCTCCGGCGACAGATCGCGATCGCTGTATCGTGTCGTGAAGATGTTGTCGTCATGGGCCTCGGCCACCGGGCCATGCACCGGGCAGTCGCGCGTGTGTACGACCTGACCCGCAACCTGCTCGAACCTGGCCGGAACGGGCTCGCCGCAATCATGGCACATCGATAGACAGGTCCACGGTAGGCCGTGCTTCTTCGGGTCGTGCCTCCGCAAGGAGAGCTTGTAGGCATCCAGCTCGGTCGTCGCGTTGGATTTCGTCACAGGCGGCTTCTGGGGGTTGTTGCACCAGAGGGGATGCTTCTCGCCGTAGTCCTTCAGGTATGAGTAGAGCTTAGGGTGTTTGGGCATTCGACGTTCACTCCTCATCGGACCGGGCGCATCCCTTACGCGCCGGGCCCCTCGATCCGCTCGCCGATGTGCTCCTTGCCGATACGCCGACCTCGATCATCGGGCTGGTCCGTGAGACCCAGCCCGCGGCGATCATCGAAGCGTGGACACCATGAACGGACACGGAGAATCGGGCCAACTCCGCTCGCAGAGCGACCCGCAAGGACCGCGCCGTCCCTTTGGACCCACCGTGGTAGATGCATCATAGCCCGCTGGGTTAGCCGGCGGCAACCCAATTCTCAGATAGACCCCCCGATCGCCAGCCCGAATCGCGGCCACATCCCCACGGACGTCCCTCCGACGGCCCCGTGCTGCCCCTCAATACTGAAACAGCTCGCTCACACTCGTGCGGTGGTGGATGTTGTGGATAGCCCGGCTGAACAGCGAGGCCACCGAAACCACCTCGATCGACTCCGGCAGCTCGCCATCATGACCCTCGATCGTGTCGGTGATGACCAGCTTCTGGATGCGGCTGTCGTGGATGCGTTCGGTCGCCGATGTCGGCAGAACGCCGTGCGTCACGGCCGCGAAGACCTTCGTGGCGCCCTCCTCGATCAGCTTCTCGGCCGTGGCGATCAGCGTGCCGCCACTGATTACGAAATCGTCCACGATCAGACAGGTCTTGCCGCTCACGTCGCCGATGATCCGCAGGACCTCGGCCTTTTCGTCGTGGGAGCGGCGGGTCTTCTCGCTCACCACATAGTCGATCCCGAGCGCGCGGCCGAAGCGCCTCGCCTGCTCGCCGAAGCCCACGTCCGGGGCGACGATGACCCAGTCTCCGCTGACCAGGGGGCGGAAATGCTCGACGATCACCGGCAGGGCGTAGAGGTGGTCCACCGTGATGCCGAAGAAGCCTTGTATCTGGGGGGTATGCAGGTCCATCGTCAGAACACGATCCGCCCCTGCGGCCTCGAGGCAGTCGGCACAGACCCGCGCACGGATCGAGACGCGTGGCTCATCCTTCTTGTCCCCCTTGGCGTAGCTGAAGAAGGGGATTACCGCGGTGACCTCCTTGGCCGACGCCCGCCGCAGCGCATCGATCCAGAACAGCAGCTCCATGAACTGGTCGTTCACCGACCCGCACAGCGACTGGACGATGAACGTGTCCAGACCCCGGACGTTCTCCAAGACCCGCACGAACGTGTTGCCCTCACTGAAGCGCATCACCTCGCACCGACCGGGCTCGCTCTCGAGCAGCCGGCAGATCTCGGCGGTCATCTTCTGGCTGGCCGACCCGCCGAACACCCGCAGGTCGTCGTGGTCGTGTTGCCCCATGGGTGTCCTTCCGTCATGGCCCCGTGCGCCAAAGCGATCATCTTAGGACGAGGCCAGTGCGTGTCAATTCTGATCCACCATGACACCCTTTGGATGCGACCGACCCAGCCTCAGGCCAGTCCCAACCGCACCCCCGGATGCTGCGTCCGCTAACTTAAGGCGGTCCGAGAATCGACCGATGTGCTCATGGGGTGGCGACCTGACGGCAGCCTCGAGAGCAAAGCACAAGCTTGTCCTGTGCCGAAGTCTTTCATAATAAGTAGTTTACGCTCCAAAGGCGCCGCCCCGGCAACCATGAGCAGACCACGCATCGCCATCATCGGAGCGGGATACAGCGGCCTGACGGCCGCCCGCGAGCTCCTCCGCGCCGGCATCCGCCCCGTGATCTACGAGGCTGGCTCGCGGGCCGGAGGCCTGGCCTCAGCCCTGCCTTTCGGCTGGACCCAGATCGAGCGCTTCTACCACCACTGGTTCAACTGTGACGAGGATATCCTCGGTCTCGTCCGCGAGCTGGGCCTGGGCCAAGACCTCATCTCGCGCCCGACCACCACCAGCACGTTCCTGCAAGGCGGTCTGCACCGCCTCAGCTCGCCCGGCGACCTGCTCCGGTTCCGACCTCTCCGCCTGCGAGACCGCCTCCGCATGGCCCGCCTGGTCCTCCAAGGACGGACCGTGTGGGATCACCGCAAGCTGGAGGGCATCTCGGCCCGCTCGTGGATTACCCGCATGGCCGGCCGGGGCGTCTACGACGTCGTGTGGAAGCCGCTCTTCGAGGGCAAGTTCGGCCCCTACGCCGACGAGATCAGCGCCGTGTGGTTCTGGTCGAAGCTGCAGAGTCGTGGCCGGTCGCGGTCGAAGGGCGGGCGCGAGGAGCTGGTCTACCTCCGAGGAGGATTCCAGCGGTTGACCGACGCCCTCGTGCAGGCCGTTCGAGACGGCGGTGGACGCATCGAGCTCGGGGCATGCGTCGAGCAGATCGCCCGGGCTGGCGGGGCATGGCAGGTTCGCACGAACGAGGGCGATGAAGCGTTCGACCACGTCATCGTCACCGCTCCGACGCCCGTGGCCGTCAAGATGATCGACGACCTGCCCGAGGCCTACCGCCGGCAATCCCGCGCTATCCCGTACCTCGGTGTGACCGAGCTCATGCTCGTGCTGAACCGCCCGCTGACGCAGGCCTACTGGATCAACATGAACGAACCCGGCTCACCGTTCGTGGGCCTGATCGAGCACACCAACTTCATCCCGCCGGCCGACTACGACGGCCATCACATCGCCTACCTGACCCGCTATCGTCACCGCGACGACGAGACGGCAGGGATGGGCACCCAGGCCCTCATGGACCAATGGCAGCCCTGGGTGCAGCGCGTCGTGCCCGACTTCGAGGAGAGCTGGCTGCAAACCGTGCTGAGCTTCAAGTCGGAGTACGCCCAGCCGGTCGTCCGGGCGGGGTGTGAGAAGCAGATCCTTCCGATCGAGACGCCCCTGCCGGGCATCTGGCACTGCTCGATGGCCCAGGTCTATCCGCAGGATCGCGGGACGAACTTCGCGGTCCGCTTCGGCCGCATCGCCGCCCACCGCGTACTCGACGCCGTGACCCGCCCCGAACCCGCTCGACGCGTCATCCGCGTGCCCTGGTCCGAACTCGGGCCGCGCGACGCCTCGCCGCTCAACCCGCTGCCCGGCCTCGAAGGCCCCGCACCGGCGTAGGGTGCCGCCAACGATCGTGGCAGGGCTGCCTTACTTCCCCACCGGGGGCCTCGGCGGCCCGTCGTACGGTTTGGCCCCGAACTGCTTGCCGCGATGGGGTGCGGTCAGCAGCTTCTTGTCCTTCGTCGTCGGCGCTTTGATGAAGCCGAAGTAGCGCCCCATCCAGTAGGCCTCGATCCAACCGGACGGATCCACCACCGCCTTGCCGCCCCCGCCGCCACGAAGGTTGAGCCCCGCGCTGGTCCAGCGCCGCGGGCCCGTCACGCGGGGCGAGAAGGTCCGCGAGCGCCCGACGTAGTTGACGTACCCGGCCTCGACGAACAGGTCGTCACGATGCCTGCAGTCATAGCTGTACAGGATCAGGTCCAGAGGCCACTCACGAAGGTGCCGGACGCTCGGGGCCACCTCGCAGTCGTGCCCGGTAATCGCCCCGTACAGGAAATTCGCCCACGGCTGGTGCTCATGCCGCTTGATGGCCCAGCTCCGCTCGAGGCTCCGCATGTAGACCGATCGCAGCTGCGGATCCTTCTCGTACAGGCCCAGCAGGGTGTACACGAACCACGCCAGCCGGTCGTCGAAGTCGCACACCGGCTCGGCCGGCAGGTCCAGGTCGTTCCGCTGCTTGAGCTCCGGCGGGGCGTTCTTCGGCTCGAAGTCCACCAGCTTCTGTCGCACGACCTCCGTCAGATAGCCCATGTCGATCAGCTCGCGGTAGGCCCGCTCGAACTTGCCCTTGCCGGTAATCACGTGGGCGGCACGCATGAAGCCCAGGATCTCCATCCCGTTCAAACCGAACGCCTCATGTCCTCGGGCGCTGGCGAAGTATTCCGGGTCCCAACGCGCCCAGACGGTGGGCAAGCCGTCCACGTCGATCAGCACCCACCCGTGGTCGACGATGTGATCGCCGATCCGCTGGAGATGCTCCTTGACCAGGGCCTTCTCGTTGCCCTTGGCGGCCAGCTCGTAGAACAAGGCCGAGGCATAGAAATGCGCGTCCACCTCGTCGCTCGAGGTATCGCCTTTCCACTCGAACTTGCCGTCGCCGCAGTCGTTCCACTCGGCCGGATAGCCCCCCGAGCCGTCCTGGGCCTTGTGCCCCGTCTCGCCCTTGGCCCACATCGACCGGGCCGGGAAGCCGTCGATCGTCGAGGCCTCCTCGCACCACTTCAACGACTTGAACGAGTCGAGCGCCGCCTCGCGGGCCTTCGCGTCGCCCGTTACCGCATACTTGAAGCACATGGCCGCGAGGTAGTGCGCGGTGAAGCCGGCGTCGTTGTCGCTCACCTCGCGCATCCACGTCTGCGTCGGCGCGTCCCACTCGAGCTTGTGCGTGAAGCCCAGCCGCTTCTGGCCCCACTCCTCCATCCAGCGCTCGTAGTAGGCCGCCTTCTTCTCGAGCGTGTACGGTTCGTACGCGATGATGCCGAGCCCGGCCTCCGTGGCGACCACCGCCAGCTTCTCCGCGCACGCGACGTCCCGCACCTTGTTGTGCGGCAGCCACCGCTTGGCCATGAAGTAGTGGAAGTCACCGTCGACCATGCGGATCACGCCCTTAGGCGTGCCGATCCAGAGGTCGTCGTCGAAGCCCTCGGCCAGGCAGGTCGTGTCCTCATAACACAGCCCGTCCTCGCCTCGGACGTGCATCAGGCCCATGCCTCGCAGCATCGCGAGCCCCTTATCCGTGCTCATGAAGAGGCGGTTGCCGATCGCCAGGACGTCGCGAGCCTTCTCCGAAGGCATCACGCCGAAGTCGACGGTGTTCTTGGCGTCGTAGGCGCCCGCGCTGAACAGCATCAGCTCTCCGCCCGGCGTCAGGCAGTAGAGCGTTTCGGCATACGATGTGAGCTTCAGGATCTCGCGCGGCGGCCCGTACGCCCCCTCCAGCGGGGCCAGCTTGTCGCCCTCGACGGCGAACAGGTTGTCCGGTGCGGCCACGTGGGCCTTGCCAAGATGCCCGCACACGTCGACGAACGTGCCCTTGCCGATGTGCCGCCACGACTTGCCGCGGAGCCGATGCAGTCCCGTCTTCGTGATGACGTAAAGGGCATCGCCCACGGTCTCCATCCCGCGGACGGCCTCGGCCGGTCCCTTGCAGTCGACGAGCTTGCCGTCCTTGACCGCCCGAACGCCGCAGCCCTGACCGGTGTAGATCGTCCCGTCCAGCACGCCGACGGCCTCGATGGGCCCGTCCGTCTTGACCTGTCGACCGGTCTCTTGGAGGTATACCTGGTCGACCACCGGTGTGAATCGGTGCGGCTTCGGCGGCGTCCAAGCGGGCTCTGCGCCCAGGCTGCAACTACCGGCTACGAGGAGCATCATTGCGCGGATCATGGTGGGCTTCCTCCCTCATGGTCTCTGGGCCAGTGTGATGCGTGCATGATACCCCTGATCTCCAAACCACACCAACCGCACACGGAGACCCCCGGACCGAGCTGACCGTCGTGCCCGACCAGCCCAGCCCCCATAGCCCTACAGGATCCATGGATCGGCGCCGGCTCTGCATCCAACTGCCGAGCCACAAAGGGGGACGAGACTCGGTCGCACCGCTTCTATTGCCAGATGCACGCTCCCAAGGGGGCGCGAACCGCTGCCCGTCAGCGCCCGTATGACCGACGCCGAGCCGAGATGATCGGCCGCAAAAATGGTAAGTGAAACCCCGTAGGTGGCCTAAATGGTCCTTAGCTATTCACGACATCTGGATAACGGGCAAGGGCTGGGCTGCCGGACCGTTGTGACCGGCGAGGAAAAGGCGACGTTTGAGCATGGCGATATTGGCGCCTTGATAACTTCGCCAATTCCCTTGGAAATCGCTTGACGCGTAAGGTATACTTCTGACGCTTATCGGCCGGCGGTGACGCGCGGCCTGCCTCTGACCTGACGTACGACCTGAACACCGTGCCGAAAACTAGAGTCGGGTGGTTCCCTTGGGGACAAGCGGGGGCGATGGCTTCACAGACGCTGGAGTGCCTATATGAGAAGGCTGAGTCCGCAAACGGAGTGGCAGGGCGGCCCGCTTGTCAGCACGGATCCGGAACCGCGACGAGCGATGGCGAGCGGAGGTTCGGGCATGGCCTGGACCCACGAACTCAGAAAATCCATCGAGTCGCTCGATCAGCTCGAGGCCTTCACCGCGGTGCCTCCCGACGAGAAGCGCCGCCTGGCCAAGATCGTCCAACGGCATCCCATGAAGCTGACCCGGTACTACGCCGGTCTGATCAACTGGGACGACCCGGACGATCCCCTCAAGCGGATGGCCGTGCCGAACCTGGACGAACTGAACGCCGAGGGCTCTTACGATACGGGCGGCGAGCGCGAGGCCACCATCATGCCCGGCCTCCAGCATAAGTACCGGGCCACCGCGCTGGTCCTATGCACCAACCGATGTGCCCTCTACTGCAGGTACTGCTTCCGCAAGCGGCTCGTCGGGCTGAGCACGGAAGAGATCATGTCCCGGTTCAGCGACGCCGTGGCCTACATCCAGGACCACGAGGAGATCAACAACGTCCTCATTTCGGGCGGGGACTCGCTAATCCTGCCCACGCGGATGATCGAGGCGTTCCTCAGGAAGCTATCCCGGGTCGATCACCTGAGGTTCCTTCGATTCGGCAGCCGGGTACCCGTCACGTTCCCCATGCGGATCCTGGACGATCCTTCCCTGCCCAAGGTCTTCAGGAAGCATAGTCGCAAGGACCGCCGCGTCTACGTGACCACGCACTTCAATCACCCGCGGGAGATCACTACGGAGGCGGTCGACGCCGTCAGCAAGCTGATGAGCAACGGGGTGGTCGTGAACAACCAGACGGTCCTGCTCAAGGGCGTCAACGACGATCCCGACACGATGGCGGAGCTCCAGAACACTTTGGCGGGCATTGCGGTAAATCCGTATTACGTCTTCCAGTGCAGGCCCGTCAAGCGAGTCCGACACGGCTTCCAGGTCCCGCTGGCCCGCGCCTACGAGATCGTCGAGCAGGCCAAGCGACAGCTCAACGGCCTGAGCAAACGCTTCCGCTTCGTCATGTCGCACCGGACGGGAAAGGTCGAGATCCTCGGCGTGATCGGCCAGGACATGCTGTTCAAGTATCATGAGGCCCAAGACCCTAACGACCAAGGCCGCGTCTTCACGCGTCGGCTGCGGCCGGAGGCGGGGTGGCTCGACGACTTGGCGTGATAACGGCGCCCGGTCCGATCAGCCAGGCTGAACTTTCTTAACATACCTAACTCTTTGCAAGTTTGAAGCTTACATTCGTCAGCCGAGCCCAGTGCCGGTCTGGGACTCCATCCATTTTTGCCCCTGGCAGGATCGAATCGTATATCCCATCCGTGCCGTGCGGGTTTTTCTTCAGACCCGTGGCACCCATCGAGGGGGAGGGAAGCGTTGCAGAGCGGGCGCTTCACCGTCGTGCGTCGGTCTGACGTGCGGGCAGGCCCGGCATCGATTGCCGGGCTTGCTGGACGGTGAAACGCTTGCGGGCTGCCAGCGCCTAGGTTTGCGCGCTGATTGCGCCAAGCTGGGCGGGGCATGCTCTTGGCCTTCATGACATCGGAGCCAGCACGGATGTCCCTGGACGACGTCGGCACATCACGGAACCTCGGGCGGGTCCTCGCAGCGGTGGGGCTAGTCGCGGCGACATGTCAGGCCGCCCCGATCTGGTTCGACGAGACCAACCAGGGCGACCCCTTCGAGTCGTTTGCCGACCTCTCCAGTGCCTATCACGACTTCATTGGCCTACCTACCGGTCAGATCACCTTCGAGGACCTCAGCCGCGGAACGGTGCTGGGCAACCAGTACGCCGATTCCGACGGCGTGAGGTTCGCCAACACCGCCGGCGGCCCGCATGGTGGCTCGTCGGGCATCCAGCCCGAGGGCGGCCGCATCGCCGAGCACATCACGGGCTATGACGGCTCCTACCAGGATCACGGCAGCAACGTCTATGTGAAGTTCGACAACAACCGGGCGGCCGAACCCTTTACGATCCTCTTCGATGAGCCGGTCTCGGGGTTCGGGGCCTTCGTCGGTATGGGCGTGCAGGGCAACGTGCACAGTCTCGACGTGTCGCTCTTCGACGCGTCGGGCTCTCCGATAGCTCAGCGGACGGTCGCGTCGTGGCTGTGGGAGTCCAAGAAGTCCAAGCAGAACTACGAGACCTTCATCGCGACGATGGTCGACGACCGGATCATCGCTCGTGTGGAGATACTGAACCTGGCGAAGGCCAACTTCGCCGATGGACTGCTCATCGACAACGTGGCGTGGATGAGGGGCGGCGCAGGAGGCGCCGTGCCCGAGCCCGCGACGGTGTGGATGGCCGTCCTGGGTGTGGTGTCCGTTTGGGCCCGGCCACGCCGAGGACACTAGGGACGCGACGCTTGGGGACATGTCCAGCTTGGCTGTGATTCAGTGACCTCAGTGTTTGCGGGACAACGCGCGGTCGGGTGCCAGCCATGAGCGCCCGGCCGCGTGCCATTGGGTGGCCCGGGCGCGCATCGCAAGATACCCTTCCCCTACAGCCGTCGCTGCCGACTGATCAGGAACTGGAGCAACGCCTTGTCGAACGTCATGCCCGTGTGCACCGAGACGAAGTCGCCGCGCAACAGCGCTACCTCGTGCTGGTAGTCGCCGATGAAACGCTGCAGCTCTTCCAGGTAGGCGGCACGGATGGCGGCCGCGTCGGCCTGGACCTCGGTCTCGGTCTCGACGTCGTAGAACCGCTGCGGCCCTTCGAACGGCAGCCGAGCCTCTTCTTCACTCAAGACATGGAAGACGATCAAGTCATGGCCGCGGTACCGCAGATGGTGCAGCGCCTCGACCACCTCGGCCGTCGAGTCGCTGAGCAGGTCGCTGAAGAGCACCATGATGCTGCGTTTGCGGATGCGGTCGGCGATCTGGTGGATCGCCTCGGCCAGACGCGTCGCTCCGTACGGTCTGACGTTCGTCAACTCGGCGAGGATGGCCAGCAGGTGCGTCCGCTTGGCTCGTGCGGGCAGGAAGGCCTGAAGGCGTTCGGCGAAGGTCGCCAGCCCGACCGCGTCCTGCTGACCGACCAGCATGTATCCAATGGCACCGGCCAGGCAGATCGCGTAGTCGATCTTCCGGAATCGCCCGGCGCTGAGGTCCGGCTCCTGAAACACGGGGTAGTCCATGCTGCCGGACAGATCGACCAGCATGTAGGTGTCCATGTTCGTCTCGGCCTGGAACTTCCGGATGTAGAATCGGTCGGTCTTGGCGAAGATGTTCCAGTCGAGCAGACGCGGGTCGTCGCCGGGCGCGTACTTGCGATGCTCGCTGAACTCCACGCTGAAGCCGTGGAAGGGCGACCGGTGCAGCCCGGCCAGAAAGCCCTCGACCAGAAAACGCGCGCGCAGGTCCAGCCGCCTCACCTGGGCGAGCACGTCGGGTCGAAGATACTCCTGCGGCTTGGGCATCAGGTTGCATCCACGCGCCGGAGGATCACCCGCGGCGTCCTCCTTAGACCATTTCGGCCCGCATGTCGAGTACGCGCCGCGTCTCCGAGGTCAGGCGGACGCGGTGGTCGATGCGATGACCGATCAGCCAGATCGGTCCAGCCTGATCGCAGACCAACAGCGCCCGGTCGCGCTGCTCTCGCGGGATCTTGGCATCCATGAAATACCGGCTCACCTTCTTGCTGCCCGGCGCGCCCAGCGGTCTGAACGCGTCGCCCGGCAGCGGCGGCCTGACGAACAGCGGCAGGGCGACAGCGTCGTAGTCCACGCGTTCACTCAGGCCGGCCTCCTGGCGGTCCGACGGCCTCGCGTCATCGCCATGGCGACCGCGGATGGTCGTGTGCAGCCGCCATCCCGCCGAGGACAGATCGGTCCTCCCGGGGCAAGCCACGGTGCGAGCCTCCGTGACGCCCCCAGGGGCGCTCGGTCGACCGCGACGCAGGACGAGCCGCTCATAGGCCCTTGCCGCGACGATCCCTCCTGCCAGATGGACCTCGCGGCCGCTCTCGTCCTGACGGATCAGCTCGAGGACCCGATCGACCTGTTCCAGGCCCAGCTCGCGGGCAACGCCGTCGGCAACCCCGGGCTCCGCCTCAGCCAACCGCATCACGGCCTCACGCAGAAGTTCGCCCTGCACCAAGACCGGCAGGCCGACCAGCGCATCAATCGACAGGATCGACTCCGCCGGTCCCTCGGTCAGGACGACCTCCGATCGCGCTGGCTCCACCAAACCATCGAGCATGGCCTCGACCCGGGCCGATTGCTCGGCCAAACGCAGGATCGCTGCGCTCACCTGCGGGTTGATCTCTCGCGCGAGGAGCGGCAGCAACGCCTGCCGGACCGTGTTGCGAAGGTGTTGCACATCGTCGTTGGTAGGGTCGTGCCGCCAACTCAGACCCGCGTTGCGGAGGAACGCCACCAGATCGTCACGCCGTACGCCCAGCAGGGGCCTGACCAATCGGACGTCACTGCCGCTACGGAGCGGGCGGACCGGCCGCATCCCTCGCAGACCGTGCAGACCCGTGCCGGTCAGGGCGTTGATCAACACCGTCTCGACCTGGTCGTCCGCGTGATGGGCGGTCACCACGTAACGACCTCCGCGTTCGTCGGCTACCCGTTCTAGAAACGCGTACCTGGCCGATCGGGCGGCCTGCTCGAGCGACAGCCCGCCATCCCGGGCCAGGGCGGGCACGTCGCACCGGTCGATGATGCAGGGCAGTCCGAGCCGCTCGGACTCGGCTTCGACGAATCGGGCGTCCTCATCGGCCGCCTCACCACGGATCAGGTGATTCAGATGGGCCACGCAGAGCTCCCATCCGCGACGCTGGTCGTCGTTGACCAGGGCCGTGGCGTGCAACAGGGCCGTCGAATCCGCCCCGCCGGAGACGGCCAGGACCACACCCTCGCCCCGCTCGGGCATACCGAGCCGAGCGATGGCATCGCTAAGGGTCTTGACGAGGGCGTGTCGGGGCAAGGGTCGGCTCCAGTGCGAGAGACGCTTCTTCGGATGCAGGGTCAGCCCGCATCCAGTATATCCCAATCGCCCGTCCGGCGGACGAGCGGGGACCATTGCGGGGGCGCCCGAGCCGCCTACTGAGGGAAGTTCCGGCTAGATTTGGGTATAGCCGACTGATAACATTGACCTTACGTTGCGGGCGCCTGTGCATGTCCGATGCGGAGTCCATGCCGCGTGCATGGTGCCCCAGGGAGGGTGGGAGAGGCCTCAGCTTCTCGACAACCGAGCGGAAGCCGCGCCCGAGCCAGGAACCGGGCAGCAAGGGGAATGTCCCGATGAACGACACGCGCAGTTTCCTCGCATCGGCCGTGGCAGCGCTGCTGATGGCGTGCCAGGCCCTGGCTGCCACCGGCCAACTGCCGACCGGCTACGAGATCATCGAGATCGGTCCGATCGAGCCGAACAGCCCCGGCGATATCATGGCCTTTGATATCAACGCCGCGGGCCGTGTGACCGGTTCGGATTACTACCGCGCCTTTGTACACAAAGATGACGGGCTGGTCGTGTTGCCCCATCCCAACTATTTCGACTGTATCGAAGCGCGAGGCATCAACGCCTCCGGACAGGTCGTCGGCTGGGGCTGGTACAGCGAGGGCGCCAGCGATGCGATTCTCTGGCAGCCGAACGGGACTTACACCATTCTGCCCTCATTCGGCGGTCCGGGATATCACGCTACGGTCGCGCATGATATCAACGACGCCGGGCAGATCGTCGGCTACAGCTATGACTCCGATTGGCGGGCTCGGCCCTTCGTCTATCAAGACGGCGAGATGAGCGATCTGGGGACGCTCGGCGGCGACAACGCCTACGCCTATGGCATCAACACCCAGGGCCAGATCGTCGGATCCAGTGAGGTCGAAGGATCCGAGGCCAGCCATCCCTTTCTCTTTTCCAACGGCGTGATGACCGATCTCGGCGGCGTCCCGCCCCTGGAGTACTTCGGCGAAGCCCGGGCCATCAACGACCAAGGCCAGGTCGTGGGCCTGGCCGGCGGCCAGGCCATGCTCTGGCAGAACGGCACCCACACGGAGCTCGGTCCGGGTATTGCCTACGACATCAACGAGAGCGGCGTGATCGTAGGGACGAAGAACGACTACTACACCGCTGCCGTTCCCTGGATGTTCCGCAACGGCACCCGGACGGACCTGAACACGCTGCTCCCGCCCAACTCCGGCTGGATCCTCATCGAGGCCCGGGCCATCAACGACCGCGGGGAGATCACGGGCTGGGGCACCCTCAACGGCGAGCCACGTGCCTACGTCCTCGATCCGATCGTGCCTCCGGTCGATCAGGATCAGGATGACGACGGCGTGCTTGACGGCGACGACAACTGCCCACAGACACCGAACGCCGACCAGGCCGACACCGACGGCGACGGCACCGGCGATGCCTGCGATGCCGACGACGACGGTGACGGT
>CAZUQM010000006.1:0-158811 GCA_964622545.1 uncultured Planctomycetales bacterium | reverse complement strand
ATCCCCGACGAGGTCGACAACTGCCCGCAGACACCGAACGCCGACCAGGCCGACACCGACGGTGACGGCACCGGTGATGCCTGCGATGCCGACGACGACGGTGACGGTATCCCCGACGAGGTCGACAACTGCCCGCAGACACCGAACGCCGACCAGGCCGACAACGACAAGGACGGCATCGGCAACCTGTGCGACCCCGACGACGACAACGACGGTGTGCCTGACGACGCCGACAACTGCCCGCTGACGCCCAACGCCGACCAGGCCGATGAGGACGGCGACGGCTTCGGCGATGTCTGCGACCTGAGCCTGGTGGACTTAGGCACCCTGGGCGGAGCCGCCAGCGCGGCCTTCGACATCAACAACCTGGGTGTGGTCGTTGGATGGGCCGAAACCGCCGACGGTGTCTACCGTGCGGTGCTCTGGCAGGGCGGGAGCGTGACGGATCTCGGGACCTTGACCGGCCTGGCCAGCCGGGCCAACGCCGTGAACGATGGCGGCCTGGTCGGTGGTTGGTCCGAGCTGTCGGGGCTGCCGGACATCGCCGCGTTCAGCTGGGCGGCCGGGGCCTTCGGCGAGTTCCCCGGCCTCGGCGGGGCCGAGACCATCGTCCAGGCGATCGGCGAGAACGGGCTGATCGTCGGATGGTCCTCCGTCGCCCCGGAGAACCGCCAGCGGGCGGTCCTCTGGCAGGGCGGCACGGTCATCGAGCTCGGCACGCTGGGCGGCCTCGAGAGCGCGGCCTACGACGTGAACGACCGGGCCGATGTCGTCGGCGATTCGCTCACCCCTGAAGGGGCCAAGCACGCCTTTCTCTGGTCGCCGTGCTCCATGACCGACCTCGGCACGCTCGGCGGGGCGTCCAGCTCCGCCTATGGGCTCAACGCGCAGGGACAGATCGCCGGCACCGCGGCCCTGCCCGATGGGGCCATGCATGCCTTCATCTGGACCGACGGGGCGATGTCCGACCTGGGTACGCTCGGCGGGCCCAGCAGCGTCGCGTGGGACATCAACGAGGGCGGCGAGGCTGTCGGTTCGTCCTTCGACGCCTACGGCAATCGGCTGGCCTTCCTGTTCCGCAAGGGCGAGATGATCGATCTGAACGGCCTGCTGGACGAGGGCTCTGGCTGGGTGCTGCGGGTTGCTTACGCGATTAACGACTTCGGCCAGATCGTCGGGACCGGCTCGATTGACGGGGCCACGCACGCCTTCCTGCTCACGCCGGGTTCGGTCGGTGACGCCTCGCAGATCGGCACGCCCACGCCGGCGCCGACGATCGATTGCCCGCCGCCGCCGGCGCCGAAGCCACAGGGCCAGGACGCGTTCCAGCCGGCGCCGGCGCTGCTGCCCACGGCCTGCACCACCGGGCTGGTCGGATGGGTCGCGCTGCTGGCGATCGGACTGGCCGGTCTAACGACCCGGCGACGTCGGGACAGTGCATGCCACACCAACCTCGAGGTGTAACGGGACGGCTGGGTGGCGAGATACGCTTGGTCGAGGGGGCCTACGGGTACACCCGCCCGAGCAGCCTGGGGAAGGGGATCGTCTCGCGGACGTGCTTGAGTCCGCAGATCCAGGCGAGCGTCCGCTCGAGCCCGAGTCCGAACCCGCCGTGCGGAACGCTGCCGTAGCGGCGCAGATCGAGGTACCACTCGTACGGCTCGCGCGGCAGGCCGTGCTCCTCGATCCGTCGGACCAACGTCTCGTAGTCGTCCTCTCGCTGCGACCCGCCGATGATTTCGCCGTAGCCCTCCGGGGCCAGCAGGTCGAAGTTGTTGACCACGCGTGGGTCCTCGCGGTTCGTGTACATGTAGAACGCCTTGGCCTGTTTCGGGTAGTGCGTCACGAACGTCGGCGTGGGGCTCTGCCGGCTGATGATCGTCTCGTCCGAGCCGCCCAGGTCCTCGCCCCAGGTGAACTCCCGCGCGAGCTCCATGTGGTGGGGGATGTTGCCGACCTCCTCGCTGAGCTCAGCGTGCTCCTCCCGCGCCGAGGCCAAGTCCTGGGCGAGCTTCTCGGCCTGGTGCTTCTTCACGCCCGGCTGCGTGCGCTGCGACTCCATCCGCTCGATCTCCGCCTCGAGCTCGGTGATCCGGGCCTGCTTGCTTGTCAGGTCGCCGCGCAGCATCTCTTGCACGCCCTCGCTGTGGAGCAGGTCGGCCGCCTCGGAGTACGTCATGCGTCGGAACGGCTCCGTGCACTGCTCGAGCGGTGCCACGTCGCGGCCCAGCTCGAGCAGATCCTCACGGTGGTCGCCCAACACGCGCGACACGAGGCTGCGGATCAGATCCTCGGCCACGGCCATGACCGCGTCCAGGTCGGCATAGGCGATCTCCGGCTCGACCATCCAGAACTCGGTCAGGTGGCGGCGGGTCTTGCTCTTCTCGGCTCGGAAGGTCGGTCCGAAGCAGTAGACCTTGCCGAAGGCCATCGCGGCCGATTCGAGATAGAGCTGTCCGGTCTGGGCCAGGTACACCGGCTCGCCGAAGTAGTCGACCTCGAACAGCGTGCTCGTCCCCTCGCCGACCGCGGGCGAGAAGATCGGCGTGTCGATCAGCGTGAAGCCGTTTCGGTTGAAGAAGGATCGGATCTCGTCGATCAGCGTATGGCGGACGCGGAGGATGCGGTGCTGTCGGCTCGAACGGAACCACAGATGCCGATGCCGCATCAGGAAGTCGACGCCGTGCGGCTTGGGCGTGATGGGATACTCTTCCGCGCGATGGACGACGTCGGCGTGGGTCACGGCGACCTCGGCGCCGCCCGGAGCCCGGTCGTCGAGCCGGACCGTGCCGGTGACGATCAGCGACGACTCCTGCGGCAGGTGGCGGAGCTCGTCGAACAGCTCGTCGCCGACGGTCGTCTTCTCCACCACGGCCTGGCAGAGGCCCGTGCCGTCGCGGACCACCAGAAAGGCGACCTTGCCGCTCGCCCGTGAGCGGTGCACCCAGCCGCGAAGGCGAACGGTTTGCTCGGCGTGGTCCTTCAGGTGATCGATCGTCGTGTCGATGGGTTCGCTCATGGTTGGATGGATGCGTCGTGTCTGCCGGCGGAGCTCAGAACCGTTCGGACAGGGCCGCCTCGATCCGTCCTCGGATCTGCTCGGCCTTGAGGAGCTGGGCGTCGACCTGCTCGCGGAGCTTACCGGCCGCGTCCTTGTCGTCCATGGACGCCAGGTTTACGCGGACGTTCAGGGAGGCGCCCCGGGCCGCGGCCTCGCAGAGCATCGCCGCCACACCCACGTCGCTGAGCAGCCACGGATTGCACACCGGCAGCAGCCGCTCGATCTCCTCGAGCACGACGACCGAGGTCGAGACGATCTCCTCGGGTACGGCGATAGCCGTGGCCAGTGCGACCCGCATCCGCTCGGGTCTGTCCGGGTCGTCTTTGGGCAGCTTGCTCGCCTCGCTGTAGAGCCCGTAGGCGGCGATGTCCTCATCCACGAGCTGGCGGAGCATCTTCTGAGCGCGTTCGAGCCGCTCGGCGATGGGGCGGACCGCCTCGTGCCACTGTTCGTACTTCTTGCCCTTGAGCGTGAAGCCTGCCGACATCTGGGCCATCGTCGTGCCCAGCGCCGAGACCAGCGCCGAGACGCTGCCGCCGCCCGGCGTCGGCCGGGCCGCCGCGGCGTCGTCGAGGAATCGTGTCAACGGCTGGTCGAAGTACTGTGGGGCTTCGTCGGCCATGTCGATCTCCTGTCGTACGGCGGGGGTCAGTCCACGATCGTCGGCTCGATGCCGAGGTCCACCGCCTCGGGCTTGGGCGTGACCACGGTGATCACCGCGTGGGTCAGCAGCTCGTCGGCCGCCCGCTTGACGTCGTCCAGCGTCACGGCGTTGACGCGCTCTTCGAACTTGGTGTGTGCATCGTAGCCCAGCCCGTACAGCTCATCGAGCGCCGCCCGCGTGGCCATCTCGGCATTCGTGCGGCTCTGGAGCTGCTCGGTGGTCATCATAACGCCCTTGGCCGTGTCGAGCTCCTCTTGGGTGATGTGGCCCTGGACGGCCTTGGCGCACTGCTCGCGGATGATGCGGTAGACCTCGCCGACCTTCTCGGGCTGGCAGCCGGCGTAGATGCCGAAATACCCGGGCGCCAGGCCGACGAAGTTGATCGCGTGGACCTCGTAAACCAGATCACGCGTGCCTTCGCGCAGCTCGTGGTGCAGCCACCCGCTCGGCAGCGAGGCGCCGGACATGATGCAGTCGAGCGTTTCGATGGGGAAGCGTTTGTTCACGTTCGCGTACGTCGTGCCTCGAAAGCCGAGCATGATGCCCGCCACGGCCGGCTGCTTCGACGTCTTCACGAAGAGCCGATCTTTCGAGACGGCCTCTTCTCGGGCCAGGTTCAGCTCCGGCGCCGACGCCCGGGGCATCTCGCCGAAGGCCTCACGCACCACGCGCTCGGCCTGGGCGAGGTCGATGTCGCCGAAGACCGCGACCACGCCGTTCGGGGCCGTCACGTACGTCTCATGGTGGGCCTTGAGGTCGGCGGGGCTCAGTGCCTTGACCGATTCGGTCCGTCCGATTCGCACCAGGCCGTAGGGACTCTTCTCGAAGAACCGCTTGCGGAAGAAGACGGTCAGCTCGCTCCGCCACTGGTCGTTGATCTGATCGATGGCGTTGAGCACGCGCGGCCGCAGGCGCTCCAGCTCGTCCTTCGGGAACGACGGGTTGAGCACCACGTCGGCGAAGACCTCGGCCGCCTTGGCCATGTCGTCCTTCAGCACCGAGGCCGTGTAATAGATCGTGTTGTTCCCGCTCTGGCCGCTGATGGATCCGCCCCGTGAATCGAAGAAGGCTGCGATCTCCTCGGCGCTGCGCGAGGTGGTGCCGCGCGTCGCGAGCTGGGCGACCAGGTTGCTCACGCCGTTGGTCTCGGGCGTCTCGCTCAGCAGCCCGCTCTTGAAGAAGGCCTGCATGGTGACGATCGGCACGGACGGATCGCGCCGCAGCAGCATGCGCAGTCCGTTGTCGAGCACGACCTTCTTGATCGGACCCGGTCGGTCGGCTCGTTCGGCCGTCGCCTTGTCTTGATCGCCCTCGGGCACGACGGCGATCGTGGCGAATAGCTTCGGATCGAGGTACTTCCGGGCCACGTCACGAACCTGCTCGGCCGTGACCTTCTGGATGCCGTCGACATAGGCGTCGCTGAAGTGAGCATCGCCGGTGGAGATGAGGTCGGTGGCCATGCTGGACGCCACCGACTCGGCCGTCTGCTGACCGAAAATGTGCTCGGCGGCCTTCTGGCGCTTCACCTTGGCCAACTCGTCGGCCGAGACGAGATCGTCGCGGACCTTGATGATCTCGGCCAGGATCGCCTTGCGGCAGGCCTCGCGCTTGTCCGGTGACGAGACGGTCATGATGGCGAACAGCCCGCGTCCCCAATGGGGCGTCCAACTGAAGCTGTTCACGGCATAGGCGAGCTGTTGGTCCCGCACGATCGACTGGACCAGACGCGAGCTGCGCCCGTGCGTCAGGATGTAGCTCAGGACGTCGAGCGCGTACAGATCCGGGTGCGTCAGCCGGATGCTCGGCCAGCACATCTGCATCAGCGCGGTGCTCTTGCTCATCGTCATCTGCTTGACGACCGTCCTCGGCGTGACGAGTCGGGCCGGCTCGGGCAGCAACACCTCCGGCACCGGGCGGCGCTGGAAGTGCGTGAACTCGCGCCGAGCGATCGTCAGCATCTTCTCGGCGTCGACGTCGCCCGCCATGGCCACGATGACGTTGTCGGGAACGTACCGCTCTCGGTAGTAGGCGACGATCTCGTCTTTGGTCAGCGATTGCACGATGGGTTGATGACCGATGATCGGGAACCGGGCGGGATGATCGGCGTACATCGTCTCCATGAGGAGATACCAGAGCTGGCGCTGAGGGTTGCCCACATCGCGCTCGAGCTCGCGCTGCACCACGCCCCACTCGCGCCGGAACTCCGATTCGGGGAAGGTCGGGTTCGTGATCCAATCGGCCAGGAGGTTGGTCGCCTTGGCCAGATCGTCGCGGCCGGTCGTGACGTAGTAGAAGGTATACCACATGCTCGTGGCGGCGTTGCTGTTGCCGCCGAGCTCCTGGAGGATCGTGCGGCTCTCGTCCTCGGTTCGGTTCTTGGTCGTGCCGCCGTGCAACAGGTGCTCGAACAGATGGCTGAGACCCGCGCCGAGGTGGTCGTCCTCATAGATGCTGCCGGTCTTGACCACCATGCGGACCGACGCGACGGGCGCGGTCCTATGCTCCTTGGCGATGACGGTCAGGCCGTTGCTCAGCACCGCGACGATCTCGCCAGGCTTGTCGATGAGCCGCTTGCGGACGTCCAGCAGCTTCGGCTTCTCCGCCTTCTTGACCGATTCGGCGGCGACCGCGACGCTGCGGGTCCCGAGCGGCGCGATCAGCACGACGGACAACAGCCACAGGGTTAAACGCGACGGCATGGGATCAGGTCTCCTCGTCGGAGTTGGGCTCACCATCGTTGTCGTCTCCGGATTCGTCGTCCGGCAGCATCTCGCCCTCGAGCTCGTCCATGTAAGCGAGGCTGCGGTCCAACTGCCCCTTTAGATGCTTGACGTGCAGCAGGCTCTTGACGCGATCGATCAGATCCTGCCGGATGATCGGCTTGGCCAGGTAGTCGTCGGTGCCCGACTCGAGGCCGCGCTCGATGTCCATCGGCTCTCCCAGCGCGGTGACCATCACGACCGGGATGTGTTTGGTCGCCTCGTTGGACTTGAGCTTCTTGCAGATCTCGAAGCCCGACATCCGAGGCATCATCACATCGAGTAGGACCAGGTCCGGCAGCTCCCTCTCGATGATCTCGAGCGTCTGCTCGCCGTCGGTCGCGCGGAGCGTCTCGACGTTGGGCAGGTCGGCCATGTACGCCTCGAGCAGCTCGAGATTCTGGAGGTTGTCGTCGGCGATGAGGATCCGGCTCGGCGGTAGGGGGGGCGTCTCGTCACTCATGGCTTGCGGCTTCCTTGTCGCGATACTGCGGGCCTGCGCTGGTGGTCGGGTCAGGGGCCGTGCCGACGATGATACCCGCACACCGTGACCAGGCCAAGTCGAGCCGCGATCGCTTCGTCGCGCGGTCCGCGCCGCTGTACTCGCCAAGGCGTTTCGGCTATGGATGGGCTATGCGCTTGAGACCGTACCGAACCATCGCCCTCACCCTACTCGTCTTCGTCGGATCGCTGGTCTATCTGACGGGTCGCACCACCGTGGGCCAGGGCGGCGACGACGCGCCCGGCTTCCACATCGACGAGGCCCACAAGGCCGGTGAGGCCTACTATTATCACCTCTTCTTCGAGCAAGGCGATCTCGATCACCCCGACTGGACGCGGGACTTCTATGCTCGAACCAACCCGCCCGTCGGCAAGTACGTCTTCGGCGCGGCCCTGGCCGCGTCCGGCCACCCCGTTCGGAATCACGACATCCAGCATGCCTTTGACGCGCACTGGTCCGAGCCTGAGCGGCTTCGGACGCTCGTGCCCGACGGCGTCCTCCGGACGACCCGACGCACCAGCGCCGTCTTCGGCGCCCTTATCTGCGCCGCGATCTTCGTCATGGCCTACCGCACGTTCGGCACGCTGGCCGGCCTGATCGCCGTGGTGCTCCTGCTCGGCAACCCGTACTTCGCACGGTACAGCCAGCGCGGCCTGACCGATTCGATCCTCCTGTTCCACCTCGCGCTGATCGTGCCGGTGGCCTTCTGGTCGGCCGGCGTGCTGAGGCGCCACTGGCGGTCGGACGCCCCGACGGCCGTCCGTCGGTGGCTGGTGATCCTCGCCGCGACCGCGATTGTTCCGGGCGTCGTCATTGCCCTGGCGACCGCCAGCAAGCTCAACGGCGCCCTGGCGGGATTCGCCTACGCCGCCGTAGTGATCCTCGTGGCCCTTCAGCGACCGTCGGTTAAGCCCTTGTGGCGCCGCCTCGGCCTGGCGACGGCCGCGATCGCCCTGGCCGTGGTCGTGTCCGTGACGGTCTTCGTCGCGATCAACCCGTTCTTCTACGATGATCCGTTCGGCAAGATGGTCCGGACGTTGGAGACCTTTCGCGACTGGACGCTCCTGCAGCAGATCAGCCCCGGCGGCGGGGCGTTCACGCTCCATCAGAAGACCTCGGCCGTCGGCCACTACGGCCTGCGGAGCCTCCATCTGCCGCTGGCGACGTATCTCGGCACGGCGGGGACGTGGCTGACGGTGCTCGGCTTTTCGGCCGGCGTCGTGGCCCTGGTCGGCGCGTGCCTCGGGCTCTCGCTGGAGACACGTCAGGACGAACAGACAGACGCGACGCGCCAGCGGCGTGTGACGGATGCCCGCATCGTCGCCTCGTGGGTACTCGTTTGCATTCTGGGCATCACGCTATGGCTGCCGCTGACGTGGGACCGTTACATGTTGCCGCCGTATCTGGCGGTCGCGCTGACCACGGCCATCGGCCTAGTCGCGCTGCTGGGGGCTCTGTCGGCGCTGCCGGATGCCTTGGCCGGGGAATTGCCGGCGCCCATGAGCGGGGCCCTGCTGGCCGGCTCGCTCGCCACGGCGGGCCTGTGGGTCGTGCTGGCCCTGACGGATGTCGTGATCGATCCGCTGCTGCTGCGGAATCCCGAGGCGTGGACCGACCCCGACGCGATCGACGTCCATGGCGACTCAGCGATCGCGCGGCACAACATCGCCATGCTTCTGTGGAGCATGGGCTCCAAGAAACAGGCGGCCGAAGGACTCGAGAAGGCACTTTCCCTGTTGGACCACGAGCCACCGGACCGGACCGCCACGGCTGTACAACGAAGCTCCGTGCTGTATGATCTCGCACGGGCGTATGCGGCGATGGGCCGGCCCGACGCGGCGATCAACGCCTTCCGCGAGCACCTGGTGATCCTCCGACGGCTGCGAAGCCAGATCGGCGATACCGACGATTACGTCGAGGGGGCCTTCGATGCCAAGATCGCCGAGCGGCAGAAGCTGCTGGACAGCCTGACCGGGGCTCGCGGTCGGCCGACGCCCGCGACGGAGCCGTCAAGTCAACGGAACGACTGACGCATCGTCGGGGCTTGCCCGCGTCGGAGCGGTCGCCATCGAACGACCGACCAGCCGGGCGCCGCCGTGACGCCCCGCGTCGAACACGAGAGAAGCCTAGGCCAAAGCGAGGAGCGATTGCACGTGGCCTGCAAAGTCATCGTCGTCATGCCGGCCTACAACGCGGCCAACACCCTGGAGCGAACCCTCGACGACATCCCGCCGGGTACGGTCGATGAGGTGATCGTCGTCGACGACTGCAGCACCGACAACACCGTCGAGATCGCCAAGCGGCTGCCGATCACGCTGATCGAGCACGAGAAGAACCTCGGCTATGGCGGCAACCAGAAGACCTGCTACGACGAGGCCCTGCGACGCGGGGCGGACGTCGTGATCATGGTCCACCCCGATTACCAGTACGACAGCCGGCTGGTCCCGCACTTCGTCGGCGTGCTCAGCCTGGGGATCTGCGACGTGCTGCTCGGCAACCGCATCCGGACGCGGCAGGAGGCGCTGGCCTGCGGGATGCCCGCCTACAAGTACATCAGCAACCGCGTCCTGACGATCACGGAGAACGTCCTGACCGGTCAGAACCTCGGCGAATGGCATAGCGGCTACCGCGGCTACCGTCGCGAGGTGCTCGAAACGCTGCCCTATCACCGCAACAGCAACGATTTCGTCTTCGACACCCAGTTCCTCGTGCAGAGCGTCCACTTCGGATTCAAGATCGGCGACATGCCCGTCCCCGTCCGCTACATGGACGAGGCCAGCAGCATCAGCTTCAGCCGCAGCATGACCTACGGCCTGAGCACGCTGGGCGTCATGGCCCGCTACTGGGCGAACCGGCTCGGGCTCAAGCGCTCGGAGCTGTTTCAGCCGAGGTAGCCGCGGCCGTCCGCACGGCCTCTCGCCGAGGCTGAGACAGGGCCGCCGGAGCCTCACGACGCGTCTGGTATCTGCTTGGCCAGCCGCGCGACCTTGCTCATGGCCTGGCCGATCTTGGCGATGGTCGATTCGGGCACGTCGGCCAGGGCGGGCATGCCGACCACCCGCGAGCAGACGTCCTCCGACACGGGCAGCGAACCCTTCTCATAGCCGAGTCCCTTGGCCAGCTCGGGCCGCGTCGGATCGTAGAAGCACCCGCCCAGCCTGGTGCGGTCGACGTCGTTGTACAGCGGCGCCAGGTGCAGCAGACCGTAGGTAAAGTTGAGGGAGGAGTACCGGTCGGCCGTTACCGGCGCGCCCTCGGCCTGACAGGCCCTGGCGTAGGCCTCGCGCGACACGCCTAACACTTCCGGCTCGATGAGCCACTTGAATTCGAGGTAGCCCGCTCGCTCCGCGCCCGGAAGCGGCTCGATCACGCCCACCCCCCAGACGTCGCGAAGCATGTCGTTGAGCATCTCATAGTTCCGCGTGCGGAGGCGGTTCAGCTCGTCGAGCCGGTCCAGGTGGACCCGCGCGATCGCGGCCGCGTAAGGATGTGCCCGATACTTGCAGCCGAGGCTCATGTCCCCGATGCCGGGGAACGTCGGGCCGGCCTGGCCGTCGTCGATGCGGCCGAAGTGGCCCAGCAGCAGCATGCGATCGAACAGCCGCGCGTCATCGGTCACGACCACGCCCAGCTCGCCGCCGCTGACCGACTTCTGGCCCTGCATGCTGAAGCAGGCCACGTCGCCGAACGACCCGACCCGCTTGCCCCGATAGGCCGCGCCGTGGGCATGGCTGGCGTCTTCGATCAGGGCCACCCCGTTGTGGTCGGCGAGTCGGCGAAAACGCTCCATGTCCGGCACGTTGCCCCACACCTGCACGACGCAGATCGCTCGGGTGCGATCCGTCATCTTGCGCTCGACGTCGTCCGGGTCGAGGCAGAGCGTCCTCGGATCGATCTCGGCGAAGACGGGCGTGGCGCTGCAATGCAGCACCGGTGTGACCGTCGCATGCCACGTGTACGAGGGCACGATCACCTCGGTGCCGGGACCGACGCCGACGGCCATGTAAGCGCTGTGAAGCGTGCTCGTCCCGTTGCAGCAGGCCAGTCCGTAGCGGGCACCGACGAAGTCGGCGAACTCGCGCTCGAGCTCCGCGATCACGCCGCCGCTGGGCACGCTCAGGATGCCCTGATCCATCAGCTCCATGACGGCCCGCTTCTCGCGGTCGGTTACCTGTTGCCATCCGTCGACGACCGGCGCGGTCAGCACCGGCTCGCCGCCGCTGAGTGCCAGCTTCTCGTCGGACACGTCGTCTCTCCTCTGATGCGCGTTGGGGCCTGGCCGCTGTTGTGCCAGCATACCCGATGACGGACGCCTGACCAGCCGGGCTACCGACACGGAGCGCGGGAGATCGGCTCAGCCCCGCTCACTCGCAGCGCCCGTCGCGGTCGAACGGCGCGTCGGCCACGACGCCGTCCGCGCCGAGCCTCACGTGGATCGCGCCATCGGTGGCCGTGTTGAGGTACCTCCGGCCCTCGACGACCGCCCGCACGAACGACGCGTTGCGCCGATGCATGCCGCCGTCCGAACGGACGACGATGGACGGGTCGACCGCGCCGATGAACGCCCCGGTGTGCCGCACGACCGCGCCGTGGTGCGGCATGACCAAGACGTCGCTCTGGACGTCGGCCCGCTCGGCCAGGGCCTGCTGGGGAAGGTCCCCGATGTCGCCCCCGATCAGGATCGTTCGCCCCCCCCACGAGAGGCGAACCACCAGTGAGGTGTCGTTGCTCTCCCAGGCGGCCGGCACCTCTGCGGGAGGCCACAGGACGTCGAGCGTCACGCCCTCAGTGATCGCCATGGTCTGTTCGGCGCAGGCGGTCTCGATCGGGATGCCGCGACGCTCGAGCGCAGCCAGCAGGAAGCGCCCCGCGCTCTGGCCCTCGGCGTCGATGACGAAACGCGGATTCGTCAGCACACGACGGATCGGCATGTGGTCGTCCACGGCCAGAATGCCCGAATAGTGGTCGAAGTTCGCGTGGCTGATGACGGCCGTGTCGATGCGGCCGACGCCGAGCGACCTGAGGGCGGGTACGATCGTGGCCTCGCCCACGTCATAGCCCGAGATGGTCCCCGCGTCGATGAGCCATGTCCGACGGCCCGGCATCCGAACGACGATGGCCTGTCCACTGCCGACGTCGAGTGTCCACACGTCGAGATGATCGTCCGGCGCCTCGGGCGGAGCCAGCCAGAGCGCGATCCCGGCAAGGGGCAGCAGGGCAATGGCTCCGAGCTGACAAGCCCGCCATCCGGAGCGCCAGGCCATCGCCAGCGCGGCCAGCCCGCCCAGGTACAACCCGACGGCCAGGACCGACGGCGAACGTATCGTGACCGAGACGCCTGGCATGGCGCTGAGGACCTCGACCCAGCCGATCATGACCTGCGTCACACCGCCAACGATCGGGCCGGTGACGACCGTCGTTTGGGGCCAGGCCGCCGCGAGCATCAGCTTCGTGAACCCGCCGATCACCACCAGCATCACCAGCGGCCAGACGAGCATCGAGTTCAGCCAGCCCCACGGGCTAAACTGTTGGAAGTGACAGGCCGTCAACATCGAGCCGACCAGCCACGCGGCCACCGAGACGGCCAGGAGCCAGGCGAGGGCGTTGCCGATCGAACCGCGGATCCGCCGCCATCGCGGTCGCTGCATCCACGGGTCTTCGAGCTCGGCCGGTATGCCGCGGATTCGTTCTACGATGCGTCTCAGGCCCGACCTGAACATCGGCGCCAGCAGCAAGATGCCCAGCACCACGCCGAACGAGAGCTGGAAGCCCGCACCGAACAGATCACACGGCCGCCACAGCAACAGCACGATGGCCCCGGCCGCCAGCCAGTTCATCGGTGACGTCGGCCGCCTCAGCCCGACGGCGATGCAGCCGAGTGTGCACAACAGCCCCGCCCGCAGGATCGGCACGCGCGGCTCGGCCACGAAGACATAGCCCGCCACGGCCAGGAAGACGATCACGGCGGTCACCCGGCGTCCCGCGCCCACAATCCACGCCAGCCCGCCGACGAAGACGGCGAGCATGCCCACGTGCGTGCCGCTGACGGCCAGGAAGTGGGCCGTGCCCGTGTGGACGAACGCGTCGTTGATGGCCTCGGAGATGCCGGAGCGCTGCCCGAGGACGATGGCTTGGAGCACCGATGCGGGCTCGTCGACCGGTGGAAGGTGGTCATAGAGCGATCGCCGCACGGCGTCGCGACAGCGCGAGCGGATCGACGCTGACCGGTTATCGGCGTCTTCGTCCAAGACCTCGACGGCTGAGGCGTACTTGCACGACAGGCCCACCAGCACGCCGCGCCGTTGGAGCATCGCGGCGCGATCGAACTCGCCCGGGTTCGACGGCGGCATCGGCATGAAGAGACGACCGACGGCACGCACGCGCTGACCGGCGCGAAGCGTGAGGATAGGGGCCTTGACGTAGACCTGAAGCCGTCCGCTCACCGGTTCGCCTCCGGCCGTGGTCTTGATGCGATCCGCCTCGATCTGGATACGCGTGCGCATCCGACCGTGAAGCCATCGCGCGAAATGCCCGCCCGGACGCTGGTAGACCAGCGGCTCATCGACGATCGTTCCCTCGATGGTGGCAATGGGTTGGCCACCGGTGAGGAAACGGGCGAGATGATCGGACGCAACGCGCCGGAACGCCAGGTCGTGTCGCACCGCGCCCAGCGAAGCGGCGGCCATGGCCACCGCGGCCCATCGGACAGGACCCCATCGCCGGCCGACGATGAGGCAGGCCGCGGCGCCGACGAGTCCGACCGCCACCCACGCCAGCGGCACGTGACGGGTCGCGTCGAGCCCGATGCCCGCGACCAGCCCGAGCGCGACCGGCACCAGCGGGGCCGGACCGAGACGCCGCACCGAGCGCGGGTCGAGCCAGTGTCGTCTTGATAGCCCTGCCGAATCCACGCGCGGGACTATAGACCGCCAAGGCACGAGGGGCAAACGCCTGGCGATCGCTTGGGCACCGTTACTTCAGCGGCGACAAAGAGACGCAGCGTTCTTCCTGCTGCGCGCCCGGAATGCGTGTCCCCCACCCCTGACGCGGCAGGGCACCTACCAGATTGAGAGGGACAAGAGCTGCACACCCTTTCTGGTACCTTCGCCCATCCGAGAAACCACCGCCTAGGCCAACCGGATCGTCAGATGTCCCGTCCGACCGCCACCGCCACCGCCTGCAGCTCCCGCATCAACCGGCCGAAGGCCTCGGGCGTCAGCGATTGTGCCCCGTCCGTCAGGGCGTGCCGCGGATCTGGATGGACCTCGAGTATCAGCCCATCGGCCCCGCAGGCCACGGCGGCCTTGCTCATCGGTCCGACCATATAGGCATGGCCGGTGCCATGCGACGGGTCGACCACGATGGGCAGGTGGCTCTCGTTCTTGATGGCCGGGACGATGCTCAGGGCCAGCGTGTTGCGGACGTACTGCTCGTGCGTGCGGATGCCGCGCTCGCACAGGATCACGCGGTTGTTGCCGGCGTTGATGATGTATTCGGCCGCCAGGAGGAACTCCTCGAGCGTCGCGCTCATGCCGCGTTTGAGCAGGACCGGCAGGTCGGTCTGGCCCACGGCGTCGAGCAGGTTGAAGTTCTGCATGTTGCGCGTGCCGATCTGGAGCACGTCGGCGTATCGCGCCACGAGCTCGACCTGGGGCACGCTCATGACCTCGGTCACGATGCCCAGGCCGGTCCGTTCGCGCGCCTCGGCCAGGATCTCGAGTCCCTCTTCGCCGAGGCCCTGGAAGCTGTAAGGATTGGTTCGCGGCTTGAAGGCCCCGCCGCGGAGCCCCACCGCGCCCGCCTCGGAAACCGCGTGCGCCGTCTCCAGCAGCATCGATCGGTCCTCGACGCTGCAGGGCCCGGCCACCACCCCCAGCTTCGTGTCGCCGAACGAGGCCTCCTTCGGCCCGAACGCCACGATGCTCGGCTCAATGTGGACCTCTTTGCTGGCCAGCTTGAACGGGGCCAGGATCGGCACACACTTCTCGACCATAGGGTCAATCTCGAGCGCGCCCCTGTCGATGCCGCGCTTGTCACCGATTGCCGCGACGACCGTGCGGTCGGTCCCGACGATCACATGATCGCGCAGGCCCAGCTCTTGGACCATCTTCACCACGCGCGCTACGTCGTCCGGCGTGCAGCCGGGCCTCATTACGACCACCATCGCTAGCTCCTCCGCCTGGTTGGACGCCGACAGATGCAGTTTGACGAACTTCAACAACCCCTCGGTCGAGACCGGCAGCATCCGCGAATACTCAAACGCCCACCGCCCCGAAAACCACCGCATGCTGGCCCGCCCGAGATTCGGGCCAGTGAGCCGCGTCGGAGACCACCTTCGCGTTGTGGGGGTGTGCGCCATGAGTCCGTCCTCTCGCCGTGGCCGCGTTGGCTGCTAGGCAGACGGCGGCCTGATCACATCCAGTCCTCCCATATAGGGCCGCAAGGCCGCGGGCACCGTGACCGTCCCGTCCGCGTTTTGATGGAGCTCTAATAGCGGAATCAGGATCCGTGGGCTCGCGATCACTGTATTGTTCAACGTATGACAGAACCGCGTATTCTTGTCCTTGTCCTTGTAGCGCAGCTTCAGACGCCGGGCCTGGAACTCATGGAACCGGCTCGCGCTGTGCGTCTCGCCGTAGCTCTCGCGCGACGGCATCCACGTCTCGATGTCGAACTTCTGCACCTGGCCGATCCCCAGATCGCCCGTGCACACGTTGACCACGCGGTAGGGCAGCTCCAGCGCTTGCAGGACCTCCTCGGCGTTGGAGAGGATCTCGTGATGGTGCTCGATGCTGACCTGCTCGTCGTTCTTGCAGACGATGACCTGCTCGACCTTGTCGAAGAGGTGAATGCGGTACAGGCCGTAGGTGTCCTTGCCAGCGGCACCGGCCTCGCGACGGAAACACGTGCTGACCGCCGTGTATTTCTTGGGCAGCTCGTCTTCGCTCAGGATCTCGTCGGTGTGGATGGCGGTCAGGGGCACCTCGGCCGTGCCGACGAGGCTCTTGTCGTCGCGCTCGCAGCGATAGGCCTGCTCCTCGCCGCCGGGGTAGTAGCCCGTGCCGTACATCATCGCGTCGCGGACCAGCACGGGGACGGTGACGGGCTCGAAGCCACGCTCGACCATCTTGTCCAGCGCCAGCCGCAGCACGGCCTGGTGCAGCAGGGCACCCGCACCCTTCAGCAGGTAGTTCCGCGACCCGGCCAGCTTCACGCCGCGCTCGATGTCCAGGATGCCCAGGGCGCTGCCCAGCTCGACGTGGTCCTTCGGCTCGAAATCGAACTCGGGGGGGCGGCCTTCGCGGCGTAGCTCCACGTTGTCGGTATCGTCCTCACCGTCGGGCACCTCCGGCGCCGGCGGCTGAGGGACGGTCATCATCAGGGCCTCGAACTCGGCCTGGACGGTCTTGTCCTCTTCCTCCAGCGGTTTGGTGGCGGCCTTGATCTTGCTGAGTCGGTCTTGAATCTCCGTGGCCTGGTCCGCGAGCTCATCGGGCGTCTTGCCGTCGGCGATGGCGTGCTTGTAGAAGGGGCTTTTGGGGTTCCGGTAGAGCGCGACCTGCGAGCCGAGTTCCTTCTGCTCTTGGCGAAGCTTGTCGAACTCTTGTTGGATCTCGCGCCGGCGGGTATCCACGGCCAGCAGCCGATCGACGTCGCACGGGCATTTTTTCCGTTTGGCCGTCTCGCGGATGAGCTCTGGGTTCTCGCGGATCACTTTGATGTCGAGCATGAACGGTGGCTCCCTGTCTGATGTCCTGTTCCGATCGGCGCGAAGCCCTGGAGACACCCCACAAAAAAACCGCCTCAAGAGCCGTCGTGGGCGTCCTGAGGCGGTTTGGTTCAGCAGCTTAGGTTACGTCGGGGCCTCAGAACGCTGAATGCGCATACGAATACCAGCCGCTAAAATACCAGAAACGGGCTGGATGGAGGTTGCGCATCACGCCTGAGTCCCACATCGGTAAGGAACCGCCCTTACCTATAGCGTACTCTACCGTTGCCGCGATTCGCTGTCAACGCCGACCTCGACGATCAGGACTGTGCGGGCGGAGGCATCCCCCGCGGTCACGGACGATGGAGTCGCCCGCAGCAGCGTTTTCAAGGACCCGATGTTGACGAGGACTGGTTGGATGCGCCGGGCGCCAAGACCGTCTGCGGCGTGTCTCGCATTGATGCTTCGTGCGGGTCGGGCTATGGTTGATGGTCCCTGGCACCATGGGAGACACGTAACGCGATGAAGACCGAATTCCCGGGACCGGGCTATCGAGCCATTCTTCAGGAGGTGCGGCAGCGGGGCTGGCGTCCTTCGGCCTGGCGGATCGCCTACGAAGCCCGCAAGAGAGTGGGCCTGACCGATGCGACCTTCCGAACCGAGCCCATCGAGCCGGACGAGCTCTGTGGGCTGTTTGAACCAGCTCTGGACAGTCCGGCCCTGCTGCGATCGCTGCTGACCGAGCGGTTGAACCGGAACTTCCTGATCGGTCCGGCCCGCCGTGACGAGTACGTGGGCGCGGTACGGCAGTCCTGTCCGGATCGCCTCGAGGGCCTGCAACGGGCTGCGGACCAACTTGCCGAAGGCCGGTTCGAGTTCATGGGCAAACGGTTCGACTTCACCGACCGGGACATCGACTGGAGCTATGAGCCGGAGAGCGGACGGAGTTGGCCGCGCAAGCTGTGGACACGATTCAGTCTGTATAGCGGCGACATGCCGGGAGACGTGAAGTTCACATGGGAGCTCAACCGTCACCAGTTCTGGGCTACGCTCGGACGGGCCTATTGGCTTACGGGTGAGGAACGTTACGCCCAGGCCTGGGCGCGTCAAGTCACGGGTTGGCTCGACGACAACCCACCTGAGATCGGTGTCAATTGGCGGAGCAATCTAGAGCACGCGTTGCGGGTGCTCAATTGGTGGATCGCGCTGGCGTTCTTCATCCCGTCGCCGGCCCTTTCGGACGAGCTGCTTTGTCGCATCGTGGGAACGATGGTCCTCAAGGCGCGACACATCCTGGCCGACCTGGACTACTCGCGCGTGAACATGTGCAACAACCACCTGCTCGGCGATGCGATGGGGCTGGCCACGATGGGGTTGGCCCTGCCGGAGCTCTCGGAGTCCCGAACGTGGCGCGACATCGGTCTCGACGTGTTATGGACCGAGGGCCCGAGGCAGATTCACCCGGACGGCTCGTCGTTCGAATGCGCGATCAGCTACCACCGCTTCGTCGCCTACTTCTACATGGTGGTCTGCAAGCTGTGCGAGCGTGCGGGGCTGGCCATCCCCGAGACCATCCGGCAACGGCTGGAAGGCATGTTCGAGTTCGTCCTGCACATGCGGCGGCCCGACGCCAGCATGCCCTCCGTGGGCGATTGGGATGAGGGCCGAGCGGTCGTCCTGAGCGAGCAAGAGGTGACCGACTTCAGGCCCATGCTAAGCACCGGGGCGGTGTGGACTCGCCGGAATGACCTGGCCTGGGCGGCCGGCGGGCTCGACGAAGAGACGATCTGGCTGCTCGGGCCCGAGGCCGCCGACGTCTTCGCCGCGCTCGATCCGAGGCCACCATCGCAGACCAGTCGCACCTTTCCGGACGGGGGCTACCACATCTCCCGTAGCGGCTGGGACGCCGATGCACACTACGCGCTCATGCGCAGCGACGAGTTCGAGAGCCACACCCACGCCGATCTGCTCAACGTGGAGCTGGCGGCGCTCGGCCGGACGCTGCTCATCGACCCGGGCACGTACACCTACAACGGTCCGTGGGAGTGGCGGACGTACTTCCGCTCCGCCCGCGCGCACAACGCGTTGCTGGTCGACGGCCAAGGGCAGACCTACGCGCACCGGGTCTTTCGCTGGGTGTACCCGCCCTCCGGGCAGACGCTGTCGTGGCAGACTTCCCAGCACGTCGACTCCTTCGAGGGCGAGGTCCGCGGCTATCGAGGCGTGTCTGGCGTGACCGCCCACCGACGTGTGGTGCTGGCCGTTCGCGGCGAGTACTGGCTCGTGTTGGACGGCCTGCTGGGGCGAGGCAGCCATGATGTCGAGTTACCGTTGCACCTGCCTCCTGATCTCTCGGTTGCGATCAAGCCAAGCGGCCTGCGGTTGTCCTCGAACGACGAGCCCGCCGCGACCATCCTCACCTGGTCGTCGCATGCCTTGTCGACGGGCGTCGCCTACGGGCAAGAGCAGCCGATCGACGGTTGGACGTCACCCGGCTACGGACGCAAGGTGCCCTCCAACACGGTCCGCCTTCGCGCTTCGGGGACCTTACCGGTGTGGATCGCCTGGCTCGTGCTTCCCCACGCCCAGTGGCCTCAGACCGCCCGGCTCCAGATGGCCGGCTCGGGCGAGCAGGCCGGCAGAGGGGGCACGTTGATGCCGCTGCGTCTCCGCATCGAGACCGATACGGCGAGCGACATGTTCCTCTACAACGTGGGGACCAGTCCGGTCAGGACCTACATTGCTCCCGGGTTGGAGTTGCCCGTCGGGGCGGCCTGGGCACGTCTGGAAACCGGGGGTGGTCGCGTCGCCGCACACTGGGTAAGGCGTTAGAAGGCGTCATCCCGCGTAGAGGTTGCGGATCCCGTTGATGACGAGGTCCTGCTGATCGTCGGTCAGGCCGGCGAAGCTCGGCAGACTCAGGCCCTGAGCGTCCAGTCGGTCCGCCACCTCCCCGCCGATGCGCTCGCAGCGAGCGTACATGGGCATCGTGTGCAGCGGTGACCAGATCGGACGCGTCTCGATGCCCCGATCGCCGAGGGCGTTCATCACCTCGTCGCGCGTCATGCCGAAGCGATCGCGGTCGATCAAGATCGTCGTCAGCCAATCCGAGGAGACGGTGCCCGGCTCGTCGACGGGAAGCGTGATCCCCGGCACGTCCGCCAGGCAGCGATACCGCTCGGCGATGCGCTGCTTTCGGGCGAGGATGTCAGGCAGGTTCTCGAGCTGGGCCAGCCCAATGGCCGCAAGCACGTTGCTTAGTCTGTAGTTGTAGCCGACCTCGTCGTGGAGGTACCCCGGCCCGGGTAGCTTGGCCTGGTTTAGGAGATGGCGCGTCCTTTCGGCCAGGGCATCGTCGTTCGTGGCGATCAGGCCCCCACCGCCCGTGGTGATCTGCTTGTTCCCGTTGAAGCTGTAGCAGCCCGCCAAGCCGTGCGTCCCCGCCTGTTGCCCGTCCACCGTGGCGCTGAAGGCCTCTGACGCATCTTCGATGACGGGGACCTCGTATCGCTCAGCCACGTCAAGAAGGGGCTCGAGCCGGCATGCACGCCCCAAGATGTGGGCGGGCATCACCGCCTTCGGCGGACGTCCTCGATCAGCACGGCGCTTGAGTTCGGTCGCCATGAGGTCAACGCGTACGTTCCAGTGCGATGCATCTGCATCAATGAGAATCGGGGTCGCGTATAAATATAGAATTGGATTTGCCGTGGCAACAAAGGTGAGGTCGCTCACCAGGACGTCGTCTCCGTCACCGACGCCGAGATGACGAAGAACCAGGTGGATTGCGCTGGTTCCGCTGTCGCACAGGACGGCATGATGCACGGCGAGGAAATCGCGTAAGGCTCTGCCAAATTTAAGGTTGTATTCGCCTCCCGCCGCCAGCCACGTGGATTGGATGCAGTCCTGCACATACTCCGATTCGCGCCCTGCCACATAAGCACTGAACAGTGGGACCATGCGAACGTATCCAATAGGGTGGCCGCAGGCTGTTTGGGTCGGCCGTGAGCGACCGGCGCGCCTAGACTTATCAGGAGTTGCGGTTCTCGTCAACGACCGAAAAGACCGCGTCGAATGGCCGGGCTGCCAGCATCAATGTCTCAGAGCCAATTCGCCGTTGGCCTTACCAGGCTCCTTCGGTCGATACAGAGAAGGCGGATATGGTACATTGTAGAATGGTCGAGGGATTTTCGGCTACGCCGGGATGAGAGTTCGATGAGACTACTTCCTAAGAATCGTGGACCCGCCGGCCTAGGCGTGCTGGGCTTAGGGCTCTTGCTCCTGTCACCCGCTGCTCACGGTCAGCTCAGGCCGGGGCATGGTTCATCGCTGACCTCACCTCGGCCGAGTCAAAACGTGGGAGCCTTTAGCACAGGAGTGACCAGAAACCTGAGCAACACGTCGGAGCGCAGGCTGAGGCAGCTGCGGCGAGGAAACGCCGCAACGGCCAACTCCACGGTTGGGCGAGCCGCCGAACTGGCGAACCGTTCGAGGCAGCGCAATCTGGGACCTGTGCGAGGGACGACCACCGGATCGGGAACCCTTCGAGGTGCTACATCAGAGTCCAGGCGATACCGCTCGGCGTTGGTCGGATTGAACAGCTTCTCAGGCCGGATGCCCGTGGATTCGCCCGACCGGCATATGAGCGTCCTGGACAGGATCGCAAACGGCCATGGACTTCGCCAGATTCCCGCGGCGGCCGTCCCGGAGGTCGGGTTGAACACCTCGTCAGAGTCCCTGCCAACCGTCTTCGGTGATGGCGTCGGAGACCTCGAAGGCTGGGCCCAAGCGTCCAAGGTCTCGCGCGTGATGACGGGTCAGGCACACCTGCGGAAACGCGATTTCGCCGGAGCGCGGTCCAGCTTCAAGATGGCCCGCTCGATTGACCGTGACGCCCCGCTGCCTCGGATCGGCTTGCTACAGGTCGAGATCTTGGTGGGGAATTATCGGACCGCGACGGTCATGTTGAAGCAACTGGCTAAGCGCTCACCGGAAGTCTTCTCATCGACGTTTGACATCCGTGCCTGGCACGGCACGCCGGAAGATTATGACGAACTGCTCGGTGACTTCAAGGCACAGATCCGGGATACGAGCAAGGCCAGCGAGATGGTCCGTGTGCTGATGGCTTACGTGTCATGGACCAACGGCGATCGACAGCGGGCGGTCAACCAGATTCGGTTGGCATCCAACGAATCGCCCCACGAGTCTGCTTGGCTCAACATGCTCAGGGCGCTTGAGTCGCCCACTGCCACGGAGGGCTCTGGAACGGATAACACCACGGCGTCCACATCGGGGGGATTGCCGCCGCTGTGAAATCGGGGTACCGTGCCCTCCACGTCGCTGTCGGTTGGCCGGCTTGGCCGAGACGGTCTCCGCCCGGAGCGGGTGGCAGCGGCTTGACCGCTTCCGGCGGTGGTGCCTTGCCGCACCGCCGAGACGGTGCGATCCGAGGTCCTCGTAACCGCGGACAGGCCTGACGACACCCAAGCTCACATGCCCAACACAGCCCCTCCATCAAGCCCGTCCAGAAGGAAGCGCCTCGACTGGGCGAAGCGTTGGCCGCCGCTGAAACCGCTGCTCATCTCCTTCACCGTCTACCAGGTCCTGTTCGCCGCGAGCTATCTGTTCAGTTACGGCGTGGCCTACAACTTCCGCTACGAGCTGGACACCTTCACGCAGTATCTCTTGCCCCTGATGCCCTTCAACGTGGGGATCAAGGCCGTCGTGTTCGGCATGTATCGGCTCTACCGCGATTGGTGGCGGTACGTGGGCCTGCGCGATCTGCTGAGCGTCCTCGTGGCGAGCTGGGTGAGCTGGTTCCTGTTCCTGCTGCTGTATTTCGCCGCCGAATGGTTGAACCTGCTGCCCACGGTCTCCATCCGCCCCCAACTCGTGTTCACCCTCGATCTGGTGCTGACCATCGCCCTGGTCTGCGGTGCCCGCGTGGCCGTCCGGCTCTATCGTGAGGAGTTTCGCCCCATCGCCTCAGGCGGTCCGGCCCGCGTGCTGATCGTGGGCGCCGGCGATGCGGGCGAAATGCTGTTGCGCGAGATCCTACGAATGCCGGTCGAGCGTTACCGCGTCGTCGGGTTTCTCGACGACGACCCGGCCATGCGACGAGCGAGGATCCATGGCGTCAGCGTCCTCGGCACGACCGCCCAGGTCGGCGAGGTCTGCGATGCCCACGACGTGGACGAGATTCTCATCGCGATGCCCGGTGCCGATCAGCACGAGATTCGCAAGGTGGTCGAGGCCTGTCAGGGCGCGGCCGTCCGCTTCCGGATCGTGCCGGGCCCCGACGAGCTGCTGCGAGGCGATCTCAGCCTGAGCAAGCTGCGCGAGGTCCGCATCAGCGACCTGCTCGGGCGGGACGAAGTGACCTTGGATGTCGAGACCATCGCCGCCTACCTCCAGCACAAGCGCGTGGTCGTCACCGGCGCGGGCGGTTCGATCGGATCCGAGCTGTGCCGGCAGATCCTACGGTTCAAACCCCAGACCCTCATCCTCATCGAGCAGGCGGAGAACAACCTCTTCGAGATCGAGCGAGACCTCCGCCGGGGTGACGACCAGGCCGACATCCGACCTTACGTCGCCGACGTGTGTGATCGGCAGCGCGTCGAGCAGATCTTCGCAGCCGAGCACCCGGATGTGGTCTTCCACGCGGCCGCTCACAAGCACGTGCCCCTCATGGAGCAGAACCCCGGCGAGGCCGTCAAGAACAACATCCTAGGTACGAAGGTCGTTGCGGATAAGGCCTTGGAGCACGGCTGCCGCAAGTTCGTACTTATCAGCACGGACAAGGCCGTCAATCCTTCCAGCATCATGGGCTGCACGAAACGGCTTGCCGAGATGTATGTCCAGCAGCGCGGCGACGCGCGGGGCACCCAGTTCGTCACGGTCCGGTTCGGCAACGTCCTGGGCAGCAGCGGCAGCGTGGTGCCGATCTTTCAGCGGCAGATCGCCGACGGCGGGCCGGTGACCGTGACCCACCCCGACATGGTCCGTTACTTCATGACGATCCCCGAGGCCGCCCAACTCACGCTCCAGGCCGGGGCCATCGGACAGGGGGGCGAGATCTTCCTGCTCGACATGGGAGAGCCGGTCCGCATCGTCGACCTGGCCCGTCAGCTCATCACGCTGAACGGCCTCAGGCCGGATGAGGACATCCCTATCGTCTACACCGGAATACGCCCGGGCGAGAAGCTCTTCGAGGAGCTGAACATCCGCGGCGAGGACATCGCCCCTACCCCGCATCCGAAGATCGGCATCTGGCGGCACAGACCGGGCGACCACGAGACGGTGTGCGAGACGATTCGATGCCTGGCCGACCTCGCGGCACGAAACGACGCTCAGGGCATACGGCGTCAGCTCGCCGAGGTCGTGCCCGAGTACATGCCGGCCGATCAGCACACCGAGGCACAACCCACGTCCTAGGCCTGCCGTTGGTTCAATCGGGCCTAACGCCGGGGCGCACTGTCGCGGGGCATGGCGATCACGCCCGTTCGAGACATCTCTCGGATGCCGTAAGGCCTGCACAGGTCGATGAAGGCTTCCACCTTGTCTTCCGGTCCGGTGATCTGGATCGTGACGCTGCGCGGCGCCACGTCCACGATGCTGCCGCGGAAGACCTCCGTGATCTGACGGAGCTCGCCGCGCTTCTCGGGTGGGCAGGCCACCTGGATCAGCAGCAGGTCGCGGATGACGCACGGCTGCTCGGTCAGGTCCCGAACCTTCACCACCGAGACCATCTTGCCGAGCTGCTTGCGGATCTGCTCGAGCGTGGCTTCGTCGCCGCTCGTGACAAGGACCATTCGGGACAGGGCGGGGTCTTCGGTCCGGCCTACGACGAGCGAGTCGATGTTATAGCTGCGCGCCGCAAACATGCCCGACACGTGGGCGAGCACGCCCGGTTGGTTCTGGACAAGGACGCTGTAGACGGCCTTGCGTTGCATGATGGTCCCCTTGGGTAGGTGGTTCGGCTCTCGTCGGTGCGGACGCGCCGGTCACGCCACGCCGGATGTGGCCGTCCCGGCGCGTCCGAACCCGGTCCGACCTAGACCATGCTCTCGGTCTGGGTCCATTCCGGCATGGAGCCCATGTCCATCTCGTCGAGGGCCTTGCCGACGGCCACCATCGGATAGACGTTCTCCTCGGGCTCGACGTGGAAGTCGGCCACCGTGAACACCTCGCTGGCGAGCAGCTCACGGATCGCCTCGGACAGGTCCGCCTTGTCGGTGATCGTCATTCCCTTGGCGCCGTAGGCTTCGGCCACAGCCGCAAAGTTGGGATTGTGCATCTTCGTCGCGCAGTAGCGGCGGTTGAAGAACAACTCTTGCCACTGACGCACCATGCCCTGGAACTGGTTGTCGAGCACGACCGCCTTGACGGGCAACCCTTGCTCGACGGCCGTGGCGATCTCCGTGATCGTCATCTGGAACGAGCTGTCGCCGTCGATATCGATGACGATCTTCTCAGGATGCGCCACCTGCGCCCCGATGGCCGCGGGCAAACCGAAGCCCATCGTGCCCAACCCGCCCGAGGTGATGAAGTGCCTCGGATGCCGGATCTTGTAGAACTGAGCCGACCACATCTGATGCTGCCCGACGCCCGTGGTCACGATCGCCTCGCCCCGGGTCTGCTTCGAGAGCTCCTCGATGACGGCCTGCGGCTTGATGTTCGTGCTCCCGCGGTCGTAGGTCAGCGGATACTTACGCTTCCACTCGCCGATCTGCTCGAACCACGGCGTCCGGTCGCGATGCTCGACCAGCGGCAGCAGCTCCTGCAGGATCAGCTTGGCGTCGCCCACCACGGGGATGTCCACCTTGACGTTCTTGCTGATGCTTGACGGATCGATGTCGACATGGACGACCTTGGCCTTGGGCGCGAAATGCTCGACCACGCCCGTGACCCGGTCGTCGAACCGCGCCCCGATCGCCACCAGCAGATCGCAGTTCTGCACCGAGTAGTTGGCGAAGGCCGTCCCGTGCATGCCCAGCATGCCGAGATACAGATCTTCGTCGTCGATGGGGTCGATCGCGCCCATCGCCAGCAGGGTGGTCGTCACCGGGCAGTTCGCCTTGCGTGCGAGCTGGCGGAGCTCCTCCGAGCCGTTCGCGAGCACCACCCCGCCGCCGACGTACAGCACGGGACGCTCGGCCTGGTTGATCGCCTGCGCGGCCAGCCGGATCTGCTTGAGGTTGCCCTTCGAGCGCGGCCGATAGCCGGGCAGATTCATCTTGACCTCGGCCAATTGGACCTTCGTGGACATCTGAACGTCCTTGGGCAGATCCACCAGTACCGGACCGGGCCTGCCGGTCTTGGCGATGTGGAAGGCCTCGCGCACGACCCGCCGCAGGTCCCGAACGTCCTTGACCAGGATGTTGTACTTCGTCACCGGACGCGTCACGCCGGTCACGTCCGCCTCCTGAAACGCGTCGTTGCCGATGACGGCCGTGGCCACCTGCCCGGTCAAGGCCACCATCGGGATGCTGTCCATGTACGCCGTGGCCAGCGACGTCGTCAGGTTCGTCGCCCCGGGACCGCTCGTGGCCACCACCACGCCGACCTTGCCCGAGGCGCGAGCGTACCCGTCGGCCATATGTCCGGCTCCCTGCTCATGCCGGCTCAGCACGAACCGGATGGGCGATTCGTAGAGCTGGTCGAACAGGGGCATGATCGCCCCGCCGCCGTAGCCGAACATCACGTCGACGCCTTGGTTGATGAGTTCGTCGTGAAGCAGTTGGGTGCCGAGTTTCGTCTCGGCGGATGCAGACGGATCGTCTGCGGCCTGGAGGTCGCTGGCCATGGTTTTTGTCCTTTCCAATAGGGTTCCCATGGGGATGCAGCCGTTTCGCAGCCGCCTACGAAACGACCGGGCGGACACCATCTGGTGGTCGCCCCGAGCCGGTATGTCACCGAGCGCGGAACGTCCCGCCCTACGCGCTGCTATGTAGTTGTCCGCGTGGTGGAAGCCACCACGGTTCTAAGGATTGTATCGGCCGACCCACGCCACGACAACAGCGGACACCCGATTTTGCCGAGTTGGCCTGCGGGGGGGTGGTAGAGAGCATACGCCCTCTGGAGGCAATCGTTTCGGAGTCGGGCGTCACGGCCCACACGCCGCCGGGCCGGAGCGGCGAGTCCGGCTCCGGATTGCCGATTCCTGGTTTCTTCGCTTAGAACGTCGTGCCGAAGCTGAACTGGAAGATCTGGGTGTCGTCCTCGTCCTCCTCGGCCAGGGGAATGCTGAAGTCGAAGGCCATGGGTACGGGCCCGAACCACTTGACGACCACCCGCGCCCCGAAGCCCAGCGAGACCCGCCAGCCCGTGATACCGAAGTCCTCCTCCACGGTGCCCATGTCGGAGAAGACCACGCCGCGGAGGATCTCGCCGTAGAGTGGGAAGTTGTACTCGGCCCCGGTCACCAGCATGAAATCGCCGCCGACCCGGTCGTCGTGGATGCCCGCACGCGGGCTGATGCCGCGGTACTCGAAGCCGCGGACCGATCCGATGCCGCCACCGAAGAAGCGTTCGAACACGGGGGCGTCGCCGAAGATCTGTCCCATCCGCCCGTGCAGGGTCAACACCGACTTGCGGTCGAGCGCGTCGGTGCGAAGCGTCCGATGCCAGGCGTGCTTGGTGATCAGCTTGCCGAAATGGTAGTCGCCGCCGAGGGCGCCGAACTGCTCGTACGACACGCTGAACCGGCTCCCCTGGGTCGGCATGAACCGGCTGTCGGTGGTGTCGCGGACCAGCGTCCCCTTCACGCTCGTCAGGAAGTGGTCGCCGTCCATCGCGCGGATCTCGCGGGCGTCATCGAAGTCGACATGGTCGATCTCGACGCCTTCGATCCTAAAGGCGGCCTCGCCGGCCCAGCCTCGCAACGGCCCCTTCTGGAACCGATGACCGAAGCTCGTCTGCGTGCCGATCCGCTGCTCGGTGTAAGCGTCACGTCCGCGGGTGAACAGGTAGAACCCCTGACCAAAGCTGATCGGCTGGTCCATCAGGTAGGGCTCGCGGAAATCCAGGCGCACACGGGTCAGCTCGGTGCCCGGCTCGAACTGGAACCGCAGGATCTGGCCCGCCCCCTTGAACGCCTTGCCCCGGAAGAACTCGGTGGTCGACCGCGGCACGTCGAACAGGTCGAAGTTGCGGTTCTCGATGGTCAGCGTGCCGACCACGCCGCTGTTGCTCGTGACGCCCACGCCGATCATGAAGTTCGTCGTCTCGGTCTCGGTGACCTGCACCAGCACGTCGCGGACCTCTTCGGCCTCGCCGACGGGCGTGATCGAGGCGTCGCTGAACAGGCGCGTCTCCAGCAGACGCTGTTCGGCCCGCTTGGTCTTCTTGGTGTTGTACAGCTCTTCGGGATAAAACCGCAGCTCCCGCCGGACGACCTTGTCCTTGGTCCGCTCGTTGCCGCGAACGACGATGCGCCCGATGCGGTACTGCCCGCCCTCGTCGATTTTGACGGTGACGTCGACGTGGTCCTTCTTCGTATCCGAGAAGACGTAGTCGAACTGGCATCGCGCGTTGATGTAGCCGATCTGGCCGTACTCGCCCTCGATGTACTTGATGTCCGACTTGATCCACTCATCGACGTACGGCTCGCCCGGCTGCAGCCTCAACGGCACGAGGATCGTGTCGTCGTCGAAGACCGTGTTGCCCTCGACCTTGATCGTGTTGACGTAGTAGCGGATGCCCTCGTCGATGACGAACACCAGCGCCAGATCCCGGCGGTCCTCGCTGGTCTCCAGCCGGTACGAGACCTCCGCGTCCAGGAAGCCCTCGTTACGGTAGTGCGTCCGCAGATCGGCCACGTCCCGCTGGGCGCGCTCCTCGTCGAACTCGCCCGTGCGGAAAATCCAGATGTAGGTCTTCGTCTTGATCTTCCGTTTCAGCTCGCGATCCGAGAAGCTGGCGTTGCCCTCGAAACGGATCTTGCGAACCCGAACGCGTGGACCCTCGACGATCTCGTAGACGACCCGCCGCTCCTCCTGCAGCGCCTTCTTGTCCACCTCCACCGTCGCGTAGTAGTAGCCGGCCTCCTTGTAGCGGGCGATGATGTTCTCACGGCCCCGGCTTACGGCGAAGCGATCCAACGGCGAGCCGATACCCAGGTCGACCTCCTCATAGAGGTCCTTGTCCTTGAACTTCTTGTTGCCGATGAACTCGACGCTCTCGACCTCGGGCTTCTCGGTGACGTGGAAAGTCAGGATGACCCCGTCGTCGACCAGCTCTCGGGTCGCGTAGACGTTGGCGTACTTGCCCGTCTGCAGAAGGGCACGCACGTCACCCTGAACCTGAGCGTTGCTGAAGGGCTCCCCGACCTTGGTCCGCAGCATGACCCGGATCGATTCCTCGCTCACGAGCTGGTTGCCCGTAATGCGGACCTCCTTGATCGGCCTCCCCTCCTCGGGCGTGATGCTGGTGCGGGCGGGATCTTTCGGCTGGGCCTCGGCCACCACGGGGTCCTGACCAGCCGGGTCGCCGCCGGCGGCGACCGGTGCAGGTGTCGCCTGCGTCCGGACCGGTTCCGGGTGGGCCCGGGAAACGCCCAGGACGCTGACGGCCACTACTAACACAATGGGCCCGACGAGGTGGCCGCCTCCTCGGGCCTTGGGAAACCGATCGAACAACCGTGTTCGCCTCAATGTTGGTTGAGCAAGTTCGCGACCGACCTACCGCGCCGGTGGCCTGCGTCGCGACCGGCTATGATACCCAATACGACAGGCTTGTCGAGACCCCCCAGGGAATTTTCACAACAACTTTAGCGGCACGCGTTTCCGAAAGGCCCTGCCGCTTGACGGTCGGCGGCTAGAACGGTGCGGCGTCGGGACCGGCGTCGGCGTAGCCCACCACGTCCGTCGGCATCGGCTCCGGGCGGACCGAATGGTTCGTGAACCGCGTCATCCGGCCGTCCCAGTGCAGCTCCACGACACCGGTGGGACCGTTCCGCTGCTTGGCAATGATGACCTCGGCCGTATTCGTCGGCTCGTACTCGGGTTTGTCCTGGTTGTAGTAGTCCTCGCGGTGCAACAGCAAAATGACGTCCGCGTCCTGCTCGATTGCTCCCGACTCACGGAGATCGCTCATCCGAGGTCGGTTCCCGGTCCGACCCTCGGCGGCGCGGTTGAGCTGCGCGATCACGACGATCGGGATGTTCAGCTCCCGGGCCAGGGCCTTGATGCCCCGGCTGATCTCCGAGACCTCCTGCTGACGGCTGTCGGCGCGTTTGCCCAGGTACATGAGCTGGAGGTAGTCGATGAACACCGCGCCGAGTTCGTGCTCATGGTTGAGACGCCGAACCTTGCTCCGCAGCTCCAGCGGGGTCATCCCGGCCGTGTCGTCGATCAGCAGTTGGGCGTCTCGCAGCTCTTCACAGACCATGCCCAGGTGGTGGATGTCGTTCTCGGTGAGCTGTCGCTTGCGGAGCCGCTGGGAATCCAGCGCCGCCCGACCGCACAAGATGCGTTGGGCCACCTGCATCGCGCTCTGCTCCATCGAGAAGAACGCGACGGGCTTGCCCTCCTGCACGGCGATGTGCTCGGCGATGTTCAGGCCCAGGGCCGTCTTGCCCATGGACGGTCTGGCCGCCAGGACGATCATCTCGCCGTCTTGCAGCCCGCTGGTCAGCTCGTCGAGTTGGTAGAACCCGGTGGCCAGGCCGCTGACGTAGTCCCCGTCGCCCGTGCTCAGCGACTCGTAGACCTCCTTGAGCAGGTCGCGGAGCTGGTCGACGCGGGTGCTGACCCGCTGGCCCGCCACATCGAAGATCAGACGCTCGGCCTCGTCGAGAATGTCTCGCGCCGGCTCGGCATGCCCGTAGGCCAGCTCCATCATCTCGCCGCCGGCGCGGATCAGCTCGCGCAGCAGGGCCTTGTCGCGAACGATGCGTGCGTAATGCTCGGCGTTGGCCGCCGAGGGGACCGACTCGACCAGCTCGACGATGTAATCCACACCGCCGGTCTCCTCGAGCAGGCCCCGGCGTTGCAGCTCCTCTTTGAGCGTCACCGTGTCGATGGGCTGGCTCGTGTCGTACATGGTCACGAGCACGTCGTACAGCGCACGGTGGTCGTTGCGGTAGAAGCGTTCTTTCCCGGACGGGCCCAACACCTGCAGCACGTCGGGCATGACGTTGCGTTCGAGGATGATCGATCCCAGCAGCGACTTCTCGGCCTCGAGGTCTTGCGGTGGGACCCGCTCGAGGCGATCAGGATTCGGACTCGTCGTCCTGCTCTGATTCGGCCCGGCCATCGTCGTCCTCCGTGTCCGTGACGTCTTCGTCCATGTCCTCGTCGGCCTCGTCCGGCTCGAGATCACCGGCGGCCTTCTCGCGGACCACCCACACCTTGACCTCGGCGCGAAGGTCGTCGGCGAGCACGACCGGCACCATCACCGAGTCGAGCTGGCGGATCGGGTCGTGCAGTTGGATCTCCCCGGTGTCGACCTCGTAGCCCTCCTCGCGCAGGGCGGCGGAGATCTCCCTCGGCCCGACCGAGCCGTACAGGTGTCCCTCCTCGTTGGCCGCGGCCGCGATGGTGACCTCCACGCCTTCCAGCGCCTCGGCGCGCTTCTCGAGGCCCTTGCGGCGCTCCAGACGAATGGCGGCGGCCTTCTGTTTCTCTTCCTCGATGGCCTTGAGATTGGCCTGGGTCGGCTCCATGGCCAGATGATGCGGCAGCAGGTAGTTCCTGGCGTACCCATCGTTGACCTCGACCACGTCACCCACGTGTCCGAGCTTCGGCACGTCTCGACGGAGCAGTAGCTTCTTCATCGAACGTCACTCCCTAGCCTGTGCGCCGATCGGTACGACGTTCCGAACCCCGGGCGGGTCTCATCGCCCGGGCGGCTCGCAGCGCCGGCGATCGGGTCTGCGGCAAGATTGGTTCGCGCGACCGAGCGGATCGGTCGTTCCGCGTCCTAGCCCTGGAACGGCAACAGCCCGATGAAACGGGCCCGCTTGATGGCCCGCTGGGCGGACCGCTGATGGAACGCGCAGTTGCCGCTTCGCTTCCGCGAGAAGATCTTGCCGCGACCGCTCAGCAGTTTCTGGAGCGACTGCACGTCTTTATAGTCGATCTCCCTGGTCTTCTCACGGCAAAAGCGGCAGCTATCTTGATCCCGCCACCGCCGGCCACCTTTCGCTCGTTGTGCTGCCATGACTTCACTTCCTCACATGGTTCGCCCACGCTTCCGGTTAAGACCGGCGGTGGGCCGAAACTCACAGTCTGCCGTCAACAGACCTCGTCGTCTCACTTTGTCTTGCGCGCCGGCGACCGAGCCGCGGAGCGCCCTAGAACGGGATGTCATCGTCCGACGGGGGCGGAGGTCCGTCGTCGTAGTTCGGTGACGGTTGCTCCTCGGACTGCTGCGGCTGAGGCTGACGACCCCCGCCTTGATCCCCGTAGCTGCGACGCGCTCCGCCGCCCTGACCACCGCCCTGACCACCGCCCTGGCCGCCGCCGAGAAACTGGAAATTCTCGACCACGACCGAGTGTTTGCTCCGCTTCTGACCGTCCTGGGTCTCCCACCGATCCAGCTTCAGGCGTCCCTCGAGGAACACCGGCCGACCCTTGCTCATGTATTGGTTGAAGACCTCCGCTCCGCGACCGAACAGGGTGCAGTCCACGAACGTCGTCTCTTCCCGATCCTGACCATCCTGCCCACGCCACTTGCGATTCACGGCAATGCCGAACTCCACCACGGCCGTGTTGTTCGGCGTGTACGACAACTGCGGGTCGCGCGTCAGGTTGCCCATCAAGTACACACGGTTGAAGTTGGCCATCGTCGTCTCCCGTTCTGTTTGCCGTTCTCGTCCGGCGGCCGGGCCCCTCGCCGTAGCTCACACCGGGCGAGCGAGCCGCAGCCGATGCCTTTCCCCCGGTGACCTGCCTGCGTCGAGCGGCTTGAAGCGACCATCAGACCGCCTTGACGGCGACCGGGCTGCTCAGCTTGCCGAGCTGCTTTCCCCGTCCTGCTTCGATTCGGCCTCATCGGCCTTGGGCGCAGCGGGTTCGGCGGCCGCGTCGGTCGAGGCCTCCGCCTCGGCCGGCTTCGCAGCAGCGGGCTCGGCCTTGGCCTCCGCCTCGGCCGGTTCCGCAGCGGCGGTCTCAGCCTGAGCCTCGGGCTTGGGGGCCTGCGACTCGGCCTGGGGCTCTTCGGCGGGCGTCTTGCTCGCCTTGGCGTCGGCCTCCGCGGCCTTCTGCTCCTCGGCGGCCTTCTCGGCATCGGCCCGGGCCTTGGCCTCGTCGCGCAGCAGGGCGGCCTGCTCGGCCGACTCCTTCCGGAACTCCTCCAATTGTTCGTCGCTGAGCTCCGATCGGAGCACGAGCAACCGCAGGATCATCTCCGACAGTCGGGCGTCGCGCTCCAGCGGCGCGATCTTCGACGCCTCGGCGCGGAAGTGCGTCAGCACGTAGCAGCCCCGCTTGCGGTGGTCGATGTCGTACGCCAGCCGACGCTCGTCCCACTTCTTGATCCCGACCACGTCGGCGTCGGCACGCCCCATCAGCCGCACGACTTCCTTCTCCACGGCGTCCCACTGGTTGGCCGCGGCCGAGTCGAACAGGAACATCGCTTCGTAGGTTCTCGTTTTCAACGCGACATCTCCTCGAGTCATTCCGCTCACTCGCCTCGCCCGCAAGGGCGTCGGGCCGTTCAGGCCGGATTCGGCGAACTGTTGTACTTGTTCATGGCGTTGTCCACGCCCTCACGGATCCAACACATCACCGCCTCCGCGGCGGTCTCGACCGTTCGCTTCAGCAAGCTCTCTTCCTCGGGTCGTGCCCGGCCCAGCACATACCCGACGGTCTCACCCGTCTGGGCCGGACCGATACCGATACGCATCCGGGCGACCTCGTGGCTGCCGAGCCGCCGCAGGATGTCGGCCAGCCCCTTGTGCCCGCCGTCCGAGCCGCTCGCTCGGATCCGCAAGCGACCCACCGGCAGAGCCAGGTCGTCCAGAACCACCAGCAGATCATCCAGCGGCAACTTGTAGAACTGCTGGGCGGCCAGCACCGCCTCGCCGCTGCGGTTCATGAACGTCGTCGGCTTGAGCAGCAGGACCTCCTGCCCGTTGTGCCCGGCCCGCCCGACCAGACCGTTGAATTTCTGCTGGCTGACCTGCGTAGCCCAGCGCTCGGCCAGGGCATCGACCACCCAATAGCCCAGGTTGTGGCGCGTGTTGGCGTAGCGCCGACCTGGATTGCCCAATCCGACCACGAGCTTCATGCGGCACCGACACGTTCAACGGTCCTCATCGGGGCTCCAACGTCGCCGTCGTCACGGCGTGGACGACGCCACACCGCGGATCGTCCATCCACCATGATCCGCCCACCGGCCCGGAACGGTGAGCTAGCCCTCTTCCTCCTCTTCCCTCTTGCCGCGTTCGATGACCTCCGGCTCGGCCGCGCCTTCCTCGTCTTCGGCGGCCTCGGCTTCCTCTTCCTCTTCCTCGGGCGCCAGCGGCCGAACCATGGCCACGATCTCGCTCTCTTCGGTGACCCGCTCGACGCCCTCGGGCATCTCGATCTCACCGGCGCTGAGAGACTCGTTCAGCTTCAACGAGGTCACACTCGGCCTGAGCAATTCCGGGATCTGGTTCACCTTACATCGGACCGTCATCTGTGTCAGGAGTTGGTCGAGCATCCCGCCCTCGCTGATGCCCTCCGGCGTGCCGCGGAGCTCGATGGAGACCTCGACCTCGACGACCTCATGCACGTCGACCTCGTCCAGATCCAAGTGAATGGGGCTCACCCCGAGGTAGTCGTACTGGACGTCCTTGATGAGGTACTGCCCCTCTTTGCCGTCCAAGGCGAGTTGAAGCACCAGGTTGCCGTGGTGCAAGGCCGTCTCTATCTCCTGGGCCGGCAAGGCGATCGGCATCGGGTCGCCCTTGCGCGGATGCACGATGGCCGGCACCTGCCCTTCCTCCCGCAGCCGGCGGGCCACCTTCGTGCCGGTCTTGGCTCGCCGCGATGCCGTGATCGTTTCGTAGTCCATCGTGGTTCGTCTCCTTCGAGTCTGCGGGGGCGCCGCCTCGGGGCTGCCCCGCGAAAGACCTATTTCAGGAACAGACTGCTGACCGATTCGTCCCGGTGGATGCGCCGGATGGCCTCCCCCAACAGCTCCGAGACGGTCAGGATCTCGATCGTCTTGCCGCCAAAGCTCGTCTTGCCGTCCAGGGGGACGGTATCGGCTACGACCAGGCCGTCAACCGGGGCCTCGCTAAGGCGCTCAATCGCCGGACCGCACAACACCGGGTGGGTCGCCCCGACCGTCACGCTCTTGGCCCCGAATCCCTTCACCAGTTTCGCCGCCTCGCAGATCGTGCCCGCCGTGGCGACCATGTCGTCCACCATCAGCACCGTCTTGTTCCGCACGTCGCCGATGATGTTCTGCACGACCGCCTCACTGCCCGAGACCCGCCGCTTGTCGATGATGGCGATGTCGCCCTCGAGGTGCTGGGCATAGATGCGGGCACGCTTGACGTTGCCCACATCGGGGCTGACCAGGACCACCTCGTCCTGGATGATTTTCTTGAAGTAGTTGCTGAACACCGGCTCGGCCAGAAGATGGTCCACCGGGATGTCGAAGAACCCCTGGATCTGTGCCGCGTGCAGGTCAATGGTCAGCAGCCGATCGGCCCCGGCCACCGTGATGAGATTGGCCACCAGCTTGGCGCTGATGGGCACCCGGCCCTCGTCCTTGCGGTCCTGACGGGCGTAGCCGAAATACGGCATGACGGCCGTGATCCGCCGGGCCGACGCGCGGCGCAGGCAGTCGATGAAGATCAGCAGCTCCATCAGATTGCGGTTGACCGGATGGCACGTGCTCTGGATGACGAACACGTCCCGCCCCCGAACGTCGTCGTCCAACTTGACGATGACCTCGCCGTCGGGGAACTGGTCGATCCGAGCCCGACCCAGGCTGGAGCCCAAGTAGCGCGCGATCTTTTCGGCCAGAGCCGGATTGCTCGATCCTCCGAAGACCTTCAGACCGTTCATGAACCTGTTCTCGCTCGACGGCTGGGTTCACGGCGCGACGCCGGTGCCGGCAGACAGAACCTACCCGGCCTGGACTCGAACCAGGAATAGAGGCACCAAAAGCCCCTGTGTTACCGATTACACCACCGGGTAGACGTCCCTACCGGACCGAAAGGCGCTATGCACCATTGCTCGCGGTTGTCGAAGGGCTGATCTCTGGAGCTTGAGTTGGACGCCGCGACGTCAACCCACTGCCTGATACGCCTACCCCACGACCCACCGGCCGACGGGGTCACCGACAGACGACTCCGCTTGATCAGCGATTCATCCATGCCACGCCCAGTGGCAACCATGTAGCCTACTTAGCGCGCCACCCGGTGTCAAGATGCTCCTGACGCGCTTTGTTCGCCTAACACGTCGAACGCAAAGGCCCGAACGTGGCGCCTTTCCGCTTGCAAGGGCCCACAGGCGGGGATACGATGGGCCTTTCGCGGATCGTGCTCGGCGTGGGCACCGGCCGCGGTCTCCATGATGAAGCACCGCCGCAAACGCCAAGAAGAAAGGAATCGTCCTTTGGCTGACAACTTCGCAGACATCCTCCTCGGTGCCGTCAAGAAGAAGCGGGCGCCCGTGTGCGTGGGCATCGACCCGGTCTTCTCCCGGCTGCCCAGCGAGATCAACGAGAATCCCGAGTTGAACGACGAGGCCAACAGCGAGGTGGCCCTCGACGCGATCCTGGAGTTCTGCCGTCAGACCATCCGTGCCGTCGCTCCGCATGTGCCCGCTGTGAAGCTAAATAGCGCCTACTTCGAAAGATACTACTCCGAGGGGTTCTTCGCCTACTACGAGCTCGTGGAAGAGGCCGCCAACCTCGGCCTCATCGTCATCGGCGACGTCAAGCGCGGCGACGTCGGGCACACCGCCGAGCTGTACGCCCGCTCGGCCCTCGGCGACCCCGATTTCGGGGATATGGACGATCTCGTCGCCCCCGACGCCGTTACGGTCAACAGCTACTTCGGCCTCGACGGCATCCAACCGTTCCTCGACATCGCCGCCGAAGAGGGCAAGGGCGTCTTCGCCCTGGTGCGGACCAGCAATCCCTCCGCCGCGGCCATCCAAGACCTCGAGACCGCCGACGGCGGACCGTTGTACGAGGCCGTCGGCAGGCAGGTCGAGGAGTGGGCCTCGGCCGAAGGCCTCGTCGGCCAGAGCGGCTATAGCTGTCTCGGCGCCGTCGTCGCGGCCAAGGATCGGGACCAGACCATCAAGTTACGCGCGCTCATGCCGCACTGCGTCTTCCTCGTGCCGGGCTGGGGCGCCCAGGGCGCCGATCCGGAGGCGGTCAGTGCGTGCTTCAAGTCCGACGGCACGGGCGCGCTCGTCTCGGCCTCGCGTAGCATCATCTACGCCTACGACGAGGAGGTCGCGGGCATGAAGTACATCGAGATGTACCCCAGCGAATGGGCCAAGTGCGTGGAGCAGGCCTGCAAGGACTTCGTCGTCGAGGTGGGCAAGGTCGCGGCCTCGATCACATGATCGCCGCCCGGCGTAAGCAGCATGCCGAGGTGTGACGTCCCGTCCGGACCGCACGCCGGCGCCGGAAGCCAAGAATCCTCCTATGACCGACCCAACAGACCTGAAGGGAAAACGCGTCACCGTCATGGGCCTCGGACGCTTCGGAGGCGGCATCGGCGTGACGCGGTGGCTCTGCCGGCAGGGGGCGGTCGTCACCGTCAGCGACCGCGCCGGCCATGACGAACTCCGCGACTCCATCGATCAGCTCGGCGACCTGGACGTCAGCTTCGACCTCGGCGGGCACGACATGACGCTGCTCAAGCGCACCGACCTGCTCGTCGTCAGCCCGGCCGTCAACAAGGACAAGAGCAAGTTCTTCGGCCAGGCGATGCTGTCCGGCATCCCCTGGACCACCGAGATGAACCTCTTCTTCCCACGGTGTCCGGGCCGCATCGTTGGCGTGACCGGTTCGGTGGGCAAGAGCACCACGACGGCCATGGTCGGACGTCTGCTCGAAGCCGCCGTTCGGGGCCTGCCCGAAGACTCCCGACCTCGCGTATGGGTGGGCGGCAACATCGGGCGCAGTCTCCTGCTGGATCTGCCGGATATGCGATCCGAGGACTTCGTCGTCTTGGAGCTGTCGAGCTTCCAGCTCGAAGACCTCGGCGGCCTGGGACTGAGCCCGCCGGTGGCCCTGATGACGTCCCTCCGGCCGAACCATCTCGACCGCCATGGAGACTTCGACAGCTATGCCCGCGCCAAGTGCGAGATCTTCGCCAACCAGGACCCGGCCACCGACCAGGCCATCGTCTGCGGCGAGGAGGGCGCCGCGGTGCAGGCCGTCTCGGCTACACTCGGAGGCCTCGAAGGCGTGTGGCTGTACGGTCTCGACGAGGACGGCACGCCCACGGTGATCCGCCGGGGGTCGCGCACCGGACCGTCCGACGAGACGCGGCTCGAACTATGGGACGCTCTCTCGCTGAGCCTGCCCGGGCGCCACAACCGCCTGAACGCCGCGGCCGCGATGGCGGTGGCTTGTGCCCTCGACCTGCCCCGCCGGGCGTGGTCGGACGCGCTGGACGGCTTTGAGGGACTACCGCACCGCCTCCAGTTCGTCGGCGAGGTCGACGGCGTCGGCTACTACAACGACTCCAAGAGCACCACCCCCGAGGCCGCCATCACCGCCCTCAACGCCTTCCAGCAGCCTGCGGTCATTCTCTTGGGTGGCTACGACAAGAAGGCCTCCTTCGACGAGCTGGCCGAATGCGTCGCCTCCCGGGCTCGAGCCGCCGTCTGCTACGGCGCCACGGGAAAGCAAATCCACCAGGCCATCGACGCCAAGCTCGACATCGACAGCGACCTGTTGGTCTTCGACGCCGAGACGTTCGACCAGGCGCTCGAGGTCGCGCGCCAGACCGCCGAACCGGGTGACGTCGTCCTGCTCTCCCCGGGCTGCGCGAGCTGGGACCTGTTCACCAACTACGAGGAGCGCGGCGAGGTCTTCTCCCGGAAGGTCCGCGCCTGGCAGGACGAGAGCTCGTAACCCCGTCGAGCCGCCCCGCTGTGCCCGGCACCCGAGACGACTGCTCCAACATGACCCCATCACCGGCCCCTCGCACGACCGGTCCGTGGCCGGGGGCACGCCGGATGACGTGGGGACCTCACGCGCCACTGGGACCGACGCGTCGATATCTGCTACGCTGGAGGGTCGAGAGCCCCGGCGCCTGCCCGGTGCCGCCCCTAGCCTAGTGGAGTTCAGGGATGGCGGATGACAGGACCAAGACGTCCCAGGAAAGCGAAACCGATCAGGCCCCCAACCGCACGCTGGGCATCGCGGCCATCGTGATCGCCGTGGCCATCGTGGTGCTGCTCGTCGGTGGCGGTGTCTACTGGCTGACCTCGTCGCCCGAGGAGGGCCTATCCGTCGACGGGGTGGCCCTGTTCACCGGCAAGCCGGCGGATCACATCGAACTGGCCCAGGGCGCGCTCAAGGGTTGGAACGTGCTGCTGATCAGCGCCGACACGACCCGCGCCGATCGCATCGGCTGCTACGGCAACACGACCATCCGCACGCCCACGATCGACGGCCTCGCCAGCCAGGGCGTGCTCTTCCGCCAGGCCATCACGCCGGTCCCCATCACGCTGCCCGGTCACGCCAGCATGCTGACCGGCTTGATCCCGCCGCGTCACGGTGTGCGATCCAACGGGCTGTTCAAGCTGACCGAAGGCGTCGACACCCTCGCGACGCTGCTCAAGCGAGAGGGCTACGCGACGTGCGCGGCCATCGGCGCCTTCGTGCTCGACGCGAAGTTCGGCCTGGCCGAGGGCTTTGATACGTATGCCGACGACGTGGCCGGCGGCGAGGCGGGAAGCCAGTTCTTCTACCCCGAGCGATCGGCCGAGGAGGTCAACGAGGACGCCATCCCCTGGCTCCGCGAGCACGCCGACAAGCCGTTCTTCCTGTTCGTTCACTACTTCGATCCCCACTTTCCGTACGAGCCCCCCGCCCCGTTCGATCAGCAGTACGGCAAGAACCTCTACGACGGCGAGATCGCCTACGTCGACGGCCAGGTCTCGCGCCTCTTGGCCGTGCTGGACGAGCTCGACGTCCGCAAGCGGACGCTCGTCATCTTCACGAGCGACCACGGGGAGGCCCTCGGCGAGCACGGCGAGCGGACCCACGCTATCTTCATCTACGACGCGACCCAGCACGTACCGCTGATCTTCAGCGCGCCGCCGCCGTTCCCCCAAAATCGCATCGTGCAGCGGCAGGTGGGTCTCATCGATATCGTCCCCACGGTGGCGGCGCTTCTCGGCGTCCGGCCGCCCGACGGCATCGACGGTATCAGCCTGATCGAGTCGACCTACGATCCCAAGCGGCTCCTCTACATCGAGTCCCTCTATCCGAAGCTGACGCACAACTGGGCCCCTCTCGTGGGCCTACGCCGCATCGACATGAAGTTCATCCATGCCCCGAACCCCGAGGTCTACGACCTGCTTAAGGACCCCAAGGAGCTGACCAACATCTACCACGAGCAGCGGCCGTTCGCCCGGCGCATGCACGAACGCCTTCGTGAGATCCTGGGCCAAGACATCCGTCTCGCCGCCGTCGTCAAGCCCAACCTCGACGTGGACGAGGCCACACGCCGCAAGCTCGAGGGCCTCGGCTACGTGGTGGCCACCCCCTCGTCCACCAAGCCGACGACCCGTGCGAAGGCCTCGGCCCCGCTGCCGGATCCCAAGCAGATGATTCGGGCCCAAGGCTATCTGCTGAACGCCCAGACGTACGTGATGCGCGGCGAGTACGAGCAGGCTCAGAGCATGGTTGAGCAGTACCTGAAGCTGAGCCCCGATGACCCCGAGGGCGCCCACATCGCCGGACGCGTCTACTGGCACCTCGGGCGACTCGACGAGAGCCTGCAGTGGTACCGACGGTCCACCGAGCTCGGCTACGAGCCGGCGAGCTCTTGGGCGAGCATCGGGGCCATCCTGGTCAAGCAGGGCAAGCTCGATCAGGCCGAGCAGGCCTACAAAAAAGCCCTCGCCATCGACCCGAAGTCGACCGGCGGGTTGCTCGGGCTGGCCAGCCTCGCCGTCAGACAGAAGCGGCTCGACCTGGCCGTGACCCGCTACAAGACGGTCCTCGAGGCGGGCAGCGGTCTCAACGCCGGCATGGCCTACCTGGGGCTGAGCAACGTCTACCGCAAGATGGGCAAGACCGACCTGGCCGATGAGATGTTCGACAAGGCCATGCAGGCCGAACCCGACAACCCCGCTGTGATCCGGGCCGCCGCCGCCCTTAAAGAGGAATCCGGGGACACGGCGGGGACCATCGCACACCTCCGCGCCGCCTTCAGCGCCAAGCCCACGGCCGAGGTCTGCCACAAGCTCGGTCGGCTTCTGATCCAGCAGGGCAAGCACGCCGAGGCCGTGCCCGTCCTCCAGAAGGGCGTCACACTGCCCGACGCCTCAGCGCACCTGCATTACGAGCTCGGCAGGGCCCTGATGGGCACGAATCAGATCCAGCCGGCGGCCCAGGCGTTCCAGAGGGCGATCCAACTCGACGGCAAGCATGCCGACGCCATGACCCAACTCGGCATCCTCTTCGCGCGGGCCGGACAGTTCGACAACGCCCTGAAGCTCATGGCCACGGCGGCCAAGCTCACGCCGAAAGTCCACAGCACCCAATTCAACCTCGGCCTCGTCCTGGCGCACCTGAAGCGTTACGACGAAGCCCTCGCCACGTTCCGCAGGGCGGCCGAGATCGACCCCGACGACGCCAAGACCTACTGCAAGATCGGTTACGTCCTGACCCAGCAGGGCAAGCGCGACGAAGCGGCCAAGGCCTATCGCAAGGCCCTCGAGCTTGAGCCCGGCAACGCCGAGGCCCAGGCCGGCCTGCAAGGCTTGGGCCGATAACACCGCTCTCGCCAGGGCCGGCGGTCTATCCCCGACAAATCGCAGCCGGTAGGGCGTTCCCTCCCGAGACGAAATGCGGTAATCTATAGACTTCGGTTGGCGCGGGGGACAAGAATCGGAGGGGTGGAGCGGTACCGGCCTCCCCAGGGATGCACACATCCATTCAGCCACGATCGGTGAGGGCGTGGCGTGCGCCGGAAGCGCACAGCTTTGGGAGAGCGACAATGCGCAGGTTGCTTAGCGTGGCACTGCTACTGGGTCTGATGGCCGGACCGCTGCTGGCCAGCCCCGATCCGAACGAATCCGAATCCTACCCCGACGGCGGGTACGGCATCATCATCTGCGGCAACAGTACCGTGTTTGGCGATCCGACCCTGGACGCCCTCATCAAACAGCTGCTTCGGGAGGCCTACCTGGCGATGACCGAAAACCTCGGTCTCGACCCCAACAACGTCTGGGTCCTGGTCGATTGGGGCGACGACAGTTGGACCGAAGGGCTCTTCGATGCCCTGCCGGCGACCGAGAGCCAGATCGCCGACACCTTCCAGACCATCGGTCATCGTATGTGGAGCGATCCCGTCACGCCGAAGAACCTTGTGGTCGTCATCGGCGGTCACGGCGGCAACGGCTACTACGGCACCGAGAGCATGAGGCTCCAAATGGCCGACGGCATGCTGTACGACTATGCCTTCATCGCCAACTGCGTCAACCAGATCAACAACAACCCGCAGTCGGGCAGCCCGATCGAGCGATTGGACGTCCTGGCCACCATGTGCTACAGCGGCGCCCTCATCAACGACTTTCGGGACAACTTCCACACCCTCCGAGGCTCGACTTGGCCCAACGCCACGCACTTCAGCATGGCCACCGCCGGCGACGTCGACGACATCACCACGGGGTTCCTGGGTGTTCAGCTCGTCCTGGCCTTGCGGGAGGATGGCACGGCTGTGATCGACCTCAACGGCGACGGCGAGCTCAGCATCTTCGAGTACTTCAACTACGCCGCCCAGGCCGATCTGACCAACCCGACCGACGGGTCCTACGTCCCCTACGTGACGGACGTGATCTACGTGCCCAGCGCCTACTACTACCCCATCTACTGGGATGGCAACTACCTCGCTGAGCACCCGCTCTATACCGAGTGGAACGCGCCTCCGCCGCCCTGCACCCTGACGATCGAGTGCGTCTTGGACACCCAGGGCCACGTCGAGGCCGACCCCGCCCCGGCCGACCCCAACGTCTTCGAGTATCCGGTGGGCACCGAGGTCGAGCTGACGGCCGTACCCGTCGTCGACCGCGTGTTCAAGCACTGGGAGATCGCCGACCCGAACCACCCGGGCGACGCCAACCACGTCACACTCGACAGCAACAACCCCGTCACGATCGTCATGGACAGCGATCAGCACGTGCGGGCGGTCTTCGGGTGCAGCAGCGGCATGGGCCAGGCCCTGCCGATGATGGCTGTGGGCCTGCTCGTGTGCGGGGTGATCACGCGCCGCCGTCGGCGCTAGCCACGGATCTTCGGTCGATGACAACAACGAAAGGCGCCCCGGCCTCTCGGAAGGCCCGGGCGCCTGTGGTCGTTTCCAGGCGGCGTTGTCCCGCCGGCCACTACAGCCCCTTCGTGTTGCTCAGCGTCCGGATCATCTGCAGCGCCGCCGGACCCGCCAGCACCACGCCGATCGCCGGGAAGATGAACAGCACCAGCGGCAGCATGAGCTTGACGGCCGTCTTCTGGGCTCGCTCCTCGGCCGCCTGACGACGTTTCAGCCGCATCGCGTCGGCCTGGTTCCGCAAGGCCTTGGCGATGCTCGTGCCGAACCGCTCGGCCTGCGTCACGATGGCGACCAGGCTCTTGATCTCGGGCACGCCCGTTCGCGTGGCCATGTGGCTCAGGGCCTCGGCCCGAGGCACGCTCATCTGCGTCTCCAGCGTCGTGATGGCGAACTCCTCGGCCAACTCCGGATGTACCGTGGCCATCTCGTCGCCGATCCGCTGCATCGCCGCGTCGAGCCCCAGCCCCGCCTCGACCGAGATCACCATCAGGTCGAGCGAGTCCGGCAGTCCCTGCGAGATCTTGCCGGACCGCTCCTTGGTCGCCAGCCACAGCCAGACGTTCGGCAGCATGAAGCCGACCCCGGCCGCGCAGGCCGCGATGCTGAACACGTGCTGCGTCGGATGACCGCTGCTCCAGGTCAGGAACAGCGCCGCGCCGCCGAGACCGGCGCCCAACAGCGTCTTGCTGGCCAGGAACCACGTCACCACCGATTCGCCGCGGAACCCCGCGTTCGACATCTTGACGCGGAGGTTGCTCATGTCCTCGTCGCTCTTGGGCATGACGGGCCGCATGGCGATCGGAGCAACCTTCTTGAGAAGGTCCTGCGTGGGCGACGAGCGCGGCTTGGCCTTTTCTTTTCGGCGCTTCTCTTCGTCCTCGGATGCCTGACCCTTCATGCGGCGAAGCACCGCCTCCTCTTCCTCGTCCCCTTTGGGCCAGAGGGAGTAGACGATCATGGCCGCACTGATGATGATCAGCACCGCGATGAATGCGAGTTCGTTCATAGTCCCATCTCCCGATGGCTCGTCCGTGCGTCGGCCTCGTCGGGCAGTCCGTTACACCTTGATGTTCACGATCTTCTTGATCATGGCATAGCCCATGACCTGAAGGATGATCGCCCCGTAGAGCATCATCCGTCCCATTTCGTCGTACAGCAGCATCCCGGCGTACTTCGGGTTCACTTGGGTCTCCACGCCGAACACCAGAATCGGCAGAGCCAGCAGGACGTAACCGCTCATACGCCCCTCGGCGGTCAGGGCCTTGACCTGGCCGAACAGCTCGATGCGCCCGCGAATGACCGAGCCGATCTTGTCCAGCACCTCGGCCAGATCGCCACCCGTCTGACGCTGAATCTGGACCGCCGTGACGAAGAAGCGCACGTCCAGCGACTCGACGCGCTGCGCCATGTTGCCCAGCGCCTCCTCGACGCGGATGCCGAGATTCTGCTCCTGGAAGACCCTGCCGAACTCCGTGCCTGCCGGATCGGGCATTTGCTCGCTCACCAGATGGATGCCGCTCGGAAGCGAGTGCCCCGCCCGGAGGGCCTGGCTGATCAGCTCGAAGACGTCCGGCAACTGCTCGACCAGCTTGTTCATCCTCCGCTTGCGCCGCATGATCAGGTACAGCAGCGGCAGGCAGAACACGCCCGCGGTCGTCCCAACCGCCGCGATCGGACCCTTGCCCAGGACGTACAGCCCGAAGCCCGCCAGCAGGCTGAGCCCCGCCAGATTGATCAGCAGCTTGGTTGCGTCCCAGTCGACGTTGGCCTGATCCAAGATCCGCTGAAGCTTGGGAACGAACCCCAGCCTGCCCACCGCCTGGTTGAGCGAACCCTGGTGGATCTCCTGCGCGCGACGGCGCAGGATGCTCTCGTGCGATTCGCCCTTCTTCTTCTTGCCTCGCGGACCTTCCTTCAACCGCTCGAGGACCCGCTTGTCTTCGCTGGCGCGCAGGTCCCGGATGAGCTGAAAGATGCCGAACGACAGCAGCACGCACCCGGCGATCGGCAGGAGCACGAAGAGGGCTCCCTGTACGCTGCTGGCCATGCCTGCGGCAATCATCGTGACACCTCCACCGCTTGGGTGCATCGCAATCCGGACCGCGTCCGGTTGTTAGCCTTCATCGTCGTCCTCACCGAGCACGGCCCGCTCGAACAACGCCGGATCGAGCTCGCAACCGTGAGCCTTCAGGCGGTCGAGGAACGTCGGCCGAATGCCGGTGGCCTCGAAGTGGCCGTACGCCTTGCCGCCCTCGTCGATGCCTTCCTGCACGAACTTGAAGATGTCCTGCATCGTCACCACGTCCCCCTCCATGCCCTGCACCTCGGTGATGTTCTTGATCTTACGAGGCCCGCCCGTGAGCCGGCCCGCCAGGATCAGCAGATCCACCGCCGAGGAGAACTGCTGCCGGATCGCGCGGAGCGGCAGTTCGAAACCCGCCATCATGACCAGCGTCTCGATACGCTGCACCGCGTCACGCGTCGTGTTCGCGTGGATCGTCGTCAGCGACCCGTCGTGACCGGTGTTCATGGCCTGCAGCATGTCGAGCGTCTCGGGCCCGCGGCACTCGCCGACCACGATCCGATCGGGACGCATCCGAAGACTGTTGATCAGCAAGTCGCGGATGGCGATCCTTCCCTTGCCCTCGATGTTGGGCGGGCGCGACTCCAGCCGGACGATATGCGGCTGGCGCAGTTGCAGCTCCGCGGCGTCCTCCATCGTGACGATCCGCTCGTCCTCCGGAATGAAGCTGCTGCAGTTGTTCAGCAGCGTCGTCTTACCCGAGCCCGTCCCGCCGACGATGATGATGTTCAACCGGGCGATGACGCAGGCGCGGACAAACTCGATCATCTCCTTGGTGCAGCTCCGGTAGCGCAGGTAGTCCTCCCACGTGATCGGGTCGGCCCCGAAACGCCGGATGCTCATCGACGGTCCGTCGATCGCCAAGGGCGGGATCACCGCGTTGACGCGGCTGCCGTCCTTCAGGCGGGCATCGACCATCGGGCTGACCTCGTCACACCGCCGGCCGACCTGGCTGACGATCTTGTCGATCACGTGCATCAGGTGCGCGTCGTCCTTGAACTGCACGTCCGTGAGCTGGAGCCGACCGTTCTTCTCCACGAAGACCTGCTTGGGGCCGTTGACCAGGATGTCGCTGATCGTCGGGTCCTTTAGGATGACCTCCAGCGGGCCAAGACCGAACGTCTCGTTCAGGATCTCCTCGACCAACCGCTGCCGTTCGGCGAAGTTCAGCAGCGCGTTCTCCTGCTCGCTGAGCTCGGTGACGACCTCCCGGACCTGCTCCCGGATCGTGTCGTCGTCGCCCGACATGCGGGCCAGATCCAGCTTCTCCACCAGCTTGCGATGGATGGTCGTCTTGAGGTTGTTCCACTGCTCAAGCCGGTCTTGCTTGATCTTGCCCTCCTTGTCGTCCGCGGGCTTGTCGGCCGGTTTGTCGGCGGGCTTGCCGCTCGCGCCCGGGCGGGACGGCAAGGGGGTCTTCTTCTTCGCCGGGGGCGGCGCCTCGGCGGTGCTGCTGCCACCGGAGTCGGGTGCCGCGGTTGTTGGCGCGGCGGGGGCCTCCGAGGGTTTCTTGACGCCCGGAACCTGAGGGATCTTCGGTTTGCTCAGTCGACCGAACACGATCGTCTCCCTTTCGCCGACGGGCCATCCCTGCGCCACGGTGGCGCGGCCTCGGCGGTTTCCATGCCCTCAGCGCATGAGCTCCGGACCGATGGACGGGCCGGGCCTACTCGCTGAAGATCTTGCTGAACAGCCCCCCGGACTTCTTCGTCTCGCCGCCTTCCCCGACGCTGCCGACCGGCGCATACAGCTTGGTCGCCAGCTCCCGGATCGCCTGACGCGCCTTGCTCTTCGGAGCGTGTGTCACCAGGGGTTCGCCCATGTTGATCGCCCCGCTGACGGCCTTCCAATCCTCGGCGATGGTGTGGAACATCGGCTGATCGATGGTCGCTTCGATGTGATCGATGGAGAGGTGTCCCGGGTCGCGACCGATCTGGTTGCAGATCAGCTTGATGCGTTCGAGGTTGTAGCCCGCCCGACCGAGCTCGGACAGAATCCGATCGATGCTCCGAATGCTCGTGACCAGAAGCTGTGCCACCAGCAGGTTCATGTCGGCCATGTCCAAGACGGTCTTGCCGCCGCTGTCAAAACGGCTCGGGCCGTCCACCACGACGTATTCGTAAAGCTCCTGAAGCGAGCTCAGCACGCCGCCGCAATGGGCGGCCGAGAGCTGCTCGGCCTGCTCAAACTGGTTCGGACGGGCCAGCACGTGGACGCCCGTGCTGTGCTTGACCATGGCCCGTTCGATCATCGCCTGGTCGCACTGCTCGGGCGTATCGCACAGGTCGGAGATGGTGAAGTTCGGCTGGACGTCCAGCAGCGTCGCGATCTGCCCGAAGCGGAAGTCGAGATCCACCAGGGCTACGGGGGCCTTGCTCAGGTCCGCGAGCTCCACCGCCAGGTTCGTGGCGATCGTCGTGGCGCCCACGCCGCCGATGCTGCCGATGACGGCGATCAGCGAGCCGCTCTTGGCCGACGCCGGACGCTGCTGAGCCACGCGAGCCAACGCCTCGGCCAGTTGATCCACCTCCAGCGGCTTGAGCAGGAATTCGCGGAACCCCGCCCGCATCGCCGCCAGAATGACCTGGCCGTCCTGCGAGCCGCTGATGCCGAAGACCGGCAGATCCGGACGCTCCTGGGCCACCTGACTGGCCACGTGGAGGACCACCTCCGGCTGCGGATCGAGATGCACCACCACCACGTCGGCGGCGAACTGGTTCACCGCCGCGGGCAACAGCCCCACCTCGTCCACCTCCGCGACGATCTTCACCCCCTCGATGCTGAGGAGATCCGTGCGCAGGGTCGTGGCGTAGTCTTCGTCGGCGTTGAAGACAATCAGGCGCGTACCGCTAGCCATCTGTCGATGACCCCCACGACGGTGGTTATCGGGCCCGCGACATGCGGACCCGCCGTCAGACCTTCTATCGGCGCAGGCTCCGTCCGAAACGAGTTGCGATTGCCTTCCTTGGCGGTCGGGATCCCCGGGCTGGCTCCGGACACCCGCATGGCGTCCGCCCCGGGCAGAGCGGCCTCGTCGCCTCTCGCAAGGGGCGGGACGTTCGAAGCCACCCCAGGGGGGTAGGCAAACCCTCCGTCGAACCCGCATGAAGCGGTGATTGTCCTAAAGGTCTTGCCTTTCGAGGGTTCCTGTGACCATGCCCGTCGCCCGCGCGCGGCGACGCGACGGCACGTGGCACACGGTAGAACCGCGAGATGTCCCCCCCACAACGGCGGTTGCTCTCTAGTAATTTTCGCTCGACTCGGCCGGTCCCCACGGGCCATGGAGCGATAACTTCGTCATGCTGTCCGAGCCGCCCTGGCTCGGCTGGCGATACGAGCGGATCGGCTGAACCGTCTGCAGGGCACGCTCGGGCGCTGTCGGCGGCGGATCCTTCTTGCCCTCGAGCTCGCCCAGACCGAAGAGCTGCCAGTCGTTGGGCGGCGTGATCTCCTCGCCCGGCACCGACGGCACCTGATCCGGGTTCATCGGAGCGACCAGCTCCGGCGTGCACAAGACCAGCAGCTCCGTCTGATTCCGCTGATAACGCACCGAGCTGAACAAGGCTCCCAGCACTGGCACATCGCCCAGGCCGGGGATCTTGTCGGCCACGCCGCGGATCCGATCGTCCAGCAAGCCCGCCAGCGCCAGCGTCTGTCCGTTGCCGATCTCGACCACGGTCTCCACCGTCCGCATCGACTTGCCCGGCACGACCGTGCCCTGAATCGTCGTGCCGATCGTGTCGTCGGGCTGACTCACCTCGGGCATGATGCGCATCCGCACGCGCTGACCCTCCAGCACGGTCGGCGTGAACGCCAGTCGCACGCCGAACTCCTTGAACTCCACGGCCGGCACGCCGCCTTCCTGCGGCACGGGGTAAGCGAACTCCCCGCCGACCAGGAACGTCGCGGTCTGACCGCTGATCGCCATCAGGTTCGGCTCGGCCAACACGCGCAGCAGCGAGTTCTGTCGCAGGGCCTGGATGAAGAGCTGCATCTGCACCCGCGGGAAGCCGATCGACAGCGGCACGTTCGGCTGCAGCGGGATGCCCTCGGTCCCGGTCAGGAAGGGCACGCGCGGTGCCTGCATCCCGCGGATCGGCGGGGCCACCAGGGCGTCGGCGGCGGCCCCGATGTTGGCCGGGTTGATCTGGTTGAGCTGGTTCACCACGAACATGTCGCGGACGTTGTCACCGGCGAGCCAGCCGTTCACGCCCAATTGACGCAGCGCCTGACGGCTCACCTCGGCCACCGTGCAGCGCAGCAGGACCTGCTGAACCCCGGCCACCTGGAGGTGGTTCCGGACGCTGCCCTGTCCCGTCGGATCCTTCGAGGCGTAGATCTCGGCGATCTCCTGCACCCGCTCGGCGGTCTCCACGTCCGGCACGCGGCCGCGCAGGATGTACGTGTTATGAATCTTCACGATCTCGACCTTGGCCGTCGGCGCCATGGCCGTGATCGTCTGGTTCAACTGGCGGAGCTGCAGCTTGGCCATCTGGTCCATGACCGCCTGCATCGACTGCTCGCCGGCGGCGGTCTTGATCGTCATGTGATCCTTGACGTGCTTCTCCGACTCGACGAAGACCTTAGCGATATCGATGATCCGCTCTCGCGTCTCCGGATCGGGCACAGTGCCCTCCAAGACCACCGCCCCCAGGACGCTCTTGGCTCGCACCTCAGCCTGCGGCACCTCCTCTTCGATCACGTCGTTGAGGCGCTCGACGTCGGCCTCCACGGTGATCTCGATGATCTGTACGCGGTTGTCTTCGGTGAAGAGCAGGAGCTGCGTGACACCGAACGACTTGCCCACCACCAGGACCTCCGTCGGGGTGATGCTCTCGGCGCGGATAATCTCCTGAGGCTTGTCCTTCTCCTTGCCGTCCTTGTCGGTCTTGCCCGTCGTGCCGGCGGCCCGGTTGATCGCGCTGATCGCCGCCTTGGCGACGCGATCTTGGGCGCTTTGTTTGGCCTTCTCGCCCTCGGGCTCGGCCGCCGACAGGGCCTGGATGCGACGGCAGGGCATGTTCGTCTGAATGAGCATGCTCTTGTTGACGTGCAGCGTGAACCGCTGAACGGGCGCGATCCGCAGGCTTGCCTTGAAGGGCCCGTCCTTGGCGGCCTTGCCCGGCGCGGCCTTGACGGTCGTGCGGAACACCGGCATCTTGCCGTCTTCGGTCTGAATCCGCACCTCGCTCTCGCCCGCCTTGACCCCCGTCACGTAGATCTCGTGGGCGTTCTTGCGGAGCGTGGCCACAAGCCCCTCGGGCTCGGCCGTGACGGCCGTACAGACCATCTCCGTCTTGATCTGCACGGTCTCACCGACCTGGAGCTCGAGCTTGCGAATCGGCTCCTTCTGGAATCCTCCGCGGAAGACGACGATGCGACGGGCCGGATCGGATGGCTGTGCGGCCTGCTCGGCCCTTGCACGGGGCGCGCCGGCCTGCGCACTCAGGAGCCACCCTATCAGCGTCATCATGGCAAGCCGACGCATCACCCTTCGTGGATCATGGCGGAGCTTGCTGCGCAGAACGTCCGTGTTCCGAGCCATCCGAGACCTCCCTGCCTTTGGACATGCTTGGGGCACGTGCGGGATCGCTTACCGCGACGGGCTACTCTCCCTGCACCATGCCACCACCGTCATCGATCGTTTGCCTGCTGAAGGAGCTCACCCCGAAACCCGAGCCCGCCCTGGTGTCGCGCCCGTAGGGCCTGGCAGCATCCCTGGCCAATTCGGAACTGGTCCCCTGAGCACCGAGCAGCTCCATCGAATCCTTACTCACGTACACCAACTGGGTGCGCTTCTGACCGTTGATCACATCCACCTTGCACCGCTGTGGCTTTTTCGGAACCGGACGAGGCGCGGGACTCGACGTGAACGCCGAGAAGAGCTGACCGAGAGCCGACGTCATCTTCTCGCGACGCAGCGCCTTCTCGTCCGCCATGAGCACGTCCTCGTCGCTCATGGCCGCCTTGAGCTGCTCGTCGTCGAGCGAGCCACGCATCGCGAGCTGGATCTTGCCCTTGCTGGCGGCCAGGTGCAGCTTGGCCACGTCCTTCGGCTTGACGATCAGCGTCACCGACCGGCTGACGTTCGGGCCCGTGTCCTGCGGGTCCTGGCCCATCGACGCGCCCACCGCCGCCACCTCGATGTTCTGAAGGATGATCTTGCTGATCGACTTGGTGCGTCGACCTTCCTTGACGGCGAACACGGCCGCGACGTCGACACGTACGCCCGGCTTGAGCCAGCCGCCGACGGCCGACCACTCATCGACGCGTACGGCCACCGCTCGCATGCCGTCGGGGATCTTCGATCCGAGCCCCGGCGTCGTGCCCGGCGGCGCGAGCATCGTCGGCATGACCGGCATGTCGGCCGGGATCATCATCGAGGTCACCCGTTCCACGACCTCCGCCATATCGCTGAAGCGACGCTCCGGCGCGAGGTCCTTCGGTACCTGCTTGACCGTCAGCAGGCCCTCGGTCACCACCACGCCGTGCGGGATCTCCGCCTTCGAGACAACCACGGATACCGTTTCGGGCCGCGAGGCCTTCGCCGTCTTCATGTAGCTCAGCCCGCGATGGACTGCGAACACGCCCACGATGGAACCGACCAGGAGTGGGACGATGGCTTTGCTCTTCATCGTGTCACCTCAACTGCCCCGCGAGCGGGGCGGCAACGTCGCCGGGCCGGGCGCGCGCTGGGCGGACCCGGCGCGCTGGCGCGGCTTCTCTACTTATCGGACGAATGCCGCTTGGGCCTACAGGCCCGTTGCCGACATTCCCAGGTCGCTTCTTCCCCCTCCGGAAAGCACGCCCAGGCCGACGCCGCACGACCGCTAGACGCCTTCCTGCCGCATCGCGCAACTGCCGATCAACGTCTTGGCTTCCAGGCCCGGGAAGAACCCGCCCACCAGCGAGATCTGGCAGTACGGGATCGTCACCTCGACCCGCTCGGTCGGATCCGCCGTGGTCCCATGCGTGATGCTCACCGTGTAACCACTCAGACCCGACGCGCCGAGATACGCATCGATGCGCGCCGTGATGTCGTTGTCGTCCATCCCCTTGATGATCGCCGTCCGGCATCCCTCGCGGGCGGCGTTCGTCAGCGACTGCTGCACCGACATCGCCCAACTGAACTCGATGATGCCGAATACCAGCGTCAACAGCAGCGGCGTGACCACCGCCATCTCCACGATGGCCGCACCGCGACGGCGGTTCACACGACCGCACCGTGATGCACTCGAAATCAACCTACGCATAACCAGCACCTCGCTTCTCTCCCGACGGCTTGCTAGAAGGCCCACCATCCCAGGCACTGACCGGCCAGGATGATCAGCGAACCGGCCGTCAGCGGTACCCCATACGGCAGGAGCTGCGACGTGTCGCCGAACGTCTTGGCCCCGCCGTACTCACTGAACACCGTCTTGGAGTTGCTGACCTTCACCATGATGGTCTGGAAGTTCATGATCGCGTGTCCCAGCCGGCCGCTCGAGACGATCATGATGATCGCCACGACGCCGCCGATCACGGCGCCCAACGCGAACGAGACCAACGTCATCAACGGGCCGAACCACACGCCGATCGCGGCCATCAACTTGACGTCACCCGCACCCATGCCGTGCATCAGCCACGGCACGATCAGCACCCCGAAGCCGACCAGCAGACCCAGCGCGCCGGTGCTCAGGCCTTCCGTGCCGTGGTACCCGAACTGGACGCCGAACCCGGCCAGCGCGATCGCGGCGTTCAGCCAGTTCGGCACCTTGCGCGCCTTGTAGTCGATCCAGGATGCCAGCAGGACGCCCGGCACCAACACCAGACACGTGATTTGCCAGTAGCTCATGATCTGCCTCGCTGTGTGTCCCCCGACACAGGACAACGCCGCGCGTCCGTCGCCGGGCCGAACCTGTCGTGGTTTCCCCTGACTTCCCTGGACCTTGCCTGAGGTCGTCAGGCCTCAAAGCGGACATCGGAAAGGCCGTGGGCATCCCCCCATCGAGCGATACCCACGGCCCGTGAATTCAGAACAACGCCAGCAGGATGGCGATTAGCTGCCACCGCCCGTGCCGTCAGGCAACGCGGACTCGACGTTGGTGAAGATGTCATTCACCTTGTCGCCAAGCGCTGTAATGGCCGTGAGTGCCACAATGATGATCAGGGCCAGCATCACCGCATACTCGGTTGCGGTCGGGCCATCCTCACTCCGGAGGAAGCTCTTCGCACGGTCCAAGAACGCCTTCATGTACCTCTCCTTAAAGCTGCAACGACGCGAATTTCGCCGCAAGCCACCCCTCCGTGGCCAGGCCGCGAGCGATCGTCCGATTCGCGAGACCCCACGGGCCTCGTCTAACTCAGGCCGCCGGCCGTCCCGGCCGTCGGCGCTCGCTCGCGCTCGATGTCAGACCTATCCACCCCCCTCATGCGGGGCCAAGGTCCGACGCCTAACGCCTCTGCAACATAAGAAACAATCGGAGCCTGGGCAAACTACACACGGGCCATTTCTTGAATATAGATAGCTTGGTGAAGATAGGTCGATGGGTCCCGCCGCTCTCGGCCCGCAGAGCGGACGATGATCGGACGTCATCCCGCCCACCCCGCAGAACCCCTACAGCCCGTCCGAGGGAAAACCACCCCGAAGCATCTTCCGGCGCAAGCACGAGGGATAATGATCGCGGGTTATCGGACGTTGACACACCCTGGCCACGGCCAGACCCGATGCCACGTGGATGGATCGAGGCTCCCGGTCCGATCGATCAGGGCCGCTGCATCTCTCGTCAAAGGAACCTGCATGCCGTTTCCGGTCTAGCCGGAGAACGTGACGTGAAACCGGGGTGCGCGCTGAGCGGATACGGCGGCCGGGCTCGACGCCGCGGCCGCCTGCGAGGACATGCCGTTGGCCCCGTTGGTCGAGCCGCCCCTGGGGGGCGCCGGCTTGTCCCGAGAGGTTGCCTCGCTCGAGGATTGGGTCTGGGCCTCGGCCTTCGTGGGCGGTGTGCTGGGGTCCTTCGAGGTCGCGTCGATGCTGTCGTTGTCCTGCTTGGCGTCGACCTGGCCGTTCTGCGTGATCGAGCAACGTCCGTTGATCCTCGCCCCTTCTTGCAGGATGAGCCGCGGGGCCTCGACGTCGCCTTCCACCACCCCCGTGCCTTCGATGACCACCACGCGCTTGCCCGTGATCTTGCCGCGGACCACCCCTCGGATGAGCAACGAGGTGGCCGTGATCGGCGCTACCACGTGGCCCTTCCTCTCGATGACGACCTCGCCGCACGTGGCGATGTGCCGCACGGCGCGATAGCTCTTGATCGTGTAGTCTTCGCAGACGACCCGCTTGTTGCAGTGCGGGCAGAACACGGACATGGCCCGGAGGGAGACCTCGATCGCCCCACCGCAGTACATGCAGTTGACGAGCTTCTTTCGGCCTGGGGCTGTCTTCTTGGCCATGAAGGTCACCCGGCTGGGTTGGAGCCTACCGGCGACCGCACGATGCCGCGGTTACCCCGACATTCGACGTCGATCTGCAGGAAAGGCCCCGGCTCGCTCTCGCCTTACGCCCATCATAGTCCTGCCGGGGCGCAACCGAAAGCGCCACGCTGTCGTTACGATCGACCTCGCGGCGCGCAACGCTTTAGCTTTTCTTACTTTGGGACGTTTGGGCGGCGGTGTCCTTGCTCGTCTCTTTGCCCTTGCCCTTGTCCTCCTCGCTGGCGGCGGGACTGGTGCTTGCCGCGGGCTTGGACGCCGGGGCCTTGGAGCCTTCCGTCGAGCCGACCACGCAGTTGCCGATGAACGTCGCCCCGTCGGCGACCTCGAGCCGCGCCGTGTGGAGATCTCCCTCGAGACGGGCCGACGACTTCAGATTCACCTTGCCGTTGGCGGTGACGTTGCCCTTGATCTCGCCGTCGACGTCGATGTCGCCCGCGTCGACGTCGGCCTTGAGCCTCGCGCCCTCGGCCACGTGCAGATGGCCCTTGCTCTTGATCGTGCCTTCGAACTGACCGATGACCCGCACGCCCTTTTCAAAGCTGAGCTCGCCTTTGAACTTCGCGTCCGGCCCGATGATCGTCGGATACTCCCCGTTCCCTTCTGCCGCCATCGATGAGACTCCCTTCAACCAAGCAACAGGGCCTAGCCTATGGTGCCTACGCCGCACCGAGTTTGATATTATACTCTCGGACCGAGAGCCGCTTCAACTGAAGCGATTCCACCCGGTGAGGGCTGGGCCCAGGACGACCGAGCAGGGGCGAACAGCGAATGCAGGACGCTTCTGCCAACGTGCCCTTGCTCAAGAAGCAGACCTGCTCTATGAGCCGTGCTTGCGGGCTCGGTGCCGCGCGTCGCTTGAGGGAGCGGCCCGCGTCCCGCCCGCCATTCTAGGAGCACCGTGATCAGGACGATCTCCAGAGCGGCTGCGATGCCCCTTCTGGCGGCCACCTACCGCCGAACGTCGGGCATGATCCTGCTCTATCACGAGGTCTTCGCCCCCGGCGATCGCAGGCCGCATACCTCCACGCAGATCACGGCCGACGACTTCCGCGCCCAGCTCGAGTTCGTCCGCGCCGCGTGCCGCGTGCTCGACCTGCCCACGTTCGTCGAGCGCCTGTCCGCCGGCCGGCTGCCGAGCCGCGCCTGCGCCATCACCTTCGACGACGGCTTCGCCGACAACGTCCACGTCGCCCTGCCCATCCTGCAAGAGCTGGGTCTGCCCGCGGCGTTCTTCATCGCCGACGGCTACGTCGCCGAAGGACGACCCTACGAGGCCGACGCCGTGCATGACATCCTCCGCCTGGCCGAACCCGCCGATCGAATCGAGTTGGACCTCGAGCCCTGGGGCGGCCGGCGGATGGCGCTGCCTTATCGCGATCGGTCCGACCGCGCCGACAGCTACTTCCGCGTCACGCGGGCCTTCAAGGACGAGATCAGCCACCGTCACCGCAGCCAGCTGATCGCCTACCTGGCCGAGCGCTTCGGTGTGCCGCTCGATACGATCGCCATGCCGCCCATGATGACGCCCGAGCAAGTCCGGGCCCTTGCCGACGCCGGCATGACCATCGGCTCGCACACGCGGTGGCACGTGTCGCTTTCGGCCGACGGGCCGGATGAGTTCGCACGCCAGCTCGTCGAGAGCCGCCTGGCCCTCGAAGAGATGACGGGCCGACCCGTTCGCTACGTTTCGTATCCCTTCGGCGACGCTCGGTACTGCATTCCCGCCTGCGAGCTCGTCGCTCCGGCGGGGTTCGATGCCGCCTTTATGGCCTGTGGTCTGAGCGCCCGGCGCCGCGCCGCGCCATGGCTCATCGATCGGTTGGCCACCAGCGGCGGTCTGACGGGCCTGTGGGCCTCGATGGCCGGCATCAAGCCGAGCCAGTTTCGTCAGCGACGCGAGGTCCGCCGCCGCCGGATCGAGTTCCAACGACAGAGCGGAGCCTTCTAGCTCATGCACGTGGCCATGGTCACACCGCTGCCGCCCGATTGCCGCGCCCCGCAGAGCGGGGTGGACGCCGTGGCGATCTGCCTGATAAGGGCTCTCATCGCCCGGGGCGTTCGCATCACCGTCATCAAGTGGGGCGGCGCGGAGGCCGGCGCGTTCGAGGACGACGACCTCGGCTGTCGTGTCGTTCCGCTTCGGCTCAGGCACCCGGCCTTCATCATGAACTGGCTCGCCGCGCCCGATGCCTTGAACGCCATGGTCGGTCGCGTCGCCCCGGACCTCGTTCACGTGCAGGACGTGCCCGAGCTGGGGCGCAAGCTGTCCGGCCCTCGCGTGCTGACGGTGCACGGCATCAACCCGCGCGACGAGTGGCTCAACGGCGGGCCGAGGCGGTATCTCACCGTGCCGGTCATGTGGGCCACGTTCCTGAACTCGATCAAGACCTATCCCCACGTGACCATGATCAGCCCGTACTCCCGCCAGGCCGTTCGCTGGCCGGAGGGCGTCGAGCTGCACGACATCGACAACCCGATCGAGGACCGCTTCTTCGATAGCGACCGTCGACCGGCCCCGCCGACCGTGATGGCCGTCGGCGCGCTCAGCCCGCGCAAGAACACCCTCGGCATCGTCCGGGCCGCGGCCTGGGTGCGAGAGGCCGTGCCGGATGTCCAGTTCCGCTTTGCCGGCGGATGGCGCGATAGCCGATCGAGCTACCGTCGACAGGTCGAGCGTGTCTGTGCCGAGGCCGGCCTCGACGACACCGTCGCGTTCCTGGGCCCCGTGCCACGCGAGCGACTGACCGAGGAGCTGTCCCGCGCGAGCTGTCTGGTCCTGCCGAGCTTTCACGAGAACGCGCCCGTCGTCCTGGCCGAGGCCATGGCAGCTCGCGTCGCCGTGGTGGCCTCGCGAACCTGCGGCATTCCCTACTTGGTCGACGACGGACGGACCGGCCTGCTGATCGACCCGCACCACCCCCAGGAGTTGGCCGACGCCACGGTCCGCGTGCTGACCGACGAGGCCCTGCGGTCGCGTCTCGTTGAGGCCGGACGCGCCGAGGCCGAGGCGCGATGGCGCCCCGATGCCGTGGCCCAGAAGGTGCAGGATCTCTACGGCTCGATCCTCGCTGAGGCAAGCTAGTACCCGACCACACTTGTTTCTGTGGGTTCCGATCAGGAGGGCGAGACGCTTATCAGAGCAGCGACCGTCAGGGAGCTGTGTTGTTGGAGCGTTTGAACAACAACGCTCCTTCACAGTCGCGTCTCCGACGGCCGCTCCGAAGTTGGGAAACCAACAGATTCATTTGTGTCGGACTACTAGTGCTGCGTTTCACACATCGTGCGACGATGGACAGGGCGGCGCACGCCACGGCTGCTGCTCGAGCCGCGGCATTCATGCCGCGCGGCCGCGCCGGATGACTCCGGCGGCTCGGACAGGTCGTCGCGATACGTCTGAAAGGCAGCACTAGATGGGACGGAGTCCGCCATGAAGCCTGACGTCATCATGCGATCGAGGAGGTACGTGGCGGGTGCCCTCTTTGCCGTCCTCGCCGTCCAGGCCGCCGAGACGCTGGGCGCAGACGATTCCGGCGGCTCAGACGCCGACAGCCTGCGCGTGGCGGCCGTCCAGATGCGCCTGAGGCTTCACTCGGATGAGGCCGCCTACGCCCGACAGATCGATCGGTGGACCCGCCGTGCCGTCGAGCGAGGGGCCCGTCTCGTCGTGTTTCCCGAGGATGTCGGCCTTCCTCTGTTGATGCTCGGCCTGACGGGGCCTCGGGCGACGACATCCGGTGAGACGCCCTCGACCGGACCGGCCGGTCCATCCATCGATCCAGAGCAGGTCAGGCTCAGGCTACTTCTCCAGCACGGGGCTGCCGCCTCGGCCCTGGTCAACCGCGGCGGGCTCGACATGCAGCAGGCCCTGCTGGTCTTCCTGGCCCGGCGGGCCGAGGGGATCTACCGTCGGATCTTCTCCCAGGCGGCGCTGCGCCACGCGGTGATGATTGCCGCGGGATCGTGTCCCGTCGTCCGTTATCGCGGTCCTCGCCCGGAGGTCCGTAACGGCGGCGTCCTCATCGATGCCTCAGGCCGACCGGTCGCCATGACGCTCAAGGTCAATCCCGTACCCCTGGAGAGTCGGCTCCTGTCCATTCAGCCCTCCCCGGACCACGTCCCGCCCGTCGTGGCGACCGGGCTCGGTCGCATCGGCGTGGCCATCTGCTGGGACTGCCACTTTTCCGAACTCATCGCCAGGATGGCCCGAGGCGGCATCGACATCCTGGTCGACCCCCGCGCGAATCCCGGCTCCTGGACCGCCCGGACCGCCGCCGTCTCACACGATACAGGCTTGTGGCGCCGCGCGCAGGAGCACGATTGCTTCGGCATCGAGTGCTTCGCCGTCGGCTCGTTCATGGGCGTCCTTTTCGAGGGCCGCACCCAGATCGTCGCGCCGACTGAGCTGACGCCCGACGCCAGCGGGGTGATCGCCAGCGCACAATCCCATGATCGGCCCGAGCTGGTCGTCGCCGACCTGAACATGGCCGCCCTCCGCGCCTTCCGCCGCGACCTGAAGGATCGCTCACCCATGCCGGCGCCCTGAGCGACACCGGCGGCAGAAGGCCAGCGCCAATCCAGGTTGTAGGGCATGCTCGCGGTTGCTACCCTTCGCCCCGACGAGACCGTGTTGACTGGCGCGCCCACACGACGGACCCGATCACCGTGCAACTCGACGACCTGTATTACGACCTGCCCGACGAGCTGATCGCCCAAGCGCCGACGGCCGAGCGCGACGCCTCGCGTCTGCTCGTGCTCGATCGTGCCGCCCCGATCGCACGCAACCCGGGCCTCCTGCGACGCCTAACCGACCTGCCGGAGTACCTGCAACCGGCCGACGTGCTCGTGATTAACGACACCCGCGTCGTGCCGGCCCGATTCGCCGCCCGGCGAAAGACCGGCGGCCGGGTGGAGGGGCTCTACCTCGAGCCAGACGCCTCCGGCGCCTTTCTCTGCCTGCTCAAACCCTCCGCGCGGCTGAGGGAAGGGGAGGGCCTCGCCCTCGGCAAAACCGACAGCCGACTCATCCTGGAGGCCTCTATGGGCGGCGGGCGATGGCGGGCACGGTTGGAACCGGACCAGCCCATGGTCGAGCTCCTCGACCGGATCGGCCAGACACCGCTGCCCCCGTACATCAAACGCCCGGAGGACGCCCCGGACGCCGGCGACCTCGAACGCTCCGACCGGCACCGCTACCAGACCGTCTACGCCCGCGCCGCTGGCGCCGTGGCCGCTCCGACCGCCGGATTACACCTCAGCGAGCGCCTGCTCGCGGCCGTGCGGCAGCGGGGGGTCGAGATCGTCTCCCTGACGCTCCATGTCGGGCTGGGAACGTTCGAGCCGATCAAGGCCGGCCGCCTCCAGGACCACGCCATGCACGCCGAACGGTACGAGCTGCCGCCGGCCTCGGCCGGGGCCATCAACGCGGCTCGCCTCCGCGGCGGCCGGACCGTCGTCGTCGGCACGACGAGCGCCCGCGTCTTGGAAACCTGCGCCGATCCCTCCGGCCGCGTCCGGCCCGGCAGGGGGGTTACCGACATCTTCATCTACCCACCGTATACCTTCCGTGCCGTCGACGTCCTGCTGACCAACTTCCACCTGCCGTGCAGCACGTTGCTGGCGATGGTCTTCGCGCTCGCCGGTCGAGAGCGGGTCCTCGCGGCCTACGCTCAGGCCATCGATGCCCGCATGCGTTTCTACAGCTACGGTGACGCGATGCTCATCGTTTAGCCGCACAAGCCAACGCGGCACGGGAACCGCCCGGCCCGGTCCGCCTATTGGTTTTCGAGCCGGCCCGACGATAAGGCACAAAAGCTATTGGAGTTGCGTCGCTGGAAGGCTACAATAAGGCTCCGGGGTGAAACGACCGTCTCACATCGCCGGCGCAGAGATGGTTTGGGTGGGGACCTACGCACAGGCCGATGGATCTACTCGCCCTGGTAAGCACGACACCGGCATGCCCTGATAGGCCTGTCTGCCCGCCTCCGACGGGGGTATGGCCAGACACGACGGCTTCAGCGATACAGACGCCTGCGCGATGCTGGCCAGGCAACGCAATGAGGTGGACTGCGAGACGTGCCGGGCTGCATCGGCACCGCCGAGGCAGCTGGTGCGCCTGCTTCCTTGCCGGGGAAGGACGACGCGATAACGCGATGACGGCCGTCGCGGCGCCACGCGCGACGCGCGCGGCCCGTTGCACGTAACCGGACGCGAACGGATTCGCCGCGGGGATTTCGACGGAGGACGCTTGGAATGAGTGACACCAAGCCAAGGCCTGACGAGGCGACAGGCCAGGACCGCCTGGCCCAGGCCGACTCGTTGTGGGACCAAATCGACAAGGAGCGCGCCGACCTGCTCAAGGATCGCGAGCAGTTGGAGGCCGACCGGGCCGCGCTGCGGGCCACCCTGGCCGAGTCCGGCGACACCGAGGCCGTCGAGCTCCTCGACAGGATCTCCCAGCAACAGGCCCGCCTGGACGCCCAACGCCGCGAGCTCGAGGTCACCCGCGCCGCCATCGCCGAGCGCGAGGCCGACCTGGACTCCCTCCAGCTCAACCTCGACCAGCGCGAGTCGGAGCTCGAGCACGAACGCCGCGAGCTGGCCCGCGCCAACGAGAAGCTCACCCGTGCCCGCGACGAGGTCCAACGCCTCAGCGAGGCCCTCGAGACCAACGAGGCCACCCGCCAGGTCGATCAGCTCGCCGAGTTCTACCAGCAACAGCAGGCCGAGATCGATGCCGAACGCGAACAGCTCCAGGCGATGCGGGAGGCGGCTCGCCAGGAGCGCCATCAGCTCGAAGACGAGCTCCGCAAGATCCAGGAAAGCCGCGACGAGATCGACCGTCGATCGGCCAGCCTGGACGAGCGGCAAGCCGAGCTGGACCGCATCCGCGACGACCTCAAGTCCGAACGACAGCAGCTCGCCGACGAGCGGGCCGAGCTCGCCAGGGACCAGAACCAGTTCGAGCAGATGCAGGCCGAGGTGACCCGACAACGTGAGCAGCTCGAGCAGGAGCTGCTCGAGGTCCGCGGCCAACGTGACCGCCTGACCAGCCAACAGGAGCAGGTGGAGGAACAGCGCGCGAGCCTCGAGGCCGAGCAGGCCGCGCTGACCAGCCGCTCCGAAGGCGTCGAGAAGCAGCGCGTCGCCCTGACCGCCCAGCGCGAGCGCCTCGTCGAACGTCAGCAGGAGCTCGAGGCCGAGCACGAGGAGCTGAACGAGATCCGCGAGCAGCTCCAGGCCGAGGCCGAGCAGCACCGCGCCGAGCTCCGCGACAAGGTCCAGCAGTTCGAGAAGCAGCTCACCCAGGTGACCGAACGAGGGCGACAGCTCACCGCCCGACAGGAGGCCCTGGACGAGCGCGAAACCCAGGTCCAAGAGACCGAGCGCAAGACGAACGAGGATCTCGACCGTCGACGCGCCGAGATCCAGGCCGAGATCGAAGACCTCGCCCGCCGTCGCGACGAGGTCGAGGCCGAGGAGAAGCGGATCGACGCCGCCCGGGCCGAATGCGATCAGCGGGCCGATGAGCTCCGCGAGCACATGACGGCCTTCCAGGCCGATCGCGAGCGCATCCTCGACCTGCAAGGCCAGTTCGACACCCGCGAGGAGGAGCTGCGAGCCCGGGACGAGCACCTCGACCGCGTCGAGGCCGAGCTGAACCAACAGCGCGACCAGCTCGAGCAACGTCGGCAGGGCCTCCAGACCAAGGAGGCCGCCCTGGCCGACCGCACCCAGGAGCTCAACGACCGCGAGCAGGCCGTCGCCGACGAGGAGGTCCGACTTGCCGAGCGCCAGCAGCAGCTCCAGAAGGAGATCGAGGCGCTCGAGACCGGTCGGCAAGAGAACCAGGCCGAGCTCGAGCGACAGCTCGCCGAGCTCCAGCAGCGCGAGCAGGACCTCGCGACGCGCTCGGACGACCTCGAGCAGCGTCAGGCACGCCTGGACGAGCAGCACGTCGAGCTCGACCGGCAGGTCGCCCAGCTCGAATCCCAGAAGAACGACCTGGCCGACCGCGAGGCCGAGCTGGCCAAGCAGGAGCAGGCCCTCGATCAGCGAGCCGCCGAGGCCGAGAAGGCTCACCAGGAGAACGTCGGGGCCCTCGACGCTCAGGCCGAGGAGCTCGGCCAACGCGAGCAGGCGCTGGCGGCTCGCGAGGCGGCCCTGGTCAAGAAGGAGGAATCGGTCAACGCCGAAGCCGCGTCCCAGCGCGAGGCCCTCGAGCAGCAGCGGGCCCAGGCCGTCGAGCAGGCCAAGGCGGAGTTGGCCTCACGCCAGGACGATCTGGACGACCGCGAGGAGCAGCTCAACACCGCCCATCGGGCCCTCGACGAGCGGCAGCGCGAGCTCGACGCCAAAGCGGCCGAGCTCGACCAGTTGCGAGCCGAGCTCCGCAAGGCCGAACAGGCCACCAAGCAGACCAAGGGCAAGAAGGGCAAGCAGCCCCAGCCGACGGAGCCGGTCACCGACGCCAAGCTCGCCGAGATGCGCGAGCGCCTGGAGGCCGAGTCGAAACGCCTCGAGCACGACCGCAAGCAGCTCGATCAGGATCGCCAGTCCGCCGCCCGTGAGTTGGCACAAGAGCGCGAGCTGCTCGAGAAGGAACGCGAGCAGGCCGCTGGCCAGGCCAAGGACCTCGAGCAGCGCGAGAAGAAGCTCGCCGCCGAGGTCAAAGCCTTACAGCAGGCCTCGTCCAAGAAACGCCCCGCCCAGCAGCCCGAGCCCATCGTGATCGAGACCAGCGGCTTCAACCTGTCGCGGGCGCTGGCCGCCGGCGTCGTGCTCGCGGTGCTCAGCGCCATCGCGGCCGTCGCCGCCACCGGCATCCTCCGCGAGGTCCGAGGTACCATCCAGATAGCCACCGACGGGGACCCCGCCGACGTCGCACAGCACTACGCGGCCATGGTGAGCAGCCGCGAGGTCGTTCAAGGCGCTGCCGAGCGCGTCGACGCCAACGTCAGCGCCGAGGACGTCGAGGCCATGCTGGGCCCGGGGGCCGAGATCCGCGTGACCAGCGTTCCGGCCACCGGCGAGATCCTCCTCAGGGCGCTGTCGACCGACGCCCCGCGCGCCAAGGCCGTCGTGCAGGCGCTGGGCGATTCGCTGGTGGATTGGATCGAAAGCCGGTCAACGTCCACGCAACCCGGCGGCGTTGCGGGCGGGATGCCCGGTCTCCAGGACGACATCGCCCGCCAGCGCGAGCAACTCGCCGAATGGCAGACCCAGCTTGCCGACGCCAACGCGCGGGTGGAGGCCGTCCCGGCGCCCGAGCCGGACGTCGAGAAGCTCAAGGACAGCTACCGAGAGGCCTTCCAGGCCTTCGAACAGGCCGAGCAAGCCCTTGCCCAGGCCCGCCAGGCCGAGGCCGCCTTCAACGAGCAAGACCAGGCCGTCGACGTGGACGACGTCGTCCTCCGCACGGCCATCGCTAACGACGACCAGCACAAGGAGACGCGCCAAGCCCTGCTGGTGCGGATGAAGCAACTCCGCGACATCCTGCTGGAGGGGCTCGAACGTACCCAGGTTCCCCTCGTCTCGCTGTCCGAGAAGGTCGAGGCCTTCGACAAGAAGGTCGAGGGCTACCTGGCCGGCGATCTCTCCTCCGCCGTCACGGGTCTGCTCAAGCAGATCCGAAAGGAGCTGGACACGTGCCGCCAGGCCCTCAAGTCGGCCGACAAAGAGTGGTCGGCCCTGCTGGAGCGTGTGAGGGCTCAGAAGGCCGACGGCGCCAACCAAACCATCCTGGCCGACCAGCAGCAGGCCGAGGCGCTGCTCTACGACGTGCTCGATAAGCTCCTCAAGCCGATCACCGAGATCCGCCGCCAGAGCGATCTGCTCGGTCAGACCACCGGCGAGCTCATGTCCCGGCGAACGGTGATCCAGAACACGCTTCGCGAGCAGATCCGCGACCTGGAGATGGCCCGCAGGGTCTTCGGCAACACCGGGTCGGAGGTGATGCCCGGCAGCAACCAGCGCCTCTCGGTCTGCCTGGGTGAGGTCAAGCGGCTCAAGGCGCAGCTCAACGAACGCGAGAAGCTCATCGCCGCCAACATCGAGAAGCGCCGGCGCGATCAGGTCTCCGAGGAGCGCGATCGCAGGCTGGCGGCCCTGCGGAACGAACGGACCCGTTGCGAGCAGGCCCGCAACCGGGCCCTGTCCGATCTGACCAAGGCGATGGCCGCCCTGGTCGATGCCGAGGACCGCGCACGCCAGCACGAGGCCGCCCGCCATCAGCTCGCGTTGGTGGAAGACCGCCTCGAACGAGGCAAGGCCCGCCTTGCCCGCCTCGAAGCCATGGCCGAGCGCGGTGGGGGTGCCACGGTCCAGCCCGCGGCCGGCCGGGCCGACAGCGCCAGTTGGGCCGGCGCGTTCGTCGTCGAAGGGGTCGCCAATCAGGAGGAGCTGATCAAACGCGCCGCGAGCGTATCGGTTTTGGCGTTGGCCTTGACATTGGGTCTGACCTGGATCGTGACCGGCGGTCGACGCACCCGTCGCCTCACCCCTCGCGGCAAGCCGGCCTAGATACTTAGGACGCAGCGTTTCGCCGCGGGGGATGTCGCTCATGCCCTTGCGACCGGGTTCCCGCAAGGTCTGTCTGCCTGGTTGAAAAACTCCCTTCCGCCCCGTTGCCCGTGCATCGGTTCGGACTATAATACCGCTCTGAAACCACAAGCATCCTCGCGGTCGTTGCTTGGTTTCATCTTCACCGGGCGAGTCCAGCCGCAGCGGTGGACAAGGTCGACTGTTGGTCGAAGGGCTGACGCGCGTCCCCACCTGCCCGCCCAGTCGTTGACACGACACCCGCCCGGAGGTCCCTGACGCAAGAGGAGGTTCACCCTATGTCGGACGATCCCCAAGAGCTTCGACGCATCAACGTGTCGGAAGTCCTGCCGTTCACGCAGTTGTTCCGGTCCTTCCGGTTGGCCATCCATCACAACAAGATGGTCATGGCCCTGCTCGCTCTCATCCTGACCTACGCCACCGGCCGCGTCATGGACCTGATCTGGCCGGCCACACAGGTGCGGATGATACCGGAGGCGCGCGAGGTTCGCACTCAGAGCGAGCCCGAGGCGTACGTGGCCTTGTTGGACACCGACGCGTACCGAGCGTGGCGGGAGCGGTCCGCCGAGCTCATAGCCGTCCACGAACAGCAACTCCTCCGCCAGCTCGATCCGAACATGGACGCCGAGAAGCGCCTCGAGATCGTCCAGGACGGCGAGACCGGCGACGAGATCGCCGAGGCCCTGGAGGACGCCCGCGAGGACGCTCGCGACGCCCTGGCCGACATCGAGGAGAAGATCGAACGCGCCGACGACGACGAGCAGTCTCGGCTCTACGACCTCTACGAGGACGTGGCCGTCTTCGCCCTCGTCGGACCGACGCGCGACCTGGGACTCAAGCAGGCTCGAGCCTCCCTCAAGGAGTTGGCCAAGCCCAAGGCCGGCAAGCCCGTTGAGAAGCTCAAGGAGATCGCCAAACAGGCCGCGAAGGGCAAGAAGAAGGAGGCCGAGGGCAAGGAGGGCGAGGACAAGAAGGGCGAGGACAAGAAGGCTGCGGAGCCCGACAAGGACGTCATCTGCACGGCCGAGCAGGCCAAGGTGTTGGAGCAGGCCTTCAAGGCCCAGTCGGTGGCGGCCCAGTACGGCAAGATGCAGGGCAAGGGCATCTTCGCTACGCTACTCGAGCACGAGATGCGGGCGTTCCATGACGCGGTCTGGTCCGTGCTCCAGTTCCCGCCCAACCTCGGTCTCGGCGCGCCTCACGGCGGCCTGAAGGGCGCCCTGGTCGCCGGACTCGGCGGTATCGTCTGGCTCTTCCAGGCCCACTGGTTCTACGGCGTGATCTTCGCGGCCATCGTGCTGCTCGTCTGGTCGCTCTTCGGCGGTGCGATCTGCCGGATCGCCGCCCTGCACGCCGCCCGCGACGAGAAGATCACCTTCGGACAGGCCATGAAGTTCAGCGGCCGCAAGCTCGGCAGCTTCTTCACCGCGCCGCTCATCCCGCTGGCCCTGCTGGTGACCATCGGTGTCGCCGTCCTGGTCGGCGGCCTGTTCGCCGCCATCCCCTACGTGGGTGAGATCTTCGCGGGCCTGTTCTGGCCGCTGGCCCTGTTGGCCGGGTTCGTTATGGCCCTCGTGCTCATCGGGGGTGTGGCCGGGTCGATCCTCATGTTCCCCACGATCGCCGTCGAAGGCTCCGACAGCTTCGACGCCCTCAGCCGCAGCTTCAGCTACGTCTACAGCAAGCCCTGGCGGACCGCCTTCTACGTCCTCGTCAGCGGCGTCTATGGTGCGATCTGTTTCCTCTTCGTCCGCGCCTTCGCCCACATCGTGCTCAACCTCACACACATGACCGCCGGGCTCGGCATGAACATCGACGGCAGCAGCTACCTACCCGAGACGGTCGGCAAGCTCGAGGCCATCTGGACCCGGACCGCCCTGTTGGGCGAGGGCCGCTTCTACGGCGATTTCGGTCAGTACCCCCTCGGAGGTACCGAGGCCTTCGCCGGTTTCTTCATCACGTTGTGGACCTACATCGTGCTCGGTCTGGTCGTCTCGTTCGTCATCAGCTTCTTCTTCTCGGCCAGCACCCTGGTCTACTACCTGCTGCGTCGTGAGGTCGACGCCACGGACATCGAGGACGTCTACCTCGAAGAATACGAGGACGAGCTGGCCCCGGTCACCACGCCCCCGCCGGCCGGCGAGACCAAGCCCGCCGAAGGCGCCGAGGGCAACGAGGATACGTCGGCCGAAGCCGGCGAAGGCGAGTCCGGCGATCAAGGTGACGAGTCGGAGGGCGACCAGGGCGAGCCGGGCCAAGAGGACAAGCCCGACGAGAATCACGACCAGTCCTAAACGCGGGGCAGGCGTTCCCCTCGAGCCGCTCGCGGCAATGCGTGAAACCCTACGGGCCGTCCGTCCTCGCGACGGTCGGTCCGTTCTTCGTTGCTCCGACGCGGCAGGGTCCTTCGCGCCGGCGAGAGACCGTCGCACCCGCCTCGGCATCGCGCCCAGGGAGCCGGCTAAGGTGTCATCGAGGTCATCCGTCCACGGCGAGGATCGAGCATGCTGAGACGTCTCTGCGTAACGGCCACGCTGCTCATCGCGACATCGGGCGTGCCGGCCTTCGCCGGGCCGTTCGTCCCGCCCTTTGCCGGTCACAACGGCTATTCCGACCTGGGCGAGCGTCACAGCCGCGGCAAACTCGCCGCCGCGCTGGAGTCCGGTCTTCGCGCGATCGAGGTCGACGTCAATCACTGTCCCGCTGCAGGCGGCTTCGTGGTCACGCACGACGGCGGGCCCGAGCCCCGCGGCGCGCTCCTGAGCGACTTCCTCGTGCCCCTGTGGGAGCGCTGGTCGCGCGAGAAGGGCGAGCACATCCTGATCATCGACTTCAAGAACGGCTCGAAACAGCGCGTCCCCAAGGCCCTGCACGACTACCTCGGTCGGTACCGTGACGTGCTTGGCACCTACAAGCCCGACGGATCGCCGAAGCGAACCGGGCCGATCCAGGTCTGTCTGACCGGCTCGGGACGCCTCAAGCAAAGCTACATCGACTACGCCCGAGACAGGGGCGAGCTCCTCGCCCTGCGCGACGGTTCGGCGGGGGCATCGAAGGCAGGCTTCCGCCAGGCGCTGCGCGCCTATCTGGCCCGGCCCGCCGAACCGGGTGTGGGCTATCTGACGCTGAACTGGAGGCGCCTGATCGACGCGAGCCGCCGACCCGAGTCGCAGGTCGACTGGCTCAAGGAGGTTATGCGGGGCGCGCGACGCCGCGGCTACCGCGTCCGCGTGTACACGCTCAACGTCCTCCCGCAATCTGAGGGTGGCCGACTGGTCTCGGGCACGTGGGACGCCGCCTGGCGGGCCTGCGTCCTCGGCGGTCTCGACATGATCGCCACCGACAACTACCGCCTGTCCGTCCGCTGGTGGGATGAGATCGGCAGGCACCTGGTCGAGCGCTGATGGCACGCCCCGCCAGGGCACCGAGCCCACCGCGCACGGAACGCGCCGGTCCCCCGACCGTCCATCCCTCTACCTGCCTTGCCGGTGAGATAAGGAAACCAGCGACGCTACCCGTTCTTGCCCTTCTGTCGGGCCGCGGCGAGCGCTTCGTCGAGCGTCTCGTAGACGTTGAAGACCCGGTCGAGCCGGGCCAGGCTGATGACGCGCTTGACCGTCTGACCCATGGAGCACAAGGCGATGTCGCCGCCGCTCTCACGGTCCGATCGCAACGCCGACAGCAGCCCGCTGACGACCGGTGTGATGATCAGTTCCAGTCCTGAAAAGTCGATGATCCACTGCTTGCCGCCCTTGGTCTCCACGAGCCGCTTGAACTCCGCGGACAACTCCTCGGCGGTCTCAATATCGAAAATCTGGTCCCGATTGAATCGGACGATCAGGATGTCGTCGGTCTCGGTGGCGGTGATGACGCTCTCTGACTCACTCAAGAGGATGGTCCTATTCGGCTGCTCGGTTTCGGTGATCGCGGAGACGGCTCGCTATGACCGACCCGTTCGATAAATCCGTGCGGATTGTAGGGCCGCCCGAGCCCACCGCACAAGTGCGTTGCGAACGATTTGGTCCGAAGCCTCGCGATGCGGGTCCGGGTCGGCCGCACCGTGGTCTACTCCAAGGCCGTCCGCAGCTTGGGCATCAGCATGGCGAGCGATTCTTCTTCGGCCGTCCACGTACCGATCAGGTGTTGCGAAAACGGCGGGTACAGCATCGTGCTCTGCGACCAGCGGTCGGTCGTGGTGGTCAGGTACTCCTCATACCGCTTGTGGGCCGCCTTGGCCTGTTCGGGCCGGTCGTAGCGCACGACCCACAGCAGGTGCGGCCGGCGCGCGTCCGGGATCCGATACGCCCCGATGGTCATCTGAGCGTCCCGGTCCAGGCCGAGCACCTCAGCCAGCGGCACGCTCTTCGGCACGTCAATCGCCTGGACGCCCGGACCACTCAGAGAGGCCAGATCACGTAGGAACCAGAACCGTGCCGCCAGATCCTTCTCTTCCGGCATGGCCCGGACCAGGGCGGGGCGCTTGGCGTCGGGCATCATGAACGTGATCTCGCGGAGCACGCCGAGACAGTCCTGGACTTTCGGCGGTTCCTTGCCGCTGGCGACAAGCCGCACGTAGTGTCGCTCCTTCCAGGTGTGGATCGACAATCGGTTGCCGTCGGAATCCGTCCGAAGCGTCAGATCCTTGTCCTTCGATTCCGAACCCGTGGCCAACACGCTAAACAGCCCGTAGGCGTCCTCTGGCAGGTGCGTCTCGATCGTCAACACCCGGACGACCTGCTGCAGCCGCTTCATGTGGCGATACGAGCAGGTGGCCACCAGCTTGACCTGATAGGGTCTGACGATGTCGACCTGCTTGCTGTCGAGCAGGCGATCGAGCTGGCCAGGCTTGGCCGTGCGCACGCTATCGAGCTTGACCCATTCGGCGTTGATGCGATGCGGTTTGAGAAACGGCGGAGCATCCAGCGCATCGGGGATGTCCGACCGGGCGTCCTCGGGCAGGTCCGGCTCGGCGTCGGCGCCCGGCAAGGGCGCGTCGTGCCCTGCCACGACCGCAGGGGCCGGCAGCGTGCTCGGCTTGGTCCGCGGGAAGACGGATCGCGGCGCGTCCTCGACCGCGGGCGAGTTCGTCATCCGCTCGGTGGTGTCGGGGATCTTCGGGACGGCATCGGTCTCCTTGGGCTGCGGGCTCTCCTCGCTGCGCCGACAGCCGAGACACACCGCGGATATACCGATACCCGTCACGACCAACAGGGCCAACGTGCGGTGCCCGGTCATCATGTCTGGCTCCCTGTAGCGGCGTTCCCAGTTCGGTTCGTGGGTCTAGAACTTCGATTGTACGCATCTGACGCGCCGAAACCAAACGTCTTTGCCCACCTGCAACTACCCCCTTCGGTGCCCCTTGCGTGTACAATGCCCCGATTAGGGATTCCGACGGAAGGTGTATCAACGTGCCCATTGCCAGTCTGCAGGACGTCGTCAAGATCTACAGCAAGCCAGGCTCGGACATCGAGGTCCACGCGCTGCGGGGGGTCCACCTCGATTTCGAGGCCGGCGAGTACATCGCCATCACCGGCTCGAGCGGTTCAGGAAAGAGCACGCTGATGAACGTCCTCGGCTGCCTCGATCGCATCTCCAGCGGCAGCTACTTCCTCGGCGGCCAGGACGTCAGCGAACTCACCGACGACGAGCTGAGCGAGATCCGCAGCCGCCGGCTCGGGTTCATCTTCCAGAGCTTCAACCTGATCCCCCAGCTCACCGTCCGAGAGAACCTCGAGGTGCCCCTCTTCTACCAGGGCGTGCCCCCCGTCGAGCGCCGCCGCAAGGCCCTCCACCACGTCGACATGGTCGGCCTGTCCGATCGTGCCGAGCACCGACCCATGGAGCTCAGCGGCGGCCAGCAGCAACGCGTGGCCGTGGCCCGCGCCCTGATCAACGACCCGCTCATCCTGCTCGCCGACGAGCCGACGGGCAACCTCGACACCAAGACCGGCGGCATGATCCTCGACATCTTCGATGAGCTGCACCGGGCCGGCCGGACCATCGTCATGGTCACCCACGAGCCGGACGTCGCCGCGCGGACGCGGCGCGTCATCCGCCTGGCGGACGGGCTGATCGTCGAGGACGATCCCGTCGGCGCCGTGGGCAGCTAGCGCGTCGCCTCCTCCGGCACGACCGCCCCCACACGCCGGCGCCAGGCCTCCAGGTCGCGCTTCAGCTCGATCGCCTTGCCGGGCATCCGCTGCATCAGGTTGCGCTGCTCGCCGAGGTCGGTCGCCAGGTTGTACAGCTCGCGCCGACCCGTATCGAAGAACTCGATCAGCTTGTAGTCGCCCTTGCGGATCGCGCCGCTCGAGCGACCGCCCAGAAAGTGCGGCTTCTTGCGCGGGTAGTGCCAGCAGAGGAACTCGCGATCGAGCCCGCCGGTCTGCCTCAGCAGCGGCATGAGGCTCTCGCCGTCGAGGACGTGCTCGCTCGGTCGGCGGCCGAGGATCCCGGCAAGATCGAGGAAGGTCGGGTAGAAATCGACCGTGCTCACGGGCGCCTCGCACGTGGTGTTGCCGCGCACCCCCGCCGGCCAACAGACGATCATCGGCACGCGGATGCCGCCCTCGACCAGTTGGCTCTTGCCGCCCCGCAGCGGCGCGTTCGACGTGACGCGCTCTTCTCCGCCGTTGTCCGACGTGAACACGATCAGCGTGTTCCGCTCCAGACCCAACTCGCGGAGCTTGCGGACGATCAGCCCCACGCCCTCGTCGATGCTCTCGAGCATCGCCGCCAGCACCGGGTTGGTCTTGCCCTTCGCCGCCCCGAGCTTCCGCTCGTACCGCTCGATCTTGCCCTTCTTCGCCGCCAACCGCGTATGCACCGCGTAGTGCGACAGGTACAGCAGGAACGGCTCGCGCCGATGCCGGGCGATGAACTCAGTGGCCTCGGCGTTCAGCCGATCGGTCAGGTACTCCCCCTCCTGCTTGGCCTTCAGGCCCTTCATGAAGAAATAGGGATGGAAGTACTTGCCGCCCGCGATGTAGCTGGTCTCCGAGCAGATCACCTCGTCCCAGCCGTGCTTGGCCGGCTCGCCGCGCTGCTTGCCGTAGTCGCCCGTGAGATGCCACTTGCCGATCAACCCCGTCGTGTAGCCCGCGCTGCCCAGGACCTCGTTCAGCGTGGTCCGCGCGGGGTCGAGGAACTTCGTATCCTTCGCGCCGAGGTAGTCGGTGATGCCGACCCGCGCCGGGTGCTGGCCCGTCATCAGGGCCGCCCGCGTCGGTGAGCAGACCGGAGCCGCCGCATACGCCTGCGTGAACCGCATGCCCCGCTTGGCCAGGTCGTCCAGATGCGGGGTCTCGTTGAAGGCGTTGCCATAGCAGCCGAGTTCCGCCCAGCCCAGGTCGTCGACGAAGACGAAGACGATGTTCGGCGGACGCCCCTGGGCCGAGCCGCCTCGGGCGATCGAGCCCGCCAACCCAAGAGCTCCGGCCGCGCCGCCCGCCGTCGCGCTCAGGAACTCCCGTCGAGTCGGATTCCGCATGATGCCTCCTAAGGTCCTGCTCTCACTCATGCAGCTTTCTCGGGGCCTGGGGCTGGTCCAGGCCCGTGTGGCACGTCCGCCCTCGGACGTGGCCGACCGGCACGCCCCCGCGCCTCACGCCGACCGCCGCAGCGCCTGCACCTGCTCGTACGACAGCCTCGCCGCGGCCTCGATGTCACCACCCAACACGCGGTGCAGATAGTCGAACGACTCGAACTCCACCGAGCAGAACCCGCGGTAGCCGATCTCGTCGAGGGCCGCGAACATCCCAGCCCAGTCCACGCGACCCTCGCCCAGCAGCGGAAACAGGAACTGCCCCATCACCGGCACGCCCACCGCGTCCTTCAGATGGCAATGCTTGATCGCCGCGCCCCACTGGCGAACCAGCCACCCCGTGTCCGTGTTGCCGTACAGCACGTCGTGCGACGGGTCGAAGTTCACGCCCAGACAGTTCTGCCGGTAGTGGTCGATCAGCGCGCGGGTCGTGAAGTAGTCGTGGCACAGGTGCCCGAACACGCCCTCGACGGCCAGGCCCACGTCCGCCTGCGCGGCCGCCGGCACGAACCGATCGAAGGCCTCGAGCATCTGCTCCCACGCCGCGCCCATCGAGAGGTCGCGCCCGACAACCGGCGCCGTCGGGTCCCACGGCGCCGGCCCGGTGAAGAGGTTCAGCGTCTTGACGCCCGCCTTGCCGGCCGCGTCGATGCACTCGAGCGTGTGACCGATGCGGTCCTGCCGCGTCGAGTCGTCCAGACAGACCAGGTCCTGCTGAACCACCACCTCGCTTAGCGATAGGCCGCCGTCGAGGGTGATCTCGACCAGCCGCTCGATGTCCGCCTCCGAATGCGTCCGCGGGTCAAAGTGCGCGAGCGTCCACTCCACGCCCTGATAGCCGATCGCGCGCAGCGACCGGACCACCTCCTCCGGAGGCATCTCGGCGTAGCCGAGCGAGGCCAGGAACGCGAGCCGAATGTCCGACATGGGCGGTCCCTCTCAGCTCTTGAGCATCGGTCTGACGACCGCGCCGGTATCCGCGCCGCTGACGCACGCGGCGTAGATGTCCAGGAAGCCTCCGCTGGCCTTGGGCGGCACGGGCCGCCACCCCTGACGACGACGCACCAGCTCGTCCGGCTCGACCAGCAGCTCCAGCCGACGGTTCGGGATGTCGATCTCGATCTCGTCGCCGCTACGAACCAGGGCGATCGGCCCGCCGTCGGCCGCCTCGGGACACACGTGGCCGATGCACGGACCCCGCGTCGCGCCACTGTATCGACCGTCCGTGATCATCGCCACCGACTCGCCGAGCCCCATGCCGACCAGCATCGCCGCGGGGATCGACAGCTCGCGCATGCCCGGTCCGCCGCGGGGACCCTCGTACCGAATCACCAAAACGTCTCCGGCCTTGACGGCCCGGTCGAGCAGCAGCGCCCGGACCTGCTCCTCGCCGTCGCACACCACCGCGCGGCCACGATGATGCTGCATGCCCTCGGCCACGGCGCTGTGCTTGACCACCGCCCCGGCCGGCGCCAGCGAGCCTCGCAACACCGCCAGCCCGCCGCTCGCGGCCAGAGGCTTCTCGAGCGTGTGGATCACGGCCGGGTCGGCGTTCGTCGCCGTGGCGATCCGCTCCCCGATAGACCGGCCCGTCACGCACAGGCACCGCGTGTCGATCCGCTGCGTGAGCTCCTTCATGACCACCGACACGCCGCCGGCGCGCTCGAAGTCCTCCATGAACAGATCGCTCGCCGGCTTGAATCGCGCCAGCAGCGGCGTGTGTTGGCTGAGCGTCTCGAAGTCGTCCAGCGTCAGGCCCAGACCCAGCTCCGACGACAGCGCCAGCAGGTGCAGCACCATGTTCGTGCTCCCGCCCAGCGCCAATCCGACCCGCACTGCGTTGCGGAGCGCGGCCTCGTTGACGATCTGCGAGAATCGCCGCGCCTGGCCCACGGCCTCCACGGCGGTCCGACCCGCCCGCTCGGCCACCTCGCGGAGCCGGTGATGGTCCGCCGGCGTCGTGGCGTTGCCGGCCAGGGCCAGCCCCATCGCCTCGACCAGGCACGCCATCGTGTTGGCCGTGCCCATCATGTTGCAGATGCCCGGCCCGGTGCAGATGCAGTGCTCGATGCGGGCGAACTCATCGGCCGAGATCAGCCCCGCTCGCCGCGCGCCCATCGCCTCCTTGATGTCGCTGGTGCCCCGCGGCTTGCCATCGAACATCGCCTGACGCATGTAGCCGCCCGTGACGAACACGCTCGGGATGTCACACCGAGCCGCGGCCAGCAGCATGCCCGGCGTGATCTTGTCGCACGAGGTGACAAAGACCGCGCCGTCGAACTGGTGCCCCCGCAGCATCATCTCGGCCGAGGCGGCGATCGCCTCGCGCGACGGCAGGATGAAGTGCATCCCTCGTCCCTGGCAGATCCCGTCGCATGCGGCCACCGTGTGAAACTCGAGCCCGACCCCGCCCGCGGCCGAGATGCCACGCCGGATCGGTTCGGTGAGCTGCCCGAGGTGAGCATGTCCGGCCGTCAGGTCGCTGGCCGAGTTGACGATGGCGATGAGCGGCTTGCCGAAGTCCGCGTCGGAGAGTCCCATCGGGCGATAGAGCGCTCGGGCGTAGGCGTGTTCCAACCCGTCGAGCTTAGGCATGGCGGCGGTCTCCTGGTTGTGCTGATCCGACTGCGTGCTGACAGGCCAATCTACGCGCAGGCCCGGCCAGGTCAACTCGACCCCGATCCCTTGCGATGCGCATCGGCCGCCCGCTACGATGATGGCGAGTCGCCGAGGTCGCCTGCCATGTCCGCCGAGCAGAAATCCCGACCGACGACCCGCCGCGCCACGAGCCGACCGGCCACGTTCGCCGGCTTGGTCGCACTCCTGCCCGATCGCGTCGACGGCTACGTCGCGCAGAAGCCCGACCGGCTCTGCGACGCCCGAACGATCTACGGCTACATGGACGGCGCAGCCGAGGTCTACCTGACCTACGCCTTCCAGGGCCTCGTCGTTCGACTCTACGACAGCGAGGGCGCCCCGCCCATCATCGTCGAGCTCTTCGACATGACGCGATCGTTCGACGCCTACGGCGTCTTCACCAACGGCCGCGACGAATCCGTTCCCGATGCCGGCATCGGTCAGGGCTCCGAGCTCCGCGACGACCTCCTGACCTTCTGGCAAGATCGCTACTTCATCGCCGTCCGTGTCGACGCCCGCGACGTGCCGCCCGCGGCCAAGAAGGCCCTGCGCCGGCTCGGCGCCGCCGTCACCGAACGGATCGGCAAGACCGGACCACTGCCGCAGGTGCTGACCTACCTGCCGCGACGCTGGCTGATCGATCACAGCCAACGCTACTTCAACGGGCCGGACGCCCTGAACTATCACTACGACCTCGGCGAGGGCAACCCCCTGAACCTCTCGCCCGCGCACCAGGCCGTCCTGGCCAGCTATCGCGTCGACGGCGTGCGGTGCCAGGTGCTGTGCGTGCTCTACGACAAGGCCGACCAGGCGAGCGCCGCGTCCGCAGCCCTCGCGGCCAATCTGACCGGACGCGAGGGTGCCGAGCGACGCGGCGACGCGATCCAACGGGCCCCCGACCGCTGGGCCGTCGTGCGAGCGCGAGGCCGCCTGCTCGTCGCAACCCTCGAGACGCCCACGCGCGACGCGGCCACCAAGCTGGCCGAGGAGGCGACCGGGCGGTACGACAAGAACCCTCGGCGAACCGAGACCAAGGAGCAAACCCGATGACGCCACCGAACGACGACCTGACCCGCCGTGACTTCATCCGCGACACGGCCTCGGCCACGCTGGCGGGCGTCGCCGCGACGAGCCCCGCCCTGGCCGCCGACGCCAAGGGCTCGGGCAAGACCCGCGTCGTGCTCATCCGGCACAAGGACGCCACCGACGAGCGGCGGAAGATCAACGCGCCCGTCATCCACGAGATGCTCGACGAGGGCGTCGTCGCGCTGCTCGGGGCGAAGGACCCGCAGTCGGCCTGGAAGCAGCTCATCAAGCCCGACGATGTGGTCGGCATCAAGTCGAACGTCTGGGGCAAGCTGCCCACGCCCAAGGCCGTCGAGAACCACCTGGCCCGGCGCGTGCACGAGGTGGGCGTGGCCAAGAAGAACATCGGCATCGACGACCGCGGTGTCCGCCGCAACCCGGTCTTCCAGCGCAGCACCGCCCTAATCAACAGCCGGCCGATGCGGACCCACCACTGGTCGGGCCTGGGCACGTGCATCAAGAACTACATCATGTTCACGCGGGCGCCCTTCATGCACCACGGACGGTTCTGCTCCCCGCTGGGCAAGATCTGGACCCGGCCCGAACTCCGCGGGAAGACGCGGCTGAACGTGCTCGTGCTGCTCACGCCGCTCTTCCACGGCGTCGGCCCGCACCACTACGACGACAAGTACCTTTGGCGCTACAACGGGTTGGCCCTGAGCCAAGACCCCGTCGCCGTCGACGCGATCGGCCGCGAGGTGCTCAAGGCCCACCGCAGGGACTTCTTCGGCGAGGAGCGACCCTTCACGCCCCCGACCCGCCACATCGACGCCGCGGACAAGGAGCACGGCATCGGCGTGGCTGACCTGGCCAAGATCGACCTGGTCAAGCTGGGGTGGAAGGACGGCGTGCTGATCTAGCTCGGCGAGCTAGGGCTTCACCGTGGGGCGGGCCGGGCGGGGCTTCCTGCTTCGGCCCGCACGAAAGGGTTCAGGGTCTGAGGTGCCTGCGCAGAGGAGGTGTGCCCGGCAGGCCGAGACGTCTTTCAGAGCCGGGCCCTCCCCGGCCCGGTCTGACCTGCCCGGGGGACAGGCGGGCTCTGAAGGGTCAGCACCTGTGAGGGGCGAGGCTCCCGCCGGCCAGCTTCTGGAGAACCCCGCCGGGCCGTCAACCGAGCCCCGCTGGCTCCCGCGGTGTAGCCTTGGCGAAACCGGGTCCCCAGCGGGGTCTCTTGCCCCTTCAGGGCAAGCGGCCGCATTGGCTGCCCGGTGTGGCCTTGGGAAAACCGTGTCCCCAGTGCGGTCCGCTGCCCCGAAGGCGCACAACATGAATAGCCGCAGGTGCAACCTGCGGATCGGTAGCCGTGACCCTATCCTCAACCCTGAAGGGGTTGTACGCTTGCCTTCGTGTCGATGTGCTGATTTGTCGCCGAATCGCCGTGTCGACGAGCACGGCGGCCCTACTTGTCATACTCCTCATCGATCTGGATGATCGTCCAGTCCGCCGGCGCCTCTCCGTCCGCGAACGGGCGGGTGTACCACGTCGGCGGCGTCAGCTTCGAGGGGATCTTCGTCAGCCTCGGACCCTCCAGCTCGAGGATCAGATAGCCGTCCTCCTGCGGCAGGCGCAGGGCGATCTTGTGCGGCATGATCGGGCCCTCGCCCTCGATCACGTCGTCGCTCACGCCGACCGGCCGGAGATGGTCCAGCGTGGCCTCGCAACCCACGCGGCCGTGCTTGTCGCCGAAGAGGATCCGCTCGGGAAGGTTGGGCGGCCTCCGCGAGACGCTGTACACGCGGTCGAGCCGGCCATGGTCCTCGATCCGCCGGAAGTACGTCAGCCTGACCTGCGGGTTCAGCGTGTGCGGGATCCGCTGCGTCGGCACCGAGAAGACCGGCCCGAACAGCCGATCGAACGACGTCGGCAATCGCGTCAGGCCCAGGGCCGCGATGACCTGATCGGGCTGGATCGGCATGTCCCGCAGACGCGGCTTGTTCAGGTGTTCGTACTTGCCCCAGTAAACCTTCTTCGTCTCCTTGTACCACAGCCAATACGTCTGGCCGTCCGAGCTCATCTTGACGATCGTGCTGGCCAGGTGGTTGAACGTCAGATAGAAGTACATCGGCTTGACGAAGTACAGCCTGCCGTCGCCGGTGTAGTCGGTGGTCTTGCCCTCCTCGTCGACGATGCCCGCCTGGATACGCGCGAAGCTCTTGAGCATGACGTCGTTGGGCATCCGCTCGGCGTTGGCGTTGATGCGGTCGACGATCACCCCGACGTCTTCAACCTCCGCAGGGACCGTCGTCGGCTGGAAGGGGTCGCGCGGCGGTGGCTTGGGAGGACACCCGGCGATCGACGCCAGGAGTCCGATCAGCATCGTCAGCACCAGCCAGGCGGCCGGGCCTCGCGCCGCGGTCGTTGCAGATCGTCTCATGAGGAAGGCTCCGTCACGTCGCTGTCCCCGATGCCGCCAGAACGCAGCGCCCCCGACGCATCGCCTCGCGCGTCCTCGCCCGAATCGTCTTCGGACCCCGGCTCGCCCGAATCGGCCTGCCCGGCGTCTTCGTCGATGTCGCGCACCAGGTCGTCCGGCCCGGCCGAGGCCTCGCCACGCAGGATCACGCCGAGCTGGCCGCTCACCTCGGCGATCTGGTCGTCGTCCATCGACGGGTTCTCGACGCGGTGCTCCCCGTCCGAGCCCGTCAGCCGCATGATCCAGACCTCACGGTCGTCCTCGCGGACGGTCCGTTCGTAACGGAGCAGCTTCTTGCGCATCAGGATCAGCGCCAGCACGAATCGAAAACGGACGCGGAGCGGCTCGGTCTGGTCGGCCAACCGCTCGAAGAAGTTGATCAGCACGCCGTCGTCGACCAGCAGCCTCTGCTTGGTCTCCTTGGGCGGGACGCGCGTCTTCCAGAAGCAGAAGGCCGCGGGCTCGTCGCCCTCCCAGCAGGTCGGGCAGAAATCCCGCCGCTCGAAACCCTCCTCGCTCTCGCGCAGCGCGGTGTAGAAGTCCTGGCCCTCCTTGAATTCCGCGTCGCATCGTTGGCAGCGACCGCTGCTCCGGGCGACCTCCCATTCCGCCATACGTCACAAACCTCCTTGCGGGTTGAGGTGAGCGGGTCCGTCGTAACGCCGTTTCAGCCCGGCAGGAGCCCCCGCCCTCCGGCGCTCCAGCGAAAGAGCGCCTGCCTTACAGTGCCTTGGCGAAGGAGCGCCTGTCCTCGGTCGCTTCAGCGCAGGAGCCCCTGCCTTCCGGTGCTTCAGCGACGAAGGAGGACCCTCCCGAGGCCGCCTCGCCTCGCGATCAGGATGACCCTCCCGAGGCCGCCTCGCCTCGCGATAGCGGTGCGGTACCAACGACATCGTCCAATGAAGAACGGGTGCCCACCGCTTCATGCATCCTGAGCTCCGTCGAAGGAGCGGTGGGGGACACGAATTCCCGTCAGGGTGCTACACAGGTTCAGCGGCCTCGAAGCCGCTGCGGCGATTTCAGGCCAAGGCCAGGGCGTTGTCAAGCAAGGACGCCCGCGCAAGCAAGAACCCCGGACGACTTCCGTCACCGGGGTTCGCTCTCGTCGCTCTCTGGCAAGGACCTCAGCGGCCGCGGGCCTACTGCGAACTCTCGACGCGGCTCATCTGAGCGCTGGTCGGAATGTTGTTCAGCCGGCCCTTGAGCTCCTCGAACAGGACGTTGATCGCCGCGTCCAGCTCGGCCAGCCGGGCGTTCGCCCGTGCGGTCGCCTCACCGGCATCCGGCGAGCCGCGAAGCCGACGGAGCTCGGCACGGATCTGCTCGTACTCCTCCTTGTGTGACTCACGGTGCTGGTTGGCCTGCGTGCGGAGGTCCTTGAGGATCGCCTTGGCCTGCCGGACTTGGCCCGAGTCGAGCCGGTACTTCCGGCAGAAGTCGTTGACGTAGCCGTCCCAGTAATCCAGCGGGTCCTGCCGGACGGTCCGTCCGCTCGCGGTCTGGTCCGGGGTCTGCGCCTTCTTCTGCCCGATCGTCATCGGTCCGCGGCTGTTCGGCGGCGGAGGCGTGGTCAGCACCTTCTGCTCGTTCGCCTCGGCGAGCCGCTTCTTGAAGCGGTTCTGTGTGTCATCCTTGGCGACCTGTTCCTGCTTCTGCTTGCGGTTCCTCGCGATCTTCTGCCTGCCCCGGTTGCGGTGCTGGATCCAGTCCTTATCCGGATCGAAGCCGCCCTGGGCCCATCGCTGGAGCCGGTCCTCGTAGTTCTTGAAGTCGACCTCCATCATCTTCAGGTCGAGCTTGTGGATCTTCTTCTGCTCGGGCGTGAGGACCTTGGCCCACTCCTCGTTGCCGGCCAGGATCTCCTTGCGGGCGTCCTTATAGACCGGCATGGCACGCTCGGCCCAGCTCTGGATGGCCTCTTTGCTCGGCGGCTTGCCCATCGCCCGCATCGCGAAGGCCTCGCCGAACAGCTTGCGGACCTTGTCCTCGTGCTTGCGGAGCAGATTGTCCACCCGCCGCGACATCATCTTCCGGGTGAAATCCGCCTGCTGGTCGTTGAGCTTGTACCGCTTGATGATGCCCTCGGCGGCCTTGTCGACCATCACGTTGATGTTCCACATCTTGGCCCCACCCTGGGCGTCGTCCTGGGCGAGGGCGACGGTGGCCGGGCCAAGCAGAACCGCTAAGGCAAGTAGCGTCCGAAAACCGCGCACTGACATGTCACGTCCTTTTGCTTGAAGTGGCGTCTGTGTCCCCGACATTATACCCTTCACCTCCGGGAGGTTGCAGCCGGACACCTCTCCAACTCTAGTTTAAGGCGCTTCCCGTCCGATTGCCACCGGTCCACGGAGATTCCTACCACCCCGAAGACAACGTCCGCGATAGGGACCCTCGTGCTGCCTTTCAGGAGTATCGCGACGACCTGTCCGAGCCCCCGGAGTCATCCGGCGCGGCCGCGCGGCATGAATGCCGCGGCTCGAGCAGCAGCCGTGGTGTGTGCCCCCCTGTCCATAGTCGCACGATTTGGGAAACGCAGCACGAGTCAAGGACCCCCGAGCCGGGTCAGGCCGGCAAGCAGGTCGATGTGACGGCACGGAGGGGGTCAGGGGATGTTGGGCGGTTTCTTGGGCCGTCTGATCCAGTCGATCGGCCAGAAGATCGTGCGCAGGAACCTGGCCAGGCGATACCACCGGAACCGCCGGGCGATCTGCCGCATCTGCAGGTTGTCGGGGTCGGCCAGCAGCGCCCGCCGGATCATCTTCCGCGCATCGCCCCAGCGACCCAGGTGCAGGTACGCCAGCGCCAGCTTGTGCATGGCCATCACGTACGTCGGCTGGATCTCCAACGCTTTGAGGCAGTGGGCGATACCCTCGCCGAACTTGTGACGCAGGAAGCAGCACACCCCCAGATTGTGGTGCGGGCCGGGAAGCTCGGGCTCCAGCTCGATCAGTCGCCGGAAGAACACCGCCGCCTGCGTCGGACGCGACGTCTCCAGCAGGCAGTTGCCCATGGACATCAGGGCGTGCCGGTTGTCGGGGTTCCGCTGCAAGGCCAGGTCGAGGTGATAACGGGCATCGGAGTGACGGCCCAGCCGAAGGTAGGCCTCCCCGAGATACTGATGCAGCCCGGGACACTGCTCGTCCAGTTGATGCGCGGTCTGCAGGCAATCCAGCGCGACCTCGTACTCGCCCTCGGCCACCGCAAGCTGCCCCAGCGCCGCGTAGGCCTCGGCGTTCTCCGGGTCGAGCTCGATGATCTGGCGGTACTTCTCCCGCCCCGCGTCGTTCTCGCCCATCTCCAGCAGCAGGTCGGCCAGCTCGGCCAGCAGCTCGACGTCGCCGGGGTCTTCGCGCAGCTCGGCCAGGTAATACTCCTTGGCCGCGCTGAAGTCGCCCTTGGCCCGGTAGGCCTCGGCCACGCGGGCTTTGGCGCCGACGTACTGGGGATCGAGCTCGAGGGTCTTCTCCCAGCACCAGATGGCCCGGTCCCACTGCTCCCGATCCGCCAGCGAAATGGCGATGTTGTAGTAGCAGTGCGGGCATTCCTCGGTGAGCTGTTGGGCCAGGTAGAACATCTCCTCCGACTTCTCGTGCTGGCCCATCTCGGCGTAGGTGACGATCCGATGGCAGTAGTTCGGCTCGAAGTCCGGGAATTGGCGGGCGCATTCCTCGAAGATGTCCAACGCCCGGGCGCAGCGACCCGTCCGAGTCAGGTCCACCCCCAGCGCCGTCATGGCCTCCCGGTCGTTCGGATCGATATCGAGGGCATGTTCGTAGGCCTTGATCGCGTCGTCGAACCGCTCGAGCTGGTCGAGGATATACCCGCGGTTGCAGTGCCAACTGGCGTTGTGCGGGTTGATCTCGATCGCGGCGGAGATCTCCTCCAGAGCCTCCAGCCAGCGCTGAGACTCATAGAGCTGTTGCGCCCGCTCGACGCGCTGCTCGGCCTCGAACCAATCGTTCATGGCGAGTGTCTTCTCCGAGTCGACCGGACCGCCCGCGGCGCCCACGGCGAGGCAAGGGTGAGGAAACGAGCGAACGCTTCGCCACGTTCGGTCCATCTGTGCCGGGCCGGGTGGGTGACCGCGCCGTAGACCTGCAATCCCCAATCGGGCCCGTACCTTCCACACTCAATTTTACTTATCGGCCAGGTGCGACACAAGGCGCGGCGGCTGCGATCCACCCTCCATCGAAGCTTCGGGCCCGTGGAGGATGGCCGGGACGTCGTGGCTTGACGCAATGGCTCGCGACCTCCGACCCGGCACCCAATCTCTTCGGCAGAATCACCATTTGCACCCCGGCCCGCCGATGCTATAATGACGGATCTGAATAGCCCAGCAGCAAGAGGACCGTGCCATGAAGCCGAAGATCCATCCCAAGTACGTCGAGTGTCAGGTCACCTGCGGTTGCGGGAACTCCTTCACCACGCGGGGAACCGTCGACAAGCTCAACATCGAGATCTGCTCCAACTGCCACCCCTTCTATACCGGCAAGCAGCGGTACGTCGACACCGCCGGCCGGGTCGAGAAGTTCCAGAAGAAGTTCGGTGGCGACTATTTCGCCGGTAAGGCCAAGAAGGGCAAGGCCGCCAAGTCGTAGCGACCTAGCGAACGATCCACGCCGCGATCGTCCGGTTGCTCCGGATGCCGCGGCGTGATTTTTGCCCCAAAAGGTCCATCGCCCAGGGGCCCGCACCATGGCCAACACAACCCCCGAAGAAGCGCTCGTCGGCCGGCTGGACGAGATCGCCCGCCAGCACCAGGAGTTGGTCGAGCAGATGAACCGGCCGGAGATCGCCTCCGACCCCCACAAGATCGTCGAGCTCAGCAAGCAGGAAGGCTCCCTCCGCCGGATGGTCGAGCCCTTCCGGGCCTACCAGGACATCTGCCGGCAGATCGACGAGGCCCGTGCCATCGTCGGCGACCCGGAGGCCGACGACGAGTTCAAGGCCTTGGCCCAGGAAGAGCTGCCCGAGCTCGAACAGCAGCAGGCCGAACGCCTCGAGGAGCTCAAGGGCCTCGTCGTCATGGGCCAGGACGCCGGCATCAGCTCGATCATCATGGAGATCCGTGCCGGCACGGGCGGTGAGGAGGCCGCCCTCTTCGCCCGCGACCTGGCCGAGATGTACCAGCACTACGCCCAGGCCAAAGGCTACAAATGCGAGATCCTCGACGCGGCGCCCACCGACATGGGCGGCTTCCGCGAGATCATCCTCAACTTCAAGGGCGAGGGCGTCTACGCCGACCTCGGCTACGAGGCCGGCGGGCATCGCGTCCAGCGGGTGCCCGACACCGAGGCCCAGGGCCGCATCCACACCTCGGCCGCGACCGTTGCCGTCCTGCCCGAGCCCGAAGAGGTCGAGGTCGAGATCGATTGGGAGAAGGACGTCATCGAGCACGTCAGCCGCGCCGGCGGCCCCGGCGGGCAGAACGTCAACAAGGTCAGCTCCGCCATCAAGCTCGAGCACATCCCCACCGGCATCACCGTCTCGATGCGCGACGAGAAGAGCCAGCACAAGAACCGCGCCAAGGCCCGTCGGATCCTCATGTCACGCGTCTACGACATGCACATCCAGAAGGAGCGCGAGCAGCGCGACAGCGCCCGCCGCAACATGATCGGCTCGGGCGATCGCAGCCAGCGCATCCGCACCTACAACTTCCCGCAGAATCGGGTCAGCGACCATCGCATCAACCAGAACTTCACCCTCGACCGCATCATCGTCGGCGAGCTCGACCCGATGATCGAAGCCCTTCGTACCCACGACAAAGAGCAACGCCTCCGCAACCTCCAGCTCAACTAGGCGCCGCTTTCGCGGTTCGTCTCACCGGGACCCTCGCCGCCGCCTTTGCGCATTCTTAGCGCAAGCGGATACTTGCGCGCGACCACCTCCACAAGTTGCCTTGAAGTGGTCGGGGCGGGCCGTTTAGAATCCGGAGTAGGAGCGGGTCCGACAAGTCCGTTGAACGTCCCTCAGGAGGAAGGGGAGCTCACAAGCATGATCGCGCAGGCCTCGGCACTGGATTGCCACGTCCTGGTCCTGAACAAGCATTTCATGGCGCTTCGGGTCACCGACGCTCGCCGCGCGTTCGGTCTGCTCTTTCGACGCATCGCCGAGGTCATTCACATCGAGGACGGCCACTACCTCAGCTACGACTTCGATAGCTGGCGCGAGGTGAGCGAGTTCCAGCGGACCTTCGAGCCCGAGGCACACGACTGGGTCCGAACCGTCCGCTACAGCCTGGCCGTGCCGCGCATCATCCGGCTGATCACCTACGACCGCATGCCGCAGATGGGCGTGAAGCTCAACCGTCGCAACATCTACGCCCGCGACAAGAACCACTGTCAGTATTGCGGCAAGCGCTTCCCGACCAGCGACCTCTCCCTCGACCATGTCGTACCGCGGAGCCGCGGCGGCAGCGCGAGCTGGGAGAACCTCGTCTGCTGCTGCCTCAAGTGCAACGTCCGCAAGGGAGGCCGCACCCCGGCCGAGGCCGGCATGAAGCTCATCACGCCGCCGGCCAGGCCGCGGCGAAGCCCCATCATCCATGGCAAGCTGCGGCACGCCAAGTACGCCAGCTGGAAGCAGTTCCTCGATCACGCCTACTGGTCGGTCGAGCTGAAGTAGGCCGACGACGGGGCTCGCCGAGTGTGCCCCGGTGACCACGCGACGCGCGGGCCGCGCGCCTTCGCCCACCCGAGCCTACCCGATGTTGAGCGTGCGAAGGGCACGCTCGCGATTCCGCATGAGCTTGCGCACCCGGTGCCACAGCGGATGCTCATGCTTGCTCCACGCCACGTTGTCTTGCAGCAGCTTCGGCGTGACGTGATCGTTCCACCAGCCGATGACCCCCTCGATCTGCTCGGCCGAGAGGGGCTGACCCTCGGGTGGCAGGCCCACCGGGCGTCCGATCGCCTCGGACATGTCGCGGACCCAATCGGTCACGTCGTGGACGGCCAGCGAGCGCATGCCCTCGTCGGCGGACCTCAGGTAACCGATCACGGTCGCGCCGGCGGCGTAGTCCCCCAGCTCGGTGCGTCCGATCGCCGCGCCCAGGTCTTGCCAGGACGGCTCGTCGGTCGCCAGTCCCTTTAGCCAAGCCAAAGCGTCCTTTCCCCCGACCCGCGCGGCGTAGGTGATCATCTTGGCTCGGGCCCAGCCGAACGGCTCCTTCTCCGCCGCGACACGCAGCCGGTCGAAGCTGTCGACGTGCTCCATCTTGTGCAAGGCATATGCGGCGGCCTCGCGAATGTGGTACTCCTTGGCGGACGCGAGCAGCTCGGTCGCGATCGCCTCGGCCCGCGGGTGCTCGACCGAGCCGAGGTGCCACAGCGCACGCTGACGATGGGCGATGTCGTCGCGGGCCAGCTCGATCTGGATCTCCTCAAGCTGCCGTGCGTCCGAGGTCGACCAGATCAAACCGATCACGATCGCCGACACCATCACCACCGCGGCGAACACCCACGCAACCCGTCTGACGAATGCATCGCTCACGCAAGCCTCCTGTCAACGGCAACCATTGTAGCGTCCGGTCGCCTGCGGGCGCAAGGCTACCGTCGGCATGCAGACCCGAACCTCAACCCCTGTCCACACCCACCAACGAAGACGCCCCCGCCTCGATGGGCGAGGCGAGGGCAGTGTATCGGCTTCGACGTTGCGCTCAGAGTACCGCCGCTCGTAGTCCAAGACCGTTGAATCTGTCGCTCCGCCGAAAGGGCGAGGCTCCTGCTGAGCCGAATCCTGGACGTCGTTTCACGGCGCAGCGCAAGCCACTGTGCCTCGGCGAAGGAGTATCACCCCGGCGGGTGAGCCACGATGTCTCCCGAGCGGAAGGGGCAACCCGCGGCGTGAGCCGAGGGATTCGTGCTTACGGCGCGGTCTGCGTCGTCGCGGCGCCCGCCGGCGACTGACCGGCCGCGGCCGGGAAGCTCTTGGCCAGCTTCTGACCGAGTTTCGGATCCAGACGCGCGATTCGCTGGTAACAGGCCTGCCATTCCCGCTGGGCGTTCGCCTGCCCGGCCTTGGCCTGCGGGGTGAGTTCCCGAAAGCGGGTCAGCAGGATGTACGCCAGGTCCTGCTTGAGAACGTCAAGAACCTGGTCGATCGTCCCGATCTTGGAGACCTTCTCGACGGCCACCTTCCGAACGTCGTAGGCCTTCTGGATCTTGTCGATCTGCTCTCGGGCAGCCTGGATGCCCTTCGTGGCGGCCTCGATACGCGCCTCAGGCTTGGCGTCGGACTTGGCCAGACGTTCGGCGGTCTTGCTGAGATCCGCCTTCACCTTACCCAGCTCATCTTCCAACCCGTCACGCAGCAGACCCCGCCGGATCATCTCCCGCGAGAACTGCGCCGCGAGCTGCTCGGCCTTCTGGTCTGCGCGTTCCATCGTCCGACGGAGCTCTTCCTGGGCCCGTTCCTTGAAGCTGTCGACCTCCTTCTGCATCTTGGCCTTCTCAAGCAGGAGCTTGTTGGCGTCCATGCCCCCGGCCGGCTTGACGCCCTGGGCCCCGAGCATGTACCCGCCGATCGCCGCGGCTGCGATGATCAGGATCCAACTGAACCAGCCCGGCAGGCCGCCTCCTTCTTCGAGCTCCGCATCGATCTGAGGCTCCTCCGGCGTCGGGGTTGGATCTTGTTTGGGTTCGTCGGTGTCGGTCATGTCGTTTCCTCGTGGGGTACCGTTCTTCGACTGGCTCGTCAAGCCGCAACGGGAATGCGTCCCGCTCACGGTAGCGACCTACCTCCATCAGGCGACTATCTGCGCCGTCTACGGCCGTGTCAACCCTGGCGGAGCGCACCCGCCGCGCGACCGAATCCGCGCAGGACACGCAGGTCACATCGGCAAGTCGGCTCGGTAGATTCAGTCGCTCGCGCGTCGTATCATGGGATCCGTCGCCGCCAGACAGCACCCCGACCGTTGAGGACGTAAAGGATACCGCGATGCCCCCCGCCGCCCCTGAGACGTTTCGCGACGTGATTCCCCCCGTGCTCACCCCCTTCACCGAGGACGACCGGATCGACGAGTCCGCCCTCGCCGAGGTCGTCGAGTGGTTCTGTCATCGACCCGTCAGTGGACTCTTTCTGACCGGCGCGTTGGGTGAATGGAGATACCTCGACTGGTCTGAACGTGAGCGCGTCTTCCGCGTCGCGATCGATGCAGCAAAGGGCCGGCTGCCCGTCGTGCCCCACATCGGCGGCTGCAACGACATCCCCAACATCCTCAAGCTCGCCGAGGCCGCTGCCGACGCCGGCGTCTACGCCGTCGCCCTGGTCATCCCGGACGACATCCCCGAGGGACCCGACCCCATCTACGAGCACATCACCGCCGTCGCCCGCGCCACCGACCTGCCGCTGGCGCTCTATGACACCTACGGCCGAGGCCCACGCAGCGTGACGCCCGACCTCATGCGACGCCTCTTGGACGACGGCATGCATATCGTCACGATGAAATACCGCGCGCTCCAGGGCGACGACATGCTCGCGATGGTCGAGGCCGCCGAGGGTAGGGTCAATGTCCTCGCCGGCGCCGAGCACGTCTTTCTACCGTCGCTGGCCGTCGGGGCCGTGGGCGTCATCGGCGGCGGGTGCAACATCTGGCCCAGCGTCATGGCTCAGGTCCAAAAGGACTTTCACGCCGGCAGGCACGACGAGGCAATCCAGGGCCAGCGCCGCATCAACCACCTGCTGAAGCGGTCCTCCACGGTCGGTTGGCCTCTGGCCGGCAAGGTCATCTGGCAGACATGGGGCCTGCCGGTGCAACCCATCACTCGAGCCCCGTGCGACAACCGTAGCGCCGAAGCCATCAAGGCCTTGCGGCAGGCGTTCGAGCCCCTCGCCGACCTGGCCGGTTGAGCCTGCCGGGCCGAGCCCCGCTCGCCGCCGAAAACCCACCGCTGAAGAATCTGACGGTTCGGGTCTGTTAGTCGTTGCATTTCATTCGATTAGGGACATAATGGCGTTGCGAGCCGATGGAGCGGCGCTTGGGGGGTGCCCAAGAGCCGTTTCCGTCCATGGAGTTCGTCCATGGCGATGACCTCGCGCGAACGCGTTCTGTGCTCTCTCAAGCATCACGAGCCCGACCGCGTTCCCATTTCAGACAGCCCTTGGGACACGACGGAAGAACGCTGGCACGGCGAAGGGCTGCCACACGACCTGTCATCCGCGGATTACTTCGGCTACGAGTTCGCCGGCTGCGGTGCCGATTGCTCGTTCCGGTTCGAGCACACCGTCTTGGAGGAGACCGACGCGTTCACCATCTTCAAAGACGCTAACGGCGCCACGCGCAAGAATTGGAAGCACGCGACCAGCACCCCCGAGTGCATCGATTTCACGGTCACTTCACGCCGGGCCTGGGAGGCCAACAAGACCAGACTGGCCTTTCACCCCGACCGCATCGACTGCGACCAGGCCCTGAAAGACAACCAGGCCGACGCCGACGCCGGCAAGTTCGTTACCTTCAGCGCCGCGTTCGGATACGACTGGACGCAGGGAGTCGTCGGCAGCGAACGCTTGCTCACCGAGATGGCCCTCGATCCCGGCTGGGTCCAGGATCTGATGGGCGCGCAGGTCGAGCTGGTCATCCACTGCGCCGAGGAGATGCTCGCCAGGGGGTTCCACTTCGACGGCGCCTTCCTCTACGACGACAACGGCTACCGCAACGCGACGCTGTTCAGCCCGGCCATGTACGACCACATCATCTTTCCGGTCCACAAGCGGGCCTGCGACTTCTTCAACGCGCGCGGCCTGCCCGTCATCTTGCACTCCTGCGGCTGCGTCAACGCCCTCGTCCCGGCCTATATCCGGGCCGGTTTCACCTGCCTCCAACCCCTCGAGGTCAAGGCCAAGATGGACCTGGTGCAGCTCAAGCGAGACTACGGCGAGCACCTGGCGTTCATGGGCGGCATCGACGTCCGCAAGATGGCTCTCGACGATCCAGGCCCGATCGAAGAGGAGATTCGTACGAAGCTCACGGCGGCGAAAGTCAAAGGCGGGTACATCTACCACAGCGATCACTCCGTGCCCGACAACGTCAGTTTCGAAAACTACCAGCATGTGATGGCTCTGGTGGCCAAGTACGGCGCACGCGGGTGACCAGGAGGACAGGGTGATGGCCAAGTTCACACTCGGACTCGATTTCGGCACGAACAGCGCGCGGGCGCTGATCGTCAATGTCGCCAACGGCCAGGAGATCGCCACGGCCGTCGACGGTTACGCCAGCGGCGACGACGGCGTCATCGTCGACAAGAAGGACCCCAACCTCGCGCGACAGGTCCCCGCCGATTGGCGCGACAGCATGGTCAAGTGCGTGAGGTCCGCGCTGAAGAAGGCCAAAGGCAAGAAGGGCTTCAAGCCGGACAAGATCATCGGCATCGGCGTGGACACCACCGGCAGCACGCCCCTGCCCCTCGACGAGCGCTGTGAGCCCCTTGCCGATCGGCCCGGCTTCAAGAAGAACCCCAACGCCTACGCCTGGCTTTGGAAGGACCACACCAGCTACGCCGAGGCCCAGGAGATCACCGACGTCGCCGCCAGGGTCCACCCGGAGTATCTGGCCAAGTGCGGCGGGGCCTACAGCAGCGAGTGGTTCTGGAGCAAGGCCCTGCGCTGCCTGCGTGTGGCCCCCGAGGTCATGGCCGGTGCCGCCAGTTGGGTCGAGCAGGCCGACTACATCCCCGGGTTGCTTGTCGGTTGCGACACCCCCGCCAACCTCAAGCGAAGCACCTGCGCCGCCGGTCACAAGGCGATGTTCAACGCGGCCTGGGGACTGCCCGCGGCCGACATGCTCGACAAGCTCGACCCCCAGCTCGGCGCCCTGCGACGAGAAGGGCTATACGACAAGGCCTACACCTCCGCCGAGCCGGCCGGCGAGCTCTGTGAGGTCTGGGCCAAGCAGCTTGGCCTGCCCGCCGGACTGCCCGTCGCCGTCGGGGCGCTCGATGCCCACATGGGCGCCGTCGGGGCCGGCATCAAGCCCGGCACACTCGTCAAGATCATCGGGACCAGCACCTGCGACATGATGGTCCACCCCAACGACAAGCCCCTTGCCGACGTGCCGGGCGTCAGCGGCATCGCGGACGGGTCGATGGTGCCCGGCTGCTTCGGCCTCGAGGCGGGCCAATCGGCCGTCGGGGACATCTTCAACTGGTTCGTCCAGCAGTTCGCCGGCGGCAAGAGCAGCGCCCACAAACGCCTGACCAAACAGGCCGATAAGCTCAAGCCCGGCGAGACCGGCCTGCTCGCCCTCGACTGGAACAACGGCAACCGGACCGTGCTCATCGATCCCAGGCTGACGGGCCTGCTGCTGGGCCAGACGCTCCACACCAACCCGGCCGAGGTCTACCGAGCCCTCATCGAGGCCACCGCCTTCGGCGCTCGCGTCATCATGGAGCGCTTCGAGGAGTACGGCCTCAAGGTTACCGAGGTGGTCAACTGCGGCGGCATCGCCGAGAAGAACACGCTCCTCATGCAGATCTACGCCGACGTCACCGGTCGCCCCATGAAGCTGTCCAAGTCGTCCCAGACGTGCGCCCTCGGATCCGCCATGTTCGGAGCCGTCGTGGCCGGGCCGGACCAAGGCGGCTATGCCAGGATCGAGGATGCCCAGGCGGCCATGGGCGAGCTCAAGGGCAAGGTCTACGAACCCGACCCCATCGCCCAGCCGATCTACGAGCGCCTCTTCGCCCTCTACCGCCAACTGCACGATTCGTTCGGACGCGCCGACTGGCAGGGCAACAACCACAACGTCATGAAGGAATTGCTGGCGATCCGTGATGAGGTGCGGGCGGGGTGAGCTGCATGCCTTAGTCGGGCGGCACGAGCTGAGGTATCATCAGGGCCGCCAGCAAGCCCAACATCAGCAAGAGCAATGGTAAGGCTCCAAGCACCTGGGCCAGGGTCGCCCAACCTGCTCCGGTGTACATCCCCGGGTGGTCTTGAATGTCGCGCTTGGCCTGCGAGGCCAGCACGAGCGCCGCGATGCTCGGGATGATCGGGCAGCCGACGATGCCTATCACCCCCAGAACCACGGCGATGATGGCCTTGGGATGGACTCGCTCCACGTCCTCTCCGGGCATGCCGTATCCCAGGTCCGTGGGGTGGTCCTTCGGGGTGGGTGGCGGTGGTGGGGGAGGGGCTTGCCTCGATCCGACGTAGGTCTGATTCGCCGGGCTGGCGAGAGGCGCCACCACCGGCACATCGCCTTCGTCAACCGGCCGCGGCGGAACCATCAGCAGCCCCCCGCAGCCGGGGCATTCCACCTCACCCCCGACGTACTGATCCTCCACCAGCATGTCCTGCCCGCACGTGCAGGCGATCTCGAATTCCATGGCTTCACCCGATGCTGCACATTATGGGCCTCGTGCCGGAGCGGGTCCACCCCATCCAGTCCTCCACGACCGCTGCCGCGCCTCACCCGCCCATCCGGTCACTCGGACCACAGAGGCGCACCCCTGGAGCCGTGAACCGTCCTCAGCGGCCTATGTCCTTTCCTGTTATAACCTTGCGCCATTCCAGGCCGTTCCGGCCGATCCAGACCCACCCAAAGCTCAGATGCCCTTCAAGTGGCTTCGGCATCCGATCCGATCGTATAGTGAGGGTAGAGCGGGGCTTGCGGAAAGGGTGATTTCGACCGCAAGTCCTCATGCTCACGGCGGTTCTGTCCGATAAGTGGAGAAGGATGGAATCCGCCCAGCCGGGGCATAGTGCGCGAGGAGCGCGCCCATGGCCGACGTACTTGACCAGTCAGAAGTGGATGCCCTACTAGCCGCCGTCGACAGCGGGCAGGTCTCGGAGGACAAAGACGACACCTTCGTTTCGCCCCGCTCCAAGGTGGCCACGCCCGAGGTCCGCACCTACGACTTCAAGCGCCCCGAACGCGTCAGCAAGGACCAGATGCGGGCCCTCGAAGCCATTCACGAGGGCTTCGCACGGAACTTTGGCGCCGCCCTCAGCGGCTTCCTGCGCACCATTGTCGAGGTCCGCGTGACCACGACCGAGCAGCTCACCTACAGCGAGTTCATCTATTCGTTGCCCAACCCGACGGTCTTCAACCTCCTGGCGGCGCCGCCCCTCGAGGGCCAGATGTGCCTCGAGCTCAGCCCGCTGATTATCTATCCGATCATCGACCGACTCCTCGGCGGCAGCAACGCCGAGATGTACGTCCCCCAGCGCCCGCTGACCAGCATCGAGCAGCGCCTCATCTCGCGGATCCTCGACCGGGCCCTCAACAACCTCACTGAGGTCTGGTCGAACCTGGTCGAGGTCGAGTTCCAGCTCAACGAGACCGAGTCCAATCCGCACCTCGTGCAGATCGTCGCCCCCAACGAAGTGGTCGTCGTCGTCGGCTTCGAGCTCAAGATGGGCGCCCGAGCGGGCACGATGAGCCTCTGCATCCCGTTCAACGTCATCGAACCGGTGATGGACAAGCTCGCGACCCAGAGCTGGCTGCTCTATCAGCAGAAGGCCATCAGCGAGCGGCAGGTCGTCGAGCTCAGCAGCAACGTCAAGCATTCCCGCGTGAACGTCCGCGCCTTCCTCGCCGAGACCACCCTGACACTGGGCGACCTCATGACCCTCCAGCCCGGCGACATCATCGAAACCGAGCGCCCGGCCGGCAGCGAGGTCGAGATCCAGGTCGAGGGGCGGCGGAAGTTCGCCGGACGGCTCGGACAACTGAAGGGTACCCGGGCCATCCGCGTTACCCGAAACATCGACCAGGGCACTCGCATCTGATGCCTCCCGCGACGCACCCGCTCGCGCCGCCGAATCGATCGCCCCGCAACCCTCAACGGCGACGACGGCGCATCGACCCCACCGGCACGGTAGCCACACCCGAGCCCCTGGCCATGTGGCTCTGCCGCGCGGCCATTGAGACCCGGCTCCAGAACGCCAGGATGGCTCGGCGACGCAGGCTCCACGTCTTGGATCCCGCCGTCGGCGACGGTGTGTTCCTGCAAGCCATGGAAGAGCAGCTACGCCAGCGAGGTCTTGGGAACCGGGCGCGCCTGTACGGTATGGACCTCCGTCCCGAGGCAGTCCATCAGACGCAGTCGGCCGTCCCCGAGGCAGCCACCGTGCCGGGCAACTTCCTGCTCGACGACCCTCCCGGACCGGATCGGTACGACCTCATCATCGGCAACCCCCCTTACCTCGGCCAGCGCGATGTGGTCCGGCTCGACTACGGTCCCGAGCTGACCGACCGCTTCGGCTACAAGGACGACCTGTACGTTTACTTCCTTCAGCGCTCGCTGAGCCTCCTCGACGACGGCGGCGTGCTTGCCATGGTCACGAGCGACTCGTGGTTGACGCTGGCCGGCAAGGAGCACCTCCGTCGACGACTGCTCGAGCACCGACTGGAGAGCGTCCTGCGTCTGCCCGACGCCACGTTCCAACGCAACATCGGCGCCTGCGCCTTCGTTCTGGTTCGTGGTCGGCGAAGGGCCACAACACGGTTCCTGAGGATGCCCGTCGGCTCCAAGGCGACCCGCGGTGAGCCCCTCGTCCAGCGCGAGGCGTCCCAAGGACGATTCCTGGCCGCCCCGCGAGCGATGGTGTTCGACCCGACGCCGGAGAATCTTGCGATCCAGGCCGGCCTCGGCCGGACGCTGGGCGGTTGGCTCACGGATGCCACGGAAACCGGGCAGGCAGACTGGTCGAGCCGGCGCCAAGGCGACCTCGTACCGCTGGCTTCGGTGATCGACATCAAGGACGTGGGCATCCACACGCGGAACTGCAGGCACCGCTTGTTCCACGCCGAGCGGAAGCACGACGGCATGCAGCGCCTCCTCCAGGGCAAACAGATCGAACGCTACCGTGTGTGGTGGGACAGACCCTCGGCCCGGCACCGATGGGTGGACGTGACCTACGAACCCCGTCCGGGCGTCAAGGGCGTCGGACGCGGCGGCCGGCCCAGCCGACGCGATGAGTACTGGGACTGGCAGGGCGATCCGGCCGTCCATCACGCCCCACAGCGCATCCTCCTCCGTCAGACGGGCGACTGCCTCGTCGCGGCCCTGCTTCGCCAGAACGGCACGATCCACTACACCGACAACACCTTGTTCACGGGGCTGCTACGTGACGCCGCCGGGCGATGGGGCCTGACCTGGGCGTACGTCCTGGCCTACCTGAACAGCCGGGCGGCGACGCGCGTGTATCGCTACCTCTCGCAGGAGCAAGGCCGCCGACAGGCCCAGATCAAAATCAACCTGCTCCGCGTCCTGCCGTTGCGCCTCCCGGCTACCGAGGAGCTCGCCCGCATCACCGACCGCACCGAACGCCTCATCGACCATCGAGCCCGCGACCGCGCAGGCGGCGACGGCCTCGCCGAGGCGCTCGACGACCACTTCGACGCCATGCTCAATCTGCCCCGCTCGGCTGACGGAAAGGGCGGGCCTGCCGCCAGTGACAAACACCCGTCCGTTCGCTAGGCTCGTGGTAGAGGTCTTGCCCGTGGGGCCCGCCGTCCTCGCCGGCTCGACGCCGAACGCCACACCGACACGGACGTAGCTCAGCCGCTATGAAGTACCTCCGTCACAGCCGTCGCCGAATGAGGTGGTCGTCCGACCAGCGGGGCGATTGCATCCAACGCACCGCGCTGCCGGACGCCGTCCCACCGCCTCGGCGACCGTGGCCGCCCCTCGCGGCGCTGCTCGCATGCACCGCCTGTCTGGCGGTCTCCGACGTCGCCTCGGCCCTGCATCCCCTAGCGGCCTACGACGTCGGCCCGACCCGTCCCCCTACCGACGGCGGCGTCGAAATGGGCGATCTCGTCCGGGCCCTGACCTGGCAACCGCTGGACCCTCGCCCCACATCGAACGCGACACAACCCAAATCCACGGGCCGGACCACCACGGCACCTGGGCTAGTCCACATTGGCCGTACCGAATGGGCCGCCTTGAGTCGCGACGGTGTCTGGGCCTTTCCACCGATCACCGTGCCCGACGGTGACGAGGCCACCTTGGAGGACCTGCTCTGGTTCCGCTTCGAAGGCGAGCAGTTCGGTCGCAGCCAAGCATGGAACGGCCATGTCGTGCTGCTCAGCTTCCCGGGGCGCACAGGGGCTGTCGCCGTGCGTTGCTCCCGGTCGCGACGCGATGGCACGCTCGAGTTCCACGACGGCCAGGCCTGGCGCCAAACGGGCGTCATCCTCCGCCCCGGCGTCGACTACGTGCTCCGTTCGGTGATCGACCTGACCCACGGCCAGGCGGACATCGACCTGGTCGAATTGCCCGCCGGCGCCGTCCGGCAACCGGTCTCGACGCAGCCGGCAAGCTCAACCACCGCGACGTCGCATCCGATCACCACGCGCGACGCTCGCAAAGATGAGCCCGGAGCCGAACCGCCGTCACCGGATCAGGGCCGCTCCAGGCCGTTGGCCAATGGGGTTCCCTGCCTCGGCCTGATCCACGGGCGGTACGCACGCTCGATCCGCATCGAGGGCAAGCCCCTGTTCGACGTCCTCGTCCGAGCTTGGCAACTCTGGCAGGCCTCGCCCCCGGCAACCGTCGGTGGCGGACCGGCCACGGCCGTCGTCCGCCTCGATCTCGACGCACCCGTCCGCACGACGGGCCGTCTCCGCGTCGCGCGAACAGAGCATGGCACGACGCGCATCAGCTTCCCTGCTCAGGTGGGCCTGCACGATGACCCGAGCTCGCCGGGGGCGTGGTCCACCTCGGGCAGAGCCGGCAATGCTGCCGGTCGCGAAGCAGATCGTTTCCCGCTGGCGGTCCGTGGCCTCCGAGATCATGGCGACGTACTCGTCAGGACCTTCACCATGCCCAGGGCCCCGTTTCACTTGCGGCTCGGGTTCCGGATCCCCGAGCAGGCCCCGGCATTGCGCGAGACCGACCTCGTCCGCCTCGTCGTGTCCGGCTCGAAGGCCACGGTCGGTCCGACAATCAAGCTGCTGTCCGGCATGCGGGTCGCCTCATCCGGCGGATACATGGGCCGTCTGGCGGCGATCGAGATGCAACCCAAGCCGGTCGTGGACGGTCACGCCATCCAGCCGGACCTGTGGCATGAGCTGCTGCTGACGGTCGATCCCATTCGCGGTCAGTTCACGGCCGCCGGCCTCGTACACGGCCAGACGCCGCCCGCCCTGGACGCGCCGCCCCCCGGCACGAAGGGTGACGGCAGACCGACTCCCCAGTGGATTCCGCTCTTCGGCGGCGGGCCCCGCAAGTTCTTCGCCATGGCCGACCCACCGTGCGAGGTCGCCCTACAGATAGGCAGCGAGGGCGCATACCGGCCCGCCGTGGTTCCGCTCGAGCTCGCCGTCGGCCCGAGCATCGTCCTGCCGAAGCACGACGCCCAGCGGCCTTGGGCCAACCCCGCGCTCCTGGCCGACATGACCTGGCGCGACAACCGATTGGAGATCCTCTGCGCCCATGCGGGGGCGAGCCTGGTCCGTGTCGAGCCGACCTCCGGCGCCTGGGCGTTCGTCGAAAAGATGTTCGGCCCGAATCCCGGTCAGGCCCTGGCGTGGGATGCGGCACGGTCGTGCTATTGGTGGGTCGAGCCGAAGGCGCCGCACCACCTCCAGGCCCGTCGGTCCGCCGAGACCGTCCCCGCCGGTTCGAGCCCGACCACCGTGACGGCCAGCGCGCCCGCCGAGAAGCAAGGCGAGTCGCCACAACCGATCATCCTCCATCCGCACGGCCGGCTGTCCGCAACCGCCACGGATCTCTTCTACGTCTCCGGGTCGCAGAGCATCTACCGCTGGCAGGGCAAGTCCGGCCGCCTGGCCGAGTTCGATTACCGAGAGGCCTTCGACAAGAAGTTCCGGTACGCCGGCGTCGCCGCCGACGAGCATACCGTGCTGTTCGCCGGACCCTACGAGGCCGTCAACGCGGCATACGTGATGGCGGTCGATCTGGTCTCGGGCAGGCCGATCCGGCGATTCAGCCTTCGCCATGCGGCAGGGGGGATCACGGCCATGACCCGGGCCCGGCGGCGGCTCTACGTGCTGGCCGCGAACGATCGCCTCATCCTCGACGCCCCCTGGCCGGAGGACGAAGCGCTCGGTCTGACCCAGCCGGTCATGCAGGTCTCCGGCGTCAAGGCCAGGCCGCTGCTGGCACGCGAAAGCGTCTCGCTCCTGCCCGCCGACCCCGAGCTGAAGCGAGCGTGGAAGGGCGACCTCAAGCAGCAACAAGGCAAATCGCCGAACGACACGGTCTATGCGTTCGGCAACGCGACGCTGTCGCTGCCCGAGCCCACCCTCGTCGTCGGCAACACGCTCGGAGAGTGTCGGTACCTCGAGCTACGCCCGGCCGACCTCCCGCCGGGCAGGGCCCTGCACCTGACACTGCACCCGAGCCCGGTCGGCAAACCTCACGGCGTGTATGTCGCGGCCACGGAAAGCGCCAGGTCCAAGGCCGCGACCCAACCGGACCGACCGGTCCGCACCGACGCCGAGACGTTCTTCACCACCGACGTCTTTGTCGCCGACGCCAAGTCGCCGCTCAGAAAGCACAAGCCCGATCAGGACGACGCCCCGACCTTCGTCCTGGCCGCCCACCAATCGACGACTCTCGTGCTCGACCTCATCGCCGATCTCGGTCTGCGACCCGGCACGTGGATCGGTCAGGTGCGACTCACCGGGATCGGCCAGCGCATCGAGCTACACGGCGTCACGGCCAGGGCGGCCGATGACGTCGTCCGGGGTGCGATGACCGGCGCCATGTTCGGTCGCGTGCTGGATTTCGGCGAGGGGGTCCATCGGCTTGACCATGCGAAGATCGAGCTTGCACCCCAGGGGCGACGCGGCGACCGGGTCACGCTCAAACTGCGAACCGCCGCGAACCGCACCGCGCTACCCTATGCCGCGTGGCAAGACATCACGTCGACGCCGCTCACGACCTTCGCCACTTCGCCCTCGACCACCAGCGGTATCGCGGCGTCGGCCGACGGCGTTCCGGTCCTTCAGCGATTCGTGCAGTGGCGCCTCGACCTGGCCAGCCCGCATGCATGCGAGCCCCCAGTGCTCTCCGGCGTTGAGCTCCACGTCGCCCGCCGGCCCATCCCGCGGCAAGCGGCGGTCGCACCGAAGCCCTACCAGCAGTGGCGGACATGGTGGCCCGTCATCTTCGCCGTGCCCGCGGCCTGTGTGCTGGTGTGGTTCGCGTTCTTGAGACGATCGCGCGACGACGAGGCGTCGTCGCGCCGAAGAGGGTAGGACATCTTCAGGGCGCGGGCCCGTCAGTCGACCTCGGGACGTTGCTCTGCGATCACCCCCTCATCGAGCAGCTCTTCGATCCGATCCGCCGACAAGCCCGCCGAGCACAGCACGTCACGGGTGTGTTCGCCCACCTGGGGGGCGGGCAGGCGAACCCCACCCCGACCGTCGCCGAACCGGATCGCCGGACCGACGTGGCGGATCGGCCCAGCGACGGGGTCCTCGGCCTCAACCACGATCTCCCGCGCGACCACCTGCTCGTGATGCAGGGCCCCGCTCAGCGTCAACACGGGTTCGCAGCAGAAGTCATGTTCGGCCGAGAGCGCCACCCACTCGTCGCGCGTCCGCTGCTTGAACAGCTCCTGCATCTCGGGCACGAGGGCCTGGTCCCACTGCCGCGGAATCCAATCCTCACGGCCGACGAATCGGCAAAACGCTTCCCAGAAGCGAGCTTCAAGCGGCGCGAACGTCACGAACCTTCCGTCCTTCGTCTCGTAGACCTGGTAGCACGGACCCGCGTCGGTCATCTGCGTCGTGCCGTGCTCGGCGGGAAGACCCGCCGCGAGATGTCGCGCCGACAGGAACGTGTGCAGGCCGATCAAACCGTCCAGCATGCACGCGTCGACGTACGCCCCCTCACCACGCTGCTGACGCTGGACCAGCGCTGAGATGATGCCGATCGTCGCGTAGTACGCCCCGCTCAGGTCGCCCAGGAACAGACCCGGGATCCGCGGCTTGACCTCCGGATCGGTCATCAGATCCAAGGCCGCTCCGATCCCCATGAAGTTGATGTCGTGACCGGCCCGATCCCGGAAGGGGCCCGTCTGACCGTAGCCCGAGAGCGAGCAGTAGATGATGTCCGGCTTGACCGCGCGAACGTGCTCGTAACCCACCCCAAGTCGATCGACCGTGCCCGGCTTGAAACCCTCGACCACCACGTCCGCCGTCTTGACCAGCTCGAAGAAGACATCACGCCCGGCCTGGCTCTTCATGTCGATGGCCACCGACCGCTTGTTCCGGTTGATCGTCATGAAATAGGCGCTCATCCCCTCGACGTAGGGCGGCATGAGCCGAAGCCGGTCACCCCCTCGCGGACTCTCGACGCGAATCACGTCGGCGCCCAAATCGGCCAGGATCATCGTGGCGAACGGCGCGGGCAAAAGGCGGGACAAATCCAGTACACGGATGCCACGGAGCGGTTCAGCCAAAGGTGCGTCCTCCATTCAAGCCCAACGACATGTGGGGTCCGGCCATTATGCGGAGCCGCCACGCCGACAGCAAGGGCGCGAGCTCGGCGGACCCCCTGGCAGCCGCTACAATGGTTTCAGATCGTTCTGAAAGCAATGAGGAGACCCGCCATGACCAGCTCGATCGAGGAGTCCAAGGCCTTGTTCATCCGACGATGGGGCGAGATGGGACCCTACTGGGGTATCAGCCGTACCATGGCCGAGCTGCACGCCCTGCTGTACGTCTCGACCCAGCCCCTCTGCACCGACGACGTCATGGCTCAGCTCCAGATCTCCCGCGGCAGCGCCAGTATGAACCTCCGCGCCCTTCAAGATTGGGGCCTGATCAAACGCCTGCATCAGATGGGGGATCGCAAGGACTACTTCATCAGCGAGACCGACGTCTGGGCCATGTTCGAGACCATCGCCCAGCAACGCAAACGCCGCGAGGTCGAGCCCATCCTCGAGGTCATCCGCCGGTGTCACGAAATGGTCGCCTCTCAGGACGACGTCCCGCCCAAAGACGACGACGAGGAGGCCGCCATCTACCGCCAGCGACTCGAAAACATGCTCGAGTTTCTCGAGACGATGAGTTCCCTCTTCGAGCTGGCCTTGCAGATCAGCCAGGACGGCATGGGCCGCCTGACCCAATCACTCAGACGCCTGATCCGAAGGTAGGTTCGCCGTCTCACGGTAGGGGTAGCGGCACAGGCCGTGGGCTTGCTACGATGCAAGCCTGGCCTGTCCATCGCTCGGATCGAGCATAGGGTGCACGCATGGCAACGAGGCGACGTCGTAAGCAGCTACCTCGGAAACGGAAGACATCCGGCAAGAAGACCATCCTCCTGGTGGTCGTCCTGTCGCTAATCGTCGTGGCCGGCGCGACGGCCTTTCTCGCCAAGCGCTGGCAACGACGCGATCCCGCGTTCTACGTGGCCAAGGCCGTGGAGGCTTGCCGGGCCGGTGAGATGCTCGCCGCGATGGGGGCCTACGGCGGAGCCTACAGCGACACCCTCGACCCTCGCTGGATCGTCGAGCAGGGTCGCGTCGCCAAGGCCTTCGGTGACGCCTCGCGGGCCCTGGCCAGCTTCGATAAGGCCATCTCTGCCAGGGCCCAGTACCTCCCGGCGCATAACGAACGCGTCGAGCTCCGCCTCGAGCTGGTCCGCTTCTCGCCCGATGCCAAGAGCCATGCCAACCTCCTCCAGGACGCCGAGGCCCTCCTTTCGCTCGATCCTGAAAACGCCCGGGCCCACCTGGCCAAGGGGATCGGGCTGGCCGGTCTGGTCCTCGAGGACTCCAACTACGCCGACCAGAGCCTCGCCGCCATGCGACGCGCCAATGAGCTTGCGCCCGACGATGTCGAGATCGCCGATGCCCTCGCTCGACGGCTTGCCGGCATGCGCCAGGCTCAGGAGACCGACGAGCCCGTTCGGCGGTCCCAGTCCGACCCGGTCGAAGAGGTCTACACCAAGGTGATCACCGCCGCGCCCGACAACGCCGAGGCTCGGCTCAGGTTCGCCGAGTTTCGCATGCGCAGGCTCCAAGACGAGATGCGACAGGCCGCCGCGCGAGGACTGCGATTCTCCGACAGGGAGAAGACGGCCTACCTGGAGGACATCCGCAGCCTCCTGGACAAGGCCGCGGAGCTCGGGGCCGGCGGCGCCGACGCCGCCCTGGCCGAGGCAACCTACTGGTCCATCGCCGGAAAGCCCCGCAAGGGCGTCGACCTGCTCGGCGAGGCCATCGAGCAGACGCCGGACGATCTGAGACTTTACGTCGAGCTGGGGCAGCGCTTGCTCGAGTCGAGCCAGTTCGCTCGAGCCCGCGAAGCCCTGCAGCGCGGACTGGATCAACCCTTCGATCGGGAAAGCTACCGGGGCCTGCTCGACCGTCCGCGCCGCCATCGGATGTGGTGCATATTGGGCCAGACGTGCCTGGCCATGGCCGAAGCGGAGCCCGCACAGAGAGACGATCTGATCACCAAGGCCGAGCAGGCCCACGAGCAGGCCGACATCGAGATGGGACCGGACCATTGGCGAGGCCGGCTCCTGCTGGGACAGATCCTCTGGGCCCGCCAGCTGCCCATCCCCGCCATCGCCCGATACTACGAGGCCGACCGCATGTTGAGCTGGCATTCGGCGCCCGACCACGCCTTGCACGTGAAGCTGATCCTCATGCGGGCCCTGGTCGATCAGGACCTGTTCGGTCCGGCCTCGGACCTCTTGGATGACGTCCTGGAGCATCGCCCGGGCGATCCACGCGCCTTGGCCCTGCGGGCCGAAGGCGAGCTCAAGATGGGCCACACGCACAACGCCGCAGCCAACGCGGCGCATGCGGTTCGGTCACTCCTCCCGCAAGCGCGGACCTCGCCCGACGCCGCTGCGGCCGATGAGACGGATCTGGACGCCAAGGCAAGGAAGCTTGTACGCATCTGGTGGATCGCCGCGCGACTGGAAGCCGAGGCCGCCGACGCCGCCCAGGCCGAGTCCATGCTGGGTGCCCCCACGGCGACAGACTGGCTCGCGCTCGGCAACGTCGCCGAATTCATCGCCAGGGATTCCGATGACGACAAGCTGCTTGAGGAGGCCGGGCGCGCCTACACCAAGGCCCTGAACGCCGATCCCTCCGAGGTCGAGGCGGCCCGGCGTCTTGCATCGCTGTACATCTCGCCGGAGCGCCGCGCCGGCTTGATCGAGATCCTAGACCGGACGCTCGAGCAGCTTGACGCTCACACCAAGCAAGGCCATGCCGTTCGCCTCGCCGAGGCCCGGGCCCGCCTGAAGGCCCTCCGTGCCCAGGTGGAGCCCTCCCTCAATGAGCAACAGCGCCTCACCCGTGTCATGCAGGCGTTCGCGGAATTGCCGGCCTCGCCCAAAAGGGCCAGGCTCGTCGCGAGGTACGCCCTCCGCACAGACCAGGCTGACACGGCCGTCAAGACCCTGAAGCGTGCCTGCGAGGCCGACCCGGACAACGTGCCCCTGCTCGAACACCTGTTCGAGGCGGCCCTGCAAGCCGAGGATTGGTCGCTGGCCCGACAGCTTGCCGACGGACGTATGGCCGAGCTCAACGTCGACGGTGCCTCCGGCCGGATTTGCGAAGGCCGAGTCGGGCTGGCCAGAGCATTGGCCGCCCAGGCCGAAACCTCTCGGCACGACGCGCTGAGCCCCGAGAAGCTCCAGAAACTGCAAGACCTGGCAAACGAACAACTGGAGCTCGCCAAGCAATCCCTCAGGATCGGGGCCGAGGAAGTACGGTGGTACGACCAGCCCCGCGTCTGGCTGAGCAGGGCCCTGGAAGCGCTCGGGGAGGACGAGGCCAAGGACGCCTACCTCATGGCCCTCATGATCAACCCGCTGAACGGCCAGGCCCATGCCGGTCTGGCACGACTGGCGGAGAAAACCCGTGTGAGCGGCGAGGAGGCCTCGGGTCACTTGCACAAGGCGATCTGCCTGGCCCGCCGAGGCCCCGACGGCCTGCCGATCGATCCGTGGCTGCGCGACCAGGCCCGCGATCGCTATGAGGAGGAGCATCCGGCCGAGAGCCTAGTGCGACGGGAGGCCATGCGAAGTCGTCGCCCGGACGACGCCGAGAACCTGCTCCGACTGGGCATGCTCTATCGCAGGCAGGGTGAGGCCGACAAGGCCGAGGAGGCCCTCAACGAAGCCTTATCCAAGGCCCCCAAGAACATCGCTATCCATGCCAAGGTGGCTGATGTCGTTCGGACCGACCAGGGTTTCGAGCCCGCGGTCAAGATCCTCGAACAGCTCGCCGGGCGGCTCGAGGGGCGCTTGAAGTCCGATGCGTTGCTCCTGTTCGGACGCATGATTCGGGACGAGCTTGAGCGGCGGGAGGCCGGCGGCTCGCCTGCTACGGCTCTCCGACCCCTCCGCGACCGCGCGGACGCCGTCTTCGAACAGGCCGCACAGGCCCATCTGACCCCTGACGTCTGCCGGGCCGCCGCCGACTTCTGCATGATGACCGGGCGGCGCCAGGAGGCCGTGGACTGGCTCAAACGAGCGCTCCGCAGTCGACAAGGTCGGCTGGACGAGAAGTCGATCATGGAGCGAATCATCCGCACCACGTTGGCGATCCGCCCCGTACCCGAGGAGGCCGAGCGGCTGGTGCTCGATTACGACAAACGCTACCAGGGCTACGTCGAGGTCAGCCTCTTCTGGGGGCTGCTGCACGCGGCGCGCGGCGACCTCGACACGGCGCTCACCGAGCACTCGCGGTACATCATGCGCCTGACCGGCCAGCAACAAAGCGCCTACGGGAAGCCGGGACAACTCCCCGAGGCCTACCGCCTCCGCGGCAAGCTCTACACGCGCCTGGCCGCCGTGCGACCGGATCAACGGGACCGCTACCTCCGGCTGGCCATCGAAGACCTCCAGCGAGCCAAGGCCTACGCGGCCCCAAGCGAGTACGTCGAGGACTACGTCACCGACCTGGCCCGAGCCTACGAGCGGGCCGGAGACCGTGACGAGGCCGTCCGAGAGCTCAGAGGCGCCCTGCGGAAGCGGCCCAATAACGCCGAGCTCGCCCTCGAGCTGATCGAGATGCTGGGACGCCAGGGAAACTTTGCCGAGCAAGAGGCCGTCATCCGGAAACAGAAGAACCTCCAGCCGAAGCACTGGCGATGGGCCTACCTGCTCGGTCAGGCCGCGGAGCGACGGGGCAACGTCCCCGAGGCCGACAGGGCCTACGGCCTGGCCGCTCGGCTCTGCGAGTACGGGCGCGATGGCGTAGGTACCGAGGCCGTCGTGCAGTGGGTACGCCTCGTCGCCCGGCGTCGCGACCCCAAGGAGGTCATCTCCGCTGTCGAGGCGAACGTACGCCCCGGCGACCGGGATTATCGCGTGTGGACCTACTACGGCGCCGCCAAGCTCCAAGCGGGTCGAACACGTGAGGCCCTCGGCGCATGGGTTGCCGCCTGCAAGGCCTGCTTCGGTAGCCTGGAGCAGGGCAAGATCAGTCGGGCGATCACGCGCATGCTCGGCAAGGACAAGGCCCTCGCCCTGGTCACCCAGATGGCCGACGCCAACCCCGACAACGCTCACGTCCAGCTCTTGCGGGCCGTGATGCTCTACCAGATGCAGCAGCGAGCCGACGCCATCCGAGCCCTCGAAGCGATGCGCGGCGATGTCGAGGACCAGGACGAGCTTGTGGCCCTCCTGGGCTACCTGGGCACGCTCTATGCCCTGAGCGGCGAGGGTGAGAAGGCCAAGGCGATCTTCAAGGAGGCCCTCGAGCTCGACAAGGACGACCTGACGTCGCTCAACAACATGGCCTACGTGCTGAGCGAGCAAGACGAGCGCCCCGAGGATGCACTCGTCTACGCCCAGCGCGCCGTCGAGGTCGCCCCCGACACCCCCGACGTCTTGGACACGCTGGGGTGGTGCTTGGCCCTTTCCGGCAAGCCGGAGGCAGGCCTGGCCGTCCTCGAGGAGGCCCAGAACAGGGGGCCTATGGTCTCAATCTATCTCCACCGGGCCGAGGTGTGCCGAAAGCTCGGGCGGATGGATGAGGCCCGGCGTCTTGTCAGAGAGGGGTTGGAGCTCGCTCGGAAGAACCCCACGGATCCCTACGTCGAGGCGATCCAGAAGCTGGCCCGCGACCTGGAAGGCTAGACGCCGCCCCGGCCGGACCGGCTCAGGCCTCCCCCGACTTCTCGATGACCCGAAGGTTGGGAACGTTCAGCAGCTTGATGTAGCCCCGAAGCGCGCTGTACAGCAGCAGCAGTGTGCCGACGATCATCACACCGATCACGTCCCGGTAGATCAACGCCATGTGAATCTGCTCGCTTCGAGCATATGCCTCTTGAAGACTGTAGGCCACCTTGCTCGGCGCTTGCAGGTCCTTCTCCGTCTTCAACGGCTGATCGACGGTCTTGGCGTAGGACTGGCGGGCCCCGGCCAGCATCTCGAGCAGCTGATCGATGGGCAGGTCGGGGGCCTCGAGCTCGATCCGATGATGCGCCAGCCAAACGGGAAGGTGGTCGACGTACTTGCGTACGGCCTCGTCCTTGCTCGCGGCCGCCTTGCGAAGCTCTTCCATCGGGATCGCCCAGGGACCGTGCTTGTCCTCGGCAAACAGACCCGCGAAGAAGCCCAGGTGACCGTGCTCCAGATGGCTCAAGATCGTAGGCCGATAGAAGTCTCGCACCTCGGCCGGCGTGCCCTCCAGCGTCGAGATCAACTCGCCCAGCGGCATCTGAGCGCCTTGCTGCTTCTTGAGGTTGACCACGAACTCCTTCGCCGGACCACCCTCCACCGACTCGACCAGCACGTATAGCTTCGAGAGCGGGAACTTCACTCCCGCCTCGCCCAACTGCTCGACGACCTGGGCGATGACGAAGTCGCGCACCGGCTCGCTAGGCGCCTTGATGCCCTTCTCCGCGTTGGGGATCACGCTGGCGTACAGCTCCGCGAGCCGCGCACGGTTCCCCTCGTCGGTCAGATTCAGGATCACCGTCTCCATCTTGTCGAGCATGTCGGGCAGGACGTCGAGCGTCTCTTGGGCCAGGACCAGGGTGTCGGCGTCAACCTCCCCCAGGGCCTTGGGCAGACGGTCCATGTGGTTCGGGTCCCATGTGGCCAGGTCGCCGATGGTCTTGACCGGCGCGGCGCCCGCGAGGCTCGCCGCGACAGCGACGATCGCACCGACCAATCGGACGGACGGTTTCAGCGCAGGGTGGGTCATCAGGCCAGCTTCCTCCTGTACCAGAGTGCCCAGGACATGATCAGGGCGAACGCGAGCGCCGCGACGACAAGGGCCGCCGAACGCGTCCCCCAATCGTCGTACTTGCCGCAGAACCCGAGCACGACAATGAACAGAATAATGATCAGGCTGCCCGCGAAGAAGACCATGCGCTTGAGCGGGTGCTTCTCCTTCGATCGATCGAGGAAGGGCAGCAGGATCAGCAGCGTGGCCGCGATCCCCTGGGCCATCACGCCGCACAGCTTGCCGTAGTCGCCCAGGATTCCGCCGCTCGGGAACAGCTTCAGCCCCTGGTACATCGGCAGGAAGTACCACTCGGGCTTGATGTGCGCGGGCGTGTTCATCGGGTCCGCGGGCTCTTCCGGCAACATGAAGAGGCCCGGAGCCCAGAACACCACGCACGCAAAGACGATCAGCACCAGCACCGTGATGATCGCATGATGGACCACGTCATGGGGGAAGAACGGCTCGACACCCCATTTCCAGTTCTCATTCGTGTACCGCACGGCGGCGACCTCCTTCGCAGACACCCGGGCCGCTAGAGGGGTTCGTTGATGCCCGTCTTCCGAATCATCATGAAGTGCAGGAGCATGAAGATCAGCATGATGGCCGGCAGGATCCACACATGGATCGCGAAGAACCGGCCCAACGTGTCGCCCGTGATCTCCGACCCGCCTCGCATGAATTCGACGATGTACGGGCCGATCCACGGCACGGCGCCCGGTGCCTCGGTCGCCACCGCCGAAGCCCAGAACGAGAGCTGTGACCACGGTAGCAGATAACCCGACAGGTTCATCGCCAGAACCATGAAGAGCAGGAACACCCCACTGACCCAATGCAGTTCACGAGGGGACTTGTACGCCCCCGTGTAGAGCACCCGGAGCAGGTGGATCAGCACGCAGATCAGCATGAAGTTGCTGCCCACACCGTGAACCCGCCTCACGAGCCAGCCCATCGGCTCTTCCGACGTGATCCTCTGAACGCTCGTGAACGCGCCAACGCTCACGATCCGATCGTCCGCCTCGTAGCGGATGTCCGCCTTGGGCACGTAGTGGACCAACAGGAACATGCCGCTGAGGACCTGGATCAGGAAGAACACCAGGCTCATGCCGCCGAAGCAGCCGGTGTAGTCGTACCAGCCACGGTGCTTCGGACTGTTCTTGGTCAGCACCTCGTGCTCGGTCAGCTCGACCAGGCCCGTTCGCTGGTCGATCCATTCGAGAACGCCGCTACGTTGCATCTCAGGCTTGTCGGCCATGCTTAAGACCCTATGATCAAGTCCTCGCCGTCCTTCGTGATATCCACCGACAGCAGCGGTGAGGGCGGAGGTGTGCCCGGCACGTTCACGCCGTCGGCCTCGAAGAAGCCGTTGTGGCACGCACAGAAGAAGCGCTTCGTCATCGGCTGCCACTGAACCAGGCAGTTCAGGTGGGTGCAGGCCCCGTTGAAGGCCCGGAATTCGCCGTCGATCTTGATGACCAGGACCACCGCGTCGCCGTACTTCACCTTGACGCACTGGCCCTCTTGGGGTTGGGCCGCCGGAGGCAGCCGTACCGGGCGCGCCACCTTGAACTTGCCCCATGGGGCGAGAAAACGCAGCAGCACGAAGACGAACTGCAGGCCGAAGATCGCGCCCAGCGCGATCGAGACCGACGCCATGAACCCACGGCGCGAACGCAGTTGCGGGTTGACGCTGCCCTCGTCCGCCGGCTTGGTAGGAATGACAACCATGCCTTCACCTCAATGAGGGAGGGGCCTTGCCGACCCCGCCCCGGCTTCTAGTCCGCCGCTTGGGTCGCGGGCTCGCCCTCGGTCGTCGACCCGGCCGCGACCTCCTCGGGCTCCACGGAGGGGACCCCGACATACCCGTGACACCGGTTGCAGTAGCGCTCGACGTCGTGGCACGTCTGGCACTCGGCGGTGTTGAAATCACCGCGATTCTGGGCGATTGCATGGTGTCGCAGCCACCAGTCGCCAGGCAGGTTCGCAGGCTTGTGGTACGGCGGCGTCACGTCGGTGTCGGGTTTCTCGAGCCCGAGCGGATGCCCCGGGTGCGTCTCGAAGAGTTCCTGGCTCGGCATCAGATGCGGGTCCTTCAGCGTGCTCGCTTTGACCCACACCAGGCGTACGCCGAACAGGACGAACACCACAATGGTCACGATGACGGCAGTGGCTTTACGCATCGTCGTTTCGACCGTTCCTCTTGGTTCTCCCTCGCCCGGAACAGCGGCCGGGCGCCAACCGCATCCGTCACGGAGTCGCGTCGCTCGGCTCGAACACGTTGGGACCCGGATCCCACGGGTTCACGTAGCGGCGGTCCTTGATGTCGTACCGCGCCGCCCGCGACGGGCTGAACGCCGCCCCGCCGATGTGCATCAGCTTGCTCAGCGGGAAGTACACCAGCAGCACCAGAACCAGGGCGAAGTGCACCAGGAACATCAGCGACGGCATCGCATCCAGGTTCGGAATCGTCAGGCTGGTCACACACACCGCAAAGCTCTTGACCTTCAACAGGTCGACCCGGGCGTACTCGCTCATCAGAATGCCGGTCGTCGCGATGCTTAACAGCAGGATCAACGCGAAGTAGTCGCTCAGCAGCGACAGGTAGATCTGCCGCGTGTGGTAGAGCCGACGCATCAGGATCAGCAGCAGGCTGACGGCCAAAACGTAGCCGGAGTAGATGCCCACCGTCTCCAGCGCAACCACCCAGCCCCATACCGGATAGATGAAGTACCGGATGTGCCTGAGCAAGACGAAGAACAGCGACCAGTGGAACAGCATGCTCAGCGCCCAGACGTACTTGCTGTCGCGGATCAGGCTGCGATGGAGCAGGATCTCACCCAAGACCCGCAAGACCACGCCGCCCGTCGTCGTCGGTGCAGGCGTCGTCGGAATCGACAGCGGCACCGGGGTGGTGGTCCATTGAGCGATCCGATGCGTGAAGAAGCCTACGAACAAGGCGATCGTCACCCACGTGAGCACCGCCCAGATAGACGGTTCGCTGGCCGGAATCAGCAGCACCACCAGAGCGAGCAACGCGACGGTCAAGCCACAGATCGTCACGACCATGGCCGGGGTGCGTCCCCCAGAGGACTGCCTGGACCGCGCCATGCCGACCAGGCCGACCAGGCCCACCAGCCCCCCCAGGATGAGTATCGCGATGGATCCCATGCTTAGCCTCGTACCCTTATGGCACTCGGTCGACGCGACCCCGTCGCGCGGCGCCCCGCGTCGGTGAGTGCGTTGCGCCGCCACGGATGACTTCGGCACCCGAGGCGGCGCGCGAGTCCGTCATCGCTACCTGGCACGGGACGGCCTCGAAAGGCGCCCGTGCACACGCGGTCTGGACTGATCGGGACCTAGACGCAACCCGTCGGCTTGGGCAGGCCCGCCAGCTTGCAAGCGCCCTTGGCCGGACCCGACGGGAACAGCTCGTAGATCCGCTTCAGGTTGCAGCCCGTCTCTTTGCACAGCTTGCGGATCATCGGAGCCACACCGAATTCCTGGTAGTAATTCCGGATGTATTTGATGACGTTCCAATGCTCGTCGGTCAGCTCCTCGATGTCCTCGGTCGGCGCGAAGGCCTTGCAGACCTCCTCGTCCCACAGCTCGGGGTTCTGAAGAAAACCGTCCTCGTCCACCTCAAACGTCTTGCCAGCCAGTTCGATCTCTGCCATCGCTACTCGTTCCTAATCTCTAGAAGGGACCTTGAACCATATCCACTCAACGGACGCCACAGGCCGCTCAGAAAGCTCACCGACTCGTGTTCGCGAAAACGCGCGGCGGCGACCGTCAAACACCTCAACCGTTCATCACCCCCAGCCACGCAGCCAGGTCAGAACGACACTCTAGCAGCATCACCGACCCGATATCCAGGCCTGCTCGGCATCCGAGGCCGACAGCGAACGCCGTCGATAGGCCTCGGCCTGACGCAACATGCTCGAAGCCCACTGCGGACTCGTCAACGCGTGCACGTGGCAGAAGCTCGCCCAGACGTTCTTGTACAGCAAGCCGTCGCGACGACCGTCAAAGCCGCAGCCCCGCTCGACCTGCAACGCCGAGGTCCGAGCCGGACCCGGGTCCTGTCCACAGTCGTCGAGGACCCGGCAGTATCGGAATTCGTGCCCACGCAGCTCCGTGCCCACCTCGAACCACGGGTTGGCCTCATCCACCCGTCCAACCTCATAGCCGTGACCTTGAGGCTTGCGCTCGACGCTGAAGCGGGGGTCGAAGACGCCCACCATCGGCCAATCCACACCGCCCACGCGGACCGACCGACTCAGGTAGATCAGGCCGCCGCACTCGCCGTAGACCGGCAGGCCATGCTCGATGTGCTCCCGGAGCGAGGCCCGGAACGTCTCATTGCGGGCCAGCAGCGAGGCATGCGTCTCCGGGAAGCCTCCACCGATGTACAGGGCATCCACCTCGGGCAGCGTTTGCTCGTGGATCGGGCTGACGTCAACCAGCTCGGCCCCGCGCCGCTCCAGGGCGGTCAGATTCTCGGGGTAGTAGAAATGAAATGCCGAGTCGCGAACCACGCCGATCCGAACCGGTACCTCCGGACGGCTCCGCTCGCCCAGAAGGGGATGCGCCGGCTCGGCAAGCGGCGGCGCGCTCTGAGCCAGCGCCATCAGGCGGTCCAGGTCGATGGTCCGGCAGACCTGGTCCGTGATCGCCTCCAGCAGGCCCTTTCCGTCAGGATGCTCCGCCGGAGGGAGCAGGCCGAGGTGGCGCTCGGTCAGAACCAGATTGCTCATCCGTCGCACCGCGCCGAGCACGGGAAGTCCCGCGTCGCGCTCCATGGCTCGGGTCACCACCGATTCCTGGCGCCCGTTGGCCACGTGATTCAGGACGACGCCGGCGATCCGGACCTCGGCATCCAGCATCCTGCAGCCGAGGGCCATCGCCGCCACCGTCCGGGTGCTCTTCGTGCAATCGGCCACCAGCACCACGGGCGCCTCCAACAACTTGGCCAACTCGGCCGAGCTGTACGTCCCGGACGCATCCATTCCGTCGAACAGGCCTCGGTTGCCCTCGACGACCGACACGTCCGCGCGTCGAGCGTTCTCCGCCAGACTGGCCAGAATCGTATCAGGAGACATCAAGAACGCGTCGAGGTTGTGGCAGGGGCGGCTGGCCGCCAGGGCCAGCCAGGCCGGATCAATGTAGTCCGGCCCCTTCTTGAAGGGTGCTACGCGGAACCCGCGTCGTCGAAGCCCCCCGATGAGACCGAGTGTGACAACGGTCTTGCCGGAGCCCCCACGTAGCCCTGTGAGGACCAGTCGAGGGCGGGCCACCTGAGACATCAACCACTTCCCCTAACGCTAAGAGACCGGGCGGTAGGCGACGACCGCCCAACCCGACCAGCTACGGAGGAATCCGGAGAGGCCCGTGCGGTGTGTCGAACCTGTCATCAGGCGACAAGCGCCGCACGGCTAAGGGCACCTCGCGTGCGCCTCTCCGGCATGCATGCCTACCACTTGAACTGCGACGACGCCCGCCACGTGTCCTGCGCGAGCGTGTAGTCGTCGATGTGCTTGTCGGTGAACTCGAACCCGGTCAGGCTGAACCACCTCTCCCAGCCGATCCGCTCGATCCACTCGCCCATCCGCTCGTGCTTCTTGGCGTTCGAGGCGTACACCTCAATCATCTTCTTGATCGCGTCGACCGTTTCGGGCCAACGCGGCGGGTTGTTCGGCAGGTACGGCACCGCCAGCCGACTGAACATCGGCTTGTGACGCGCGTTCGACACCTTGCCGCCGACCCACAGGCTGATGCCGTCGCCTTCGGGGTCCATCATCGGCAGGGCGGGACACATCGTGTAGCAGTTCCCGCAATACATGCACTTCTCTTCATTGACGATGACGGAGTTGTTGGCTTTGTCCGGGCGAATGGCACCCGTCGGACAGGAAGCCACCGTCGAAGGCACCTCGCAGATCTTGCCGACGTTGTCGTGGTCGACGATCGGTGGCAACCGGTGAATGCCCAGAATCGCGATGTCCGAGCAGTGCACGGCCCCGCACATGTTCAGACAGCACGCCAACGCGATGCGGACCTGCGCCGGTAGCTTCATCGAGCCGAAGAGATCAAACACCTCATCCATGACGGCCTTGACCACGCCCGAGGCGTCCGTCGCCGGCGTATGGCAGTGCACCCACCCCTGCGTGTGGACGATGCTCGTGATCGATCCGCCCGTGCCGCCGACCGGATAGCCGCGGCCCTTCAAGTCGTCGATCAACGGGTCGATCTTGCTCTCGTCCGTCAGCAGGAACTCGACGTTGTGACGGCTCGTGAACCGCAGGTGACCGTCGCAGTACGTCTCGGCGATGTCCGCGAGCTCACGGATGTAGTCGGTGCTGACCAGACGCCCCGACCCCATCCGGACCGAATACAGCTTGTCGCCCGACTCGGCCGTGTGCACCAGAACGCCCGGCTTCGGGATCTCATGGTACTTCCATTTGCCGTAGTTCTTCTTGATGATCTCCGGAAGCATCTCCCGGAAATCAGGCGGCCCGATGTCCGTCTCGGCGAAGTATTGTTCCGGCTTGCTGCTCATATCGCATTCGCTCCTTATGCGTTAGTCGCCTCTCGTTGTGGGACCTCATCGGGCCACCAGAACACGTAGGGATTGGATCGCGGCTCGTTGACCATCTGAGGCTTCGGCTCCATCCCCATCTCCCTGAGGAACACACGAATGCCGACGCGCTTGATCAACTCGCCGACGCGCTCACGGAAGCGGGCGTTCTCGTCCCACCAGTCGTGGATCTTCCGCGCCAGCTCCTTGATCTCCTCGTACGGAGGCTCCAGCTTGATGAAGGGGATGATCACCGTCGACATCATCGCGCCTTCCAGGATCGGGGCCTTGCCGCCGATCAGGATCGTGGCGCCGCGGTCCTTGCCCGGGGCCAGGGCCTTCGGCATCACGTTGATGCAGTGCATGCACCGCGTGCAGTTCGAGTTGTCGATCGTGATCGTCTTGCTATCCGCGTCGTAGGCCATGCACGACGTCGGACACATCTCGATCACCTCGCCCTGGATGTCCAGGCCGCCGTCGGCGTATGCCTTGACGGCGTCGGCGTCGATCTGGATGTCGTCCCGCCACGTCCCGATGAACGACATGTCCGCTCGCGCGATGGATGCCACACAGTCGTTCGGGCAGCCGGAGAACTTGAACTTGAACTTGTAGGGCCACGGCGGACGGTGAAGCTCGTCCTGGAACTCCATCGTCATGTCGTGGCAGATCCCCATCGTGTCGTAGCACGCCCACTCGCAACGGGCCTGACCGCAACAGCAGCTCGGCGTCCGAAGCGCCGACCCCGACCCGCCCAGGTCGAACCCGGCGTCCGAGAGGGCATTGAAGCACGGTTGCAGCTTGTCGGTCGTCGTCCCCAACAAAATGATGTCGCCCGTCGAACCGTGCATGTTCGTCAGGCCGCTGCCGAACTCGTCCCAAATGTCACAGACCTTCCGAAGCGTCTCGCTGGTGTAGAACCAGCCGCTCGGATGGTTCACCCGCAACGTATGGAAGTCGCGAACACCGGGGAACTCCTCCGGCTTCTGGCTGTAGCGCCCGATCACGCCGCCGCCGTAGCCGCGGACGCCCACGATCCCGCCGTGTTTCCAGTACCCGATCCTGTCCTTGTAGGACAGCTCGAGCTGCCGGAGCAGGTCGCGTGCGGCCGGCTTCTTTGCCGCAGCCTTCTTTATCTCGGTGACAAAGCTTGGCCACGGCCCCTTCTCAAGGTCATCGAGTAAGGGGGTTTCCGATTCTGGCATAGGGATCACCTCGACTCTTGTGACATGGAACTTAAGGGCTCTCGTACCACGTTGTGGTACGCCACGGAACCTGCCCTTCTAGCACGAAGCAAACCACTTGTCAACTCGGTTTCAACGCGCCCAAACCAGGGCATTTCGGCGCGATGAAGCCCGATCCAACCGGCCTCTCCCGCTCGGCCTTTCGAGCCGAATCGCTTACGCCGTCCCGCCAGGATTCGCCGGTGTCCCACGCCGCTTCCCATACAACCTGTCGGCCCAATACTCGTTTTCCTGTCCGACTTCCTGTACACTACCAACTCGCTGCTTATCAGGCAGGATCCACCCGGTGAGCCGACGAGAACGGGCATGTCCGTCGTCGCCCTCCATGACCGCCTCGAAGACGCTTACCGGCGCTACCATCGCCGCGACTTCGTCCACCCCGACCCCCTCGAGTTCCTCTACGACTATCCCGACCCGGCCGACCGCGAGATCGTCGCCCTCGTCGCAAGCTCGCTCGCCTACGGACGCGTCCGACACATCGTAAGCAGCGTGTCCCGCGTGCTCGATCGGATGCGCCCCTCGCCGGCGCACTTCGTCATGTCCGGCTCGGCATCAAGACTTAGGGACGCCCTAGCGGGCTTTCGCCACCGCTTCACCTCCGGCGAGGATCTCGCCGGCCTGCTTCACGGAGCCAAGCGCGCCATCCGACGCTACGGCTCGCTTGGGGCCTGCCTCCAGGCGACGATGTCCCGGACCGACGGAGAGATCCTACCGGCCCTCGATGCCTTCGTGCAGGAGGTCGACCCCCATCCGGCTCAGGGACGCTTCGGCCTGCTAGCCAGGCCCGGACGCGGCAGCGCCTGCAAACGCCTGAATCTCATGGTTCGGTGGCTCGTCAGGTGCGATGACGTGGATCCCGGCGGATGGACGGGCATCGATCCGGCCTGCCTGGTCGTCCCGCTCGACATCCATATGTTCCGCATAGGAAAAACGTTAGGCATGATTCGCCGCCGCCAGCCCAACCTGAAGGCCGCCGTGGAGATGACCCAGGCCCTCCGACAGATCTGCCCACGCGACCCCGTCCGTTACGATTTCGCCCTCACACGCTTGGGGATGCGAGAAGACATCGACCCCTCAGAGCATCCAACCAATTGGAGCGCTAGGGAGTAGCCGTCGAACATGCACACCGTCCTTCAGGTCGCTGCCGAGTTCTGGTCGGTCCTTGCCGAGATGGCGCCCTATCTGCTGTTTGGCTTCCTCTTCGCGGGAATCCTCTCGGTGCTCATCTCAGCGGCCTGGGTCGAACGACAGCTCGGCGGATCAGGCCTCTGGCCCGTCACCAAGGCCAGCCTCTACGGCATCCCGCTGCCGCTCTGCTCATGCAGCGTCGTCCCGGTCACCGCCTCTCTCCGACGACACGGGGCCAGTCGAGCCGCCACGACCTCGTTCCTGATCTCAACGCCACAGACGGGTGTCGACAGCATCGCCGTCACCTTCAGCTTGCTCGGACCGGTCTTCACGGTCTTCAGACCCGTCGCAGCCCTGATCAGTGGACTCATCGGCGGGATGGCCGTGGCCGCCGGCGTCCGCCGTGAGGTCGACGGATCGATCGCCGAGGTAGACCCGTCTTGCGGGGATGCCTGCTGCAGCACCTCCTCCGGTGGACGGCTCAAACGTATCCTGCATTACGGGTTCGTCGCGCTGCCCCAGGACATCGGCAGATCCCTCCTCATCGGCCTGGTCGTCGCCGGACTGATCGCCGTGGCCATTCCCGACGACTACCTGACCGACTTCGTCGGCCGAGGCCTGTTGTCCATGCTGGCCATGATGGCCCTGGGCATCCCAATTTACGTCTGCGCCACGGCATCTGTCCCTGTAGCGGCGGCACTGATCGCCAAGGGGATCACCCCCGGGGCCGCGCTGGTGTTCCTGATGACCGGCCCGGCGACCAACGCCGCCGCGATCGCGATGCTCTGGCGCGTGATGGGGCGCCGAGCAGCGTGCATCTACCTGGGCGCGGTTGCCGTGACGGCCTTGGCGTCCGGCTTCGCCTTGGACGCGATCTACAGCACCAGCGGCGTCGCGATGCCCGTGCAGGCACACGACATGCTCCCGGCGTGGCTGCAAAACGTCGCGGCCGTCGTGCTGCTGACCGTCCTCGCCGTGGCGATGGTCCGGCCCAAGCAGGGCGTCTCTCCGGAGGCGCAAGGCACGAGCGATGCAGAGCAGGGCGTTCTAACGCTTGCTATCTCGGGTATGAGCTGTAATCATTGCGTTCAAAGCGTCCGGCGAGCCCTCGAGGCGTGTCCGGGCGTCACGTCCGTCAATGTACAACTCTCGCCCGGGCAGGCCCAGGTGGCGGGTCAAGCGGTCGATACCCGCCAGGCGGTGCATGCCGTCGAAGAGCTCGGCTACGACGTCGAGCTAACGAATCCGGCTTAGGAAAGCAGGTTGGCCGACCACAACGAAAGGGTAACCATGGCGCCAGATCGCTGTCCCAGGGAGGATCCGCTGGAGAAGATTGGGGCTTCCGCGGTGTTCGAGGTTCCGTGTCCCAAGTGCGACAAACCCGTGGAGTTCTTCGGAGACGAAGGCCAGCGCACGTGCAGCAACTGCGGCGAGAAGGTGCCGAACCCGAAGAAGGCCAAGCAGAGTTGAGCCCCCGAACCGTCATGCGGCTCAAGGATGCACGGCGGAGGCGGCAGGTCACCCCACGCCCGGCGCAATCCGTCTGACCTGCAGGAGCGACGACCATGAGTGATCACCCAGAGGGAGCGGCATCCGCGGGACGTCTCATCGGGGCAGAGCCCGCCAGGCTCGCCGAACTCGTCGAATATGGCGAAGGCTCCATCGTCAGTCGCACCCTGCATGAGAACGCCGCAGGTACCCTGACGGTCTTCGCGTTTGACAGCGGACAGGCCTTGAGCGAACATTCGGTGCCGTTCGACGCGGTCGTTCACGTCGTCGACGGCGAAGTCGAGCTGACGATCGGGGGAAAGACGGTGCGGGCCGTCGAGGGACACGTCGTGCTCATGCCCGCGAATGTGCCGCACGCGGTCAGGGCGGTGCAGCGTTTCAAGATGGCGCTAACGATGTTCAAGGCCGGATGATCTGGCCCGAGCAGGGCGGGGGGCTGAGGGGCCCAACCGCAGGCGCCCCGGGACTCGACACGGACGGAGCATCGGGGTTAACGAACCGAGGACTAGGGCTTACCCAAACCGGAGGAGACTCAATGCTGAAAGACGGCGAGAAGGGCGCGATCTCGCAACGTGACAAGCAGACTTACGCGATCGCCCCTCACTTGCCCTGTGGCGTGGTCACGCCAGCGACGCTTCGGAAGATCGCCGACGTGGCCGACCAGTATGGGTGCAAGGCGTTGAAGGTGACCAGCGCCGCTCGCATCGCGCTGGTGGGGTTGCAGGAGCAGGATTTGGAGTCGGCCTGGGACGAGCTCGGTGTCCAGCCGGGCGCGGCCGTGGGCCTCTGTGTCCGAAGCGTCAAGGCCTGTCCCGGCACGACGTTCTGCAAGCTGGGCCAGCAAGACAGCCTCGGCTTGGGCATGCGGCTCGACACCAGGTACCACGGCATGGAGCTACCCAGCAAGGTCAAGATCGGCGTCAGCGGCTGCATGAACCAGTGCGCCGAGACCTGTATCAAGGACATCGGCCTGGTCGGCAAGAAGAAGGGCTGGACCGTCCTCGTCGGCGGCTCCGGCGGGGCCAAGCCGCATCTCGCGCAGGAGCTGGCCGATGGCATCAGCTCGGACGACGTCGAAGAGGTCGTCGACAAGGTCGTCGCCTTCTACAAGGACAACGCCGAGAAACGCGAGCGGCTGTGGAAAATGGTCGAGCGCGTCGGCCTGGACGACATGCGCAAGACCATCTGGCCCGGAGGCCTGCCCGGACAGGACGCATGACCGTCCCCCCGGTCGGTCGCCGCGCGGCCGCCTCGAACAAGCTCGTCCAGCCGCTTGGTCTCGTGCAACGGCATGAGCGAAACACCCTAGCTGTCTGATCAGAGAAGGGAGTGCACACGATGGCGTTCAAGGGATCCCAGACCGAGAAAAACCTGATGGCGGCCTTCGCCGGCGAGTCTCAGGCCAGGAACCGCTACACCTACTTCGCCGGTGCGGCCCGTAAGGAGGGTTACGTCCAGATCGCCCAGATCTTCGAGGAGACCGCCAACCAGGAGAAGGAACACGCCAAACGCTTCTTCAAGTTCCTCGAGGGTGGCGAGGTTCAGATCACGGCCGGTTGTCCCGCCGGAATCATCGGCACGACTGTCGAGAACCTCGAGGCGGCCGCCGGCGGCGAGAACGAGGAATGGACCGACATGTACCCCGGCTTCGCCAAGACGGCTCGCGACGAGGGCTTCGAGGCCATCGCCATGGTCTTCGACAAGATCGCCGTGGCCGAGAAGCAGCACGAGCAACGCTACCGAGCCTTGCTCGACAACGTCAAGAACGGGACGGTTTTCAAGAAGGACAAGCCCACGAAATGGCGCTGCATCAACTGCGGCTATGTGCACGAGGGGCCCGAGGCCCCGGAGATGTGCCCGGCCTGTGCCCATCCCCAGGCCTACTACGAGGTGCTGGCCGAGAACTGGTAGTCGTCAGCCGAGGCGTCGACGGACTGCGTGAGGACTGATCAACAAGGCGTGCCCGCAACAGACCAGACAGGAGAAACCCATGTCGATGAAAGAGCTTCAGGAGCAGGTGATCCAGACGATGGAACAGTGGCAGAAGATCGAGAACGCCTCGGTCGCCTCCACCGGACGGGTCATCGCCAAGACCAACAATCCGCTCGTGCGATTGGTGATGGAGATCATCCAGGCCGACTCCCAGATGCACCACCGCGTCCAGGGCATGATCGCCGACAGCCTCTCGACCAAGACCATCTCGCTGAGCGTCGACGAGCTCAACGAGGTATGGGACATGATCGAAAACCATATCCAGATCGAGCGCAAGATGATCGAGCAGGCCAAGGAGCTCCGCGAGGCCATCCAAGGCAAGAAGATGACCGTCGTCGTCCAGTACCTGCTCGACTACCTCGACACCGACGAGAAGAAACACGACGCGCTGCTCACCTCGCTAGAGGGCATCAAAAAAGGGATGTATCCCTACGGCTAGGGTTCTGTCGAGACGCAAACGGTGGCGCTCCGCGCTGGTCCATGGGCTCCCCTCACCATCAGGGCCCACCCGGAGTCGCACGCCCCAGATAAGGGTAGGAGCGAGCCGAACCACAGGTACGCGGCCACGAGGTCGCGTCGAGCAAGACCGCAAAGAAGGAGGACCACGATGCTTCCAACGTCCAGACGTGAGCTGCTCCAATGGGTCGGCGCTTCAGCGGCCGGTTCGAGTTTGCTGGGAATGACGGGACAGATCGCCCTCGGTGCCGAGGGCATGGAGGTGGTCGAGTACACCCTGCCGCCTCTGCCGTACGCCTACGACGCGTTGGAGCCGGCGATCGACGAGAAGACGCTGCGCATCCACCACGGCAAGCATCATGCCGGCTACGTCAAGGGCTTGAACGCGACCCTGCTCAAGCTCGAGGCCGCCCGCAAGGCCGGCGACATGTCCCTGATCCAGTCGCTCTCACGGGCCCTGGCCTTCCACGGCTCAGGTGTCATCCTGCACTCGCTGTACTTCCAGAACCTCGCACCTCAGTCCAGTGAGCCCGAAGGCGGCCTGGCCTCGGCCATCGACAAGCAGTTCGGCGGCAAGGACAAGCTCTGCATGCAGCTCGAGGCCGCCACGGCCAAGGTCGCCGGCAGCGGGTGGGGCATGCTCGCCCTCGAACCGTTCGGCAAGCGGCTGATCGTCCTTCAGATCGAAAAGCACGAGAACCAGATGGTCTGCGGGGCAATCCCACTGCTGCTCATCGACGTGTGGGAGCACGCCTACTACGTCAAGTATCAGAACCGTCGCGCGGACTACATCAAGGCCGTCATGAAGCACATCAACTGGTCCGAGGTCAGCTCGAGGTTCCGGGCCGCGTGCCGTGCCCTCGAGGCGGCCAACATCTAGGCCGTCGGGCCCGCATACGGTTGTCGCAAGACGCCATGCACCGACGCGAGCCGCAGAGAACCCACAGAAGGAGGATGATCCCGTGGGACAGCGCAACGAAGTCTACAAGTGCACCGAGAGCGACATGCTGGTCGAGGTCCTGTTTGACGGGCCCAACGTGCCGCAGTGCTGCGGTAACGAGATGAAGCTGCTGACCGAAAACACCGTCGACGCCGCCCAGGAAAAGCACGTGCCCGTCATCGAGAAGGTCGACGGCGGGTTCAAGGTCAAGGTCGGCGATGTCGCCCACCCGATGGAGGACAAGCATTGGATCGTCTTCATCGAGGTCATGGCCGACGGCAAGGTCTACCGGCAGTACCTCAACCCGGGTGACGCCCCGGAGGCGACGTTCCCGATCGAGGCCGAGTCGGTGACCGCCCGCGAGTACTGCAACCTCCACGGGTTGTGGAAGGCGTGACCGGGCCCGTCGGCGCCCGCGACGACGTGTGATCCGAGCGCGACTCCGATCCTGCGTCGACGCCCGGTCTCGAGGATGTGGTGACGCGCGTACCGGACAGCACCCGGTGGCCAAGGCCCCTCGACCGCGCTAGGATTGAAGGTGAAGCTTTCATAATCTTGCCGATGCCGCTTCGGGCCTCCCGACGCATCCCCCGGCCCGGGCCGTCGGCTGAGATGTTCCTGTCGGACACACGGGGGGTGGTTCGCACCGGCTGCTGCGGACCACCCCCTCGAGATGGTTGATCACAGGTGAGGCAAGCCGATAGGAAACCCCTACCATGGATCCTGTGTTTCTGTCCCGCGTCCAGTTCGGCCTGACGGCGGGTTTCCATTTCCTCTTCCCGCCGCTGACGATCGGCCTGTCGTGGCTGATCGTCTACCTGATGACCCGATGGCTTCGAACGGACGACGATTTCTACCGGCGAACCGCACGGTTCTGGATCAAGCTGTTCACGCTGACCTTCGCGATAGGCGTGGCCACCGGCATCACCATGGAGTTTCAGTTCGGCACCAACTGGTCCAACTACTCGCGCTACGTCGGTGACATCTTCGGCGCGCCGCTAGCTGCCGAGGGAGTGTTCTCATTCTTCCTCGAGTCGACGTTCCTCGGCGTGCTGATCTTCGGCTGGAACCGGTTGTCGAAGAAGGCGATGTGGTTCGCCTCGCTCATGGTGGCCGTGGGCGCCACGCTGTCGGCGTTCTGGATCATCGTGGCCAACTCGTGGCAGCAGACGCCCGCCGGCTACGTGATTCGAAACGGTCGCGCTGAACTGACCGACTTCTGGGCCGCGGTGTGGAACCCGTCCACCGTGCCGAGGTATCTCCACACGATCGATGCCTGTTTGATGACGGGGGCGTTCTTCATGGTGGGCATCAGCGCCTGGTTCCTGCTGAAAAGGCAGCATGTCGAGTTCGCCAAGGTGTCCCTGCGGATCGGCCTGATCGTCGCGTTCGTCTCGTCCGTCGCCCAGCTCCCGCTCGGGCACTACCACGGGGCGCAGGTCGCCCAGACGCAGCCGGCCAAGCTGGCGGCGATGGAGGGTATCTTCAAGACCCAAACATACGCGCCCTCGCTCGTCTTCGGCATCCTCGATAAAGACGCGGAGGTCGTGCGGGCCAAGGTCGCCATCCCGGGCCTGCTGAGCTGGCTCGCCCACGGACGGTTCGACGCCGAGGTCAAGGGCATCGACGCGTTCAAGCCGGAGGATCGCCCGCCGATGCCCTACACGTTCTATACCTTCCGGCTGATGGTGCTGTTCGGGCTGTGGGCCGTCGGCCTCAGTGCGGTCGGCCTGGTCCTGATGCGCGGCGGACGGGTCTACACGAACAGCGTGTTCCTCAAGGCGGCGCTGTGGACCATTCCCCTGCCGTTCCTGTCGAGTCAGCTCGGATGGTTCTCGGCCGAGGTCGGTCGACAGCCGTGGGCGGTGCAGGGGTTGCTGCGAACCTCCGACGCGGCCTCGCCCACCGTGCCGGCCGGACAGATCCTGGCATCGATCATCCTCTTCACCCTCGTCTACTCGCTGTTGTTCGCCCTGTGGATCTACCTGTTGCGGCGCGAGGTGCTGCACGGTCCGGAAACGGAGGAGGCGACCCACGCGACCGGTGACGAGCCGAGCGGCGCGAAAGCCGCCCAGGAGGTGCCGGCATGAGCGCCCTCCAGATCACGTGGTTCTTCCTGATCGGTGTCCTGCTGACGGGCTACGCCATCCTCGACGGGTTCGACCTGGGCGTCGGCATCTGGCATCTCTTCACGAAGAAGGACGAGGAGCGACGCACGCTCCTCAACGCGGTCGGGCCCGTGTGGGACGGAAACGAGGTCTGGCTGCTCACGGGTGGCGGGGCGCTCTTCGCGGCCTTTCCGCACGTCTACGCGACGGTCTTCAGCGGGCTCTACCTGGCCCTCATGCTGGTGCTGTTCGCCCTGATCTTCCGAGCCGTCTCGTTCGAGTTCCGCAGCAAGGAAGAATCGCCGACCTGGCGAAAGGCGTGGGACACGGCCTTCGCCCTCGGCAGCATGGTGCCCGCCTTGTTGCTGGGCGTGGCCATGGGCAACATGCTTCGCGGGCTCCCGCTCCATGAGTCGAAGGACTACGCGGGGACGTTCTTCGGCCTGCTGAATCCGTTCGCCCTGATCATCGGCGTGTTGGGCTTCGCGATGTTCGCCACGCACGGCGCGAACTACCTGATGCTCAAGACGGAAGGCGACCTGGCCCGACGGGCCAAGGGCTGGGCGAGCAAGGCGTCGATCGCGTATCTCGTCCTGTTCATCGTCGCCGTGGCGGTGACCATGGTGGCCTATCCCAGGGTCTTGGTGAACTTCGACGAGCGACCATACCTGTGGATCGTGCCGCTTACGGCGCTGGTGGCGATCATCATGACGGGCGTGGCCGCGCGAAAGGGCCAGGCGTGGCCGGCGTTCGTCTGGTCGACCGTCTCGATCGCCGGCCTGATGGGCATGTGCGGCGTCGGACTGTTCCCGAAGCTCGTGCCCGCACTGAACGACCCCGAGCTGAGCCTGACGATCATGAACGCCTCGTCGTCGCAGCTGACGCTCAAGGTCATGCTGATCGTCGCCCTCCTCGGCATGCCGATCGTGCTGATCTACTCGGCCTGGGTCTACTACGTCTTCCGCGGGAAGGTCGTCCTGACGGCTGACAGCTACTGACGAGCCGCTGGAGCAGAACATGACGGACGTATACCACGCCGTGACGATCGCCGACCGCGTCCACTGGGTCGGCGCGATCGACTGGACGCTGCGCGACTTCCACGGCTACGAGACACCGCGCGGCACGACCTACAACGCCTACCTCATCACGGGCGACAAGACGATCCTCATCGACACGGTGCGGGCACGGTTCCGCGACGAGATGATGAGCCGCATCGCCTCGGTGGTCGATCCGAGCACGATCGACGTCATCGTCTCCAACCACAGCGAGCCCGACCACAGCGGCGCCCTGCCGCGCGTCATCGACGAGGTCAAACCAGACCAGGTGCTGGCCTCGAAGAAGGGCGTCGAGACGCTTGCCAGGCACTACCACGGCCTGGGTGACAGGCTCAAGGCCGTGAGCGACGGCGCGACCCTGACCTTCGGCGACGTCGACCTGCAGTTCATCGAGACCCGCATGCTGCACTGGCCTGAGAGCATGATGACCTACATGCCCGCCGACAAGCTGCTCTTCTCGCAGGACGGCTTCGGCATCCACCTGGCCAGCAACGAACGCTTCGCCGACGAGCTCGACACCGACGTGGTGCGGTACGAGCAAGCCAAGTACTACGCCAACATCATCATGCCCTTCGGTCCGCGCGTGACCAAGGCCCTCGACGCCATCGACGAGCTCGACGTCGACATCATCGCGCCCGACCACGGACCCGTCTATCGCAACGACCTCGACCCGTGGAAGCAGCTCTACCGCAAGTGGGTCGCCCAGAAGCCCACCACCAAGGCCGTCGTCGTCTACGCGACGATGTGGATGAGCACCGAGCGCATGGCCCGGGCGATCTGCGAAGGGCTGCACGCGGGTGGCGCTCAACCGAGGCTCATGTCGCTCAAGGTCACACCCCGCGCGGACATCGTCACCGAGGTGCTCGAGGCCGGCGCCCTGCTCGTCGGTTCGCCCACCATGAACGGCCAGATGTTCCCGCCGGTGGCCGACATCCTGACGTACCTCAGCGGCCTGAACCCCAAGAACAAGATCGGCGCGGCCTTCGGCAGCTACGGCTGGGGTAGTCGTGCGGTCGGCCAGATCAACGAGTACCTCGACAAGATGAAGGTCGAGCGGATCGACGACGGTATCGCCGTGCAGTACGTGCCCGACGCCGAAGCGCTCGGCCGCTGCCGCGACCTGGGCCTGCGCGTGGCCGAGCGGTTGGTGGCGGGCCAAGCGAGCTAGTTCTGCATATGGGCCCAGACAGGGCGTTCTCCTCTGCAGACGCTTGCCCCGACGACCCATCAGAGACTCCCGAATGTGCTTGCTGAGTGCCGCATTTCATTGCTATGGTGGCCCGAGGGCGTCTTTGTTCCTTGCATACTCGACGCGTATCGGGGAACATGCTTTCGATTCAGATCCCTGAGTATCTCGCAGCCAGGTGTCCAAGTGTCGATTGAGCGATTGATCGAGTCTGGTTTTCCGTGGTGGATCAGGCTACTGGTGTGGCTGCGTCGAGCCGTTCGCGACGAATGGCTTGACAACCTGCTCAAGCCCCTCAGAGAACGACTGACCTGGCGGATGTTGCATCGAGCGCATAGAGTTTCGCATGCCGCGAGGGAACTGAGCGTGCTGGATTTCTCCCTTGACGAGTTGGGCCGTGTGCTCACGACCACAACGCGCTACTGCAACGAGTGCGCCGACTTGGTCGCGCTGCTGTATGACATACGGGAACCGGACGTTCACTGCACGATCAAAGTGTTCACGCGGGACGACGCGGGTGAATTGTTCGCTGCCACGATTGGACGCTCAGAGACCACAAGACATCGTTTTCTTGATGTTGGCTTGGCGTCGGCTCATCCTGCCAGAGCCAATTCCGTCTTCGCAAGCTTGCTAGGATTGCCAGAAGGGGTGGTTCCTGATAGGCCCTACTCGTGTTTCTGTAGCAACGACTTGTTGAAGTACGGGGCTAGGTTTCGTTGTGATCGCGATCGTTGGTCTGATTTCTACAGGTCCGTTCTTGTCTTTCCTCTGAGGTACAGAAGACCTGCAGCAGATAAGTCCGAAGTGGTTGGCTGCTTGACTTTTGATAGGCCTCGCGTTGATGGATTTGATGGACTTCCGGATGTTTTCGCGAGTGACTTCGACGATTATCATGATATGATGTATCAGTCAGCGAGTTGGCACCTGCTCGCTTCAGTCGCTGATAGCCTGGCGAGCGTACTCTGGCATCGACTACCGTCCGAGGATTCCGAAGATGGCACGCAATGAAGTCTCAGGTAGTGATAGCTCCGAGCTCCGTAGGCTAGCTTTGGAGGGCGTTCCGAAGAGTGGAAAGGATATCCGCGTCCGCACGACGAAGCGCGCATTCCTGGAGCAACTGACCAAACACTCAGAGGGCAAACACCCCGACAGGAGCGCTCGTCATCCTTCTTCCTGAGGGGCACTCCCTGTCTAGAAAGCCGCCGCTCCTACTTGCCGCAATTCAGCTTGAACTGCCCACCTCCACCGCCCGTCCCTCGTCGGCCGACTGCTGAGCCGCGAAGCAGACCTGGTGGATGCGTCGGCATGCCTCCCGATTCGCCAACACCGGTCCGCCGTCGCGAATCGCTTGCACGAACGAGGCCACGCATTCCCGCATACCCGGAAACGCCGCCACCGGCTCGGCCGCCGGGACGCTTTCGCTATGCCAATCCGACTCGCCGGCCGCTCGCCGACGAATCGTCCCTGACATCAGATCAAGGTGTGCCTCGCCTCGCTCGCCCGCTACCTCGACCTCGATCCGCTGACCGGCCGGCGCGATCAGGCTGTACTCGAACCGTGCGATCAGATCGCCGTCATAGATCAGCGACGTCCAGCCGTGATCCATCACGGGCCCGTTCATCACCCACGTCCCGGTCGTGTCCGCCTCCTGCGGAAGCCGCTCGGTCAGCAGGTCCAGAAGATGCAGGTACCACGGCCCCGTCCACACGTAGAAACCGCATCGTTTCGAGTCGACCGTCTCGGCCGCCCCGCCAAGGCCCCAATCGCACCACAGCCGTACCACGATGCTCCGAGGTCGCCCGATGACCCCCTCGCTTACCAACGCCTTCAGGCGATGAACGCACGGGGCGTAGCCCAACTCCAAATCCGCCTGCAAGACAAGGTCCGATCGATCCGCCAGGATCTCGTCGGCCTCGTCCAGCAACGCGAACGCCTGGTCGGGGTACTCGCCGAACGGCGCTTCGAGCAGCACATGCTTGCCGGCGCGAAGAGCCCACGACGCAACCTCGTGATGCAGGGCGTTCGGCACGGCGATCATGACCGCTTGCACGCGATCGTCTGCCAGCAGATCGTGGTAGTTGTGATACCTGGCCGGGTCGCCGCCGAACGCCTCGCCGCCGGCCGCCAGCGTCTTCTCCGATCGCGCCGAGACCGCCGCGACATCCACCTCGTCGGACAGAGCGCGAAGCGCCGGCACGTAAGCCTGCCGCGGCCAGTCGCCGAAACCGATGATCCCGAGTCCTACGCGGTCAGCCATGGGAGTCTTCCGAAGCATCGTGGCTCCGCCGACCGCAGCGCCCGACCTCGAGCGGCGACCTGAACGAGCCGGTGTGTTCCGCTCCATGGTACGCGCCGGGGTCCCCGACGGGAAGAGAGCGTCCACGTCGCCGCGTTGACGATCGACGGCCGATCCCCCTAGCCAAACGCTTCCGCTTGGCCTACAATACATGCCGTCTTCGTTATCGGACGTAACCGAACATGGCCACAAGCGTAGCGATCATCATGGGTAGCGAATCGGACTGGCCCGTCATGCAGGCCTGCTTCGATCAGTTGAGCGACCTCGGCATCGAGGCCGACGTGCAGATCCTCTCGGCTCATCGCATGCCCGAGCAGCTCGCCGCTTATGTCAAGCAGGCCGAGACCGATGGAACGAAGGTCTTTATCACTGGTGCCGGCATGGCCGCCGCCCTGCCGGGGGCTGTGGCCGCCCACACGGCGTGCCCGGTCATCGGCGTGCCGCTGACCAGCGGTGCCCTACAGGGCGTCGACGCCTTGCTGAGCATCTCGCAGATGCCCCCGGGCGTGCCCGTGGCGACCGTGGCGATCGGCAAACCCGGCGCCAAGAACGCCGCTGTGCTGGCCGCGCAAATCTTGGCCGTGGGCGACGAGGCGATCGCGCAAAAAGTGAAGGAACAGAAAAGCTTAATGGCCCAAAAGGCCGATAAAGCCAATCAAGCCCTGCGCGAACAGCTACAGGGGCAGTGATAATATGTCCGTACCAAGAACACTAGACTGGGTGGGAGGCGTCGACGGTCATATCCGTATGATCGATCAGACCTTGCTGCCCGAAGAGCTCAAGGAAATCGAGTGCCGTGACGTGGCCACCGTCTGGGAGGCCATCAAGGCCCTTAGGGTCCGCGGCGCACCGGCCATCGGCGTCTCGGCCGCGATGGGGGTGGTGCTCGGCCTGCAGGAGACCGACTCCGACGAGGCGGCCTTCTACAAGAAGCTCGACGAGGTGAGCGACTACCTGGCCAGCAGTCGTCCGACCGCCGTCAATCTGTTCTGGGCGCTCAAGCGGATGAAGCGCGTCGCCGAGTCGATGCGCGGCCAGCCGATTCAGGCGGTTCGCGAGCGGCTTCTGGCCGAAGCGCAGACCATTCGCCAAGAGGACGCGGCCATGTGTCGCGCCATCGGCGAGGCCGGCGAGCCGCTGATCGCCGACGGCTCCGGCGTCCTGACCCACTGCAACGCGGGCGGACTCGCCACGGCCGAGTACGGCACGGCCCTGGCCCCGATGTACGTCGCCCACGAGCGGGGCAAGCGGTTCAGCGTGTACGCCGACGAGACGCGGCCCCTGCTCCAGGGGGCCCGGCTGACCAGTTGGGAGCTCCAGCAGGTCGGCATCGACGTAACCGTTTTGTGCGACAACATGGCCGCTTGCGTGATGGCCTCAGGTAAGATAGACTTGGTGATCACGGGTGCCGATCGCATAGCCGGCAACGGCGACACGGCCAACAAGGTCGGGACGTACGGCGTGGCGTTGCTGGCCAAGGCCCATGGAATACCGTTCTACGTCGCGGCACCCAGTTCGACGTTCGATCTGGAGATCTCGAATGGCGCGGAGATCCCGATCGAGCACAGGGATCAAGAGGAAGTAGCTTGCGGGTTCGGCAAGCGTACAGTCCCGGAAGGCGTTGCCTGCTATAACCAAGCCTTCGATGTGACGCCCGTCGAGTTGATCGCCGGATTCATCACGGAGAAGGGCTTGCTGAAGACCGGTAGCGGCCAAAAAATCGCAGATTTTTTGGCCTAGAGGCTTGCAACGCCGCGCGAAGACATGTACCTTTGCGACCTAAAGATTGGAGGCGCGGCCAATCTTCACCAGCTGGCGTCTATCTTGAAAGGCCTGGCGCGGCATCAGATAGGGCGCAGGGCCAGCGGGCTACGAGACAAGGACTAAACGACTACAGCGTGGTGAACGGAGCCGCGCGTTTATCGGGACTAGGGCTCCTGGTTCGGGGGCCCGGTCATTTACCTCTTAGTTGGTTCAAGGAGGCTCGTGATGAAGAGTTGGAAGTTCAGGTTGTTGGGCCTCGTCGGCCTCGGCATGACCTGCGGCTGGGGCGGCTGCGATTGGGGTGGTTGGTCGGTGGAGACGATCAAAGACCTGCTTCAGGACGTGGTCTTTGGCGTGGTGTTCGACTAATCCCTGCGAGGTCCTCTCTCCAGGCAGCAACGGAGCATGGAGAGAGCGAAGTTGGCGCCTTCCGTAAGCAACCAGGTCGGGAGGCGGGGCCGCGTGGCCTCAGGAAAGTGGAAATGAGTTCCAGGAGATGACGGATGTTGAACAAGCTTCGCACGAAGTGGTACCTCTTGGTGGTCGGCACCAGCGTCATGGGCTCGTGGTTTGGCCAGTGTGTCGGCGATGTCCTTGAGGATGCGATCGTCTTTTCGCTGGTGGACTAGGTCCAACGTTCACCGGCCGGTAGGACAGAGACAAGTCGGCGCATCGCCCACGGCAAGCCCTGGGATGCGCTGAAACGAGGAGGTCACTAAGGATGAAAATGAGGAAGATTCTGGGTCTGATCGCCGCGACGCTCGGTGGCTCCTGCCTGCTCAATGGCTGCGGCTGGGGCAACTTCTGGAAGGGCTGGGTGACCGAGGGCATCGTCGACAACCGCATCGTCGATATGGTTCTCGACTGGCTCCGCGAAGACATCTTCAGCTAAGCGTCGCTTGGAGAGCCCGAGTCTGAGCGGATCAACGCCCCAGGCGATGAACCCGTCAGACAAGGGACCGAGGGAAGGGCTTCGACCCTTCAGATGCAACAAGCGGCACGACGGCCCTTGACAGGCTCGGCATGTCTGCCTGCCAAGAACCCGTGTAGTCGCGTGTAGAATTCGGTTTCAAGTTACGGAGGTTCGAGTAATGCGTTTTGCCAAGATCCTTGCTCTGGTCAGCTCCGGGGCGCTGGTGATTCAGGCTGCCTCGTGCACCGCTGGCGACTTCGGTATCAGCCTGATCCCGAACTGTGGTCTGTTCTCCCTGCAGGACGTGATCAACTGTGTCGGCAATGCCGATCCGATCGGCTGCCTGCAGGCGACGATCAACTGCCCGCTTCTGGGTGGCCTTATCTAGCTGTGCCGCTGTGTAGCCTCGCGCCGCCCGTCTAGTAGCTCGCTGTACGGGCGGTTGCGAACCACCGCAGAGGCCATGCTAGCCAGGCGGGGCGATGCTTCACGGCAGATTCCGCCAGGCAGGTGATCCCCGATAGGGCGGTCGCCTGCCTGGCGTCTCCATGCCGCTTGTGGGCCGAAGCCTGATCACGGTCCCGTACCCAAAGCCACGATACGCCGGCGGAGGGAGCCGCATATATTGCCGTAAGCCGCAGCGCCGTATTTGCGCCTCCGCTCGGCCATCGCGCCCATGCCGCCGGAACCGCCCTGCGGTTGACACCCTCCCGTAGCACCGCTACAGTAAGCCTCAGACCGGTGCCCAAGCGCGCCACACGCTGCCGTCAACCTGCGCCCGTAGCTCAATTGGATAGAGTAGCAGACTTCGAATCTGAGGGTTGGAGGTTCGAGTCCTCCCGGGCGCGATCCCAAAGGCCCCCAGCCACCGCGGGGGCCCTTTCTTTCACCCAACCGCCCAGCGACCTTGCCCTGGCCGAATCACCCGACAACCTCGCCTCGGCCCTCCCGAGCGGTTCTCATCCCACCCACGGTCCCTTATCATGCTCGCCAACGCCCGACCGGAGCCACGCGGTGAACCAGATCGATCCTCGCCATCAACCCGAACCCCTGCTGACCATGCGCGGTATCCGCAAGGCCTTCGGCTCCGTCGAGGTCTTGCACGGCGTCGACTTCAACCTGCACGTCGGCGAGGTCCACGCCCTCGTCGGCGAAAACGGTGCCGGCAAGAGCACCCTCATGAAGATCCTCTGCGGCGCGCATGCCGACTACGATGGCCGCGTCCTCCTGGCCGGACGAACGGTCCGCTTCGCCTCGCCGCGGGAGGCCGAGGCCGCGGGCGTGACCATCATCCACCAGGAACTCTCGCTCGTGCCCGACATGACCGTCGCCGAAAACATCTTCCTCGGCGCCGAGCCCATCACGCGCCTCGGCACCGTCGACCACGCACGCATGCGACGCGAGTCCCGACGGCTCCTCACCGACCGGCTCGGCGTCGACCTCGACGTCAACGCGCCCATCGGTGAGCTGCCCATCGCCATGCAGCAGCTCGCCGAGGTCGCCAAGGCCCTGTCCACCGACGCCCGCATCCTCATCATGGACGAGCCCACCAGCGCCCTGGCCGACGCCGAGGCCGAACGCCTCTTCGACATCATCGCCCAGCTCAAGGACCAGGGCGTGGGCGTCGTCTACATCTCCCACAAGATGGACGAGATCTACCGGCTCGGCGATCGCATCACCGTCCTCCGTGACGGCGACCTCATCGGCACCGCCCGCACCGCCGAGCTGTCCCAAGAACAGATGATCACCTGGATGGTCGGGCGGAAGATCGACCAGTTCTTCCCCAAGCGACCGGCCGAAGCAGGCGATGAGATCCTTCGCGTCGAGCATCTCACGCTCGGCGAACCCGACACCGGCAAGCGGCTCGTCGACGACGCCTGCTTCACCGTCCGCCGCGGCGAGATCGTGGGCCTCGGCGGGCTCATGGGATGCGGTCACACCGAGCTGCTCGGCGCCGTCTTCGGACGCTACGGACGCCGGCCCACCGGCCGCATCCTCATCGACGGGGCGGAGGTCCCGCTCGGCTCGCCCGCCCAGGCGATCCGCCGTGGCGTGGCCCTGCTGACCAACGATCGCAAGCAGACCGGCCTGGTCCTGTCCATGTCGGTGCTGCAGAACATGACGCTGGCGGCGCTGCATCGCGCCGCCCCCGGCGGCTGGCTCCGCGGCGGCCTCGAGCGCCGGCTCGCCGAACCCTACGTCGAGCGCCTCAGCATCCGCCTGCACGACATCGGCGACGAGGTCAACACCCTCAGCGGCGGCAACCAGCAGAAGGTCGCCCTGGCCAAGTGGCTCATCACCCGGCCCAAGGTCCTCCTGCTCGACGAGCCCACGCGCGGCATCGACGTCGGCGCCAAGCAGGACATCTACGAACAGATGAACCGGCTCGCCGACGCCGGCATCGGCATCGTCCTGATCACCAGCGAGCTGCCCGAGCTGCTCGCCATGAGCGACCGCATCCTCGTGATGTCACGCGGCCGCATCACCGCCGAGCTGACCCGCGACCAGGCCTCCCAGCAGCGCGTCATGGCCGCGGCGATGTGATCGGCGCCGACGCTGGGCGACGCGGAGACGCGCCAACCGGACCTTCAAGGAGAACGCGAGACGGTGTTAGGAGCAGGGCTCATGAGCGGCCGGACACGACACGGGGCGTTGTTCATCGGATTCCTTTCAGGCGTCCTTCTCGCCGGCTGCCGGGCCGACCCAACCGCCCGCTCCGGGGAAGAGGCGGGCACGCCCGACAACCCATGGGTCATCGGCATGAGCCAGGCCGACAGCGCCGAGCCCTGGCGGGCCCAAATGAACGCCGACCTTCGGGCCGCCGCCGACAAGCACCCCAACCTCAAGCTCGTCGTCGAAGACGCACGCAACAGGTCCTCCACCCAGCAGGACCAGGTCCGCGACCTCATCCGCCGCGGCATCGACCTGCTCATCATCAGCCCCAACGAGGCCGAACCCCTCACCCGGCCCGTCAACGAGGCCCTGGACGCCGGCATCCCCGTCATCGTCCTCGACCGCCCCATCGAGAGCGACAGGGTCGCCTGCTTCATCGGCGCCGACAACGCCCAGATCGGCCGTCAGGCCGGCGAGTACCTCGTCAAGCTCCTCGGCGGCAAGGGCCGCGTCGTCGAGCTCCAAGGCCTGATGACCTCCGCGCCCGGCCGCGACCGCCACAAGGGGTTCCTGGAAGGCCTCCAGGGCTCCCAGATCAAGATCGTCGCCGCCGCCGATTGCGAATGGATCGACGCCAAGGCCCGGGCCGAGATGACCGACATCCTCGGCCGCGTGCCCGCTATCGACGCCGTCTTCGCCCACAACGACCCCATCGCCTACGCCGCCTACCTCGCCGCCAAGGACGAGGGCAAGGGCCGCGAGAAGACCATCCGTTTCATCGGCATCGACGCCCTGGACCACGAAGGCCTCGAGTACGTCAGGCAGGGCCTCTTGACCGCGACCCTCGAGTATCCCACCGGCGGCGCCGAGGCCATCGACGTCGCCCTCAAGATCCTCACCGACCGGCCTGTGCCCAAGACGATCGTCCTCGCCGCGCGAGTCTTCGACCAAGACAACCTCGAGCAGGGCGGTTGCGTCATCGCAGGCCGCTAGCTCCCCAGAAGATCCCGCCGAGCCGCAACCGGGTCGCCCTGTCTCCCGCGGCGTAGCCATGCCGAAGCCGGGTCCTCAGCGGGGTCCTTTGCCCCGAAGGGCAACCACCCGAGCCCCGCTGTCCTCAGCGGGGTCCGTTGCCCCGAAGGGGCAACATGGAATAGCCGGGACCGATTTGTCGGTTTGTCGATTTGTTGACGTGCCGACCTGTTGACGTGTCGACTTGTCGTTGTCTCCACACGTCTTGCCGTCGCCGTCGGCCCGCGGTAGGCTGCCCGTAGTGTCCACGACAGGGCCGCGGGGCCGAGTTCGACCGCTTCGGAGCGCGACCTCGTTCGGGCCCGCCGCGATGCCACGATCGCCGCCTGAGTCGACGCTGGACGCGATGTTCAGTGGAGAGAACTCACAGGGCAACAAAACGCCCGGTCGTGCCATCCACAATCATGGTGGAGACCGCACTCGATCCGGCCCCCTCTGCGCTTCGATGGCGGACGTCCAGGGCCGGTCGAGCTGGCTGGACCCGTATCGACCCACGACAGACTCAGTTAGGGCGTAGCAACCGGAGGGGCGAAGGGAGAGACCATGACCACAGCACCATCGGCCGCCGACGACCGTGTGCCTACCGGCATCAAGGGCCTCGACCACGCCCTCCGAGGCGGCCTGCCCAGGAACCGCACCTACCTCATCCACGGCGGACCCGGCACCGGCAAGACCACCATCGGCATGCAGTTCCTCCTCACCGGTGCGGCCCGGGGCGAACGTTGCCTCTACATGAGCCTCCTGCAAAGCCGTCCCGAGCTCGAAGGCATCGTCGCCTCCCACGGCTGGTCCCTCGACGGCATCGACGTGGTCGAGCTGCCCGACGAGGTCCAACAGGCCTCCGAAGAAGGACAGACCCTCTTCACCACCGCGGACGTCGAGCTCAACGAGGCCGCCGACGCCGTCGCTCGGGCCATCGAGCAGTACCAGCCCGACCGCATGGTGCTCGACTCCCTCAGCGAGATGTCCGTCCTCGTCGACAACCCTTACCAGCTTCGACGCCAGCTCCTCAAGCTCAAGCGACAGCTCAGCGACGTTCACTGTACCTCCATCCTCACATCTGGAGACGTCGCCGAGGAAGAGGTCGGCCCCGTCGAGACCATCGTCCACGGCGTCCTGCATCTCCGGCAGGACGCCCCACCGTACGGCCCCGTTCGCCGACGGGTCGAGATCACCAAGATGCGGGGCCTCAGCTACCTCGAAGGCTACCACGGCCTGCGAATTCGGACCGGCGGCGTCGACGTCTACCCCAGGCTCGAGGTCGGCGAGGCTTCCTGTCAGGTCGACGGCCAGACCGTCTCCAGCGGCAACGCCGAGCTGGATACCCTGCTCGGCGGCGGCATGGAGTATGGCACCGCCTGCCTCATCACGGGCACCACCGGCTCCGGCAAGAGCACCCTGGCCAGCCTCTACGTCCAGGCTGCGGCCGAACGAGGCACCCGCGCCGCCGTCTTCTGCTTCGACGAGCGCAGGGAGACCTTCCTCCGCCGCTCCGTCGGGCTGGGCCTGTCCATACCGAGCCTCATCGACGCCGGCCTGGTCGACCTGAACCAGATCGACGTCGGACAGCTCTCCCCGGCCGAGTTCGGCCAGAGGCTCCGCCACATCGTGGATCACGAGGGTGTGAAGGTCCTTGTCATCGACAGTCTCACCGGTTACGCCGAATCGATGAGCGGCGATATCGAGCTGAGCAAGCAGCTCCACGAGGTGCTCAGCTATCTCAGCGCGGCAGGCGTGCTGACGCTGATGATCGTCACCACCCACGGCCTGCTCGCTACAGGCACTGCGGACATCGACGCCAGTTACTTGGCCGACACCGTCATCATGATGCGGCACTTCGAGGCCATGGGCTCGCTGAGGGGCTGCATCTCCGTGCCCAAGAAGCGCCACGGCGGTCACGAGAAGACCATTCGTGAGGTCCAGATCGTTCCCGGAGGCATGCGCGTCGGCCAGCCGCTGAACGACTTCACCGGCGTGCTGACAGGCGCACCGCAGTTCCTGGGATCGAGAGCGGAGCTGCTGACCACCGACAGGGCAAGCGAGACCCATGACGCATGAATCAGGCAACCCGTCGCATCGGGAGGTCCCCATCCTCCTGCTTGCCCCGTCCGGACGCGACGCCGCGCTCGTCGGCCGGATCCTTCGCGAGAACCGCCTCGACCACGTCCGGTGCGACGGGCTGGACGACGTCATCCGCCGGCTCACACACGCCGAGCAGGTCGGGGCCGTCGTTCTCGCAGACGAGGCCATCCACCCGGCCGGTGCCGCGAACCTCTTGACCGTGCTCGAGGCCCAACCCAGGTGGTCGGACGTCCCTGTCATCATCCTCACACGAGGACGACATCGTGGGAGCTGCCTCGAGCTGATTGCCGCTCGCCAGGGCTCATGGCTGCTGCGCCGGCCGATGCGCATGGTCACCTTTCGCAGCGCCGTCCAGGCCGCCGTCGCCTACCGTCGACGCCAGTTCGACCTGAGAGACCTGTTGACCGAGCTCCGCCGGGTCAATCAACGACTCGAGCAGCGCACCTATCAGCTCCAGCGCCTGACCCATCAGCTCACCCAGGCCGAGGAGCGCGAACGCCACCGGCTCGCCGACGTCCTCCACGAGGACCTCCAGCAGATCCTTGTCGGGGTCAACTACCACCTCTCCCTGGTGCCCGGCCGGGCCGGCGACGAAGAGGCCCTCAACGAGACGCTCGGTCAGGTCGGCGGCCTGATCCGAGACGCCATCGAGAAGTCCCGCACCATGTCGCACGACCTGAGCCCGCCGATCCTCCACCACAGCGGGCTGGTGCCGGCCCTGCACTGGCTCGGTGACCAGATGCACAAGGCCCACGGCCTCGAGGTCCATGTCGAGGCCGCCGAGGAGGACGAGCCCGACGACCTCTCCGTCGGGGTCCTGCTCTTCCGCGCCGCCCAGGAGCTGCTCTTTAACGTCATCAAGCACGCCGGCACCACCCAGGCAAGCGTGAGTCTCCGATCCGCGGGCGATGAGCTGCACCTCGTCATCGAGGACGAGGGCGTGGGCTTCGATCCTCGCGACGTCGAACCGGCCGAGAACATCGACATCGGCGTCGGCCTGTTCAGCATCCGAGAGCGGATCGACCTGCTCGGCGGGCGGCTCGAGGTGTACAGCGAGCCCGGCCGTGGCAGCCGCTTCCAGATTGTCCTGCCCTTCGAGGCCACCGTCGACGCCGACCGCGCGGCCGTGGGTGATGGTGACGCCGCGGCTCCTCCGGACCAGGCGGAACGCGGTTCCGCACAGAAGCTTCGCATCCTCCTGGTCGACGACCACGAGATCCTCCGTCAGGGCCTGAGGCTCCTGCTCGGTCAGCGAGGGGGGTTCGACGTCGTGGGCGAGGCCGGCAGCGGTGCCGAGGCCGTTCGCGCCGTCGAGGAGCTGCAACCGGACCTCGTCGTGATGGACGTGTCGATGTCCGACATGGACGGCATTGAGGCCACCCGTCGCATCAAGGCCAAGCGGCCCGCTACGCGGGTGATCGGGCTGTCCATGCACGTCGATCAGGGCACGGCCGAGCGGATGCGTCAGGCCGGCGCCGAGGCCTACCTCTCCAAGGCCGATCTCGGCGAGAGACTCATCGACGCCATCGCCGACCCTGCGCCCCGCCGCAATCACGCCTGCCGCCGGCCACGTGTGATCTGACGACCGGTCGATGCCCCGAAAAAGCGAGGCTCCCGCCGAGCCGCAACCGACCCGCACTGGCTCCCGCGGCGTAGCCTTGGCGAAGCCGGGTCCTCAGCGGGGTCCGTTGCCACGAAGGGGCAACCTCGAATAGCCGGGCGGCGAGCTCGCCACGGCGAAGCCGTGAGCGACGCGTAGCCCCCGGTCAGCATCCTCCTCATGATCAAAGCCCTGTAAGGGCGACAGATCGAAACCGGCGGGGTCAGGGTCTTTCGCCCTTTCAGGGCTCACGAGCCCGTGTCGGCCACGTTCCGGGCGTTCCGTCCGCCTGCGGCGAACTCCACACCCGGCTATTCTATGTCGCCCCTTCGGGCCTGAGGCGCCGCAGGAGCCGTCGCCGACGACCAGCCGGCCCGCAGGGCCGGCGAATCGTCGCCCCGGGTGGGGCGAAGCGGAACCCGGGCTCGACGTGTTGACGTGTTGATGTGTCGACCTCTCGACGTGCCGACGTGTTGACGTGTTGATGTGCCGACGTCTTGACGTGCCACGTGTCGACGTGTCGACGTGTTGACGTGTTGACGTGTCGCGTGTCGCCTATCGATCCGCCATCAGCAGCAACTCAACCGTCTGCTCCGGCCGGTGCCCGCGAGCGTCCTCCTCGCCCGTCTCCACCCCGAACGCCAAGGTCAGCGTCTGACCGGGAACCTCCGGGCGGGGCGCCTCAAAGACCACATCGAACGACTCGGCCGCCGCGTCCAGCCGCCCCCAGCGGATCGTCCGCCGCCACCACGGCTGCCCGTCCCGCTCGATCAACGTCGCTCGTCCGTGCTCCGTCATCGGCGGTGAAGACCGGACCCGCAGCTCCGCCGCCACCGGGCTGCCGCCACCGAGATCGACCACCACACGAACCGGCCCTCGCGGGGCCGTCACAAAGCTGACCATCCCCACGAGCCGCACCGTTTGCCGCGCCTTCACGGCCACCCGCCGGGCTTTCGACGGCTTGCCCGGACGCAGCATCACCGGCACCACGCGTTCCTCGCCCCGGACCGGCGGTGCATACAGCGGTTCGGGTTCCGGGGCCCGCACGACCCCCGGCGTCGCTCGGTCAGCTCTCGACGTGCCCGATCCAACGTCCCCGGGCTGCCACGAGGCCGTCGCCCGCGCCGCAACGTTCGCATCCACATCCGCCATGCGAGCTGCGGGTGATGTGCCGTCCGTCACCTTGGTCCCCTCAACCGCCGCCGGGCCCGCTCCTGCCGAGCCGGACCGCTCATCGACCCGGCCGGACCGCGCCTCCGCCGGGGGTTCCACGTCGGTCACCTCCGCATCAGCCAGCTCGGCCGCGGGCGGGTGCGGCACGATCAACCGCCCCGTCGTCACGGTCGACCGATTGCCGTCAACCCTCGGCGCGCCGGCGCCGGCCTGGCGATCCGACCGGGCCCTGGCCTCGGCCTCAGGCGTCGGGACCTCGAGGTCCGCGACGGTCCGAGGGGCCACCGTCCGCCCGTCGGCGAGCCGGACCGGACCGACCGGCAGCGGCTGAGGCGGCTCGACCCGCGCCATCCGCTCCTCGGCCTCCGCCTGCGGGTCGGGCCGATCCAACAGGACCACGCGGAGGTCCCGCACCTGCCACGCCGTCGCGCCGTCCCGCCGTGTGATGTCGATCGCCAGGTCCGACCATACCCAGCAGAGGTCCAGGCCCCATTGCCGCGCCCACCATGCGGCCGTGGCCAGGATCAGCCGCTTCCGCTGAGGGTCGTCCAGACCCCGCCGCCCGAAGAGCTGCGCCGCATAGGTCCGGCACACCCATTCCATCAGCCGGGCGACGTCCTCCTGTTGCTTTGCGTAAGCCCGCCGGAACGCGGCCTCGGCCTGTCTCGATGCCTGGCTCAGGCCCGCCCACCGCAGCGCCAGCTCGTCGACCCGCTCCAAGGCCATCTCCGTCAGTCCCTGCGCGATCAGCAACGCCTCCTCGAGCTCACGTGAGACCTCGTCCGCCTCCGGCGGTCGCGCCCCGCAGACCCGGAGCAACTCCTCCAGCCCGTCGGGCCTGGCCACGTTGCCCTCGTCCAGATCGCGCACGAGTTCAGCGATCCGACTCGGTTCCGCGGCCAACAGGTTCGCGGCACGCCGCGCCAGGTGCTGCCGGACGTGTTCGGCCTGTCCCGCCTCTGTGTAGCACGCTTCCGTCAGGGCCCGGGCAACCCGGTCGCCGATGTCCTGCATCCGTCGACGATCTCGTGCCGTACCGCGCCGCAGCGCCGCGGCCAGCGAGGACAAGTCTCGGCCCGCGGGCATCACACTCGAGGCCGACAGGATGCCGTCCCGGTCCCAGCGCTCTGCCAGCAGCTCGTTCCATCCCCGCGCGATGAGGCGCTCGGCCAGCAGCTCCGCCAGGCCCCCAACGTCCTCGGGCGGTGGCGATCCCGACGCGGCCAGATCCACCGCCAGACACGCCGCCTCGTCGCGAAGGCCACAACCCACGCCGACTCCTCGACAGGCCCGCTCGGCCTCCGCCAACGTCATGCGAGGTCGAGGCGCCGACCGGGCAAACTCGGCCGCGCGGCTTGCCCCGGCCAGGAGGTTCGTGATCGCCTCATCGAGCGCCCGCAGTCCCTCCCCGAGGCGCAGCGTCTCGCGACGAAGCGACCGTCCGGACGGCGCCTCCGCGGGGTCCACGTCCTTGCTGAGCCCACATCGATCGGCCAGGGAGCGGGTTTGTTGCTCGATCCTCCCATCGGTCCCGTCGGCGTCCGAGTCCCGCACAGTCCGTTCGGCCGTCGTCCGCTGAAGCCATCGACGCCGCGCTTGCCAGCAATTCGTGAGCAGAGCGATCGCCCGCTCCGCTGCGATCTCGTGAGAGGACCTCACCAGCAGGGCCCCGTCCCGCGGCAGCGACTTGCCCGGCCACGACGACAGCGCCGGCGGCAGCTCCGCCGCGGCCGGACCCGACGGGTACGCCACGGGTTCCTCAACGCCGAACGTCCACCGCCGCTGGTTGAGCTCCGCGGCCGGGTCGGCTTCGGCCTTGCCGTTCGTTTGAAGACCAGCCAGGGCGCGGCGCAGGGCACGCGCCTCCTCCGACGAGAGTCCGGACGGTGGGCTCAGCGCGGGCGAGGCCGGAACCGCCTCGGCGCTGCCGCGCGTATCCCCTCGAGCCCCTCCAATCGCGATCGAAGCCAGGTCGGGCAGTACGAACACACTCCGACCGGCCGTGTCGCCGTTCTGTACGCGAAGCTCGAACGCCTCGTTGTGGCGTGCAAGGAAGTGCTCGCGCAGATTCCGCTTAGCTCCGATCAGCGAGGGCGGGCCACTGATCTCGCCGGTCGTCAGATCGATGCGGACGAACTGCCCCTCCGTGCGGATCACGAGCCGCCGGGCATTGAGATCGTAGAACAGGTCCGCGCCCGCCAGGCCCGCACCGGTTCGGTCCATGTTCACCGCCAACCACGCTCCCGGCAACGAGCATCGTCCCTCCCAGGCAAGGTCCGCATCGAGCCCGAACCAGGCCTGTCCCGTCGTGCCGAGGATGCGAATCGACGGGCGAACGATCGTCTCCTGCCCGGGCCGATGCTCCAGCAGCCAGGGCGACTCGTGGTGTCCGAAGCGGAAGTCCACACGGCGAAGCGCGGGACCGTAGACCGGTGTGATCTTGAGCAGCCAGGTTTGCGGCGATCCTTCGCCGCCGCGGGCCGGATGGGATCGTTCGTCTGCCGGCGCAGCGTAAGCGAGCGTCCCGGCGGCCAGGACGAGGACAGCGCAGGGCGACGGTGCTCGTCGCGTCCACGGCATAGCTGGTGGTATCCCTCGCTCGTCGACGGCGGCGCGAGCGTCCGATAACAGGGCGCCGCCCCTGGTCATGTCGGCCCGGTGCGAGATAAAGCTTGAGCGCAAATCGTCCGCGCCCAGCGGTTACAGGGCGCCCTTTCGCGATCGTCGACCATTTTGACGACCTCGCCCTTGACACCCTAGATATTGGGACTTATTCTTCAGCCAGTTCAAGATGTAGCGGCACGGTCGTTGCACGGTCGTTGCACGGTCGTTGCACGGTCGTTGCACGATCGTCACAGTGGTTCGCGGCAAAGGTGGCAATCTTCACAGCGGGTGGTGGTGGATCAACCAGACAACCGGGCCTGAGTGCCTATGCGGTGTCCATTCTGCAAAGAGGACCAGGACAAGGTGATCGATTCGCGGTCGTCGGAAGGGGGACGCGTCATCCGTCGACGGCGAGAGTGCCAGTCCTGCAGCCGACGGTTCACCACGCGCGAGCGCGTCGACGACACCATCAAACTGCAAGTGATCAAGAAAGACGGAAAGAGGGTCCCCTTCGATCGCAGGAAGATCCTCGAAGGGCTCGAGGGGGCGTGCTACAAGCGTCCCGTCTCGCCCGAGGCCATCGAGAAACTCGTCGAGGCCGTCGAGGAGGAGGTCTTCCAGAACTTCGATCGCGAGGTCCCCAGCCAGTACATCGGCGAACGTGTCATGCGGAAGCTCCGCAACCTCGACAAGGTGGCCTACGTTCGCTTCGCCAGCGTCTATCACGACTTCAAGGACGTCCACGAGTTCATCGACGAGGTGCACGAGGTGGACGATATCTCACGAGGGGACACGCCCGATCAACAGACGCTGTTCCCCGAGTGAGCGCGGCAAGGAAGCTCGATTCATGCGTGACCGGTTTGAAAAGGATGCGAGCCGGTCGTGAGGGAACCATCGGTGGCGCCACGGCGAGACCGGCCCCGTCAGGCCGTGTCTGGCCAGACGTCTAGTCAGGGAGGAGGAGTTCGGCAGCGCGTGCAGGGAGGCCGGTGTTCCGGGCAGTCCGTTTCATGACGTGACGGTGTCGTCACTGGCCTGCGGGCTCGGGGCCGCTGTCAACTCCACTTTTTAGGAGTCAACGTAGCGTCCGCACTCGGCGCCGGAGCCGGCGCGGACCTAGCCAGAGCCAACACCCCTCAATCCAGTCTCTCATGCTTTTGCGACGGCCCGTCTCCGAGCGGCGGGCCGTTGCCACGCGCGGACGTGCTCTCTATGCTGAACCCACCGCAGCGGAGACGACGCCATGCCGCAGACCGAATCCAAAGGCCACGTGACCCTCACCGACGGCGCGTGGGGCACCCAGCTTGACACCCTCGGCTGTGCCCCGGGCTTCTGTCGCGAACGATGGAACACCGAGGCCCCCGACAAGGTCCTCGCCGTCGCCCGGGCCTACGTGGAGGCCGGCTCCGAGGCCATCCTCACCAACACCCTCAATGGCAACCGCGTGATCCTCGATCGGCACGGCCTGGCCGATCGAGCCGCCGAGCTCAGCCGCGCCGGTGCCGCCGTCAGCCGCCAGGCCGCCGGCGACGACGTCAAGGTCTTCGGGTCGATCGGTCCTTCCGGCACCATCGTGATGATGGAGGAGATCGACCCCGCCGAGCTCGAGGACGCCTTCGCCGAGCAGGCCGCCGCCCTCGTCGAAGGCGGCGTCGACGCCCTGCTGTGCGAGTCGATGACCGAGCTGGCCGAGGCCCGCATCGCCGTGCAGGCCGCCCGAGCCGTCACGACCCTGCCCATCGTGGCCAGCCTCGTCTTCGATTCCGGGCCCGAGCGGTGCCATACACAGATGGGCGACGCGGTCGACAAGGCCGTGGACCAGCTCAGCGACGCCGGCGCCAACGTCCTTGGCGTCAACTGCGGCGTCGGCGTTAGCGAGGTCGTCAAACCCGTCACCCGCCTGCGAGAGGCCTCCGACCTGCCCATCTGGGTCAAACCCAACGCGGGCCTGCCCGAGCTCGTCGACGGCCAGGTCGTCTACAAGGAGACCCCTGAGCAGTTCGCCGACGGTGTGGGCCGGCTGCTCGACATCGGCATCGACTTCATCGGGGGATGCTGCGGTACCACGCCGGATCACATCAAGGCCATTGCCGACCTCCTCGGCAAGCGATAGCCCCCGAGGACGGTCCAGCCGAGGTCTTCGCCGACATTACAAATGCTCGGCCGAAATCGGGATGCCCGTCAGACGCGCCTCGAACACCAGCTTGTCCTCCAGCACGGCCTGAAATCGGCAGATGCTTCGACGCGGCCGCAGATCCTCGCCCATGCCCAACAGGTACAACCGGCAGGGCGGCTCCACCGTGCCGCGGAAGGTGCAGTCGTCCACGGCCGAGAACGCCAGGAACTGCGTGCCCCCAAACCGGAGCATCGTGTAGTACGACGCTGCGTGCGCGGCCATCTCGATCATGAGCACCCCGGGCAGCAGCGGGCGGCTCGGGATATGGCCCCGCGCCCACCAGGCGTCCTCGCGGATGTCCGCGTAGGCGATCAGCCGATTGGCCGGCTCGTCGATGACCGCGATCCCGCCGAGCAACATGAACTCGTGGCGGTGGGGCAGCACGCTGTAGAGCTGCTCCCGAGAAACGGCTACCTGGTTGAGATCGTACTGCGTGTAGTCGAAGAGCACGGGCGGGGGCATGGGTGACCTCGGGGCGCAAACCGCAGCGCATACAACAGAAGCGCGACTCGGCCTGGAGGACTCTGTAGGGTCGCGCTACCATCCAGATACGACGCTCGGCTGCCCGACATGAGTGCGGAGGGTCGTCAGCGGGCCGTATCTAGTCAGCGGATGAACGGACTTCGAGGATCTTCTTCCGGACCTCCTGAGCCGCAGCCTTGATTTCCTGCATGGCCTTACGGACCCGGGTGCCGGCCGCTTTGTTGCCGCCTTCAGCCTTGGCCACGTCCTCGGCAGTCTGCTCGACCAGCTTCTTCAGCCGTTCGTATTCGTCCATCCCTAACCTCGTTGCTGTTATGTGGAACCTGGAAGACGCACACTCTTGATACCGCCCCAGACCATAGCAGACCCGGACCCCGATTTCCACACCCAATAAGCCTTTCGTGAGGAATCTGTTAAGAGCCTCGCCCGGCCGGCTCTGCCCCGATCACCTCCGTCTGGACCGCCTCCTCCGCCGGTCGCCGGTGGAAACGGTTGCTCAGCAGTCCCTCGGCCAGCATCGCCGCCAAGACCAACAGAGCGAACCAGCCCGCCAGAGACCTCTCCGCCGACCTGGCGCCGCCCTGGTCCGTGATCTCGGCCACGTCCAGTACCACACGGCACGCATCCGGGCCGAACCGCAGCCTCACGGCCTCGCCCTCCAGCCGCCGCAGATCGGACTCCGCCGACGGCGTGTTCACCGAATAGGCCACGTAGCGGGCGTCATCCTGGGCTTGCGCGGCCACCACGTAATTGCCGTTGCGATCGGCCGGGGCCAGGAGGGCGTCACCGTCGGCCGTCAAGGCGGCCCGATGCGAGACGCGGTGCATCGCCGACCGAATCACCATCCCGGCACCGCTCGAGGCGACTCCGCCGGGCGGATCCGCCCCCCACGCGCCGCCTGAGGCGATCGGCAAAGGCGATGCCGGCAGCGGCAACCGCCTGGGCTGTCCGGCCGGCAGGTGGTGGGCCCGGCACAGGCGAGACGCTCCCTGTTCGATGAACGCATGCAGCAGCACGAGCATCGGCCCGGCATCGACGACCAAATCGCCCCACGACCGCACCGGCGCGAAGGCTAGCACCGTCGTCGCGCCCCGGCCCACCGGGCGCGTCAGAATCGCCGGACCGCCGTCGTCCAGCGTGGCCAGCACGCGGGCCTGCTCGCTCCGCGGTCCGAACCGCACCACTTGACGCAGAGCCGGCTCCGAGAGGCTCAAGTCGGAGTCCGCCCCGAACGGCGCCAGCATCGGGTGCCCCTCCGCCTCCGGCAAGATGTGCAGCGGCTCGGCCGGCTCGGCGATCTCGACCGGCACCGCGGGCAGCAAGTCCCTTGCCGCCGCGTAATCGGCCGGTGTCATGCTCGGACCCGGCACGATCAGCAGGTGCCCTCCAAGCTGGGCGAACCGGCCGAGCGAATCGGCCAAGCCCTTCGACAGCCCCGGCGCGTCGGCCACCACGACAGCCGCGTACCTGTCCCATGCCTCTTGGGCCGGCAACCTCGCCGTGTCGAACCGGACAAGCCGGTACGGTCGATCCGACTCGGGCAGATCCCTCGGAGCGATCATCGCCTCCAGCACGACGCCCACCGGACTCGCATCCGGGGCGATCAGTGCCACCGCCGGACCTCGCCCCACATGCACCGAGATATACCGCTCGTTGTCGGCGTCCAGCGCGTCATTCGGCAGCAGCCTCAGCCGGCCCTGATGCAGGCCCGGCCGCAGGCCCTCCAGCGGGATGACCTGCTCGATCCGCTGGCCCTCGCTCAACGCGATCGTGCCCGAACGCCATCGCACCTTCCCCTCGATCAGCAGCTCGAGCGTCTGCCTGGCCGTGCGATGCGTCGACTCCAGGCCGATCCGAATGCTGCCCGCCTCGCCGGCCGGAACGGGCCGATCGGGTACGCAAGGGTCCGCCAGCGCCGTGTTGCGCGGCGCCTTGGTCCCCACGTCCACCACCCAAACCCGGACGTCCTCGCGCTCGCCGAAGGTCCCCGGTGGGATGTCCCGCCACGCCTGCTGCGTCAGATCGGTGAACACGTAGACCTCGCGAGCGTCCAGCACGGCCTGCTCCAGCAACTGATGCGCCTGCTGGAGCATCCGCGAGAGCCCCCGGCCGTGATCGGCGACGGCGAAACGCTCCACCTGCTGCCGCGCGTAGTCGAGGTCGAGCGACGTCCGCGCCGCCGCCGAAGGCAACGAGCCGGTCAGCACGGCCACGCGCGATCCGCTGGCCAACCACCGACGCTCGCGCAACAGATCCGCGGCCATCCGACGCGCCCGTTCGAACGCCGTCTGGTCCTGGCTGCGGTACGCCATGCTGGCCGAGTCGTCCAGGCAGAGGATCGCCTCGACCGGCCCGCGGTCCCCCGGCGACTGGGCCGCCGTCGTCAGCGTGGGCTGGGCCAGCGCGCCGACCAGCAGCGCGATCGCCAGCATCCGCAGCAGCAGCAGGAGCAGGTGCTTCAGCCGATGGGCCGACCGCGTCTGACGCTGCGTCTTGATCACGAAGCGCACCGTCGGAAGCGGCACACGCTTGGCCTGCGTGCGAAGCATCAGGTGGATCAGGACCGGTCCGGCCACCGCCAGCGCGCCGTACAGAACGGCCGGGGCTCCGAACGCGATCGGCCCGAACGTCAGCGCTTGGCCCTGCAGGATCATGGCTGGGTGGAACATGGCCTGACCAGGACGATGTCCCGACGATTCGCGACCGGCGGCCGGACCGTCCGGGCGGCCGTCGCGTCCGCGCCGGTCGTCATCACCCTAGCTTACCGGCCGACGCCGCCGGCGACGAGCCCGCAGCAGTCCCACGGCCGCGAACAACAGGCCTGCTGTCGGCTCCGGAACGATGATGACCCGGTTGGTGTAGCTGAACGCATCGGCCTGCTCCTCGACGGTGACGAGGTTGAGTCGGATCGGGTCGTCCGGCAGGCCGTGGGGATCGTAGTGGGTATCGTCGACCAGATGCAGCTCGTAGCCCGGTAGCGGCACGAACTGAATCGGCCCGTTGGGGTCGTAGTCGTTCGGGTCGAACGAGTAGTTGTCGAGATGCAGCTCGATCAGGTTCGGGTCGGCATCCTCGGGCAGATAGCCCTGCGTGTGGAAGTGCCCACCGAAGGCGACCGACACGTACTCGTCGTAGCTGTGGTTCGGGTCGAGCAGCAGCCCTTCGATCTCGGCCATCTCACCGGGGGCGAACGCGCCCGACGCCGCCGCGATGATGCCTACCTCCCCGCCTAGCGTGAACATCGGATGGTGGGCCAGCATCACCGTGTTCTCGTGCTTGTCCTTCGGCATGGTGGCCAGGTAGTCCCCCAACCACGGCAGCGTCCCGCCCGTGAAGTTGTGCGTCGCTGCGTCCTCGCCGAACCCGACCGACAGGTCGCGCTTCACCCAGTCCAGGCACGCGAAGTTCACGCCCCGGTACGTGAAGCCGAAGTTCTGCAGATAGCACGTGTCGTCGATCGACGGGACGTACACCGGCCCGGCCGCCTTCTTCCACGCGCTGAACCCCGACGTTCCCTCCTGCGTCAAAGCCTCGAGCGAGTCGAAGAGCGGCTCATACGCCGACTGAAACGCCGCGTCGTCCCCGGCATGGATCTCGTTGTCGCCCATCAGCGGCGCATACGGCATGTCGAGTGAGTCCAGGATGTCCTTGGCCGTACCCATCCCCGCGCCCCAGCCGTTGTCGCCGACGACGAACACGATGTCGATCTGCTCGGCCGACCGATGGGCGTTGATCCAGTCCACCGCCTCCTGGAGCCGCTGGGCCGAGGTCCCGGTCGGGCCGCCGGCGATGTGCGGATCGGCCACGACCGCGAACGAGAACGAGTCGCCGGTCGCCGCCCGGCAGGGCACGGCGAGGAGACCGACCAGCGCGCACACAAACCCCAGCACCTTTCCATTCACGTCGTTTCTTCTCATGGTGTTGGTTCGCCTCAATGGTGTCGTCTTTCCACTCCGGTTCACCTTATGTTAGGCGGCCTGGGCACCCCGAGACAAGGCTATTCCACGTGCGGGGCCCGAGACCACTGCAGCGAGCGACCGCCCTCGAACACCTCCCGGTCCCAATGGACCGCCAGCGGCTCGCCCACGATCCAGTCGTGGCTCGGCAGCGTCAGCGCGTCGAAGACGCGGCACTCGATGGCCACCGGACACTCGGAAACCAGCGGCGCCCGCACGTGTGCCGCCTCGGCACGCGTCAGGCCGGCCAGGGCGAACTTATCGGCCTCGGGCTGTTGGGTCAGCGACACACTGCCGCACACGCCCCAGGCCTTCTCGAGCGCGTCGTCGCACACGTTGATCACGAATTCGCCGGTCTGCTCAATGCAGGTCGTCGTGTAACGCTTGAAGAAGTTGCCGCCGGCGTCCGTGGTGCACATCGCAATGCCGTACAGCGGCGGCGCCCCGTTGACCAGCGACCACGCCCCGACCGTGCAGATGTCGGCCTTGCCCTCGGCATCGACGGCCGTGATCAGCACCACCGACGTGCCCGACCAACCCCGAAAACCATCATCACCCGGCCTGACGATCACCTTGTCCATCGTAGTCCCGCCTGTACTTGCTGACACACGAGTCCGTCTGCTCCCAGACCCTAAACCCCAAACCCTAGACCCTAGCCCCAAGTCCCTCCCGTCCTCAGATCCGTTCCCCGCACTCCGGGCAGCGAGGTTCGCTCAGCCCCTTCAGGATATACCCGCACTTGAGGCAATGCAGGTGCTCGCCCACGGCCCGTCCGAACCGCGGCACCAGCCGGTCGTACACCGCCAGGCCGACGAAGAGAAACGGCGAGACCAGGAACGCCGCCGACAGCCCCGTGCCCATGCGCGGACCGATGGCCTCGACGTCGATGAAGAACGCGACGAAGGCTTGGACGACATTGGGCCCGAGAACCGCGAAGAAGACGAACACGAAAGCCGCCTGGATGATGAAGGCCATGTAGCCCGCCCATCGATGCTGCCGCGCCTGCCTGGCCGGGATCGGATACACGGCGAAGAACCTCTCACAGTAGGGGCACGTGATTCGCATGGCTCCTCCTCCCGCGGGCCCCAGCCGGGACGCCTCATCGGCGCCCAACACCGGCGCCTTCCCAGTCGGACCAGGATGCGTCATCATAACCCACCGAGGCGACCTGTTCAGGCCCGACGTCGCAAGGGGCCACGAAACGGATGCCCAAAAAGCGCGCGGGTGCCACTGGCATCTTGCCCGTGATGCATCTCTGGGTGGTTCATCGCTTCAGCGGTGGGGGACACGAATTCTTACCGCCCATAGCAGCTTCAGCGAAGAAGGGCCCCAGGCCGGTTGGTCATCGTTAACGAGAGGACGAGCCGCTCCATGACGCTGAACGAGAACGCGCCCGGGAGCCTGGACCTTCCAGAGGATGCTCGCTGCATCCGCTGCGGCTACAGCCTCCGCGCCCTGACGCGCGCCGTCTGCCCCGAGTGCGGCACCACATTCGATCCACTCAACGAAGGCACCTACCGCCGCGGCAGCGCCTGGCCCAAGCTCATCACCTGGGCGCAACCGCCACCGCTGTGGGAGGTCATCGCTGCGGGCTTGTTCGCGCTATTTGCCGTGTACGTCCGCAGTTTCCCATATGGTGTTCCCTACCTGGCCTTCTTCGGTATGGGGTGCTGCTGTGTGCCGTTAGGGGGCGTGATTACCATGTCGTTTGTCGTGGACTTCGCCTTGCGCTGCGTCGCCATGGAGAAGTATCGACGGTACTCCGACTTCCTTGACCCTGAGTCTCCTCGGCGCCCCCGTAGGCACTGGATCGTCTTCAGCATGGCTGGGATACTGACGGCGTCTACGGTCGTGCCCTGGCCGTTGCTGTTGCGATTCGAACATGCCAGACCACAACTGGAAGAAGCGGCGCTGACGCATCTGGCAGGCAAACGCGCAATGACCGGGAGATCGTTCATCGGCACGTATCGCATCGAGAGCATCTACGTGGAAGCAGGAGCCGTCCTTTTCGTGACGGGCCATGACTTCGATCCGGTCGGCTTCGCTTATCACCCCGGCAACCCACAGACGAAGGGCTCGTTCTCACTTCGACCGAAGTGGTACTTGTTCTACGAGAACTTCTACTAGACGCGACGGGCCGAGGCCGACTCTGTTACCGCTTGGCAGACCCAGGAGACCCACCATGCAGGCCATCGTGCTGGAGAAACAGGACGAGCTGACCATCCGCGACATCGACGTCGACGAGACCCTCGGACCGCGCGACGTCCGCATCGCCGTCCGCAACGTCGGCGTCTGCGGCAGCGACGTGCACTACTACACGAACGGCCGGATCGGACCCTTCGTCGTCACCACCCCGCTCATCCTCGGCCACGAGGCCGCCGGAACCATTATCGAGGTCGGCAGCGAGGTCCGCTCGCTCAAACCCGGCGACCACGTCTGCATGGAGCCCGGCCTCCCCGATCCGACCAGCAAGCCGTCGCGCCTCGGCATGTACAACCTCGACCCATCGGTGCGGTTCTGGGCCACGCCGCCCGTTCACGGCGTGCTCCGGCCGGAGGTCATCCACCCCGCCGATTTCACGTTCAAGCTGTCCGACAACGTCAGCCTCGCCGAGGGCGCCATGGTCGAGCCCCTCGCCGTCGGCATGCACGCGGCCAACAAGGCACGCATCAAACCCGGCGACGTCGCGGTCGTCACCGGCGCCGGCACGATCGGCATCGTCACGGCCCTGGCCGCCCTGGCCGGTGGGTGCAGCCGCGTCATCATCTCCGACGTCGTCCAGCCCAAGCTCGACCTGGCTTCGGGGCTCGGGCCGATCCTGGCCGTCAACGTCAAACAGGACGACCTGGCCGAGGTGGTCAAACGCCAGACCGACGACTGGGGCGCCGACCTCGTCTTCGAGTGCAGCGGCAACGAGAAGGCCGCCGCCGGTGTGTTCGACCTGGTCTGTCCCGGAGGGTGCGTCGTCTACGTCGGCATGCCGGGCGAGCCCATCCGCTACGACGTCGTGGCCGCCCAGATCGTCGAGGCCCGTATCGAGCACGTCTTCCGTTATGCCCACGTCTACCCCCGGGCCCTGGCCCTGATGGGCAGCGGCCAGCTCGACGTCAAGCCGCTCATCACGGATACGTTCGCCTTCGAGGACGGCATCAAGGCCTTCGACTTCGCCAAGGATATGCCGCCCACGTCGGTCAAGGCCCAGATCGAGCTGCCGGAGTGACGAGACAACCCGATGTCGGGTTCGGCGTAGGCCGATGGCGGTTGACTCGTTTCAGAGCCCGCCTGTCCTCAGGCGCGTTAGACCGGGCTGGGGACAGCCCGGCTCGGAGTATTGATGGCATGTCGTCACACAACTGAAGGCGCAGCGTCAGGAGTCACACCCATGAACATTCGTTTCGACGGCAAGCGGACGCTGATAACCGGCGCGGGCAAGGGCATCGGCCGGGTGATCGCACCCTTCCTCGCTCAATGCGGCGCCGACGTCGTCGCCCTCAGCCGAACCCAGGCCGACCTCGACGAACTCCGCAATGAGATCGGGTGCGACACGATCCGCGCCGACTTGTCCGATCCCGACGAGGCCCGTCGCGCCGCCGAGCAGGCCGGCCCCGTCGATCTGCTCGTCAACAACGCCGGCGTGGCCATCCTCGAGCCCTTCCTCGACGCGACGGTCGAGGCCTTCGACACGACCTTCGCCATCAACGTCCGGGCCGTGATGATCATCAGTCAGGTCGTCGCCCGCGGCATGATCGGCCGCGGCACACCCGGGGCCTTCGTGAACGTCTCCAGCCAGGCCTCGAAGATCGGCCTGGCCGACCACACCACCTACTGCGCCAGCAAGGGCGCGCTCGACCAACTCACCCGGACGATGGCCCGCGAGCTCGGCCCCCACGGCATCCGCGTCAACGCGATCAACCCGACCGTCGTGCTGACGCCCATGGGCAAGCGCGCCTGGAGCGATCCGGAAAAGGGCGGGCCGATGCTCGCACGCATCCCGCTCGGCAAGTTCGCCGAACCCGAGGACGTCGCCCACGCCGTTGCCTACCTGCTCAGCGATCAGGCCGACATGATCCACGGCGCGACCCTGCCCATCGACGGCGGCTTCTTGGCGATGTGATGATCGGTCAACCCGTCCTACGCGTGTGCCTCAGGATCGCCGATCGCATGACACATCCGCACGACCTGGGCCGCCTCGCGCACGTCATGAACACGGACCATCCTCGCACCGGCCAGAACGGCCGCTGCCACCACCGCCGACGTGCCGATCACACGCTCGTGAGGATCGTCGATCCCGAGCACCTGCCCGATGAAACGCTTCCGCGACGGACCGATCAGCGTCGGTACGCCTAACCTCTCGAACTCGCCCCATCGCCGGACAATCTCGAGGTTGTGCTGCGTCGTCTTGCCGAAGCCGATACCCGGATCGACGATGATCCGACCGCGATCGATCCCCGCCGCGACAGCCGCTTCCACACGCTCGGCCAGAAACGCCCGCACCTCGACCACCACGTCGTCGTAGCTCGGGTTCTTCTGCATCGTCTTCGGCCGACCGAGCATGTGCATTAGCACGACCGGTACCTCGCGCTCGGCCGCCAGCGCCGCCAGGCCGGCATCGTCACGCAGGGCCGACACGTCGTTGATGAGCTCGGCGCCGGCATCGAGGGCCGCCTCGGCCACGACCCGCAAACGCGCGTCGATGCTGATCGGCACGTGCGGCAGGGCCTGGTGGAGGGCCGCGATCACCGGCCGCGTCCGACGGATCTGCTCGGCCTCGGGCACGGCCTCGGAGCCCGGCCGGGTCGACTCGCCGCCCACGTCGATGATGTCCGCGCCCTGGTCGACCATCGCGCGGGCATGGTCGATGGCCGTCGAGGCCTCGAAGAACTCACCGCCGTCGCTGAACGAATCGGGCGTGACGTTGAGCACGCCCATCACCAGCGCCCGGCCCGTCAGGTCGAGCTCGCCGCCGGGCCAGGTGATGCGATAGCCGGCTCCACGAGTCTGTTTCATGTCCGTCTCCGCCAGTGACCGTGTGATCGTCGCCGGAGACGCGTCCTGGAGCAAGAACATTGTTCTTCTTCAGAGCCGGGTCGTCCTCGACCCGGTTATCGTCTTACCGCCAGAAGCGTCAATCGCCCTAATGACGCGCCTTCGCCAGAACTACGGAGGGCAAGAGCTCCTGTCGAGCCAACACGTCCCACAAGCAACGCTCCTTGACAGTCGTGTCTGACTGTGCCTCTGCTCGAAGAGCAGACCTGTTCGAAGAGCAGACCTGTTCGAAGAGCAGACCTGTTCTGTGAGCAGGGCATGTGATCGGGTGGCCCACCACTTCACTTGTGCCGTCGGGTGGCCCACCGCTTCACTGTCTCCTGAGGGAGGGCCTGAAGCCTACAACCAGAGACGCGAGCCCTACTGTTGTTCTCCTGACTCCTGACTCCTGTATTCTGACTCCTCCTGTAGCCTTGGGTCTGAAGCCTGAGGCCTACAACCAGAGACGCGACCGTCAGGGAGCGCCACCGTTCAACCCCAGTGTCGACGTCTCACCGTTTCCCTCGACGTTTGCTTGGTCTGCGACGAATGCTATCATGTTCGGCGGTCCGTCGAAATCAAGGAGAGATCCCATGAGCGATACGCCCAACGATCCCAATCAGCAAGCCCCTCAAGAGACGTCCCAAGGCAAACCCCAACAGACGCCCCAGCAACCCCCTGTCAAACCGCCCATGGCCGAGGGCAACGTACCTCCGCTCAGCCATGACGGCAGTGAGGAGCGCGAACTCTGGGCCGACACCGTCAGCCCCAAGTTCTTCGGCGGACAGATCGTCCTGCTCATCCTCATCGGCATCCTCCTGATCGTCGGCGGCTCGATGCTCTCCGGTGAGAGCCTCGGTCGCTGGCCCCTCTGGATCGCGCTGGGCATCGTCGGCGTCTGGCTTCTCGTGCTGATCGGTCGCATCCTGTACTGCAAGCTGGCCCGACGCTATCGCCTGACCAACCGCCGCCTGTTCGTCGAGGAGGGCATCCTGGTCCGAACCGTCAACCAGACCGACATGATCCGCGTCAACGACGTGACCGTTACGCAGAAGCTGCTCGATCGCGTCTTCAACGTCGGCAGCGTCACCGTCGAAAGTCCGTCCGATCCGTCGCATCCGAAAATCCTCATCATGGGCATCGACGACCCGCACCGCGTCGCCGAGCTCATCCACCGCGAGATGCAGACCATCCGCGATCGACGGACGTTCATGATGGAAGCGACGTAAGAACGCGGACGCACGATCACTGCGAGCGTGCAGGGCGACCGCATAGAGCGGAGTATTCTCTGAGCCGCGGGATTCATCCCGCGCGGTGTGACTCTGCCGCGCGACATGAATGTCGCGGCTCGAATATCTACGGAGCCGTACCATGCCCCCAGCAGCATCCTTGGATCAGGCCGTCGTCTTGGCCCATGGTCGAGGCGACGATTGCTTCCCCTACGGCGGCAAGTCCGCCCTGCGACCGAAATACGCGATGGAGGTCAACTGCACGCCGCTCGTCCGACGCGTCGTCGACGACCTGCGAGGCATCGGCGTGGAACGCATCGTCGTGGCCACCGGGTTCCGCGGCGAGGTCGTCCGTGCCGTCTTTGACGACCTGCCCGAGGCCGAGCGACCGGCCTTCGTCGACGTCGAGCCGTTCGACCACGGTGACGCGCCCGTCCTGGCCGCCGTTATCGATCGCGCCGAGCTCTCCGGCCCGCTGCTTGTCATGAACGGCGACCTGTCGGTGCAGGCGCGCGAGCTCCAGGCCGTCCGCGATGCGTTCACCGGCGCCGGCGGCCGGACCGCTTGCGCGCTCGTCGACGATCTGCCCGACGACGAGGACAAGCTGAGCTGGCACACCGTCACCATCGACGAGTCCGGCGGTAAGATCACCGCCTTCAACGGTGCGACCGAAGACGGCGTCCACAGGCTGAGCGGGCTCTACGCCATCCCCGCCGATGACGTGGCCAAGCTCGCCAAGCCGACGACCACGACCGCCGACGACCGCGCCTACCTCGCCCGCCGTCTCGCCACGATGCTCGGTGAGACGCCGATCGTGGCCGTCCGCGCCTCGACGCACGTGGTCCACGTCGACCGGTGTTTCGACTACCTCGAGGCCAATCAGCAACACGTCCGGTTCGAGGTCGACCGCATCGCCGGGCGCGACGGCGCGTACGTCTATCGCGGCGGGGAGGGCGAGCCCGACCCGACCTACATCTACCCCGGCACGATCATCCACCGCGGCGCGACGATCGTCTGTCAGGATGGCGCGTTCATCAGCCCCTACGATACGCTCGACGACCACCTGGCCGCGATCAAGGACGCCCCCAAGCAGGTCACGCCGATCCGCATCCGCGGCGACGTCTATCTCGGCGAGCGGGCCCACATCGGCCTCGGCTCGGTCATCGAGGGCGGGCTCGTCCTATGGCCCGACAGCATCGTCGACGATGCGCTGATCGAGCGGGACGTCATCGTCGGGCCCGGCGCGGTCGTGAGGCGGTCGGGCATCGTTCGTCCCGTCACCGTCCTCGGCGGCAACGCGATCGTCGAATGCGCCGCCGATGTCGAAGGCGTCGCCGGCCCGGGCACGATCTACATGCACCCCGGTCAATGCTGGATCGTCACCGGCACGGAGTGCGACCTGGGCGCGGGCAACTTCTTCGGCACATGGCGGTTCGACAGCAAGGCCAGCAAGTTCGCCATCCGCGGCCGACAGGTCACCCCCAAGGAGCACGTCGCCAACGCCACGTTCTTCGGCGACAAGGTCCGCTCGGCCGTCATGGTCAACTTCACCCCCGGCACCCGCGTCGGCTCGGATACGCTGATCGGTCCCGGCGTGATGGCCTCCGGCACGCTCGAGGGCGGCAAGGGCTACCTGCTCAAGCAAGACGTCGTCAAGGCCCGCGTGAGTCTCCTGCGGCGATGAAGCCTACATTCACGTAGCCTACCTGAATGTAGCCGTCGACCTCGGAAACAACGTCTGTGTAGGCAGCGCCACCGTTCCCGGGTTCAGGTCACCCTCGCTTTGAGGCTTGCTGTCGGACGGTGAAAGCGCGGGGTCTCCGTGCACGGGTCGGCATACGGTGTCCCCTTTCTCCATGTGTCCGGGTGCTACGTCCAAGGGGTGCGTGGCAACCTGGGCGGGAGGCATGGCGGAAGGAGCGAGTGGATTGTCGCAACGTGCCGCTGCCTGTGAGCCGTGCTCTGCAGGCGACGCCTTGCCGACGGCGCGCTGCTGGCACGGCGGTGGCACGGCCGTGCGGCAGTTCGCTTGCGGGGCAGAGGTGCCGGTCCGAAGTGTCACGCCCGCCCCTGTGCCGCTGCTCTGTGAGCAGTGCCTTTGGACCGCGCCGCCTTGCACGCCGTGACGGTGCCGCAGGCGAAGCCAGAACGACGCGTCGGAGACGCGACCGTCAGGGAGCGTTGCTGTTGACACCAACCCCGTAGGGGCGATGGATCATAGCCAACAGGGGACCTCGACCGTCAGGTCGACGGAACCCGTGGTTCCCTTCGGACCGCCGTGCCGAGGTAGCTCTCGGGAGGTAGGCATTGATTGCCTGACCCATTGTCGCCGGGCCCGCTCGCCGGTTACCATAGTCTGGACCAAGTCCGGAGCGAGCCGACGCCCAACGCGACGGCCGGCGACGCCTCGCCGACCCGACCAAGGAACCTGACCAGGAGGCCAGTCACATGAGCGCACATGATCACGATCACCATATCGAAGCGATGTGTTGTCCCGGTTGCGGGCAAGGTCACGACCACAAGGACGGCATGACCCGTCGCGGATTCCTCGGCGGTGTCGGCACGGCCGCCCTCGGCGCGCACGCCTTGACGGGCCTGACTTGGCAAGCCCTGGGCGCAACCGACCCCGACACGCCTTGCCCCGACCGCAAACCGCTCGTCGTCAAACCGATCTTCACCTACGGCACTTACCGGCATCGCCACCAGGCGAGCTGGCGACCGTGGGGCGGCGTCGAGAAGCCCGAGGACGCCAAGAAGGAGATGGCCAACATCCAGGCCGAACTCGGCAAGCTCGCGGCCTCGGCCGACTTCCCCGTCAAGATCCTGCCGTTGTCGGGCGTCCGAAACGACGCCGAGTTGGCCAAGGCCAAGGACGTCGCCCAGGCTGACGCCGTCATCTTCTACGCCGCGGCCGGCCCCAGCAGTGTCTTCGACAAGGTCGCCAAGATGGGCAAGGACATCATCTTCTTCGTGCGGCACAAGTCCGGGCCGGTCTACCTCTGGTACGAGATCATCTCGCCGCGCTACCTGCGGGCCCACACCGACCACCTGGCCAAGTCGGGCATGAGCTTCAAGGACGTCGTGGTTGATTCGCAGGACGAGATCCTCATGCGGCTGCGGGCCCTGTGCGGGCTCAAGAACACCCGCGGCACGAAGATCATCGCCGTCGGAGGCCCGAGCGGCTGGGCCCATCCCGAAGCGCCCAAGATCGCCCAAGAACGCTGGGGCCTCGACATCCACACGCTCTCGTACAAAGAGCTGGGCGAGATGATCAAGGCCGCACGCAAAGACCCCAAGGCCATGGCCACCGCCAAGAAGAAGGCCGAAGCCTACCTCAAGCAGCCGGGCGTTACGCTCGAGTGCAAACGCGAGTTCGTCGACGGCGCGTTCGTCATGGACGACATCTTCCGTCGTGTGATGGCCAAGGTCGGCGCGCGGGCGCTGACGCTCAACCAGTGCATGGGCACGATCATGCCCACGTCCGACACGACGGGCTGCCTGAACCTCACGCTGCTCAACGACGACGGATTCGTCGCCTTCTGCGAGTCGGACTTCGTCGTGATCGCGGCCGGCATCCTGATGGGCTCGATCTCGGGCAGGCCGCCGTTCCTACACAACCCGACGTACCCGCACGACGGCATCATCACGCTGGCCCACTGCACCGCGCCGCGGCGGATGAACGGCAAGGACCTCGAGCCGGCCCGGATCGTCACGCACTACGAGAGCGACTACGGTGCGGCCCCGAAGGTCGAGTTCACCAAGGGCACGAAGGTCACGATCGTGAACTCCGACTTCTCCGAGCAGTGCTGGTTGGGCCTGACGGGCACGATCGTGGGCGTGCCGTTCCTGCCGATCTGCCGCTCGCAGCTCGACCTGAAGGTCGACGGCTGCTGCGACAAGCTGGCCGAGAAGATGCGTGGCTTCCACTGGATGATGGTCTACGGTGACTACCTCCGCGAGATCGAGTACGCTGTCAGCAAGACGCCGATCAAGTGGGAGACGTTGGCGTAGCGGAAAAGGCTTCAGGCTCCAGACCTCAGGCTTTCGGGCTTGGGGTCTGGGGTTTCGGGTCCCGGGGTCAGGGACCCGGGTGCCACTGGCGATCCTGGCCGACGTGGCCTTGGCAAAGTAGGCTTGTCCACCAGTGCGGGAGGGCAAGGCTACTGCCGCTCCGCGGAGGGTCAGGTATTGCGCAGCTTCTCGCGAACCCAATCGCTGATGAGCGTGGTCTCTTCCACGCCCTTGACCTTGGCGAACCGGTGCAGTGCCGCTGCCTGATCAGGCTCTAGACGGATGCGTACAACGCTTCCGCCGTCGCGGTCAAACACCGTACACGCACAGGCTCTCGTGAAAGATCGTTTGAACCGATCACGCCGGAACGAACGCCCCGCGCGGAAAGAAAGCGGACCGCCCTGGTCGGACGGTCCGCTTGGTGTTCAAGGGAAACAGTCGATCGCCGGGTGGTCCCTTGCGGGCGCCACACGACCGGGATTGGTCTGAGAGTGTGCTGACCTCTTACCCCGGGACCGTCACCGGTCCTGAGGTCTAGGTAATCCCCTAGAAAGGAGGTGATCCAGCCGCAGGTTCCCCTACGGCTAC
>CAZUQM010000005.1:0-246974 GCA_964622545.1 uncultured Planctomycetales bacterium | reverse complement strand
ACCCCGGGAGGACATTCTACGCGCCCTGACAGGTGACAGAACCCGCCTGCACCCCGTCCGATTCCCGCGAGCCGTGCCGCATGGACGCCGCGGCGGATTGCTGATAGAAGACGGGTCCCGGCGGTAGGGGGGCGACCCCGGCGCGTGTCCGGCCCTTGCACCGTCTCGACCGCCCCGGTCCTCCAGACGACGAGGAAGCTAGAGATGGATAGCCGAACCCGCGTCCGCCACGCCATCGAACGAAAACCGCTCGACCGCGTGCCGCGCTGCGATAGCTTCTGGGAGGATACGCTCGCGGCATGGCGCGAGCAAGGCATGCCCGACGCCTCGCCCGATGACTACTTCGACTGGGACATGCGAATGATGTACATCGATGCCTCCATGCGGGCCGAGCAGAAGATCATCGAAGCAAACGACGCGTTCATCACCTTCCAGGATCGCGCCGGCTACACCGCGCGGAAGTTCCGAGGCAAGTCCCGGGCGCTCGAGTGGATCGATCACGCCACCAAGGACCGGGTCACCTGGGACGAGCTCAAGGACCGCTTCCGGTTCGATCCGTCCGACTCCGCCCGCATCGACACGGCCTCCTACTTCAACCACATGGACGCCTACCCGACCTGGCCCGAGGCCAAAAGCCTGTTCGACGAGCTCCGCCGGACGGACAAGTACATCGTCTTCGTCGTCTACGGGCCATGGGAGGGCACCTGGCGCCATCGCGGCTACACCGAGCTGCTGATGGACATGGCCATCGATCCGGAATGGGTCCACGAGATGGCCGAGGCCCAGACCGATCTCGTCCTGGCCACGCTCGAGCACGGCATCGATCTCGGTATAGCGCCCGACGCGGTCTGGTTGACGGACGACCTGGCCTGCACGCGGGGCATGCTCTTCTCGCCTGACATGTGGCGCGACGTCTTCAAGCCTCTCTACCGACGACTCGGCGACGTCCTCAGCGCCCGCGACATCTCCTTCTGGCTCCATTGCTGCGGTAATTGCGAGCCCGTCATCGGCGATCTCATCGAGACAGGCCTGGAGGTGCTGCAACCCTTGCAGGCCCGCGCCGGCTTGGACATCAGGACTCTCAAGGATAAGTACGGCAAGGACTTGACATTGTGGGGCAACATCGACGTCACCAAGCTGAGCGGTCCGGCCGAGGCCTGCGAGGCCGAGGTCCGCGACAAGCTCGAAACCGGCAAGCGTGGCGGCGGATACATGTACCACTCGGACCATTCGATCCCGCCCGAGGTGACGTTCGATCGCTACCGGTGGATCATGGAGTTGGTGGATCGTTACGGGCAGTATTAGGTGGCGGCAGATCCGATCAGGCATGGAACCCCTGCACGCTCTGCAACTTCCGGTCTGATTCACCGAAATCTAATGAGCAACTAACCCAGAGCTACGACAAAAATGAGAAATTGCTCATGGCAGGCGGTAGGATTGGCCCAGCCGATCTGTTAAGTTTTCGGGGCGCTGGAGCGCGCCTCAGCCGGATTCTGCCGCAGGATCCGAACTCGGTCGTTTCAAGCCGTTGCGCTTGGCCGATGGCACAAGGTGGTGCAACAGCTTTCTACACGGGAACGACCTTGTCCGGATAATCCGTTCGGTCAAGGAGGACCACCGAATGGCAGACACCCCAGTTCAACGGTTCTACCGCTACCATGCCCTCGTCTACGACAAGACCCGCTGGGCGATCCTCCACGGTCGTCGCCGCGCCGTCGAACGGATGCAGCTCCAGCCCCACAGCTCGGTCCTGGAGGTCGGGTGCGGCACGGGCCTGAACTTCCATTACGTGCTTGACTATCTCGATTCCGCGAAGGGCCGACTCGTCGGCCTGGATTTCTCCGAAGACATGCTCCGTTGCGCGCTGCGACGCGTTGAGGACCGTGGGTGGTCCCACGTGGCCTGCGTCCAGGGCGACGCCACCACGATGCACTTCGACGAATCCTTCGACGGTATCCTCTTCGCCTACAGCCTCACGATGATTCCGGACTGGCGAGCCGCACTGGACCGGGCCTACGCGCTGCTGCGTCCCGGAGGCCGGTTGGCCGTCCTTGACTTCTCGACCTTCGACGGATGGGGACCGCTCGCGCCGTTGATCCGCGCCTGGTTCCGTTGGCATCACGTCGAGACCGCTCAGCCCTACCAGGAGAAGCTGCGGGAGATGTTCCCCGACCTCGAGGTCCTACGCTGGCTGGGCGGCTACAACTTCACTGCTGTTGGGAGGAAGGCGCATGTTCCCGGTGATTGACATCCCTACCGGAGAGAAACGGCCGCTGCTCGAGCGGATGGTCTTTCGTGGCATCGTGTTCAACATGTCCTGGGAGGATCCCGAGATGGATCGGAGGGCCTTCCAGATCACCCCAGAGGATAACGCCATCTCGATCACGTCGGCGGCCTGCAACCCGCTGAACATCCTCTGCCAGAACCCCAAGAGCCTCACGTGCGTCGACGGCAATCCGGCCCAGAACGCCATCCTCGAGCTCAAGCTGGCCACGATCCTCGAGATGGACCACGAGGCCTTCTTTGACATCTTCGCCGCCCGACGGCCGTCCCGGATCCTCCCGGTCTACGCCGGCAAGCTCAGGCCGCATCTGTCCAAGCGCTCGCAGAAGTTCTGGGACAAGAACCTCCGCGTGGCCTCGCGAGGGCTCTACCGCTACGGCAGGACCGGCCTGTTCTATCGCGTGCTGCGGACCTACCTCAGACTGGTCGGCATCAACCTCAAGCAGGTCGACGCCTTCTTCGACTGTGCCGACCTCGAGCAGCAGCGGGCCTTCTACGCCAAGCACATCGCTCCGAAGCTGTGGCGCAAGTCCAGCAAGGCCTTCATGAACTTCAAGCCGTTGATCTGGCTGGCCGGCGTGCACCCCGAGCAGTTCAAGCTGGTCGACGGCCGCCACGACATCTACGAGTACATCAAGGAGCGCATGGAGTACGCCCTGACCCAGGTCCCCATCTACGACAACTACTTCTTCAGTCAGGCCGTTACCGGTCGCTTCCGCGGCAATCGCGTGCCGCCCTATCTGCTGGCCGAGAACTTCGAGACCCTCAAGAACAACGTCGATCGGGTGAAGATCGTCAACGGTTGGCTCGGACCGTATCTCGATACCCAGCCCCCGCAGACGATGCACAAGTTCAACCTGTTGGACATCTTCGATTGGATGCCGCCGGAGATCTTCGAGCAGACGCTCCACAGCGTGCTGCGAGCGGCGGTCCCGGGCGCGACCCTCATCTACCGGTCGGGCAGCTACAAGCTCGATCCGCCGGCGTCGGTGCGCCCCTTCCTGCATCACCGCAAGGAGCTGTCCAAGGAGCTCCTGGCCATCGACAGGTCGGCCGCCTATGGCAGCTTCTACGTCTTCAATGTGCGAGCCGGGTACTCCGAGACGCGGACGTCCTTGCTCCGGGCGTCCGCTTGAGCGCTGATACTCAGAAGGAGGGAGCGCTGGATGAAGAAGACCCAGTACCGCAGCGTGTTCATCTCTGATACGCACCTGTGCTGCAAGGACAGCCAGGCCGACATGCTGTACCGGTTCCTGGACTCGTTCAAGTGTGAATACCTGTACCTCGTCGGCGACATCCTCGACGCCTGGTACGTCGGCAAGCGCACCCACTGGCCCAAGATCTATAACCGCATCATGCGCAAGCTACTCAAGATGGCCACCAAGGGCACGCGCGTCATCTACGTTCCGGGCAACCATGATGAGCTGGCCCGCCACCTCGCCGGCTACACCCTGGGCAACGTCGTCATCACCGAGAGCATGTACCATCGCACCGTCGACGGCCGCCGGATGCTGGTCGTCCACGGCGATCAGTTCGACACCATCGTCAAGTACCACGTCTGGCTGTCGCATCTGGGGGGGACCGCCTACGACGCGCTCATCTTTCTCAACAGCATCATCAACGCCGTTCGCAAGCGCTTCAACCTTCCGTACGTCAGTCTCGCCGGGGCCGTCCGACGCAAGGTCAAAGGGGCCGTGCAGGTCCTTACGAACTTCGAGTCGACCCTCGTCGAGATCGCCAAGAAGGAGGGCGTCGATGGCGTGATCTGTGGCCACATTCACAGCCCGGCCGTCAAAGAGATCGACGGCATCACCTACTTGAACTCGGGCGATTGGATCGAGAACTGCTCGGCCATCGTCGAGCACCTCAACGGCGATTTCAGCATCGTCCGGGCCCATGACCTCTTCGACCACGCCGAACGGTCTTCCGATCTCGTTCCAGACGACGACGAGCAACTGGCACCCGTCCCCGCCGTCGCCGATATCCTGGCCCTCGAGAGCTGGCTGGCCCAGCGGCAGACGCCGCCGGACGCCGTGCCCGCCTGATCACCCTAGACATCCCACAGCCTGCCGGCGGTCGGCCTCGCCTCGGCCGTCGGTCATCCTTCGCCGAAGCCTCCTAGTACCCGACCACACTTGTTTTTGTGGGTTCCGATCAGGTAAGCGATACGCCACTCAGAGCAGCGACCGTCAGGGAGCTGTGTTGTTGGAGCGCCTGAACGACAACGCTCCTTCACAGTCGCGTCTCTGACGACGACCCCGAAGTTGTGGAACCGACAAATTCAATTGTGTTGGACTACTAGCCGGTCACGTCCGCGGCCCACGTCCGCCCGGGCGATCGCGTGGGCGACCTCGCCGCCTCATCGCGTCTTGACCGCGCATGAAAGAGCCGCGGATCGGTGCGGAACCGACCCGCGGCCAGGCAACGTCACCTTCTTGGTAACGTCAGGTTTCCGGCCTAGGCAACGACGTCGAGCTGATGACCGCCGTCGCCGCCCTCGGCCGTGCCCTGTGTGTCAGTCGGAGCGACCCCCTCCGGAAGGCCGGTCTGACTGTTCGCCGTCGACGCCGACGCGTAGGCCTCGCTGGCGGTCATCTGATAGCTGCTTGACTCCATCGACATCGACGCGCTGAAGCTCGCGCTCGTCATCAACAGCGTCGCCCCGCCACCGCCGTTGCCCGTCGGTGGTGCGATCAGCATGCCCTTGTTCTCGCCGCCCTGCATCGCCTCCAGCAACTGGAGCATCAGCGCCAGAATCACCATCGCGCGGATCGACTCGTCCGATTCCAGCCCGAAACCGTATTGCGCGACCATCGTCTCAACCTGGCTGCTCATCGACATGGACATCGACTGGTGGCTTTCCTGCACGGCCACCGAACTCGCCATGCTGTTCGCCGAGGCGCTCTGCCCCGAGCTAGCCTGCTGCCCGGCCGCGGCGCCGCCCACGCCCTGGGTCGAGGCGGGAGGTGTACTGCTCGTAGGTCCGACGGGTGCGATATCGCTCATGATCCTTCCCCATTCCTAGCCAGCCGGTCTCCTCGGTTACGTGGCCCCTCCGGCCACAACCGACCGTGTCTGGGGAATTGGCACACCGCGGACCACGTCTCCGCAGCGAGCGGCGTGGCCTCTAAGTCATTGATGGGCATGTGGATTCGACCTCCAGGAGGGCTATCGCGGTCGTTCCGGTTATACCGGCGCGTTGCCGCGAGCGGACCAGGTTCTCGGACCTTGCCCTGTTCTGAGCTTAAGCCAATGGCCACATTAGACTAAAGTCTCAGAAGCGGTCGCCCTCCTGATGACCCGCGTCAACGCCGCGTGTTGCCGCAAGGCACCGCCGTCCGATAAGCCGGCCGGAACCCCTAAGGATCCATCGGTCGCACGGACGCCTAGCCGAATCGCGACCCGTCCCGGCCGGCCTCGGCAGGTTCGCAAGCACAACCGCAGGTTGATCGACGTATCAGCACCGGATAGGCTTGTCGTTGGGCGGTCGGATGCCGGCGTGCGAGTCGCCGCCACGGACAGACAGACGAGACATCCAGCAACGGGGTCCTTCATGAGCGCGATCCTCCAGGTTCGCGACGTCTGCAAGACGTATCACACTCGGGCCGAGCCGGTCCTCGCGCTTCAGGGCGTGTCCCTCGACGTCGACAACGGGCAGTTCGTCGCCATCATGGGCGCCAGCGGCAGCGGCAAGAGCACGCTGCTCCACCTCATCGGCGGGCTCGACCCGGCGGACGAGGGCGGCATCCTTATCGAAGGCAACGACATCACGCATATGGGCGACCACCGCCGCACCGTCTTCAGGCGGCGACGGCTCGGCGTCGTCTTTCAGTCGTACAACCTCCTGCCGACGCTGACGGCCCGAGAGAACATCGCGCTGCCCCTCATGGTCGACCGGGCGCCGACCCGGCAGATCGAGGCCAAGACCGACAGACTCCTCGACCTGCTGAGCCTGCGCCACCGGGCCGACCACCGACCCGACGCCATGTCCGGCGGCGAACAGCAACGCACCGCCATCGCCCGGGCCCTCGTGAACGATCCGGCTCTGATTCTGGCCGACGAGCCCACCGGCAACCTCGACTCGGCCAACGCCACCGTCATCTGGGAGCTGCTCCGCGAACTGTGCCAAAGCAATGAGACGACGGTGCTGATGGTCACGCACGAGGCCGCGGCCGCGGCCTATGCCGACCGCATCCACGTGCTCCGCGACGGGCTGATCATTGGGACCATCGAGGCCCAGGGCCAACGCGACACCGAGGCCGTCACCCGCGAGGTCCTGCGCATCCACGCGGAAAGCGAAGCGGCGGAAGCGACGACGGGGCACGAGGCGGGCGTCGATGCGTAAGCAACCCGTTCCCGCCGACGCGGCGGCGGGCGACGCGAGCCGGCGGGACGTCCGACGGACCGTCATGAGGACGGACGGGTGACCATGGCGAAGTCGGCGGTCGAGTTCCGAGAGGCGACCCAGGCCGATCTCAACGACCTGATTGAGCTCGTCCTGACGGACGAGCCGCCGGCCCGAGACGCGGCCTTGCGGGCGGCCAACCTGCAGTGCGATCGGCTCGAACGCCAGCAGCGCGACGAGATCGTCTGGATCGTCGGCGAGCAGAAGGGCGACCTCGTTGCCCAGGCCGTCTTCCGATGGCCGCATCAGCCCGATCGATCCGGACGACCCCGGCCCTTCGTCGGTGCGGAGATCGAAGACCTCCGCGTCCACCCGGCCCACCGGGGCCGAAGCCTCGGTCGCGAGCTGCTCGAAAACCTGGAGTGGCGATGCCTGCGCGAGGACGTGGAGGCCCTGGCCGTCACCCTCGACCCGGACCGCGAACAGCCCGGCAAGCTCTGGCTCGAGCGCCGAGGCTATGCTCAGTCCGGTGAACCCTACACCGCCGGCGGGGCCGCGCGACCCGCCGACCAGCGAGCCGTCGACGGCCGGCCCGAACCCTCGGCAGGCCCTCGACGCATCGACATGGTCAAAGACCTCCTGGCCGGTTGAGCCCGCGCCGCCGGTGCGGTCCTTGACGGAGTGATCTGAAGCACGACATGGGATACTGGCGTCCTCTCGCATTCAGGAACTGGCGACAACGACCCGGCCGGACGGCCGGGGCGATCCTCGCCATCGCGCTGGGCGTGGCCGTGGTCGTCTGGATCGCGAGCTGCTACGCCTCGGCCCGTACCTGGGTCACCGATCTCGTCCACGGCTGGGTCGGCCGGACGCACATCTACATCCGACACCCGCTCGGCAAATACGGCGAGCTGCCGACGTCGTACCTGCCGAAGCTGCGGGCGCTCGACGAGGTCGAGCACCTGACCGCCGTCTTTCGCCATCCCATCGCCAAGGGCGCCAAGCCCGCCGATGCGACCGACCAGGACGCCGCCCCGCCCATCCCGCACCAGATCGAGGTCTTCGGCATCGACCCCGAGCACGAGTATCACTTCCGCAAGCCGACGCTCGTGGCCGGGCGGCTCCTCCAGCCCGGCGACACCCAGCAATGCGTCATGGAATCCGGACTCGCCGAGCTGCACGACGTCCACGTCGGCGATACGTACCTGCTCTATCCGGTGGTCGGCAACGACCCGATCTCCTACGAGGTCGTCGGCATCATCGACAAGCGTCGCATCGGCAAGTTCCAGTCCGGCGCCGTCTATACCACCATCGAGCAGGTCGCCCGGCTGCGCCGCCTGAACAACCGCGTCACGGTCATTCACATCATCCTGCATGACGACTCCCTCGCGGGCATCCGACGCGGCGAGATCCTGGTCCGGCACAAACTCCGTCAGTGGGGCCGCGGGCGCATCCTCGAGGTCGCTTCCGCCAAGGAACGCCTCCAGCAGATGCAGGCCGCCCAGCAGCACTTCCAGGACATCCTCCTTCGCATCAGCGGCTGCGCGCTGCTGACCAGCTTCTTCGTCATCCTGACCACGCTCACCGTCGGCGTGATCGAGCGCATCACCCAGATCGGCCTCATGCGATGCGTCGCGCTGACACGGACGCAACTCGTAGGGCTCCTCCTGCTCGAAGTCGTCCCGATGGGCACGATCGGCATCGCCCTCGGCGTGCCGCTCGGCGTGGGGCTGACCTACCTGACGGTCTGGTCCTTGCCCGAGTACTTCGCGCTCGAATCCCTCACCATCAGCCGACCCGGCATCTGGATGGGGATGTTCGCCGGGGCGGTGGCCACCCTGATGGGCGTCCTCGTCTGGCCGGCGCCGAAGGCCCTCATGGTCTCGCCCTTGCAGGCCTCCAGGCCCCAGGCCGGGCATCGGGGTCGACTCGGCGAGATCATCGCGGCCGTCGTCGGCGTCTTGCTCGTCGTCCAGCAGGTCTGGGTGATCTACAACTTCCCGCTCGACAACCCCTACTTCCTACCCGTCACGACCATCAGCATGCTGACGGCCTTTATCGGCTTCGCGCTGCTCGCCCCGGCCGCCATCATCGTCGTCGGCCAGTGGATCCTCTCCGGCGTGGCCGTGCTGCTGAGGATCCGCCCGCGCATCATGCGCGACCAGGTCGCCCTGGCGCCCTGGCGAAGCGCCGGCATCTGCTGCGGGCTCATGGTCGGTCTGGCGCTGATCGTCGCCCTGCTCGTGCACGCCGAGAGCGTCATCCACGGCTGGCGATTCCCCAAGGAGTTCCCCGAGGCCTACGTCTGGAGCTTCACCCCCATCCCCGAGCAGAAGATCGCCGAGGTCCGTAAGGTGCACGGCGTCAAGGCCGTCTCCGGCTTCGGCGCCTACGGGTGCCTTGTCGGCGAGGTCCGCACCGGTTGGCGGCGCTACATGAACACGCTGACGTGGTTCGTCACCGTCGACCCCGAGACCTGGCCTGACGTCGTCAAGCTCCAGTTCGTCGAGGGCACCCTGGAGGAAGCCCAGGCCAAGCTCCGACGCGGCAGCCACATCCTGGTGGCCGAGGAGTTCGCCCACATCCAGAACAAGAAGGTCGGCGATACCGTCCCCGTCCGCGTTCAGGGCAAACGCGTCGATTACACCATCGCCGGCATCGTCACGAGCACGGCCATCGAGATGGCCGCCGGCTTCTTCGAGGCCGAGGCCGAGCTCCAGGTCGCCTGCATCGGTTCGGTCGTCGGCACGATCGAGGACTTCAAGCACCACTTCGGCATGGGCGGCGTCAAGATGTTCCTGCTCAACTTCGACCTCCCTCCCGAGCCGGTGCCCGACGACTTCCCCGACCCCGAGAAGTACCCGTTTCGCCGGTCGATCGAGGGCGAGCTCGAGTTCGGCCTGGCGGTCGGCGAGCTTAGTCGCGCCGACCAGTGGCAGCGCTACCGAGAGGTGCAGGTGCTCGACGAGATCAAACGCGTCATCGAGAACGAGGGCGCCTGGAGCGGGTCGGTCCGCGAGCTGAAGAAACGCATCGACCGCGAGATCCGCAGCATGACCCACATCATCACCGTCATCCCCGCGTTCTTCCTCGTCATCGCGGGCATCGGCGTGCTGAACCTGATGATGAGCAACATCGCCAGCCGGTCGCGCGAGCTGGCCCTGCTTCGCGCCGTCGGCATGACCGAGTTCCAGATCCAGCGCATGGTGTTGGGCGAGGCGCTCGTGCTGGGTCTGATGAGCGGCGTGCTGGGACTGCCTTTGGGCATCCAGCTCGCCCACGCCTCGAACGTCTTCACCGAGCGGATGTTCGCCTATCAGCCCGAGCTGGCCATACCCTGGGGTTGGGTCGTCGGCACGATGGTCCTGACCGTCAGTGTCTGCCTCATCGCCGGCCTCTGGCCAGCCCACCGTGCCAGCCGCAGCAACGTCATCGAGGCCCTTGCGGCCAACTGACCTCCCGAGAGGCATGGAACAACACCGTGGCGCGATCCCCCTCTGAGGTGCCTGCATGACGGTGGTACAGCCGTCCTCGGCTGTGCGTGGATGTCGGTGGTACAGCCGCCCTCGGCTGTCTACACGAGTTCAGCGGCGCTTGCTTACGATGGCGTGTCAGGCGACTACCAGTCCGAGGTCGGGCGTATTCACGGCCGCTTCTTCAACCGCTCCGTCCACGTGATCTGGCTCGTCTTGATCTCCGGCCGGCCGCCGTCCTTCTCCTGCCTTCGGCTCACGTAGCTGCCCGTCTTGGTGACGCGGTCGCCCGCGAACAGGTACGTGTCCTTGTACACCCAGCCCGCCTCGCCGCTCGGCAGCAGGTAGTGCACCTGCAAGCAGATCGTGTTGTCGAACCGGACGCACGATGCCGAGGGAATGCCCATCCGTTCCCGGATCTCCTTCTCGCGTCGTGTGTAGTCGGGCGGGCTTCCCGGGTTGACGTGGAGGTCGCCCACCGCGTACAGCATGCTACCCTCGGCATCCGTTTCGATCGGCATGAGAAGCACATAGAGATGCGTCTTGGTGTCCTCCGACTCGAAGATCCGCCCCCGCTTCGACAGGACCTCGATCTGCACCGCGCGCGTGTCGAAGACCGTCGTCTCCGATATCTCCAGCGTCGTCTCGTAGCCGTCCGGCTTGCCCTGGCTTCGCCGGCTGGGCTCGGCTTCCGAGCCCTTCGTCCCGGACGTCTCCCAGGCCATGAACGTGCCCATGCCCTCCCACGAGCCGGTCGGCACCTCCGCCGGCTCGAACGCGACGTGCCGCGTCGCGCAGCCGACGGCCGCGTTCATCATCAGCACACTCACTACACCGTAGACAACGTGACGCACATAAGTCATGGCTGGGCCCTCCACGATTCGCCACTGGCTTTCTCGATCAATCCGTCTCCTACTCTTCGATGCCACGTTCGGCCGTTGCGGTCGGACGCGGCCGTCGGCACGCTACCTGTGATACAATCCCAGAGAGGAAGCTTGTGTGTGCGACCAGAGCGCGACACGTCGCCTCCGCCTTGGCGTGCCCACGGCGATCGTCTCCTTGATTCAGCCAGGCCATGCCGATATCTTAACAAGCGACACGCGACGCGCGGGGCTGATCGATCCCAGGCCGATACGACACCCCCGCGCACCGCATCACAGCGCCGGTAGCTCAGTTGGAGAGAGCATCGGATTTCTAATCCGAGGGTCGTGGGTTCGAGTCCCGCCCGGCGTAGTCTTGCCATCGGTCGCACCCAGTCCGACATCGCATGCCTCTGCACCGCGCCGCTCGCCGCTCGTCGACGAGTTGCGGCCGTCCTGCCGGCGCGGTACCACACACCGAAGGCCTGTCCCGATCGAGCCGTGCGGGCCGTCCAGTCGACCGCCCCGTATGCCGGCACCAAGCGGCGGACGCCGGGAGCCCAAGCTCGAGCTCTCACGGAGACCAACCCCAGAGAGGACCCCGCGATGACATCCACACACCTCGTGGCGTTGCTTTTGACCACAGTCACCTCGCTGTCGATAGCGACACGGCCTGCCTGCGCCGCCCCAGCATCCGGTGAGCCCGCGACCACCGTCGACCTCGAACAGGGCTTCGCCGACCCGCCCCGCGACGCACGAACGCGCTGCTTCTGGTGGTGGCTCAACGGCAACGTCACCAAGCAGGCCATCACCCGCGATCTGGACCAGATGAAGGCCAAGGGCTACGGCGGGGCGCTGCTCTTCGACGCCGACGGGGCGAGCCAACGCGGCAACCGACCGGTCCCCGCGGGCCCGATGTTCGGTTCGCCGGCCTGGCGCGAGCTCTTCAAGCACACCCTGCAGGAAGCCCATCGGCTGGGTCTCGAGCTCAGCCTGAGCATCCAGAGCGGTTGGAACCTCGGCGGACCCACCATCACCCCCGACGAGGCCGCCAAGCAGCTCACCTGGAGCCAGTTGAGGGTCGACGGCCCCAAGGATCTCGACGCCATGCTGCCCGCACCCAGGCAGCGCGACGGCTACTACCAAGAGGTCGCCACGCTCGCCTATCGCCTCAAGCCGCGAGCCGTTCCCAAGAACCCCGCCACGATCAAGGCGAGCAGCGCCCAGAAGGCCTGCCCCGCCTCCCGCGCGTTCGACGGCGACCCTTCCACCTACTGGGTCTCGGCTGGCCTCAGGCCCGGCCATGGCCCGACCGACGAGAAACCGCAGTGGCTCCAACTCACCTTTAAGGAGCCCGTCACGGTCGCACGCATCGAAGTCCGCCCACGCAGCAAGTACGGCCCGCGCGCCTGCGTCCTCGAGGCCTCGAACGACGGGCGTTCCTTCAAAGAGGTCGCCCGCCTCGAGATGCGCGCCGATCGCCCGGGCTATGCCGAGTTCGACCCCGTCGACGCCCGCGTCTTTCGCCTGCGCATGCCGGCCTCGTACGACCCCCGCTTCCCCGACACCCCTCGCAACGTTCAGGTGGCCGAGTGGTGCCTCTTCGGTGCCGACGGTAAGCACCTCGAAGGCCTCGTCAGACGCCGACCCATCCAACTGCTCCGACAGAAGTCCGCCTTCCGAGAGCTCGGCGGCTCGGCCCCCGATTGCCGACCCCTGCTTGACGACATCCCCGCCCGGCCCGGCGAGCAGGACGTCCGTGCCGCCGACATCATCAACCTGACCGACCGCGTCGACGCAAAAGGCCGTCTCCGATGGTCCGTGCCCGAGGGCACCTGGCTCGTCCTGCGGTTCGGCACCACGCTGACCGGCGCGAAGGTCTCCACCTCCAGCGGCAAGTGGCAGGGCCTCGTCCTCGACTACATGAGCACGCCGGTGCTCCTGGCCTACTGGAACCGCCACGTCAGGCCGTTGCTCGACGACGCCGGTCCGCTCGTCGGCAACACGCTCAAGTACCTCCACACCGATAGCTGGGAGTGCGGCGGCATGAACTGGACCCCGGGCTTTGAGGCCGAGTTCAAGAAGCGACGCGGCTACGACCCCATCCCGTATCTGCCCGTCCTGGCCGACAAGATCGTCGACAGCCGTCTGGACAGCAACCGCTTCCTGGCCGACTTCCGCAAGACCATCGGCGACTGCGTGGCCGAGAACCACTACGAGGTCTTCGCCCGGCTCGCCCACGAGGCCGGCCTGGGCATCCATCCCGAGTCGGGCGGACCGCACGCCGGGCCCTTCGACGGCATCAAGTGCCTCGGTCGAAGCGACATGCCCATGAGCGAGTTCTGGGTGCCCTCGCCGCACCGTCCCCGTCCCGGCAACCGCTTCTTCGTCAAACAGGCCTCCAGTGCCGCCCATATCTACGGACGGCGCCTCGTCGGGGCCGAAGGCTTCACCTCCATCGGCCCGCACTGGGACGACATCCTCTGGAGCTCGGCCAAGCCCAGCTTCGACCACGAGGCCTGCGCGGGCCTCAACCTGACCTTCATCCACACGTTCACCAGCTCGCCGCCCGAGATGGGCCTGCCCGGCCAGGAGTACTTCGCCGGCACCCACTTCAACCCCAACGTGACGTGGTGGCACATGGTCGGGCCGTTCATCAGCTACCTCAACCGCTGCCACTTCATGCTCCAGCAGGGCCGGTTCATCGCCGACGTGCTCTACTACTACGGCGATCACGTTCCCAACATCGCCCGACGCAAGGGGGACGACCCGGCCGGCACGCTGCCCGGCTACGACTACGACGTCATCAACGAAGAGGTGCTGTGCTCACGGTTGAGCTTCAAGCACGGCAGACTCACATTACCCTCGCCCATGCGCTACCGCGTGCTCGTCCTGCCCGATCACGCGGTGTTGTCACTGGAGGCGCTGAAGAAGGTCGGTGCGCTCGTCCGCGCCGGCGCGACGGTGATCGGCCCGAAGCCCGAGCGGATGATGACGCGAACGGGCCTGCCCGAGAGCGAGCGCGCTTTCCACCAACTGGCGGACGAGCTTTGGGGCGACGCGACCAGCAAGACCGGCCGGCGACCCTGCGGCAAGGGGCGCGTCATCTGGGGCCGGTCGGCCCGTGACGTGCTGCTCGCCGACGGCGTACCGTTCGACTGCGAGTTCCGCGGCGCCGACGGCAAGCCGCTTGATGCCATTCACCACCGCGTGGGGGATGCCGACGTCTACTTCGTCTCCAACCAGGCCCCGCAGGACGTTCGCGTCCGTGGCGTCTTTCGCGTCAGCGGCAAACGCCCGGAGCTGTGGGACGCCGTCACCGGTCGGATCCGCGACGCCGTGGCCTTTCGACAGACCGACGGCCGGACCGAACTGCCGCTCACGCTCGCGCCCTACGGCTCGATCTTCGTGGTCTTCCGCCAGGCGATCGGCCCGGACGTCGCCGGTCCGGCCCGGCGCAACATGCCGGCCTGCAAACCGATCAAACGCATCGAGGGCCCGTGGGAGGTCCGGTTCGATCCGAATTGGGGCGGCCCGAAGTCCGTCACCTTCGACAAGCTCGTCAGCTGGACCGAGCGCGATGAGCCGGGCATCCGCTACTACTCCGGGACGGCCACGTATCGTAAGACGCTCACAGTCCCCTCGGATTTCCTTGACGGGCCCGGTAACCTCGTCCTCGATCTCGGCGACTTCAGTCACATGGCCCGGGTCCGCCTCAACGGTCAGGACCTCGGCGTAGTCTGGACCAAGCCGTTCAGGGTGGACATCACCCAGGCCGCCCGCCCCGGCGAAAACGCCCTCGAGATCGACGTCGTGAACAACTGGACGAACCGCCTCGTCGGCGACGCGAGCCTGCCGGATGCCAAGCGCCGCACGCGGACGAACATCGCCAAGATCACCAAGGACACGCCGCTGCAGCCGTCCGGCCTGTTCGGACCGGTGCGGTTGATGCGGGCCGGGGCAGGGCGGTAGCGCGACCGCTCGCACATCCTGATTCGCTCTTCGCTGGTGCGCAGGCGTGGGCTGAGTCTTGATGCAGCGTGCTTGCTCAGGTGGTCACGTTGGCCATGCGCTGCGGTTCGCACCGACTGTGGCAACGATCCGGCGATTCCTTCGAGGCGAGCCAGCCTAACCAGTCAAGGTCTCTCTCGGTAAGAGGACCGGTTGACAGCCCCCGCTCGTCGGCTTACAAGCCCTGGCACGATCAACCCCACCGACACATGGAGACCGACGATGACCGAACCGATCAGCATCATGCCGTGCCTGGACATGCAGAACGGACGCGTGGTCAAGGGCGTCCACTTCGTCGACATCCGCGACGCCGGCGACCCCGTCGAGTGCGCCCAGGCCTACTGCAAGGCCGGCGCCGACGAGCTCGCCCTGCTCGACATCACCGCCACCGTCGAGAACCGGGCCACAATGCTGGACGTCGTCAAGCGCGTCGCCGAGGTTACCACCGTGCCCTTCACAGTCGGCGGCGGCATCGCCGACGTCGCCTCGGCCGCGGCCGTGCTTGAGGCCGGCGCCGATACCGTCTCCACCAGCAGCGCCGCCTACCGCAAGCCCGAGGTCATCGCCGAGATGATCAAGGAGTTCGGCCCCGACAAGGTCACCGTTGCCATCGACGTCGACCAGAATGGGGCCATGCCCTCCGGCTACGAGGTCTACATCGACGGCGGCCGTACCGCCACCGGCGGCGACGCCATCGAGTGGGCCAAGCAGGTCGACGGCTATGGCGTGCCCGTCATCCTGCCCACCAGCAAGGCCGGCGACGGGGCCAAGACCGGCTACGACCTGCCCGTGATCCGCGCCATCAAGGACGCCACCTCGGCCAAGGTGGTCGCCTCCGGCGGCGCCGGCGAGCTCGAACACTTCCACGAGGCCGTCGAGGCCGGCGCGACCGTCCTCCTGGCCGCGTCCGTGTTCCACTTCAACATGATCGGCATACCCGAACTCAAGGACTACCTCCGCGGTAAGGGCGTGGCCGTGAAGTAGGGGATTGACCTTTCAACCATTCTTCTGCATGCAAGACCGGCGAGAATTGCTGAGGCTTGGCTGATCCGAGACTGTCCGGCTGAGGGTGCATGACGTTTTGGGCGACTCCCTTCGTCCCGTAAGGACTCATAGCATACCCGTTTTTTGAATATCCTAGCCAATTTCTGACCCATAGGTTGACCCATAGCCCCGCCCTACCCGATAGGCGGGGCTCTTTTGTTGGTTGGGCTCCGTCTGGCGGGGGACTCGAAAAAAACGGGCTCGATAGAGCCCTGAGATTAAACGCAACGGAGCAGGGAGCTATCCAGGGCGGGGGAAAATCAAACCGATAAACGGGGAGCAGCCCCGCCAGGATATCGCCAGGGCTCGCAGGGAGCCCCGCTGTTGACCGTCCCGCCCTTGCTGGTAACATCGGACGGGGGTAGACTCATCTCGGGGAGCCCCGCCTTATCTCCGAAGCGACACCAGCACGAGAGCCAGACCAATGGACGAGAAGGATAGTAAGGACGGAAAGGATAGCAAAAAATCGTTCGGGGCCTCGTTGGCTAAGTTTGGTGTCACGGGCATCATTTACGTTTTCTTCTTCCGTCCAGCCTTGCACCCCGACGACGTGCAGCCGGAAGGTAGCCTGTTTCTGTTGGGAATCGCCCTATTATGCCTAATCGGCGGAATCGGAATGAAGCGGGGTTGGTGGACTTGACCTATAGCTTGACCCATAGACGAAAGACGATGATATAAAGCCCTGTAGAACAAGCGGATAAATCGTAGGGGTTGTCCCGCAGGGACACCGTGTCTCACTCGTGCCACTGCTGTGTCAGCAGTGCATGTCCAGGTCGGCGCAACGTCCAGGGCACTGCTCCCAGAACAAGCTTGCTTTTCAAGCAAGGGCACTTTGCAGCACTTCCCCCGTATCCTCAAGGCCCCGCCTGAAGTGTCATGCCCGCGGCTGATCGCAAGGGCCCCACCTTGATGCGTCTGCGCGCCGCTTGTAGCATGGCCTGTTGACGTAACGACGTGGGCGGCCGTGCCCGACGCCGCTCCTCGCCCGATGACACGCACGCACAGGTCACCATGATTGGAGGTTCCCATGACCGCTGATAGGCCGAGCCGGCGGCAGTTTCTGACCACATCCACCGGGCTCCTGGCCTCGAGCAGCTTCGCGGCGCCCTTCCTGGCTCTGAACACCTCGGCGCGGGCCGCGACCAAGAACGACCGCCCGCAGGTCGCCGCCATCGGCGTCGGCTGGCAGCCGTTCCGCACCGCCCGCGGCACCCGGATCGCCAAGCACGCCAGCAAGTACGGCGACCTCGTCGCCATCTGCGACGTCGACCGCCGCGCCGCCGAGCACGCCCAGAAAACCATCACCGACGGCAAGGCCAAGATCTACGAGGACTATCGCGACGTCCTCGCCCGCGACGACGTCGACGCCGTCATCATCGGCACGCCCGATCACTGGCACGCCAAGATCGCCATCGAGGCCGTCCACGCCGGCAAGGACGTCTACTGCGAGAAGCCCCTCACCCTCACCATCGACGAGGGCAAGCAGATCTGCCGCGCCGTCGAAAAGACCCAGCGCGTCTTCCAGGTCGGCACCCAGCAGCGCACCGAGTTCGGCGATCGCTTCCTCAAGGCCGTGGCCATGGTCCGCGAGGGACGCATCGGCAAGGTCCGGCGCGTCCGCGTCGGCATCGGCCCGGGCATGATCGGCGGGCCCTTCCAGGTCAGCGAGCCGCCGCCCGAGCTCAACTGGGACCTGTGGCTCGGCCAGGCCCCCAAGGTGCCCTACATCAAGGAGCGCTGCCACTGGACGTTCCGGTGGTGGTACGAGTACTCCGGCGGCAAGATGACCGATTGGGGCGCCCACCACATCGACATCGCGCAATGGGCCATCGGCATGGAGAACAGCGGGCCGGTGTCGGTCGAAGGCATCGCCACGCACCCGACCATCAAGAACGGGTTCAACACGGCGACGGCCTACGACATCACCTGCCGCTTCCCAAACGGGGTCGAGCTGAACATCACCCACTGGAAGGACAAGGGCATCAACTTCGAGGGCGACAAGGGCGAGTTCTTCGTCTGCCGCAAGGGCTGGTCGGGCAAGCCCACCAAGGACCTCAAGAACAACCCGCTGCCCGAAGAGGCGATCCGCAAGCTCACCCGCGGTCAACGCACCGGCCAACACATGCGCAACTTCTTTGACTGCCTCAAGACGCGCCAGACGCCCATCTCCGACGTCTTCACGCACCACCGAGCCGTGACGACCTGCCACCTGGCGAACATCGGCATCCGACTCGGGCGCAAGATCACCTGGGACCCCAAAACCCAGCAGATCGTCGGCGACAGCGAGGCGGGCGCCATGCTCAAGCGCGAGCCGCGAAAGGGCTTCGAGATCGAGGTGTGACGCGCCGACGAACCCATGCTCGAAAGGAGCTCACCATGATCAGCACAACGCAATCGGCCCGACTGGTGGTGCCCGCCGCCCTGGCCCTGGCCGTTTTCGCATCCACCGCCCTCGCCGGCTCGGCCGACAAGGACAAACGCTTCATCAGCGAGCAGACCCTCACCAAGCAGGGCTTTGAGCCGCTCTTCAACGGCAAGGGCCTGGACCAGTGGGACGTCAAGCCCTGGCACAAGGGCCACTGGGTCGTGCGCGGCGACATCATCCACTACGACGGCAAGGCCGAGGCCAAGCGGCACAAGGACAACAACCTCTGGTCGAAAGAGAGCTTCGGCGACAGCGTCGTCTACGTGGAATGGCGCCTGCCGAGCAAGCCGAAGATGAAGCCGCACCCGATCGTCCTGCCCAACGGCGATTTTCTGCGCGACGAGAAGGGCCGGCGGAAGACCACGCCCAAGATCGACGCCGGCGACAGCGGACTCTACTTCCGCGGCGATATGAAGTGTCAGGCCAACATCTGGTCTCAGACGCTCGGCTCGGGCGAGATCAACGGCTACCGTACGAACCGCAAGCTGCCGGACGAGATTCGCGTGGCGTGCCTCCCCACCAAGCGGGCCGACCGCCCGTTCGGTGAGTGGAACTGGTTCAAGGTCACGCTCAAGGGCGACCGCATGACGGTCGTGCTCAACGGCGAGACCGTGATCGACGCGGCCAAGCTGCCGGGCCTGCCGCCCAAGGGCCCGATCGCCCTGCAGCACCACGGCGACCCGGTCGAGTTCCGCAAGATCTTCGTCAAGACGTTGGGCGACGGCGACCCGTAGCAGAAGAGCCCCTCGGGGGCGAGGCCTCAGCCGAGCCGGACTGTCCCCAGTGCGGTCCTCGTTTTCCGTGGGCGTGCATCTTTCGCCACGGAGCTTCGTCGCGTGCGTCTTGACGCACCAACTGATTCCTCGACGTGGCTACACAGCGACAGGCCAGCCATGCCTCTCTTCGGTAGGATCACCCCCTCGCCCGCGCGTCCTCCAGCAGCTTGATCCACGGGCCGATGTAGTGGCCGTGGTCGTGGTACGTTCGGCCGCTGATCAGGTTCCCGTCGATCACGCACGGCTCGTTGACGAACGTCCCCCCGCAGACCTCCAGATCGAACTGACACTTCGGCACGGTGGCCATCTTGCGGCCCTTCACGCAGTCGGCGTACGCGGGGATCTCCACGCCGTGGCACACGCACGCGATGGGCTTGTTCGTCTCGAAGAAGTGCTTGGTGATCTTCACCAACGCCTCGTCGTAGCGGATGTACTCCGGCGCCCGCCCGCCCGAGAAGAAGATGCCCACGTACTCGGCCGGGTCGACGTCGCTGAAGGCGACCTCGGCCTCGATCGTGTAGCCCTCCCACTCCTTGGTGATGGTCCAGCCGGGCTTGACCTCGTGCATGACCATCTGGAAGCGGCGCTTCTCCGGCCCGGCCACCACGGGCCGAAAGCCGGCCTCGATGAGCCGGTAGTAGGGGTACAGCGTGTCGACGGTCTCCGACGCGTCACCGACGATAATGAGAACCTTGTCCATGGGCTAGGTGTCCTTTCTGGTCCGTGGAACTCCGTCTAATTCGTTCCTGCAACCGGCGTTCATCGAGCTGCCTCCCCCAGGCGGTCAAGGAACGCAGCGGGGCTCTGGATGTCGATGCCTTGGTAGTGTTTGAGGGCTAGCAAGTGCTCGTCGCCCGTGACGATGCAATCCGCGGCGGCCTCCACCGCACAGGCCAACACAGCATTGTCGTCGGGGTCGTCTTTGATGACAAGAACCTCGTGCCGGGGATGTACCAACACGACGAGGTCGCGTAACGTCCTGCCAACCAGATCTGTCTGTCCCGGCGTAAGTCCGAACTTGGGACGGCTTAGGACTCCCCGAAGCTCCTTTTCCAGCGCGGGCGAGATGAACCCTTGCGCTCGACCGGTGATCAGCGTCTCCAGTACCTCACGTGGGCGTCCACCGTACAGGATAGCCGAGACCAGCACGTTGGTGTCGCAGACGATCCGCACGTGTCACCGTGGCTTGCGGTGCTCTTCGATCTCTCGTGCGATGACCTTCGGTGTGATACGGCGCTTGCGCCGAACCTCGTCGCCCAACGCGAAGATGTCCTTCCATTGTCGTTTCCGCTCGATGTAGATGCGAGCGGCTTCTCGCATGAGCTCCGAACGCGATCGTGATTCCTCGCGAGCGATCTCGTCGAGTTGACGCAGGAGCGACTCTTGTAGGGACAGATTCACGGTCTTGCTCATGGCCTGCTCCTTTGGCCTTATCATACAATCTTTGTATGCCTGCATCCACTACGCGGGTTGTCCAGCGAAAACCACCCCCTGCCCTCACGCCTTCTCCAAACACGCCTCCAGATACGTCCGCGCGCGGTTGATCTCCTCCGTCACCGCCGACGTCGGCTCGAGGATCGGAATCCCGCGCGGTACGGGGTGCATGAAGATCTCCGTCCAGCCTTTGTAGTCCACGTCCTTCAGCGCGGCCAGCAGGGGCGTGAAGTCGAGCTTGCCCCGGCCGGGCATCTGCAGCAGCTCCTGCTCCTTCGGAAGCTTCTTGTGGCAGCCCATGCCGTGCTGCCAGGCGTAGAAGACCGCGATGCGATCGCCCAGCTCACGGATCAGCCCGGCCAGCAGCTTCTCCTCCTGCGGCAGGTGATACGGCGCGAAGGCGATCGCCAGCCGACGCGACGGGGCCAGCTCAGCCAGCCACTTCATCGCGTCCGGCGATTCGGTCAGGCTGTTCGCGTGGTTCTCGATGGCGATCGTCACGCCCGTCATCTCGGCCACCACGAGGTGCGGCTTCATCGTCTCGACGAACGCCCCGACCGCCTCCTTGAGCGCCCGGCCCTTCAGCCCCTTCGGACCCTTGGCCCCGGTGACGATCGTGTGGCACCGAAACCGCCGGGCCAACTCCATCTCGCCCTCCAACGCGAACGGCCCGAGCTTGTACTGCGTGATGCACCCCAAGCGAACGCGATGCTTGACGAGCAGCTCGGCGAAGCGATCCTCGCCCATCTCATCGAGCTGCTCCCGCTGCGAGCCGTGCGACTTGGGCCAGATGTCGATCGCGCTCGCGCCGGTCTTGCGGACCTCCGGCAGGATCTCGGCCACGTCCGTGCACCCGTACATGCTCGAGGCCAGCAGATACCGCAACCGGAAGCCCTTCGTCTCGGCCGCGCGGGCAACCAGAGGGCCAGCGGCAATAGCGCCGATCGCTCCGCTCAAGAATCGACGCCGACTCGGCTCTGACTGTTGCTTTCCCAGATCTCTCTGAGGGTGCCGACTTTCCCCATGCGGCCCAGCCGCCCTCGGCTGGGTCGCCACACTCACAATCGAGGGCGACGGTGCTCCCCCAGCAGTCGGGAGCGACTGTGCCACGTCCTCTCGTCGTTCGTCCGTCATGCCGTTTCGAACCCCTTGCGCTGCTCGCGGCGGAGCCACTGGTTGGCCTCGGCGTCGCCGACGAAGACTTCCTTGACCGGGTCCCACTTCAGCGGCCGACCCAACCGCATCGAGATGTTCGCCAGGTGGCACGTGCTCACGCTGCGATGCTGGCTGACGATGTCCGAGATCGGCGGCTTGCGCGTGATCACGCAGTCGAAGAAGTTCCGCATGTGGTTCTCGATCGACGCCAGCTTGCCGACCTTCGGCTTGAACTTCAGGTCGTGCTCATAGATCGCATAGTCCGACCGATCCATCGCCAGCTCCTTGAGCAGCCCCGGGGGATCGGTCACCACCTGCCGACGCGTGACGAACACGTCGCCCTTGTCGCACTTGAACCGCACGCCGATCTTGCCCTCGCAGAGGATCTCCATCGGCACGCCGCCGGGGAACACCATGTCGGCCTTGAACCACGTGGCCGTGTTGTAGCCGTTCCTGACCTCGGGGATCTTGCCCTTGGCGTCGATCTGCACGGGCCCGGTGTCGTCGGCGCCCAGGCCCCAATGCGCGATGTCCACGTGGTGCGCGCCCCAGTCGGTCATCTTGCCGCCCGAATACTCGTACCACCAGCGGAACGTGTAGTGGCCGCGCTCCTCGCAGTACGGCACCTTCGGCGCCTGGCCCAGCCAGAGGTCCCAGTTGAGGTGCTTCGGCTCGGGCACGTTGTCGAACGGCCCGCCCGAGGGGTTCGCGTCGATCGTCACGATCACCTTCTTCAGCTTGCCCATCCGACCCGACCGGACCAGCTCGCACGCGTGCCGGAAGTTCACGTCGCTCCGCTGCCACGTCCCCACCTGCACCACGCGCCCGGTCTCCTGGACCACCTTGCAGAGCTGCTTGCCCTCGTCGATTGTCAGCGTCAGCGGCTTCTCGACGTAGATGTCCTTGCCGGCCCGGCAGGCGTCGATCACCATCTTCGTGTGCCAGTGATCGGGCGTACCGATCATGACCACGTCGATGTCCTTTCGGTCGAGCAGCTTGCGGTAGTCTTCGTAGATCCTCGGCGTGCTGCCGAAGCACGCTCGCCCCATCTCGCGCATGTGGCGGTCGACGTCACTCAGCGCGATGATCGGGCCGTACGGTACGGCCTTCTCCGTGATGACCGAACCCTGATACCGCAGCCCGATCGCGCCGATGCCGAACTGCTTGTTCGGCGAGCTCGGCCGCTTGCCCTCGGCCGCCTCGACGGCCTCACGACGGCTCGACGTCGCGGCCAGGGCACCCGTCGTTATCGCACTGGCCAGGAATGTCCTTCGGTTGACTGGCATGGTCTCTCCTCCAGGTTCCTCGGTCCTCATCGGGGCCGGGGGCGCGACGGGCCCTCGGTGTGCAGCGCCGCACAGTCGGGATCGTCGCAAACGCTCGACTCAACCTATCGCAGGTGTCGCGGCCCTTCAAGCGCCCGACCGGCTTCGCGACGGCGCGCGCCGCATGGCAGTTTGGGCCGGCCTCACGCGCGGAAGGCAACCGCGCCCCGCAGGTCAGGGGCTACGCCGCGGGGAGCCAGGGCGGCTCGGCAACCGGCCCGCCTGGAACATCCTACACCCGCCGGCGTGGCACAACCCAGACCGCTCCGCTATGCTTGGCCCGGCAACCGACCAGAGCTTCGCCGACCAATGGGGGAACCGGGGTGATCCTAGCCAGCGGCGTCGGACCGACGAGCCATCCTGCACGCGGCATCACCATCGACAGCGTCGACCTCGTCGTCATCGTCGTCTACCTCATCGGCATCGTCGCCCTGGGATGCATGGCCGGCCTGCTCCGTCGCAAGGACGCCGGCGGCAGCGCCTACTTCCTCGCCGGCAAGACCCTCACCTGGCCCGTCATCGGGCTGGCGCTGTTCTCCACGAACATCTCCACCATCCACCTGGTCAGCCTTGCCCAGGAGGGCTACGTCAACGGCCTGGCCTACGGCAACTTCGAGTGGATGGCCGCTTTCACGCTCATCGCCTTGTCGCTGTTCTTCGCGCCGTTCTACATCCGCTCCAACGTGGCCACCCTGCCCGACTTCCTCGAAAAGCGCTACAGCCGCGCCTGTCGGGATTGGCTGGCGTTCGTCTCCATCCTCTCGGCCGTCTTCATCCACATCGGGTTCTCGCTCTACACCGGCGCGGTCGTGCTCCGCGGCCTGTTCGGCATCGACATCATGGTGAGCATCATTTCGGTCGCGGTGCTGACCGGCCTGTACACCATCATCGGCGGGCTGCTCGCCGTCGTACTGACCGAGTCGATCCAGACCGTCGTCCTGCTGGCCGGGGCGATCTGCATCACCGTCATCGGCATGGGCGAGGTCGGCGGCTGGTCCGGCCTCACCGAAAGCGTCGAGCCCGTCAAGCTCACGATCCTCCGCTCGGCCGACGACCCGGCGAACCTGCCCTGGTACTCGGTCTTCCTGGGCTATCCGATCATCGGGTTGTGGTATTGGTGCGCCGATCAGACCATCGTCCAGCGCGTGCTCGGGGCCAAAAACGAGAACCACGCCCGCATCGGTCCGCTCTTCGCCGGGTTCATCAAGATCCTGCCCGTTTTCATCTTCGTCATGCCCGGGCTCATCTGCCTGGCCCTGATCAACCAGGGCACGCTGCCGGACGCCCTCGAGGACTCGGCCGACACCTACGCCTTCCTGATCAGCCACCTGTTGCCGACGGGCCTGCGCGGCCTGGCCGCCGCGGCGCTGCTGGCGGCCCTGATGAGCACCGTCTCCGGCGCGCTGAACTCCATCGCCACGCTCTTCAGCTTCGATATCTACCGACGCTGGCGGCCCGACGCCTCCGATCGCAATGTCATCTTCGTCGGACGCGTGGTGACCTTCGTGGCCATGGTCGCGGCGATCGGCTGGTCGCCCTACGTCAGCCGGTTCGAGAGCATCTTCCAGGGCATCTCGGCGATCATCTGCTACGTCGCACCGCCGATCACGACCGTCTTCGTCTGGGGCGTCTTCTCGCGTCGGGCCTCCTCGACGGGCGCCCTGCTGACGCTCTGGATCGGCTTCGCCCTCGGCGTGATCGTCTTCCTACTCGACTGGTACAAGGACGCCACCGGCTGGGACGTCCCGTTCATGATGACCACGTTCTACCTGTTCGTGATCTGCTCGGGCATCCTGATGGGCGTTTCGAGGCTCAGGCCCCACGCCCATACGGCCGAGAGCGCCGGGCTCGTGTGGTCCAACCCGCTCGACGCCGTGCGCGGCCAACCATGGCGAGGCCCGGGCGACTACCGCCTCCTGGCCGGAGTCCTGCTGGTTACGATGGTCGTGCTCTACGTGATCTTCCGCTAGGCTGCTGCGAACAAGGGCTGCACAGAACGTCTGAGCGAGGTTCTCGATGGGAGCGCCAACCAGCAGCAAGCTTCCCACATGGGTGGCCCACGGCTTCAGTCGTGGGGGACACGAATCTCCGGCCCTATCTATGCCATTCTCCTCTGAAAAAGGAAAGCAAGGAGACCGTCGCGATGGAAACACGAATGACTTGGCTTGTGGTCGTGGTGTGTGCCTGTGCGCTCCTACTCGGCGGTCTCGGCTGCGCGACACCGAAACGCTACGGCATGGTCATCAAGGTCCGCCCCGAGAAGCTCGACGAGTACAAGCGGCTCCACGCCGCCGTCTGGCCTGATGTGCTCGAGATGATCCGCAAGTGCCACATCCGCAACTACTCGATCTATCACCGCGACGGCTATCTCTTCAGCTACTTCGAGTACGTCGGTGACGACTTCGACGCCGACATGGCCAAGATGGCCGCCGACCCGACCACGCAGGAGTGGTGGACGCACTGTGAGCCCTGCCAGCAGCCCCTGCCCACGGCCAAGGAGGGCGAGTGGTGGGTCGAGATGGAGGAGGTCTTTCACGTCGACTGACCGCCCCGATCGGCCCTCCGACCGGGTATGACGCGGCCACGACGGTCACACCGTCGGTCCGCAGGGACCGACGCCGGCCATCGGCGCGACTCAGCGCGTGCGCCGCCCCGTCCGCGCCGCCAGCCCCGCCAACCCCACCATCAGCATCACACCCGTCGTCGGCTCGGGGATGTGCGCGATCCACGCTTGCGTGATCAGTCCGTCGGTCAGTCCGTCGTCATACAGGCCGTTGCCGACGATGGTCAGTCCGTCGTCGGAGATCGCCACGGCCTCGGTCAGCGTCCAGCCCGTCAGGTCCAGGCCGTAGTCGTCGGCCAGCAGCTCCTCGAGAACAACGAGGCCGATGTCCTCGGTCCAGAGGAAGGCTTCATCCTCAGTGAAGTAGGGCCAGTTCGGGAGGTCCACATACGTGCAGCCTACTATCGTTGATCCATCAGCCGAGGCATCTTTGGCGAGTCCATTCGGATCCCCCCCGTCCAGCGTCAGCAGCGGCTCAGGCACTCCGTTGACCCAACGGCAGGGCTGCCGTTTGACGGTATCCTCGTCCTCAGATGCGAAAAATGGGTAGATGGGCGGCAAGTGCGCGCGCATTCCGACGGCCACCGATCCGTCGGCAGACATGCCTTCTAGCCTGACACCTTCGTAGTAGTCGTCACCGCCCGTGAGCTGAGTCATGACGCCGTTGTCCCAGAGCAAGCCGGACATGATGGCGCCTTTGCTTCCGTCGTTTGAGATGCCTATCACAGGCAATTCAGCGCTGCGCCCGTCGATTCTGAACATGACCGGGCCGTCCCCATCCCATTTGCAGGCGCACGGAACCCCATCCGGGGAGCGTTCCACATAACCGGCAATGATGCTTCCGTCTCCTGAGAGTGCTGTAGCACCGCATTTGGCGTAACCAGTGAGTGAGGGAAGCAATTCGACGTCATCGTCAGCCCAACGGAGAGCGTCTCCGTCCAGGCCGACTGAAGGTTGGCCATCGTGGCCGACAATTACAGATCCATCGAACGAGACGGCCTGAGGCCGAGCCGGGCTGAGCGACTGTCCCGGTTGGCTCAGCACCGTCAGCACACCGTCTTCCCAGCGGAAAGCACCGACGGATTGTCCGGGCACCACTTGAGCATACGAATAGCCCACCACGACCTGCCCGTTGCCCGAGATGTCGGCCACGGTGGTCTCGGCGCCCAATCCATGGAAGCTCGGCCCGGCCGCCAGCGTTTCCGAACTCGATCCGCTCAGCAGCACGGCCAACACAAGCATGCCCAGTCTCGATGCCCGCGCGCCGAGATCCCACCGCCTGCGTCGTCGCAGCACGACACCACCCAACCCCACCATCAACACCAGCCCCGTCGTCGGCTCGGGGATGTGCGCGATCCACGCTTGCGTGATCAGTCCGTCGGTCAGTCCGTCGTCATACAGGCCGTTGCCGACGATGGTCAGTCCGTCGTCGGAGATCGCCACGGCCTCGGTCAGCGTCCAGCCCGTCAGGTCCAGGGCGTAGTCGTCGGTGAGCAGCTCTTCGAGAACGACGAGACCTTTAGCCTCTGTCCAAACGAAGGCATGGTCCACCATCAGATACGGCGCTTCTGGCAAGAGCTCGTAGGTATGTCCGACCACAACCGATCCATCAGCCGAGGCATCTTTCGCGAGTCCATTGGGATCCCCCCCGTCCAGCGTCAGGAGGGGCTCGGTCGCTCCGTTCACCCAAAGGCAGGGCTGGTATTCCAAAACCTCGTATTCGCCCTCTCCGTCTTGGCTCCAAGGCGGAACGGTATCCGGGACATGTACCCGCATCCCGACGGCCACCGATCCGTCGGCCGACATGCCTTCCACCGCAATGTCCTGATAATACTCGTCGCCGACCGACAGCCGTGTCATGACGCCACTGTCCCATAGATAGCCCTTGCGGGTGACGACCTTGCTCCCATCAGCCGACATGCCCGTCGCGGGATAGATGTTGTGGTGAGAAGCATCGCCCAGGACGGTCGCAGCGCCATCGGCCCACCTGCAAGCGCCGACGGAAGCGCCGCGATCAACCCAACCCCCAAGGATGTTCCCGTCCGCTGAAACCGACGTGGCTCCGGCCTTGGCTTCACCGGGAGGTGACGGAAGCATTTCCAGGACGCCATCCGTCCACCGCGCGGCGTTGGCGTAGAGTCCGTGGGTGATGGTCCCCTCAGCTCCCACGATTACCGAACCATCGAACGACACCGCCTCCGGCTCGGCTGATCCGAACAGAGACGCGGTCTGATCCAGCACCGTCAGCACACCGTCTTCCCAGCGGAAAGCACCAACGGATGGTCCGGGCACCACTTGAGCATACGAATAGCCCACCACGACCTGCCCGTTGCCCGAGATGTCGGCCACGGTGGTCTCGGCGCCCAATCCATGGAAGCTCGGCCCGGCCGCCAGCGTTTCCGAACTCGATCCGCTCAGCAGCACGGCCAACACAAGCATGCCCAGTCTCGATGCCCGCGCGCCGAGATCCCACCGCCTGCGTCGTCGCAACACGACACCACCCAACCCCACCATCAACACCAGCCCCGTCGTCGGCTCGGGCAGATGGACGACCCAGCCCCGCGCCATCGGACCCTCCTCGCCGTCGTCGAACACGCCCACGCCGACAAGGGTCTGCCCGTCGTCAGACATCGCCACGGCCTCGGTCAGCGCCCAGCCGGTCAGATCGAGCCCTCGTTCATCCTCCAGCACATCGGATAGCCGGAACAGTTCCGTCCCGTTCCACAGCACGGCCTCGGTCGCGCCCACGATGCCCGAGAACCCCACAGCGACCGAGCCATCGGCCGTCAGGTCCAGAGCACAGGTCTTCAGGGCCCCAGGCAGCGACGCCAGGTACGTCGCCTCCCCGTCGTCCCACCGGCAAGCCTCTCCCCACAGGAGACCCTCACCGCCCGTGCCGCCGACGATGACCGACCCGTCATCGGACATGGCCCATGGAACCCCAAGAAGGTTCGTATGGGTCGCCGCGCCGTCTTCCCAACGGTAGGGCAGGGTGCTGCAAAATCCCGCCACGATGCGGCCGTCGGGCGAGATCGCCGTCGCCCCAGAAGGAAATCCCGGCATCCCGAGCGTGCTCGCCACGCCGTCGACCCACACGACCGATTCGAACCCGAACCCACTTCCGCCGTACGAGCAGCTACCGACCACCTTGGATCCATCCTCGGACAGTCCCCAGGTTGTCGAGGCCGTGTAATCCGGCAGGGGAGGCAGATCACTCCAAACCCCGTCGCGCCACAGCTTCCCGTCGCGGGTCACGATCGCCTGACCGTCGCTCGAGACCGCCGCGGGAACCCCCTCGCCCAGCGCCGTCGTCGCGCCGTCCTCCCATCGGCAAACGACATCGGGCAGGCCCGTCTCGCCGGGCTCATACCCCACGATCACCGACCCGTCGCCCGAGACATCCGAGGGAAGGAACTCCAGTGCCTCAAGCCTCGGCCCTGCCGCCGGAGCCGACTGGGCAAACCCCAGCACCGTCACAAGCAGCATCAGACCGGACGCAACGGAACCCGCAGATCCTCGACTCCCACGACGCCTCCGACCGAACGCCACGCCCGCCAACCCCGCCAGTACAAGCCCGCCCGTCGTCGGCTCGGGGATGTGCGCGATCCAGCCCTGCCGAATCGGCAGACCCAGCTTGTAAGGATTCTCCATCTCGGCCACGCCGATGAGGGTCTGCCCGTCGGCCGAAATACCTCGGGCGCTCGTCAGCGTCCAGCCACCCAGATCGAGGCCGTAGTCGTCCTCAAAGACGTCGGCCAGCCTCTGGATCCCTTCGTCGGTCCACATGACGGCCTCGGTCGCCACCTCGGTGCCCGAATGTCCCACAGTGACCGATCCGTTGGCCGAGACGTCCAAGGCACTGGTGAGGTCAGCACCTGGCAGGTGGGGCAATTCGACCAGTTCGCCATCCTCCCAGCGGCAGGCTTCGCTCTTGCCGAACGCCAGATCCAATCCGCTCACGATGACAGACCCATCATCCGATACCGCTGACGGCATCAACGCCAAATCGGTGTGTGTAACGGCGCCGTCCCGCCAGCGATAGACCATGCCCTCCCCCGACATGTCGAACGTGAATCCGGCAACGGTACGACCATCACGCGAGACCACAGTCGCCGACGACAGGAAGTCGGGTAGGCCCAATGCGCTGGGCACGCCGTTCGTCCACAAAACCGAGTCCGATGCCGTCCCCGAGGCGTCATCGTGGGACGACCCGACCACGACGGACCCGTCATAAGACAGATCGCCGCCGCCTGAACCCGTGTAACCATCCGCCGGCGGCAGGTCGGTCAGCGTCCCATCCCGCCACAACCGCGCATCAGAGATGAGGATCGTCTGTCCGTCGCCCGAGATCGCCTGAGGCATCCATGGCCCCAGATGCGTGGTGACGCCGTCTTCCCAGCGAAACGCGTCCGCAGGGAACCCTATGATGTCGTCATGCCCCACGACCACCGACCCATCGTCCGACATGTCCACGGGGATGAAATCCAGCATCTGGAAGCTCGCTGCCCGAACCAGGGTCCCCCGCAAGAATAAGACAATGCAGGCCAAAGCAATGCAGCTTGGCCCCCACGCGGCTCGCCTCGTCATCGTGATGGTGCCTCCCTCCGTCTAGTGCGACTCGATGTGTCGGGAAAAACGGCAAACCCGCGCCGAGCGCCAACAAGATAGGCCAATTCTGGCAGAGCAATCGTCCAGTGATAGGCATCGAGGTTTCCGAGGGTCAATGCGTAATTCGCGTGATCTTTGAAAACGCTCCCCATTCACTGGACTGAGGCCGGTCGTGTTGCCCGAGCTCCAAATGCCGTATGATCCTCTTCCGAAACCCGGCGGGCACTGGGATCCGCCCAACCGGTCGACGAGACGGGCCTATGCCGAACGACAGCACGACCGCCATGCCTACGAGCGACCGCCTCGCCCGACTCCTCACGCACCGTCGCTGGCCGATCGCCCTCGTCTTGCTGGCCGCGGCCCTGGCGCTCCCCTCGCTCGGCATCGGCTGGCATGTCGACGACTACTACCACCGTCTCGTCTTCAAGGGCTGGCGGGCCGTGCCCGGCTTCAGCCACTCGCCCCTCGATATGTTCCGCTTCTTCGATGGCGATGCCGACCGGACCCGCCTGGCCATGGACGCCGGACTCCTTCCGTGGTGGACCTATCCCGAGATCCGCGCGCAGTTCCTTCGGCCCGTCACCGTGGCCACCCACTGGCTCGACTACCAGCTTTGGCCCGATCAAGCCTGGCTCATGCATGCCCACAGCATTCTCTGGTACGTCGCGATCGTCGCCGCGGCCGCGATGCTCTACCGTCGGACGATGGGCCCCACCGTCGTGGCCGGCCTGGCCGCGCTGCTGTATGCGATCGACGACGCCCACGGCGGGCCCGTCGGATGGCTGGCCAATCGGAATGCCCTGCTGGCTACGTTCTTCGGCCTGAGCGCGCTGATCGCACACGACCGCTGGCGACGCGACGGATGGCGGCTCGGCGCGATCGTCGCACCGACGCTCTTCGTGATTAGCCTCCTTTCGGCCGAGGCGGGCATCGCAACGGGCGCGTATGTCATCGCCCACGTCCTCTTCATCGATCGCGGTCGCCCGTCGCACCGCGCAGGCGTCTTCGTCCTCTACGCGGGCATCGTGATCGCCTGGCGACTGACCTGGCACCAGCTCGGCTACGGGGTGAGTGATCTGGGCCTCTACGTCGATCCCCTGACCGAGCCGGCGCGCTTCGTCCGGCTCCTCCTCCAGCGCGTCCCGACACTCCTCCTTGCCCAGTGGGCGGGCCCGCCAGGCGAGCTCACGATCTTCATCTCGGCATGGGGCAGGGCGGTCTGGGCCCTCGTCGCCGCGGCGTTCGTCATCCTCCTTGCGTTACTCCTCATTCCACTGCTCCGCCGCGACCGCGTGGCGCGTTTCTGGGCGGCGGGCATGGTGCTCGCCGTCGTGCCGATCTGCGCGACGTTTCCGGCCGATCGCCTGCTCTTCTTTGTGGGCCTGGGCGCCATGGGCCTGCTCGCCCAGTTCCTCGTGACCGTCTTCTCACAGGCGCCCGACCGATCGTCCACGCGAGCGTGGCGGATCCCCGCCAAGGTCCTGGGCGTGCTGTTCGTCGTCGTGCATCTCGTGATCGCGCCGGTCTTCATGGCCGTCCGCGCCGCCTTGCCGATGGGCTCGACCAGGCTTCAAGAGCAGATCCACGTGCCCTTGCCCCTGCCGGAGGCCGTCGAGGATCAAACTCTCGTCATCGTCAACGCCCCGAGCGCCCTCCATGCCGGCTACACCGCTGTGATCAGCGAGCTCGAGGGGTTCCCCGTCCCCGAGCACGTCCGCGTCCTCGCCCCGGCCCTGCCGAGCGTAACCATCCGCCGCCTCGACGCTCACACCCTGTCCATCCGACCCGGCGACGGCTTCATGGCCTGGGTCTTCGACCAGCTCTTCCGCAACGAGGAGCATCCCCTGGTTGTCGGCGATCGCATCGAGCTGACCGGGATGACGGTGGAGGTCACCGGGCTCACCGCCGACGGCCGGCCGGCCGAGGCGATGTTCCGCTTCGACGTCCCGCTCGAGCACGAATCACTTCACTGGCTGGCATGGCATGAGTTAGAGTTCGTGCCCTTCGCGCCGCCCCCGATCGATGAGCAGGTCGTGCTCCGCGCGCCGCCAGCGTTCCCCTCCCTCTGAGCACGCTCCCGCCGGCCCCATCGCCGCCTCCCTGGATTCTGACCGCCTGAGCCCTAACAATGGACGGATCGTGCTGGTCTGGTTGATGATGCCGGCCCGCGCCCTGGGAAAACGGCGGTCACGCACCGGGGCATGGCCATGCAGGCATCCAACTCGACGAGGCGCTCACATGTTGACCGAGATGACGAAGGGGGTTCGCGCTATGAATCCGAACAGACGACAGTTCTCCGCCGTGTTGGTCGTCGTCGCAACCGGTCTCGCCGTCGAGGCCGTTGCCGACGAGGAGGCCAACATTACGATCTCCTACCAGGCCGAGCCGACTACCGAGCTGCCCCGAGGCCTCGAGCGCGTGGCCGTGCTCGACGCCGAGACGACCAACGACGCCGAGAAGAAGTGGTCGCAGATCGCAGCCAACATGATCGCCGGTCTCCTCGACGAGGCGGCTCGACAGGGCACGAACAAGCTCACCGTGGTCGACCGCCAGAATCTCAAGAAGGTGATGGCCGAAAAGGATCTCGCCCTATCCGGTCTCATTAGCGGGGCTCGGGCGGCCGAGGCCAGCAAGATTCTCGGCGTCCAGGGCATCATTGCCAGCTCGATCAAGGTGAAGGTCGAGAAGCGTCGCGGCGCCCGTCGCACCATTAGCGGCCTCAACATCGATTCCTTCCGGCGGGGCTTTCGCGGCGGAGGCAGTCCCATTCGCACCAAGCAGGTGGGCACTGTCAGTCGCCACATCACCGTCCAATGCAAGTTCCGCCTGCTCGACGCCGCCAACGCCAAGGTGCTTGTCGACCATGTCAGTCCGATCCTATCCAAGACCGATGAGAGCAAGCCCAGGCCCTTCTGGGGCTCCACCAAGACCGAGGCCGAGCTCACCCCCCGCGATCAGATCATCGGCGAGCTTGTCGAGGCCGAGGTGCGGAAGTTCATCGGACGGTTCTTCCCGGTCAATCTGACCTACACCGTCCATGTCAAATCCAGCGGCAACGATGACTGCGAGGCCGGCGTCCGGATGATGCGCGTCCGCGAGTTCGACGAGGCCATCCGGTTGTTCGAGAAGGCCATCGCCGACGATGACGACGGCGACAAGCACGCCAGCATGTGCATGGGCGTGGCCTACGAGGCCAAGGGCGAGTACGACAAGGCCCTAAAGCATTACCGCGTGGCCCTCCGCGAGGACGTGGACGCCGCCGCCCAGGCCGTCAAACGGGTCAACGATCACCTAGAGCGGCAGCGGGCCAGAGACGAGCAACGCCGGGAGGAACCCTCGCCTTCTTCTTGAGGCCCAATCGCTAAAGGCCGGAGCCTCGTCGTCCGATGCTGCCGCGGTCCGCACCGTGCCCGTGGGTCGTCCTTGCGGGTCCAACTTTCCGATCGTCCTCGTCAGAGCCTGCCCGCTGGGCCGCCGAAAAGTTGCCTCGGCGCGCTTGACCCACGCCGGACCCGACGGATAATGCTGTCTGATCAGCGGCCGTTCGGCACGACCGGTGGGAGAGCCCTGACCCCGGGAGAAACACAAAGGCCAGACAAAAAGGTCGAGTTCCCGAGGTCGTCGCTGCACATCCAGGCCATGTAAGAAGCATCGAATTCGAGTTACCCGTACCAGACCGACGTTCGAGAAAGGAGTCTACGATGACGGGCCGGAATTGGGTGATGGTAATGGGTTGCGGGCTGATGCTCGCCTCGCTTGCTGCAACCGGCTGCAAAAGTGGCGGTGGAGGCGGTGAGGTCGCGCAGGTCAACGTACGCTACACGGTGCAGCCCACCATGGACCTGCCCCGGGGCCTCGAGCGCGTGGCCGTGCTCGACGCCGAGACGACCGACGACGCCGAGAAGAAGTGGTCGGAGCTCGCGGCCAACATGATCTCCGGTCTGCTCGATCAGGCCGCCAGGAGCGGCGCCGAGCGCAAGCTCACGGTGGTCGATCGCCAGAACCTCAAGAAGGTCATGGCCGAAAAGGACCTCGCCCTGTCCGGTCTTATCAGCGGGGCACGTGCGGCCGAGGCCAGCAAGCTCCTCGGCGTCCAGGGCATGATCGCCAGTTCGATCAAGGTCAAGGTCGAGAAGCACACCGGCAAAGGACGAACCCTCAGCGCCGCCAGCGTCGGCGCTTGGGCCCGCGGCGGATGGGGGAGCGTCGACACCGAGGAGGTCGAGAAGGTCACGCGGAACATCACCGTCCAATGTCACTTCCGACTGCTCGACGCGGCCAACGCCAAGGTCCTCATCGACCACGTCAGTCCCACGTTGCGTAAGACCGACAAGACCGAAACGAGTGCGTTCTTCGGCTCCAGCAAGACCGAGGCCGAGCTGACCCCGCGGGACAAGATCATCGGCGAACTCGTCGAGAAGGAAGTCCGGAAGTTTATCGGTCAATTCTTCCCCATCTCGATCGACGAGGTAGTCACCGTCGAATCGAGTGGTAACGACGCCTGCAAGGCAGGGGTGCGCTTCCTCTCGGCGGGTGAGTACGACGAGGCCATCCGGATGTTTGACCAGGCCATCGCGTCAAGCGAGGGCGGCGACAAGTATGCCGCGTTCGGCAAGGGCGTCGCCTACGAGGCCAAGGGCGATTACAGCAAGGCCCTCGATGCCTATCGCACCGCGGTCCGTCTGGACGCGCCCGGCGCTGAGGCGGGCATGGTCCGTGTCAAGGCACACTCATCGGCGGGCGGCTAGCGCCTTGGGGCCAGCCCTGCGGAAGCCGAAGGACGAAAACGCCCCTAACCAACAGCTCGTGCATCGTGTCTTTCTGATGACATGGACGGGAAGGCCCCGTCCGAACGACGTGCGATCAGACAACCCGAAGATACCGGTCGTCGTGGCTAAGGAGATTCAGTGATGAGGATGAGAACCTGGCTTGTCGGATGGATCGCTGCCGTATCGGTAGCCGGCGTCGTCATACCGGTTCACGCCGAGATTTCCGATGCACAGAACAAGCTGCTGGCCAAGCGCGCCGCCGAGGCCGACGCCTACCGAAAGCTCGCCGAGTGCGTCAACGGCTTGCAGATCAACTCGACCACCTATGTGAAGGACTTCGTGACCGAGTCGGACCAGATCCGTTCCGACGTCGATACGTTCATCCGGGGCGTGCGGCTCGGAAAGCCCCGATGGTACGATGACGGATCCTGCGAGGTCGAGGCCGAGGTCACCGTCGCCTCGATCATTACCACCCTCAAGCAGATCCATACGAGGCACTACAAGGGTAGCACCATCAAAGCGACCGACTTCGAGCAGATGACCCAGCGCATCAAGAAGGACAAGATCCGCGTCGTCGGCATGGGCGCGCCCAGGCCCGACCTGCCGCCCGATCTGCCCGAGGGGGTCGCCGAACAGCTTGGCGGGCCGCCCACGCCTCCGCGCCCGCCGATCCCCGCGATCTGGCGGAAGATCCCCGTCAACCAGAGGCTCATGGCCAAGCGAGCGGCCGAGCTCGACGCCAAGCGCCAACTGCTCGAGCGGATTAAGGGCCTGCGGATCGATAGCCGCACCCTCGTCCGCGACTTCGTCACCGAGTCCGACCAGATCAACGCCATCGCACAAGGGCAGCTTCGCGGCGCCCGCGTCGTCCGTGAGTACTACCACGACGACGAGCTCATCGCCGAGGTCACCGTCGAGGTCCCCGTCGAGTGGGTCATCGAGACCGTCAAGATGATCAGCACGCGGAGCTGGCAGGGCAATCGGCTTCAGGCCGTCGACTTTTCCCAGGTCCTCCGCAGGCAGATCAAGGATAAGTTCGAGGCCACCGGCATGGGCACCGTCGCTCCCCAGTTCGTCAAGCAGGTGGCCGTCGAGATCAACGTTCCCGATTGGGACCGCGTGATCCGAGCCACCGGCCAGGGGACCGACCCCGCCGTCAACACGCCGCAGGGCAAGCTCAAGGCCGCCCGCGCCGCCGAGCTCGACGCCAAGCGGAAGCTCGCCGAGCAGATCTGGGGACTCCAGATCGACAGCAACACCACGGTCCGCGACTTCGTGACCGAGCGCGACGAGATCCGCTCGCAGGTCCAGGCCGTGCTCGTCGGTGCCAGCGTCGAGTCGACGCGCTTCAACGATGACGGCACCGTCGAGGTGACGGTGGCCATTCCTTCTACGAACGTTTGGACGGTGATTCACCAGGAGATGCGGATCGCCATGAGGCACACCTCCGGCTAGGTCCGGCAGCGAAACGACATCCAGGTGGCGATACGGGCCGCCGGCTCCCGAGGGGGTTGGCGGTCCTTTTTGTAGGTCCAGGAGGCACCTTTGCCCGGCAGGCTCATCTAAGGAACTGGGGCTGGACGACGGTCGTACCTTGGATGGAGTGCGAAGTAAGTGTTTGGCGATGCTAAAGACTGGTCCTATAATTGGTTGTGGGATGTGTCCAACATGACGGGGTCTCGACGCGGTCCGTGGATCGCTTGAAGCGAAACCCGGGCGGTGTCGATAGGCATTCTAGCCGAAGCGTCCGCTCGGTAATCCCAACCCGTCGGGGAGGCACGACATGATGACCAGAGCGATGACATGCCTGATCGCGGGCCTGCTCGTTGCGTCCGCGGAGGCCCAACTCGGTCGCGTCGAGGACGGTCGGGCCAACGACGCCTCGCTCCGCGTCGGCAGTGGTGGGCAAAACGATCGGTTCAGCCGATCCACCGGACCCTACGGCAACCAGATCGTCGAGGGCAACGTCGGCCGAGGCAAGCAATTCCGGGGATTCAGTACCATCTCGTCTCCGACCTCGTTCGGGCTCGGCACCACCGACTTCCAAGGCGTCAACCTGGGCACAACGGCCCTCGACGGCTTCCGTCGCGACTCCGTAAGCCCCCAGGCCTACCGTCGCGACTACCAGCCGTCGCGGCCGGTCCCCTTCTACTCCAGGACGAACACCGTCATCAGCGCCGGCGGTCATGCTGTGGGCTTCCAACCGACCGGCGTGAGTCGGCCGGGGCGAGACTACATCCACCTCCCGGCCGATCGCTTCGCCGACCCGTCCATGACGGACCAACCCTACAGCCGCCAGATCCGTCTGCAACGGTATAGCAACCTGCCCGGACTCCGACCGAGCCAGGACGCCTCAGACACGCCCACAGGCTACAGCGACCCTGTTCGCCGCAGCGCGTTGTTTGGGGTCCCACCCGACCCGACAGACGAGGCGGCCGAGCGAAGTCAGATCAGACCCGGCGTCCTCGAGTCCAGCCGATCGCGCTCATTGCGAATCCGAGACCCGCGTCAGAGGCCCGGCCTCATCGAACGTCCGCATGAGGGTGTCCCCGAGGATCGAGAAGCCCCGCCGAGCTCGGACGTCTTGCCCGAGGGGTCCGCGATGGATCGACTTCTCGGCAAGGACCGCCATCCGCCCGACGCCCCCGCCCGCACAGATGCACGTACGCTCACCCCTCGCCGAGAGGTCGAGGACGAGAAGCCGCTGCCGTTCAGCACGCAGCGACGCGTCGGTGAGCCCACGCGCCGGCAGAGGGAGATGGCCGCCGACAGATCCTCCGTCAGCTACAGACCCAACGAGGTCCGGCCCGAGGGGGATATGTTCCGAATGATGCGGCGCGCCGCCTCGCTGAGCACGGCCGCCCAGACCGACAAGGCAGAGGCGCCCGGTCCTGCGGCGGCCGCCCCGGGCGCCGAGAGGGGGCCCCAGGCCGATGAGGAGCAGGGCGCTCCCGGCCAGGACGAGGCCCAACAACCACCGCCCGCTCGCGAACCGCTCGCCCCGGCCGTGAACGACGAGGAACTTGTGCTCCTGCTCCAGAAGCCCATCAAGAGCTTCGCGGGATCATCCAAGAGCTTCTCCGATCGTGCCTTCTCCAAGGCCGAGAAGGAGCTGGCCGCCGGGCGCTACTACGACGCCGTTGCGTCCTACGACACGGCTCGAGCGGCCGATCCGGCCAATCCGCTGATCTGGATCGGTCGAGGCCACGCGCTGATCGGCGCCGGCGACTACCTCGCCGCCGTCCAGAGCCTCGAGGAAGGCCTCAAGCGCTTCCCCGACCTGGCGAAGTTCAAGATCGATCTCAGGGCGTTCCTCGGCCACGGGGACATCCTGATGATTCGCCGGGCCGATCTGGAAGAGCGCCTGGAGAAGCAAGAAAACTACCGCTTGCGATTTCTGCTGGGTTACCTGGAGTACTACAGCGGTCTGGAGAAGTTCGGTCTACCGAACCTGATCAAGGCGGCCAAGAACGCCCCGGAGACCTCGCCGATCGCATCGTTCCCGGCCAAGCTCCAAGGCAAGTAGACGACCAGCCGATCGGACGTCCTTGGCGGCGTGGCCCCCGCACAGCTGCGACATGGATGTTGCGCGGAAAGGGCAGCCCGCTGAGGGCTCACCCCCGCCGCCGGATCATCAGGCACGTCCCCAAGAGCACCACCGCCAGCGGCAGGACCGCCCCCATACCGGAGCCACACCGGAACGTGGCCACCACCTCGACGTCCTCGTCCATCAGCAGCGTCAGCGTCGCGTTCGTATCGACCGCGCCGTAGTTCGCGTCGCCCGGATGGTTCGGGTCCAGGATCTGCCACTGGGCGAACTCGCGCCCGTCGTTCGGCAGCGCCGTCAGCGTCACGCTCATCCCTTCGACGTACACCGGCGCGTTCGGATCGTCCGGAACCGGGTCGAACTCGACCGTGCCCATCGGTCCGTTCACCAACGACAGCGACACGTTATACAAGGCCTGCCCCGAGCCCGAGAGCGGGATGCTGTACGACTGTCCCGACCCGCCGAAAGAGGCCCCCTCGTCGGTCTGGAGCACCAGCGTCGCTGACCTGGCCCCGGAGCCCGACGGCTCGAACGTGATCGTGACCTCATCCGATCCGCCCTTGCCCAACACGGTGCCGGCCGAGAAGCCGCTCAGCGTGAACGCCGAGGCGTCCGCGCCCGTGATCTCCGCCGAGCGGAGCGTCAGGTCCGTCAAGTTGCCGAGATCCGGATCGGACGTCGCGTTGCTGATCGTCAGTGAAAGGTCGCTCGACTGCCCGACCGGCACGTCGCCGAAGGACAGGCCGGCGGGCGACAGGCCTACCATGGGGCCCACGCCCTTGCCGCTCAGCGTGAGCGTCCGGTTGCCACCGCTGCTCGTGACGGTCTTGTTCTGCGTGTCCGTACCCCGGGTGGTGGGCGCGTAACCATACGATGTGCTCGCCGTGTCGCTGCCCAACGAGGGGTCCTTGAAGAGCGGGCTTGCCGATCCGCCGCCGCCGTTGAACTCGCCGCTCGCGGTGGGCCAGGTCAGGTTCTCGACCTTCGTGAAGGTCGCCCCCGTGTTGCTGGCCGTGGTCGAGCCGTTCACGCTCGTGCCGACCCGCACGTTGCCGAACTCGATCGTGCTCGGGCTGAGGCTCAGCGAGCCCGATTGAAACGCCGTGTTGAAGAAGTTGTTGTAAGCCTGCGTCGCGATGACGTGGTAGCCCGTCGCGTCCAGGTGGATCGGGTCGTCCCCGCCGCTGCCGAGCCGACTCTTCGTCACGGGCAGATCGTTGTAGCTGCTCGGGGACAGCCCTGCAGGCCACGTGCCGAAGTAGCCGTTGTAGCCGTAGAGCGAATTCACGATCCCGAAGTTGTAGACGTAGTGAACCCGCCGGCTGGCGTTGGCGATGTTCTGCTTGCGCTGCTCCAGGCCCCGCAGCGCCGCGTTGAAGGACTGTTGTTGACCGATCTCGAACGTCGGCGGCGTGAAGATCCAGCCCGTCCCGTTGAGGCCCAGCTTGAAGTTTGCGCGAAAGAGCGTCCCCGAGCCGCCGTTGCTCAGATCCGGATCCCACGCGTTGACGTAGTCGTACCCGCCGATGACGATCTGGATGTCCGGCCGGATGCTCAGGATGTGATCCACCACCGTCTGCACATAGCCGCCCACCGAATCGAAGAACGCCGACTCGCCCGACATGCCGAGATACCATCCGCCCAGCGCGATCCCGGCCAAAAAGTCATTCCCGCCGCTCGACAGATACACCACGTCCGCCTGCGGATGGGCGTTGATCTTCGAGGTGATCTGTGCGAGCTGGCCGGCGTGCTGCTGGGCCGTGCCCCCGCCGAACGACTCGTTCGCGACCGTGTAGCCATGCCCCGGGAAGAAGGTGTCGAGCATGAGCTGCAAACTGCCAGAATCGGCGATCAGATGGGCCCAACTGTCCCCGATCGTGATGATCTTCTCGGCGCCCGATACGGGCGCGACCATGGCCGCGACGACCATCACCACGCCCGCGATAACACGTTTGTGTCCACTAACTTGATGATGGTGCGAAGTCATGCCTTTGCCATCCTCCTGGGGTATGACGGATGCTCTGACAGACGGGAGACCCCGAAATGACGTGCCCCCTCCTCCACTGGGGATTATAGCCTGCAAGGTCGGGTTTCCCCAAGGGAAAACCCTAAACCTGATATGCGGCATAGGCTTAGAAGGGCCTTGCGTGGCGCACATCCCTCCCCGGTGCCCGCTCTCAGCGGGCACCGATGAACCTCAACCCATCATTGCCTGCGAGACGCATCCCGCACGATCGCGCTCTCCTCGAACGTCGCGCGGTTGACCACCGTCCGGTCGTGCGAGGTGAACACGACGTGGATCTTGCCGTCCTCGGTCTGGATGGCTACAGGGTAGGCGAACGGGCCCTTTCCCGTCATGATGTCCCGCTTGTAGGCGTAGGTCTTGTCGCCGTCGGTCGAGATAGCCACCGTCAGCGGCGTGCGGTCGTCCATGCTGTCGTTGTAGACCAGGAGCAGGTTGCCGCTACGGAGCTTGATGAAGTCGACGGCCGAGTTCGGGTTCGGAAACGTCGTCTCCTTGCCCGGGCTCCACGTTTTGCCCCCGTCGCGCGACTCCGACCGTACCAGCCAGCCGTCCTTGGTCGGACCATATCCGCCGCCGCGCCGGCAGTAGCACACGAGGTACTTGTCGGTGACGGCCGACACCGCCGGCTGGATGTTCCCGATTCGCGAGCGAATGCGATTCGTCTCGGTCCACGTATGTTTGGCCGGGTCGTAGATGAGGAACAGCGACGTGCTGTCGGCCCCGACGATTTCCCGGTCGTGCCCGGTCTCGTGATAGATCGGGATCAGGTGCTTGCCGTCGGCGAGAGCGATCGGATGCGAGCGGACCATCATGCCCTTCTCGATCGCCACCATGATCGGGTCCGACCACGTCTTCGCCCCATCGGTCGAGATCTTCGCCTTGATCCGCGACGTCGACCACGTCGCGCCGTAGCGCGTCAGGTAGTACAACCAGACGATGCCGTCCGGGCCCTGCCACACCACGCTGTTGCCCTCCGAGCGATAGGGCGTATCGGCGATGATCTTCGGCTCGGTCCAGCGCGACGTGCCCTTGGCCAGTCTGCCGCCCCACACGGCCGTGTCCAGCTCGTACTCACCACCGCCGCCGTAGTACGTCACGAACAGATCCCCGTTGTCGAGCTGGGTGATGCTCGCCGGATGCTTGTACTTGCACGGCTGCTTCGGTCCGTAGATCCGTTCGACGCGGATGTCCTCCGCGCCCAACGCCATCGCTGGCAGACACAACACGGCAATCAGACCGGTGGCATGCGACATGGGGTCACCTCCTGTGGGACATGGCGTCGCCGGAACGGATCGCGATAGAGACCGGGGTGAACGGACGGGACCGACCCGGATCAGAAGTAGATCATGGCGTCTTCGGTCTGTTCGGGCAAGCCCGCCAGGCAGCGGACGAAGTCGGCGCGGCCCGCCAGGCCCAGGTCTTGGATCTGGCGCGTCGCAAGCAGGTCATACTGAGCCGGCGGGGCGTAGTCGAGCATCGCAGCGATCATGTCCGAGAGCTGGATCAGAAGCCGGACCTTGCGGAGCGAATCGTCGGGTTCCGGATACCGGTGGTGATCGCCGAGCAGGTTCTTCAGCCTCGGCGGCAGATGCCAGGCGTCGGCCACCAGTTCGCCGAACTCCTGATGGCACTGCTGGCAGAGATACTCGAAGACGTCGATCTCGACCCGATAGCCCGTCATCTTCTGCCGGTTCTGAGCGAGCTGAAGGATGATCACGTTGCCGACGTCGTGCAGCAGGCCGATAAGCCAGGCGTCCTCCTCGCCGATCTTCGTGAACCAGGCCAACCTGCTCATGATGCAGGCCCCGGCCACCGAACGCCGCCAGACCATATCCGCCAAATACTTGTTGCCGCCTTTCTGAAGGAACGTCGCGGCCCGCATGGTCTGGTGCATCATCAGCGTTCGAAGCGCCTTGACGCCCAACCGGGCCGCCGCCAGCGGCAAAGAGGTGATCTCATCCACACCGCGGTACATCGGGCTGTTCACCGCTCGCAGCACCGCGCCGGCCACCACCTGGTCCTCGGCAATGTCGTCGGCGATGCGAACGAAGTCGCAGTTCGGGTCGCGGAGCTGCTTCAGCACCCGTTCCGGAACGCGCGGCAGCGACGGCATGGTCAGATCATGCCCGTCGAAGTGGTCGATCAGGTAGTTCTCGAAGGCCCGATCCTCATGGGTCAGATCGGGCTCGTCCAACAGGACCGGCTCGATCCGCGAGACGCCCTGGGGTTGCCACCAGCGCTTCTCCGGCGGGAGCGTCTCCATGTCGATGCCCGTCGTCTCGGGCGCCTCGGCCACGGCCACCGCCGTCGGCTGATCGAACGGCTCATCATCGGTCGCGTAGTCCCGGCCGGCGTCCGCGCGGGCCGAGCCTCCACCCACGATGGCGTCAACGATCCAATCCCAAAGACCCACGTCACCGACTCCGCATGGCCCCGGAAGGGCGGGTTGGGCGGCGGAGACCCCGGGCGCTCGCTGCGAGCGCTATCCACCCGGTTCCACTCCAGTATCGGTTACGTCGCGGGCCCACTTGTGGTCCGCCTGCCGGAAGACCCGGCCCGCCCCGAAGCCGGACAGAATCGATCGGGATGACCCGCCTCGCCGTCCGATAAACAGCGCCCGCCCAACCGTTGACAGCCCCATAGCCCGCCCTGATACGATGCCATCCCGGTGCCAGGCGGCGTCCGCCGCCACACCCCATCCAAGGAGCTCCCAAGCCATGGCAAGTACCCTTCGCCGACGCCCCGGATCGGGCCCTTTCGCGGTGCCCAGCCAAGCAGGCGGGATGGGCAGGTTCGTTCTCGCCGTGCTGACGGCCGGACTGCTCGCCTCGTCCGCCGCGGCCGCGCCGCTCAAGGTCTGTATGCTCTCAGGAGCCAAGCTATACGGCTCGGAGGTCTCACTGCCCAAGTACAAGACCTGGCTCGAAACGAACTACGACGTCCGATGTACGATCCTCCAGGCCAGCGAGGACAAAACCGACATGCCGGGCCTCGAGGCGCTCGACGACTGCGACGTCGTCCTTGTCTTTACACGCCGCCTGAAGATCACCGGTGATCAGCTCGAGCGCATCAAGCGCCACGCCCGATCGGCTAAGCCGATCGTGGCCGTCCGCACCGCCAGCCACGGCTTCCAGAACTGGCTCGCGTTCGACAAGGAGATCCTCGGCGGCAATTATAGCGGGCACTTCAAGGCCGGGCCCACCGCCCGGCTTACACCCGCCCAGGGTGCCGCGCGGCATCCCATCATGACGGGCATCGACGCGTTCAAGTCGCGCTACAGCGTCTACCGAACCGGGCCCATTGCCGAAGACTGCACGCTGCTGATGGTCGCCTCGACACCCGCATCCAAGGGCACGCACCCGGCGCTCTGGACGCGCGAGTCGCGCCGCGGCCGCGTCGTCTATTGCGCCTTCGGGGGCGTCGAGGACTTCCAAAACGCCACCTTCCGCCGGCTGATCGCCAACGCCCTCGGCTGGGCGGCCAAACGCGAGCTGAAGAGCCGCCCCCAGCCGAAACCGCCCGAACCACCCGCACCGACCGGCTCACTCACGCTCCGTCTGCGGGCGCGCCTCCAGCCGTTCAAGGGCGTCGACGACTGGGAGGTGACCTCGCTCACCCGAGAGGTCCCCGTGGCCAAGACCGCCATCGTCATCTGCGATATGTGGGACAAGCACTGGTGCAACGGGGCGACCAAGCGTGTCGACGCCATCGCCCAGCGCATGGCCCCCGTGGTCGACAAGGCCCGCGCCGCCGGCGTGCGGATCATCCACGCCCCGTCCGAGACGCTGAGCTTCTACGCCGACTGGCCTCAGCGACGACGCATGCTGCTCGGTCCGCGGATCGAGCCGCCCGAGCCGCTCGACCTGCCCAAGCGCAAGCTGCCCATCGACGACTCCGACGGCGGCTGCGATACCGGTCAGAAGCCGTGGTACTCGGCCTGGACCCGCCAGCACCCCGCCATCACCATCGGTCCGTTCGACGGCATCAGCGACGACGGCCGCCGGATCTACAGCTTCTTCAAGGCGCGCGGCATCGACACGATGATCCTCATGGGCGTGCACACGAACATGTGCGTGCTGGGCCGGTCCTTCGGCATCCGGCAGATGACCCGATGGGGAATCCGGTGTGTGCTCGTCCGCGACCTGACCGACGCGATGTACAACCCCACGATGCCCCCGCAGGTCTCCCACGATGAGGGCACGCGGCTCGTCGTCGAGCACATCGAGGCGTATTGGTGCCCGACGATCACGAGCGACGACCTCGTCACGGGCCTGCCGAAATAGCACAGGCTACCGCATCTGCCGCTCCAGCGTCGCCAGATCCGGCACCTCGTGATCGGGCGTGGCCTCGGCCGGCTTGGTTGCCCCGCTGCCGGGCCTACTGCCACGCCGGTTCACCCAAACCGTCGCCAGGCCCATCGCCGAGGCCGGCCGGATGTCGTGAAAGAGGCTCTGGCCCACATGGAGGATGCGGTCCTTCGGCAGGCCGATCGTCTGGATCGCCAGCTCGAAGTTCCATGCCGACGGTTTGTAGCTGCCGGCGTCCTCGGCCGTGATCACCCATGCGAAGTCGGTGTCGAGCAACTCGGCCGATCCGGCGAACAGGTCGCGATCGACGTTCGAGAGGATCCCCAGCCTCGTCCGCCTGGTCAGACGGTGAAGCGATGCGACCGTGTCGTCGAACGGCGGCCAGTCCTTGATCGATTCGGCCAGCAGCATCAGCTCGCCGGCAGACGGCTCGAACCCGAACCGGGCGCCGAGACCGCGCATGACCTCGGCCAGGACCTCGCGGTAGGGGAGATAGTCGCGGTCCTCCGCCTCGGCCTCCAGCTCCCCGTAGGCCTCCAGGATCGCCTCGTCGCTCGCGTCGATGTCGTGCTGGACGAAGACCGGCCGCACGGCGTTGAGGATGCCCGTCTCCCAGTCGATGAGCGTTCCGTAGCAGTCGAACGTCAGGGCCTCGAAGCGTTCGAAGTCGAGCATGGCTGGCTCCTCCTGACGCTGACGCATTCGGCCCGGGGCCCAACGCCTCGGCGCGCCATGCACCGGCAAGGGACGGACGCCAGGCACCGACGCGCCGGTCGTCCCGATCCCTACCGCATGGCAGCGTGGTTGATCGCGTGCTATTGTACACACCGGAGGTGCTGATCATGTCAAGCGCGCACGCAAAACCCACTGTCTCTCGACGAAGCTTCCTGTCCGGCGCGACCGCCGCCGGGGCCGGCCTGCTCGCCGGACGACTCCCCGCCTGGTCGGCCGAAGGATCCGGCGGCAAGCGACCCAACGTCGTCTTCCTGCTGACCGACGACCAACGCGCCGACGCCATGGGCTGTTCCGGCAACCCGATCATCCGCACGCCCAACATGGACCAACTCGCCGTCGACGGCATCCGCTTCACCAACGCCTTCGTCACGACCTCCATCTGCATGGCCAGCCGAGCGAGCATCTTCACCGGCCAGTACGAGCGGACCCACAACTGCACCTTCGGCAAGCCGCCGCTCTCGCCCGAGGACTTCGCCAAGACGTACCCGGTCATGATGCGCAAGGCCGGCTACCGGACCTGCTTCATCGGTAAGTTCGGCGTCAGCCTCAAGGACCCCAAACAGTACTTCGACGTCTGGCACGGCTTCGGCGGCCAAGGCAAGTACGAGAACAAGGATAAGCAAGGCCGCTACCGACACCTGACCAGCATCATGGGCGACCAGGCCGTCCGGTTCATCGCCAGGGCCGCCGCCGAGCCCGACAGGCCGTTCTGCCTGTCCGTCAGCTTCAAGGCGCCCCACGTGCAAGATCGCGACGAACGGCAGTTCATCCCGGACCCGGCCTACAAGGACGTCTACCGACTCGACACGATCCCGACGCCCAAGACCGCCACCGATGAGCACTTCCAGCGCCTACCCAAGTTCCTGCAAGACACCGAGGGCCGCAAGCGGTGGAAGATCCGCTTCGCCACGCCCGAGATGTTCCAACGCTCGGTCAAGAACTACTACCGCCTCGTCACCGGCGTCGACGTCCAGATCGGCCGGATACGTGACGAGCTCGCCCGACGCGGCCTTGCCGACAACACCATCCTCATCTTCACCGCCGACAACGGGTTCTACCTCGGCGAGCGCGGCCTGGCCGGCAAGTGGTACGGGCACGAGGAATCCATGCGCGTGCCGATGATCATCCACGACCCGCGCATGCCGGCCGAGCGGCAGGGCCGCTGCCTGTCGCAGATGGCGCTGAACGTCGATCTGGCCCCGACGATGCTTGACCTCGTCGGCATGAAGCCCGCCGAGACGATGCAGGGTCGGAGCCTGGTGCCGCTCCTGGAGGGCAAGGACGTGCCCTGGCGGGACGCGGTCTTCTACGAGCATCTCTTCGAGCGGCACAACATCCCCAAGAGCGAGGGCGTGCGGACCGAGCGATGGAAGTACCTCCGCTACTTCGAGCAGACGCCCGTCTACGAAGAGCTGTACGACATGAAGGCCGATCCCCACGAGGAGCACAACCTGGCGGGCGACCCCGCTCACGCCGCCAAGCTGGCCGAGATGCGCAAGCTCTGCAACCGTCTCCGCGCCCAGGCCGCGGGCAAGGGGGGCACGTAGCCGAGCAACGACACCACCCCCTGAAGCGCTGCGTCTCCGAGCAGCCGACCTCGCAGGCCCCGTCGACGACGGCGATGGGTGTGGGCTAGCGACCCGCCGTCGCGGGAACCAGGTGGGGCAAGGGCTCCCCGCGAGCCGATGCGCAACCGAGCCCCGCTGTCCCCAGCGGGGCCCGTTGCCCGGGAGGGCAACGAATCACCCGCGCCGCCGCCCAGAAAACGAGAGGGTGGCCCACCGCTTCACTTGTACCGTCTTCGACCCTGAGGCTCAGACCCGAAGGGAGCATGTCGAGGTAGCGGTGGGGGGACGGGGATTCCGACGGGGATGAGCGTTCTCCATCGGCCGCCCGTCTGCGACGGCGACTCGGCCCGCCGGAATCCCTTCGAATCCCTTCCGCCACGACCCCCGCCGTTGCATCACGTCGCGCGATCCGGTATCTTGTTCATGAACGCCGCAATCTGTCGGTGACAGTAGCTCAGTTGGTTAGAGCACCTGGTTGTGGTCCAGGGGGTCGGGGGTTCGAATCCCCTCTGTCACCCGTCCGCGTTGACACGGGACGGCCTGTCGGTCGTCCTGTTTTCGTGCGCGGAGGCCAACGCTTCCTTACGACCGCGTCTCTCATGGCACGAATGCTTTCTTTCGGGTGCGTCGCCGACGTGTGACCTCCCCGTTCTATCCGCGTGATGCCATGCAGCTGCACAGGGCACAACGGTTGACATCCGCCCCCGGCCGCTCGACAGTATGGATCAACTCGTACGACCGTAACCGCAACCAAGGCCTTTCAGACAGGAGCCCATACACCATGGCTACTCGCAAGACCTCCCGCAGGCAGTTCCTTCGAAACACGACCGTCGCCTCGGCCGGCGCGATCGGCTTCCCCTACGTTGTGGCGTCCTCGGCCCTCGGCAAGGCCGGCTCGGTCGCACCGAGCAACCGCATCGTCATGGGCACGATCGGAACCGGCGGCAAGGGAACCAACAACATGAAGACGTTCCTGAGCTTCCCCGAGGTCCAGATGGTGGCCGTCTGCGACGTCGACGCCAAGCACAAGAGCCGCGGCAAGCAGGTCGTCGACAAGACCTACGGCAACAAAGACTGCAAGGCCTACAAGGACTTCCGCGAGCTCGTCGCCCGTAAGGACATCGACGCCGTCTCCATCGGCACGCCCGACCACTGGCACGCCCTGACGTCGGTCGCGGCCGCCAATGCCGGTAAGCACGTCTACTGCGAGAAACCGCTGGCCAACTCCGTCGGCGAAGGCAGCGCCATCGTCGACGCCGTCAAGAAGAACAACGTCGTCCTCCAGGTCGGCAGCCACGAGCGCTCGACCACCAACGTCCGCTACGCCTGCGAGCTGGTCCGCAACGGCCGGCTCGGCGAGGTCAAGACCGTCGAGATCAACCTGCCGTGCGACCAGGACCATCACAAGAAGGCCCAGGAGCTCGCCAAGCAGCAGCACCCGACCAAGCCCGTGCCCGAGTTCTTCGACTACGACATGTGGCTCGGCCACACCAAGAAGGTGCCCTACAACGAGTATCGCTGTCACTTCTGGTGGCGGTTCAACCTCCGTTACGGCGGCGGCGAGATGACCGACCGCGGGGCCCACGTGATCGACCTGGCGCAGCTCGGGTTGAACATGGACCACACCTGTCCGGTCGAGTTCAAGGCACGCGGCAAGCGACCGGCCGGTCCGGACGCGCAGTTCAACGCCTTCTTCGACTACAGGTTCGAGAACGTCTACGCCAACGGCGTGAAGCTGGTCGGCACGATGAAGGAGCCCCGTGGACTCAAGTTCGTCGGCTCCGACGGCTGGATTTTCATCCACATCCACGGCGGCAAGCTCGAGGCCGAGCCCAAGACGTTGCTCCAGGCCTCGGTCTATCCGGGCGACACGTTCCTCGGCCGCTCGCGAAGCCACCACTACAACTTCATCGAGGCCGTCCGGCGCAAGGCCAAACCGTTCGCCCCGGTGGTGGCCGGCCATCACACGTCGGTGATTTGCCACCTCAACAACATCGGCATGATCCTGGGGCGTGACCTGAAGTGGGACCCGAAGACCGAGAAGGTCGTCGGCGACGACGAGGCGAACGCGCTGCTGATGCCCAAGATGCGAGCGCCCTGGACGCTGTAGATCAAGGTGGCGTCGGAGCCGGGCCGCTCTCGGCCCGAATCAGACGCGACCGTCAGGGAGCGTTGCTGTTCCCGAGCCGCACGGTCCTCAGTGCGGTCTGTTGCCCGCAAGGGGACCACCCGCGGGAGGGCGAGGCGGATGGCCCATCGGTACACTTGTCCTGAGCAGTGTCGAAGGAGCGGTGGGGGACCCGAAGTCGATCGGGAGTTACCGTGTGCCACTGGCGGTCGTGACCTACGCAGCCTTGGCATAGTAGGTTTGCCCGCCAGTGCGCGTCAGGTGAGGTCTTGACCCCGCTGGGGACCCGGCTTCGTCTGCAGACCGCGCCGCGGGAGCCAGTGGGGCTCGGTGGAGAGGTTGCCCCTTCTGGACAGGCGTGCGCCGCGTTTCATTCCTGTCTTCTGACCTGCTGACTTCTCTCTTCCTCTACTCCCATCAGGCGGACGCTTCGTATCTCTCCCCATTTCCACCGCATTCGACGGTATGATGGACCGCGACGCGCCATCCCATCACCGGCCGGCCCGAGCCAATCGGCCCGCGGGAATCGCCATGAACCGCATCTGGTCCGAACTGATCCAGCCCCCCGACGTCATGTACGGCACTCGCCGGTGGAAGTTCCCGCCCGACGAGGCCGCCTGCTGGCGCAGGCTGATGCGCCTGCCGCCCGGCGGGACCCTCTGCGAGGTCGGCTGCGGACCCGGCGGCCTGCTGACCCGCATCGCCGAGACCAGCGTCCCGCCCAGCCGCATCCTCGGCGTCGACCGCGACACCGGCCAGCTCGCCTTCGCCCGCGAGCGGATCGACGAGCTCGGCCTGACCGACGTCGAGCTTCTGACCGGCGACGCCTGCGCCCTACCCCTGCCCGACCACTGCCTTGACGCCCTGACCAGCCACGCCCTGATCGAGCACCTGCCCGACACCGACGCCTTCTTCCGCGAGTGCCGGCGCGTCCTCCGTCCCGGCGGCATGCTCTCCGTGGCCTGCGCGGGCGGCCGTTACTCTGTCGACAACCGCCACCCCGAGGCCCCCAAGGCCCTCACCGACGAGATCCACCAGCTCGAGCGGATCATGCAGCCTTGGGACGACGCCCTCAGCCAGGCCTACTTCATCTGGCAGGGCGGCCCGTTCATCGCCTACCCCGGCGTCGTTCGCGCGTGGGGCCTCGACGAGTTCCGCGTCGATTCCTGGTCGAAGACGATCTGCTGGGACGACCACCGCATGACCGACCAGGACCGAGACGCCTTCGTCCGCCTCTACCGCTCCGTCCCGCCCGGCATGCCGCCCACTGAGGATCGCATCCGGGCCGCCCTCGCCTCGGCCGGCGCCGAGGCTCCGCCGACCCCGTACCTCACCGAACCGCAGCGGGCGCGTCTCCGCTGGCTCTACGACGAACGCGAACGCCTCGCCCTCGAGGAAGCGCGCAAGCCCGGCTCCGGACCCTTCTTCGCCACCACCATCGCCCTGATCGCCTCGGGTATCGTGCGCGGATGACAGCCGTCGCGCCGCCCGATACGATGCCCGCAAGGAGACGAGCTATGACCCATACGAAGGATGACATGCGCACCCACAACCAACGGCGACCGCGCCGCGCAGCGAGCCTCGCCGCGATCCTCCCAATCACCGCTGCCTTGGTAGCGGCGGCTTCGCCCGCCATGGCCGCGGACACCAAGCCGCCCGACCGACAACCCAACCTCGTCACCGACCGCACGCTCGAACGCACCGGCTTCCAGGAGGCCTCGCCGTACGGCCCTCGCTACGACCTTCGCACCGACTTCGTCATGGCCTACGGCACCGGCCGCAACGTCGCCGAACGCCTCAAGCGCTGGATGCAGGCCGACTACGTCCCGCACATCATGACCGGCGTGGCCTGGGGCAGCTACTTCGACTACCTCGACGGCAAGGTCGACGGCCGCAAACACCACGACGAGGGCCAGGTTGACCCCAAGGGCAAGCCCATCCTCCACGGTGTCCGTGTGCCCTACATGGTCCCGGCCGTCTCGTTCAGCGACTACCTCCAGGAAGGCATCAAAACGGCCATCGATGCCGGCGCGATCGCCATCCACCTCGAAGAGCCGGAGTTCTGGGCCCGAGCCGGCTACAGCGAGTCGTTCAAGCGCGAGTGGCAAATCTACTACAACGAGCCCTGGCGGCGCCCTGACAGCAGCGTCGACGCCCAATACCGCGCCAGCAAGCTCAAGTACTACCTCTACCAGCGGGCCCTCGACCGGCTCTCGGCCGCGATGAAGGAGTACGCCCTGGCGAACCACGGCCGGGCCATCCGTTTCTACGTGCCCACCCACAGCCTGATCAACTACACGCAGTGGCGGATCGTCTCGCCCGAGGCCGCCCTCATCGACCTGCCCGGCATCGACGGCTACATCGCCCAGGTCTGGACCGGCACCGCCCGCACGCCCAACCGCTACGCCGGTCGCGTCAAGGAGCGAACGTTCGAGACGGCCTTCCTCGAGTACGGCATCATGCAGGAGCTCGTCCGCGGTACCGGCCGACGCATGTGGTTCCTGGCCGACCCCGTCGAGGACAACCCCCGCCACGACTGGGACGACTACCGCCGCAACTACCTCTGCACGCTGGTCGCCCAACTGCTGCACCCGGGCGTGCACCACTACGAGGTCTGCCCCTGGCCCAACCGCGTGTTCAACGGCAAGTTCCCGCGCGACGCCAAGGACCCCAAGCCGATCCCGCCCGACTATGCGACCATCCTCGGCATCGTCTTCAACCAGCTCCGCGACATGGCCCAGCCGGACGTGAGCTGGGGCCGGACCACCGACGGCGTCGGCGTGCTGCTGGCCGATTCGGCCATGTTCCAGCGGGCCGAGCCGGCCTGGACGGCGGGCGTGGCGAAGGACCGGTCCGACCCGACGCGGGCTACCCGCGCCGAGGTCCGGGGATGGTTCGGCTTCTACGGCCTGGCGCTGCCGCCGCTCAAACGGGGCGTGCCGATCCGGCCCGTGCAGCTCGACAACGTTGCGCGCTTTCCCGGCTATCTGAGCGACTACAGCGTGCTGCTGCTCAGCTACGAATTCATGAAGCCGATGAAGCCCGGCTGGCATCTACCGCTGGCACAGTGGGTGCAGTCGGGCGGGGCACTGATCGTCGTCGGGGCCGACACCGACCCGTTCCACGGCGTTCGCGAATGGTGGAACCGTCCGCCGCAGGACTACGCCTCGCCGACGCAGCACCTTTTCGAGACGCTGGGCCTGTCTCGCAAGCCCGCCGAAGGAGCGCACAAGGTCGGCCGGGGGCTGGTCGTCGTCGAGCGCAAGCACCCGGCCTGGTTCTCGCGATCGGCCGAGAACGCCAAGCGGCTCGTCTCGCTCGTCCGTCAGGGTGTCGAGCACACCGGCAGCAAGCTGATCGAACGCGACTACCTGCTGTTGCGACGCGGACCTTACGTCATCGCGGCCTGCCTCGATGAGTCCATCAGTGACGCCCCGACCGTCCTGAAGGGCCGCTTCGTCGACCTGTTCCACGCCGAGCTGCCCGTGCATAACGAGGTCCGCATCGCGCCGAACCGCCAAGCCTTCTTGCTGGATCTCGACAAGGTTCGCGGCACGCCCCCGCTCGCCCTGGCCAGCGCAGGCCGCATCGAGTCGTGGACCGTCGACGGCCGATCACTGACCTACACCACGACCTCCATCGCCGACGTGCGCGTCTCGACTCGCCTGCTGCTGCCGGCCAAGCCGACGTCCGTCACTGTCGACGGCAAACCCTGCCCCGACACCACCTGGCACGCCCCGAGCAAGACGGTGTTGATTCGGCACGCGGGCGGGGTGAAGCTGAAGACGGTGGTTGTGGGGTGGTGAGGAAGGATACTTGCCGTCCTCAACGTTCCGTTCCCGTTGACCAAGTGTGGAATCCTGTTTCAGGGTCAGGTATAATCAAGGGTGGCTTCGTAGGAGAAGTAGTGGACTTGTAGTGTGGCTGGGGTGTTGGAGACAGTTATGGCTCAACAGAAACTCACAGAGTTCTTCCGTGAAAAGGAACAGAAGCTTGGTCGAGTCAACTGGACGAAAAAGAAGAAGGACTGGCTAAGTTCAGTTAATAAGCTCTACAAGAGAATCGAGGAAGAGTATTTGGGTGGGCTGGTGCAAGACAAAGTAGTGTCCATTGCAAGATCCAAAAAAACCATTGAAGAAAGTCTGATCGGCCAGTACGACATAGACGAGCTTGTGATCCAGGTAGGAACTGAGCGTGTCGTGTTCTCACCAAAGGGCAGGAACGTAGTGGGGGCATCCGGTAGGGTTGACTTGATCGGCGATATGGGGCGCAAGACGCTCGTATTGCAGCCCGGAGACCGCTGGGGGATTGTGAAGACCCGGACACCGACCCTGAAGGTTGTGCCACTGGATGAGGACACGCTCCTGGAAGCGCTGAAGGACGTTATGAGGTCATGAGCCGCGTCTCGGTCTCCGGCGACTACAAGACGATCGAAGAAGTGTGGAAGTGGTACGAGTGCGTGCGCGAGTTATCGAACGAGAAGAAAGCGCAACTGCTATCAGACATCGAAAGCGGAAATGTATCAAGTGATCCTGACTTCCTGGGAATGACCATCGACGAAATCGAGGAGTTTTTCAAGGAGCTCGACTACGCTACGATGCTTAACCTGCTGGCTGCTGCTGAGGCCACGATCAGAATCGATTACTTGGACCGAGTCTCCAGGCGCAAGAAAGACGCTGTTTCGAGAAGATTCCGCGATATTCATCGACAGAAGGGCCAGCGCGCAGCACTTAGCAAGGATATCCTTGCTGCATGGAAAGATTACGGACAGGCAACGAAGCAGTATGTCGGTGATTTCAACGGCGCTCTCAAGCTGCGGCATTGGTTGGCTCACGGACGGTATTGGTCCCCGAAGCTGGGAAAGGATTACGTCCCTGACGATGTCTACGAAATAACCTGGAATCTGCTTCAAAGGATGGGATTGATCACCGCTGCCTAACACGATAGCCCCACTTAGCCCTGAACGAACGACCAAACCGCGTTTTCGGCATAAGAATCGCGTCGGAACCCGCTCGACGACACCAAGTAACGTACGGTGGCTCCTCTGGACCCACCCTTGCGACGAAATGACCTACGGGCACGGCGAGACAGCCGCAAGAGAATCGTATCCGACCGGCCTGTTGCGTACGATGGTTATCGAATGGAGCATCCGTCATGCATGTCCCGCTTCCCCTGGACAAGATGACCGTCGCCGACAAGCTTCGGTTGCTGGAGGAGCTCTGGAGCGACCTCCAACAGACACCCGAAGACGTGCCGTCGCCGGCCTGGCATGCCGATGTCCTCCGCGCCAGACAGGATCGCGTGCGAGAGGGTGCCTCGCAGTTCGGAGACTGGGCCGAAGCCAAGCGTAGGATGCGCGAGCGCACCGGATGAACGTCCAAATCCTGGATGAGGCCGAGCAGGATCTGATTGACGGCTTCCGGTTTTACGAAAGGCAAGGCCAGGGCCTCGGTAGCCACTTCCTGGACTCGCTCTTCGCCGACATCGACTCGCTCCAGCTCTATGCAGGCATCCACTCGATCCACACCGGCTACCACCGGTTCTGGCCAAGCGGCTTCCCTTCGCCGTTTACTACACGGTCGACGGAGAGACCGCTAGGGTATGGGCAGTCTTGGATTGCCGCCAGGATCCTGAGAAGACCAGGAGCCGGTTAGCGCAGCCAGGGACGAGCGAATCGGATGCTACACCGGGCTAACCGGGTCGCGCGCGTCTTGACGCACCAATCGGGCCCGGTCGTTCCCGTTCGTGGCGGCAGACATCGGAACCGGACACAGCCGCGTCACGTGAAGAATCAGAGCCGGGCCGTCCTCGGCCCGGACGTTATTGCACGACGCGCCATAACCACCGGCCTGGGGTTCCTCCTTCGCCAAAGCTACGGCGCGGGTGCCAGGCCGGCTCTGCCAACATCGGCAACGTCGCTACCGCCGGATTTCAGTCCACACCCGAAGCCACCGCCTTGCAGGAGATGGAGTGGTCTTGTCGACCGACATCCGCCCGCTCACTCCACCAGCTCGACCTCGATGATCGTACTGGCCTCGACGGTCTGGTCTTCGTCGCCCTCCTCGGGCTTGACCTCCTTGATGACCTTGCCGTCCTTATCCAGGATCGTGAACGAGGGCAGGCGGAGGATGTCGCCGTTCTTATCGTAGGCGATCACCTCGAGCTCATACATGCCGGGCTCGGCCTCAACCGGCACGTCACCCTTCGCGGTGAAGACGGCGTCGCCGGCCTTCTTGTCCCCCTCCGTGCCGTCGTCTCGTAGCTCGATCGTGATCTCCGGAGCGATGAGGGGCGCGGCCGTCATCCAGCCGATCTGCTTCGGCTCGCCCGTCACGGTGCAACGGGCGGTGACCGTCTGGCCGATCTTCACGGGGTCGGGCTCGATCTCCTGCTTGAGCGTCCACTTGACCGGCTGCTCACAGCCGAACAGGGCCAACAACGACAGCATCGTTACCACGCGAAGCAGTTTCTGCATCATCGTCGGGTCTCCTTGGTTAAGACCAAATCGTCACGTCATCTCGCCACCGCAGAGTAGACGCTCTGCATGACTGCTGCAAACACCTTTTGGGCTTGGCTCTTCTGGAGGCTCCTCCTCCGGCCGTGTGCTACGTCGTTCGGGGCCACGCGACGGCTCACCACCGGCTGGCCTGGCATCCGCTGCGCGGTAAGATCGGACCCGACCACGTTCCCAGTCAGGAGCCACACCACATGCCCGAAACGTTCACCAAGACCTTCCACGTCGGTTGGCGCGACATGGACTTCAACGCCCACATGCGGAACACGTCGTACCTCGACGTGGCCGCCGACGTAAGGATGATGTACTTCGAAGAGCATGGCCTGCCGATGCGCGAGTTCGAGCGGCTGCGCGTCGGGCCCGTCGTCATGCGCGACGAGATTGTCTACCGCCGCGAGCTCCGGCTGCTCGAGCGCATGGACGTCACGCTCGTCCTGGCCGGCCTGTCCGACGACGGCTCGCACTTCCTCCATCGCAACGTCTTCTACCGCGCAGACGGTGAAGTCGCCGCCACCGTCACCAGCGAGGGCGGCTGGCTCAGTTTCGACACCCGTCGGATCGTCGCCGCGCCCGAACCGCTCCTGACCGTGCTGAAGAGCCTGACGCGGACCGACGATTTCCAGACTCTCCCATCGAGCGTGCGAACCTAACCGCGCCACGCTGGTTCCCACGGCGTAGCCCTTGACCTGCGTAGCCTTGGCGAAGCCGGGTCCCCAGTGGGGTCGCTGTCCTGTGCTTACTCAGGAAACGGTATGCCCCGATAGAACGCTGCCCAGAACATGCAAGGGGTGGCCCGTCTATGAGCGAGCCTCCCGTTGGGTGGCCCATCGCTTCAGCGGTGGGGGACACGAATTCGACTGGTCGACGTGCCCGCGCGTCGCCTCACCCCTCCGCCGGCCCCTCATACCTCGTCCTCGCCAGGCCGATCTTGTGAAGGTTCGCGAACCGCCGGAAGTCTCGTGCCACGTGGGGCGAAACGACCCACTCTGCGCACTAGCGCGGACGAAGTCGTATCCGGGAAGGTTCGACAATGGCCAAACGTCCGGTCAGGTTTCCTATGCCGTTCAGTTGGCCCAGGAAATCTTCGAGCGTTTTGAGCACGAGGCCTCGGTGCGCCCTATCGGACAGGCTAAGCACGACAATCCCATGATACTTCTCGGGTGGGTAGACGCGCGGGTCGCCGAATCCTTGGTCCCGAGTCAGAATACAAAGCCCGTGTTCGATGGCGTGTGCGGCGACAAGCGCGTCACTCGACGTACCCAGCCCGACGTCTCGTACATCGATCGCGTCATGGCCAAGGGATCGAACCAGATCGTTCGTTGCTCGCGGGAGGCTGGCGTCCACCAAGAAGCCTTGCATGAATCAACCCGACCCCAAGAGGTAGACCTGACCTTCCAGTTCATCGCAGGCAAAGGCGATGCAGGCGCGAACGGCATCTTCCGTGATCTCGTAATCCTCAGCGACCTGTGCGACATCGTCGCCGCCGGCGAGGGCCGCCAGGATAACCGTCACGGGCGTCCGCGTACCTCGAACGATCGGCTTGCCGTGGCAAATGTTGGGATCGATGGCGATGCGGTCGTTCATGAAGACTCCAAGACAATCGGCCTAGTGAATTATACCCTTCGGCTCGTTTCGATCACACGCTAAGCCTCTGCATGTCCCACGAATCCTCTTTCTCCTGCCAGGCATGTCGACGTGTCCGTCCGGCGGTTCATCGATGCATTCCTCACCCCGCCGCCGGTCCCGCATATCCCGTCCTCGCCAGGCCGATCTTGTGCAGATTCGCGAACCGCCGGAAGTCTCGCGCGAAGTCACCCGCGAAGAGCAGGTTGTGATGCCCGCGAACCATGCACGCGTCGGCGCGGTCGGTGACCTTGATCTCGACGTTCGTCGTGCACCCGCCGGCCGGCGGCATCGGGTGCGAGACCACCACCTCGCCCGCGTACACGTCCAGCTTCGGCGACTTGCTCGGGTAGTAGCGGACCATCGTCACCGCGTCGCCCGGCTTCCAGAAGACCTGGATCGCGCAGCTCCCCTCGTTCGTGTGCGCGAAACGCCGCAGCAGGAACGGCAGCTCCGACCCGCCCGGCCCGTACAACCTCGACGGACACGTGCAGTGCGAGGCGTAGTAGTGGTTCCGCTCGGTCTCGTAGCACGGGTTGTGCTGGAAACCAGGTCGGCCCAGCAGGAGCTGTCCCAGGAGCTGCGTGTAGACCGCCGGCAGGTCGTTCTCACACGCGGCCGGGATCAGCTCGTTGTTCAGCGACGCGAAGCTCACGCACGGCTTGAGCATGCCGCGCTTCAGGCAGTTCATCGTCAGCCCGTCGGCGCCCTCGTCGGCCAGCAGCTTCTTCAGCGCCAGATGCGCCCGCGTGGCGTTCTCCATCGCCTTGGCCGACAGTCCGCGGACCTCCTTGGCCTCGGCCTTGAACCGCTCGATCCACCGCAACGCCTCGCCGTCGATCTTCACCGCGTGAAACGCGGCCGCATATTGCCGGAACGGAATCACCCGCACCGTCGTGCCGAAGAACTGCTCGCGGCCCTCGCGTGGCTCCTTGGCCTCGTTGATGCTCAGCAGCAGGCTCTGACCCATCCGCTTGCGGACGTGGATCATCCGCAGGCCCCGCTCGAGCGCCTCGAAGTTGTCCAGCGACTGGATGAAGTACACCCCGGGCCGGCGATACGCCGTGATCGCACCGTGCTTGACGCCCAGCCCGATGTAGAAGACCGCCGGAATGCCCTGCTTCTCGGCCGCGGCCAGCAGGGCGTCGGCGTGGTGCAGGCTCCGGTTGTAGAACAGGATCAGCAGCATCCCGTCCGGACGATCCGCCGCGAGCTTGGCCGTGAGCCGCTTGACGTCATCGTCGCTCGCGATGCTCTTGGGCTCGACCTCGAGCCGCACGCCCAGCCGCTTGGCGCTGGCCCGCAGCTTGCCCGTGTACTGCTTCTGCCGAGCCTCGGCGTCGAACTCGTTGCCGGGCCAGCTCCACCAGCCGTCGGGCTTCTCGCTGAATACGGTCGACGGCGGGTAGACGAACGCGACCTGCACCCGCGCGGGCTCCTTCTTGCGCGACGCCGCCGACCCGGCCAGCAACGTCGTCGGCATCGTCCCGAGCGTCAGCGACCCGGCCGCCAGCCCCGTCCCGGCCAGGAAGTCCCGCCGCGACACGTCGCCGCAGCAAGGGCATGTCGGATGATCGGTGTGTGGGTTCATGGCCTGTCCCTTATGTCGTGGTACGGGTTCGTGGAAGTGTCATCGCCGGCATCGCCGCTGCCGATCCGCTACCGCGGTTTGCGCGGCTTAAGGCTCAGCCGCGCCAGGGCGTCGAGGACGCGGGCCCCGATCCGCCCCTCGGCCACGTCCGTCTCGCCGTCCTGGGGCACGCACACCGGCTGCGTCAGCTTCGAGCACCGTGCGATCGTGCCGGGATCGGTCTCCTCGGCCAGGCTCGGCGCGTTCGTGTCGTACCCGTTGAGCACCGTCGCGACGACCCGCAGCTTGCGCGACCTGGCGATCTCGCCCGCCATCACCATGCGGCTGACCGCGTCCGGCCCGACCTGCCCGACCAACAGCAAGTCTAGCCCAAACTCGTCGGCCAGGTCGACCTCGAACCGACGCCGCGCCAGCGGCGTGAGCAGCCCGCCGATTCCCTCGACGATCACGGCGTCCGCATCGTGGCAGACGTGCTCGTACGATTCCCAGAGGACGTCCTCGTCGATGGGCGTCTTGGTTTGCTCGGCCGCGGCCATCGGCACCACCTGCGGCCCGTAGCGAACGGGGTTGATCCGGTCCAGCGGCACGTCACATCCGGCCGAGTACGCCAGGCACTCGGCATCGTTGCTGATCAGCCCGATCCGCGTCCGCCGCTCGCACCCGATGGCGATCGGCTTGAACACGCCCACCCGATAGCCCTGATCGCTCCACAGCCTGGCCAGACCGGCCGACACGACCGTCTTGCCCACGCCCACGCCCGTGCCCGCCACGTAGATGCCGGGAACGTCGCGAGGCATGTCGATCGGCTCCATGATCCGGGGACAAGACGAAGCGCCCGCCGCGGCGCGGGCCTGGGACCGGCCGCTACTTCACGCGGACGGCCGTGCCGATGCCGGCGTCCAACTCCTTGGCCGCATGGCCGCCGTTGACGGCGATTTCGAGCATGCCCACGCTGCCGAGCAGCGCCAGCGGCTCCTTGCCGTTTACGTCGGCGTAGGTCTGGCGTACCGGCCCGACGTCGCGCTCGCCGAGCCAGACGCGGGCCTCGGGGTTGGCCACGTACGTCGGCGCCATGGCCTCGCGCGTCAGGTTCGTCACCAGATTGCCGAACGCGTCGATGTAGATGACCTCGCCCTCGGTGCTGCGGTCGGGGTTGCGCTTCGTCTTCGGCAGGTCGAGGATCTCCATCTGGTCCGAGGCCGGCCCCAGCTCCGTCAACTTCGTGCCCCGGCTGAGGTGCGCCGCCACCGGCGCCATGATGTCCCGACCGTGAAACGTGGCCGACGGCTCGGGGTTCGCGAACAACTGGCGGTTCGTGATCTCACGCAGTGACGCGATCGGCGCGTCACGATGCAAGAGCGAGGCGATCCCGTTGTCCGGACAGATCAGGAGCTGCCGGTTGAACTCGGCCGCGATGATCCGCCGGTCGGTGCCCACGCCGGGATCGACGACGGCCACATGAATCGTGCCGACCGGGAAGTTCGGCCAGATGTGCCGCATGATGAACGCCGTCTGGAGCACGTTCTGCGGCTCGATGTCGTGCGTGACGTCCACGATCGTGGCCTTGGGGTTGATCGACAGGATCACACCCTTCATCGACGCAACGTAGTGGTCCCTCAGGCTGAAGTCGGTCGTCAACGTGATGATCGGCATAAGCTAGCACCACAGAAGGTCCGCGCGCCCGGCGCTCGCGGACCATTATGGGACCGCCGGGCGGGATGTCAATCGCAGCGAACGACGCCCCCTTCCGGCCTTCCGGCAGCCGACCTCCAGCCGGTTGCGAGACCCCGCGGACCGCGACTATGCTACACGCATGCCGGCCGGGCCCGAAGGTCATCCGGCCCGGGCGACGGCACGCACCACTACCGGAGGTCTTCTCATGTCTTCAGATCGGCTCAGCAGACGCGACTTCGTCAAGGGCGGCACGGCCGCGGCGGCCGGACTGGCCATCGGCACCACGGGATGCGAGCAGCCCGAGAAGGGCACCGAACCCAAGCAGGCCCACGCCTCCGAGGAACCCAAGCCGCTCAACTATCATCCCAAGATGACCTACCGCAAGCTCGGCAAGAGCGGCGTGATGATCAGCGAGGTCAGCCTCGGCGGCCACTGGAAGAACCGTGAGGGAAACCGCTACTGGGCCACCTTCGCCGACGACGTCTGCCCCGAGGACGTCAAGCAGAACCGCACCGCCATCGTCAGCAAGTGCATCGAGCTCGGCATCAACTACGTCGATCTCACCACCCCGGCCGAGGCGCTGGCCTACGGCGCCGCGGTCAAGGGCCGACGCGACAAGATGTACATCGGCTACTCCGACCACATCCTCTGCATGCGGAACCCCGCCCATCGCAACACCCCGGCCATGATGCGCGAGATCGATGAAGGCCTCCGACGGCTCGGCAGCGACTACATCGACATCTTCCGACCCCAGGCCGACATGCAGGGCCGCCACACCGACGAGGAGATCGTCCCCGTCATTGAGGCCTTCGAGAAGGCCAAGAAGCAGGGCAAGGTCCGCTGGCTCGGCATGTCCAGCCACAACGGCCCGTTCCTCCGCCACGTGTTCGAGACCTTCCCCGAGTTCACGATGGTCATCATGCCCCTGACGCCCAAGAGCAAGGTCAAGAAGGTCAAGATCCACGGCAAGGCCGAGAGGAGCTTCTTCGAGGCCGCCAAGATGGCCGACGTCGGCGTCGTCACCATCAAACCCTTCGGCGGCGGCTCGCTCTTCCGGCATGGGGCCAAGTTCCCCGTCACCAAGAAGGGCGACCAGGAGGACCACGAGGCCGCCATGCTGGCCCTGCGCAAGATCCTCCAGACGCCCGAGCTGACCGCCACCGTGCCCGGCATGACGACCCTCGAAGAGGTCGAGAACAACGTCAAGGCCAGCTACGACAAGACGCCCCTGACCGCCGAGGAGCTGGCCCGGATCGACCGCCTCGGCGATGGCATGTATGCCAACCTGCCGCGCGGCTACGAGTGGCTCAAGAGCTTCGAATGGGTCTAAGGGCAACCCACGGGCGGCCCGGGCAAGAAGGTCGCCCGCCTTCGTCCTACCCCCTGGAATCAGGGCGAACCCGAGAGGATCGCGGAGAGGTCTAGACCATGATGCTGAGGCTTGGCGTGGGTGTGGCGTGTGTCGCGGGTCTGATGCTGGCCGGCTCGTCGGCCGAGACCGGCAAGTCCGACGGCTGGATCGACCTGTTCAACGGCAAGAGCCTCAGCGGGTGGAAGGTCGTCGGCAACGGCACGTGGACCGTCGAGGACGGCATCCTCATCGGCACGCAAAACGACAAGGGCGAGCCCGGCGACCTGATGACCCGCCTGCAATACAGCGATTTCGAGCTCGAGGTCGAGTTCAAGGTCGTCTGGCCCGCCAACAGCGGCATCTGGTTCCGCATGCCGCCCGGCAAACGCGGCTATCAGTACGACATCCTCAACTACCCCGAGGCCAAGACCGGCAGCATCTGGGCCGAGGGCTTCAAGACGACCGTCAAGCACGAAGAGCACCTCAACAAGAACGACTGGAACACCGCCACCATCCGATGCGTCGGCGATCACATCCTCGCCACGCTCAACGGCCACAAGGTCGCGGACTTCCATGACAAGACCCACGCCAAGGGCCACATCGGCCTGCAGACCCACGCCGGCGACCCGTACAAAAACATGAAGATCATGGTGCGGCGCGTCCGGCTCAAGAGGCTCGGCAAGGGCGGGCAATATCCCTGGCTCCCCAAGGCCACCAACGAGTACTGCAACGTCTGCCACGTCGACTTCGTCAAGGAGGAGCTGTCGGTCGTTCACCTCAAGAACGACATGGCCTGTAGCGCCTGTCACGGCCCGTCCGTCGAGCACATGCACGACGAGCAGGGCATGACGCGGGCCGACATCAAGTTCGGCCGCGCCGAGGTCGACAAGTTCTGCAAGAGCTGCCACGGCGAGCACAAGAACCCCGACAAGGTCGCCGCCTTCCGCGAGACATGGCAGGGCAAGACCCGACCCAACGGCCGGGCCATCACCGCCGGCAGCATCTGCACCGACTGCCACGGCCGACATGTCGTCCTCAAGCAGACACAACGCAGGACCCAAGGAAGCTGATGTGAGCCTCGTGCCTGGCCAGAGAACCGCGTGGCGGACACGACAGGAAACCGGGTGGGTGAACCACCACTTCAGCGATAGGGGACGCCCCGCAAATGGGCAGAGAATCAAGTGGGTGGCCCACCGCTTCAGCGGTGGGGGACACGAATTCGCACGATGCCACTGCTTACGAGCAGTGGCACCATATCGACCCGCTTGCTTAGCCTCGTAGGCTGCGTCCTGGAAAGGAACGACCGACATGCACCGAATCCTTCGCCGACTCGTTTTCGCATCGATGCTCAGTCTGCTGTTTTCCACCGGTGCTTCGGCCAAGACGCTCGGCGGCCTGCCCGAGCCACAGCCGTTGCTCGTCATCAACCCCTCCAAGGCCTACCCCCGCAACAGCGAGGGCGACGTCGTCGAGCTGAAGAATGAGCGGCTCGCCTTGGTCTACACCCGCTTCACCAGCGGCGGATCGGACTCTTCCAAGGCCGACCTCTGCATCCGGACCAGCGCCGACGACGGCAAGACCTGGACCGACGACCGCATCCTCGTGCCCAACGAGGGCAAGGACAACGTCATGTCCGTCAGCATCGTCCGGCTCACCTCCGGCGAGCTGCTGCTAGGCTACCTCCGCAAGAACGGCTGGGACGACTGCAACTTCTACGTCCGCCGCAGCACCGATGAGCTCAAGACCGTCGGTCCGCCCGTCCGCGCCACCACGGTCGACGGCTACCACGTCGTCAACAACGACCGCATGATCCAGATCGACGGCGGCCGCCTGCTGGTGCCCGCGGCCCTGCACCCTTGCCCCGACGGCACCCGCAAGACCTGGAGCGGCAACGCCGTCCCCCGCACCTACTACTCCGACGACGGCGGCAAGACCTGGCACGCCGACAAGACGACCATCGACCCGCCGCCGTACCGCAACCTCACGCTGCAAGAGCCCGGTGTCGTCGAGCGACGCGGCGGCAGCGTCTGGATGTGGATGCGGACCCGACACGGCAGCCAGTACGCGTGCACCTCGACCGACCGCGGCGTGACGTGGACCGAGCCCAAGCCGACCAACCTTTACAGCCCGTGCAGCCCGGCCACCATCGAACGCGTGCCTTGGACCGGACACCTGCTCTGCGTCTACAACGACCACTCCGGCCGGCACGTCTACCCGAAGGGCCGCCGCACGCCGCTGTGCGTGACCATCTCCACCGACGAGGGCAAGACGTGGTCGCCCAGCCGCGTCATCGAGCCCGACCCCGACGGCTGGTACTGCTACATCTCGATGACGTTCGTCGGCGAGCGCTGCATCCTCAGCTACTGCGCCGGCGATAGGAAGGTCGGCGGTCTCAATCGCCTCAAGGTGCTGGCCCTGCCCAAGGCCTGGCTCTATCCGGACACGTGAGCCCGCGGCGAAAAGGGAACGCAGCTTCTCCTGACAAGACCATGGGCTTGAGCCCACCGACCCCAGGCTACAGGAACAGCGATGCCACAGGACGGGAGGCTGCGCGATCAACGCCCTGAGGTCTGAAGCCCGTCGTCTGGGGTCCTGGCGGCCGTCGCCGACGGCGTCCCAGCCCGTCGCGCCGGGCGATCAGTGGACCCGACCCCACCACACCAGCTATCATCCCCGTAGAGGGCGGCAACACGGAGGTTCTCGAATGACTGAGCTGGATGCGCCGGCGCGCCCGACGAACCGGGCGCGTGAAACGGACGGACTCGCTTGCCTCTCGGGCTTCATCTTCCTGATCCTAGGCGTGCTGGCCGCATTCGGCTGCGCCCCGCCGGGAACGGGCGAACCCCAACAGGTCGCCGCGCCGGCCTTCGACCCCAACGGCGGCACGCACCTCGATGCGGTCACGGTCACGCTCTCCTGCTCAACCGACGGCGCGATCATCCGCTACACCACCGACGGCTCGACGCCCACCGCCGACAGCACCGCCTATGCCGCCGCGATCGAGCTGACCGAGACCAGCACCCTCCAGGCCCGCGCCTTCAAGGACGGCATGACCGACAGCGACGTCGCGACCGCGACGTTCACCATCTCGCCCGGCACCTACACCTCCTCGGCGACCTGGCCCGCCGACGGCGCCGGCTACACGTTGTCGCAACCCCAGCGCATCGCCCTCGACGGCTCAGGCAGCATCCTCGTCCCCGACTCGGCCAACGCCCGCGTCCTCAAGCTCTCTGCCGACGGCGAGCTCCTCGCGACATGGACCAACGGCGGGCAGTTCCTCCTGCCCACCGGCGTGGCCGTCGATCCCACCGGCAACGTTTACGTCGCCGACTTCGGCAAGCATCGCATCTGGGTGCTGAACGCGAGCGGCACGTTGATCCGACAGTGGGGCGCGCCCGGCAGCCTCGACGGCCAGTTCGCCAACCCCTCCGACGTGGCCATCGACTCGGCCCGCAACGTCTACGTCACCGACCTGGTCAACCAGCGCGTCCAGAAGTTCGACGCCAGCGGCACCTTCCTCACCAAGTGGGGCACATTCGGCTCGGGCGACGGACAGTTCAACGGCCCGATTGCCGTTGGCGTCGATGCCGCCGACCGCGTCTTCGTCGTCGACCGCGCCAACGACCGGGTGCAGCAGTTCGAGACCGACGGCGCCTTCGTCGCCGCCTGGGGGGCGTCCGGCTCGGGCAACGCGCAGTTCGACTCGCCGTGGGACCTGGCCGTCAGCGGCTCCGGCCACGTCTTCGTCGCCGACTACGCCAACCATCGCGTCCAGAAGCTCTCGCTGAGCGGAGACTACCTGACCGAGTTCGGGACCAACGGGACCGCCGCCGGACAGCTCGATCGTCCCGCCGGTCTGGCCCTGGACGCCGCCGGCAACGTCATCGTCGCCGAGTGGGGCAACAACCGCATCCAGCGGTTTTCGCCGTAGCCGGACTTGTGGCCGACCTCGGCGCTTGGCCCCGATCGGTCGAAAGGTTATCGTTAAGGGCAGGCAAATCGCGGTCGGGCTCGAGGTCCCTCAATCTCTGCGGCATTACGTCTTCTTGGTGTCGATCGCCGCCCCATGTCGGCGTCGACGGGAGGTCTTATCATGCGAGCCGAAATCTGTCTTCATCGCACCGTGTCCGTGCAGAGGGATGGTTTGTCGCAGGCCGCGGCAGGGGTCTTTGGCGTCCTGGGCCTGCTCGTCGCCTTCGGCTGCGCCCCGCCGCCCCCGGCCGAGACGCCCACGTTCGACCCCGCCGGCGGCAGCTTCGTCGAAACGGCCAGCGTTCAGCTCGGGTGTGCCACCGGCGGTGCGACCATTCGCTACACCACCGACGGCTCGGAACCCACCGAATCGAGCCCCGAATACACTGCCCCGATATCACTGTCCGAAACGACCACCCTCCGCGCATGCGCGTTCGCGGCCGGCATGTCGCCCAGCGCCATCGCCTCGGCCACGTTCGGCATCACCGCCACTCGGCTTGTCAGCGTCTCCTCGAGTGGCGACGAGGCAGCCGGTGGCGATTGCAGCAACCCCGCGATCTCCGGTGACGGGCGCTACGTCGCCTTCTCAGCCGACGACACTGGTCTCGTCGACGGCGATACCAACGGGTTCAGGGACATCTTCGTGCACGCCCGCCGGACCGGTCAGACCACGCGCATCACCATGGGCTCGGACGGCGCGCAGCCCGACGGGGCCAGCCGCAGTCCCGAGCAGTCCAACGACGGCCGCTATGTTGTCTTCGAGAGCCTTGCGACGAACCTGGTCGACGACGACACCAACGACGCGACCGACATCTTCCTGCACGACCGCCAGACCGGCCAGACCACGAGGGTCAGCGTCGCTTCGGACGGCAGTCAGGCCGACGCCCGCAGCAACGACCCGCGCGTCTCATCGGATGGACGCTACGTCGCCTTCAGCAGCAGGGCGACGAATCTCGTCACCGGTGACACCAACGACAAGGCCGACATCTTCCTGCACGACTGTCAGACCGGGCAAACCGAGCGGGTCAGCGTCGCGTCCGACGGAACGCAGGGGGACGATGCCAGCCTCTATCCGGCCCTCTCGTCCGACGCCCGCTACGTGGCGTTCGAGTTCTGGGGCACGAACCTCGTCGATGACGATACCAACGGCGTAGCCGATGTCCTCGTTCGCGACCGCCAGACCGGACAGACCACACGCATCAGCGTTAGCTCCGACGGCCAACAGGCCGACGACGACAGCTTCTGGCCCTGCCTCTCGGCCGACGGTCGCTACGTGGCCTTCGAGGGACGAGCGACCAACCTCGTCGACGGCGACACCAACGACGCGACCGACGTCTTCGTCCACGATCGCCAGACCGGACAGACCACCCTCGTCGCCTTCAGCAGCGCCGGCGTGCAGGGCAACGGCCACAGCTACGCCGCGTCCATCAGTGACGACGGGCGGTTCCTGGCCTTTGTGAGTTCCGCCGACAACCTCGTGAGCGGCGACACGAACGGCGTCAGAGACGTCTTCCTGCACGATCGCCAGACCGGCCAAACGACGCGCTTGAGCGTCTCATCCGAGGGCGCCCAGGGCGATGACGCCAGCTTCGACCCGGACGTCTCGGCCGACGCCCAGGTCATCGCCTTTCGGAGTGTGGCGACCAACCTCATCACGGCCGGCACCGACAGGTTCAACGACATCTTCGTTCGCGACCGCGGCCTCTGGCCGGAGTAGGCCACCGGGGTGAGAGCCAGGTGGCTCAAGCTTCTCCAAACGCCGGTGCTCGCGGAGCACCCAGGCAAGGAAGCCGTACGATGACCGCAACGACTATCGCTCTGCTCGCCCTGATCGGCCTGGGGGCCGAGCCAGAGCCGACCGCCGACGCGAAAGCCAGGCCCGCCTATCTCCGGCGCCACAAGCTGGCCGAGCTCATCCTCGAACCGAGCGGCCGCGAGGCCGACTTCGACGGTCACGCCGTCGAATGCCCCAAGGTCTTTCGATACGGCGACCGCTGGTACATGGCCTACACCGGCATCGCCAAGCGAGCCGGTGTCGTTCACGAAACGATCGGCTTGTGTGAGAGCGACGACCTCATCCATTGGCGCAACCGGCGGCAGATCCTCCAGCCCGGCAAGCCCGGCGCCTTCGATGCCGGCGGCATGAGCGGCCCGTTCACCTGGGTCGAGGGCCGACGCGCCTACATGATCTACGTCGGGTTTCCCCGGCCCGGTTACGAGAGCCGGCCGGGCCTGCACGGCCTGGCCTGGAGCGATGATCTGACGACGTGGCACAAGTCGCCCCACAACCCCGTCCACGGGACCGGTCCCAAGGGCACGTGGAGCGACAACATCGTCTACCAGGCCTACGTCATGAGGCACGACGGATGGTATTGGATGTTCTACAACGCCCACGGTTCGAGGGACAACTGCGAGCAGATCGGCCTGGCGGTCTCCCGCGACCTCGTCGACTGGTTCGAGTATGCGAACAACCCGATCCTGCGAAAGGGCGATCCGGAGCGCGACCGCGACCACGTCATCATCGCCGATCCCTGGGTCATGCGGCTCGACGGGACGTGGCACATGTTCTACTTCGGCTACGACGGTAAGCACGCCCGCGAGTGCCTGGCCACCAGCGACGATCTCATCCGCTGGACCAAGAGCCCGTTCAACCCCATCATGGATGCCGGTCCTCCGGGCAACTACGACGAGATCCACTGCCACAAGCCGTGCATCATCGTTCACGACGGCGTGCACTACCACTACCACACCGCTTGCGGCAAGCGCAAGGACGGCTCGGAGTATCGCGCGATCGGGCTCGCTACGTCGAAGCGTCTGCCGGGCGTGTGCTATCGTTCTCGATAGCCTCTTCGTGTCTGTCGGAAGGCGCACGTCCGCTGCGGGCCTCGACCGTCCCACCCGGCGGGGCCTTGCCGTCGGCGATCCAAAGGAACGCCAGCGCCTGCCGCAAGCGCGGTGGAAGAAACATGACCGCGAGTCCGCGGGCGATCGGACGACCCAACATCACCCCCAGCACGCCTCCAAGCATCTGCACCAAGGTGCTGCCGACGATGAATGGGTAACACCATCGCCCGGAGCTCCCTGGTGGATCCCAGCGGATCAGGAGGCAGACGATCAGCGCGGCGGCCAGAGGCATGCCTGCGGCAACCAGACCATAGATAAGACGCCGCCAGTGTGGACAGACCACCACCAGCGCTGCGAAGCCAAAGAAGCTGACACCGATCGACATGAGGGCTGAGAGGGTCAGAACCTCGCGGTACTGTCGGGATTCCGGGAGTTCATACAGCGGCTGGCGGTAGACAACTGGGTTCGCTCCGGCCGAGTAGACCATCCGCCGCGACGTGTACATGTTCTCGATGAGGAACATCTGCGTGGCGAGCTGAGCCAGCGCCAACCCCGCGAAGTTGCTGACCAGCAGGCCGCCCCACCCGATGATCAGGATCGTGGCGATGCGACCGGGCCAGAGCTTCGATCGTGTCGTTAGCTCGCCCGCCGCGTGAAACCGCCCACACTCCGGACAGAGTGTAACCAGCAACCCCGTCCGCGGCTCGCGCTTCACCGGCCGCGTCCGCACGTTGTACCCGCACCCGTCGCAATACCGATCCGTCTCCACGGTCGCCACGTCCGGCCACTGGCTGAACTCGGCCGCGGACGACATCTCGGATGGCGTCTCGGGTACTGGCATAATGGTCGCCATTGGAACATCATGGATCCGCCAGTGCCAGAGCGCCGGCCCGCGTAGGATCAGGACACCTGCAAGGACGACCCGATGGACCCCGGCACCGGAGGCATCGACGCAGCAAAGGCGACTGCCCTACGGCAGGTCTGGGCCGGCGTGCCCGACCCCGCCCTCGCAGCCCACACCTCACCGCAGCCGACGCCCGAGCTGCCCCCCGTCTGCCTGACCCTGGACGTGGCCGGGCTGACGCATGAGATCCTCCTCGACGGCCGCGCGTTCGTAACCGGCTACGCCCCGATTATGCGTGTGATCGTGGCGGCGCAGAGGGCGGCCGACCGTCGCATCCTGGTCGGCCTGGCCGGCGTGCCCGGCGGCGGCAAGTCGACATTCGTCGCGACGCTCGCGGCGCTCTGGCACGCGATCGACCCCGGCCCGCGCCTCAGCGTGATCGGCATGGACGGCTGGCACCTGACCACCGCCGAACTCGACGCGCGGGAGATACCCGGCCCCGACGGCTCGCCCATCCCGCTGCGACGTCGTAAGGGCTCGCCGTCCTCCTTCGACGTCGACCGGCTCGCGCGCGATCTGGCCGGGCTCAAGGCCGCCGGCGGCGACGTGGCCGTGCCCGTCTACGACCGCCGTCTGCACGAGCCGCGACCCGACGGTCTCATCGTCCCGGCCGATGCGGACGTCGTGCTCGTCGAGGGCAACTACCTCCTGCTCGCGGACGGGCCCTGGGCCCGCGTATCCGACCCGTTCGACCTCACCTTCTGGCTCGACATCGATCCCGCCGCGTGCCGCGAGGACATCATCCAGCGCCACATCACCGGCGGCATGGACCGCGCACAGGCCGAGGCGAAATACGCCGAGAACGATCGCCCCAACAGCGACATCGCCCGCGCCGCCCGCTCCCGCGCCGACTGGGTCATCGCACTCGACGACCGCCGTCGCCCTCGCCGCCTCCGTCGAGGCCCCTTCTAGGAAGCCCTCTTTCACTCCGTGGCAACCGTCTCTGGCGCCGTTACGGATGCCCAGAAGATGGCGGGAGGACGTGACGCAAAGAAACGACGCGGTGAGCACGGCAATGTCGTGTTCCCGCCCGCCCTACAGTTTCCTCATCCGCGTCGCGACAAGCCATGAGGACCGGCGGGCCGTCGGATCGTGGCCACGGGTGGAGTCAGCCGTCAGGCGAACGTAACCCGTGGTTGTCGGGCCCCGGATCCAATGAGCCCCGGCAGGGGCGACGGAGATGTGACCTCGCCGAAGAGAGTCTTTGCCGCCCCGACGGGGCTGCTCTACTTGCAGGGCGCGCACTCCACGGTCTGACGCCCGTGGCTATTGGCTGCCTCCCCTAACGGGGCCGGCTATCGCTCTGTCGTGATGTGCAGGTCTCGCTTCGTTCGAGTTGCCAGGTCCCCGGGCCATGGCCTCCTCGACCGAACCCTGAACCCCGACCCCTGCCGCTTCGTCATCGCGCCGGCGTCGTCGCAGCCGGGTCGGGAGCCGTCTCCGCCTGCGTTGCCACGTTGGGGTCCGGCTCCGGCCGATCGCCGTTCACGAAGAAGACCAGGTCCTTGGCCTCCCAATCGACCCGGCCGTCGGGGTCCGGTTCGAAGCCGTACGCGCCGCTGTCGTCCACACCGTTGAGATTGACGCTATAGAGCACAGGCTTCTCGGCGCCGAGGTTCATCCGCAGTGGTTGGTTGCCCTCGGCGAACGGGTCGGGCGGGATCGCGTCGAGATACTTCGGCACGAGGTCGGCGAGCTTGGTCGGCCGTTTGCCCGTGTCGACTTCGTACAACCGCATGGCCAGCCGGATCGCGGCCAGACGGCGCATGGCGATGGAGCGGTAGTGGCTTTTCGCCGCATGAGCCTGGGACGGGGCATGCATCGGCAGATACATCGAGCTCAAGGGATGTTGGATGAACTGCCAGACGCCGCTGAGCCCGGCCGCTGAGGGGGCCTTGTCGTGGAACGCAGGCCATGCCGGCTCCGAGGCTGCGTCGATCCACCTGGCCATGAAATCCAGGTAGAACAGCGCGTCGTTCTGGAGGATGGGTCGGAAGACTAGGCTGGCCACATACACCGCCTTCGATGGACGAGCTACGGTCTTGAGGGTCGTCGGATTCAAGGCAATCGTCTTGCCCTGCATCAGCAAGATTCCCGTATCGAGCATATACATGCGTTCGGCGTGAAAGGCCTCCACGAATGCCTGCTGCGACGGCCGGGTATCCAGTAGCGCGTCAATGAAAGCCTCGACCTGCTGGCGCGTGGCAGGCCTGACCTTTCTCTGGTCCTTCGCGGTCGGCCTGCCGATCGAGAGCTCAGGGGCCAGTGGCTCCACTTGATTCACCGCAAGAGACTGGATGCCTACAGCGACCAGGTGACATATCAAGACCGGCTGGCGATCGATGTGCCGCGCGATGCCGAGAATGTCGCGGAGGATCTCGACGGCCTCGTGCTGGTCACCAGTCTGCAGTGCCCGAATGGCCGCGATTCTCAGGAGCTTGGCCGGGCCTCGCTCGGCGACCTCGGGGACCATGTCATCCAAGACCGGACTACGCATGCGCACGTCCCAGTCCGTCTTTGGCATGTCGCGGGCTTGCCGGGCAAGTTTTCGGACCTCGGCCAGATCGGCCAGCAGCTTGTCGAACTTGGCGGCATCCTTGGCGATCTGAGCTTCGTCGTCGTACTTCCAGTTGAACACGTTGGGGTCGCTGGGGTGCTTATCCACGAGTTCCGCCGCCTGCTTGATCAACAGCGCGCCGTTCTGGTCATCGGGGACCGGAGGCAGGTCGAAGTCCTCGGGTAGGATCGGTTCGCCGGCGGCGCGGATGCGATCGATCTCGGCCTGCAACTGATCGCCGACCGACCAACCCACCGCCAGCCGAATGGCGATCGGCGTGAGCAGCAACATGATGCCTGCGACGATCAGGCCGATGATGACCTTCCGCCAGCGACGTCTGCGCTTGGTTTCGGCCTGGTAGGCGTGGTCGATGTCGTCTTGGCCGTATGCGTCCATGAAGGCTCCTGTGGGCGGCATGTCCTCAGCGCGGTCTGTTCGCATCCCCTTGAGCACTGGCGGGCAAGCCGCCAGTGGCACCCGGCGAGATGATTCCCGGCCAGAGTCGGCTCTTACAGACAATCCGCCGAGGGGAACCGGAACGCACCGCTCCTCTCTCCTGTCTCCTGCATTCTGTCTCCTGAATTCTATCTACTGACTCCTCCTGGACAGAACGCCTACCTCCGTCCGCCAGACGGCACGCCGGTTATACTACGTCCATGTCCACGCATTCGGAAAGCCCGATCGACTACCTCGCCCAGAGCGACGCGCGGCTGAGCGACGACTGCGACGTCCACTGCTATCGCGCCAGCGGGCCCGGCGGGCAGAAGCGGAACAAGACGTCGTCGGCCGTGCGGTTGCTGCATCGCCCGACAGGGCTGACCGTCGTGGCGACCGAGAGCCGCTCGCAGCACGAGAACCGCGCCCGGGCGCTCCGGCGTCTCCGCGAGGCCATCGCGCTGAACGTGCGGCGTCCCGTCGATCTCGAAGACTACGACGTACCGGAGGCTGTCCGGGCGTGTCTGACCAAGACGGGACGGTTCAGCGTTTCGACCAGGAACGAGCGGTACTTTCCGGCCGTGCAGGCGGTGTTGGATCTGCTGGAGGCGGGCGAGGGGCGGGTCGGCCCAGCCGCCGAGAAGCTGGGCGTCACGACGGCGTCCCTGACGGCATTCCTGACGCGCGACGGGAAGCTGTTGGCGGCCGCCAACGCGATTCGCGCCCGCCACGGCCACAAGCCGCTGCGGGGGTAGGGTGGTGCCCAATCGGCCCGGGGCGCGATTTCGGATCGCAGCCGACCGACCCTCAGACCCTAACCCTTAGCCCCCAAACCCCGGCTTCAGCCGTGCTGCCCTTGCCAAGAGGACGCAAATCGACGATCTTCGCGGCTGCTATGGCACCGTTGTTGTTCAAGAAACCACGACCCCACGACCCCGACGAGGTGCGTATGAGCTTCGGCGAGCACCTCGAAGAGCTCCGCATGCGGATCATCCGCCTGCTGCTCGGCGGGCTGGTGGGCATGATCGTCTGCTTCATCTTTGAGAAGCACCTCATGCGGGCGATCCTCTGGCCGGTCGACCTGGCCTGTGCCTACCACGACGTCCAGCGCGAGATCATCTTCATCGACCCGACCGAGCCGTTCGTCGTGGTCATGAAGGTCTCGATCTATTGCGGGTTGATCTTCACCGCGCCGTGGGGTCTGTATCAGCTTTGGGCGTTCGTGGCGGCCGGCCTGTATTCGCACGAGCAGCGGTTCGTGCGGCAGTTCTTCCCGCTGTCGGTCATCCTGTTCGCGGCCGGCGTGACCTTCTGCTTCACGGTCGTCATGCCCCTGGTCTTCACGTTCCTGATCGGCATCCGCACGTGGGTGCCGCCGCCGGATGCCGAACCGAGCTGGCTCATCCGACAACTGCTCCCGAAGACGGTGGCCACGCAGCCGGCCACAACGCGCCCCACGGCCCCGGTGCAGTTGCCGATGTTCGAGACCGATCCGTGCGAGCCGATGCCCGGACAGGTGTGGGTGAACACTCGCACCAATCAGTTGTTGATCTGCATGCCCGACGGCAAGATCCGAGTCACGGGTCTGTCGCGCTACGAGACCGAGTCGTTCATGCAGCCCCGGCTCACGCTCTCGTACATCGTGAGCTTCGTGACGCGGCTTGCGCTGGGGTTCGGCATCGGTTTTCAGGTGCCGATCGTGGTGGTGCTGCTGGCCATGATCGGCATCTTCTCGGTCAAGACCATGGGCAGCGTGCGCCGGTACGTCTTGCTGATCATGGTCGCCGCTTCGGCCGTGGTTACGCCGCCGGACGTGACCAGCCAGATCCTACTAGCCGTGCCGATGTACCTCTTGTACGAGGGCGGCCTGATCGCGGCCCGCATCGTGGTGCGTCGTCGCGAGCAGGAGAAGGCCGAGGCCTCCGGGGGTGGCTGATGGCCGGACGCGGTTCGAAGCAGGGCGGAGACGCCTCCGACGGGCCGGAGCGCGACGTCAGGCCGTCGCGACGGTTGATCCGCACGATCACGAAGCGGCTCGAGAAGGCTTACGGCCCCCGCGACTGGGAGCCCGACGGCGATCCGCTGGGCGGCCTGATCGAGACCATCCTCTCGCAGAACACCAACGACGCGAACTCCAGCGCGGCCTACGAGGAGCTCCGCAGGCGGTTGCCCACGTGGGAGCAGGTCCGCGACGCCCGGACGGACAAGATCGAGCGGGCGATCCGTCGCGGGGGCCTGGCCAAGCAGAAGGCCGGCCGCATCAAGAAGATCCTCCAGCACATCACTGAACGGCACGGCAAGCTGTCGCTGGACTGGCTCGACGACATGCCGCCGGACGAGGCCGTCGAGACGCTCTGCGGGCTCAAGGGCATTGGACGCAAGACGGCCGCCTGTGTGATGATGTTCAACCTCGGCAAGCCCGTGCTGCCGGTGGACACGCACGTGCATCGGGTGAGCCTGCGGCTTGGCCTCATGGCCGAGGGCACCTCGGCCGACCAGGCGCATGACGACCTGCAGGCGATTTGCCCCGACGAGCTGGTCTGGCCGTTCCATGTCCTGCTGATCACGCACGGGCGGCAGCGGTGCCGATCGCAGCGCCCGGCCTGCAAGGGCTGTCCGCTGCTGGATATCTGCCCGACGGGGCAGGCGAACGTGTGAGGCGTTGGCTGGTCCGGCAAGCAGCGCTCGAATCGACAAGCGGGCCGAAGGCGTTCGTCGGCTACCGTCCATCCGGGACGCCCCGGTGCCCATCGAAAGGAGAACACCATTGCAGTGCGCATTTGCCCTCGTCATCGGCATCAGTCTGGGTGCCGAACCGGCACGGGCGACGGACCGTGCGCCCGCCGGGGCGACGATCGTCGTCGCGACGAAAAACTCCGCCGCGCGGTCGAAGGCCCATGCCGATCTCGTCGCCGACGGCATCGGCGACCAAGAGGAGATCAACGCCGCGATCCGCCGCCTGCCCGAGGCGGGTGGCACCGTCCTGCTCATGGAGGGGACGTATGACATCAGGAAGGTGTCGGGCGAGCTCGGCGGCGTGATCCTTGATCGGAGCCGGGTGATCCTGGCCGGTCAGGGCCCGAGCACCAGGCTCGTGCAGGCTTCGGGGCAGAACACGAACGTCATCCGCATCATCGGATCCGGTGTCGGGGACGTCACGATACGCGACATGCACGTCGACGCGAACCGTGACGAGAACACCCAGGGCCGAGGCGACCCCGACGTCTCCCACGACCGATTCGAGTTCTGCGGCATCAAGGCCTACTGCCAGAGGCCGGGCGAATCGGGGGCAGAGATGCATCATGACATCACGATCCGCAACACGATCGTGACCGACGCCCATCGGTTGGGAATCATGCTCGAAGGCCGGAACATGAAGGTCGTCGACAACCGGCTGGGCAACGCCGGTTCGGACTCCGTCGAGATCCTCACCGGGCCCGGCGAGATCCGCGGCAACACCGTCGTGATCACCGGTCGGACCCACGTGGCGATCGGCACCGATCGGGCAGACTCGATCATCATGGCCGACAACATCGTCCACGTGAGGGCGGGGGGCGACCTCGACATCGCGTTCCGATCGTGGGCGGGCTCGCACCGCCACGTGATAGCGGGCAACGTGGTGACCGTCGACGCCGGCGGCCGATGCCGGCAGGCGATGGACGTCCGGGGCTTCGATACCGTCGTCACGGGCAACAACCTGCACACGGCCAACGCCGACGAGCCGTTGCGGCTGACCGTCACGGGGGCGGGCGCCATCGTGACCGGAAACGTACTGGACGGCGTCCGCATCGAGGTGAACGATCAGACCGGAACCGACAGACCCATCCTCCTCAGCAACAACCTGATGACACGCTCGCGTGTCGAGCACAAGCAGGGCAAGCTCGTCGCGCCCACGCAACCCCAGTAGCCCCGAAGCCCCTCGGCAGGCTGTGGGGCTCAGGGCGGGTCCGCAGCCATGTTCTGTTCATATATTCACATTGCGACAGGCAAGGGCTTGCGGAGGGCCAAGTATATGCTAAAATATTAACATTATGGCCCGGCCCAAGCAGCTTGCCGATGCCGCCCTCAGCCCGCGTGAACGGGCGATCATGCATGTGCTGTGGCAGGAGGGCGCCGTCACGGCCGAGCAGGTCCGCGCCGCCCTGTCGATCCGACTCAGCAACAGCTCGGTGCGGACGTTCCTGCGGATCCTCGAGCGCAAGGGGTGTGTCGCACACGCCAAGCAGGGCCGGGCGTTCGTCTTCCAGGCCCGGTTGTCGCGCGACCGGGCCGTCGGCCAGGCCGTCGACGACCTGCTCGATGGCTACTTCGACGGCTCGTTCGAGGCCCTGATGCGGTGGTGGCGGACGAAGGAGTCGGCCGGACCTCGCCGCGAAAGACGGACACGCCGCAGGACCCGACGTCCCTCCAAGCCCGCGCCCATGTCCGAGGTATCACCTCCCGACATCCCGCCCACGACCGACAGTCCGGAAACGACCGAACCGTGGTTGCTGTAGTTCATCCAAGGCCTTTGCGGTGACAACGCCAACGGTCCACCCCTTGCCCGCCGTCGAGCCGGGCGATATGGTGCATAGTCTGGCAGGGGGGTCGATCCAGGAGGCTTGCTGCGCCATGAATTCAGCGACGAGAACCAACCGACGTGTCTTCCTGAAGCAGACCGCCGTGGCTGCCGGAACGGGCCTGGCGGCGGTCGCCCACCCGCGACGCGCACGGGGGTCGGCCAACGAGCGGATCCGCATCGGCATCATCGGCTGCGGCGGGATGGCCAACCATCACATGGGCCAGCTCCTCAAGCTCAAGGGTGAGGGCCTCGTGGACATCGTCGCGGTGTGTGACGTGTTCACCAACCGTCTGGACGCGGCCGCCAAGAAGACCGGCGGCAAGCCGACCAAGCTGTGGACCGACGTGATCGAGAACAAGGACGTCGATGCGGTCCTCATCGCCACGCCCGACCACTGGCACGCGCCGATGTGCATCGCCGCGGCCAAGGCCGGCAAGGACATCTACTGCGAAAAGCCGATGACGCACTGGGATCACCTCGACCTGGCCAAGCAGGTCGTCGATGCCGTGGCCGCCCATCGGCGGGTGATGCAAGTCGGCACGCAATTCCTTTCGGACGACGTATGGGATCTCGCCCAGCAGCATCTGCCCAAGCTGGGCAAGGTGATTCACGCCCAGAGCAGCGATTGCCGTAACGGGCCGATCGGCTGCTACAGCCCGAAGACGAACGATCCGGCGGCCGTGCCGGGCAAGACGCTCGATTGGGACATGTGGTTGGGCTGCGAGCACACCCGCGTGCCCAAGGTGCCCTACGAGCCCGGGCGGTTCTTCGCGTTCCGGTCGTTCTGGGACTACTCCGGCGGCGTCGGGACCGACTTCTACCCGCACATCCTCACGCCGTGGTACAAGACACTGGGCTTGGGCATGGCCGAGCGCGTCGTCAGCGCCGGCGGGCTGTACTACTGGGACGACGGGCGCGAGGTGCCCGACATCTTCAACACCTGCATCGACTTCAAGGGCGGGCCGACGGTCATGCTGCTCGCCTCGCTGGCCAGCAACGAGGGGCTGCCGTGGTTGATCCGCGGCCAGAAGGCCACCTTCCACTTCAACGGACCGACCAGCCCGCTGCGAATCGTGCCCGAGAAGGTGCCCGGCGTAACCGGCAAACCGATGGAGTTGAAAGGCAAGCAACGCTGGAACACGCTGCCGCACTGGCGGGACTTCCTCGCGTGCGTCAAGAGCCGCAAGAAGCCGCGGAGCCACGAGGAGATGGGCTATCGCGTGATGGCCGCGCTCAGCATGGGCATCAAGAGCTATCGCAGCGGCAAGGCCATGACCTTCGACGCCGCCAGCGGGGCGGTCAAGCCGGTGTAGCATCTCGCTCGGCGGGTACGCGGTCAGCGGATGTGGCGGAAAGGGGCGGCGTTCTGCTCGGTCGCCGGCGGCGCAGCCTGACCTGACGAGCCTTGGGATCGGACTGGAGCCTTCATGGACCAGCCCAAACGACGTCGTTGGCTCGCCCTGCTCGTGTTGGCCGGTGGCGTGTCCGGTGCCGCGTGGTTGACGCTCAGCAAGTGCTGGTACGACCCGAGTGTGCCCTTCCTCAGCGAGCGGGCGCCCGCCGAGTGGATCCTCCACGCCGACCCGTGGCAACTCACCGCCCAGGCCATCACCAAGCGGCGCGTCCGATTCCGGACCACCTTCGAGCTTGACGAGGTGCCGTCGACGGCGATGGTGCGGCTCAGGGCCTTGCGCGAGTACTGCGTGTGGATCAACGAGCAGGACGTCGTCGAGGACCGGGACCCGCTCGGCGACTGGAAGAACGTCCAGACCCACGACGTGGTCGAGACGCTCAAGCCCGGCCAGAACGAGATACTCGTGGAGGTGCGGCACAACCGGGCGCCGCCGGCCTTGTGGCTGGTGCTCGAGGCCGGCGACCGCCTCGTCAAGACCGACGCCACCTGGGAGGCGCGGAGCAAGACCACCAACTGGGCGACGGCCCGGTTGGCGACCGAGCCGATGGACCACCCGATCCTTGAGTCGTCCCCGACCGTGACCGAGGGCTGGCGCCGCGCCTGGCCGATGGCGCTGGTCTGGCTGGCGATCGCCTCGTTGCTGACCGGACTGGGTTGGCTGATCGTCGGCAAGAGCCGCCCCGCCGAAACGCCCGCGCCCGCCGGTCGCGCCTATCGACCGAAGCCGTCACTCCCGGAGCTGCTGCTGCTGGGCATCGTCGTCGGCCTCTGGGTGGTGTTGTGCCTCAACAACGTGCTGCGCTTGCCGCCCATCGTCGGGTTCGACTCGCCCGCCCATCTCGACTACATCAGCTACCTCCAGGTCAACGAGAAGCTCCCGCTGGCCAACGAAGGCTGGGAGATGTACCAACCGCCGCTCTACTATGGCATCTGCGCGGCCTTGGTGCATCTCGGTCACACCTTCGACTACGAGGACGCCAACACCGATCTGCCCAAGGTGGTGAGCATGATCAGCGGCATCGGTCTGATCGTCCTGGTCTGGCTGGCGCTGCGGGAGCTGTTCCCTGACGCGCTGACGGCGCGAGCGGTGGGGCTGGTCCTGGCCGGGGCGATGCCCATGACACTGTACATCGCTCAGTATCCCTCGAACGAGATGCTGTCGGTCGCGGTGACCACGGCCGCCCTCGTGCTGACCCTGCGCATCCTGCGCGACGCAAGGCCAACGGGTAAGCAGTACGCCGCCCTGGGTGTGGTCTTGGGCCTGGCCATGCTGACCAAGCACACGGCGTTCATCCTGCTGGTCATGGTGGTGGCCACGTTGGTGGTGCGGCAGCTCATGACAGGGGCCAGGGATGTGAGGGGCTGGCTCCGCGGGCCGGCGGTGGTCGTGGCGCTTGTGGCGGCAGTGGCCGGATGGCAGGCCTACCGGAACTGGCACCACTTCGGGAATCCCTTGATCGGCAACTGGGATCCGGAGAGCGGCAACGCCTGGTGGCAGGACCCCGGCGTCGGCACGGCCGACTACTACCTGCGGTTCGGTCGATGTCTGACACAACCTTTCCACAGCAGCCTATATTCCTACTGGGACGGCATCTACTCGACGGTCTGGGGCGACGGGATGTGTTCGGGCATCGCCAACGTGGCGTTCCGATCGCCGTGGCACTACGACCTGATGGCGATGGGTTTCACGATGGCGTGGCTGCCCACGGCGCTGATCCTGTTCGGCTTGCTGGTCGTCCTGATCCGCTGGCTGCGCGAACCGACGGCCACCTGGGGCCTGGTCGGGGGGCACGGCCTGTTGGTCTTCTTCGCCGTGTTCTACATGACGATCAAGCTGCCGTATTATGCCCAGGGTAAAGGCTTCTACGGGCTATCGGCGGTCGCGTTCCTATGCGCGGCCGGGGCGACGGGCTTCGAGACGCTCACACGTCGGCTCGGTCGGGCGTCGGTCCTTTTGTGGGTGCCGGTGATCGCGTGGGCCTTGAACAGCTATGCCACGTACTTCGTCCTGCCGACCGACGCCTTGACGCACTATCATCTCGGGCGGGTCTTTCCCTATCAGAACAAGCCCGAGCGGGGCGTGTACCACCTCGAGCGGTCCCTGGAGCTGGACGCCTCGCGCGTGGACGCTTACGAGCATCTGGGGGTGGTTCACCAGCGCTCCGGACGGTTCGCCGAGGCGCGGGAGGCCTGGGAGCGGGGCCTCGAGCGTGATCCCAATCACATCGACATGCTGTACAACCTGACGTGGCTCTTGGCCACGTGCGTGGATCCCGAGATCCGCGACGGGCACAGGGCCCTGACCTACGCCCAGCGCGCCTGTGAGCTGACCGACTACGAGGACCCGTTCCTGCTAGACGCGTTGGGGGTGGCCTACGCCGAGCTCGGCCAGTTCGACAAGGCCATCGAGGCCGCACGCAAGGCGATCGAGCTCGCCCAGAAGCAACGGCACGGTCACTTTGCCAACACGATGCTCCTTCGACTGGAGCTCTACAAGCTGAAGCGCCCGTATCGCGACGCGATGCGGTAGCCGTCGAGCCGGCGGGACCGGCCGCGCGATCCTCGTCACGGGGGATCAGGCCTTCTTGGTTCGCCCCGTCTTCGTTCCGCCGCGCCTGTTCAGCGCCCGGTCGAGCTGCCGGATGGCCTGCTTGAGCCGCAGCTCGTTCTCGACGAGGGCGATGCGGACGTAGCCCTCGCCGCTCTCGCCGAAGGCGCGACCCGGCGCCAGGGCGACCTCGGCCTCGTCCATCATATCCATGCAGAACTGGATCGTGTCGCGCCCGGCCAGGTGCCTGTCGGCGACACGCGCCCAGACGAACATGCTCGCCCGCGGCTTCTCGGCGTGCCAGCCGAGCCGCTCCAGGCCCGCCAGGACCACGTCGCGTCGCTTCTGGTAGATGCGCGCCTGTTTGCGGATGTCGTCCTCGCCCTGGCGGATGGCGATGATGCTGGCGATCTGGATCGGCTGGAAGATGCCGTAATCGTAGTAGCCCTTGATCGTGCCCAAGGCGTCGATCATCTTGCGGTTGCCGGCGCAGAAGCCGATGCGAAAGCCCGCCATGTTGTAGGCCTTGCTGAAGGTCGAGAACTCCACGCCGTACTCCTTGGCCCCCTTGCTGGAGAGGAAGCTCGGCGCGCGGTAGTTCTCGAAGCACGTCTCCCCGTACGCGAAATCATGGACGATCGCGATGCCCTCGCGCTCGGCCAGCTCGACGACCCTGTCGAAGAACATCGGATCGACCGTCAGCGCCGAGGGGTTGTGCGGGAAGTTCAGGATCAGCATCTTCGGCTTGGGGTAGAGGTGCTCGATGACGTACGACACCCGCTCCAGAAAGGCCTCGTCGTTGCCGAGCCTGACGTTGATCACGTTCGCGCCGGCCAGGGCGACGCAATACACGTGGATCGGGAAGAACGGCTCGCCCACGACGGCCGTGTCGCCGGGCCCGAGCATGGCCAGGCACATGTGGGCGAAGCCCTCCTTGCTGCCGAGGCAGGCGATGACCTCCGTCTCGGGATCGAGCGAGACGCCCCACTTGCTCTTGTACTTCTTGGCCACCTCGCGCCGCAGATTGAACAGGCCGCGGCTCATGCTGTAGCGCTGGTTCCGCGGGTCGCGCGCCGCCTCGCAGAGCTTGTCGATGATGGGCTCCGGCGTCGGATCGGAGGGATTGCCCATGCCCAGATCGATCAGGTCGATGCCCTGTTGCCGCTTGGCGTGCTTGGTGGCGTTGAGCCGGCCGAACAAATAGGGCGGGAGCCGCTTGATGCGATCGGCGGGCTCGATGGTGAATCCGTCCATGGCGCGTCGTCTCCTACGGGCCGGCCGGCGCCAACCGACCCCGTCGACCCAGAATCGATCGCTCCTCGAACTGCTTGCGGAGTCCGGGGTGGGTGATCACGATGCGCTTGCGGGCCTGTTCCACGAGTTCCTTCTCGAGTTGGTCCATGACCTCGGGCAGGAGCTGGTCGATCAGCTTCATCCGCACGACTTCCTTGACGTGCTCGAACTTCACGTTCGACTTCGGGAACCGCTTGACGGGCATGATCATGTGATACTCCGAGTCGATCTTGAGCGGGCTGGACACCTGACCAAGCTGCAGGGCGAAGGCGGCCTCGCGCAGGAGCGGGGGCACGTCGTCCTGGTCCTTGCTGAACGGGGGCAGCAGACCGCCGTCCGAGGCCGTCATGACGTTCTGGCTGTGCACCCGCGCGGCCTCGGCGAAGTCGGTCCCGGCATCCAGGAGCCGCTTGACCTTGGCCACGTCGCGCCAATCGTTCAGTTGGATGTGGCGGATCTGGACCCGCTCGCCGTACATCTTCTCGTAATGCTCTCGGAGGGCCCGCTCGTCGACCTTGATCTGCGTCTCGGCCAGCTTGCGGAGGTAGGCGTTACGCTCCATCGCCAGGTTGAACTCCTCGAGGGACAGTCCCCGGCGGGCCAGCATGCGGTTGAGGATCCGCTCGCGAGCCCCCTTGTCCAGTGTGGGCTGGGACGCCGTTCGAACGGGCGTGCTGATCTGCTCCAGCGTCTTGTCGTATTCGGCCCGGATGTTGTCCGGCGTGATCGAGATGCCCTTGGCCTCGGCCGCTTGCCGCGTGACCTCCAGCGCGATGAGCTGGCCCAGCACGGACAGGCCGTGCGACTCGATCAGAAGGTTCAGGAGGCGGTCCCGCGTGATGGGCTTGCCGTTGACCGTCGCGATCGGCAGCGGCCCGACGCCGGTGTCGAACGATCCGCCCTCATCGGGCGACGGCTCCTGATCGAGCGCCCCGCCGGAGGACGGCGACTGTGGCGTCTCCCAGGCGTCGCTGACCGACCGTCCCGCCGGTCGATCCCGCATGCAGCCGCCTGAGACGACGAGCCCCAGCAAGAACACCGCCAGCCGAGGAGCGTGCGTGGTTGGGTGATGCGCGTTCATGGTTGTCCGTTTCCCGATCATCGGGTCACGCTATCAATCGCGCCAGCCCAAGTCAACCTGGTCGGCGTGGACGCCTGACGAAGACCCGACGTCCCTTCAGGGACTGGACGGCTTGAGCACCAAACGTGCAAGCGGGGTGTGACCCTCACGCCCCGCAACCTTTAGCGCGCTGCCCCAGAAGCGTTACCATGAGTCTCATGGCCTCGGCTGGTTTCGGTATCGACGCGGCAACGGATAGTGAGGGTGTGGCTCGATGGGTGACACGGTAGTCTGGACGAGCAGACGGTGGGTCCTGGCGGTCGTCGCGGTGTATATCCTGGCGCTGGGCGTCCGTCTTGTCTGGCTCGCCGAGGCCCGGCACAACCCGCTCTATCAGTGGCCGACGATCGACGAGCGGACGCACCACGAGATCGGCAAGGCCATCGCAAACGGCACCGTGCCGGATACGGCCTACCTTCGCGCACCCCTTTACTTGTATTTTCTCGGCGGCATTTACAAGGCCATCGGTCCGGACAGCCTGGGGGCGCGATGGGTGCAGGCGTTCGTCGCCGCGCTAGTGCCCGTGCTCGTGTGCCTGATCGCCGCCCGTTTGTTCGGTCGCGGCGTTGGGCTGGCCTCGGGACTGCTGGCCGGGGTGTACTGGACGGGGGTCTTCTTCAGCACCGAGCTTCTCGACGTCACGTTGGCCTGTGTGTTCTACCTGACGCTGCTGTACATGCTGTTGGCCTTGGACGACCGACGGTGGTGGGTGTGGCTTGCTTGCGGCGTGATGATGGGTCTCGGCGCGATCACGCGGCCAAATATCCTGGCCTTTGCGCCGTTCCTGGCGGTGTTGGCGGTCTGGCGCGAGCGTCGGCGACGGCGCGAGGCCCGCCGCGAGCCGACTTTCGCCTGGCTCAAGCCCGGCCTGGCTCACGCCGCCCTGCTGACGGTGGGGTGTGTCCTTGCGATCGCACCGGTGTCGTTGCGAAATCTGATCGTGGCGAAGGAACCCGTCATGATTGCCGCATGGGGATCGGGCGTGTTCTGGGCGACCAACAACGAGTACAGTGACGCCAAACGCCTGTCGCGCCCGCCCATCGACACATCAACTCATCCGTTGCTCCAGGAGCTCCGCGAGAATCCGTGGTTCGTCTCGGCCGAGCTCGCGCAGTGCCTCTACATCTACGCCGCCGAGGAGTTGGGCCACAGGCCGACCTACTCCGAGACGTCCGACTTCTTCAGGGAGCTGTCCCTCGAGTATGTTCGCAACCATCCGACCAAACTTCTGAGCGACATGGCCAAACGGTTTGTCTACACGTTCAACGCGTACGAGTACCCCTTCAACAAAGACCTCTACCACTTTCTGGAGTTCAGTGAGCTGCTGTGGGTCCTATCGTGGCTGCATTTCGGCGTGCTCTGTCCGCTCGCCATGTTGGGGCTGCTGACCGCCTGGACTCGCGCCTGGCCGCGAGGGTTGATCTACTGCTTCGTGCTCCTTGCGGCATTGGCAATCCCGGGAACGCTGTTTCCCATCACCGCCAGGTATCGATTGCCGCTGGCGTTTCTCCTGATACCCTTTGCAGCGTTCGCGGCGTTCGAGCTGACCAGGCTGGTCCACCCGCCCGTTCGCTGGGAGCGCCTCGGGCACGCGTTGGCGGTCGTCGCGGCCTTCGCCGTGCTGTGTAACGTGAACGTCTTCGGCCTGCGCCCGGCGCCTGTCGAGTACCTCTGGCCCCACTTCATGGCCGCGTCCGTCGTCGTGGATCGTGACGATCTCGCAGACGAGACGGCTGACAAGATCCTACGTGCCCTGGCCGACCCCCATCGCGCCGACAACGTGCCGCCAGGTACCCTTGCCATCATGATGCGCCACTACGCGACCACCGACGACAAGGCGCGAGCGGTGCGATTCGCCGAAGCCATGCTCCGGGGCGGCGAAAGGACGGATGCCAGAACCTACGGCCTGGCGCTGCAGCTTCTGGCTCGAGCGGGCAACCGCGAGGCCGCCAGGATGGCCGTCCGAGCACTCGAATACACGGCACAGGGCGCGTCGACGCCGCAACTCGCGGTGGGTCTCTATCGTTACGGCGTGGCTTTTGACGATCAGGCCGCGTTGTCGCAGGCCGTCGACCATTTCTCCAGACTGCTGCAAGGCCATCCGGAAGACGAGGGACTCCTGAAAGGCCTTCGCTTGTCGCAACGGGCGCTGAAGCAGATGCAGGCCAGGGCGGCATCGATGCCAACCGTGACCGCACCCGGGCCTTGAGGATACGCCGCCCCCTCCGCCTGGCCGTGCCTGCGCCGACACGAAGGCTTCGGGCGCCTGGCGTCGCGGCTTCGGTCCCGCGCTGACGTCGAGGCCCAAGACGTCCAACCCGTCGCCCCCGGTCTAGAGTCCCGAGTCCACCCATCCCACGCCCGGATGCCAACTCTCAGTCTGGCCCAATCGGAGTTGCCTCGATAAGATCTCCCCATGCGTTACGTTCTCGACGGTCTGTACTACCTGGGCGGTTTGCTCTATCTGCCCTTCCTGCTCTACCGCGTGCTGGTTCTCGGCAAGAACCGCACCGCCTGGGCCGAGCGTTTCGGCGGCGTGCCTACGCGCTCGGGAAGCGAACGATGCCTCTGGCTCCACGCCGTCTCCGTCGGCGAGGTCAACGCCACCCGAACGCTGGTGGCCGAGATCGAACGGTCCCTGCCCGGCATGCCGGTGGTGATCTCCACGACGACCGACACGGGCTTCGCCCGCGCCCGCCAGGCGTACCCCGATCACCTCGTCTTCCGCTACCCGCTCGACCTGAGCTGGGCCGTCGGTCGGACGATCAAGCGGCTTCGGCCCGCGGCGATCGTGCTCATGGAGCTCGAAGTCTGGCCCAACCTGCTCGGCGTGGCCCAGCGCCACGGCGTGCCCGTCATGGTCGCCAACGGCCGCGTCACCGAACAGCGCAGCATGCGGCGGTTCGGCCTGCCGATCGTCCGCACATTCGCGCGGTGGATGTTCAGCCGGTTGGCGTGCGTGGGCGCGCAGGACAAGGCCTACGCCGATCGGTTCCGGCGGCTGGGCGTGCCGGCCGATCGCGTCCACGTGACCGGTACGATGAAGTACGACACGGCCGCCGTGGCAGACCGCGTCAACGGCCAGGACCAGCTGACGACCGCGATGGGCATCGACGTCGAGGCGCCTCTCTGGGTGTGCGGCTGCACCGGTCCGGGCGAGGAGGGCGTGATCCTCGATGCATATCGTAGGCTCACCGCCACCCTGCCCGAGCTGCAACTGGCGATCGTCCCGCGCAAGCCCGAGCGGTTCGACGAGGCCGCGGCCGAGATCGAACGCCGCGGCCTGCCCTACGTGCGGCGGAGCAAGCGCCCCGACGATCTAAGCGAGGAGGGCCGCGCGACGGGCGCTGCCGCCTCGGACGACGCGAAGGTCTTCCTCGGCGACACGATGGGCGAGCTACGCAAGTTCTATGCCCTGGCCGACGTGGTCTTCGTGGGGCGGACGATGGTCGATCTGGGCGGGTCGGACGTGCTCGAGGTGGCCGGCCTGGCCAGGCCGATGATGGTCGGTCCGAGCGTGTACAACTTCGCCGAACCGGTGCGGACGCTGCTGGACGGTCGCGGCATCGTCCAGATCGATGCGCGGGTCGACGACACCGACGCCGCCGACGGCCTGGCCGCCGCCGTCGAAGCGCTGCTCAACGACGAGCCGGAGCGACGCCGGCTCGGTCAGGCCGCCCGCGACGTCCTGCTCGCCAACCAGGGCGCGACGCAGCGTACCGTCGAGTTGCTGCGGTCGTTGGTCAGCGATGGTCGGTGAGGGGCTGCCCGGAAGATGGCCCTCGTGGGTGGCATGGCCACGCTGCTGTTCGTGTGGCCATGCTCACTCCTTCAGCAAACACATGCCCACACAAACGTGGGCATGCCACCCGACACGGTTCATAGGCATCACGCACCTGCTTCACGGGCGAGACGGCCGTGCACGCGGCTAATCGTCGAGCAGCGCCAATTCGCGTCCCCCACCGCTGAAGGAGGTGTCGACCTAATCGGGAAGCGATGCTGTTCGGAACGCAAAACAAGAACTTACGTTCAAAGCCTCGTTCATAACTCCTTTGTTTTTGACGCGAGCCCGATTTAATCGACAGGCCCTGAAGCGGTGGGCCACCCACCCAATCCTCTGGGCAGCGGACCGTCGAATTGGCACGGACGCTTCCGACTCTCGACTTCTGGCTCCTGGCTGCTGACTCCTGACTTCCGACTACTTCTGCTTCGGCGCCTGCTTGACGTCGATCTTCGTGAGGATCAGCGCGGCCAGGCCGCCGGAAAGCCGCCCGGGCAGCATCCTCGGGCTCGTCGGGCTCTCGCCCCGGCTGACGAACGTCAGCGTGTGTTGGCCTTCACGCAGGTAGGTCAACCCGAGCTTGATGGGCCGCATGTCGGTGTTGGCGTCGTTGGTGTCGACGGGGCCGACGGTCGGCTTGCCGTCGAGCAACGGCTCCCAGATCCCGGTGATCACGACGTAGGCCATCCACGGCTCGATGTCGTACCAGCCGTTTTCCTCGATCTCGAACGGGACCGTGAACGTCCCACCGACCTTGGGCGGGATGTAGAGAAACCCGACGCCCTCCTGCCGAACGACGCCTTTGGGCTCGAACGTCGCTTTCTCAACGAGGTCCCTGCCCCAGATCAACCGATGCGGCATCACACGCTTCGGGCCGGGCGGCATTGTGCTGAACGGCTCGGCCGTGCCCTGCTGGTACCAGAACGCTACGCTCGAGGTCCAATCCTCGCGCGGCAGGAAGCCGCCCTCGCTCAAGCCCAGCAGGTTGTAGATGCTGCCCTTGTGCTCGATCGTGACCTTCAGGGACTCGGTGAACACCACCGGATCGCGCAGGTGCCATCGGTACGCGGTGCCGCGACAACCGGCAATGTAGCCCTCCCAGATCGTCACACCGTGGTAGAGCCGGTTGAAGACGCGGAAGCCCCACGCATCGCCGAAGTAGTCCTCCGTGCCCGTGCCTCGCAGCGACGGGGCCTCCTCGCCGTCGATGAAGAAGCGGTCGTCGCCCTCGCCGAACCACCCGTGATACATGTTGCGAACGCTGAGCACCGTGCCGACGTAATGCCCGCGGCCCTGCAGGTCGGCGATGAGGTAGTCGCCCTCCCCGCAGGGGTGCTCCTGCCGGTAGCGCGCGTGGAAGTAGCCGACGTCCTCCGGCAGCTCCGGCAGGCCCTGCCAGTCCACGTAGTAGTAGAACGAATCGACCCGTCCCCGGTCGGAGTCGTTGGTGACCGTCACCTTCGCGCTTTCCTTGTACGGCATCGGCCACCACGAGTTCATCGCCCGCCCCTCGGACGAGACCGAGACCGGCGCGCTGTCGACGGTCGCCCGCACGCCGTTGCCCATCGCGAAGAAGTCGCCGAGCGGGGCCTCCACGGCCGGCGTGTCGCTGCCGTCGTAGAAAATGCGCAGCGTCAGCATCCTCGGCCAGTACGGCTCCTCGGGTGCGGCCACGGTGAACCACATGTGCGTGATCGCGCCCGGGCCCTTCAGCTCGGCCAGCGTCAGCGTCTTGCCGATGTCGATCGATCGGTTGTCGCCGTTCTGGTTTCGCCAGTCCCTAGCCGAGCTGCTGCTGCGGCCGGTCCGTCCCTCGCGGAATCGGGCGATGTCGAGCGGGTCGCCGGCGGGCGGCCCGGCCGATGCGGCCACCGGCATGATCAGGGCCGCAACAAGGGACAAGACCGTCGGCCTGCGCTGTTTGTGCGATGCATCATTCCGTGGTTCCATCGGGGCGATCTCCTCGTGACACGTTGGCGCGGGGGGCGAAAAGGGCACGACCATGACGATAACCTACCGCTCGAGTCGATGCCCTGACAAGTCGTCACGATGGATCGGTCTCGCCGTGATCGCCCCTCCGGCGGACAGTGTCGCCTTCGGGCGGATGCCCGAACACGGTCTTCATGGGTTCCCTATCCGTAAGTTGGTGCCGCCCAGTCACAGTCGCCGACCGGTAGCGTGTGACGCCGAAGTGAATCAACTCCTGCTGTAATTTGTTTCGAGTCAACGCCTTAGGGGTAACCCTGGGGAAGCTGTGGGCCTCGGTCCGCATCCAAACTGGCGTGGACACACCATAGGAGCAGGAACCCATTCGATGACAACTGAGACCGAGCCGGCGACCGCAACGGTTGACTATCAGTTGGACTGGACCAGCCCCGCAGCTCGTCATGTCGACTGCCTGTGGGCTGATCAGGTCAACCTTTATCGCGACAACGCCCTCTTCGACCAAGAGGCGCTTGAGGCTGCCTATCACACGGGCAAGCCCATTGTCCGCAGATTGGATCGATGCGACTTGCTTCCGGCCGAGCAGGTTGCGTTGGTCAAGACGCTTGACCGGTGGCGATTCGTGCCACGCTCGCAGGTGGACAGCGTCACCGTCCCGCGCGTCGGACGCGTCTACCCGAAGGGGTTCCTACACGGCATCGACGGCGTCTACCCCGAGAACATCGAGCCCTTCCGTTGTGTCGGCGTGAACGACGAACGCTTCATGGTTGACCTGAATCATCCCCTATCGGCACAACAGCCTCTCTTGACGACCACCGTTCATGACGTGCGCCTCAAGAGCAACGAGTTTGGCGGATCGTGTCAGGATTGGGGTGAGCTGCTCATGGGCGGGCCCGGCCTGCAGACCAGATATCGCGGCAAGGCCACCGACTTCTTCTCCGATGACCCGTTCTCCCGCGAGGACCGCGCTGAAGACATGGCGTTCTACGCCAAGACCAGAAGGACGTTGCATGTCGACAAGCGAGCCAGCGAGCACATCGGCGAGGTCTATGCCCGGTTCGTCTCGTCCGGGATGCGGGTCCTTGATCTGATGGCCGGCTGGCGGTCGCACCTGCCCGACGATCTCGAGCTCAAGTCGGTCGTGGGGCTGGGTCTCAACGATCAGGAACTCCGCGAGAATCCGTCGCTGGCCAACCACGTCGTGCATGACCTGAACGACCGCCCTGAGCTGCCTTTCAGCGACGCATCGTTCGACGCCGTGCTGTGCACCGTGTCGGTCGAATACATGACCAGGCCCTTCGACGTCTTCGAGGACGTCCATCGCATCCTCAGGCCCGGCGGGCCCTTCGTCCTGACCTTCTCCAACCGGTGGTTCCCGCCCAAGGTGGTTCGCATCTGGACCGAGCTGCATGAGTTCGAGCGGATGGGCTATGTACTGGAGATCTTCTTGCGGACCGGCCTGTTCGAAGAGTTGGGGACGTATTCGATGCGGGGGCTGCCGAGGCCGACCGACGACAGGTACTACCCGGCCGTCAAGGCCTTCGATCCGGTCTTCGCCGTGTGGGGGCACAAGCCGATGTAAGCGGGGTCGCAGATCACGCGGCTGCTGGACTGGACCTACATATCAGAAGCTACACATGGTGTTTCCTGGAGCCGCCCGGATCCGTCCGGCGCTGCACGACCGCGCGGCATGAATGCCGCGGCTCTGGTCTATAGTCGCACCGCTTCCAAAACGCATGACTAGCGCCAGGCCGACGTGGGCCAGCCGTACTCGGTCATCGCGTCGATGGTCTTGATCCGCACGAGGTACAGCGGGCTATTCTCGTTCCCGTATTGCGAGTCGCTCTGCAGGGCCCTCAACGCGCTTCGGCCCTGAGGTGCGATCAAAACGGCAAGGTCGTTCGGCACGAAGCCGCGCGACGGGTCTCGGCCGGTCAAGATATCCGGACTCAGCGAGGCCACCTTGTCCTGCCACGGCGTCGACTCCGTCTCGCGCGAGGCCGAGGCCTTGGCCGCGGCCAGACACGCCGACATCCACACCGGATTGTCCAGCAGGCCGGAGATTTGAGCCATCTTTGGGACGGAGGCCCGATCGCGCCACCAGGCCAGGCTCTGCAAGACGACCAGTCGGGCCGGCACGCTGAGCCGCCGCACGTCCCCGTCGAGGAGCCTGCGGACCACCGGGGCCGCGTCGGCCGGCAAGCGGCGTAATCCCTTCCAGGCCTTCCGCGCCGCGGGCCAGTCGGCGTCCGGCAGTCCGGCCACGAGCTGGCGTGCCTCGACGCGGGCGGGATGATAGGTCCTTCGCTCCGTCCTGCGACGGGTCTCATGCTCGGCGAGCAGGGCGGGGCTGATCCGCAGGGGCTTACCGAACAGGTTGCCGAGCCACGCGGCGGCCTCCTTCAGCGCCAGGGGAGAGACGCGCGTCGGCGGCTGATCCGGACCGTACCGGCCGAACGTCTTGCCGGTGATCGTGGCCAGCGTCCACACGGTGCGTTCGCGGATCGTGCGGTCCTTGTGCGAGAGCAGATCGTTCAGGGCCCTAGCCCAACCCTCGCGGTCGCTGCGACCGCCCGCGGACCGCTTGTGCAGCAGCAACGCCGCCGCCAAGCGGACACCGGGCTTCGCTCCGCTGAGCAGTTGGACCAGCTCCGCGTTGACGGATCTCATCTCGGGGAAGCCGGGACGCATCACGATCTGGCCCGCGACCTGGTTGACCTCGTCCATCCAGGCGCGTCCCCGATCGCGCATAGGCCAATCCCACGCCGGCCAGTACCGCGCGAGCATGCGAACCAGGCCGTGGTGCCCCAAAGCGGCCATCGGTCCGCGCAGCGCCCGCACGCGATCGCTCCAGACACGCTGCAAGCCGACCGGGTCGATGTCGTCATCGAGCTGGTTCATGCGGACCAGCGCATCGCCCATTTCCTTATGCAGGAAGGTCTCGGCGAAGATCTGCTCGATCCGTCGCGCCGCTCGCGCGTCGCCCATCCAGGCCAGGCTGATGAGCGCCGTCCTGCCGAGCTCCGGGTGATTGAGCAGGGCGTCCAGTCGGTCGCTCGCCGCCACGTTCGGCGCATTGCGACAAGCACCGCCGAGGGCGTGGATCAGCCCGCGCTGAACGGCCAGCGTCAGGTCCTTCCGATCGAGGGCCCGCAGGATCACCTCGGTCGCGGGCGCCCCGACGCGGCCCAGCTCCTCGCCGATCTCGAAGGCCTCGGCCGGGTCGTCGGCCTTCAGCAGCCGGGCGAGGATCTCCTGGGCCGTCTTGACCTCCGGCGATTCCGTCGGTGGCGGGGGCGCAGGAGGTCCGGGTTCGGGCTTGGTCAGGACCGTCACGGCCAGGTTGATCCCCACCACGACGACGACCAGCAAGGCCAACGCCGCGCACAAGGCCAGCAGCTTCGTGCCGATCGGCAGCATCCTCAGCCGCTGGCTCAGCGGCAGCATCTTGCCCGTGGCGATCTCACGTTGGCACTTCGGACAGGTGTCGTTGCCGGGCGACATCTCCGCCTGGCAGTAGGGGCAGCGCAGGGGGCCCGAGGGTTGGGGGCGCTCGCCCTTCTTGACGAGCGCGCCGACGTTCATCCACCGTCCGCACTTGGGGCACAGACAGAACGGGTTGCCGGATTCAAGCTCGGCAACGAAGAACTTGTTGCAGTGCGGACAGATGACGGGTTGTTCCATCGCAGCCCCTTTTCATCCTATTACAGGCGCTCGGCCGCATGCGTCAAGTCGGTCGCCCGGGCCGGTGCAAAGTCTCGCACAAAAGCGCTTGACGGCGGCTCGCCCCTGGTGCTAAGGTCCGCCGTCGTGGGGTCCGGTACGCATGGGATGCTTCGAGTCGATGCCGCGATGTGCGGGGCATCGGCGTTTTTCCCAGGCTCAGGCGAGCAGGCCGGTCCGGCGATCGGGCCGTCTCAGGTGGCCCCATGAAGCTCTCCCCCGATACTCGACTCCGCTACATCAGCATGGGGGTGGAGTTTGCGGCTTCGTTCGGGGCGTTCGTGGCCCTGGGTTACTGGCTTGGTCGACACTTCGATTGGAACCCGTGGGCACTTCTGATCGGCGCAGGGCTTGGGTTCGTTGGTGCCATGGTCAACCTCATCCGCGAGGGGCTGAAGCTCCAGCGTGAAGACGCTGCCAGAGAACGGAACAAGCAGACACGTGACCGAGCCGACTAGCATCTCAGACGCCAAGGCGTTGAGCAAGATACGTCCAGCACACATCGTCGGTGTTGTCGCGGCGCCGGTCGCCGTGGTGGCCCTGGCCGCCGTAGCGGGCGCCTGGCCGACGGCGCGCCTCGCCGGATCGTCCGGTCTCGCCGCCATGGTCGCGGCCTGTGCGATCACGGCCGTGGCCACGATCCTCGGCAGCTCGCCGGTCGTCTGGGCGGTCGTCAAGGACCCGGCCAAGGTCCTCATGGCCGCGCTGGCCGCGACACTCTGCCGCGTGATGATCCTGGTGATGATCGCCGCGCCGGTGGCGCTGGCCTCGGGCTTGCCCACCAGGACGTTCCTGATCTGGGTCGCGGTGAGCTACGTCGTGGCGCTCTTTGCTGAGACCGTGTGCCTCGTGCTGTTGATCCGACGGATGGAGGCCGATTGATGACCGACTTGCTGCTGTTGGCCTCGAGCAACCCCATCAGCCACGTGACCGACACGCCGGTCGTGCAGGTGGGCGGCTTCAGCCTGCTCAGCCGACACATCTTGATGCAACTGACGGCCGCCGGGCTGCTGATCTGGCTGATTCCCAAGGCCGTCCGACAGATGCACGAAGGCGAGCTCGACGCCCCGTCCGGCGGACTCAACGCCCTCGAGGCCATCTGCCAGTACTTCCGCGACGGCGTGGCCCGCCCCGCACTCGGTGAGCATACCGACCGCTTCGTGCCCTACATCTGGTCGGCCTTCTTCTACGTCCTGTTCTGTAACCTGCTGGGCCTCGTGCCGTTCGACGCGATCAGCCAGGCCATCTTCGGCGCGACCTACTACGGCGGCACGGCCACGGGCAACGTCTACACGACCGCGACGCTGTCGGTCTGCACGCTGATCATGATCGTCGTTAACGGTCTTCGGCTTCAGGGCACGACGTACCTGGCCCACTTCTGTCCGGGGCCGCTCTGGCTCGCGCCGCTGCTCGTACCCGTCGAGCTGATCGGTCTGGTGGCCAAGATCTTCGCCCTGACCGTTCGTCTCTTCGCGAACATGCTCGCGGGGCACATCCTGCTCGCCGTACTCCTGTCGTTCATTGGAACGGGCGTGGGCATGATCGCCGCCGGGCCGGGCTGGGCGGCCGTCGGCATTGTCACGATGGTGTTCAGTTGGGCCGGTAGCGTGGCCATCAACTTCCTCGAGATCTTTGTGGCCTTCTTGCAGGCCTTCATCTTCACGTTTCTGACGGCGCTGTTCATCGGGCAGGCCGTCAACATCGAGCACCATGGCGAGGAGCACGAAGAGGGCGAGCACGCGCACGCTCACTAGCGGATGGGACGTGCGTCGGACAACCGACCTGAGGTGGGGCCACCCCTGGGAGGCCGCCCCGGGTGTGGGGGACGCTCGTGGCACGGCCAACTCGTGGGCGGGCGGTCCGCAGGACACCTGAGTGATTCATGCCATGGCCGGTGAGTGGGGCGCCGGTCCGAGGCCGCGAGGCAATGGCATCGAGCAACCGCGTTCGACCCCGCCGGGCGCGAAACGACAAAGGACAAGGACTGATGAGCAAGCGAACGGCAACGACGTTGTTGATGGTGATCGCGGTGGGCTACGTCCTGATGGGCGCGTCCAGCGTGGCGATGGCGGCCGAGGGCGATGAGACGCCCACGCCGGAGAGCATGTGGTTCAACGACAGCGGTGCGGCGGCCCTGGGCGGCGCGATCGGCGCAGGCCTGGTCGTGATCGGCGGCGGTCGCGGCATCAGCCGGATCGGCGGCGCGGCCGTCGAGAGCATGGCCCGTCAGCCCGAGGTGAGCGGCTCGATCAGCACGGCCATGATCATCACCGCGGCCATGATCGAAGGTGCCACGCTGTTCGGCGTCGTCGTCTGCCTGTTGGCTGCGATCAAGTAGGACCCGCCCTGACCGCGCGGGTGTATTGACGGACTACAACGGCGCGGACCGGCGGCGGATGGGTCCCGTCGCCGGTTCGAACGCCATGCCCGAAGGGTGATTCCTCGGGCAGGAGGCCTGGCATGACCAGACGATTCGGCCCCTGGCACGTACTGGTGATCATGGCGATGTTGGCCGTTCCGGTTGGCTTGGCATCAGCCGCCGAGGGCGGGCACGGCGAGGAAGCCGCGCACGCGGACGAGGCTGCTCACGGCGACGGTCACGGCTCCACCAGCATCTGGGCGGGCGACCTGGGCAACGTCGTGTGGACGCTGGCGATCTTCCTGACGGTCGTCTACGTTCTCGGCAAGTACGCGTGGAACCCGCTGCTCGGGGCGCTCCAGAAGCGCGAGCAGTTCATCCGCGAGTCGCTGGCCAGCGCCAAGACCGAGCGCCAGGAGGCCGAGAAGCTGCTCCAACAATACACCGAGCAGATCAACAAGGCCCGCGAGGAGGCCACGGCCATCTGCGACGAGGCCCGCCGCGACGCCGAGGAGGTCCGCCGGCGGATCGAGTCGGAGGCCCGCGAGGAGGCCGACAACATCATCAAGCGGGCCAAGCGCGAGATCGAGATCGCCCATCAGGACGCGGTCAACGAGATCTACAAGAGCGCCGCCGAGATGGCCACCAGCATCGCGGGGCGCATCCTCGAGCGTGAGGTCAGCCCCGACGATCATCGCGAGTTGGTCAGCGCATCGGTCGAGGCGTTCAAGGAGAAGGGCGGGCTCGGGTCGACCTGAGCCGGCCGGGCGGTATGAAGCAACCGGCGCGGCGGCCTGACGCCCGTCGCGCACGAGGCTAGCACCTATGGCATCCCAGCTTGACGTGTCCCTGGCGGCAGCGGAGGTCTACGCCGAATCGCTGCTCGAACTCGCCAACGAGCGCGGCGTGACGGACGACCTGTTCGCCGAGTTCGAGTCGCTGGTGCAGTACATCCGTGAGGACGAGGGCTTCGCCGGCTTCATGGCCAGCTCGGCCGTCGACGACGACGACCGGCGCGAGTCGCTCCGCCGCATCTTCGAAGGCCGGCTCAGCGAGCTGCTGCTCAACACGCTGCTCGTGCTGAACGACCACAACCGGGCGGGCATCGTGCCCCTCGTGTTCGAGAAGTTCAAAGACCTCGTCGACGCGCAGAAGAACCGGCAGGACGTCTACGTCCGCTCGGCCGTCGAGTTGAGCGACGACCAGCGCGAGATGATCCGCGGCAGCATCGCCGAGATGACCGGCAAGGAGATCGTCCTGATCGAAGAGGTCGAGCCCTCGCTGCTCGGCGGCGTGGTCGTCAAGGTCAACGACACGCAGCTCGACGGGTCGCTGCGCAACAAGCTGTTGCAGATGAGGGAGTTCATGTTCGAGAAGGGCCGGCAAGAGATCCTGTCCGGCCGGCACTCGTTCTGGGTGGAGTAACCACGGGCCGCAAGGCCAACGCCGGTCCCGACGGCGGGTCGGCAGGGCGAACGCACTACGGTAGGAAGCGGTCATGACACGAATCAACGCGGATGAGATCCGATCGGTCATCAAGCAGGAGATCGCCCAGTATCAGCCGGAGATCGAGGTGGCCGAGGTCGGCAAGGTCCTCGAGGTCGGCGACGGCATCGCTCGCGTGTACGGCCTGAGAAAGGCCCAGGCGGGCGAGCTGCTCCGCTTCAAGGACAAGGACCACGGCCCGGCCGGCCAGGTCTTCAACCTCGAAGAGAACTCCATCGGCGCGGTCGTGCTCGGCGAATACCTCGATATCAAAGAGGGCGACGACGTCTACAGCACCGGCCTGCTGCTGAGCGTGCCCGTGGGCGAGGCCATGATAGGTCGCGTGGTCGACCCGCTCGGCAACCCGCTCGACGGCAAGGGCGCGATCCAATCGCCCCATCGCCGGCCGCTCGAGTTCAAGGCGCCCGGCATCGCCGAACGCCAGCCGGTGAACGAGCCGCTCCAGACCGGTATCAAGGCCATCGACAGCATGATCCCCATCGGCCGGGGCCAGCGCGAGCTCATCATCGGCGACCGCAAGACCGGTAAGACCGCCGTGGCCGTCGACACCATCATCAACCAGAAGCGCTACTGGGGCACCGACCAGGCGGTGATCTGCGTCTACGTGGCCATCGGTCAGAAGGAATCGACCGTCGCCAGCGTGGTCGAGACGCTCCGCGAGCAGGGCGCGATGGACTACACGATCGTCGTGGCGGCCAGCAGCGCCGATCCGGCCCCGCTTCAGTACATCGCCCCGTACGCCGGCTGCGCGATGGCCGAGTACTTCATGTACAACGAGGGCAAGGCCACGCTCTGCGTCTACGACGACCTCAGCAAGCAGGCGGCCGCCTACCGACAGCTCTCGCTGCTGCTGCGTCGGCCTCCGGGCCGCGAGGCCTATCCCGGCGACGTGTTCTACCTCCACAGCCGTCTGCTCGAGCGGTCGTGCAAGCTGGCCGAGGAGCGAATCGTCGTCAACAAGGGGGCGGCGGAGGACGCTCGCGAGGGCGTCAACGGCAAGCTCTACGTCGGCGTGCCCGGCGAGTGGGAGTCGGAAGAGGACATCAAGGAGCTCGGCGAGGACTCGCACGAGATCCGCATCATTCCCGGCACGGGCGGGTCGCTGACGGCCTTGCCGATCATCGAGACGCTCGAGGGCGAGGTCTCGGCCTACATCCCGACCAACGTGATCAGCATCACCGACGGGCAGATCTACCTCGAACCCGACCTGTTCTTCGCCGGTGTCCGCCCGGCCATCAACGTCGGCATCAGCGTGTCGCGCGTCGGCGGCAAGGCCCAGAACCGCGCGATGTTCAAGGTGGCCGGCAGCCTGCGGCTCGATCTGGCCGCCTTCCGCGAGCTGGAGGCCTTCGCCCAGCTCGGTACCGAGCTCGACGAGGCCACGCAGAGACAGCTCGATCGCGGTGCCCGCATGGTCGAGCTGCTCAAACAACCGCAATATCAGCCGTTCCACGTCAGCGACCAGATCATCGCGATCTTCGCCGGCGTCAACGGCTACCTCGACGACCTGCCGATCAACCAGGTCGCCGACTTCGAGGCCCAGCTCGTCAAGCACTTCCACGACGAGTTCCCGGAGGTATGGCAAGAGCTGACGGACCAGCGCGAGCTTCCGCCCGTGGAGGACAAGCTCCACGAGATCATCAAGAACTTCAAGCCGCGCTTCCAGCAAGAGAAGGCCGGAGAGGAGGAGAGCTAGGTACGGGCGCAGCGGCCGCGACGATCGGGCGATGGGCGGCCCCGTCCCGAACAGCGGACTGACCGGGCCCGTTCGACGAACGATCATGCTCGAGTGGCTCAAGAAGCGGTACTGGCGTCTGCGTGAGTGGGTCCGACAGGACCTCCGCGAAGGGTTCATCGAGCTGCTGCCGTCGCGGAGCCGGTTGCGATGGGAGGCGGCCCAGGCGAAAGAGCTGGACTGGTGGCGGCGTTTTCTTCGGGCGGACCGCTGGCGCGAGTACGCCGATCCGAAGCCGCTGCCGGACGAGACCTGGCTGGACCATCGCCGATCGGTGATGGGCCGCTGGGAAGCAGAGTTCGACCTGCCGTTCGGCGATTGGATCGGACCGGACGACTGGGTGTTGGATCTCGGATGTGGGCCGTACTCGCTGGTGCGGCGCGGGTGGGTCATCGGGCTCGACCCACTGGCGGGCCGATACGGTGAGCTGGTCGACCTGTCGGTCGACGACGAGATCACCTATGTGGCCGGCAGCGGCGAGGCGATCCCGTTCGCGGACGAGGCCTTCGACGTCGTCTGGTCGCGCAACGTGATCGACCACGTGCGCGACCCGGCCGCGTTCGTGGCCGAGGCCCTGCGGGTGCTTGCCCCGGGCGGGCGGTTCCTGCTGACCTTCGACATCGAGAGCGAAGGCGGCGTGGCGCACCCGCACGGGTACATCGACGAGGCCTGGGTGAGACGGCACGTGGCCGGGCGCATCCTCGCGACGCGTCGGTGGCCGTCGGACGAGATGATGGTCGTGGTCGAGAAGGCGTGAGATGCTCTCGGCGGCGGAGCGGTGTGGTCCGGTCGCCCTCGACCGGGATTGCTCCAGCGGACACCGCCGAGCGCGGCTGTGCCGCATGGCCGCGGACGATGTCGCAATCGCCTTCGGAGGACCCACCGGCCCGCGAAGCGCATCGCGTCAACAGAGCGCGTTAACAGAGATGGGAAGCGATCGATGGCAAAGGCAAGGGCAATCGTCAAGCGTCGCAAGGCCGTCCGCAACATCCGCAAGATCACGCGGACGATGCAGCTTATCGCGACGGCTCGCTATCAGCAGGCCCTCAACCGCGCGATGGCCACCAAGCCCTACACCGACAAGATCACCGAGCTGGTCGACCAGCTCAGCCGTGCCACGCAGGGCCAGATCGAGCACCCGCTGCTTCACGTCAACAAGGACACCGGCCGGACCGCGCTGCTCGTGATCACCTCAAACCGCGGGCTCTGCGGCGGCTACAACAGCAATATCGTCGGAGCCGCGCGGGAGCAGATCGCCGCGTCCGAAAAGGCCGGCAAGCAGGTCGTCCTGCACGTGGCCGGCAAGAAGGGCATCGGCTACTTCCGCTTCGTCGGTCGCGAGCTGACCTCGACCTACACGCACATCGAGGACAAGCCGCAGTTCGCCGACGTCGATCCGATCGCGCAGATGTTCATCGATCAGTACACGGCCCAGCAGGTCGACGCCGTGCACGTGGCCTACATGAGGTTCATCTCGGTCGGCACGCAGCGGCCGGAGGTGATGCAGCTCTTGCCGCTTCAGAAGGAGCTGCCGGAAGGCGCGGCCGAGGGCGGTGCGGCTCCGGCGGTCGCGCAGGAGTACGACTTCACGCCCGAGCCGGAGCAGATCCTGGCCGAGCTGTTGCCGATGACGGTCAAGACGCGTCTGTTCCAGTGCTTCACCGACGCGGCCGTCAGCGAGCAGGTCGCGCGGATGGTGGCCATGAAGGCCGCCACCGACGCCGCCGAAGACATGATCAAACACCTGACGCAGCAGTATAACCGGGCGCGTCAGACGCAGATTACCATGGAACTCCTCGACATCATGGGTGGGGCCGAGGCGATAGCCTAGGAGCAGTCTGATGGCTGAAACGACGATGACGGGCACGACAGGCGTGGTCACGCAGGTGATCGGATCGACGCTCGACGCCGAGTTCGATCCCGAGCATCTGCCGGAGCTGTACAACGCCCTCAAGGTCAACGTGACCCGGATGGTGGGCGACGAGCAGCGGGAGCAGGTCCTCTGGTGCGAGGTGGCCCATCACCTCGGCGGCGGCAAGATCCGGGCCGTCGCCCTCGACGGCACCGACGGGCTGGTCCGCGGCGCCGCCATCGAGGACACCGGCGAGCCGGTCAGCGTGCCCGTCGGCTACGAGACGCTGGGCCGCGTGTTCAACCTGGTCGGCGATACGATCGACGGCCGGGGCGCTATCGAGATCAAGGAGCGCCGCCCCATCCACCACGAGCCGCCCGAGTTCGCCGACCTGACGCCCAAGACCGAGCAGCTCGTCACCGGCATCAAGGTGGTCGACCTGCTCGCGCCGTTCGTCCGCGGCGGCAAGATCGGTCTGTTCGGCGGGGCGGGCCTCGGCAAGACCGTCCTCATCCAGGAGATGATCGCCCGGACCGCTCGCGAGCACAGCGGCTACTCGGTGTTCGCCGGCGTGGGCGAGCGAACGCGCGAGGGCAACGACCTCTGGCTCGAGATGCAGGAGGCCGAGTTCAAGGACGACGAGGGCAACACCCGAAAGGTCATCGAGCACACGGCCATGGTCTTCGGCCAGATGAACGAGCCGCCCGGCGCCCGCTTGCGGGCCGCCCTCAGCGCCCTGACCATGGCCGAGTGGTTCCGCGACGACACCGGCGTCGACACGATGCTGTTCATCGACAACATCTTCCGGTTCAGCCAGGCCGGCTCGGAGGTCTCGGCCCTGCTCGGTCGGATGCCTTCGGCCGTGGGGTATCAGCCGACGCTCGGCACCGAGATGGGCGAGCTGCAAGAGCGGATCACCTCGACCCGCGGCGGTGCGGTCACCAGCGTGCAGGCCATCTACGTGCCCGCCGACGACCTGACCGACCCGGCCCCGGCCACGACGTTCACGCACCTCGACGCGTTCATCGTGCTCGAGCGGAGCATCAGCGAGAAGGGCATCTACCCGGCGATCGACCCGCTGGCCAGCAGCAGCCGCATCATGGACGCCCAGTACCTCGGCGAGCGGCACTACAACGTCGCCCAGCAGGTGCAGGTGATCCTCCAGCGGTACCGCGATCTGCAGGACATCATCGCCATCCTCGGCGTGGACGAGCTGAGCGAGGAGGACAAGCTGGTCGTCGCCCGTGCACGAAAGATCGAGCGGTTCCTCTCGCAGCCGTTCTATCTCGCCGAGGCCTTCACCGGATTCCCGGGCAACTACACGCAGCTCGAGGACACGGTGCGGAGCTTCGAGGAGATCTGCGAGGGCAAGTGGGACCACCTGCCCGAGTCGGCCTTCATGTACGTCGGATCGATCGAGGAGGCCGCTCAGAAGGCCGAACGGCTCAAGCAACAGAAGTAGGGCCACACGTCGCGCAACGTCGTGCCGCGAGATGAGGACACGGTGCTATGGTCAAGGCCAATGACGAACTCCAATGTGCGGTGATCACGCCCGACCGGCAGGTCTTGGATGCGGCGGTGCAATCGGTCGTCCTGCCGGCCCATGACGGTCAGATCGGCGTGCTCCGCGACCGCGCGCCGCTGTTGTGCAAGCTCGGCATCGGCATCGTCAAGCTCGACGTCGCCGGCCGGCAGCAACGCGTCTACGTCGACGGCGGCTTCGCCCAGGTCCTCAACAACGTGGTCACCGTGCTGACGCCCTACGCGCTCGAGCCCGACCAGATCAAACGCAAGCGGGCCGAGGCCGACCTCCAGGCCGCCCAGGCCCTCCCCATCACCGACGACGCCTCGTTCGAGCACCGCCAGAACGCCATCGCCCGCGCCAAGGCCCAGCTCGAGCTGGTGAGATCGTCTTAGTGCTTCACCACCCTTAGTTGCTGCAGGCTCCCCTCAGCAGGGCGAGATGTCTATCAGAACAGCGGCCGTCAGGGAGCGGCCTTGTTGGAGTGCGTGAACAGCAACGCTCCATGACGGTCGCGTCCCCAACGCCCGCCCCGACGCTGGGAAACCGATAGATCCAGCGGTGTTGGACCATGAGCAGGCCGACGCGGTTGTGTCTGTCGGTGCGCCGAGAGGGCGAAGCTCCTGCTGAGCTCAACCCTGCGCGCGAGCTGTATGGCTCGCCAGGGGGCTGGTCCTCCCGGCAAGCCATCCTCACGCGAGACGTAACACCGGAGCACGCGACGGCCGGCGTCGGCGCCTCGTCCTCGACGGACGATTACTGCGCGGCTTCGGTCTGATCCTTGTGCGCCTCCTCCTCGGCCACCTCCTCCAGCTTGGCATAGGGGAAGTAGGTCAGGCGACGAAGACCCGCGACGTTGGAGACGTGTCGGACGGCCTTGCGGACCTCGGTGTAGAGTTGCGTGACCTTGATCTTCTCGTCCACCTTTCCGGCCTCTCTCACCCCGAGCAAACGGTGCATCGCGTATAACCCGAACAAGACCGAGATCATGAACAGGAAGTCCAGGCCCTTGAAATCGAGGGCCGGCAGATCGAAGACCGTCGAGTCGGTCACGAGCGATGTCCATCGGAAGCTCAGCGTCAGGCGGTGCCGTCCGAGCGTGTCCGCGGCGAACCCCGCCAGAACAGGCGCCAGCGTCGCGGCCAGGCCGTTGACCAGGGCGTTGGCGGCGAGAAAGGCCGTCGCCTTGCCGTGGGGCGCGCTCTTGAGCGCCAGATTACCCGAACACAGACCCACGCCGGCGGTCGAGATGCCCGTCAAGATATGGATCAGCACCAGCAGCGGCAGCGTCAGGAAGTGCTTCTCCGGCATGGTCAGGAAAGGCCATAGGAAGATGCTAAAGATGAACAGCGATCCGGCGACGGACAGGACCGACTTGTTGCTGACGTGATCGGCCAGGCGGCCCCAGATCCTGAAGAAGAGCACGTTCACGATCTGGCTGAGCACCGACAGACCCAGGACCAGTGCGAGCGACATCCCAAGCCGCTGAAGCATGTAGACCGTGAAGAACGGCGCCGCCAAATTCACCGCGAAGTTCCACGATCCCAGGAACATCAGCACGCGACGGAAGTCGTACTCCTTGAAGGGCTCGGCCAGCACCGAGAAGATTCCCTGTGTCGGGTGCGGCGGCATCTTCGGCTCGGGGACCCTCGTCAAGAAGTACACCCCGGCTAGGCCCGCCGCCGCCCCGGAAAGGAACAGGATGCTGTAGAGCACCAGGTGATTCGGCAGGGCCCGTTTGCCCGCCTCGATCGCCACCCCCGCCAGCAGCGTCAGCACGGCGCCGGTCGCGGTCGCGATGGCCATCCGCTTGCCGAAGTAGCTGCCCATGACGTCCTGCGGCACGAGGTCGCGAATCCACGAGTTGAACGCGCATCCGGAAATCGTGCCCAGCCCGAAGTACATGAACAGACACACCAGCAGGACCGCCACCCGGTGGTCGGCGGGGACGAGCCACGGCAACGCCGCGACGACCAGCCAGAACAGCCGGCTCGAGAACGCGGCTGCGACGACCAGGGCCTTGCGCAGGCCTGTCCGGTTGACCAGAAAGATCGCCGGAATCTGGAGCACCTGCGTCAGCGGCCCGACCGCCGCGATAAGCCCGATCACCGTGTTGGAGGCCCCGAGCAACAACGCAAAGGCCACCAAGAAGGCCCCGCCGGTGAAGACGCCCATCACCTGACTGCACATGCCGTCGTACAGCAGCGTGCGCAGCCCTTGCTGCACATCGCCTTCGTCCAGATGCTCCTTGGGTCTGAGGAAGCCCGACATGGGTCATCGCTCCGCGATCGACCGGCTCAAGGAACGTGCCCGTTTCCGGTCGGTCCTTCGTCCTACCAGGGCTCATCCGCGCCGCGTCGACGCCCGCCAATGAGAACCGCTGGCCATGTGGATCAACGACGGCACGTCCGCTCCACGGCCTGCGCCGCGTCGTGGGTACACTTGGGGTGCTTAGATGCTCAGGCCGGGTGCAGCCTTCGCTGGGATGCGTGGGTCCCGGCGGTGGCGGCGATCGCGCAGAAGCCCCCAGATCCGGGACGGCATCCTCACTTGCCGTGCCCAGGTCCGTGCTTCAGGCCGGCTATCGCCAGCGGCTCACGCCCGGGCCCGTGTAGCCGCGGGTGTGCCCGGGCATGCCACCGTAACTCGGATACGGGCTGATCCGCCCGCGATAGGGCGACCGGAATCTCGAGCCGAAGTCTCGACCGTGATGCCGGTGAATCCGCGGGCTGAAGCCCAGCGTGCCGCGATCACGGAATCGCCGCCCCTGGTAGTGCGTGCCGTAGTCGCTGCGATAGGGATAACGGTAGCGATATGACCGGCGATACGGGTTGTTCCGGTAGCTCGAACGCCACCGGCTCGTGTAATCACGGAACGGTGAGCGGTAGCTCCGACCGTACGTATGGGCGGTCGCGCCGTAGCCGGCTCGGAACTCCGCTCGCGCCGTTCGGGCCTCCAGACCGAGTGCCAAGGCGGCCATGAGCAGGCTGCCGTAAACGCTGAGCTGTTGGAGTCTCATTGGGATACCTCCGTGGCTTGATCGTGCCTGTCGCATCCGCTTCGGCTCGTCCTGATGACGGTTCCTGCGCACACCCTCCTTCCCAGGAGGCGTAGGAGCCGCGCGGTTCCGCGTTTAGATGCCGTTTAGGACGTGCCGTCTTGAGTATTCGTGAAGGTTCATACCGCGGCTTCAGCAGGCGTGGCAGGCATGGCCCAACCGAACATGGCACGCGGCGTCGATCAGAAGCGATCGGTAGCTCACCGAGCCGCCGACGTGACCCAGCCGTACGCCGCGTCCAGGGCCCAAAGCCGCTTGGTCTTCCGCCACGGGTTGTCGTAGTGGTTCTGGGGCGTGACCTTGAAGTCCTTCGGGTACGTGCCCGTGGCCTCACCGAGCAGCAGGAACGGGCCGTGGCCCGGATAGTCGGTCACCAGGTTCAGCCCTTGCAGACCGTGGCCCAGCTTGCGGCGGTCGACCAGGCACCTGCCGTCGTCCCACGTCCGCCCGCCGTCGGTGCTGGTCCAGACGTACAGGTCGCCGCCTCGGTAGGGCGTGGGCGGGTCGGTCTGGCGGATGCCGAAGATGCGGATGTGCTTGCCGTCGGTGGTCCAGATCGGACCGCTCTTGAAGCCGACCGTCTTTTCCTTGGGGATGTCGTGGCACGCCAGCGTCTTGCCGTCCCAGACGGCGAAGGCGTGGCCCTTGCCGCGCTTCAGCAGGAAGTACTCCACACCGTCGTGCACGACGATCTCCCACAGCGTGTGTCCGGCCACGCGGCCTTGCTCGATCAGCTCCTTATCGCCGGGCCTTTTGCCCAGGTAGGTCTTACCGTCCCAGGAGTACATCTTGTCGGCCTTCGGATCGTACTGGCATGCGTACCTCGACCAACTGCCCTTGGGGATCAGCGCCAGGTTCAGGTGGATCCGTCCGATCGTCGAGTCGTAGACGGCGTTTCGTCCGTTCAGCTTGCAGGCCTTGCCGAACCCGGCCAGCTTGCTGACCTCGCTCCAGGTGCGGCCCTCGTCCTTTGTCCTCAGCAGGCCCAGGAACGGGTTCTTGTAGCCGCCCGTCGGCCCGTAGCGGTAGAACACCAGCAGCTCGCCGTCGGGTAGCTGCGAGAAGAAGGGATAGGTGGCGTAGTTGCTGAGCCGCTTGCCGAGCTCCCACCGCGTGATGGCCTCCGGGGCCTTGCTGCGCGCGTACTTGAACGGCGTGCCGTGGCTGCCGTAGAGCAGATGGATCGTCCCGCTCTTGGACACCCAGATGTTCGGCGCGTTGTGCCCGTCCTTGATGCCCTTGCACCAGCCGACTTCGGCGATGCAGTCGTCGACCCGCACGGCCTGGGTCCACTGCTTCGTGTCGTGATCGTAGGCTATAACGCGGGCGTCGAAGTCGTGGTCCATGTAGGCCACGTACGTCCGCCGATGCTTGCCCTCGAAGTAGATGCCCCGGCTCTGATGGTCGCGGGCGAGGGTGCCGCCAAGCGAATCGTCCGCGAAGTACGTCGGTGGGGCGCCCCACGCCATGGCCGAGGCCAGCAGCACCGATCCACACAGGACCCGTCGGCACGGAGTCAGCGGCTGGGTTTGCTCGACACGAGAGAGGCTGTTGCGCTGCGTTCGTACCATGATGACAATCTCCTACCCAGAGAAGGCTTCCCAGGAGCCTTCTTCGACGGCGGTAAGGCGGGATGGCGAGGCGCCTGCCGAGCCGGCCGGTACGAGAGGCTTGCCTCCAGGACGCCTGCGCGGGACGCATCCCGCGGCCCGAGCCTGCCACACCGATCACCGTCGGTGAAAACCGCACCAGGTTCGAGGCCCCATCCCGGAGCCCTCGAGCCCCACCCTAACCGATCAGGGAAGATTTGCCAGAGGAAGGTTCAACCCAAGGTGGGCATGCTGTCGTCGGCTGGACAAACGGCGCCGGGGCGGCGGACCCGAAGTTGGCGCCCACCGCCCCTGACGACTTCACAGCCATCGTTGCTAGGGATTACTGCGGCTCCTCGTCGGGCGGCTCGTAGCCCTTGCCGTTCCAGAAGCCGAACAGCGGCCCACCAAGCCGGAGCGGGCAAATGATCCATCGACCGAACGCCCTGCCGAGCACGTCACCGTCGACCCCGACATAGTGCGCGCGGAAGACGCCCAATCCGTGGTGGCTCCGGCCGTAGACACCTCTTGCATAGGCCCGGAACGTACCGTCGAGAGACAGGATCTTGCCGTACCAGACGCCGTAGAGCTTTCCGGCATGCACCGGCGAGACGGTTGACTCCTCCACACTCGCCGAGACCGCGTCCGTCGACGGCGGCAGCGGATGGTAGTGGCCCACGAGGATCCCCACGACCGTTCCTTGATGATTCCGCCAGCGCGCCCGAATCCAGCCCGGCCGGTGGGGCATGAACTCGCCGGACGCCACGTCCGATTCCATCTCGCTCGAAACGAGCTCCTCACCGACGGCCGTGGCCGTGACAGCATCGCTCGCATCGACCGGTATGTACGGGGCGTGCCAGCCTCGCACGAAGCCCCACGGCAGGTTCGGGTCGATGCACGGCGGGATCAGGTTGTGGCGAACATCGGGCTCCTCGAAGACGGTCGGCTGGCTGTCGAGCGGAGGCTCCGGGGCGATCGCCAACCGCGTCACGTCGATCACCTCGTCCGTCGGCTCGATCCCGCCGAAGTCGTCCGACTTGAACGCATACGGCGGCAGCGACGCCACCTCAGCGCAGATATTCAGAAACGCCCACCGTCCCTTGAACACGCCGCCGGGATTCTCGGGATCATCGTCCCAATGGCCTTTCACCACGCCGATGCGGTGGTGATACCGGCCGACCCAATACCCGAAGAACAGCCCGCGCCCCTCGGGTCCACGACCGTAACGACCCCGCATGAAGCCGAGGAAGCGCCCCTCGTTGTCGATGATCTTGCCGCGGAAGACGCCGCATCCGGTCAGGCCCTCCGGGAGCTGATCCGTCGGTAGGGGGTAATACTCGCCCCGAACGACGCCGAGGACGTTGTCGTTCGGATCAAACCACTGGCCACGGAAGGCCCCGCCGCATTCGTAGGAGTTGAGGTCGGGACAGTCGCTGATGAACCGACCTGCCAGCTTCCCGTGACGCGGCGGCGGTCCGCCGTCGGGCGTCTCGGCCTCGGCCAGGATCGCGGCCTCCGAAAGCTCGACCTTCGCGGCCGACACGACCGCGTAGGCCGCGTTGTCCTCACCGAAGAAGGGCTCCGCGTCGATCGCCTCGGCGTCCGTATCAGGCGCATCGCCCTCGGCCAGCTCGGCGAGCAGCCCGAACACCTGGGCCTCCCGCAAGCCGGCCGCCACATCGGGGTCCTCCAGAATCGAAAGCAGCGGGTTGTCGTCAGGACACCCGCCGCAGACCAGGAACCCCACCGCAGTAAGACATACCAATCCACCTGCCCAACGCGCTCGCTTCATCAGACTCTCCTTGTGCTACTCGCTAGTCCGACCCCCAACCCATGCGACGTAACATGGATCCGTCTGCTGTGAAGCCGTCTGTTGTGCACACCGAGTGAAACGGCTCTCGACGGGGCGTATTGCCCGTCGTCCTGTCATTCTTGGAATTGCCTTGGTGACCGGCAACGATCGGTGTGCCCCAATGGACTGTCGCTGTCAGGTCGCGAGCCCGGCGCTGAGCGCGTCATGCGACGAACCGAAGAAAGGTTGTTTTCCAACAGGTTACGTTACCAACCCCAACACGTCGGTCTCTGTTGGTCGCACGCTTCGAAGGATTAAGAATGGGTTAGCCACGCCAAGCCGGCGCGGCAGTCGGGTAGCACATTGACCGCTCGGCGTGGCCGCGATCTCCATGCCGGGCGACTGCGGCTGATGGGTTGAGGTGCCGAGGTGTCACGAAGGCGCGGGCGACCTGAGCGCGGTGTCAGACGCCTCCTTCAGGAAGGGGGCGACGGGAGCACCGCCGCCCCCGCTGATTGATTCACAACGGCAACCTATCGGCACCGACGGAACCGCGGGCCGCTGAACCCTCGCACGTGACCGAACGACCGGCCGTGCGACCGATACGGACTCACATAGGTGCGCGAGCGATACCGTGTGCTGTAGCCGCTCCGACCATAGTGCCCGAAGCTGCGATACGCTCGTGGGCTGACGCAATGCGACCGTCCACCGTAGGTGCCGCTGTGGTAGCGACTCCGATAGGGGCTCCGGTAGGTGTACGACCGACGGACATAAGTGCGTCTCGGGGCGCAGTAGCTCCTGCCGTAGTGGCCCGAGCCGGCGCCGATGCTGAGGTAGAAATCGGCCTTGGCCGGGCGAGCCTCGACGCCCAGCGCGGCCGCCGCGACCAGGAGTCCGCCAAACAAGCTCAGTGTCTTGGTGGTCATAAGAATGCCTCCCCGGCTCGCTCGTGTTCGCCGTGCAGCCAATTTCGGAACACGGCTCCATTCGGGGTGGCGGTGGAGGGAGCTACACGGTCTTCCGGTTAGATGCAGGCCACGGCGCAAGGTTTGTCTGTTTCTGGAGAACGACCTGAACGACAAAGCCCCCGCGCAGCGTGAGGACCAGACGTACCACCCCCGCACCTTCGCAAGCGCAAGGCAGAGTCTACCTTACCGAGCTTCGGCCGGCCGGGCGCACGCGACGATCGTTGCCGCGACGCCCGTTACTTCTCGAGCGTGACGGCCGCCAGGAGCGGTGCGGCGACCGTCCCGAGATCGCGGAACACGACCTCCTTGATCTCAACGGGCCTCAACGACACGCCGAGCACGTTCAGGTGCCACGGTGTGCCTTCCAGGCCGCGATGGACGTCGGTGGCCTCCTGCTGGCGGGTCCAATCCTCGGCCGTCCGTCCCGTGATGAGCGGCACCTCCTGCACGTGCCCATCAACGTAGCGAATCTCGTACATCGCCACGGCGCCCCATCGGCCGGTGCCGGGATCGCCGGTTCCCCAACCGTGAACGTTACCCAGGAAGTAGAGCCGCTTGCCTCGAGCCCCGACCGGTATCGTGACCCGCATCGGCCAGTCGCGGTTCGAGGGTGCCTTCGGGCTGTGCAAGACAACCAAGCCCTTGCCGCGGTTGCTCGCCGGGTCGATGATCCCGAAGGGCACGTTGCCGACCCACTGGACGCCCACGGGCATGCCGGTGAAGAGAAACCTGCCGGGGTTGGGCACGCCGAAGGGCGCGGTGAAGGGGTCGGTGTTCGCCACCCCGGTCAGGTCGAGCATCACGCAGTCTTCCTTCGCCGGCGGCTTGCCCAGCGGCAACGCCACAAGGCCCGGGATGGGCTTGGCCGAGGGCGGCGCGATCTCGCGGTACCGCGCGACGACATGATCGAAGTCCCAACGTACCTCCTGATCGCTTCGCTGGATGACCCTCACGCCGGCGACGGGCTCGAGCAGCCGCCGCGATGCCGGCAGGTGCAGGACGATCCGCTCAGGCGGATTCCGCTTCGGCCGATCGATCGCCAAGGTCACACCACCGGGCTGGCCGCGGACCGTCATGCCCATCACGCCGAAGTGGGTGGGCGCCCGCTCGACGGCGATCGTCTGCGACGCTCCCAGCCACCAGTCCGGCACGGCCGAGAGCAGATGCAGCTCGTCGCCGCGCTCATGGATCAGCATGTGCCGCAGCATCAGGGCGTAGTTCGAGGCGCCCGTCACGTGCGGGATCGTGTGGCTCCACGCGAAGCGCCGCTTGGTGTAGATGCCCTCGGGGAAGGCGTGTGTGGCCGACGAGTGGAGCAGGTACCAGTAGAAGTCCTCGACGACCGTCTCGTGCTCGCCGCGGATCAGCGAGGCCATCGTCGAGTAGGCCGACATGTATGGGTGGATCGCGTCCTGATGCCCCAGCCACTGGATCGTGCCCTCGATGAAGCCACCGCCGTGGCGCTCGCGGACCTCGGTCAGCAAGGCGCCGACCCGCGGGTCGGCGACGTCGAACAGCTCCGTGGGCCAGAGCGTCTCGGTGTTGCCCCAGTGCGTACCGGCCTTCTCCCAACTCGGCGGAAAGTGCGGCAGGCCCGTCCGCTTCCAGACCGCGTCGATGGCCGCCCGATACGACGTTGCCTCGGCGGACAGACGCTCGGCCTCGTCGCTCTTGTTGAGCACGCGGGCCGCCTCGGCCGTGCAGAGCATCCCCCTGAGGTTCCAGAAGTCATAGCCCACGATGTGGTATTGGCCGTTCCACAGGTACTCGCCATCGGCCAGGGCGTTCGGCAGGACGCCGGCGAACGGCGAGTCGGTCGGGGCCCGACGTCGCGCCTTCATCGTCCAGTCGACCGCGCGACGCATCTGCGGGTAGACCTTCGCCAGCCATCCGCGATCGCGCGTGATCTTGTAGTATTGCCACAGCACCCACACCGCCTGGCCGTTGGCATCGAACTGGCCCTTCTGCGTCTCGAAGCGGCCGTCCGGTCGTTGGCTGCGGAGGTAGGCCTTCATGGCCTTGTCGACCGCGTCCCACAGCCCGGCCTCCTCGAGCTCCATGATCTGGTAGCCGGCGTCGCGGATGTAGAACTCGTCGTAGAAGCCTTCGCCCCCGTGCAGCTCGCCGTGGTCGGCCGCGATCAGTTGGCAGACGTGCGCGGCCAGGAGCGCCTCGGTGGCCTTCTGGCAGGGCACCTCGATCCGCGCGGCCTTGTCCATCAGGCCGCGCCAGGTCCGGACGGTCCGGCCGAGCCACATCTCGGCCTCGGCCCCCGGCTCCGTCGCGACCGCGGCCACCTCATCCTTGGACGCACCTCCGTCCCCGCCAGGTCCAGTGCGCACGAGATACCAGCATGTGGCCTTCGCGGCCGGTTTGAGGGACCGCTTTGCGGCGCTTCGGGCTGTTTTGTCCAGCTTGCCCGTGGCGTCCGGTTTCCGGTGTCCGATGCGCTCCAAGGCCAGCGTCGCCTCAGCGACCGCCGACCCCTCGTTCGTCATCACGACGCGGATATGGTTGTCGTAGTCCTCGCCCTCGGTGGGCCAGGCAAACGCAGCCCGCCAATCCTTGACGGTCGATCGCGGCGTGGCAAAGAACGTGAAGTCATAGCGAACGTCGCCGTCTCGGGCCGTGACCTGCACGATCGGCAGCCAGCCGTCCAGCAGCGTCTTGGTGTGCTTTCGGCTCAGCGATTGGAGCTGCCGACCGTAGTGGAGGCGGATCTTCGACGTATCCGGCAGGAGCAGCTCGTTGGTCGGTGTGATCCGTGTCCCGCGTTGGTAGTCCCTCAGGCCGATGACGCTCCAGGAGTTGCTGAAGTAGTCGAACGGCTCCTCGGCGCCGAGACCGACGGATACCAACGCCAACACGGCCAGCATGGTCAGTCCAACCGCGTACGACACGTTCGCCGATCGGCTCATGGCAGGCCTCTCCTTGTTGGGGCTCGTCCGACCGGGCGCGGCGACGAGGCAAACGGATAGGCGGAGCGCCCGGCTTGGATCTGCGACGACACGATACCACTGACCGGGTCGGATTGCATGTCCTCGTCGATGGTCGACCGTTGATGTGTGCGTCAGAATCGCGCGGCGGTATGAGGTGCTTGCCTGGCTGGAACGGCCCCAACGCGGACAGGGAATACAAAAAGCGGAGGCCCGGCACCGCACCGGGCCCCCAGCCGCGTAGACTCCACCGCCTACGTTAAGATCGGTTGTTCCGCTCGCTTGGGCCGTACCATACGCCGGCCGATGCGACTCCCGCTTTCGGCGTGTCGCTGATTCGCGGCCCGTGGTGAGGCCTAACGGCAGATCCGAACATGCGGCGCGACGTGGCGTCGCGTCCGGTAGGGATCACACCTGGGCCTCGAGTGGTACACCCGACGGCCGTGATACCGGTGATAGCTTCGCGTCCGAGGCTCGACATAGTACACCCGCCTCGTGTGACGCCGCACATGACGGACCGGCGGTCGGTAGTACGTGCCGCAGCTCGACCCGTAGTACCGCGGCGCGACCGGACTGCAGCGGTTGCTGCGGTAGACCGTCGTGTGCCGCGTCGGCGGGCAGTAGCTCCTGGTCGAGTAGCTCCTGTACGAACTCGTGTAACAGGGCGACGGCGCCACGTAGACCGGTCGAGGCGGACAGGTGCTCCGGTACGATCCGCCGCCGACGCCGACCGACAGATAGAAGTCGGCCCTGGCCGCGTCTGCTCCCGGGCCCAGAAGCAGCAACGTCGCGACCCCTCCTGCCAGGATGAACCCTCTGATCTTGCCCATGCCACGCCTCCTTTTCTCTGCAACCTGCTCCTGCACAAACTTTTAGGTACCCCGGCGGGCAGCCACGCGTTCGAGTCGGCAGGGGGGGTTACCCCGAGCCACACAGATAGACACTACCCCGCCGGGAATAGTTAGCACGGTGAGAAAGTTTTTTCTTGAGAGAGGGCGCTATTGGCGAGCCTTCGAGACCACTTCCACGAACTTCTGCCGGATCTGCCGCAAGATCCGCATGAACTCTTCGCGGTCCGACTCGTTTAGCTCGCTGAGCACGAGGATCGTGGTGCTCAGCTTGGCGGTCTGGTAAGCGCGATGGGCCTCGCGGCCTTCATCGGTGAGCGATACATCGATCTTCCGCTTGTCGTTCGGGTTCAGGCTGCATCGCACCAGCGGTCTTTCCGTCTTATGCTCGAGGCTGCGAATGATCCGGCTCATCTGCGCGGGCAGCACATCGATGCTCTTCTGGATCTCGCCAACGGTGAGCGATTGGCACTTGGTGAGCAGATCCAGCGCGAGGAACTCCGACTCGCTCAGATCGTAGTCGTCGTCGGTGCTGTCCTTCAGCGATCCCATCCAGCTCAGCTTGGTGATCTCGAAGATCTCCTCGGCCATCTGCTGGACCTGCTCGTCCTGCGTCACGTTCTCCATGGCGGTGGGTCCTCAGTGCTCCACAGTGGATGCTGCATCCATTCTAGGGTCGACGACGCTACCGTCAATTGAAAATCGCGCCGGCCGGATAGTTGCTTATCGGAAAATGTTGACGAAAGCATTGGCTTTCGCTACTCAAACGGGATGGACGTCGCCCAGGCCAAACCCGTGTGGGACGCATCACTCAACTTACAATCCAGGCTGTGGTGCACGGCCGTGGTCTGTCTCATGTTCCTAGTGGTCGGCTGTCGAGATCGGTCGAGCGATGGCGAGTCGTCCCGGCCATCCGACAGGTCGCCGTCGGAGTCTGAGCCCGTCTGGCGTCAGCCAACGACCGACCGCGCCGAACAGCCTAAGCCCGCCGACCAGGAGCCGACGCGCCCGTCGACCCGTTCGGAGGGAAACGTCGCCGTCACGCCCGTCACCCCGCTGGAGCGCGCGGAGGTCGGCCAATGGGCCCACTATCGGATGGCCGGCGGTTTCGAGCAACGTCTCACGGTCGTCGAGCGTCGGCCGGACGTGGTCGTGCTGCGACTCGAGATGTGGATCGAGGGCACCCCGACCGGGTTGCCGGCCGAGCGGCGCGAACCGCTGGACCTCGACTGGGCCATGCGGGCGGCCGAGCGTGACGACGCCGAGGTCGTGGCCAGCGAGACCTCGCTCCGCGTGGCCGAGAAGGACTGGCCGGTCCGCCTGACCATCGCCCGCTGGCGCTTCGAGGGCGTGATGTACGAGCGACGCACCTGGACCTCCGCCGCGGCTCCGATCTACGGCGTGGTGCGGATGATCTTGACGGCCGACGACAAGCTGGCCGCATCGATGGAGCTCGTCGCCTGGGGCCAGCCCTCGAAGAACGGCGAGCCGTCCTCGCCGGACGACCCCTCCTGAGCCGACTCACCCCACGGCCGTCCCCGCGATAAGCGCTGCCAAGACCGCGCAAAAGACGACCGCCTGACCGGCAGGTCGCGCCCGACCACGCGGGTCGCTCGCGATGCCTGCTGACCAGGCGGTCCGAAACGCGCTCGCCAGGGCGTGGATGACGGGGGCTCGCCCGGCGGCGCCTCGATTACTGATTCACCACGGGCACGGCGGCCATGGCCTTGGCGATCGCCTCCTCCGGATACTCGTAGTCCTCGAGCTGGCCGGACATGAACAGGTCGTACGAGGCGAGATCGAAGTGCCCGTGCCCCGAGAAGTTCAGCAGCAGCACCTCTTCCTTGTTCTGCTCGCGGCACCGTTCGGCATGCTCGATCAGGGCCCGGATCGCGTGCGACGTCTCGGGAGCGGGGATGATGCCTTCCGTCCGCGCAAACGTGAGCGCCGCTTCGAAGCACTCGATCTGATGGTACGCGGCCGTGTCGATCACCTTCTTGTCGATCAGGAACGACACCAGCGGGGCCATACCGTGGTAGCGCAGCCCGCCGGCGTGAACGGGCGGCGGCACGAAGCTGTGCCCCAGCGTATGCATCTTGACCAGCGGCGTCTTCTGGGCCGTGTCGCCGAAGTCGTAGCGGTATTCGCCTCGCGTCATCGTCGGGCAGGCGCACGGCTCGACGCCGAGGATCGTGATGTCCTTGCCGTCGACCTTGTCCTTGACGAAGGGGAACGCCAGCCCGGCGAAGTTCGATCCGCCGCCGCAGCAGCCGATGACCACGTCCGGCAGCTTCTCGCCGACCAGGTCGAGCTGCTCTCGGGCCTCGAGGCCTTCCACGGTCTGGTGCAGCAAGACGTGGTTGAGCACGCTTCCGAGCGAGTAGTTCGTGTTCTCGCTGGTGGCGGCGTCCTCGACGGCTTCGCTGATGGCGATGCCCAGCGAGCCGCTCGTGTCGGGGTCCCGCTCGAGGATCATGCGGCCCGACTGCGTGTCCGGCGAGGGCGAGGGCACCACCTCGGCGCCCCAGGCGTGAATCATGTGCTTCCGGTAGGGCTTCTGGTCGAAGCTCACGCGGACCATGTAGACCTTGCACTCGAGATCCAGCAGGCAGCACGCGAACGACAGGGCGCTGCCCCATTGCCCGGCGCCGGTCTCGGTGGCGATCCGGGTGAAGCCCTCTTGCTTGTTGTAGTAGGCCTGCGCGACGGCCGTGTTGGGCTTGTGCGAGCCCGGCGGCGAGACCGACTCGTTCTTGTAGTAGATCCGAGCGGGCGTCTTGAGATGCTCCTCCAGGGCGGTCGCCCGGACCAGCGGCGTCGGACGCCACAGCCCGAGGATCTTGCGCACCTCTTCGGGGATCTCGACCCACTTCTCGGCCGTCGCTTCCTGAGCGATCAGGGCCTTGGGGAAGATCGCCTCCAGGGCCTCGGGCGGCAGCGGCTGGAGGTTCGCCGGGTTCAGGGGCGGGGGCGGGGGCCACGGCAGATCGGCCACCACGTTGTACCACGCCTTCGGCAATTGATCGTGTCCGAGGTAGATGTTCCTCTGCTTCATGAATCTGGCCTCCCGTCAGCTCCAGCCACGATGTCCTACGCTCAGGTCAAACGCTCAGAGTGAAGGGGGCATTCTAGCGGACGACCGGGCAGATCACAATCGGTTTGCCGCGGTCGGTAAAGGCGTGCGGTTTCGGACGATGTCGGTGACCCGGTCCTACGCGGAACCGCGCCGCTGGGGCAACGTGATCGCGGATCCCTCGAAGCCGGCGAGGCTTCACGCCGCAGGGCATCGGTTCGGGTGGGGTGTCGAGGCGTTCGTCCCGCCTAGGCTACGAGGGCATGGCACGAGCCGCGCGATCGCTCGTTGCGATGGAACACGGCCTCGAGGTGTTGCAGGTACTCCATCAGGTCCTGTTCGGAGAAGCCGGCCAGGAAATCCACCTTGGCGGTCCGGTTGAACTGGAGAATGGCGTCGATGATCTGTCGCTTGGTCATGGCTCCCGTTTCCCCGGCGATAGGGATGGCTCGTCATCTGCCGAGGGCGGTGGCTTGGGCCGCCCACGGGTGATCTTATCGGCCATTGCCGGAAGCGTTCTTGAACCAATCGCATGGCCCCATTGGCCTTGAAAACCCCGGCGACGACGGGTGCACTACAGCTTGTGGGCGGACCGAATCGGACACCAACATGCGCGGTCTGGGTTCGGTCATGCGTTCACGGTCGCGGGAGTGTTCGCGTTGCCAACCGCGCCGGACCGCACTATAGTCGCCCTGGTCGAGCCGCAACCGTAGCGTCCGATAACTGAGGCCGTCCATGACCAAGCATCACGCGATGAAGAGCCGAGCCCGCGAGGAGTTCGAGGCCTGGGCCGACAGCTACGACGCCCATTACCTCAACCACTTCCTCTTCAAGCCCAGCTATCGCATCTTCCTCGAAGAGATCTACCGGTGGCGGGGCTACGACGGGCCGAGCCTCGACCTGCTCGACGTGGGGTGCGGTAGCGGCACGCTGGCCTCGATGATCGCGACCACGCGCCTGCCGATCGGCCGGTTGGTCGCCCTCGATTACGCGGCGCAGATGTGTCGCGTCGCCCGGGACAAGGCACGTGGCCTCGGTCTGGAAGCCCCTCAGTTCCTCAACGCCGACAGCGAGCACCTCCCCTTCGCCGACGACAGCTTCGACGTCATCACGTGCAGCAACAGCTTCCACCACTACCCGCATCAGCAGGACGTGGTGACCGAGATGCATCGCATCCTCCGGCCCGGCGGGCGATTGATGATCATCGACGGCTTTCGTGACAACGTCGTCGGGTGGATGACGTTCGACGTGTGCATCGGCGCGGTCGAGGGCGAGATCTACCACGCCGAATGGTCGACCATGAACCGCTACTTCAAGCAGGCGGGCTTCCGTACGATACGTCATCGCAAGTTCAGCTTCTGGTTTCCGGGGTTGTTGACCGTGGGGGTGGCCTGATCCGTCGTCCGAGCTGAGGGAGAAGCTATGTGCATGCCCGGCGTCGACGAGCAGCTCTCGGATCTGAAGGGTGTCCTGGCCGTGGCGCGCGAGCTGGGCGCCACGATGGACCTTCACTCGATGCTCTCGCAGATTGAGCGGGCCGCCCGCAACGTGATGGAGTGCGAGCGGGCCAGCGTCTTTCTCTACGACGCCGAGACCGACGAGCTCTACAGCTACGTCGCGACCGACTCGGACGAGATCCGCTTCTCCGCCAAGCTCGGCTTGGCCGGCGCCACCGTCCAGGGCCGGCAGATCGTCAATGTCGCCGATGCCTACATCGATCCGCGGTTCAACAAGGAGGTCGACCGGCAAACCGGCTTCCGAACCCGGAGCGTCCTCTCCGTACCGCTGCTCGGGCTGGATGACAAGGTCGTCGGCGTGCTCCAGGTCTTGAACAAGGCCGACGGACACTTCCGGGTTTGGGACGAACAACTGGCCGCCACGCTGGCCGCCCAGGCCGGTGCCGCGATCCAGCGACAGGTCCTCCTCGATCAGTACGCCATGAAGCGCAAGCTGGAGCACGACCTCGACGTGGCCCGGTCGATCCAGCAGGAGCTCCTGCCCGCTGAGGCGCCGGCGATCGAAGGCTTCGACATCGCCGGATGGAACAAGCCCGCCGACCAGACCGGCGGGGACGCCTTCGATTTCATGAGATTGCCCGACGGCAAGCTGGCCGTGACCATCGCCGACGCCACGGGCCACGGCATCGGGCCTGCCTTGGTCATCGCCGAGTGCCGTGCCCTGCTGCGGGCCACGGCCATGTCCAGCGACGACCCGCGGGAGATCATCTCCCGCGTCAACGACCTCTTGGTCGAAGACCTGCCGGCGGACCGATTTGTGACGTGCTTCTTCGGGTTGCTCGACGCCGGGCGAAGCGAACTGGCCTTCGGCAGCGCCGGACACGGCCCCCTGTTCCATTACGTGGCACGGGACGACCGCGTGGACCAGCTTCAGGCCACCGGCGTGCCGCTCGGACTCATGGCCGGGGCCACCTACGACGAGGTCGCCCCCCTTCACTTCAAGCCCGAAGATACGTTGCTGCTGGTCACCGATGGCTTCTTCGAGTGGGTCGGTCCGGACAACACGCAGTTCGGCACGCCCCGGCTCGAAGAAATCCTCCGCCAGACCCGCAGTGGACCCGCGGGCGAGATCATCCAGGAGCTCTACCGGCAGGTAAAGGCTTTCGGCCAGGGCGGCCAGCAGGCCGACGACCTGACGGCCGTCGTGATCAAGCGGGTCTGACGACGGCGAAAACGACCCCGTGCCGACCACGACGGTATCGCCCTCGAAGGGGAGGCGCGGCGACCGCGGCAGCGGCTAGAACATGAAGCGGGGTGATTCGCGAAACTGGGTGGCCACGCCGAAGCGGTTGGGGCCTTCGTTCAACTCGTCGACACGGACGACGACACCGCGACTGCTGATGCGACCCTCGTAGGGGAAGTGGCCTTGCCCGGGTGGGATCGTCAACTCCATATCCAGCATGGTTCCCGTGTAGATGTCTTTCCGATCCGTTCCGAAGTAGGCGCCGCCGGTGCTGATGTTGATCGTCTCGGTGCTGTCGGCTGCACTGACGTCGTCCTCGACGACGGAATACGAGATCGGCAGGCGGATGCTCAGTCGACGGTGCTTTCGCCGTTCGGTCTGCATAAGCCCTGACCCACCGATGGAAGGAATGGCCGCAGAAACCGGCACGACGTGACCTTCCTGGCATGAAGAACTTAGCAATAAAGGTGCCACATTCGTACCGCCCTTATGGAAGCGCGCCGCGTATCTCATAAGGCTATTTAGAAGCAGGTCTTACATTATCAGGCCAGCTAAGGGGCCGCGCGCCGGCTTCCTGACGACGTTGTGTGCGGGCAACGCCTGGGGCGTCGAAGGCAGGCGGGGTTCGCTCTCAAGGGTCCGAAGTTATAGGACTTACATCTCTGTTTCGGATTGGCAACACGTCCACGATGTTCAACAGCAGCCTCATCTAACACGGTCCGGGCGCCTAGGTCATGCTACGGCAGTGCGTGGGATGTCCTGAGTACCCCCGCACCAAGCAAGTACGTGGGCCGTGCTGGAAATCTTTGATCGACCGGTAGAGGGCGACAGCGGCTCGCGGGCCACCTAAGGGACGGGCTCCAGCCATTGCGGCCCGACGGGGCTCGGTGGCAGGGTCGGCTCAGTCGAGCGCATGATCGTGCTGGGCGTGACCTCGAGTGTGATGAGTGTTTCCGCCGTCCGCTGGATGACGGGCTCCTCCTCGTAAGACTGGCCAGGCGACCAGACCGCGATGTGAGCCGTTACGCGGAGAGTGCGGGCGGCCGGTGACTCGAAGACGATAGGCACGATGGCCCTTGCGCCGGCGGTTGTCGGGCCTTGTCTCCTGCCTCGAACGGCTTGTTCGCCCAGCGTCACCCAGGCGTTGTCGATCTTGGCATCGATGGTGATCGATACCTCGACGGTGTCCCGTCCGCCTTCCTTCCAGTTGACCTGGCCGTCCAGGCTGATCCGGAGCACTTGCCGGGCCGGGACGGTCAGGGCCATCGCCGGCGATGCATCGAGCTGGATGGTCGGCAAGGCGTCGTCCTCGGGAGCTGGAAGAGTGACCTCGGCTCGTGCGATACGCGCCTCCACAACAGGTGTGAGGACGGGCGCGACGGTTGTTCCGGCCGTGACTCCAGGGGCCTCGGCATCGCCCGTCAAGGGCATCGGTCCGAGGTCGCCGGCGGGTAGGCATCCCTGAGCCACGACGTAGATCATCCACACCGGCAGCGTCAGCGTGCGCAGGTAGGCGTGGCTAGGGCCCATGAGATGCCTCCAAGGTCGTCTCGAGAGGGGGCCGGCGCATGGGAATACCCCCTCTCGTACAGGCTGCTCCCGTGTGGGTATCGTCCGACGAAGATGGCCGCTTGAGATAGCCCCGTTGACTTTCCCGGTGCGTATCCGGCTGTGGCCAAACGGCTCTCAGCAGTACTGTAAGAAGGGCGCGCCCGTGCCGTGGCGCGGCCGGGGCAAGTCGTCCTAAGGTCGGGACAGCCCTCAGGGCGTCGCGTCGCCGATCTCCTCGAGCCAGTGCGGCAGCTCGAGATCCTTCTGAAGGTTCGCGGCGAGGTCTTCGGGTTTGGGCTGGTCGCGGATGGGCAGGTATCGCAGGGACGCCGACTCGTTCATCTCGGCGACACGCTGGACGAGCCGCCGGAAGTTGGCGAGCAAATCTTGGTTCTGCGAGGAGATGATGCGGGCCGTGACCGTGCCGGACGGGCCGAGCAGCACGCCGGCGCGCCAAAGTCGATGGTGCCCGTCGATGATGGCGAAACGGCCGTTGCCCAGTTGCATCACGCTGGTCGGGTGACGCGGGAAGTACTTGGCGTTGAGTCGGTCGAAGTCTCCGGCCGTGGCGAAGAGCCATCGGACGAGATGGACCTTCGCGTATTCCAGACATGGCTGGGTGGCGTCGAGGGCGGCGATGCTGACCGGGCCTTCTCCCCAGGTCGGTTTCGGCGGGCCGTACAGGGTTTCGAAGGAGGTCAGGGCCGACTCGAACGAGACGCTCGTGCTGATGGTCTGCAACAGCTCCGCCAACTCCTGCTCGGAGACCTCGCCTCGTCGTTGGCGTTTGGCCAGCTCGGCTAGCTCGTCGATGTCCATAGGGGCCAGCTCCATAATCCAGCTCGGCGATGCTCGTTAGGCGAGGGTGATCGTGCCGGGCTTATCCTTCTCTCCTTCGATGACGATCTTGCGTCCGGTCATCCGTTCCACGACCGAGGCCGTCGTCAGGACATGATCGGTGATCATGGACGTGGTGAATCGGCTCGTGCCGGGCACGAGCGAGAGCGGCGCGATCATCTGGTCGGCCGCGAAGGGATCGAGAGCCGCCCGTCCCGACTTTTCCTCGTCCATGAAGTCGGCGATGGCCCCGACGGCCTCCGAGGCCGCACCTTCCGGCGTCTTGCCCGTCGTGCTGACGCCGACGTAGGTCGTCCGCGTGTGCTCATATTCTAGCTCGAGGATGCAACAACTCGCCGGGTCGTCGGCTTCGATCACCTCGATGTCCATGTCCACGGGTTGGATGCCTCGTCGGTCCATGACGGCATGGGCGGCGCGACGCATGCGATAGCCCACGCTCATGGGGTGGTTGGCGATCTTGATCACGCCGCTAAGCGACTTGAACTCCCCGCGGTCCGTCAGGTTCAGCGGGGTCAGGCTGTCGCGCTGGACGTCGCCCTCGACCTGCGCGACGACCGTCCCACCGCCGCGCGGATAAAACCCGGCTTGGGCCATGCCCAACCCAAAGGAGAATCCGATCTGTTTGAGCAGCGGCAACCACGTGCCGGCGAGATACTCAAAGCACGGCGCCTTGGGGTTGTGCGTACCGCCCGTGAGTTTCAGCAGACTTACGCCCTCACCGAAGGCCAGTGGCAACAGAATGCTCTGAAGCACCAGGCAGGTCGAGCCCGACGAGGCCACCTCGAAGGAGTGCCGACCCGAGACGATGTTCTTGGGGTGGTACAGCAGGAGCGTCTGCCCGGTCTCCAGATCGTCCAGCGCCGTCCCGGTTACCTGAGCCAGCGCCCGGACCGCCGTGAGGTGTTGCGGTCGCAGCCCGCCGAACGACTTGTTGGCGCGGATCTTGCGAATGACGATTTCCTGCCTGAGACAGGCAGCCAGAGTCATCGCCGTGCGAACGACTTGCCCCCCGCTTGCACCCTGAGAACCGTCGATCTCGATCAACGTCGCAGCCAACCTCCCTCGTTATCGAGGTGTAGGGACATCCCGCCCGCATCGTAGTAGATCGGCCCGACTCCAGCAATCCCTTAAACTCCTGCAATACCGCAAGCGACCAGGATTTATGCGTTGATTGGTCACGTGGGGCTGCCTAAAACTATATGGGAATCCTCGCCATGAGAACGAGGCTCTGCGACGGTCCAAGCCGGACAAACCTTACCTCAAGCCAGGGCTGGGGCCGTTTGGACAAGGGAGGCGGTAACGTGTTGACGAGATTGCGATGCGTGGTCGTGACGATCGGGATGCTGGCCTGCCTGGCAGCAGGCTGCACGATGGATGAGTGGCTGTGGCCGTTCGGCAGCTACTATTACTTCAGCCGCGGGCTGGACGGCTCGGGTGGATCGCTGACGACGGGAACGAACGGTCTGACCGGGACCACGGGCGGCATCACGGGAACCGGTGGCACGACCACGGGCACCAACGGCACGACCGGCACGACCACCGGAACGGGCACGAGCGGTTCGAGCATCAACGACGACTTCAGCGACGGGGCCCTCGACGGCTGGACCGTCGTCAGCGGGAACTGGTCGGTGAACACGGCCGGCTATCTCGAGGGGGCCGGTCCGTCGCTCGACGGCTATCACATCATTACCGTCGGCGACGACAACTGGACCGACTACGAGGTGGAGTTCGACGTCCGGCTGCAGGCCGGCGCCGAGTACGCCGTGGGAGTCCGGTTCACCAACGAGGAGACCTGGTACCACTGCTCGTCCACGACGGGCGGCGTCGTGGGCATCTGGAACTTCACCTCGGGCCTGGCGGACCAACAGCTCGATACGGGTGTGGCCGCGCCGTTGTCTCAGGGGCAATGGTATCACATGCGCGTGACGGTTCAGGGCACGCAGATCTACTTCTACATCGAGGGGGCCCGGGTCGCGTTCGCCAACGACACGGCACGCACCATCCCGACCGGTCGCGTGGCCCTGCTCGTGGCTCCGGGGGCGGTGGCCAACTTCGACAACGTCGTCGTCTCTCCGCTGGGGCAATAGCGCGCGACCTAGGCGCTCAGTTTCAGCTCGGCGGCGACCTCACGGAAGGCCTCGACGGCCTGTTCGATTTCGTCGCGCGTGTGGGTCGCGCAGATCTGGCATCGCAGGCGGGCCTCGCCCTTGGGCACGACCGGGTAGCCGAACCCGCTGACGAACACGCCTCGGTCGAACAGCAACTGCTGGGCCTGAATCGCCAGCGGCGTCTCGCCCACGATGACCGGGACGATGGGCGTCAGACCCTTCACCACGTTCAGGCCCAGCCCGGTGATCTGCTCGCGGAACAGGGCGGTGTTCTCGCGAAGGCGTGTCAGACGCTCCGGTTCGGACATGAGGATCTCGATGGCGGCCGTCGAGCCCGTACAGACCGCCGGCGGTAGGGCGTTGCTGAACAGGTGCGGCCGCGACTTCTGAATGAGATACTCGCACACCGTCTTGCTGCCGGCCACGTACCCACCGCACGCCCCGCCGAGCGACTTGCCCAGCGTGCTGGTCTGGATCACACCCTCACCGAGGACGCCGAAGTGTTCGGCCGTGCCGCGACCGTGGTCGCCCAGCACGCCGGTCGCGTGCGACTCGTCGATGACCAGCAGCGCGCCGTGTCGATCGGCCAGCTCCTTCAACCTCGGCAACTGGGCGATGTCGCCCTCCATGCTGAACACGCCGTCGGTGACGATGAGCTTGACCCGTGCCTCGGCCTTGTCGAGCATCTCGGCGAGCTTGTCCAGGTCCTGATGCGGGTAGATGAACCGCTGGGCCTTGCTGAGCCGGATCGCGTCGATGATCGAGGCGTGGTTCAGTGCGTCGGAGAAGATGGCGTCCTCCGGCGTTCCGGCCAGGGTGGGGATCAGGCCGATGTTCGCGTCCCAGCAACTGATGAAGGTCAGGGCGGCCTCGCAGCCCAGGAACTCGGCGATCTTGGCCTCCAGGTCGCGATGGCACGTCATCGTCCCGCAGATGAATCGTACGCTGGCCGTGCCCATGCCGTAGGTGTCCAGCCCTCGCTTGGCGGCCTCGACCACGCGCGGGTCGTCGGCCAGGCCCAGGTAGTTGTTGCTGCTGAGCATGACGGTCGGCCGGCCGTCCATCGAGACCTTGGGCGCCTGGGGCGACTGGAGCTCGTTCGCCTCCTTGTACTGCCCCGATTCATGCAGCTGCTGGAGCTCGGACGACAGGACGTCATCCACGACGGTGGTCATGATCATCTCCTTGATGGGGTTGTTGCTCGGCGGCGTCGATCACTTGCGGCGGTGGGGCGGCAACTTCGCCCGCTTCTTCCAGGCCGGCACGCTCTGCTGACGGCGGACGACCAGCCAGCCGATGCACACCAGGACCATCAGCGTGCAGACCGCGCCGAACAGCTTCAGCAGTCCGCCGAGCATGCCGGAGCTGCCCGACGGGCCGGGCTCGGAGCCGTCGGACTCCGGCGCCGTCGCGTCGACGTACACCGACGCGACGAACAGCAGGACCGCGCCGAGCGCGAAGGCGAGGAGCACGAGGACGATCTTCCAAATGGGCCACCGTTTCGGCTGCTGCTTGGCCATGGCTGCACCGTGTCGTCACGAGATGGGACGTCAGTCGACCACCCATCGCGGGGGGCCTGCCGTTGCCGGCGTCGCGTCCGCGCCGACCGTCGTCGGGGCTAGGGATGGCGCACGACGCCGCGGACGTTGGCGTCCGCCGGCGCGCCCATGCCGGCCCGATCGGTGGATTCAACGGGGACCTCCGAGGGCCGCAGGACGATCTTACAGGCCTGTCCTTCCGAGAGCAATTCCATGGCCTCGTCGATCCGGTCGAACGGCAGTTGCCGTGTGATCAGCGGATGAAGGTCGACCACGCCGCGCTCGAGCATCCAACGTGTCTTGTACCAGGTGTCGAAGATCCGCCGGCCGTTGAGGGCCAGGACCGTCAGGTTCTTGAAGATCATGTTCTCGGCCACGTCGATCTCCACCGGGTTGGACGGGATGCCGAACAGGGTCACGCGCCCGCCGTTGCGCACCGCCCGGAAGGCGCTGGTGATGGCGGCCGAGGCGCCGCTCATCTCGAGCACGATGTCCACCCCGTATCCCTCGTTGGCCTCGATGATCCAGTTCGTCATGCCGTTCAGCCCGTCGCTAGCGTCCCGGTCGTTGTATGTGGGGTTGTAGATGGCGTCGGCGCCCATGGCCTGGGCGAGCTCGAGGCGGTAGTCGACCACGTCGGTGGCGAAGACGGCGGCCGCCCCGCTGGCCTTGGCGATGCCGACGGCGAAGCAGCCGATGGGCCCGCAGCCGAACACCCCGACGGTCTGTCCGGCCAGGTCGTGCGCGAGCGTCGCATAGACCGCGTTGCCGAAGGGCTCCTGGAGGGTGGCGATCTCCGGAGCGATCTTGGTCGGGTCGTTCATCCAGATGACGCTCTCGGGCACCCGGACGTACTCGCCGAACGCCCCGTCGCAGTCCACGCCGATGACCTTGGTCTTGGGGCACATGTGGGCCTGCCCGGTGCGGCACTGAAAGCACATGCCGCACGTGATGTGGCTCTCGGCCGAGACGTAATCGCCCACGCCGACGTGCTCGACCGCCGAGCCGACCTCGACGACCGTGCCGCAGAACTCATGGCCGATGGTGATGGGCGGATGGATCCGCTGCTGGCTCCAGGCGTCCCATTTGTGGATGTGCAGATCGGTGCCGCAGATGCTGGCCGCGGCGACCTTGACCAGCACGTCGTGGGCTCCGACGGGCGGGATCGGCACGTCCTCGACGACCAGGCCCGGCTCGGCGGCGGGTTTGCGGATGGCTTTCATGGCCTCGGGCATGATGGGTTTCCTCCTTGCGGGTGAACGTTTCGTTCAGTATAGTAAACCAGGCCGGAGCGGATCGCAAGGGGATTGTCCAAAATAGTGGACGGATTTTCACGATATGAGACAAATCGACGACCTCGACATCGGGCCGCGCGTCAAGGGCATCCGCAAGAAGCGAGGCCTCTCCCTCGACGCCCTGGCCCGGGCCAGCGGGGTCAGCAAGGCCATGCTCAGCCAGGTCGAGCAGAACAAGGCCAACCCCACCGTCGCGGTCATGTACAAGATCGCCGTCGGCCTCGGGATGGATCTCGGCGAGCTGATGGGGCTGGGCCGGAGTCGCCGACAGCTCCAGGTCATCCGCGCGGACGATCCCAATCAGGTCTTCCTGTCCGACGAGACGGTCACGGTCCGCACCCTCAGCCCGTTGTCGATGGAGAAGGACGTCGAGTTCTACGAGGTCACGCTGAGGCCGAGAGGGGAGCTCGACTCCTCGCCCCACTTCAGCATGACCGAGGAGTTCCTGGTGGTCGCGCAAGGGCGGGTCGACCTGCACGTGGCCGATGACGATATCTCGCTTCGCAAGGGCGATTCGGCACACTACCTGGCCGACCAGCAACATGGCATGCGCAATACCGGTCGCAGCACGGCGCGGGTCTACCTGGTGGTCAAGTACCGACGCGAGGGGTGAGGTACCACGGGAAAGGGGCTGCCCACCGGAAGGGTGACTCCGCTGCTCTTCTTCCGCCTCCTAGTCGCGCAGGGCGCGCTGACGACCTGCGTCCTTCTTCCGCCGGTCGTGTGCGAGCTACTCCTTCGGGCCGTGCTCGGCCATGATCCGCTCGAACTCCTCGGGGTCGACCACCTCGGACTCGTCGATGAGCATGATGGGGATGCCGTCTCGGATGGGATACTTGCGCCGGGTCTTGGGGTCCGTGGAATAGAGCGCGTCGTCCACCTGGACCAGGGGGGCCTTGCTTTCGGGGCAGACCAGGATCTTCATCAACTCCGGATCGACTTGCTGCTGTGACATGGCGTTCGTCCTCTGCCTAACGTGCGCGCCCTGTGCCCTATCCTTGCCGGTGACGAGGGCGTTCCTCGACGACCAGATTCGGCCGCGTGATGTCACTCAGTGTGCCATCGGCACGTCCGGGCGTCAACCCGGCTCGGGCGTATCGCGCAAGCAAACGGCCCGCCCCGCGTTGGCGAGGCGAGCCGTCGTTGTCGGCAGGAGGTTCCTGGGCGCTGCCGCTACTGACCTCGAATCGCGCCCTGGCCGGTGGCGCGGACGATCGAGGTCTTGTTGACTTGGCGCATGGTCTCGTAGTCCAGCGCCTTGACCTGGTCGCCCTTGATGTCGCGGGTGTGCAACTGCTTCAGGTACGTGATGACGTGGCTCAGTCGCACGGCCGCCTCGGCCTCGCAGATGCCGCCACCCGGCGGGAAGGCGTAGTGCGTGAAGACCACGCCCCGAATCCGCGACACCGAATCGGCGCGGATCTGGTCCGACTCCGTCACGAAGTCTCGGACGTACGTCCGGCTATCGATCCGCAGGCCGTTGATCTGCTCGGCCAGCTTGCGATAGGCGTCCATCTCCGCGGCCCGTCGAGCCATGAGCGCCGCCTGGGCGGTCACGCCGTCGGGCTTGCCGGGCCAGCGACCGGCCTGGAGCGGCGGCTCCTCGGGGACGGCCGAACCACCGCCGCCACCACCCGGCGCCTGCATGACCGGCTCCGACTCGTGCGTTTGCTCGGTCTGATGGACCGACTTCACCTCGTCCTGACATCCCGTGCTGACAACAAGGACAACACCGAACAGCCCAATCCACAGCAACCTTTTCATGAGATGCTCTCCTTAGGGTACGTCCGGGGCCCTCTCCGATGAGACCGTCGAACGCATGGTCCATTCGCCCCCTATAGACACATCCGATGAAGCAAGGCTAGCCACCGATCCCTACTTTTTGCGCTCGGTCAGCTTGAGCGGGTTGTTCTGCCGGTCGGTGATCCGCAGACACATGTTCCAGTGGCTGCCGCCGTTGAGCACCTTCATCAGGATCGCGTTCTTGCCCTTCTTGAGCCTGGCCTTGACCACGTCCTGATCCACTTGGACGCCACGGCTGACCTTGTTGGCATGCACCTTCTTGCCGTTCAGCCAGCAGACCACGTCGTCGTCGCTGCCGATCTTCAGCAGGACGTCCTGATCCTTGGGCGAGGTGACCTCGGCGTAGGCGTAGCACCCGACGCTATCGGCGCTGGCCACGAGCTTGCGCAGATCGGCGATGCCGCTCGGATCCTTGATCCGCACCTTCTTCCAGGTGTACTCCTTGTCGCCGACCTTGGTCTTGGCGCCGAGGTCGACCTTCTTCTCGGGGAAGTAGGCCTTATCGAACATCGCCTTATCCGGGCTCGGGAACGGTCCCGTCACCCACCAGTGTGTGACGAAGCCCGCCTCCTTGGCGATGTCGATGTCCACGCCGAGCTTCACGAGCTTCTCTTGGGCCTTGCGGACGTTCTTGTCCTTCGGCGCGATGGCGATCGCCTGCTTCAGCGCCGGGACCAGGTCGGCCTTGCGGTCGTCGCTGACCTTCGGACCCACAGCCAGGACGACGCGCGCCGCGTTGGCCTTGGCGTTGCCCTTGTTCAGGAACGGACGCGCCGCGTCGAAGCTCGACGGGTCGGCGATCTCCGCCAGGCGGTCCAGGGCCGGGCGGATCTCCTTGTCCCGTGTGGCCAGCTTCAGGGCCTTGTGATAGATCGTCAGCGCCTCGTCCTTCTTGCCCTGCTTCTGAAACTTGACCCCAATGTTGATCATGCCCGAGACGGCCGGTCCTCGGGCCGGACCCTTCGCGGCCGCCTTCTCGAGCACGGACAGCGTGCTCGGGTCGGCCATGCGGCGCAGACCCTCGATCGCGGCGGCTTGAATCAGCTCTTCCGGGCACTTGGCCGCCTCGATGAGCAGCGGCTTGATCTTCGGATGATGGCGGAAGCCCAGAACCCTCAGCAAGGCGGCCTGCTGGTGCGGCGTGGCCTTGGACATCGCCTCGACCATCCGCGGCGTCGCAACGGCCTCGAGCTTGAGCATGGCCGCTTCGGCGGCATCACGGGCCTTGCCCTCAGCCTGATCCACGCCCTCGAGCAGTGTCGGCAGGCCGTCGGCATCACCGAGCTTGCCGAGTGCCTCGTAGGCCGCGATGCGGATCGACTCGGGCCGGTCCTTGGCGAGCAGCTTCTCGAGCGCCGCCACGCTGCCGGGCTCGCGGCGATTGCTGATCGCCTTGATGAGCAGTATGCGATAGTCCTCGGAGAGGCCGGGCTTGTAGACCTCCTCCTGCAGCCACGTCAGGCCGTTGGGCGCGGGCAGGCGACCCAAGGCATACACGGCGGCCTGCCGCTCGGGCCCTTCAGGCTTCTGAAGACTCTCGGCCAGGGCGGGTGCCGCATCGGCCTGACCGATCACGGCCAGGCACTTGAGCGCCGCGATGCGCACCGTCTCGGAATCGCTTTGAAGGGCGGCGACCGCTCCGGGCTGACCGGCCTTGTCCTTGCGGGCCGCGAGCACGTTGACCAGGGCAGCCTGGTTCGCGGGGCTGAGGGCCTTGCCGCCCTTGAACAGGCCCGATTTCTTCTGCTTGCCCGTCAGCAGCGCGACGACGGCCTCGGTGACCTTGGGCGAGGGCATCTGCGTCAACGCCTCGGTGACCGCGCCGCGCACGTCGTCGGTCTTGGCCTCTCGAAGGGCCGCCAACAGCTCGTCGAGCGCGCCCGGCTGGCCGGCCTTGGCCAGGCCCCAGATCGCGACGCACCGATCTTGGGACGTCGTGTCCCAGGCCAGGGCGGCATCGAAGATCACGCTGGCCGCATAGGGCCGTTTGCTGTCCAGCAGCGTCTCGCCCAGGCTCAGCCAGGCGGCGCGAGCGGCCGCCTGCTGCTTCGGCGAGCCCGTCGTCAACAACGGCTCGAGATGCTCCATCGCGAAGGGGTCGGCGATCTTGCCTATGGCCGCCATGGCCGCGATCCGTACCTTGTCGTTGTCGTGCTTCAGCTCCTTGGCCAGCACCTCGACGGAACGCCGCTCGGCGTGCCGGCCGATGGCGTTGATGATGCCGACGCGGAACTCGGGATCGGCGTCGGTCAGCGCCATGTGCAAGGCCGTCAGCGCGGCCTCGCTCGAGTTCCGACTCAGCGCCCACCGGGCCATTTCGCGGATGTCCTGGGCCGACAGGGCGGTGACCAGGGCGGGCACGGCCTCGTCACGGCCGACGTAGCTCAGCAGACGACACATGTACGCCCGTGTCTTGTAGGGCAGGGCGGCGTTGCCGAGCTCGGACGCCAGCGCCTGCGACGCGGCGATCCGCTCGTACTCGCCGCCGAATCGTCCGGTGGGAACGACGATGTTGTGCAGGGCCATCCTGGCGGCCTTGCCGATCGACCGGTTCTGGTGCCCCACCGCGGTGAGCAGCGGCTTGATCGCCTCGGGACCCATGTCCGAGAAGGCCTGGACGGCCTGGTTGCGCTTCTCGGCATCGTCACTGGTGATCTGTTTCATGAGGGCATCGATCTGGGCCTGGCCCGCCCGGGCGCTGCCCGCCGCGAGCGTCATCGCCAGAGCGATTGCCATCAACGTGTTCAAGCGTGTGCGTGTCATGTTCTCTCGCTCCATCAGAGGTTCCGTTTCCTCGTGCAGGTTGAGTCGTTGCACTGTCCTCTCCGGTCGTGGCGCCGATCGACGCGGCCCCGCAAGGGCTACAGGTGCCAGGGCGCCCGTAAGGGCTTGCCCACCCACCGTGCGGCCTCGTCGTCGCCCACGATCTGCTCCGTGACGGGATCCCATCGAATCGACCGCCCCAGCCGCAGGCACGTCGTGCCGAGGTGGCAGACGGTCACCGATCGATGTCCGATCTCCACGTCGCAGATCGGCCGCCGACGCTGCTCGACGCAATCGAGCCAGTCGTTGTGGTGGTCGGTGCTCTTGTATAGATGGACGTCGTTGGGCCCGAGCTTCTCGTTGAGCAGCGACTTGGGCTCGGCGTCGATGTTGCCGCGCGTCACCCAGACCCACCCGTCGGTGCCCTGGAACGTCACGCCCCCTCGGGGCGTGTGGCTGCGACAGAAGACCTTGGCGCCGTTGGCGTAGGTGAAGATCACCTCGAAGCGCGTGGCCGTGTCGTACAGGCCGTCCTTGGGGAACTCGCCCTCGCCGCTGACGTGGATCGGGCCGGTCCCGTCCATACCCAGACCCCACTGGGCGATGTCGTTGTGGTGCGCCCCCCAGTCGGTCATCTTGCCGCCGGAGTAGTCGTAGATCCACCGGAACTCATAGTGGCACCGACGCGGGGTGTAGGGCTTCCACGGGGCCGGGCCCAGCCACCGGTTCCAGTCGAGGCCCTCGGGCGGGTCGGTTTCGGGCTCCCACCCGCACGTCGGTCCGCCTCCGATGCCGGTGATCACCGAGTGGACACGTCCGATCCGACCGCTGCGGACCAACTCGCACGCGAAGCGGAACCGGTTATCGGACCGCTGCTGGCTGCCCGTCTGAAAGACCCGACCGTACTTGCGGACCGCCCGGACCAGCGCCTTACCCTCTCCGATGGTCAGGGTCAGGGGCTTCTCACAGTAGATGTCTTTGCCGGCCTTGCAGGCGTCGATGCAGATCAGGGCGTGCCAGTGGTCGGGGGTCGAGACCACCACGGCGTCGATGTCGTCACGGGCCAGCAGGTCCTCGTGGTTGTTGTAGTCGTCGACGACGGCCTTCTCGCCGTAGACGTCCTTGACCCGCTGGGCGGCCGCCTTGCGGACCGACCTGTCGACGTCACAGGTGGCCAGGATCTGCACCCGGCGGTTGTGGCGGAAGCGGTTCAGGTGGTTGCCGCCCATGTTGCGGACGCCGATGAAACCTAGCGTCAGCCGGCTGTTGGCGGGGGCCTTCTTCTCGTTACCTAGCGCGTCGCTCGTGATCACGTATGGGGCGGCGAACCCGACACCGGCGCCGGCCACCGAGCGTGATAGAAAGCTCCTGCGCGTGAGTTCACGTGGCTTCGTCATCCGTTTGAACCTCCGGTTTGATGGAAGGACGAGACAGCGTACATCGCACGACGGGTTGAGGATGCACTATCGCGCGGATCGCAGCGCCCGTCAAGTCGATATTCTGGTTCGGCCCCTTCGTGATAGTGCTCGTACGGGCCGCAGACGTGCGGAAAGGCCGGTCGGTCTCCGTCTTGTGCCGACGATCGCCGGCGACCCCTCGGTCGCTCCGGAGGGGGACCAAATGTTAGGTATGGCATATTTTTGTTTGACATGCCTAACATATGCCGATTTAATTGGTGGTTCGACATCTGGGTTGCGGAGGACGGTGCCATGGAGACCTGGAAGGAGTTCGAGGCCAGCGAGATCTCGCACAGTGCGAGCCATCACCTGGCCGCGATCGCACAACTGACTGCCGAGCAAGGCTATGCGAGGGCCGTCGACGTGTCGCGCCGACTGGGCATCACCCGCGGGAGCGTCTCGTTGGCCCTGAAGTCGCTCAAGGCACGTGGCCTCGTCTGCGAGGACGAGAACCGCTTCCTGTCCCTCAGTGATGAGGGCCAGGAGATCGTCGATCGGATCCGAGCCCGTCGCAAGGTCGTGCGAGGCTTCTTCGAGGACGTGCTCGGCATGGAGCATGGGCAGGCCGAGACCGATGCCTGCAAGATCGAGCACCTGCTCAGCGACGAGGCCTGCCGCCGCATCGAGCGCTTCGTTCGCAATCAGGGGCGGACGAAGGGCCGTCGCGGGGCGACCGTCGGATCGTAGCACGGGGGCATCGACGCGAGCAGGCTCGCCGAGCCGCCAGGTGGGACATGGGCAACACGTGGGCAAGACTGTTGGAGATCGGACGTGGACGTACACGAACGCATCGCGAAGGAATACCGGGAGGCCTTCGAGCTGGACGGCTTCGGTCGGGAGCAAGAGCGGTCGCGCATCCTCAAGGCGCTGCTAGCCCATGAGGACCACGTCAGCGCCCATGAGCTCGCCAAGGAGCTGAGCATCAACGGCGTGGCCCCCTCCGAGACGTTCATCGAGCAGGTGCTTGAGCAGTTCGTCCATTACGGGCTGTGCGCGCCCATCCGCGGCGAGAACGGCAGGGCCCGGTACGAGCACGTCCACATCGGCCGCCACCACGACCACATCATCTGTGTCAGTTGCGGCCGGATCATGGAGGTTGAGTGTCCCCTGGACGATCGGGTCGAGCGGCTGAGCAAGATGACCGGCTACCAGGCGGTCCACACCCACCTGCAGATCCACGGGATCTGCCCGACGTGCGCCGAGGCGAGGCCCACGCGGTTCACGCTCGACCAGGTGGCCGCGGGCGAGAAGGTGCGTGTCGTCGAGATGGGCGGCGGCAGCGAGATGCAGCAGCGGCTGACGAGCATGGGGCTACGGATCGGTTCCGAGATCCGTAGGCAGAACACGAACTGGTTCGGGCCGATCATCGTCTCGATCGGGACGACCAGACTGGCGATCGGTCGGGGCATGGCCAAACGGGTCTTCGTCGAGAAGACCGATGCGGCTTGAGGTAGCGACGATGGGTTTCGCGAGACTACGTCGCGACAAGGCGAATCCACGTATGAGCACGAACCTCCACGAGTTGAACGAGGGTCAGCGGGCCAAGATCACCAAGATCGGGGGCGGCGGGCCGATACGGCAGCGTTTGTTGGACATGGGCATCACCCGAGGCACGGAGATCCGCGTCGAGCGCCGCGCCCCGCTCGGTGACCCCATCGAGATCACCGTCAAGGGCTACTACCTGGCGATTCGAGAGGACGAGGCCCGCCACATCGAGGTCGAATGCTAACCGCTATGGCAAGCACCGAACTCCACGCCGCCCCGACCGACGTCCGCTCCGCCCACGTGACGCCCATCGCTATCGCGGGCAACCCGAACAGCGGCAAGACGTCGATCTTCAACCACCTCACCGGCACGATCCAGAGCGTGGGCAACTGGCCCGGCGTGACGGTGGCCCGCAAGGAGGGCCGCGCCCGCCACGACGGACGTGAGTTCAACGTCGTCGATCTGCCCGGCACCTATTCGCTGACGGCCTACTCGATGGAGGAGGTCGTCGCGCGCAACTACCTCATCGACGACAAGCCGGCCGCCACCATCAACGTCGTCGACGCCTCCAACCTCGAGCGCAACCTCTACCTGACGGTCCAGCTCATGGAGATGGATACGCCCCTGGTGATCGCGCTGAACATGATGGACGTCGCGCGTCGACGGGGGCAGCGGATCGACACGAAACGGATGAGCGAGCTGCTCGGCGCCCCCGTCGTGCCCACCGTCGGACACCGCGGTGACGGCATGCGCGACCTGCTGGCCGGGTGCGCCGACGTCGTCGATCGCCCGTCCGGAAGCATCGCCAAACGGGTCCACTACGGCCACGAGGTCGAGAACGAGGTCCGCGAGCTGACCGAGGTCGTGGCCGCCGACGCGGGGCTCGCGGGCAAGTACGTCTCCCGCTGGCTGGCCGTCAAGCTGATCGAAAAGGACGACCAGGTCCGCAAGACCGTCCAGACCGACGCGACCGATCCCGGCGCGATCGAGCGCGCCGCCTACCACGCCATCGGCGAGATCGAACGACACTTCGGCGAGCCCGCCGAGATCATCATCGCCGAGCGTCGCTACGGGTACGCCGCCGGCGTCGTCCGGGCATGCGTCCGCCACGTTGGCGAGCAGTCGGTCCAGGACGAGACCGACAAGATCGACAGCATCGTCTGCCATCGCATTGCCGGGCCGATCATCCTCGCCGCGGTGGTCTACACGCTCTTCATCTCGGTGTTCAAGGTGGCCGACGAGTGGCCGTGGCTGTTCGGCAGAAGCCCCACCGGCTGGGTGGAGGCGTTCTTCGAGTGGTGCCAACGGAGTATCGCGCCGCTGGAGGCCCACGCGCCTCTGGTCACCTCGTTGTTGCACGACGGCGTGATCGGTGGCGTCGGCGGGGTGATGTCGTTCGTGCCGCTGATCTTCGTGATGTTCCTATTCGTGGCCGTGCTGGAGGACACGGGCTACATCGCTCGGGTCGCGTTCCTGCTCGATCGCGTGCTCAAGGCGTTCGGCCTTCAGGGCAAGAGCATCCTGGCGATGATCGTCTCCGGCGGGCTCGGCGGCGGCGGCTGCGCCGTGCCGGGCGTGTTGGCCACGCGCACGCTCCGCGAGGAGAAGGACCGGCTGGTCACGATGCTCGTCGCGCCGCTGATGAACTGCGGGGCGAAGATCCCCGTCTACCTCATGCTCATCGCGGCCTTCTTCGCCGACTTCCAGGCCACCATGATGTTCGTCATGTGGATCCTGAGCTGGGCCGTGGCGCTGGTCTCGGCCTGGCTCTTGCGCCGCTTTGTCATCCGCGGCGAGCAGACCCCCTTCGTCATGGAGCTGCCCGCCTACCACATGCCGACGGTCAAAGGTGTGCTGCTGCACACCGGCGAGCGGACATGGATGTACATCAAGAAGGCCGGCACCATCATCCTGGCCGTGAACCTCGTCCTGTGGGCCATGATGTACTTCCCGAGGCTGGACGAGGACACCGCTCGCGCCGAGCTTCGGGCCGAGCACCCTCAGGCCACGCAGGGCGAGTTGGAGGCCATGGTGGCCGAGGAGCGGCTCAGCTACAGCGTCGCGGGCCGATTGGGCACGGCGCTGACGCCCGTGACGAGCTGGGCGGGGTTCGATTGGCGGACCAACATCGCCCTGATCGGCGGCTTCGCGGCCAAGGAGGTCGTCGTCGGCACGATGGGCACGGCCTATGCGATGGGCGAGGTCGCCCCCGAGGAATCCAGGACCTTGTCGGAGCACCTGGCCAAGGACCCGCGGTGGAACGGCGTTCGGGCCTTCGCCCTCATGGTCTTCGTGATGGTCTACGCCCCGTGCTTCGTGACGATCGCCGTCATCCGGCGCGAGAGCAACAGTTGGCGGTGGGCGGCCTTCGCCACCGTCTATACGACGATCCTGGCGCTCGTGCTGGCCACGGCCATCAACCAGGTCGGCTCGATGATCGTCGGCGCGTAGCAAGGATGGACAGGCCGGTGGCTTCGGCGAGCCGAACGGCGTGACCCGATGTGGTGGGAATACCTGATCGTGATCGTTGTCGTGGGTGGAGCGGTGGCGGCGTACGTCCACCGGCTTCGCAAGACGCTCCGTGGCAAGGCCGAGTGCGACGCGGGCTGCGACCGCTGCTGCGCCGAGCTGGAGCACCTCCGCGAGACCTTCGGCGAAGAGGCCGGCTCGTGCCAGACGCCGTCTTGCGAGAAGCGGTCGGAGACCTCGGCCTAGCCTCCCTCGGCCTGATCGTCCTCATCCTGGCGCTGCGGCTTCCTCCCCGTGAGCAACTGCCGCCAGTCTTCCTCCGACTCGATCCGGCCGTGCCTCATCAGCACCTGCTTGAGCCGCTCCATGAAGCCGTCGGGGATCCATCGCTTGAACCGGCGGCGCTTCTGGGCCTCCAGGCGGTCCGGCGGTAGGGGCTCGCGCTCTCCGGGCGGTGCCAGCAGGTTGCGTAGGTCGAAGACGATGATCGGGTGGTGCGGTCGCCAGTTGGGGATGCCCAGCATGCGGCCGATGCAGTTCTCGGCCAGCGTCTGGATCACACCGGTATCGCCCCGCGGATCGTAGACGTAGTAGCGGATGCTCCAGCCTTCGGGCAGCCGCTGCTGAAGCTGCAGCAGCGATTCGCGATCGAGATCGAGCGTCGGCGACGGGCACCGCCACACCGGCCGGCGTAGGAAGTACGCCAGTTGTGCGTCGGAGTACGTGTTGGTCAGCACGACCGACCGCGGCTCGAGCAGCTCCGGGCCCATCGCCTCGAACAGATAGAAGCTCGGCGGCCGCTCCTGAAACGACTTGTGGGTCGCCTCGGTGATCGTCTGGTACTGGCCGAAGACGACGACCAGCAGTCCCAGAGCGGCCAGGCCCCGCATCCGCAGCGCCGTCCCGCGGCGCGCGATCCAGCGCAGCAACATCGCGATGGTGCCGCCCATCACGACCACGCAGAGCGGCACGAGCTGACCGAGCGTGTGAGGGTGCTTGAGCACATGGGCCGGCATGAAGACGTACCACGTCGCCGAGGCGACCACCAGCGCGATGATCAGGTTGGCCGTGCGGCGGAGGTAGTCCTCGTCGTCCTTCAGGCGGCTGGCCAGCGTGAGCCAGAACACCGACAGCAGGACCAGCGCCGGCCACGTCCAGAACAGCAGCTTCGTCCCGAACGAGTCGAGGAAGGCGGGCACCCGCGTGAGCGCCTGCCAACGGTCGCGGACCGGCCCGCGCCCCGGACGCTTGAAGGCCTCGGCCACGTCGTGCATCGCGCCGCTCCAGCCCAGCGCCCAGATGTTCTGCAAGAGATGCAGCGCCACGCCGACGACCGGGGCCGTGCCGAGCAGGAGCAGCACCGGCCAGCGCTTCCGGAGCCGGCCCGTGGCGATCACGTACACCCACGCGAACGCCTGCGGGTACAAGATGAACTCGAAGCTGACGAGCGATTCGAGCATGAGCGTGACCCAGCAGCCGAACCAGAGCCCGATCGCGGGTCGCTCGCTCCGCACGGCCCGCATGAACAGCAGCAGGAACACACCGAGGAAGAAGACGTTGTACGTGTGGTGCAGACTGATGCAGTAGGTGTAGTAGAACCCCGTCGTGCCGATGAAGGCCAACCCGCACGCCGCCGGCAGCAACCCGATCTCGGGCGCGAACGCCAGCACCATGCACACGAACCCGACGACGAACAGCACCCCGCAGACGGTTCGCATGACGGCCAGCGATTCGATGCCGGCGGTCTGGAGCAGGCCGTTCACGACGTTCGTCAACGGCGGGTAATGCGTGTAGAGCGTCGGCGGCTCGGTGAGCGGCCCGACGTACAGCATCGGCAGGAACCGGAGCCGGACCATGCCGTACTTGGCGAAGTTCTCGCCCGACATGAGTGTGTTCATGTCGGTGTACTGATCGTCCGGCCACATCACGTGCGTCGTGCTGAGCGCGAGCACGACGATGAGCATATAGAGCGCGATCACGCCGATGGCCAGACGGTACCAGCGCGTCGAGCCGTCCGCGCCGCCCGCCCTCGCGGGTCCGGGTGATTGGGATTGGCCTGTTCTCGCCATGATCTCCAGTCAGCGACGTTCGCGACCGTCGCGCCTCAGGCCCGGCTCGTCTCGTTCAGCATGTCCTCGACCTCGGCCAAGACGACGTCGGGCGCGATCTCGTCCATGCACCACGCCTCGTGGCGGCACCACATGCCCTCGAAGGTCGTAAACATACCCACACAGGGGCTGCACGGGTAGTGCTGATAGACGATTCGCACGTTCTCGCCGCGCGGGGCGTAGAAGTCCGGCCGACTCGGTCCCCAGATCGACACGATCGGCGCGCCGACGGCCGCGGCCAGATGCAGCGGGCCCGAGTCGTTCGTCACGAAGCCGTCCATCATCCCGAGCGCGGCGACGAACCGCTCCAACGACCACGCACCCGCCGCAACGATGACGCGGGGCTTGACCTCGTCCGGCAGCGCATCGACCAGCCCCAGCACGTAGTCGCGCTCGGCCGCCGTGCCGGTCAGTACGATCCGAAGCCGCGGGTGTCGCTCCAGCAGAGAAGCGAGGAGCTCGGCGTAATGCCGTCGCGGCCAGCGGCGCTCGAGGCTCAACTCGCCGGCGTTGACGTTGACGCCCAGAAGCGGCTCGCCCGCCGACCAGCCGTGTCGCTCCAGCAACGCCCGCGCTTCGGCCCGCGCGGCCTCCGACGGCTCGAGCGTGCTCAGGCGATGATCGTCGATCGGTGCGCCGAGCTGATCGCCCGCCTGCTCGTACACGTCCGCCAGCCCGCGGTAGTAGTTGAAGTAGATCGGATGCGTCAGCAGGCTGTACCGCCAGAAGTCGTTCAGGTGAAAACCGACGCGGGTCCGCGCGCCGCTCAGCAGCGACAGCAGTGTCGAGAACTTGCTGAAGAACTCCAGATCGACGACGGCCTCGGTCCGATGCCAGCGAAGCCAGCCGAGCTGGGCGAGCACGTCGACAACGAAGTGCCACAGGCTGCGCGTTCGGATGATGCGGACATCCGTGCACAGCCCGAGCTGCCGGACCAGCGCCTCGTTCTCGGCGAACGTGACGAAGGCCAGACGCGATTGCGGATAGCGCTGCCGGATGGCCCGCAGCAGCGGCGTGGCCTCGGTGATGCTGCCCAGGCCGAAGAACTTGAACACCGCGATGGTCCGGTCGCCCCGCAGCTCTCGGCGACCCGCCGGCAGCACCAGATGCACCAGGCTGAGCAGCATGCCGCAGACCGCACACAGCGGCAGGCCGATCCACTGGTCGATCCATCGCATGCCGCGGAGCCGCATGCCGCCGGGGCGGATCGGGACGCGTCGTCCGGTGTCCGGCTCGGCCGGTGGTGCCCCGTGCGGTGAAGGTTGGCGGTCGTCGGGCATGGTTCCGAAATCCGTTTCGGCCTGCGTGCGAGTTCACTGTAGCCGGTGGGCTCACCGCCTGGCAAGCACATGGTGGAAGTTCCGCAGCGCAAAGCGCAGCGTTCCCCAAAACCCGCGGCGCTCGCTGCGGATGAACGTGATGAAGTAGACCAGCCCGAACCAGGCTTCGAACCAGCGATTCGGCCTGAGCCGGATCAGGCGCTGGACGATGGGCCGCGTCGACGGCCAGAGCACCAGCGTCTGGAAGAACTTCTGCAAGTTCTCGATCTGCCGGACGTCCGGCAGGTCCAGCTTCGAGCCGAGGAAGAACGACTGCGACAGCTCGTTGCAGTCGAACCCCTCGTGCAGGTAGCCGTGCCGGATCGCGTAGTCGGCCAGCGCCGTGCCCGGATACGGCGAGAAGATCGAGCACCACGGATAGTCGGTCCGGATACGGACGTTCAGGTCGACGGTCGACCACGCGTCGACGAGCGTCTCGCCCGGCAGGCCCAGGATGTTGTACGTGCGGAAGCGAATGCCGGCCTCGCGCAGCCGCTCGGCCGCGCGGACGATCTGCTCGTCGGTCAGGCTCTTGCGGAGGACCTCGTTGCGAAGCCGTTCGTTGCCGGTCTCGATGCCGAAGAAGGCCGATCGGCACCCCGCCTCGGCCAGGCGCCGGGCGTAGTCGTCGTCCGAGGCGACGATGTCCGCCCGCAGCAGACAGATAAACGGCAGGCCGATCTCGCGCCGGTAGGCGTCGAGGAACCCGGCCAGCCACCGTCGGTCGATGCCGAACACGTCGTCGGCGAAGTAGATCACCCGGACGTTCGTGTCGCGCTTGAGCTGGGCGCACTCTTCGATCACGTTCTCCACGCCGCGGATGCGGACGTGCTTGCCCTTGCCGCGATAGAGCTCGCGCATCGCGTCCTCGAAGCAGAACGTGCAGTGATAGGGGCAGCCGCGCGACGTGATGACCGCCCGGACATTTCGATCGAGCCGTTTGGCGATCGGGTCGTAGAGGTGCCGGTCCGGCATGGGTACCGCGTCAGGGTCGCACAGCGGCCGAAGCGGACTCTCGGCGATCGTTCCGTCACGAGCCGCGCACACGTTGGCCACGTCGTCCCAGGCTTCGCCCGCGTCGATGCGATCGAGGATGTCCGCGACGGCCTCCTCGCCCTCGCCCCGGACGATCGCGTCCACCTCGGGCTCGAGCACGAACTCGGGGAAGAACGTCGCATGCGGACCGCCGAAGACGTTGCCGATGCCGTAGCGGGCCTTGATCTGCCCGGCGAGGCGTTGGCCCCACCGGTGGCTGCCCGTCATGACCGAAAAGCCCACCAGGTCCGGCCGATAGCTCTCGAGCACGCCCTCGAAGTCGCGCAGGCTCTGCCCGCCGGCGAGCCGACACGTGTGGCCGCGTGCCTTGACCGCCGAGGCGATGTACATCGGACCGACGAACTCGTAGTCCATAGTCTGACAGAACAGCAGTTTGGCCACGACGCACCCTCGCTGCGGACGACCGGGTCCGGCTCGCGCCCGCGATCCCACGGTATCAAACGCGACGTGCCAAGTCACCGGCTTCGGGGGTGGGAGCGAACCGGCGCTCAGAAGCGGGTCGCTGGCCGAGCCTCTGCAATGAGGGCAGCGTCCGTTGGGGAGCTGTGCTGCTTATCATCCTTCGGGCCAAAGCTCAGTCGGGCCGAGACGATGCCGCCTTGTGTGTCGGGATCGGTTCGCTCTGAGACGGCGACGTCTCATCCGGTCGCCGTGCGGTGACCAGCATCTCGCCGCAGCGCAGCCCGACGGGCCGGCGGGCGAGCGATCGCGGCAGCAAACGCTCCAGCCCGCACACCACAGGCGTCAACAGCCAGTGCCGGAACGTACGCATCTGGCCGGCGGCATAGGCGACCGACAGGTGCTTCGTATGGGCCCCGATCCGCACGGCGTCGAAACCGGAGCGATCCAGCGCGATCCGAACGCCTTGCCGCGAGAAGCACACCACGTGCTCGGCCTTGAGGTGCAGCCACCGCCGCCCCATCAGCCGGCGCGACATCGAGTCGGCGTCGGGCGTGGTGATGCAGAGCACGCCCCCTGGACGCAGGAGACGTCTTGCCTGAGTCAGTGCCGCGTCGATGTCGAGCACGTGCTCGAGCAGGTCCGTCATCGTGATCGCGTCGAACGATCCGTCGGGGAACTCGCACGTCGTCAGGGGTCCGGCATGAACCCGATCGGGACCGATCCGCTCGCGCAGCACCTCGACGGCATAGTCGTTGATCTCCACCGCGTGTGGTTCCCAGCCGCGCCGACGGGCCTCGACGAGCAGCAGCCCGGTAGCCGCGCCCACGTCCAGCAGCCGCGGCGACGACTCGGCCGTCTTCGGCAGCAGATCCTCGACGCGTTCGAGCAGGCGCGCGAAGGTCGTCCGCTTGGTTTGCTCGGCGATCGTCTCGTCGCGGTCGACGCCCCAGGGGTGATAGTACGCCTCGTCGTAGATGCCGTTGAGCTCATCCTCGGTGGGCTGCGGGGTGCGGAAGAGGCTGCCGCAGTTTCGGCAGGTCGCGATCAGTCCAGCCCGGACAACGCGTTGGGGTTTGCCCCCGGACCCGCCGCAAGCGGGGCACGATCCCGGCCTAAGCTGGTCATGGTATCGGTCATGCTTGTTGACGGTATGGGTATCGAAGTCTGACACGAGGCATCCGAGCTCTCTGCAGGACTACCCGGACTGTCGCCGGAACTTGGGCGGTTCGCCTTCCGCGAGGTGGGGGATGCGAACTCGATCGGGGATTCGCATCCCCACGGCAGAAGCCATGGGCCGCCCTCAGGGATCTCCCGCGGCCGCGCCGTGCTGTGTCAAGCGAGTGCGCCTATTCGGCGACGCGGACGACACGGAACCCCAGATCCTCGTAGCGCTCCGTCGGCCAGCGGCCGCTGCGGTTGGCCGCTCGGCAATACGCGGCCGTGTCCTGCCACGAGCCGCCGCGGATCACGCGGGCGTCGCCCGACTCCGGTCCGGTGGGGTCCTTCGGGGCGTGGTCTGCGTAGGCGTTGCGATCATACCAGTCGCGGCACCACTCCCACACATTTCCGTGCATATCGTACAGGCCCCACCGATTCGCCGGATACGAACCGACCGGCTCGGCCGAGGCGCTCTTGGTGTCGCACGCCATCAGCTTCTCATCGGGCTCGGGGCCCCAGGCGAAGGCCGTGTCGGAGCCGGCACGGCAGGCGAACTCCCACTCGGCCTCGGTCGGCAACCGGTACGTGCCCTGGTCGGCCTTGCTGAGCCACGCACAGAAGGCCGCGGCCTCCTCCCAGCTCACATGGGCGGCCGGGTGCTCGTCCGTCGGCGAGGTCAGCGCGAGGATCGCCGCGCGGCCCCAATCGTGTCCTGATTTCTTGAGACACTGCTTCCACTGATCCACCGTGACTTCCGTGGTGGACAGGAAGAAGCCCTTGGTGATCTCGACGCGATGGGGCGACTCATCCTCATGGCGACCCGGCTCGGCCTCGGGCGAGCCCATCGTGAACGCACCCGGCGGAATCCACACGAACCGCATCCCCACGCTGTTGACGTACGTCCGCACGGGCACCTTGCGCACGCCCTTGGTCGTGGTCATCGACGTCGGCGCCTTGACGACCTTCGCCCAACCCTTGCCCGACGGCGGCGGCTGGGCCGCTTTGCGAGGTTTGCCCGCGGCACGCGTCGGGGCGGGCTTCGCCTTGGTGGTCGATACGGCTGCCTTGGCCTTTGGAGCCGGAGAAGGAGCCCGCTTGGACTTGGCCGGTTTGGCCTCGGACGTGGTCATCGGCTTGGCCTTTGACGCAGCCGCACGCGCCGGCTTGCGGTTTTGCCCACGCTTGGCCTTGGCCGCGGGCGTCGCTTTGGATGTCGGCTGGGGCGCGGATCGGGTGGTCGTTCTGTCCGTGGCCTTCTTGACCGACCTTTGCTTGGACTGCCCGGCCTGGACGGCGCTGAGGCAACCGGCCGTGAACGCGAATAGGACCGCAAAGGAGAAGGTCTTCATGGGCGATGCTCCGAAACGTGCGGCATACCGCCTAGACCTTACCACAAACCGGCGACGTCATCATTTCGGCGAGGGTGATGCGTTTCTGTCCAGCACGATGCCCTTCTTCGGATGCACCTTCGCGTGGACGGCCTTGCCCCGGCGACTCTTGTCGAAGCAGCGACCGACGAGCACGCGGTCTTTCCCGAGCGGCACAATGCCATAGCTGCCGTCGAAGTCAACCTTGCCGACGAGCTTGAGCTTGTCGTCGGCCTTGAGAAGCTTGCCGCCGTAGCATCCGAACCACCACGCCCCATGAGCGTAGCTGGCGGTCTGAATGCCCAGCAGCGTGTACCCGCTCGGCAGGACGTGCCGCCTTACGAACGTCAGGTCGGTGTCGTATTCATACAGGTAGTTCCGCTTGTGCGTCTTGGGCAGGCCCCCGACGACGATGAACCGACCGTCGTGATAGGCCATGCCGCCCGCCCCGTGCACCAGCTCGGGCGCCTTGTGCTTCGAGACCAGCGACAGGTCGCCGGCGTCGTAGACGATGATCCACGAGTCGGCCTGTCCGGGCTCTTCGTTGAACTTGCCGTAGTTGACGGCCACGTAGAGCTTACCGTCGCGGTAGGCCAGGTCGCCATGGTGGCTCTTCACGCTGATGTGCTTAAGTCGCTTGCCGCGCATGTCGGTCTTAATCAGGTCGCGCGTGAACGACCAGTAGAGATGCCCCTTGCCGTCGGAGCACATGCCCTGGAGGTGCGAGCTATAGGTGCCTTCGCAGACAACCTCTTCGGCTACGCCGGGTGCGGCGTTGGCAAGCAACCACAGGCATGGCAGGGCCAAAGGCCAGAGACACGCTGTGTTCGCCTTTTGTCTTGATCCCATAATCGTCACTCCTATTGGTGTGGTGATCGAGTCTATCGGTATCTGGCCAAGCAGTCTAAGGGGAAAACCCGGTAAAGAACCGCGCTTCTGAAACCGATGACCGAAAGACTGGCGATCGGCGGGACCGCGATTTTTCACGGTCTCCGCGCACGGGGCAAGCCTCACTTGGGCAGTCTTCTTCAAACCCGACGGGCCGAGGGATGTTGAGGATACGATTGAAGGCCACCTCAGTGGTCTCAGCGGATGCCGAACGCCGCGGGGGCCTCGTCCCAAACGCAAGGATTCATGGAGATCCGTAATGCCAACCCGACATGTGATAAACGCTGTATTGGCCGTCTTGGTCGCCTGCACGCTGGTCGAAGGCGCGGTCCTATATTCGGACGTTCTTGTCTCCGACAGCGGCACGTCGAACACGATCGCCTACCCGAACACCAGCCGCAACGTGGCCGTCGATCCCAACGGCATCATCTACGTCCTGTTCCGAAACCCGAACGGCATCTACGTCGCGCGAAGCACGAATCGAGGCCAGAGCTTCGAAGCGCCCGTTCAGGTCGACACGACGAACGCTGAGGCTGAGATTGCAGTCGATGTTAACGGCGTGGTGCATGTCGCCTGGGGCTCGGGTGGGAGCGTCTATTACTCTCGTAGTGCCGACAATGGACAAACCTACAGCGCGGCGAGCAATCTCGGTACCGCCAGTGGCACGGTGCATATGGCCGTGGACGCGCCCTACGTTTACATCATCAACAAGAGCGGCCAAACTCTCTTTAGAAACAGCAACAATGGGTCAGGCGCGTTCAGCACAACGTCGGTGGACACGGGTCGTATGTTTGCCGACGTGCATGTGGACAAGGCGACGGGTAATGTCTATGTCCAGACGGACGATCCCACCCTCTACATTTTCAAGAGCACGGATCACGGAGCCAGCTTCACCGGTCCGGAGACCCCGGGCGGTACGATCTACTTCTCAACAACGGTGCTGGCCTCGACCGGCGGCGGTGTCTTTCTGTACACCTCGGGCACCGGCACAGACGCGTATCGGATCGACGTCTCCGACTACTCGCCCACCACATTGACGTTCGGCAATACGACCATCAGCCAGGGGCGGACGCTGGCCGTCGATGCCTACTCCAATGTGATTGACGGCTATGTCTCGGGCAGCGACGTCAAATACGCCATCAGCGAGGACAACGGGGCCACGTTCGGCACGGCCGTGACCATCGCGACGGCAGACTACCTGAGTCTCGGTCTGAACCCGCGCTATGGCGATATCGTGGCCGTGTACGAGACCGGTGGTCAGGTCTTCGCCACGGTCTATGAGGGCGAAATCACGCAGGCGCCTTCTGTGGATACGGATGCCGTTTCGAACGTTACCGGCACGTCGGCAACATGTGGGGGCGAGGTCGTCTCCGACGGTGGTGAGTCGGTGACGGCGCGGGGCGTTTGTTGGAGCACGTCATCGAACCCGACGACCTCCGACAGTAAGACCACCGACGGCACGGGCACGGGCACGTTCACGAGCAGCATCACCGGGTTGTCGCTCGGAACCACCTACTATGTACGCGCCTATGCGACGAACACCAGGGGCACGAGCTATGGCCAGGTGAGGACATTCACGACGTCGTCGAACTCGGCGCCGACCGTGACGACGACGGCGGCGAGCGGCGTGACGGATACGAGCGCGAGCAGCGGCGGCAATGTGACGGATGACGGCGGTGCGAGCGTCACGGCACGGGGAGTGTGCTGGAGCACGTCATCGAACCCCACCACGGCGGACAGCAAGACGACCGACGGCACGGGGACAGGGGCGTTCACGAGCAGCCTCACGGGGCTGTCACCCGGCACGACGTACCACGTCCGTGCCTACGCGACCAATAGCGAAGGCACGAGCTACGGATCGGACAAGACGTTCACGACCGAGAACGAGAATACGGCCAACGAGCCGAACCTATCAGTGACGATCGAGGCGTCGGCCGGAGAGGATCCGAACGATCCCGCCGACCCGAACGAGCCGGCGGACGATCCCAACAATCCGAACGACGGCGGCACAACCGGTGTGGGCCAGAACCTGACGTTCATGGTGCGTGTGCAGAACTCGGGCACGGGCGGCGCGAGCGACGTGGTCGTCAACGTCCCCTTGCCGGAGAACGTCGAGTTCGTTTCGGCCCGTATCCTGAGCGGCTCGCCGACGGAGCAGACCACGCCGGACGACATCACGGTGGCCGACGCCGTGGTGACGATTCGCGTCGCCAGCGTCGACGCGGGTGAGGAAGTGAACGTCGAGCTGGTCGTCAAGCCCACCACCGCCGGCAAGGTGACGATGACGGCCAACGCCGCCTGCGACGAGCAGGCCACGCCGGTCGAGGCCCAAGACCAGGCCGAGGTGACGGCCGAGGATGTTGTCGATCGGATCGTGACGACAACCGCTCCTGCACCGTTCTGTACGCCGAGCGGCCTGGCGCCGATGGGCGGCTTGCTCCTGCTGGCCGGGGGCCTGGTGACCGGCCGCCGACGCCTGGGGCGCGGTCCGAACCGGTAGGTGGAGACCAACAGGATTGGAATCATGTGGCACGGCCGCATGAGACTGTGGCCGAAAGACTCACCCAGTTGAGGACAGGTGGGCTACACGGATCCCACTTGGGGCAACTGGGCCAGACGGAGTAACAACGATGACGATGCGGAAACGGCTCTCTCGTATTCTGGGCTCCCTGCTGCTTCTGGTGGCGCTGACGACGTCGACGGGCTGCGTTGAGGAGTGGCTGCTTGGCGGCGGGGGCCTGTTCGGCGCCGGGTTCGTGGCCGGCCGCGTGACCACGCCGACCACGACCACCACGCAGTGCTACCGCAACGGTGAGCCGATCGACTGTTCCGAACTCGAGGAGTAGTCTCCGCCCGGCGGCAGCAATGTGTTCCGCTGTCGTGTGTGAGGCCTCGTGAAAGGCAGCGAAGGCAGGGCGCGTCCTCACGTGCCTGTACCTTCGTTGCACGTGGCGGTGCCGACGGCAATGTGCCCGCATCGCTCGTTGTGAGTCGAACGCGCTTCCTATTTCTTCCTCCCCTTCTTGCGCGTGACGTCTCGGATCTTCCACCGCTCCGATTCGGTCCGGGCGTGCTTGAAGATCCGCTCGGCCTTGGCGACGAGTTCGGGGTGCGAGCCGGCCAGGTCATTCTCCTCGCCGATGTCCTCGGTCACGTCATAGAGCTCGGTCTTGCGGCTCGGCGCCCGGCGAACGGCCTTCCACTGGCCCATGCGGATGGCCTGTTTGCTCGGGCCTTCGTGGAATTCCCAGTAGAGATAGGCGTGCTGCTTCTGGCGGTCGTCCTGCCCCAGCAGCGTCGGCACGACCGAGATGCCGTCGATGCCGTCGGGCGCCTTCGCACCGGCCAGCTCGGCGGCCGTCGGCAGGAAGTCCCAGAACGCCCAGATGTGATCGTTCGTGCTGCCGGCCCGCACCTTGCCGGGCCAACGGACGATCATCGGCACGCGGATGCCGCCCTCGTACAGGTCGCGCTTGATGCCCTTGAGCGGGCCGTTGCTGTCGAAGAAGTCGGGCTTCGCGCCGCCCTCGCGGTGCGGGCCGTTGTCGCTGGTGAAGAAGACGATCGTGTCCCCGTCGATACCCAGCTCAACCAGCAGGGCCATCAGCTTGCCCACGTCGCGGTCGAGATGTGAGATCATCGCCGCGTGACCCTTTTGCGGGTTCGGCCAGTCCTTGTCCTTGTACTGGCCGTAGTCGGGCGTCTCCATGCCGTCCTTCTCCACGCGGCCGCGTTCGTTGTTGGCGTGCGGCAGCGTGTAGGCCAGGTAGAGGAAGAACGGCTTGGCGTGATGGCGGCGGACGAAGCCGAGCGCTTCGCGCGTCATCAGATTGTGGCTGTACTGCTCGCGGCTGTCGTGCTGGCTCTGGAGCTTGACGACCTCGTGGGTGAACAGGCCCAACGGGTCGGCCACCTCGTCTCCCGGGAGGTTGTGCGTCAGCGCGATCGGCGTCTGGTTCCGCCAGAGGTAGTACGGGTAGTAGTTGTGCGCGTTCCGCTGGTTCAGGTAGCCGAACCACGTGTCGAAGCCCTGTTGGTTCGGAACGCCCGTGGTCTCGGGCTCGCCCAGGCCCCACTTGCCGACGATGCCCGTGACGTAGCCCGCCTGTTTGAGCACCTCGGCCACCGTCACGTCCTCGGGCTGCAGCGGCACCGGTGCGTTTCCGCGGATCCGCGCGCGGCCCGTGTGGAAGCCCGTCATCAAGCAACACCGCGACGGGGCGCAGACCGTGCTGCCCGCGTAGGCCTGCGTGAAGCGCATGCCCTGCTCGGCCATCCGATCGATGTGGGGCGTGCGGATCTGCTTCTGTCCGTAGCAGCCGAGGTCGCCATAGCCGAGGTCGTCGGCCATGATGTAGATGATATTGGGCGGGCGCGACGCTCCCTGCGCGGCCGCCCCCTCGACTCGGGCCGAGGCCGTCGCGACCAGACACACCGCGGCGACGGCCGGCATGCCGAGACGAATCGTGACGTGCGTGAGATGAGATCGCATGGTGACACCTCCTGCCCCAGACTATAACGCGAGTCCTGGACGGCATCGAGGCCGGCGTCCCGCTCGGCCACGATGGATCGCCCCGACCCGGTACGCTGGCCAGACGCCGGCGTGCGAACTAGAGTGGTCGACGGGCGATACAACGATACAACGAGGCCTCGGACCCGATGCTTGAAGGGTCTCTTTCCCAAAGGTGGCTGGCATGCGAGAACGGAACCTTGGCAGCCTGCTGGTGGGGCTAACCGCGATCGGCATGCTGCTGTCCGGTTGCAGCCGGAAGACCAACGGACCCGTTATGGTCCCGCTCGAGCTGCGCTATCGCATCGTGCTCGATCGCGACGGGACGATCCAGGCCGTACCGCAGGCGACACCCCTGCAAAAGGGCGATGCGGTCCGGATCGAGATCGAATCCGCCGGTGATGCGGCCGTCTATGCGTTTGCCTTCGAGGACTCGGACGGCGCCAAGGTGCTCCATCCGGTCGCGGATACGGCCGACGGCTCGTCGGTGCTGCCCGCTGGGCTGGCCCGCATGCTGCCGACCCGAGGAGCCGTGTCCGTCCAGCCCGACACCGGGGCCTTGCGGGTCGTCCTCATCGTCGCCCTCCGGCCATTAGGTGGGCTCGACGACGTGGCTGCGGCCGGGCGCGTCGACGCCGATACCTGGCGACGTGCGGTGTCCCCGTTGATCGAGGCCTCCGGCGCCGAGGGCAAAAAGGTGATGCTTACCGGCGGCCCGCCCGAATCGGTGGTGACCTCCTTGCCGAACGTCGTCCGCGCGCGGGTTCCGAAGGCCGACGGCCTGATGGTCCACGAGATCGTCCTAAGGACGCGTTGAGGTTCGTTGTCCACGGCACCCCATTCCGACGAAGGACCATAGCGACGATGACGACCCAGCGAAGCACCCTGCGGGCGTGGGGGCATCGGCTCGGACCCGATCTGGCCTGCCTGCTGATCGGTCTCGGGATCTGGGCTCTGTTCCGCCCGGGGCTGCTGTCGACGGATTCGCTGTATCAGTACGGGCAGGCCCGCACCGGGGAGCTCACGAACTGGCACCCGCCGTTCATGACCGTCCTCCTGATGGGGTGGTTGTGGCTGGGCGGGGACATCGGTGGGATCGTCCTGATGCAGTGTGTGATCGGTCTGGTCGGCCTCCGGCGCCTCGCTTCAGGACTTATCGCATGGATCGCCGGGCCCCGCCCCGACGGTGAATCGGTCACGTGGGCTGGCCTCGGCGTTGTCGTCGTGTTGCTCGTGCCGTGGACCCCGCTGCTGTTCTACCTGATGACGTTCTGGAAGGACGTGTGGCTCGCGATCCTGTTCGTATGGATCGGCGTGGCGTTCGTCTCGGTCGCCTTCAGGGGCCCGCAACTCGGCGGATGGGGGGTCGGTTGGCGCGCCGTTGTCCTGATGGCCTTGATGGCCGCGACCTTGCTGGTGCGACACAACGCCCTCGTGCTCGTGCCGGTCTACGTCCTCATGACCTGGCAACTCATGCGCCGTGCGGGGCGACATCGGCCCTGGGCGTGGGCGATGGTCCTGGTCGTGCTCTGCTTGATGCCCTCGCCCGTCTTGAACCGGTGCTTCGAGGTGAGGGACCTGCACATCGGCAACGTGATCAAGGCCCAAGAACTGGTCGGCGTCTGCCGGATCGATCCGTCGGCCCGGAAGGACCTGCCCTTTACCGATCGGCACCTCGTCGATGAGGCCTACCGGGATCGGTACGAATTCGGCAACGTCTGGCCGATCCTGTGGGGCCGACCTCCGCTCGTCACGAAGGGATATGTCACACGTGAAGAGAACCCCGGCCTCGACGCCGACTACCGGCGGGCGATGTTCAGGCATCCGATCACGCTCCTGCGCGTCAAGTACCACGGCTTCGTCAACCTGCTGGGGATGGAGGCCACGCATTACTGGTTCCATCCCCGCATTGAGGCGAACAAGTACGGGCTTGCGTGGAGCCCGGCCGGCGATGCGTTGCGCCGGCGGTTGATCGGCCTGGCCGAGCGCGTCTGCGAACACCGCTGGCTCAGGTGGCTCTCGGCCGTTCACGCTGCTTGGTTCGTCGCATGCGGGATGGCGATCTGTGCGGCGGCCATGTGGCCGAGCGGGTCGGCGGACCGATGGTTGCACGTCGTGCTTCTGCTATTGCCGTTCGGGTACTACCTCGCCTACGTCCTGGCCGTTGCTGCCCACGATTTTCGATTCCTCTATCCCTCGACGCTGTTCGTTCAGGTCTATACGCTGGCGGCATGCGTCGGCGGGGTCGTCCGGCTCGGCGGCCGGCCGAAGCCGTGCAACGGCGTCTCGGATGCCCACTCAGTCCCCGATGGCGGGCCCGAAACGACCGCCGCTTCGCCGCGCTGAAGCGTTTCTCTCACGGAGTCGATCAGCGTGCCTCAGACCACGGCCGACGAGCTACGTAAGGCCTTTCGCGAGATCTCCCAGAGCGTACGCCAGCGCTATCAGCCGTTCGCGATTCGCGTCTGGCGCGGCATCTCCTGGTTGGATCGCGCCGAACAGGCGGCCGAACTCGAGGACCGCTTCATCGCGAGCTGGATCGGCTTCAACGCCCTCTACGGCCGGGTCGATCGCATGAACCGCCCCTGGCACGACCGCGACGCCTACCAGAAGTTCCTGGCCACCGTCTGGCGACGCGATCGCGACGGTCTGCTCCTCAGCACGCTGCAGGCCAGGCGACGCACCGTGCTGTCACTCATCGGCAACAAGTATCTCTTCGAGAAGTACTGGGCCGATCCGGGCGGTGATCACGACACCTTGCTCCAGGTCTATCGCGACGAGGCGGCGGCCGGTCTGACGAACGGGTCGGGCCTGTCCGTGCTGCAGAACGTCTTCAAGCGCCTCTACGTCATGCGGATTCAGGTCTTTCACGGGGCGAGCACGAAGGGCAGTTCGCTCAACCGCCGGACACTGAATCAGTCGGCAGACTTGCTACGGGCCCTCTTGCCGGCCATGATCGAGGTGATGATCCAACGCGGCGTGCGGACCGACTGGGGCCGCATCAGCTTCCCGCCCACGCCGGCCTAGCCACGCCGCCGATTCCAGACAAGACTCCCGAGGAGGTCCAGATGTTGCCCAACCGACACGCCACGCCATCGCGATGCGGCACCGTCCTACTGATGCTGGGGTTGGTCGCCGCGGTCTGCAGCCCCCTGTGTGCTGCGGCCCGGGCCGACGCACCGAGGCGCCCCAACGTCGTCTTCATCCTGGCCGACGACATGGGCTGGGCCGACATCGGCTACCACGGCTCCGAGATCCGCACGCCGCATCTCGATCGTCTCGCCCGCGGGGGTGTTCGCTTCACGCAGCACTACGTCATGGCCACGTGCACCCCCACGCGCGTCGGCCTCATGACGGGCCGCTATCCAAGCCGCTTCGGCGTCGTATCGCCCGCCTACGGCAAGATCTTCACCTCCGAAACCGTCACCTTACCCCGGGCGTTGAACCAGACCGGCTACGAGACCGCGATCTCCGGCAAGTGGCACATGGGCGGGCCGCCCGAGTCCGTGCCGCTGCAATGTGGGTTCACCTCGTCCTACGGCTACTTCCACGGCCAGATCGATCCCTACACCCACCTCTACAAGAAGGGTGACCGTTGTTGGCACCGCAACGACAAGCTGCTCGACGAGCCCGGCCACGCCACCGACCTGATCACGGCCGAGGCCGTCCGCGTCATCGAGGCCGCCGGCGACGAACCGCTGTTCCTCTATGTCGCCTACAGCGTGCCGCACTATCCTCTGAGCGAGCCCGCCCAATGGGTCGAGCCCTACGAAGGCAAGATCAAGTCGGAGTCGCGCCGCTGGTACGCCGCCAGCATCACACACATGGACGCCGGCATCGGCAAGATCGTCGACGCGCTCGAGCGCAAGGGCATGCGGAAGGACACGCTGATCGTCTTCGCCAGCGACAACGGCGGTCAGAAGAACTGGCACAGCAAGACGCACTACAAAGGCCGCTACGCCGACAAGCCGCACAAGGTGCTCGGCAACAACGAACCGCTCCGTGGCTGGAAGGGCCAGCTCTACGAGGGCGGCATCCGCGTGCCGGCCCTGGCGAACTGGCCCGGCGTTGTGACATCGCGCGAGGTCGACGAGCCCGTGCACATCGTCGATTGGATGCCCACTCTCTGCGGTCTGGCGGGCTGGAAGCCCAAGACGAGGCCGAAGTGGGACGGCCGGGACATCTGGCCCGTCGTCAGCGGCACGACGAACGACCTCGGCGAGCGAACCCTCTATTGGCGCACGCCCGGCGCGATGGCCGTGCGGGTCGGCGACTGGAAGCTGATCACCCAGAAGCGTAAGAAGACGTCCGATCAGACCGTCAAGGCCGAGCTGTTCCACCTGGGCAAAGACCCGTACGAGAAGCGCGATCTGGCCAAGACCGAACGCCAGCAGGTCGCGCGGCTCCGAGCGACGCTCGAGCGGATCGCCGCCTCGGACCGCTCACGGTAGTCCGCAGCGGCGCTGGCGCCATCGGATGGTTCCCGTTGCCTCACGCTTCGTACAGGATACGACGAACGTCGACGGCGGGGAGGGGTGGCCTAGGACCTCCCGAACAATCTCGCGTCGAGGCGCTCCAGCAGCGGTAGCGTCGCTCGGTAGACGCTCGCGGCGACGACCGTGCCCATCATTGCCCCGGCCGTTACGTCGCTGAGGTAGTGCATGCCCGGAAGCAGTCGGGCCAGCACTACCAGCACCGCGATGAGATAGAACGCCACGCGACCGGGGGGCCAGATCGTGCTGAGCACCCACGCCATCGCGAAGGCGGTGGCCGCCTCGCCCGACGGAAACCCCACGCCCTCGGCCGCGTCACCCTCGATGAATCGCGCGAACGGGGTGGTGAAGGCCAGGTGCGAATCGGCCTCGTTCGGGCGGAGCCGGCCGATGCCGAACTGGGCGGTGGTGGCCAGGATGCCGGTGGCCAAGACGGCCGCGAAGCCGGCCACCGCAGTCCGTCGTCCCTCGGAGTGAAAGGCCAGCACGGCGAAGAACGCGATCAGACCGCCGATCCAGTGCGACCAGAGCCGGCAGACCTCCCAGAACAACTTGGTCGTCTGGTAGAAGTCCTGCGGATGGTCGTGGTTCAGCCGGCGCGAGACGTGCTCGTAGAACCAACGATCGAGGCCGGTGAAACCCACCAGGAGCAAGACGAATCCTGCCGTCCAGACCAACAGAGCAAGACGACCGAGTCGGAGTGGAGGATCGCCGCCGGGCGGATCGCAGGATACGACGTCGTTCTGTTCGGGCATAAACGGCTCGCCTTCCTTCCCACTGCCTTTGCTGATCTCTGCGCCGCTAATACGTCGTCTCGCCTGCGGTCCACGAGTCGCCGAATCCCGCGAACGACGGGCAAACGCTAATCGGCCAGACTTGATAGACACACTTCCCCACGCGGTGTTCCACGACGCGGACGCGCTCGAGACCCGGAAGCGGCGGGCTCGTGCCGTCGCGCGGCTCGCTCAGCTCGGGCTTGAGCGAGCCGATGTAGATGCACGGCCGGCCGACGAACCGGTCCGGGTCATCGATCGGGTTCGTCCAGAGGTCATACTGGCTGAGCCGCTCGCCCAATGCGGCCTGGGCGCAGTGCACGGTCGGATGCCCCGGGCAGTAGAACGCGATCTCACTGGCCGTCTGGTAATGGTCGGCCATGATGAACGGATCTCGCCCGGCCGCTCGCTGCTCGGTGAGGACCTCGCCGACCGCTTGTCCCAGCTCGGACCAGCCGCGGAGCCGCGAGGTCGGATCGTACTTGGCCGCGGGGGTCAGATCCCACGGCGGGGCGTTGCGGCTGAGGAACGCGAACACCGGCGTGAGCAGGTGCGTGTGGTAAGACAGGACCGCCATGACCAGGCCCACCGCCACACCCGAGCCGAGGATAACTCGCCCGCGCCGGCGTTTCGCGGGAGCCTCCTGCCACAGCAGCCGACGCAGCGCCAGGACCAGGACGACGCTGCCCGGCAAGAGGGCCACCACGGGCCAATTCGGCTGGATCTTCGTGATCGGGCTGAACACCAGGAAGGCCGCCCACGGCGTGATCGTCGTCAAGACCAGATAGCGGACGCCCATCGAGTTGGGCAAGGTCCTCTCGACGTCCGGCGCTTGCAGGTAGCGCACCATCGCCCACCAGATCACGACGAACCAGACGGCATTGACGATGACGGCCTGACCCGCCAGGTACGCCAGCGGCCCGAGCACGTCGAACGACGAGCCGCCCGAGACCCCCGCCTGTCCGCCGACGTGGCGGAAGCTGACCCAGTCGTGACCGGCGTTCCAGAGGAGGATCGGCCCGAGGCCGAGAACCAGTCCGAGCGATGCCGCCAGATACGGACCGGGTCGCTTGGCCAGATGCTGGAGCGACGGCTCGACCAGAATGAACAGGCCCACGGCAGGCAGCACCAGCAGCATCGTGTACTTGGCGAGGATGCCCAGCGCGACCAGAACGCCCGTGACCAGCCACGCCGCGGGGTGGTTGCTCCCGACGGCCCACCAGGCGGCCACGAGCGTCCACACCCACAGGCAGGTGTACGGCGCGTCGATGGTCATCAGGCTCGACCCGACGGCCAGGATCGGCATGGTCGCCGTCAGCACGATCGCCGCAAACCCGATCCAGCCGCGCCCGGTCGTCAGCACGGCCAGCACGAAGATGCCCAGTCCCGACAGGACGCTGAGCATCACGGCCGGGGCGCGAACGGCGAGCATCTCCGAGCCCACCAGGCGTTGCGAGACGTCGCTCAGCAGCGCGGTCGATCCGGCGATGACGTACGCCACGAGCGGTCCTTTGCTGTAGTAGCTCAGGTCGAGCCGGCGCGACCACTCCCAGTAGTGCGCTTCATCCCCGGACAGGTCCAGCGGGCAATCGTTGATCAGGTACGCGATACGCAGCCCGGCCGTGCCGAGGAGGAAGGCGACGGCCGCCAACAACGGCAAGGCCACCGTGCCGGGGCTGCCGACCTGTTTCGAAGCATGGCATTCGTTCATGGAGGGGTATTCTAGGGGATGGGATCGGCTTTGGGACCCGTATCGGCCTTGGCCTGCTGGTCGGCGGGTTGGCTGCTGGGCTCGGGCGTGCGGTCGGCCTCGAGGCTGGTGGCCACGACGGCACCGCGCGCGTAGAGCATACCCTCGGCGGAGACCTTCTCACCCACGCGCAGGTCCGCGAAGTCGGCCGGCTCGCCGTCGATGCGAATGTCGCAGTCCTCGGCCAGTTCGCCGTCCAGACGGATGACCTTGCCGTTCTTGGGGTGGACACACTCAAGGATACCGCGTCGGCCCGCCACATCCAGCTCGACAATCGTGCCCTGAATCTTCCCAGGCCGGCCGGCGGTGTTCTCGATCACGTACTTCACGGCCATCGTGAGAACCACGCACAGGCCGATGATGCCGATGACCATCCGTGTCCTTGTTTTGTCCGTCATGGTGATCCCTCGTCGGCTAAAAGTCTCACACCCCAATAACAGCATCGTGTTAAGACAACGCGAAGATCGGCGGGACGCCGCGATTTTCTCGTGGTTCGCCGAACGTCCCCCATGTGGGCGCTCCGCAGGCTATCTTAACCACGTTAGCTTGATGTTAGCGGGTTCGGGCTTTGCTTTGCCTCATTCGTTTTCTCTTATGACTGCGAGGCTTACGACCCCAGGGCTGAGGCGGCGTCGCCTCGTATCTGGGACCGGCATCCCACTTCGGTAACGTTTTGACAACATGCGTGAGCCGCTTCAACGCCGCCCGTGTGTCCGCTTGGTCACTCCGGATCAGGTTTTCTTTCTCACCCGGTTCTGACTTCAGAACGTACAGCCACGGGAAGCGGTATCCCATCGAGCTGCCGGCGGTGAACGTCCCGCTGCCGGCCGCGAGTTTGTCGAAGTGCGGCGACTTTCGCTCCTGCCAGCCGCCGCAGCTCAACCACTCCGGGCCGAGGTCGTCGACCAGGATGAACACGGCGTTGGGCTTGTCGACGGCGGCCCCGGCGCAGCGTGACGTCGCCGCCGCCGCGGTCAAGCAGGTCGAGCCAGCGGCACACCACGCGCTCGGCTGGCTAAGGGTTCGGGTCACTGACGCCTCCATGCCGGATGGTGGGTCGTCCAAGTGATCCAGGGATACCCTATCTGGTCGCCGGATTCCAGCCCCGCTCACCGTTCGCCGGTGTTCGTGCCTTCGGCGGGTTCGCTCGCCGAGCATCTCCGGTATGATGGGCCGGATGCCCACCCACAAAAGGGTATGGGTGGCCCGCCGCTTGGGCGGTGGCCGGCGCGAATTCTCGGATCGCGACGGTCGACAGGTCGGGGTGTCCGCCCCTGTCGAGAAAGCGGAAACCAGCTTACCCGTTGTCGCGCTACCTGGATTGCCGTGCCGTCGCTACGTCTCGCTGGAGAATCACCCATGATCTCACCGCAACAAGAACAACGCGATCGTTTCGCGGCGAGGCGCACAGTGGTTATCGCCGCGATGTGCCTGGCCGTGTGTCACCTTGTCCCGATGACGCTCGCACGACCGACGGAGCGACAGCTCATCGCCAACGGCGGGTTCGAGCAGGGCCTCCAGGGATGGCAGCCGGACGCACGCTACACGCGCATCAAGGATGCGAAGGCCTGCCGAGGCGGAAGGGCGTGTCTGTTTGGCGAGGTCACCAAGCCGAACAACCACCTGAGACTCGTCAAGACCGTCGACGTGAGTTCGGCGAACCTGTACGAGTTCGAGATCTGGGCTCGGGCGACCAACCGCACGAAGCTCGTGCTGTGGGCGCGGATGCCGGGCGCCGAACGGCGCCAGATGATCTGCGCCTGGCAGCACGTGCCCGGCAAGTGGAAGCGCTACACCACGCCGATCACGGTGACGGCCGACGGCACGATGACGCTCGAGATCATCGCCCCGTCCTCCCACGGGGCCCCGCCCGGCAAGATGTGGCTCGACAACGTCCGGCTGACCGAGACGAGGCTCCCACCGGCCACGTGCGTCAGTCAGGGCCAGGGCTTCAACGACGAGCCGACGATGGCCGCCGCGACGGACGGCACCGTCTACGTGGCGTGGAACAGCTTCCGCGACGGCGGCGATACGATCCAGGTTGCACGGTATCGCGTCCAGTCCGATGGGCTCGATCGGCTGTCGGCCTGGCAGGCCCTTGGCGGACGCGATGCGTGCATCGCATGCCCCAGACTCGTCCCGGCCGGTCAGGGCGTGATGCTGCTGGCCACGCGAGAGCGTGGCGACAACTGGGACATCGTGGCCGTACCCATCGATACCGATGGCCCGGGCAAGGCGACCGTCGTCACGTCCGATCCGGGCGTCGATGCCAAACCGGTCGGGGTGTGGCATGACGGATTACTATGGGTCGCGTGGGAATCCAATCGTGGCGGCGTGCGGCGAGTCTGGGCGACGAAGGTGGGTGCGTCCGGGGCGGACCGGCCTCAGCCCGTCAGTCCCGCGGGTGTGTCGGCCTACGCGCCGTCGATCACGGCCTTGCCGGGCGGCGAGGTTTGTATCGCCTGGCACGCCTTCGTCGAGGACAACTACGACGTCTACCTGCGGCCGTGCGACGCGTCGGGCACCTGGCGCCCCGTGCAGCGCCTGACCACCGCCCCGGCCATCGATCGGCACCCCGTCTTGCTGTCACAGGGATCGGAGCTGTGGCTCCTCTACGAGCACGCCGAGACGAAGGGCTATCGGATCGGCGCGACGAATCGCCGCCGCATCCTGGTCGCGCGGATCGACGGTGAGAAGCTCCTGGCCCCGAACAAGCTCGACGCCTCCTCGCTGGCCCACCGCTGCGAGGCGCCGACGGCCCGCTTCGACCGCAAGGGCCGACTCTGGGTCGCGTATCTCGCCCCGCGCCTGCCCCGCTCGGGATGGGACGCCTTCCTGACGTGCTACACGGGCAAGACGTGGTTGCCACGGGTCAGGCTTTCTGGCCGCAAAGGCCTCGATCGCGCGCCTGGGCTGGCGATCTGCGTCGACACCGTCGTGGCCGCGATCCAGTGCGACAACATCCCCGGCAGTTGGCCCGACGCCGATAAGACCGCCACCGCCACCAGCGACATCTACGCGGTGACGTGTTCGATCGCGAAGGACACGCCCGTCGAGAAGATGGCCCTGTCGCCGCTGGTCGAGCCGGACGAGCCCTTCGAGGCCGGTGAGTTGAGGCAGGCCTACGGCGAGGATGCGTCCCCGAAGAGCCTTGTCTACCAGGGCAAGACGCTGCACCTCTATCACGGCAGCCTGCACGAGCACTCCGACGTGTCGGTCTGCAACCGCTGCGGCGACCAGTCGCTGGACGAGAGCTACCAGCACCTCCGCGACATCGCCCGGCTCGACTTCGCCTGCATGACCGACCATGGCTACAACCAGAGCCCGTACCTCTGGCACTACTCGGCCAAGCTGGCCAGGCTCAACGACGACCCGAACCGCTTCGTCACTTTCCTCGGGTTCGAGTGGACCTCGACCTTTGAGAAGTACAGCGACGAGCACCCGTTCGGCTACTACGGGCATCGCAACCTGATCCTGTCCGACCTGCGATTCCCGCGATGGTGGAACGCACGCAACGGCCAGACGCCCGCGGAGGTCTGGGCCGAGCTGCGGGCGATGAAGGCCGACTTCGTTCACATCCCGCATCAGCTCGGCGACACGGGCAACGTGCCGACCGACTGGAGCTTCCACGACGAGCACGCCCAGCCGGTGGCCGAGATCTGGCAGATCCGCGGCTCGTACGAGTACGACGGCGCGCCGCGCCAGGCCAAGCGCTCCACGCCGAAGGGCTACTACATGCACGATGCCTGGGCGCGGGGGCTTGTGATCGGCGTCATCGCCTCGCCCGATCACGGCGGGGGCGTGGGCAAGGCCTGTGTCTACGCACCGGAGCAGACCCGCGAGGCCCTCCTCGAGGCCCTCCGCCGGCGACACTGCTTCGGCACGACCGCCGCGCGGGTGTTCCTGGACGTCCGCGTCAATGGCCACCTCATGGGCGAGAAGATCGCCCCGCCCGAGGGCAAGCCCGTCGAGATCCGCATCAACGTGCAGTGCCCGCAGGAGATCGACCGCATCGAGGTCTGCCGCAACAATGTGTTTATTCACTGCGAGCGGCCGTCGACGCGCGAGGCCGACCTGGTCTTTGTCGACGACAGCCCCCTCGAGGGCAAGAGCTATTACTACGTGCGCGTGATTCAGAAGGACGAGGAGATCGCCTGGAGCAGCCCGGTGTGGCTGGGGTACAAGTAGAGAGATCGCGGGGCCGGCCAGGAGGCCGCGCCCGAGGTTCAGCGGAGATCGGATATGCGCTTACGAGATCAGCGACTCTGGCTCATGGCATGCATCGTGGCCTGTGCCGCGGGTGCGACCCCGGCGGCGGAAACCGGTTCGTACGCCTGCGATCGTGCCAAGAAACGGACGTACCCGCCCGGCGCGCCGAGCGCGAGCGACGTCATCATGCGGAGTCTGCGCCTCCGTCCCCGCAACGCCAAGGACCCGCACGATACGTTCCAGGCGCTGAAGGACTTCCACGTCACGCGGCTGTCGTGGGCCTACATCACCAACAAGGACTTCATCGCCAAGGTCAAGGCGTCGGGCCGCGTGTTCGGCGGCGCGGCGTCCGCCCCGTCGTTCGTGCCGCCGACCCAGGGCGAGGACTGGTACGAGCGCGTCGTGGTCGTGAACCGCAAGGGCGAGCCCATCATCGCGCCGTGGAAACGCACCTGGAAGCGGACGCTCTGGGGCTGCGTCAACAACCCCGACCTCGAGCGCGGCTACTTGGCCTATCTGCGCACGTACATCGACGCGGGCGCCGACGTCATGCAGCGCGACGAGCCGGGCTGCAACCACCTGGCCACGCGGTGGGGCGGCTGCTTCTGCGATCATTGCATCCGCGGCTTCCGTGAGTACCTCGCCGAGCACACCTCGGCCGACCAACGCCGACGGCTCGGTATCGACGATCTCGCGTCCTTCGACTACCGCAAGCATCTCGAAAAGGTCGGCGCGCCCGTGGGAGATCCGTTCGGCCGATGGAAGGGCGGCGAGCTCAAGGAGCTCTTCCTCGCGTTCCAGATGGCCTCCAGCGTGGCCTTTCATGAGCGGACGCGCAAGGCGATCGACGCGTATGCGGGGCGCCGCGTTCCGTTCTCGTGCAACAACGGGGCGCACCGATGGACGCCCGTCCAGCTCTGCTACGACTGGGCCTTCGGCGAGCTGTCGTTCGGTCGGGCCAGGCCCAAGCAGATCCACGCCTCGATGCACGAGGCCGCCAAGCACAACCGCATCCAGGTCGTGACCATGCCCAAGAAGGGCAACCGCGACGACCTTGACGGCTGGCGCGTCCGCACGCGCCGCACCATCGCGACGGCCTACGCCTGCGGCGGGCTGTGCATGGCGCCGTGGGACGTCTACATGCCGCACGACGCGCCGCGCTACTTCGGCAAGCCGGCCGAGTACGCCGACCTGTTCGCGTTCGTCCATGCGTGCAAGGACTACCTCAACGGCTACGAGGAGGTGGCCGTGGCGGGCAAGCCGTTCCAGGACGCCTCGTCCGAGGACACGTCGACCCTGCGACTCCACACGGGCGACGGCGTGGGCGCGCTGCTCAGGGCCAGGCCGGGTGATCGCAAGGCGCCCGTCGTCGTGCATGTGATCGACTGGGGCGCCGAGCCCGGCCGCTCGGAGATCGATCTGCACCCGCCCCGGCTGTTCGCTTGCGGGACGCTCCGCATCACGCTCTTGGTTCCGGCCGACTACGATCGCAAGGCGCACGTCGCGGCCGAGACATCGAAGGACTACTCGAAGCTGGTCAAGCAGGTCGATGTCGGATACCGGATGGCCGGCCGGTGGGCGCGCGTAAGGTTGCCGGTCCTCCATCCGTGGGGTCTGCTGGTCATCGAGCCGGGGACCTAGTCAGACGAGTCCAGGCGGCTTGGATGGAAGCCTGAGCAGGGAGTCAGAAGGAAGGTCCATTGGGCGGCCCATCGCTTCAACCGTGGGGGCGCGTCTCCGGCCGCATGCGTGTTCCAGGCCTCTGAAGAGGTGGGCCACCCATCTCAAGTCAACCGCTCGCGCATGCCTGCTAGCAATGCGGCGCGAGGACGACATCGTACGGGCGGGACGAGACGAGTCGATGGTCGGAAGGTAGGGCGGTCGGTCTTAGGGTCCATAGTTGAAGGGAGATACACCATGTGGTTGGTCGCAGGATTGGTAGCCGTCGGTGCGGCGGCACTCGGCAGCGAAGGAGATACCGCCTTGAACGAGCCCGTTAGTTGGCAGGCCACGTGGATCTGGCAGCAGGGCAAGGCCTCGCCGAGGAACCTCTATGTCCTCTGCGTCAAGGACGTCACCGTCGACGACGCGTCCGGCGCGTGGCGGGTCCACGTCTCCGGCGACTCCCGCTACCGATTCTTCCTCAACGGCGAGTGGATGGGTAACGGCCCGGCGCGGTGCTTCGCCTTCAATCAGGAGTACGACACGTACGACGTCACGGGGTTGCTGCGACCCGACGTGAACCGATTCGTCGTGCTCGTCAGCCATTACGGCGAGGGCACGTTCCAGTACAACCCGACCGGTCAGGCCGGCGCGCTGCTCCAGCTCGAGCGCCGCAGCGGCGACGCCTGGAAGCCGGTCGCGATGACCGACGCGTCGTGGAAGGTCCGCCCGCACGAGGGCTACGTCCGGCCCACCACACGGATCAGTTGCCAGATGCCCTTCGAGGAGATCTACGACGCCAGGCCCATCCCGTGCGACGTCCTTCGGCCCGGCTACGACGAGGGTTTCGCCCCGGCCAAGGTCGTCGGCCCCGTCGGCAGCGGTCCGTGGACGAGGCTCGTGCCCCGCAGTGTGCCCATGTTCACCCGAGAGCTCGTCCCGCCCGTTCGGGTGGTCCGGACCCGAACCGTCAAGACGCCGAACGTCTTCATGGGCCTGACGCTCCGGCCGTACCTGATCCCCGGCTACTTCATGCAGAACCACAAGCGGCTCGACGGCGCGGCCGTCACGATCATCCGAAGCCCCGCCGAGCAGCAGGCCCGGTTCTACAGCCCGATGGGGCGGTTCGAGAACGTCATCATCAACGGCAAACAGACGCGCAACGACAAGCCCGTCACGCTGAACGAGGGCGACAACCTGTGCATGATCGCCTGCCGCGCCAGGACGCATCACGAGTTCGACCGCTGCTACGTCGCTCACACCGAACAGCCCGTTACGTTCCGGGGCGTCTTCAACGACAAGACGATGTGGACCGTCATCGGCCCGCTCGACGACTACGCCAAGCAGCGCGGCAAGCTGTCCCGCTGTGCCTCGGCCGAGGCGCTCGAACCATGGAAGCAGCACGCCAAGCCCGTCGCCCAGGAGCACATCGTCACCGCCGGCAGCCCGTGGACGGAATCGCGCTTCGTCGATGATCTGGGCGAGACGCCGCGGATCGACCGGCTCGAGGCCCTCTGCTGCGCGAGCCCCGAGACCACCGTCATCCACCCGACCGAGCAGGGCCATCCCGAGATCCTGCTCGACTTCGGCCGCGAGGTCGTCGGCGAACTGACGTTCGACATCGTCGCCCCGGCCGGCGTGGAGATCGAGTTCAACTGCTTCGAGGAGATCGAGGACGGCGAGCGGTTCCACTACACCGAGGGCAACCTGTCGGCGCTGCGTTACATCACGCGACAGGGCCGGCAGCAGTACACGTCGTTCCTCCGCCGCGGCTATCGCTATTGCCAGATGACGTTGCGGAACGTGACCGCGCCGGTGCGGATCCGTTCGCTCCACACGGTCTTCTCGTCCAGCCCGCCCGTCCAGCGAAGCGCCTTCCGCTGCAGCGACGCGCTGCTCAACCGCATCTGGGTCGTCGGACGGCACACGCTGCGGTGCTGCGCCGAAGACACGTTCACCGACTGCCCGACCTACGAGCAGACCTACTGGGTCGGCGACGGCCGCAACGAGGCCATGATCGACTACGCCGCCTTCGGCGACCTCGCCCTGACCCGCCGCTGCGCCGAGCTGCCCGGTGAATCGCTCTTCCGCCAGCTCATCCCCGAGTGCCAGGTGCCCAGCGCGTGGGACACCATCCTGACGGCCTGGTCGCTGCTGTGGGTGCAGATGGTCGACGAGCACTACTGGTACAGCGGCGACAAGGGATACCTGGCCGGTGTGTACCCGGACGTCCACAAGACGTTGCACAACATCAAGAACAACCTGACCGACGAGCGGGGCCTGCTTAAGATCGGCGCCTGGAACATGTTCGACTGGGCGGGACAGGACTCCGGCCACGACGTCGTCACGCACAACCAGATGTTCCTGGTCGAGGCCTTACGTCGGGCGGTCTTCATGGCCCGCGAGCTCGGCAAGGCCGACGATGCCGCGTGGTACGACGCGTATCGGAACGACCTCATCGCCGCCATCAACAAGCACCTCTGGGACGACGAGCGCGGCGCGTACATCGACTCCATCCACAACGACGGCAAGCCCAGCAGGACCATCAGCCAGCAGACCAACTCGCTCGCCATTGCCTACGACGTCGCGCCGCCGGAGCGCCTGGCCCGCATCAAGGACGTGCCCGTGACGCCCAAGGAGGGCATGGTCCAGGTCGGCAGCCCGTTCGCGCTGTTCTACATCCTCGAGGCCCTGGCCGGCCAGGACCGTCACGCCGAGCTGCTCAAGGTCGTCCGCGACCGATGGGGTGAGATGATCGCCAAGGGCGCGACCACGTTTTGGGAGACCTTCCCGGGCTACCTCAAGGACTGGTGGACCCGGAGCTACTGCCATGCCTGGTCGGCGGCGCCGACGTACTTCCTCACCCGCTACCAGCTTGGCGTGTGGTGGGCCGAGCCTGGCTGCGAGACGGTTCGCATCGCCCCGAAGCCGGTCGACCTGAGCGAGGCCCGCGGGCGATGGCACACCCCGCGCGGTCCCGTCCACGTCGCGTGGCAGCGTGACGAGAAGACCTTCGCGATGCAGATCAAGCTGCCCGACGGCGTGGCGGCCGAGGTCGAGCTGCCCGGCGGGTCCGGGGCCTACGCCGCCGTACGGGCCGAGACCGGCAAGGTCCGCAAGACCGACCAGGGCTGGCGCGTCGGGCTCGAGGCAGGGCAGGACACGACGATCAAAGCGGACCGCCGCTGAGCCCTCAGCGCGGCTGAGCCCTCAGCAACAGGCTGAGACCCCTGTTGACTGAGGTGTCTGCGCATGAATCAGGCCGCGACGGGCGTCTTGCCAGGGCGCCGCCGCGGCCTGTGTTGTCTCGCGTCTGGATGGCCGTCGGCCCAATGCCGCTACTCTCGGCGGCGGTCCTGCTCATACTCGTAGTCTTCGACGGCCTCCCGCACGTAGTCGGGCAGCTTCGTGGGGTCGTACGTCCCCTGGGCCTTCTGCCGCATCGCCTTCTTGATCGCCCGGTCGCGCTCGGCGCTGAACCCACAGTCCGGACAGGCATCGCGAAATCCCTTGACCGGCATGCCCTCCTCGGCCGGCGGGACCGTGTAGTACGATCCGCATTCCGGGCATTGCGTGCAGACCACGCACCCGTACTTGCCGCATTCAGGGCACTTCACGAATCTCTGGAGGCCCGGGTTGGCCTTCTCGGCCTCCGCGAAGAGCTGTTGAGCCTTCTCGCCGGGTACGGTGAAGCCGTAGTCGCACTCCCTACAGAAGAAATTGACCGCCGCCGGAGGCCCGCCGCCCTGTCGCGGCCTGAGTCCGAGGACGGCCACCGCCACCACGACGGCGAGCAGGACACCGACGATCGTGTAGGCCATCCACGGGGGGGCGTCGTTCAGCTTCTCCCTGAGCGATGCGACCATGGCAATTTCATCCGAACGGACCCCCAGGGCGCGCGACGGTCCAGGTCGGGTGATCCGTTTTCGAGCGACGCGTCTCCGCTAGCCGCCGCTGCCGTGCTCGGCTTCCCAATCCTCGACGGCCTCGCGGATGAAGGGCGGCACCTTGGTTTCGTCGTACGTGCCCTTCTTCTTCTGCTCAAGGACGGCCTTGACCGAACGCTCACGCTGGGCGCTGTAGCCGCAGTCGGGGCACTCGTCGCGCCAATCCGTCGGGAGGATGCTGCCGGTCTTCTCGGGCATCTCGAAGTACGCCCCGCACTCGGCGCACTTCATCCCGATCACACCGGTGTGCTCGCCGGTCTCGGGGTTTTTGATGAGCGCGCGCTGGCCCGGATTGGCCTTGCTGGCCTCGCGCAGCATCTCGCGGGCCTTCTCCGCGCTCACGGTCATCCCCGTCTGGGTGTCGCGGAAGTAGATGTGCTTGTCGGTGGCGAGCTCGCCGGGACCGCTGCTGCTCGACATGGTCCAGACGATCACCACGATCAGGATGACCAGCCCACCGCCGGCTATCGAATAGCTGACCCACGGGGGGGCTTCGTTGATCTTGTCGCGGAGCGAACCTACCATCTGTGCGTCCTCCTGCTCTGTGGCGTCAATGCACGTGAAGTCCTCGACCTCGGCCGATAGGAGGCCCGCCAAGCGCGTTGACCGCACAGCCTTCGACCGATGTCCTAAGCTTGGATCCCCAGCCTAATCGCATCCGACCAGACCTGCAAGCCCGCCTTGGCAAGTCCGCCGGGACGCTATGTCCGATGCTCTGTGTTTACGCCAGGGGCGCGGCGTCCGTCAGCGGACGGATAAGGCGATGTCCGCCTGACGCGTGCGAGCGCTGCCGTGCCGACGCCGTCCGCTCAAGAGGGCAGATCCTCGACCACCGCCGCGGACCAGCGCCGCAACGTTTCCTCCAGGTCCGCATCGGTATGCGAGAAGTTGACGTAGCACACCGAGTAGATGATCACGCCGCGCCGGTACAGGCCGCCCAGCAAGGCCAGGTGCAGCTCACGATCGCGTCGCGCATCGCCGCTGTCGAATACCAGCATCGGACACGTCGGGCAGCCCAGGAACCCCGCCGCGATGCCGGCCCGGTCGAAGATAGCGTTGACGCCGTCGACGAGCCGCCGACCCGCCCGCCACAGATGGCCCACCACGTCTTGCTCGCGATACGTCTCGATCGTCGCCAGCGCCGCCGCCAGGGACAGCGCGTCGCCCGAGAACGTCGAGCTGACCGTCGTGGTCTCCAGCGCGCGCATCACGTCACGACGACCGACCAGCGCGCTGATCGGCATCCCGTTGGCCATGCCCTTGCTGAACACAGCCAGATCGGGCTCGACGCCGTAGTATTCCTGGATGCCGCCCACCGCGACCCGGAAGCCCGTGACGATCTCATCGATAATCAGCAGTGCCTCGTGGGCGTCGGCGACGCGCCGGCACGCCGCCAGGAACCGATCGTCGGGGGTCAGGTGCGGGTACGACCCGGCCAACGACACGGCCGCGACCTGGCTGCGGTGCTCTTCGGCGAGCCGCTCGAGGCCCGCCACGTCGCCCCACTCGAACGGCCTGAGCAGGGCGTCGACCGCCTCGGGCACACCGGCCTCGTCGTTGTTCTGGAGCCAGCCGTGATAACCACACCGCAGCACCACCTCGCGCCCGGTATGCGCGCGGGCGGTCTTGATCGCCGCCGACATGGCCTCGCCGCCGGTCTTCAAGAAACGGACCATCTCGCAGCACGGGATCACCTCGGCGAGGACCTCGGCCAGCTCGACCTCCAGCGGGTGCGGATAGCCATAGACGGTACCATCGTCGAGCCGGCGCCGGACGGCCTCGGTCGTGACCGGATGCGCGTAGCCGAGCGTGACCGGCCCGAGCGCGTTGCGGTAGTCGATGTACTCGTTGCCGTCGACGTCCCATACACGACAGTCTTGGCCGCGGGCGATGAAGCACGGCTCGACGCCCTCGAGCTCGGCGCGAGGCGCCTTGCTGTTCGTGCTCGTCCCGTGCGGGATCAACGCGAGCGCTCGCCGGCGGAGCTCCCACGAGGCCGAGACGCTTCGATCCGGAGGGTTCAGGTTCGATGACACGGGGCGGTCTCCTCGCACGCGGCGCAGCCATGAGCTTCGTCGCCCAGAGCTTATCCAAACCGGCCCCCGGGTGCACGGACGCGTTGTCGTCACTCGCCGTGCGGGGTAGACTCGCGGACGATACGAAGGCACCACGTCTCCGCCGGCCAACAGGAGCGCGCCCCGCCATGGTCCTATCCTCACGCCACACCGAAGCGACCGACGCACCGGACCAACCCCGTCCGCGGGGCCGGTTTCGCATCGCCGGACGCGTCCTCCGCACCTCCGTCTCCGTCGGGCTCGTTGCCGGTCTGCTTGCCGGGTGGGTCCATGTCGTCTCGGCCGCGAGGGGCTGCCTGCCCATGATGGGCTGGTGGGAGTGGGTCGACGCCTTGACGTTTTCCGGGCTTGCGCATCTGGCGATCTGGACGGCGCAGGGGCTCGTGCTGGCGGTGCCGGCGGCGGTGCTCGTCGTGCTCAGCTCGCAAGTCCGCCACAGTCTGCACCCGGGCGCGCTCGCCGCGGCCGTCTTCACCGCGGGCGTCACGACCGTCTCCTTCTGGGCCTGGGCCATCGAGGCGCGGGTCGATGAGGCCATGCGGGTGACGCCGGGCTGGTGGATTCTGCTCGCTACGGTCTGGCTCACCGTCGGCGTGACGGCCTATGTGCTGGCCTGGGCGATCTCTGCTACGCATCTGGCGCGGCTGTCGGCCGGCTTCGTCCGTCGCATGACGCTGCCGGCGATCCTTCTCGGCGTAGTCTGTCTGGCCGTGCAGTGGTTCAGTCGCGGCCAGCCCCGCGGGGACGCGCCCACCTGGCCCCCGACCGACGCCGCGCCGTCCGCCGAGACATCCAGTCCGCCGAACGTCGTGCTCATCATCCTCGACACCCAGCGGGCCGATCGCCTGGGCTGCTACGGCTACGACCGCAAGACCTCGCCGCGACTCGACGCCTTCGCCGCCGACGCGGTCGTGTTCGATCGATGCATCTCGCCCGCGGTCTGGACGCTGCCCTCGCACACGTCGATGTTCACCGGCCTCTACCCGTCCGAGCACGGCGCGACGTGGGATCACCTCTGGGTCGACAACCAGTTCACCACACTGCCACAGATCCTCGAGCAGGCCGGCTACCAGACGATGGCCCTGAGCAACAACCCCTACGTCGGCGGCACGACGAACCTCGCCCGCGGGTTCCACGGCTTTCTGCACCCGATCATGCTGAACAGCGTTCGCATGAACGTTTTCGGGACGATCACCAACGGCTCACTCTATCCGTCGAGGCTCGTCGGCACGTGGGTGGGCCAGCTCATGGCCCAGGACGACGGTGCCGAGGCGACCAACCGCCTCGCAAACCGCTTCCTCGATCGACGCGACCCGAACAAGCCGTTCTTCCTCTTCGTCAACTACATGGAGCCGCACGCGCCCTACATCCCTCACATGCCCTACAAGCGGCGGTACGTCGATCCCGACCTCATCGATATGTCGTTCCGTTGCGTCTGGTGGCTCCGCAGACCCGAGTATTCGCTGCTGAAGCGCGACGTCTTCGCGCCTGAGCAGATGACGCTGCTCAACGACTGCTACGACGCCGAGACCCGCCAGCTCGACGACTACGTCGGCGGCTTGCTCGAGAGGCTGGCCCGTCGCGTCGACCTCGACCGGACGCTCATCATCATCACGTCTGACCACGGCGAGAACCTGGGCGAGCACCACATCATCGGTCACGCCTGGTGCGTCGCCGAGACCCTCAGCCACGTGCCGATGATCGTCCGCTATCCGCGGCGAATCGAGCCCGGCCGGCGGACCCAGCTCGTCCAGACGCTTGACGTCCATGCGACCGTGCTCGACGCGGTGCAGGGCTCACCGCCGAAGGAGGCCCACTGGTCGCGATCGCTGCTGGCGACGGCGACGGCCGCGCCCTCCTCGCGCCCGGCCTCGCCGACGACGACCGCGAAAGGGTCCGCGACAACCGCGGCGGCCACGGCCTCGCGGCCCGCGACATCCTCGTCGCCGACGACGGCGCCCGCTGACCGACTCATCATCACCGAGTACCTCGCCGGACATGACGCCATGCTCGATGCCGCGCAGAAGCTCGACAACCGCTTCGACCGCACGCCGCACGAAAGGCCCGTTCGCGGCATCCGCCAGGGACCGTGGAAGCTCGTCATGCGCGCCGCCGACGACCGGGCCCTGCACAACCTGGACGACGACCCGGCCGAGACGACGAACCTGCTGGATGACAACCCCGACGTCGCTCGCCGATTGACCGAGCGGCTCGATGTGTGGCGGCGATCGATCACGCCCTATCGCAGCGAGCAGACGCTCGAAGGCGGCCGGCAGATGGACCCGAGCCTGCAATCCAGGCTGCGCGACCTCGGCTACGTGCAGTGAGAAGTCCGCTGACCAGACAACGCTTCGTAGGAGCCGTCTCCGACGGCGACCCGGCCCGTAGGGCCGGCGGATCGTAGCTCCGGCTAGGGCGAAGGGGTTCGCGTCCAAATAGGTGCCTACTCGGTTCCAATGGCCCACAAGATGCTGCACACCGCATAGGAGGACAACCATGCTTCGAAACGCGATAGCGGCGACGACCATCTTGGCTACGTTCGCGGCATCCGTCGGATTCGCCCAGCTTCAACGGCCCTGGCCCGACTACGTCGCCTGCGACGTCATCCCCTACAACACCAGCGCGCTGACTCACGGCCCGATGCTCGGCCGGCCCGGCGCGACGAGCATCCGCGTCTGGGTCCGAACCGCCAAGCCCATGCCGTTTCGCGTGGTCGTTGCCAAACAGGCCCCGCTTCGCCCCGACAGCCAGGGCGTCGACGGCAAGACCGCGGCCGACCGCGACAACACCGGCGTGGTCGATCTGGAGGGCCTCGAGGCCAACACCCGCTACCTCTATGGCGTAATCCTCGACGGCGAACTGGTCGATACGCGGATCGAGCCGCGCGGCGCGTTCCCCTCGTTCCGTACGCTGCCCGACCGGACGAGCCTGGCCAACCCGACGCACAACCCGAAGGGCCTGTTCAATCTGTGCTTCTCGGTGACCGTCGGGGCCAACCAGCACCCCCAGCGCGGCGGGGGGCACCACACGAACCCGCCCGCCTTCGCCACGCTGCTGGAGCGTCACGGCGGCGACCTCATGTTCCACATCATGAACGGCGATTTCATCTACGAGGAAAACCGCACCAAGGAGATGGATTCCTTCCGCGCCGACTATAAGCTCTACCTTGAACGCGGCCGGAACATGGCCAACTTCCATCGGCACATCCCCGCGCTGTTCACCTATGACGACCACGAGACCTACAGCGATATGGAGGGCACGGGCGAGGTCGGCCTGCGCAGGGGCAAGTGGCTCCTGCTGAACCGCTCGCTCGTGCCGTGGTACGAGTACGCCGCGTGGGCCAACTTCCGCGGTCCGCATCATGGCAAGCTCCGCTTCGGCGAGGCCACGGTCCGGGCCAAGGATCACGTCTTGCACGACCCGCAAGCCGACTTCACCTCCGCGCCGCGCGAGACCCTGTCGAACCTGCACGTCCACCAGCAAGGCAAGAACGCGGGCGTCTACGAGGTCGTCAAGGTGCTCGACGCCCATCGCATCGAGGTCAGGCCCGCCTTCCGTGCGAGCGAGACGTGCGAGTACAGCATCGGCACGCGCCACTACTTCGACTGGCGCGTCGCCAACTGCCACTTCTTCGTGGTCGATACCCGGGGCGAGCGGACGCGCTACGTGCCCGAGAAGGCCCACGATCCCGATCGCTTCATCTTGGGCGAGACCCAGCGGCGGTGGCTGATCGACGGCGTCCGCAAGACCGACGCGGACTTCGTCTTCGTCGTCTCGAGCGTCGCCTGGACGATCTATCACACGAACTTTCACGTGGCTAAGAAACCGCCCAAGGGACGCTCGCCCAAGGAGGACGGCTTCTGCGGCTACGTCCACGAACGCGAGCAACTGCTCACGGCCTTCGACAAGGTCGACAAGCCGATCATCCTGCTCACGGGCGACCTGCACAACGCCTTCACCGTCCAGGTGACCGACAACGTGTGGGAGTTCCTGACCGCGCCGGTCAACTCGAAGTGTCACCCCCGCGCCACCGGCGGGCGGCACCCCTTCGGCGGATGGTTCGATTCCGAGGGCCGCAAGGTCAAAATCAAATGGGTGGCCGGCTTCCCCGACGACATCCACTACTCGCGGCTGAACTCGACGATCTACGCCGTCGTCCAGGTGAACAACGTCCTGGCCTCGGCCAAACCCAAAGGGGCCGGCATCCGGTGGGTGGCGTACGACTCGCCGCAAGTTGTGGTGCGATTTCACGACGGCTACACCGGCAAGCTGCTCTACGCCGAGGGCATCAGCACGAAGGACGTCGAGCCCATGACCGCCGCGAAGTAGAGACGACGGTCTCCATGACGTCCGAGGGGTTTCACTGGTCGGCAAGCCTTCAGTGGCACGCGACGGTTCGCATGCGTGGTCCCCACCTCTGAGGAGGTGGGTCACCCCCCATGCCCGCGCACAAATGGAAACGGCGCGAGCAGCCGTGTCGACCGCCCGCGCCGCGCTCATGTCACAACCGATCCGGCCCCTAGGGGCCCGCTGTCAGATCGTCCACCCCTTGCGATACTCGCGGCGGATGAACTCGTCGGCCTTGCTGCAGCCAACGGCCTTGAGGTTCTTCTGATCCCACGTGAGCTTCTGGCCCGTGCGATAGGCCACGTTCGCCAGCAGATTGTGCTGGATCAGCTTGCCCGCGTAGTCGAAGTTGCACAGCGTCGGCGAGCCGGTCTTGCAGGCCTGGATCCATTCCTTGTAGTGACCGGGCGACGAGGGGATCTTCATGGTCGGCGGCTCGAAACCGCGGTAGTCCTTGTTCGGTAGGACGTAGTGCTTGCGGTAGTCGGCCACCAGCTTGCCCTTCTCGCCGACGAACATCACGCCGATGCCCCACTTGCTCAGGTCGATGCCGGCCGGGTTCTTCGGGCGCTTGTCCGCATCGTACCAGACCAGCTTGACCGGGCCGCGATCGCCCTTGGCCGGATGCTCGTAGCTGGCGATCATCCACTCCGGACACGTCACCGGATGCACCGGCGTGCCCTTGGCCTCGACCGCGGTCGGATAGTCCAGCTCGAGCGCCCAGTAGGCCAAGTCGATCAGGTGGCTGCCCATATCGCCGATCGTGCCCTGGCCGTAGTCCCAGTAGTAGTTCCACGACAGACAGCCCCACTTGCCCTCTCTGGGAATGACCTTCGTGCTGTAGTGCCGCTTCGGGGCCGGCCCGCACCACAGGTCCCAATCGAGGTGGTCGGGCACCGGATCGGCCTGCTTCGGCCAGGTTCCACCCGGACCGACGCGGGCGCACCACACGTGGGCCTCCTTGACCTTGCCGAGCGAGCCGCCTTGGACCAGCTCCACCACGCGACGGTAGTTCTCCGTTGCATGGATTTGCGTGCCCATCTGTGTGGCCACTTTGTCCTTGTGCTTCAGATAGGTGTCGCGGACCCGCTGGGCCTCCCACACCGAATGCGCCAGGGGCTTCTCGCAGTAGACGTGCATGCCCAACTCCATCGCGCCCACGGCGACGAACGCATGCGTGTGGTCGGTCGTGCTGCAGACCACGCCGTCGATGTCCTTCTGCTCGAGCGTCTTGCGCCAATCCTTGTAGTGCTTGGCCTTGGGGAACTGCTTGCCCACCTGGTCCAGGAAACGCGAGTCGACGTCGCACAGCGCGACGATGTTCTCGCTCTTGACCCCGTTCGTGTTGGCCTGGCCGCGATGGCCCACGCCGATGATCGCCAGGTTGAGCTTCTCGTTCGGCGAGCCCCGACGCTTCAGCCGCGACTGGGCCCTGGTCTGGCCCGTCACCCCGGACGCGGCCAATCCCGCTCCGGCAAGGACGGTGCTCTTCAAGAACGTGCGACGATGCATGCCGTCTGTCATCGGTCGACTCCTTCCTGCGTTCGTGTCTCAGGTTGCGTGGAAAGTCGCGGGCTCAACGCATCCCGCATCGGCCAGCAGACCCAAAGCCGCCCGACCTGTCAAGGGACGCGCCTCGGCCGGATGCGCGACGTTAGCGTTCGCTAGGTCCGGCAGCCCTCCGCCAACTGCAATTCTGACCGAGCCAAATTGACAGAGCCGGAGGTGCCGTCATGATCTGGCCGGAGTCAATGTCATCACAAGCTATTGTCTTCCTTAGGTTTACGAAGCGAGAGGCCGCCGTGCGAGGCGCATCTGTCTTCTGGCACATCGTTTGCTTCTGGTCTCAACGAGGTCCGCCGTTGGGCGGACGGGTGAACGGAAACCAAGCGAGTCTGATCCCGCAGTGTACGTAAGGAGGTTCGCATCATGTTGCGTTCGGAGTTGACACCCAGGTCGGCGTTTTCCGAGTTGCGACGAGAGATGGATCGCCTCTTCGACGGGTATCTCGGAGCGAACGGTCCCACAGGCCGTCCTGCTGCCTATCCCGCCCTGAACGTGTGGGAACATGAGGACGACCTCTACGCCGAGGCCGAGCTGCCCGGCGTGCCCATGGACGCGGTCGAGATCTACGTCGTCGGCAACGAGCTGACCCTCAAGGGCCAGCGGAAGTCGGCCTGCGATGACGGCGGCACCTGTCATCGTCAGGAGCGAGGCACCGGGGCGTTCGCCCGCACGGTGACCCTGCCCGTGGACATCGACGCGCAGAAGGTCGAGGCCTCGCTGTCGAACGGCGTGCTGACGATCAAGCTGCCCAAGGCCGAAGCGGCCCGTCCGAAGAAGATCGAGATCAAGACGGCCTGACCGGCCCGTCGGACCGATCGTCGCGTCTGAACAGAGCGGTTGAAGCGGTACCCAAGCCATTGGAAGGAGAGACCGAGATGGCCACCGATACAGTCATGGAAAAGCGTGAAGGCACGAGCCAGCCCGAGGCCCTGCAAGGCGGTCCGTTCTATCGACCGTACGCGGACATCCACGAGCTGGACAACGAGTACGTGGTCCGCGCCGACGTGCCCGGCGCCCAGGCGGACAAGATCGACATCACCTACGAGCAAGGCCTGCTTACGCTGCACGCGGCCGTGCCCGAACGGCACGACCCGCGGTCGACCAGGTGGCTGCTCCGCGAGTACGGCGAGGGCGACTACCGTCGGACCTTCCGCGTCGGCGAAGGCGTGGACCCGTCCGGCATCTCGGCCGAGTACAAGGACGGGGTCCTGACGCTGCACCTGCCCAAGTCGCAGGAGGTCTTGCCTCGCAAGATTCAGGTGTCGGCCAAGTAGGTAGCGCCCGGCGATGAGGTCATGACGGCCGCTTCGTTCCGTCCCGAAGGACGAAGCGAAGCACAAACGACGAGAGCGATTCGGGTTCATTGAGCGCAGCAGAACTGCCTCTAGCAGCAACCCAGGAGGTGTGCAGACATGAATCTGATTCCATGGAGAAACAAGCAACGTGCGATGGACGAGGCCGGTCCCATGCCCGACCCTTCGCTCGGCAGGCTTCGGAGCGAGATCGACGAGATGTTCGAGCGATTCTGGCGGGATCCGTTTAGCCTGGCCGGTCCTGAAGGTTTCGCGTCGCGGTTCGACATCGGCCCCCGTGTGAACGTCTCCGAGGACGAGGACGCGGTCATCGTTGAGGCCGAGCTTCCGGGCGTTAAGCCAGACGACGTCGACATCCAGATCGTCGGCGGCGCCCTACAGATCCGTGGCCACGTCGAGCAGGAGCACAAGGACGAGCGGAGGAACGTCCACTATCAGGAGCGTCGCTATGGCTCGTTCCAGCGGGCCATTCCGCTGCCGAGCACTATCGACACCGAGAACGTTTCCGCCGAGTTCGCCAACGGCGTGCTGACCGTGAGGGTGGCCAAGAACCCCGAGGCCAAGCCGAAGCGGATCGAGGTCAAGACCACCTGATGCACTGTGTCTCGTGATCGCTAGGATGGGTGACCGGGCCGGGTTCCCAGGCAGGGGCCCGGCCCCTTTCTCAAGTCCCTACTTTCAACTGCGACTTGGAACGGTCAGGAATCGCATAGCCTGCGCGGCCCGCAAAGAGAGAGGGATCTGGGAGCCGTACATGCGGCGGTGCATCTGCACGCCGTAGTACAGCCGGTAGACCACGTCGAGCATCTTGTTCATCGACGGCAACCTCGACAGCAGCGGAATGAGGCGCTTCGACCACGGCCGGTCCACCAGCACCGGGAAGAGCCGGTGGAACACGAAGAGCTTCTGTCTGAAGGACGCATTGAACTTGAGCACCGTGGTCGAGTACTGTCCCTGGAATGCCTCGTTCTCGGGTTCCAGGTGGCCGGTCCTCCTGCAATACTCGTTGATGGCCGTGCCCGGATAGGGTTGAAGGATCGAGGCCTCCGCGTAGTCCGCGCCCACAACTCGATTCAATTCGATCGTTGCCAGGAGATCCTGTTCCGTCTCGCCAGGCATCCCGACCATGTTGTAGGTCGCCACGCGGATGCCGCGGCACTTGAGTCGTCGGCAGGCCTCTTGGATCTGCTCCGTGCTGATGCGACGGTTGGCGACCTCGTTGCGAAGGTGCTCGTTCGCGCACTCGATCGCCATGAACACACCATGACACCCGGCGCGCTGAAGCTGGTCGCAATACTGGTCGGTCAGCAGGTTCGGACGGGCCTGACAGGTAAACGGCAGACCGATCTCTCGGGGGTAGCGCGTCGCGAACTCCTCCATCCACTTACAATTCAAGCCGAACGTGTCGTCCATGATCCGTACCAGCTTCAGCGGATACCTCCGCCGGATCTCTTGGATCTCATCGAGGACGGCCTGCACGCTTCGGCGGCGGATCACGCGACCCTTGCCACGGTACAGCGAGTTATAGGCATGGTTGAAGCAGTACGAGCACTTGTAGGGACAACCGCGACCGGTGAATACGCCCTTGATGGGCGTCTTGGCCATGTACATGCTCTTGGCGTAGAGCAGGTCTCGATCGATCGGGGGCACGGTGTCCAGGTCCTCGACGAGGTCGGCAAGCGGGTTCTCGACGATGCGGCCGTCGCTGAGCTGGAACCAGAAGTTTTCCGTGCGATACATCTCCTCGCGGCCGAATCGTTCGAGGAGCCGCGGCAAGACGACGTCGGCCTCCCCTCGGCAGATGGCGTCGACGCCTTCGTTGCGAACGTAGTCAGGGAAGAATGTGGGGTGCGGCCCGCCGAAAAGCGAGAAGAACCTCAGCGCGGACTTGAGGCGCCGGTTGATCTCCAGGTAGCGTTGGTGCTCGTTCGAGCTGACCGAGTAGCCCACGATGTCCGGCTGGTAGGCCGTGAGGTCGTGGACCGCTCGCTTCGGGTTCGGGCCGTATTCGAACAGGGCCACCTCATGTCCGGCTTTCTTGGCGATTGCCGACACGATGGGCAGCGAGTACACCTCCTGGAACCCGAGCCAATCGATGACCAGGGCGATGCGAAGTCGTTGTCTTGTGTCCATAATCCCTACTCCAGGACGTTTCCACCCAATCCTGTCAGGGCACGCCAACCAAAGACTGCCCCCTGATTGCGGCTACCCCGGCGTCCCCATCCAGCCGCCTCGTCGCCGGCCTGGGCCAGATGCGGCTCGTCGTCCAGTACCAGTAGTTCTTGGCGTAGGTAAAGGCGTCGCGGTCGTGCCGGCGGAAGAGCATGATCACGTCCAGCACGCGGAGCAGCCAATCCGACGGCAGGTACGGCAACACACGGAACCAACGCCTGCGAATCAGGAACCGACTGACCGAACTCGGCAGGAACGGGATCAGCCGGAACAGGAACCGGTACCCGAGGTAGAACCGCAGCTTGGCGCGGTCCTTGCCGAGCGAACCGGTCGACAGGTAATGGGCGTGCTCGCCGTTCTCCAGGGCGGCCACGTCCTCCTCGCTGATCTCCCCGTGCTCCAGGCCGTGCCGCACGATCTCGAGCGTCGGCAGGTACTCCAGCAGGAACGGCGAGACCCGGTAGCACATCTTGCGTCGCGTGAAGAACTCGGCCGCGGCGAGCAGCTCTTCCTCCGTCTGCGTCGGGATGCCGAGGATGTAGTCGATCGAGTACGGCAGCCCCGCCTCGTCCATCGATTCGACCGTTCGTAGGATCTCGGCGTTCGACTCGTGCCGGTTCAGGATCGAGCTGCGGACGTCCTCGCTGTAGCTCTCCACCCCGAGCTGGATTCCGAAGCAGCCCGCCTCCTTCAGCTTGAACGCCATCTCGCGCGTCATCGTCGACGGATGCGCGAAGGCCTTGAACGGCAAACCCACCTCGTCCTTGTAGCGCTCCAGAAACTCGAACACCCACCGCTTGTTGGCCGTGAACGTGTTGTTGCGAAAGTCGACCCACTCGAAGCCGTACCGCTTGTGCATGGCCTTCAGCTCGCTGATGACCGAGTCCACCGAGCGCTCCCGGAGCCGCTTGCCGCCCAGGTCGGCCGCCATCTTCGCGTGGTGCGACAGCGAGCAGTACGTGCACGCGTACGGACAGCCGCGCGACGTCACCGCCAGATAGGCGTTCTTGATCGGGAAGTGCTGCTCAAACAGCTCCTTGTCGGGCCAGGGCAGCGCGTCCAGATTCTCCACCAGCGGCCGCAGCGGGTTGCGGATGACCGTCTCGCCGTCCTTGAACCAGATGTTGCGGATCGACGTGTCCACCTCGCCGCGCTCGATCGCGTCGCACAGCTCGACCAGCGCCTCGTCGCCCTCGCCGACGCAGATCATGTCGACGGCGTCCTCGGCGATCGTCCGTTCGGGCATGGTGGTCGGGTGCATGCCGCCGAAGATGACGGGCACGTCGATGCGGGCCTTGATGCGTCGGGCCATGTCGAGCGCCCACCGGTACGTCGGCGTCATGACCGAGAAGGCCACGAGGTCGGGCCGGCCGGCCACGAGCTTGGCGACCACCTCGTCGCGATGGTCGAACAGCTTGGCCACGCTCGGCATGCAGAGGTAGTTGCGGTCGTCGAAGAGCGACTGGTCGTAGGCCAGCTCCGTCCGGTGGCCGTGCTGCTTGAGCGCCGCCGAGAGGACCTCGAGCGAGATGTTCTCATGGCCGATGGCGACAAAGGTGCATTTCATGGCTGACGGCTCCTTCCGTATTAGCTGCACACCTCGACAAGGTTGGGGTGCTCGTTCCAGGCCTGCGGCAGTTGCTCGGCCTGGTAGGTCGGCTTGATGTAACGATCGATGAACGCCCGGTCCTCGCCGGCCAGGCAGATCTGGTTGTATTGCGTGAAGCGGTCGAGCTTGAGCATGCGACCCCGCACGTCCGCCAACGACTCACGCCGGACGTTGCCGAACGAGATGTGGATGAACGGACACGGGATGACGTCCCCGTAGGGCGTGATGTAGAGCTTTTCGGTCCCGGCCGAACACCCGAGCTTGGCGTAGTTCGAGTGGAAGTCGCGCCGCAGATTCGGATACCGCATCTGCAGCTCGATCAGCTTGGCGCGGTCGGCGTCATCGAACGACTCGTCGAAGTTGCCCTGCCACTTGCCGACCGGGCACGGCACCGACACCACCACAGGCACGTGCTTGGCCTTGCAGAACTCCAACAGCTCCACCGCCTCGGGCGTATGGATCGTGCTGTGCGTCAGCGTCGTGCAGAAGATCACGCGGATCCCGCGAGCCAGGGCGTTGTCCACGTTGCGGATGGTCGTCTCGTACGCCCCGACCGTGTGCCGGAAGGCGTCGTGCCGGCCCGGATCGCCCGAGTCGAGGCTCACCTGGATGCTGTCCAGCCCGGCCCGATAGAGCGACTCGATGCGGGGCTTGTCCAGCAGCACGGCGTTCGTCTGGAGCCCGATCAGGTTCCTGGTCGGATGGAAGAGCTGGATGATGTCCTCGAGATCCTTGTTGAGAAGCGGCTCGCCGCCCGTGAACGCGAAGTAGATCGCGCCGAGCTCCATCGCCTGATTCGCGAGCCGCGCCAGGTCGTCGCGGGTCATCCGCTCGGCGCCCGGGCGGCGCATCATCTCGCACGAGCAGTGCTCGCACGTCATGTTGCAGGCGTAGCTCAGCGCGATGTCGATGTTCCGCAGCGGCCGCTTCCGGACGTCGGGGATCAAGCGGTGCTTGGCCATCGACGCCGCCACGCGCGCCATGAGCAGCGGCTTGCGCTTCGGCTGACACACGAACCACAGGTTGTCTCGAAACCGCTCAAGCATCAAACGTCCTCCGTGACGTCATCGGTCCGCCCGTCGCCGGCACGCACGGCGAAGACGAACTCCACCAGCGACGTGCGAGAAACGGCCATCTGCACGAGGTTGATCGGTAGGCTCAGCAGCAGCATGGGCGTAAAAAGCCGGCTCCGTCCGTTGCGGATCGTCAGGTCGTCGCGGACGGCCTTGAGTGCGTTCTGCACCGACAGCGCCCAGTGTGCCGGTTGGAGCATGTTGGCGATCGAGCGGACCTCGAAGCCCGCGCGCTCGGCCACCAGGCGGAGGTTGTTCGTGTCGAACAGGCAGAGATGCCGGGGCGTGTGGTAGCCGCCCCATTCGCGGCGAAAGAGGGCGTAGTCCCAGCTCGCCACGTTCGGCGTCTCGCCCAGGATGAGCCCGCCCGGCCGCAGCAGCTCGCCGCACCGCCTCAGCACCGACACCGGATCGGTCACGTGCTCGATGAAATTCGTCATCACGATCAAATCGTACCGGCTCGGCTCGAGCCCGGCCGCGTCCAGGTCGCCCTGGATGACGTCGAAGCCGTGGCCCCTGGCCCGATCGACCGCCTCGGCGTTGAAGTCGAGGCCCGTCAGATCGGCAAAGCCGAGCTCGCGCATCGCCAGGAGGAAGTCGCCGTTGGCGCATCCCGCGTCGAGCACGGCCGCGTCGCAACCGATGAGCTTCGTGCACCGCTTGGCCTTCTTCCGCCAGTACCGAGCCTTGAGGAACCTCGCCAGCGCCGTCGGCTGCTCGAGGTAGGCGTGATACGTCGCCGGGTAGGCCTGCGCCAGCGTCTGCTCGTCGGGCACCGGGTCGATCACCAGCGTCCCGCAGGCGCTGCACCGCAGGTACGTGTACGAGCCGGGCGCGCCGTACTCGAAGTCGACCACATTGCGGTCGGCCACGTTCAGCGAGCTGGATGGGCACATGAAACAGGTTGCCATCGCTTACTCCGTTGCCGGCAGACCATGCTTGGGCCGCAGCTCACGCACCTTGCCCAGCAGCAGCTCGAGACCGCGCGGTTTCGGTTGGTAGACCACGGGAGCCTCGCTCTCGCGGGGAACGGTCCTCGGCGGGGAGTCCCCCGTGACGATCTGATCGATCACATAAGCCGGGCGGTGCTTGACCTCGTCATAGATACGAACGACGTACTCGCCGATGATGCCGACGCCCAGCAGGTTGATCCCGCCGAAGAACGTGATCACGCTAAATTGCGACATCCAGGCCTTGATGGCCTGGCCGCTGATGAACTTGCCGTAGCAGGCGTAGACCATCAGGACAGCTGAAACCAGGATCGCAATCGCGCCCAGTGATCGAAACAGCGTCAACGGGGCGTGCGAGAACGAGAAGATCGCGTTGTTGGCCAACTTCCACAGGCCCATGAAGCCGACGCGCGTCGAGTTGTCGTAACGGGCGCGACGCGGTACGGGCACGCCGACCTGTCGGAAGCCCACCCAGGCCCGCAGGCCCGGCAGGTAGCGGTTGTGCTCGGGCAGCGATCTGAGCTGATCGATGACGCGGCGGTCCATCAGCGAGAAGTTGCCGGCGTCCTGCGGTAGTTCGATCTCCGAAAGGCGGCTCAGGACCCGGTAGAACAGCTTGAACAGCATCGATGCGCCGTAACGCTCCTGCCGTGAGGTCCGAATGGCGTACACCACGTCGTAGCCGGCTCGCCACTTGGCCACAAACGGGCCGAACGCGGCCGGGTCGTCCTGCAGGTCACCGTCCATGAGGACGACCGCCTCGCCGCGCGCCCGGTCGAGCCCGGCACGTACGGCCGCCGCGTGGCCGAAATTCCTGGCTAGATGCACGACCTGCACCTGAGTTGGGTAGCGAGCCGCCAGTGCGTCGAGGGCTTCGGCGCTGCCGTCCGTGCTGCCGTCGTCGACGAGCACGATCTCCCACTGACCCGGGAAGTCGAGCCCGAGGGCCGTCTCACGGACCTCGCCGACCAGGTCATCAATGACCTCGACCTCGTTGTAGATCGGGATGACCACCGAGATCAGCGTGTCTGAATTCACCTTACGCATCGTGTCTACTCCTTGCCCGACGATCGGTCCTGTGCGCCCGAACCGATCCGCGGATGCTTCACAGTGCGATACACGCATAGGTCGCCGCTACGGTAGACGTTGTGCAGCCACGGGTCGTAGCCCGCGCCCGCGACCAGGTCCCTGGATGCGATAACATGCGTGACCTTGTAGCGATCGAGGATCGCCCGTGCGCGGTCGGGCGTCGTGCCGGCATAGAACGCACGCAGGTTCTCGAGCAGCGGGCCCAGGTCAACCCGTCGTTCGAAAATCCCGGGGCCCCACTCGAGCACAACGCGACGTTGCGTCAACATGCCGGCCGTCCGCAGGCCCTGCTCGAACCGCGGGCCGAGGAGCATCGCATCGGGCCGCGTGTGCCGATCGACGAAGCCATAGCAGGCGTACAGGTTGTAGGGGATCACATCCTGCACGTCGGCCACGGGCGACAGCGCCGTCTTGCGAACCAGGGCATAACCGTTGGCGCTCAGCCCGGCCGCCAGCAGCAGGGCGAACGCCACCTTCGTGACGCGTCCCCTCCTCCACGCCGACCGCGCCAACGCACAAAGCACCGGTCCCATCAGGCAGATCAGCAGGGCGTTGATCAGCGCGAACAGGTGCATCGATACGTTCCATACGAGGTCCGGCTGGATCGGGAAGACCACGAATCCCACGAAGCAGGACAACACGATCAGCAGCAGCAGGGCGTCGACCGGATGCATCCGTCGACCCCCGCGCGCGAAGCCGCACCGGATGCTCGCGATCGCCGCGGCCGCCAGACCGATGTGGAACAGGTAGAGCACGCTCAGCACGAGGATCGTCGGCGAACGGACGACGTCGGGCAGGGCGTTGACATTGAGGCGAATGGCATTCAAACACGCGAGGATCGCCGCCAGCCAGCCGGGGCCCGTCTCGGCCAGCAGGTCCCGCAGCCACCGGTTGCCCTTCCACCACATGTACTCCACGAACCGCCAGGGCTCGAAGGCCAGCGGCGAGGGTAGATCGGCCGTGGTCGAGTCCCACGTCCGCAGCGCGACCGCGACGACCGGGATCACGAAGCAGACCGCCAGGCAGCGCCAGTCTCGCCGGGGAATCAGCTTCCAGGCCGCCACCAGGCCCACCGCCGGTACGGCCGCCAGCGCGAAGTTTGCCTTGAACCAGAACGTCAGCGCGGCCAGGAACGACATGATCAGCAACCGCCGACGCAGGGTGTCGTCCGGCAAGGCCGAGGCGTAATAGAGGATCAGTCCGACCGCCACCAACCCGAACGATGCGGGCACGTTCCAGTAGAGGTACGTCAGCAGACCGTTCGTCAGGAGGTACGTGCCGTCGGGATGACCCACGAAGCCCAACACGCAGGCCGCTCCGGCGAGCGCCGCCGGTCGACCGAACCGCCCGGCCAGGGCCAGGTACAACGCCAGACAGACCAGCACGTATCGCAACGGCAACGTGATCATGAAGTACGCCGTCCGCGCGTCCAGGTCGGCCACACGGCGGACCATGTCGGTCCATACGTTCGGTAGATAGTGGTACGACCACTTGTCCACGCCGACGACGGAGGGCACGGTTTCAGGAGGCACGCCGCGGGCCAGCTCGGCGATGAGCGTCGTATGCAGCATGTGATCGTTGTGCGGCAGAATGCGGACGCGATCGCCCTCGAACGCCACGAGGTCGAGCTGCCAGCTCCAGAGGATCGCCAGGCCGAACGCGACGACCACGAGCAGCGCCTCGACCGGGCCGACCAACCCTGCCAGTCGACGTCCCAGGTCGCGATGCCATCCGCACGCGAAGGGGGTGATCGCGGCCGTGGCGAACAGGGCCGGGAAGAACACCACCGATAGGCCCAGCGAGCAGAGGATGTACCACGCCGCGGGCGTGATCAGCGTGCCCAGCAGCAGCGACGAGGCAAGGTGCTCGAACGGAGTGGCTCCTCGCAGGCGCACCACGTAGCGCTGGATCAGATACCCCGGTATCGCACCGAGCACGACCAACGCCAGCATGGCCCGAGCCCCGGCCGGCGGCTCGAACCCGTACCGCAGGGCGAGAAAGGCCAGCAGCGTCGCCGGACAGACGATCAGCGTCGAGGCGGCGAGCAGGTCGCGCGCCCGGACGGTTGACGCGACGGACCGGTCGGCTGAGGCGCCACGATCGTGCGCGACGGCGGTATTCGGTTGAGCGTCGGTCCAGACTCCGTTCATGACGACGTCTCTAGCGTGCCCTGGCTAGCCGCACTCGTCTGTCCACGCGATAGACGGCCGTGTCCCCCGCGCGGAAGACCTCCTGCAAGACGGGGCGCAGTTCCTTGATCTCTAGCTTGGCGTCAGCAGCGACGACGTAATCCACACCGTATCTCGTCAGCACCTCAACGCGATCCTCGGCCTGCCGTCGGCCGAACAGGGCGTCCAGGTCGCCGAGCGTATCGCCCACGTACTTCATGTGCTGTTGCTGCCAACAAGCGCCGTTGTCCAACACCTGCCGCCGCTGCATGAGCAGGCTCGCGCCGTGGTCGCGCTCGGCGTAGTCGGGATGCACGATGACGGCGTCCTCAGGCGTGTTCTCGGCCACGAAGTCGCAGCATGCATGCAAGTCGTTCGATATCACGCACCGGCCCGCCAGGGAGGGCATCACCCCCGTGATCGTTCGTCGACCGCTGTCGGCCGCGACGAGCAGCGCGACCGTGATCACGGCGAGCCTGGCGATACGACCTCGAAGAGCGACCCGCCTGGCCGCGTCCCAGGCGACGACGCCGAGCATCGCCATCAGCATCGCATCCAAGAGGAAAACGTTGTGCAACGAGACATTCCACGTCATCCCACGCTGGATCGGGAAGACGACGAAGCCCGCTACCGTGCAGGCCAGGATGCCGAGCACGAGCCTGTCCGCGTGACGGCCGGGTTGCCGCCCACGGGCGAAGCCGAATCGCCACACCGCATACGGCAGCACGATCACCGCCACGTGGAACCGCCACAGCAGGAGAAGAACGAACTTCATCGGCCACTCGAGAGGGGCCGGGAGCGACGAAACGAAGGGGATCAGCGTGCCGTTGACGAAGGTCGACACGATGGTCGTCCCCCACCACACACCGAGTGTGCCCCACCAATGCACCACGAACGCGCCGGGCTCGAAGACGAAGGTGCCATGCAGGTCGGACGAGCTGACGTCCAGCAGGCGGATCAAGGCGAAAGCGGCTTGGACGCCCAAGCACGCGGCCCACCATCCGAAGCTCCGGCTGCGCAGCAACACGACCGTCGACAGCAGGAACGCCGCCGGTGCGGCCACCAACGCGAAGTTCGCCTTGTACCAGAGCAGCAGCACGGACAGGAGCGAGCACAGCAAGAGCTGCGGTCCGGGCCTCGCGACGCGCAGGTCGGTCGCGTAGGTGAGGATCAGAAACACCCCAACCAACCCGAAGGCCGTCGGATAGCTCTGGTGCAGATAGCCGAGCAGCCAGTTGGTCAGCACTTGCCGCTCTCCCCAGCCTGTGAATCCGAAGACACAGACCACACCGATCCAGGCCGATCGGCGACCGAAACGCCTTGCCAGGAAGAGGTACACCGCCAACGAGACCAGCACATAGCGAAGCGGCAAGGCCAGAAAGAAGTACGCTTGGTTGCTGTCCGTGCCCGCGCCGCGACGCAACAGGTCGCACCAGACGTCGGGCAGCATGTGATAGGCCCACTTCTTAGCCCCGGCCAGGAAGGGCACCACCTGGGTCGGAACGCCCAGGGACAGCTCCCGCACCATCAAGGCGTGTTGGATGTGGTCGGTATATGGCCAAATCGCCACGCCACCCTCAACGGGCTCAACCAGCCGCAGCGAGTAGCTCCACAGGATCATCAGGCCCAGCACGAGGACCAACGCAACCGGATCCGTGCTCCGTCCGAGCCTTCGCAGGCCCGCGATCGGCTCGTGATGCCATCCCAGCAGGAACGGGACGATCAGGGCCGCGACCGCGATCATCGGGGCAAACGCCACGCCCAGTCCCAGGCAGGCCAGGGCGTACCAGACCGCCGGTGTGACCAGCATGCCCAACAGCAGCGCCGAGATGCCTTCCTCGAACGGCCCCAGGGCCGGCAGCCGGAAGACCAGCCGCTGCAAGGCCAGGCCCGGCAAGAGCCCGAGCACGGCCAGGCTGATCATCGTCCGACACCCCGCACCGAAGGCAAGTCCATGCCAGGCAGTCAGATATGTCATCAGGCCCGCCATGGCGACCGCCAGGCAGACGACCCCCACCCACGGGTGGACGCCCGAATCTGTTCTGTCAAATGGTCTTGCGTCCGCCATCATCCCTCAAGCGGTCCCTCGATTGCCGCCTCGTCGCCACCGCTCCGGGCGCGCATTGCCCGACCCAGGCCGGTAGAACCTATCGACTTATCGGATGCAAGGGTTACCCACTTGACGCAATTCCTATAACCTAACATTCCGCTGGCGTGTTCCGATAATATGGGGTGTTACAGCGTCGCAGGCCGCGGAAGACCGGCCGGCAACGTCCGAGAATGGACTGTGCGTCCTGACCGCAGAGCTCAGGCCAGGGGCGTGGGTGGGGCTAGGTGCCTTGGCTAAGCTTGCTCCCGCTCGAGAGACATGGGAACGGGTTCTCCGGGGGGGGGCGGACACGCTCCCCCTGCGCGAACCTCAAACCGCCGGATCGGCGAGCCCGCTGTTTCCGGAGCCGCATCATCGGGGTAGCATAAGGGTACAAGGCCACGGCGCGTTGCCCGACGTCTCGCCCATCTCCAACCGCGACACGGAGGCCCCACCATGCCGTCACGAGCAACCGCGATTCCAGCGACGGCGACCCTCATGGTCGCCGCGACCTGCGCCTTCGTGGCAGGGGCATCGGACGATGCGGAGGAGGTGCTGCGTTCCAAGGGCCTGTATCTCCGGGGCGGCATGGCCGTCCTATCCACCGAACGTGAGCTCAGCAAGGGTCTCAGCAAGCGCAGACCCCAGGGGCAGATGCACACTGCCCTCGACCGCATCGAGGAGATCCGCCAGACCGAGCGCGGCGCCGAGGCGGCGCTGGACCGCGCCAAGGGAGCTATCGAGCAAGCCATCACCAACCGACGCGGTCTGAAGAGCCAATTGCAGGGCGCCGATCGAGCCGGGGCGACCGTCGAGGAACGGAATCGCGTCGTGGCCGCCTACAACGACGCCGGCGACCGGATCGCCCAGGCCCATCTGGATGCCCAACGCATCTACGCCGACCTCGAGAAGATCCGCACCGACTTGGCTCAGGCCAAGGCCGACTACGTCCAGGCCATCCACGCCCTGCGGTCGATCGCCGATGAGACGATCCGACGCTATGAGGACCTGGCCGCCGACAACGACGTCAAGCAGGCCCTGGCGAGCCTGAACGCGGACCAATCCGGTCGGCGTCCCTATCGCTTGGGACCTTCGTCCACGTTCAAGCGGAACGTCAAACGGCTCGAGAAGCTCGAGAAGACCGTCCTCTCCGAGACCATCGAGCTCGAGCGACGCGGCGGTGTGTGTTGGGTCGAGGTGATCTGCAACGGCAAGCAGCCGCTGCGGTGTGTCCTGGATACCGGTGCGGCGTTCGTGACGATCACCCCAGAGATGGCCGCTAAGATCGGCCTGACACCTACGGCCGACGACCGGACGATTGAGCTCAAAGTCGCAGACGGTCGCACCGTCCAGGGCCGGTTGACCCGGCTCGAATCCGTTCGTGTCGGGGCCTTCACCGAGCAGGACGTGGCATGCGTCGTGCTGCCGGGCAGCCTGAAGGGTGCCGCGCCGCTGCTGGGGCAGAGCTTCCTCAAGCGGTTCGCGTTCGAGTTCGACCCTTCCGCGGGCAAGCTGTCGCTCACCAAGGTGGACCTGCCGGAGGCCGATCGGCCGAAACCCAGCCCGCGCGGGGCGCGTGGGAGGCGTCGGCGCTGACGGTTCGACCGCACCCCCGCGCAAGAAACCGGGGCAGCGCCTTCGAGGGACACTGCCCCGTGGGGTCTACCTGGATGTGTCGCACCCACTCGCGCCGGAACCCGAGCCCATCGGATCAGGGCCTGGAGGTCGAGAACGACGGGCCGCGATGGATCGGGGTCGGCTTGACCGCGGTACCTCAGACCATGCCTACGCCCCCCCGTTGGTGCCCGTTGCCGCGATCGAGCTCCACGGCGGCCCGCACAGGTACGGGATCGTGCATGAGGGGTCACGATCGAAGTCGGGTGCCGTAACGACCGGCCAGATCAGCGCGAACCACTGGTCGGGCGTGCAATTGCTAAGCACCGTCCCGCACGGATTGGCCGCCAGCAGGGCCGTCTCGAGGCAGCCCGGGGCAAGCGTCGTTCCGATCAATGGGGCCAGCATCAGCAGGCCGATGGCGATGCGCCGTCGAATCCTTCCACGCATGAGAATCCTCCCGTCCTTGGTCTCGGCCCGACCCGATCGGGCCCGGCCGCTTGGTCGATGCATGCCTCTGCGCACACGACGATGGGGTCCGTCCCAGGCCCGTCGTGGCAGGTCAACTACCCAGCAAGTCCGTCAGGCCGTCCGAGCTCGTGCCGCCGCTGGAGGTCGTGCCGGAGCTGTCCTGGTTCTCGCAGTCAATCAAGATGCCGTCGCCGCTCAGCAGCGTGTCCGTATCGCACGTGAGGAACCACGTGTAATTCAGGGCCGTCTGGAACTGCTGGCCCCAGAAGACAGCGCAGTTGCTGGCAAGCTGGAAGAGCATGCCCCCGGATAGGGCGATTATTAGGAACTTCACCCGAAGCCACCGGCGTGAAAACATCGCAATCTCCTCTCTCAGCGGGTGGTGATCATAGGCCCGTAGACATACTCGCCCCCGTCCGCGCATAGGAGCGCACCCGTCAAATATTATCGGCAGCCAAGGCCGAATCAACGTGCAAAAAACGAAATGAGCGCTTTGCTGTCAGGGCTTTACGTGCGTCTGACGGCTGACGTCCGATAACTCGGGCCCCAGGGCAACTGCCAGCCGATGTGGATGGTTCAAGGCGGGCGCACGTCTGCATGTGACCTAGCCCGCATCGTTTTACGCCGGGAGGGGTCGGCACGCCCAGAAGGAGGGTTTGTTCATGGCCGGATGCCGGCCAAGGACCGCTAGAGGCGTCGCCGCAGCCACGCCCCGGCCTGGGCATGTGGCGGCGGTGCACCAGGCGCTCGGCGGACCGGTGAGCATGAGGAACTGATCGAGAAACACATCGGCCTCGACTTCAACGATGCCTCCTGAGGCGATGTGGTCCTGCTTGCCTCTCACGTCCCGGCCGGAGGTGGGACACCGGGACCGACCCCTGCACTCAAAGGCTATGGAAATGGCCTACCTCTTGGTAAGCGCCCGCATCCACGGAAATCTTGTGGCGTGGGGATCTTGCGACGCTGTCGACCTGAGGAGCTGCTAGGCCCGGGCTTGGCGGCCACGCCTGACGACGTAGCCCACCATCAGGGCCAGCAGCGGCAGAGCGGTGCCCGGTACGAAGCCCTGACCGCACACGTACATCTGCGAGGACGTCTCGTCGGCGCCCAGATCGGGCAGGTCGCCCTCGATACGCGGCTCGCCGTCGATGTCGATCTCGCCGGTCTCAACCTGGTCGGCCAGGCCGGCGTCACGGCAGGCCGAGAACGAGCTGATATGAAAGTCGTTGTCCTGCCAGGTGTTCGGGTCGTTGTCCTCCCCATCGGGGTCGCTCAGCAGGGGCCGGGTATCGATGTTGTCATCGTAGAGGTTGTATCATTTTCCGGAGTTCGAACGGGTGAGCGATCCGAACAAGGGCCAGAGCGTGTTCAACGACACGCGGGCGTTCTGGGGGCGGCTGTGGCTGATGCCAAAGGAGTATCCCGGCCCGGGGTATGTCCGCTATCGGTTCGGCGACGTTTCCGGCCCGATCCTGACGGTGGATGCCATCTACAGGCCCGACCGTCTCGGCATGATGATGGACGAGCAATGGGACCGGTTCGTGGCCACGTCGGGCCGGCTCGGCCACAACGACTCGGCCTACAACGCCAACGAGTACGGTTTCTGGTACGACAACAATCTGGGGGTCTACCACGGCCCGCCGGTGAGGTCGGGGCTGCATCCGATGGACGAGTCTCACCCCGAGGGCGTGCCGTTCCTGTGGCCGCAGGGGAGTGTCGGATACGACGACGGGCACGCCGCATTGGAGCGTGGCCTGGCTTCGAGTTGAGCGGAGGCAGATCGGGGGCGTACGGTCACCTGCGCGTCGGGCCGTTCCGATTGAAGGGGGCGGGTTTCTCGTCAGTGCTAGTGGTCCAACACAATTGAATCTGTCGGTTGCCCAGCTTCGGGGCCAACGTGGGAGACGCTCCCACGTCCGATCGATGCCGCGCCGGAGACGCGACCGTCAGGGAGCGTTGCTGTTCAAACGCTCCAACAACACAGCTCCCTCACGGTCGCTGCTCTGAGTGGCGTCTCGCCCTCCTCATCGGAGCCCACAAAGACAAGTGTGGTCGGGTACTAGAGTACGAAGCCCTGGTCGCTCGGGTGCAGCAGCAACTGTTCTGCCAACGGGGGGTGTTTTCTCCCACCGAACCCCTTCCTGCCGGTTGGTGATAGGGCGTGTAGCGCCGAGCCGCCACAGGCCGGTGGGGCGCCTCGGCCTTCCTGGCTCGTGCGAGCGTTCCTTTTCGCAGGGGCACTGCTCACGGAGTGAAAGCACGATGGGGGTATGTTCTGAGCCGTGGAATTCATCCCGCGCGGTTTCGTATCGCCGCGCGACATGAATGTCGCGGGTCGGGGATGTTTCACGCCTCGCGAGCAGAATTCGTGTCCCCCACCGCTGAAGGGCCTGTCGATTTAATCGGGCTCGCGTCAAAAACAAAGGAGTTATGAACGAGGCTTTGAACGTAAGTCCTTGTTTTGCGTTCCGAACAGCATCGCTTCCCGATTAGGTCGACACCTCCTGAAGCGATGGGCCACCCAGTTGATCTTCTCGGCAGCGTCTTCCTAACGGAATCGGTGTCCCCCACCGCTGAAGCGGCCAACCCGCCGCACTCTCTGCTCATCGAATTCTCTGCCCAGCGGCATCTTCTGGGCGGCGGGTTCGTCCTCTCAGAAGGCCAGCTACGGCGCGCGCCAGCCATGGGCCCGCCAGATCGCGTGGCGGAAGACGCGGTTCATGTCGATCTCGACGAAGGGTCGCTCGTAGGCGTTGAGCGGGCCCTGCTCGTCGCTCGCCTTGGCGTTGGCCACCCACACCCGCAGGGCGGTCAGGTCGTAGACGACGGCCTGCAAGTCGCCCGTTCCCACCGACGGCAGGATGTCCTCGATCGTCACCTGGGCGTTGATCCGGCCGTAGTGCTCGACGAGCTTGTCATGGAGCGGCCTATCGTACTCGGGCACGTCCCAGCTCATCCCGTGGTAGACCACGTCGGGGATGCGCGGGTGTGTCTCGGTCAGCGGTTCGAGGGTCGCATCGTCGAACACGTTGCAGAGCGTCCGCGACGTCTGAAGGCTGCGGACCTCGCCGAACCCACCGTCGCCCAACGCGTACATGAGCGACGTCGTCCGCGGCGTGCGGCGGACGCGGTCGATGGCCGAGGCGAGTGAGTCGTCGAATTGCAGGATGTCGCGGAGCATGTAGGGAAAGGGCATGCCGTCGAAGGTGTCGTTGGCCTTGTCGTAGCTGTCGCCGATCTCGCTGAGGGCGATGCCTTCGGCGTTGATGCCGCTGATCGCGCCGATCATGCCGGCGTAGCCGATGTTCGCGAACGGGATGCCCTCATCGGGCACGTGCACGACGATCGCGGGGTGGTGCTGGATGTCGGCGCCGGTCTCATAGTCGAGGGCCCGAAGCTGGTAGACGTGTCGGTCGGCGATGGTGGCCTGGCCCCACGCACCGAAGAGGCTGCAGTGGAACTCGCCGGCCTCGCCGATCATGTTGGCGCGGATGAGCTTGACGAGCGGCAGGCCGCTGCCCTCGGCCAGGCCCTCGAGCTCGGCCGTAAAGTGCTCCGGCGTGTGCGGCTTGGTGGCGGCGTGGACCTTGTCGAGCGCTTCGAGGGGTTGGCCCATGATCTTCTCGGTCAGGCTGAGCAGGTGGTCGCACGACTGCTCGATCTGCTCGCGGAGCAGGCGGCCCTGGGCGAGGCCGCGCTCCCTCGGCGTGCCCCACACCATGACGAGCAGGATCTCCTCATCGCCCTGACCGACGACCTCGAGTCGACCGTTCGGTGCCTCGGCGACGAAACGCGGCCGGGCCGGCTGGACGCGCGGGCTCTGCACGACGCAATCGGTGTTCTCGCGGGGCGGGTCGATGCGCGGCGCGTCCTCCTCGGACCTGCCGAGCTTGAACGGGTTCCAGTCGGACCTGGCGTTGCCGCAACCGGCGAGCGTCAGACACGCCAGGGCGGTGATGACTCCGTGTGGCCTCATGGTCGGTTCCTCTGCGTCTGGCCTACTGAAGGAGCTTGTTGATCGGCTCGGTGTCGACGTCCGGGTGTTCGGCCAGGAGATCGCGCAGCAGCGTGAGCAGGTTCTTGCATCGCTTGGCGTCCTTACCCTCCACGCGACAGACGAGCATGGGCGTGGTGTTCGAGGCGCGGATGAGGATCCAGCTCCCGTCTCGGAACTGGGCCCGCAGGCCGTCGACGGTGATCAGGCCCTCGTCCGGGTCCTGCATCTTGACGTCGCCCATGCGGACGGGCCCGTTCGTGGGCAGGATGTCGTCGCACCGTTCGTTGATCCTCCCGCCGACCTGCTGGACGACGTCGAACTTGGTCTCGTCGCTGGCCTCGACGCGGAGCTCGGGGCTGATCTTGGTGGGCTTCTGGGCCTTGGTGGCCTCGGTCAGGTAATCGACCAGCATACCTTGCTCGAGCTTGCCTTTGCGCTTGGCCGCGAACTCGTCGAGCATGAAGATGAGCTTCATCGCGCTGAACAGCCCGTCGTCGATGAGCCCGCCGGCCTTGGTCTTGGTGAAACGCCCCTTCTCGTCGTAGCCGGCGGTGGGGAAGAAGTAATGGCCGGACGATTCGGCGCTGACCAGGACGGGCTTCTCCTTACCCACGGTCTTGCAGATGACGGGGGCGAAGGCGCGATGGCTGGGGTAGCCGCAGCCGATGAACAGCCCGCGCCCGCCGGCGGCCTCCAGGAGCTGCCTCGAGGCGGCCGAGCCGCGGACGTCGAGCGCGAGCACGTGCTTGGGGCGCTCGGCGGCGGGCAGGTCGGCCAGGTAGTCCTGATAGAACATCACGCCGAGGATCTCGCCGGGGGCGGCCTGGCCCGTCTCGTCGACGAAGCCGCTGCGGTCGGCATCGCCGTCGGTGAGCAGGCCGTACCACAGGTCGGCCTTGTCCGAGACGCTGTCGTTGGCCTGCCGGATCATCGGCACGATGAACGATTGGCCCTCTTCGCTGGACGGGTCGGCCAGGTGGACGGGAAACCGGCCGTCCGGCTCGACGAGCACGGGCATGACCTCGGCGCCCTTGGCCTTGAGCACGTCGAGGAGCACGCCGCCAAGGCCGTTGCCCGCATCGAGGATGATGCGATGGCGGCACTTGAGCTTCTTAGGAAAGGCGCTAGCCAGCATGGTCAGGTAGGGCGTGACCACGTCGACCTGGGTGATCGTGCCGCTCTTCTTGGTCAGACGGTACTTCTCCTCGCGGATGACGCCGATGATCGTGGCGAGCTGCTCGCCGAACAGGGCGTTGCCCTTCTCCACCGTCTTGAGGCCGTTGAAGTAGGCCGGGTTGTGCGAGCCGGTGATCTGGCACGCGCCGTCCAGCCCGTTCTTGCCGGCGTACCAGCTGATGATGCCGCTGGGGACGGGGTTGCGATCGGTCACGACGTTGACGCCGGTGGCGGCGTAGCCCTCGGCCACGGCACGCCGCAGGTCGTCGCTGGTCATCCGGGCGTCGCCCGTGACGACCACCTTGGCCCCCGAGGTCAGGCGCGAGCCAAAGGCCATGCCGATGTGCCGGGCCACGTCGGACGTCAGGTTGACCTTGCGCCCGGGCTCGGGCATGGCGAACCCGCGAATGTCGTACTCTCGGACCATCGTCGGATCGATGTGTGCCATCGTGGCGACCTCCTCGTCGCGGAATCATGATCGCTTGTGTGGATGCCACCGGCGCGGAATTGTGCTACGCTCACGCCGGACACCGCCGAACGAAGTCTAGCATAGCGGCTAACCGTTGTCGCGTGCGGCGGCCGGACGGCGGCTGCCCGTCGAGACCCATCGGTTGCTGCATGCTCGAGGTCCTCATCGTGCAGGACGCATCGGCCATTCCGTTCTTCGATGCGAACGTCTTCATCGGCCGGCCCGTGACGGGAGCGGAGCGGCCGCTCGCCACGGCCGACGATCTTCTGACGGAGATGGACCGCCACCACATCGGTCGGGCGCTGGTCTGGCATATCGCCCAGTTTGATGTCACACCCACGGTGGGGAATCGGCTGCTCACCGAACAGATCGCCCCGCACGAACGGCTGGTCGGGTGCTGGACCTTGCTGCCGGAGTGCCTGCCGGAGCTGCCGCCGGCGGACGCGTTGGCGGATGGGATGGCGGCGGCGCGCGTCCGGGCGCTGCGGGTCTTCCCGGAATCGCACCGTTACCTGCTGCGGACGGAGGTGTTCGGCTCGACGTTCGAGATGATGATCGAGCACCGCGTGCCGCTGATCGTCTCGCTGGCGCGGGGCACGACCTGGCCGATGCTGTACGACCTGCTGCGCGAGCTGCCTGAGCTGACCGTCGTCGTGGCCGACTATGACTGCTGGGGCGCCGACCGCTGGTTCCGGCCGCTGTTGGAGCGGTACGAGCGGGTCTACATCGACCTGGCCGATTACCTGCTCGACGGCGGGATCGAGGCGCTGGTCCGCGACGTCGGCGCGGCCCGATTGCTCTACGGTAGCGGTCTGCCGATCCAGTACCCCGGCGGGATGATGATGGCGGTCAAGCACGCCGAGATCGCGCCGGCCGACAAGCGGGCCATCGCTTCGGGCAACCTGGAGCGCCTGATCGCGGAGGTGCGCCTATGATCGGCACATCGCCGCTGGCCGAGGCGTTTTGGCGCGACGGGCGGGTCGACGACTGTCCGGTGATCGACATGCACGGTCACATGGGTCCGTGGCATAGCATCTACTTTCCCCGGCCCGAGGCGGCCGACATGATCCGCAGCATGGACTCGGCCGGCGTGCGGATGCTGCTGTTCGCGCACCACTGGCCTCTGTTCGGCGTCGATATCGGCCACGGCGTGGCGATCGACGCGGTGCGGCAGTTCCCGGACCGGCTTCGCGCGTACGTGTGTGTCAACGGCCTGTACCCGGAGCGCATGCAGGACGACCTTCGGCTGCTCGACGAACGGCCCGACGTGTTCATCGGCGTCAAGTTCCACGGATCGGAGCACGGCATCGCCCTGACCGACGATCGGTGCAAGCCGGCGTGGGAGATGGCCGATACGCGCGGATGCCTCGTGCTCTCGCACACGTGGGAAAACAGCCCGTTCGACGGGCCGCTCGAAGTTCGCGCGGTCCTGGAGCGCTACACGAACCTGACGCTGCTGATGGGCCACTCATGCCACGGCGACTGGGACGCGGCCATCGAGTTGGCGCGGGAGTGCCCGAACGCGTACCTCGAGCTGACGGCCGTGCTGGACAACCGCGGCGTCGTCGAGCGGTTCGTGGCCGAGGTCGGCGCCGAGAAGATGCTGTTCGGCACGGACCTGCCGTGGTTCAGTCCGCACCACGGCATCGGCGCGCTGCTGTCGGCCGATATCACCGACGAGGATCGCCATCTGATCCTGCACGGCAATGCCGAGCGCCTGCTGGAGTCGCTGCGATGACGTCGCGAGAGTTGGTCAAGGCCTGCCTGCGTCACGAGCCGACACCGCGCGTGCCGCGCCAGATGTGGAAGCTGCCCTGGGCGGACATCCACCACCCGGTCGAGGCGGCCGCGATCGAACGCGACTTCCCGAGCGACTTCGCGGCGCCCGCGTACGACCCGCCGCCCTGGCAGCGCGAGCGCGGCGACCAGCACGCCCGAGGCACCTACGTCGACGAATGGGGCTGTGTCTGGACCAACCTCGACGACGGCACGGTGGGCGAGGTCAAGGCCGGTCTCATCGAGGATTACGCGGTGGATCTGCCCAAGCTCAGGCCGCCGACCGAGCGGATCGGCAAGGGCTTCGAGAACACGAACGCGAGCGTCGCCGAGACGGACCGGTTTGTCCTGACCGGGTTCGGCAACCTCTTCGAGCGGATGCAGTTTCTCCGCGGGTCGGAGAGTCTGTACGTCGATCTGGCCGACCCGCCGCCGGGGTTCTTCAGGCTGCGCGACATGGTTCACGAGTTCAATCTGGCGATGCTGGAGGGCTGGCTCGCCACGGACGTGGACGGCCTGGTCTTCTCGGACGACTGGGGCACGCAGCACGCCCTGCTGATCTCGCCGAGTCCATGGCGCGAGCTGTTCAAGCCGTGCTACCGGGACTACTGCGAGGCGATCCACCGCGCCGGCAAGTTCGCGTTCATGCACTCCGACGGGCACATCTTCGACATCTATGAGGACCTGATCGAGATCGGCGTCGATGCGATCAACTCGCAGCTCTTCTGCATGAACATCGAGGAGATCGGCAGGCGCTTCAAGGGCCGCATCACGTTTTGGGGGGAGGTCGATCGTCAGTACCTGCTCAGCTTCGCGACGCCCGAGGAGGTCCGAGCGGGCGTGCGCCGCGTGGCCGAGGCGCTGTATGATGGGCACGGGGGCGTCATCGCCCAGTGCGAGTTCACTGCAGGGGCCAGACCCGAGAACGTCCGCGCCGCGTTCGAGGCGTGGCAGGAGATCACCGGATGAGACGGGCTCGGGTCGCGGCCCGGGAAGGCTCCGGCCGCGGCACGGCATGAGGGGCAGGCCATGACGCTTAGCTACGAGGCCGTCCGAGCTCGTATCAACGACCTGGGCAAGATCATCGACGTCCCGGTCTACTTCTTGCCGACGTACGCCAAGACCGAGGACGGCGCCAGGCCCCACATCGAGATTGACGACGACAGCTATCATTACGTCGCCGTCGAACGGGGCCAGGAGATCCTCCGGTGGACGACACGGGATTGGGATGAGCTGCTCTATTGGGTGTTTGAGCATGCAACGGCGACGATGGCCGCCCGTTGGGAGGCCGCACACCGGATCGAAGGGCAGGACTTCCGGCGACGGATGTTTGCCAAGCAGCTCGACCTTCTCGGGAAGCTGGATGAGGCCTGGCGGGAAAGGCGTCGGGACCACCTTCAGCGGATTGAGGCCGAGTACCCCTACTCGGACGGAGGCGATTCCACGAAACCGTGACGGCTAATTTATCGGTCCTTGCCGAAACAAGCGAATGGAGGGTATGCACATGCGGGGTCTATCCAGACGGAGGTTCCTTCGCGGGGTGTTGGGCACGGGTGCCGCGGCCGGCGCGATGAAGTGCCTCGCCGGGTGCATCGACATCGAGCGGCCCTACATTCCGATCCCGAGCGACGTGCCCTATGCGGAGCGTGCGGGGGTCTCGGTCGTTCGCGGGACGGACCTGGCCGCCATGACGCGCGAGGCGCTCGAGGCCGTCGGCGGCATCGAGGCCGTCGTGCACGAGGGCGAGACGGTCTTCGTCAAGCCGAACTTCGGCGGGCTCGGCTTCGTCGAGTGCAACCCGTTCGTCAGCGGCGAGAGCACCAAGGTCGAGACGGTCATCACGGTGGTGGAGGAATGTCTCCGGGCCGGGGCTCGCAAGGTGATCGTCGGCGAGGGTGGGCAGACGCCCGTGATCCCGTGGGACCGGGCCGTCACGCTCGACGGCTCGACGACCATGGTCGCCGAGGCCCAGCGGTTGACCGACCGGTACGCCGGCGAGGTCGTGTTGGCGTCGCTGGAGCATGCGGCGGCTTACGCCGAGGTGCCGTCGCCGCATACCGACCTCGGCCGGATCAAGGTATCCAGCCTGCTGACCGAGGCCGATCGCGTCATCAGCATCGCCGTGCCGAAGACGCACCGCTGGACCTACACGACGGGCACGATGAAGAACTTCGTGGGCACGATTCCCTTCGGGCCGTACGGCTACGGCCAGCAGTGGCGCATCATCCCGCACCGCGCCGCCGGCAGCATCGCCCAGTGCTTTCTCGACGTCGTCGCGCACGTCAAGCCCGACCTCGGCCTGATCGACGGTTCGATCGGCTGCGAGGGCAACGGCCCGCACGTCATGCCCGGCTGGTGGGGCGAGACGGTGAACGTGGCCGACCGACTTGGCGATTGGTTCATGCTGGCCGGGACCGATCTGGTCGCGCTCGACGCGACGATGACCCGCATCATCGGTCAGGACCCCGGCGGCGTGGGCTATCTGACGAGGGCCCGGGATCAGGGGCTCGGTCAGTGCGACGCGGACCTGATCGACGTGGACGGCGGCACGGTCGGTGAGCTGCAGATGGCGTGGCGCCCGGCCGATCACACGTATGGCTTCGGCGAGATGCTGCTGCCGGGCACGATGCTCCAGTTCTTCAGCGGTCAGGCGTGTGCCTCATGATGCGGCGGCGGGCTCAGGTCGTGTCGGGCTCGGCCGTGGCGCTGAGCATCTCCGCCAGCACTTGGGCAAGTCGCGTCATGTGGAGCGGCTTGTAGAGGAAGCCGATTCGGTTGCCGTCTGTGTTCGTCGGCGGCGTGCGCCCGCTGCCGGTGGTCAGGACGATGGGGATCTCGGCGTCCGTCCGGCGAATGGCTTGCAGACAGGCTTGCCCGTCGCGTTTGGGCAGGTCGATATCGAGCAAGACGAGGTCGATGCGCTGCGGATCGGCCCGGTAGCGCTCGAGGGCCTCGTCACCGTCGGCGGTGGGCACCACTTCGTAACCGATCTGTCGCAGCATGGCCGAGGCGGTCTCTCGGACGTAGGGGTCGTCCTCGGCCAGGAGGATCACCTGCCCTTGCCCGCGCGGCAGCCCGGTTGTCGCCGCTCGTTCCGGGATCGTCTGAGGCGACGGGAGGCAGGCCAGAAGGACCGAGAAGGTCGACCCGCCGCCGACCTCGGACTGCACCGAGACCATGCCGCCGTGGTCGGCGATGATGCCGTGCACGATCGATAGCCCGAGCCCCGTGCCGCGTCCCCGCGGCTTGGTGGAGTAGAACGGTTCGAAGATGCGGCCCTGAACCTCGGGGCTCATGCCGCAGCCGCTGTCCTGCACCTCCAGATTGGCATAGCGGTCGGCCTGCTCGAGCAGATCGGCCGAGCCGCTCAACGCCTCGCGCGAGACGGTCGTCAGGCGCAGGACCAGCCTGCCACCCTCGGGCATGGCGTCCCGGGCGTTGATGGCCAAGTTGAGGATGACCTGCTGAAGCTGCGTGCCGTCGGCGTTGACCCACACCTCTTCGTCGGGCTCGATCTCCAAGAGCGGTTCGATGGAGGCCGGTATCATCCGGCTCAGGAAGCGGAAGGCCTGCTCCACGACACCGCGCAGGTCGATGGGTTTCCGGTCGATGGGCAGGTCGCGGCTGAAGGTCAGCAGGCTGCGCGTCACGCCGGTCGCCTGCGTGGCGGCCTGCTCGATCATCTCCAGCGAAGCAACCACCTCGCTGTTCAGGGACTCGAAGCCCTTGGCCAGTTCGGTATGCCCCAGGATGGCGGTCAGCAGATTGTTGAAGTCGTGCGCCACCCCGGCGGCGAGCTGGCCGACCGCCTCCATCTTCTGAGCCTGGTGGAGCTGCTCCTCGAGGCGGATCCGCTTCTGTTCGGCCTCTCGGCGCTCGGTGATGTCCTCCGCGACGACGATCACGCCGTGGACGTTGCCGCTCTGGTCGGTGTGGGGGATGTATCGGAGGTGCAGGCGCCGTCGGCCCTCGCAGGGGTGATCGAGATCGCCTTCGGTGCTGGTGGCGCGCCCGGCCAGGGCTTGTTCGAGCTCGGGGTCGAACTGCGCCGACGAGCCGGGGGGCAACACGTCGTCCGGGCGCTTGCCGACGATCTGTTCGACAGGTAGGTCGAACCACCTCTCGTAGGCCTGGTTGGCGAAGCGGTATCGCCGGTCCGGTCCGAGGTACGAGATCAGCAGTGGCAACGAGTCGGTGATGAGGCGGATCTGCTCTTCGCTGGCGCGGAGGGCGCGTTCGGCTTCTTTGCGGGCCGAGATGTTCAGGGCCGTGAAGGTCACGCCGTCGGAGGGGGCGTCGGGGTCGAGCGGGCTGGAGCTCAAGATGATGTCGATGATGCGCCCGTCCTTGCACAGCCACTGCGTCTCGACCGTGCCCGTGCCGTACCGCTCGATCTGGCCGTACTTGACGCGGCCGACGCGCTCGAACTCCTCTTGCGTCTCGTACAGCATGCGGGCGCTCCGGCCGATCAGCTCGTCCTCGCTGTAGCCGAGCATCTCGCATACCCGCTCGTTGACGGTCTTGAGCACGCGGTCGACGACCAGACCGATGCCGACCGGCGCGGCTCTGAAGAGGCTGCTGAGTTTGGCCTCGCTCTGTCGCAGGGCCTCCTCGGCGCTCTTGCGCTCCGTGATGTCGATGCCCATCTCGAGCACGAGCCGCGTGCCCTCCACGTCGACGAAGGGATAGTCGTAGATCTGATAGGTGCGTCCGGCCGGTCCCTGCCATTCCCAACTGATCGGTTGGTTGGTGCGCAGCACCTCGAGGGTCCGGCAATCGACGCACGGCTCGTCCCGGCCGGCAAGCACCTGGAAGCACGGCCGTCCGCCTGCCTCGCCGAATCGCTCGATGAAGGCCCGATTGGCATAGCGGACCGTGTGGTCCTCGGCCTGAAGATAGACAAAGGCGGGCAGGGCCTCGAGCAGGGCGAAGAGCCGCTCGCGTTCCCTGGCAAGCTTCTCCTCGGCTCGCTTGGTCTCGGTGATGTCGCGGATAATCGCCTGCATGACGCGCCGGCCATCGAGCTCCATGACCGTGAGTGTGATGTCGGCCGGGAACGCCGAGCCGTCCGAGCGTCGATGCACCCATTCGAAATGGAGGCTGCCTCGCTCGAACGCGGTCTCGATCAGCGACCGGGCCCGATCGCGTGAGAGCTCGCCGTCCGGCTGTACCGGGGGTGAGACGTCGAGCGGTCCGAGGCCTATGAATTCCTCGCGCCGGCTGAAGCCGAACATCTCGAGCGCGGCCTGATTGCAGTCGATGACCCGGTCGTCCTGGGTCAGGAACACCGCGTCGCCGCTGGCCTGGAAGAGGGTGCGGTACTTGTCTTCGCTGGTGGCGAGCTCCTCGGTGGCGGTCCGCCTGGCCCGCTCGGTCCGCAGCGCGGTGCCGATCGCATAGGCGCAGAGCGCTCCGGCGACCAGAAAGATCACCAGGCAGGTCAGCCCGAGCTTGCGGGTCAGGTCGGCGATCTCCGCGCGGACATCCTCCATGTAGACGCCGGTGCCGATGATCCAGCCCCACGGCTCGTAGAGCTTGACGAAGCTGGTCTTGGGTTCGATGCGTGTGGGGTCGTCTTTCCACTGCCAGTAGTAGTCGACGAAGCCCTCGCCCTGCTTACGGACGATGTCCACGAACTTGACGAACGGACGCGTCCCTTGCTGGTCCGTGAACGTGGAAAGGTCCTTGCCCACCAGGTCCGGTCGGTAGGGGTGCATCACCATGACGGGCTGGGTATCGTTGACCCAGAAGTAGTCCTTGCGTCTCGGGCCGTAACGGAAGGTCCGGAGCTCATCCATGGCCCGCCGTTTAGCCTCGTCGCGCGTCAGTCTGCCGGCCTGGACCGACTGCTCGAGTTGGTCGATGTGCGACCAGGCCGTTGCGACCAGTTCCCGCGCGGTCTCCCGTTTCCTCTCGACCAGGTTCCTTTCCATCGTCGGGATGGCGATCGTGAAGACCGTCGCGATCGACAGCAGCAACGCCAGGACGATCGGGAGGATGACCCGAAGCGCCACAGAGGACCGCGGTCGTAGGACCTCAATAGGCATGCCCGCCTAACCTCCGATGGGGTTAGATAGAGCCGGCTGCATTGATCGTGGCGGCATGGGCGACAAGAGGCGCTCCGCCCGGCCGCCTCGATCGTCCTGACCCGCAATCCGTCCCATCACAGACGAACACCCCGAACGATCAGGCTCTGACGGGAGCCAACCGGCGTCGGTCACGACGTCTTCGCATGCCTGATGGAGCGGGATCGCCGCACGATACCGTGATGTAGGAACCGGCTCGGCGGCCTACCTCGGCGTGCAATCCAGAGCCTAGTGGAGGCGGTGATTGCCTGCACGGCTGCTCCCCTTCTGTTCGGCGGGCGCGAAGACATGACGGGACTCGACGCGGAGACCGGCGCTCCTGTCAGCGTCCTATGAGTCATTATGGCACGTGGGCCCAAGCAACTCAAGGGGCTTGTTTACAATAACTTACGATATTGGGGATGCGGCCGGCCGCGACCGGCGATGTTGGGCTCCTCCTCCAGCCGAGCCCTACTCGTAGCGGTACTTGACGATCCAGGGGTCCTTGGTCTTGCGCTGCCAGGTCCGAAGGCGAGAGCGCAGCTCTTTCAGGACGGTTCGGTGAGACGGGTCGTTCACCAGGTTCTTGACCTCATCCGGATCGGTGGGCAGGTGGTAGAGCTCCTCGCGGGGGCGGTGGATGTAGGCCTCGACGGTCCGCGGTCCGAAGTGCGTGGCGCGGGTCGTCAGCACCTCCTGCCACGTCGGCGAGGCGTACAGGTCCGACGCGAAGGGGTAATCCAGCGGATAGGCCAGGTTCAGGATGTACTTGTACTCGCGCGTGCGGATCACACGCATCGGATAGTACATCGTGATCTCGTGGAAGGTGTGGCTGGCGAAGACCGCGTCCCAGCCCTGGGGGTTCTCCTGAACGAGGATCGGCAGGAACGACCGACCTTGGACCGTCTTCGGTGGCTTGACCCCGGCCCAGTCGAGGATGGTGGGCGTGATGTCGACCCAGGAGACCATCGCGTGGTTCACGCGGCCGCCCGGCCGGAGCGACGGACACCGCACGATCATCGGCAGATGGATGCCGGGGTCGTAGAGGTTGGTCTTGGCCCCGGGGAAGGCCGGCCCGTTGTCGCTGATGTAGATGACGAGCGTGTTGCCGGCCGCACCCGTCTCGTCGAGCACGTCCAGCAGCAGGCCCACGCCGTAGTCCATCCGCGAGACCGCGCGGTAGTAGCTGACCAGCTCCTTGCGGACCGTCGGCGTATCGGGCAGCCATCGCGGCACGACGACCTCATCGGGCTGGTAGTCGAACTCCGGCACGCCCTTGGCGTCGACCTCGTCGCCGAAGCCCTTGCGAGAGCGGTGTGGGTCGGCATAGGCGGCCACCAGACAGAACGGCTTGGCCGGCTCGGCGGCGATGAACTCCCGGGCCTTGCAGCCCATCCCGACGGGGTCACGTCCGCCGACGCGGATGACCTCGAACGGGTAGACCTCCGTTGGCTGGACGTGGAACTTGGCCATGATCGCCGCGCGATAGCCGTGCTTGTTCAGCACGGCCGGCAGCGACTCGACCCACGTGAACGTGTGGAAGTTGTGGTAGCTGTGCTGATGGCCGTATTGACCGTTGGCATGGTTGTACAGGCCTGTGTAGATCACCGACCGGCTCGCGCTGCACGAGGAAACGGTGGCGAAGGCATGCGTGAATCGCACGCCGCCGGCGGCAAGCCGATCGAGGTGGGGCGTTTTGATGACCTTGTTGCCGTAGCAGCCCGCCTGCAAACCGTGGTCGTCCGAGACGATCAGCAGGACGTTGCGCTGGTCGGCGGGACGGGTTGCGGCCGACCACGCACGATTGCCTTCGGCCAGGGCGAAAACGAGTGCCAACAGCGATGTGACGAGTCTGTGCGTCTTCATCCGGTAAGCCTCCTCCCCCCGGCGGCGGGCGGTCTGAGTCGTCTGCAAGCATGCTTGGCTAGTCGGCGAGCCTCGGTGGCGCACCTCTTGAGAGGTGGGGACTCGAATTCGACCGGCGATTCGTGTTCGCGCCGGGTGAAGTCGTGGGCCACCCACACGCACGATCCTCTCGCCGTTTTGGTCAGCCGTTCACGAAAGCAGGTCAGAAATCCCTGAACGGCCTACGCGGCTCGGCGGCGATCATCTCGTGCCGCCACGCCGTGAAGCGCAGCCTCAGGTGCGCGAGCAGCTCGGGTCGCTCCTTCGACAGGTCGTGTTTCTCGCCGATGTCGGTGGCCAGGTCGAACAGGCCGCTGCCCCGGCTGCTGTCGACCCACTTGTATCGGCCCACGCGCGCGGCCCGGTCGCCGCGGCGCTGCCAGAACATCTCGGTCCGCTGCGACGTGGTCTTGCCCTGAAGGACCGGCAGCATATCGAACCCGTCGAGCTGGACGCCCTCGGGCGGGTCGACGCCGACGGCGTTCAGCAGCGTCGGGAAGATCTCGAGCGAGCTGAGGAACTCGTCGCAGACGGTCCCGGGGGGGATCTTCTTGGGCCAGCGGACGATGCACGGCACGCGGATGCCGCCCTCGAACATGCGGCCCTTCCTGCCGCGGAGCGGGGTGTTGTCCGAGCCCCCGCCGCCGCCGTTGTCGGAGAAGAAGATCACGATCGTGTTCTCGGCCAGGCCGTGCTTGTCGAGCAGGTCGAGCATCTGCCCGATCGCCTCGTCCATGCACGTCACGGCACCCAGGTACGGTGCGCGACGCTTCTTCGGATCGTGCTTGGGGTACATCTTGATGTACTTCTCGGGCGCTTGCACGCCAGGCCTGGGACGCTCGAGGTTCGAGGCGCCGTGGGGGGCGTTGAACGGCACGTAGAGGAAGAACGGTTTGTCCTTGTTCGTGTCGAGGAACTTGACGGCCTCTCGGCGGAAGAGCGTGGTGGCGTAGGTGCCCTTGCCCTCGCGGGTCAGTTGGTTGCCGCGTCGCATCGAGTGCACGCCGTACCGTTCGTGCGTCCAATAGTCGATGCCCGTGTTGGCAAAGCCGAAGAAGGCGTCGAAGCCCCGCTGGAGCGGCAGGAACCGGAAGAGCTGGCCGAGGTCCCATTTGCCGAAGATGCCACTGCTATAGCCGCCCTGGTTGAGGACCGCCGGCAGCAGCACCTCGCGGGTGTCCATGCCGCCGATGAACTCGGGCGAGGCCAGGTAGCGGTGCGGGTCGTACGTCACGTCGAAGTCGACCAGGTCGTTGCGGTACATGTCGTACGTGCCGTTGCGCTGCGGGTAGCGCCCGGTCAGCAAACTGCCGCGCGACGGCGTGCAGGCGGGCCAGGTGACGTAGAAGCTTGTCAACCGGACGCCGCCGGCCGCAAGCCGATCGAGATGGGGCGTCTTGATCTCGTCGCTGCCGTAGCAGCCGAGGTCGTGGTAGCCCTGATCGTCGGAGACGATGATCAGGATGTTCGGACGGTCGGCCTGGGTGGTCGCGAGTCCGGGCCTTGCCAGGGACAGCAGGCCGATCACGAAGAACCAGCTTCTCGAATGAAGGGCGGATCGCATACGGGGCACCTCCGTGGTGGATGGACGGGTGTTCGGCTCGTCGTTCCGGACGGCAGCAGGCGCCGTGTGAACGCCAAGAACGCGCCCTGGTATTAACCCATCGTGGCGGTATGACGCAAGCGGGTTCTGATTGGCGTTTGGCACCCGATGCGGGGAGCCGGGTTGTACGGAACGCGACGCCTTTCACACGCGGTGCGGCGTTTCCATCGATGCGGTCGGGCTGTACCGACCACGTTGTCATCCGTTCGTGCCCTACCTATAGTGACGGATAGGGGACGCATCGAAGGGAGACGACGTGGCCGGGTCGCATCTGTTCTTGACGGGGTTGGTCAGCGGGCTCGGTCTGGCCGCACCCCTGGTCTACTTCGGCAAGCGGCTGATGCAAGGGGACCCCGACCGCGACCGCGAGCCCTGGGCGCAGGTGGGCATGCTGTCAGTTTTCTACCGTCGGCGGCGCCGGCGGACGCTCGGCATGTCGATGATGGCGGTGATCAGCGTGGTGTTCTTCATCGGCGCGAACTTCGTCAATCCCACGCCGCATCCGCATGCGTCGCTTCTGTTCTGGGTGGTGCTGCTGATCCTGTTGGTCTGGTTGTGTGTCCTGGCGATGATGGATCTGGCCGAGGTGGGGCGCCTGCGGCGACGGCTCATCGAGGTGACGCAAGAGAAGATCCGCGAGGAGCTTCTGGCATGTCGTCGTGCCGCCGAATCGCAAGAGAACGAGGACGCGTGATGCCGCTCTGCCGGGCCCTGGGCCTGCTGGTCTCTGCCGCGGTCGTGGCGATGGCCATGGGTGGTTGCTCGGGCCCTTCGGACACGACCGAGAAGAACGATCGGACCGCGATGCGGCAAGGCACCGTCACCATCAACGGCCACACGTTCCACGTCGCCCTGGCCATGACGCCCGAGGAGCGGCGGATCGGTCTGATGAACGTCAGCGCCGACGAGCTGGGCCAGGACGAGGGCATGCTGTTCGCGTTTGCGGGTGAGCGGCCCCTCGGCTTCTGGATGAAGAACACGATCATTCCGCTGGACATAGCCTTCATCGACCGTGAGGGACGCATCGTCACGATCCACACGATGAAGGCCCTGGACACGTCGTCGTATCTCTCGAAGGAGCCGGCCCAATACGCGCTGGAGGTGCACGCGGGTCGGTTTGCGTCACTCGGTATCCAAGAGGGTGATCAGGTCCGGATTCAGGAAACCGTTCTAAAGCCGTAACCCCAGCGGTCCGAAACACACCCGGGAGGCGAACCTCGACGCGTCGGGGTTCTGCGCCATCGTCGCGCTGACTACGTATTGGCCCGCACCGGGATCGGCTCAGAGCATGTCCACGCACGTCGCGACTCCGTCCATTGATCTGCTCATCGTTACCAACGAGCTACCTCTGCCCAGGAGTGTCGAGGAGGTGTGCCGGTCGGACGGTATCCGCGCGACACAGGTCGAACACGCCTGCAATCTGGAAGGCGAGGACGGGCGGGTTCGCTTTGACGCCGCGCTCGTGCTGAACACCGAGGGGGCCGCCGAGCAACGCCGCCGGTACCTGAACGAGGCCGAGTACCTTTACGAACGCCTGGGAGCGGGTCACGCCGGCGTATTGGTGATGACGCCCAACGACGCCACGGACGTGTACGACCTCGTCGACGTGGGACCGCTGGATCGTGTTTCGCCCGAGGTCTCGACGGACGAGCTTCGCGGGCGGCTCATGACGATGGCCCGTTATCGGCCGCTGGTCGAGAGCCTCGAGCGCGAGTTGGTCAACATGCAGCGGCTTGGCAAGAAGCTGAACACGCACTTCGCCGAGATCGATCAGGAGATGCGGCTGGCCAGCCGGCTGCAGCGCGACTTTTTGCCCAAGGAGCTGCCCTCCGTGGGCGGGATCAGCGTCTCGACGATCTACCGGCCCGCGACCTGGGTCAGCGGCGACATCTATGACGTGTGCCGCGTCGACGAAGACCACATCGCCCTGTACATCGCCGATGCTGTGGGTCACGGGATGGCCGCGGCCCTGCTGACGATGTTCATCAAGCGGGCGATCGTTCCCAAGCGGATTCATCAGAACGATTACGATATCGTCCCGCCGGGCGAGGTGATCGCGTACCTGAACGAAAGCCTCAAGAGCCAGAACTTGCCGAACTGCCAGTTCGTGACGGCCTGCTACTGCCTGTACAACGTCCGGACGCGCCAGCTTCAGGTCGCTCGCGGCGGGCATCCGTATCCGATCCGGATCGGCAAGGACGGCCGGCTAGGCGAGATCCGCTCGACCGGCGGGCTGCTGGGGCTGTTCTCGGGCGAGGAGTTCGACACCGTTACCACCACGCTGCAACCCGGCGAGAAGCTGTTGCTCTACAGCGACGGCGTCGAGATGGCCTTCCTCGAGAAGCCCGAACAGCACGGCAACGAGCCTCGTTATCAGGCCGAGTTCCAGTCGGTCGCCCACCTTCCCGGCAAGGACCTCCTCGCGCGCCTGGGTCAGATGATCGATGACGAGGAGGGCAGCCTCAACCCCGGCGACGACGTGACGATCATCGTCCTCCAGACGCCGGAGTAGTGGCTTCGGTCGCATCGAGCGCACGACGCACCCCATTCCCACAGCACGTCGCCTGATCAACCCTTGACTGCCGGGCTGAACCTGAGATGCTGTCGGCCTGCGCGTGGACCGGCCACGTTAACCGGTTCGGCGTGGTTGCCTACACGCACCGCCCCGTGCAGGTCGGCGGTAAGGATGTGTCCATGTCCTCGCAGTCATCCCTCAGAGAGAAGGTGTCGGTCGTCTTGCTCGTGGTCGTGGTCTTCGTGTGCGGCTTCGCGCTGATGGCGCTCGAGATGGTCGGTCCGCGGATCCTCACCCGCGACTTCGGCAGCGGCATCTACGTCTGGGGCAGTGTGATCAGCATCTTCTTGCTGGCCTTGTCGCTCGGCTACTGGTTGGGCGGGATGCTGAGCGTCTGGCGGCCCCGGCCGTGGGTTTTGGCGACGGTCATCCTGACCACGGGGGCGCTGTTCGCCCTGGTCCCCTTCGTGGACGACGCCGTCAGCGGCGCCGTGTTTGACCTGGACCTACCCGACCGATGGGGAGCCCTGCTGTGCGCCACGACGCTCTTCCTCGTACCGAGCGTGCTGCTGGGGATGGTCTCGCCGTTCACGGTCCGCCTGGCGACGCGCGACGTCATGCGGAGCGGCGCGGTCGCGGGCTTGCTTTACTCGATCAGCACCTTGGGCAGCTTTCTGGGATGCATCGTGACGTCGTTCTACTTCGTGCTCTGGCTGGACATCCCGACCATCCTGTGGTGCATGGCCGGGGCGCTGGCCGTTGCGGCCGTTCTGTGTTGGCTCATGCCCATGCACCGATTGGAGGCGCCATGATCCGTTTGCAGGGCTATTTCTTCTGGGGCGTCGTATCGGCGATCCTCGTGGTCGGCCTGGTCAGGCCCACGGAGGCGGCCGGCAAGGTCCTCGTCGAGACCGAAAGCCTCTACCACTACATTCGTGTCGAGGCCGAGGGCAGCATCCGGTGGCTTCTGTTTCGCCGGCGCGGTGAGGATCACAGCGAGTCGGCGGTCGATCTGGACAAGCCTCTCGAGCCGCAGCTCCGTTACGTCAAGCTCATGTTCAGCGGCGTGCTGTATTGCCCGGAGCCGAAGGACATCCTCATCGTCGGCCTGGGCGGCGGGTCGCTCAGCACGATGTTCGCCCACCATTTCCCCGAGGCCAACGTCGTGAGCGTCGAGCTCGACCCGAAGGTCGTCGAGCTGGCCAAGACGTACTTCCGCTTCACCGAGAGCGAGCGGAACAAGGTGGTGGTCCGTGACGGCCGGGTCTACATCAAACGGGCCCTGCGCAATCCGGACCAGCGGTTCGACCTGATCCTGCTCGATGCGTATCGCGGCGGGTTCATCCCGTATCATCTGACCACGCGGGAGTTCCTCACCGAGTGCAAGCAGGCGCTCAAGCGCGGTGGGCTGCTGGTGAGCAACATGCGGACCGACTTTGAGACCTACGATTACCAGCGGCGGACGATGAACGAGGTCTTTCCCACCTGCCGGGCGTTCTCGTCCGGCGGCAACACGGTGGTCTGCGCGCTGCCGGAGAAGACGGCGGTGACCAAGCTCGAGCTCATCAAGCGGGCCAAGGGGATTCAGAAGCGCCGGCAGTTCAAGTTCCGCCTGCTCGACGTGGTGGAAGCGCGTCAGATGAAGCCCGATTACGACCGGCAGGGGGAGATCTTCACCGACGACTACGCCCCGGCCAACATCCTGCGGAGAAAGTAGGGCCGTCGGGGGCCGGTCGCCATTGGGGGGGCGCTGACCGGATGCGGTGCTGCATGGCGACGCACGGCCGGGCGGGTGTGCGACACGGGGATTGCCGCCTCAGGAGCCGACTCGCCGGCGGACCTTGCGCTACATCGCCGCGAGGCGGATGTCGATGGTGCGTCGTTGGCCGTCGCGGACGACCGTCAGCTCGACCCGGTCGCCGACCTGGTGCCGTGACAGGATGATCAGCAGTTCCTCGGTCGTCCTCACGGGCTCGTCGTCGATGCGGATGATGACATCGCCCAGGACGATGCGTCCCGTCCGGTCGCGGTAGGTCGGTCGGAGTCCGGCCTCCTCGGCCGGGGAGCCCTCGATGACCTCACCGATGAGCACGCCCTCCAGCCCGAGCCGACGCGTGATGTGGTCGGACACCAGACGCACGCCGAGACCCGGACGGATCATCCGGCCGTGCCGGATCAGCTCGGGCACGACCTGATTGACCGTGTTGACCGGCACGGCGAAGCCGATGCCCGCGCTGGTCCGCGACGGACTGTAGATGGCCGTGTTCACGCCGATGAGCCGTCCGGAGCTGTCCAGGAGCGGCCCGCCGCTGTTGCCGGGGTTGATGGCTGCGTCGGTCTGAATGACGTCCTCGATGACCTGTCCGGTGACGGCCTTGATCTGCCGCCCGAGCGCGCTGACGACACCGGTCGTGAGCGTCTGGTCGAAGCCGAACGGGTTGCCGATGGCGAAGACCTTCTGGCCGACCTGGAGGTCGTGCGACGTGCCTACCGTGATGGGCTTGAGCTGCGAGGCGGGGGCGTCGATAAACAGGACCGCCAGGTCGTGCGCGGGCGAGGCCCCGACCGGCTTGGCGTTGTAGCTCTTGCCCGAGGCCAGCGTGACCTTGACCGCGTTGGCGTTCTCGACGACGTGAAAGTTGGTGACGACGTGGCCGTCGTTGTCCCAGATGAAACCGGAGCCGGCCCCCTCGATCTCGAAGACGTTCCTCCGGAACGGATCGCTCTTGCGCTCGATCTTGCGGACGTAGACGACCGAGTCGGAGGCCTGACGGAAGAGCTCGATGGTGGTGGATTCCTCCTCCGACAGGCTTCCGCGCGGCGTGACCGTTCTCGGCTTGGCGTCGGGGTTGGTGACCGCCGGGCCTTGCCAGTAGCGCTGCCACACCAGGGCCAGAGCGACCAGGATCACGCCGATGGCGACCAGCCGGACCAGGCGCGCCCAGACGGGCATCTCCGAGACGGGGCGAACGGGCGGCGGCGGGGCATAGCGTCTCGCCGCCGGCGGCGTCCGTGGATCGTTCGGCGGGCCTGCGTAAGGTGGCTGATCTCGGTCTGGCATCTCGGCCGGCTCCTGGGGCTCAGGCGGACCTGATGATTCTAGCCCGTGGTCGATCCTCTGGCGAGGTTCGGGTACGGTAGTGGCGGCCTTGGATCGCCGCGTGCGCTCGAGGGACCGTCCACGTCACCTGTCGCGAGCGAGAGCCGCTGCATGTCAGCTCAACTCCAGTTCGGCGTCGTCGGCTGCGGCCAGGTCAGTCGCGTCGGACACGGTCCGGCGATCGCGGCGGACCGGCGCGCGGTGATCGTCGCCTGCTGCGATCCGGACGACGCCAACCGTGAGCGGTTCGCCCAGCGGTTTCGCGTACCGAACGTCCACCGCGATCTGGATGCGATGCTCGCCTCCGGAGATTTGGATGCCGTCGTGATCGCCACGCCTCCGGCGCTTCATGCCGAGATGGTCGAGCGATGCGCGGAAACGGTGCCGGCGATCTTCTGCGAGAAGCCCCTGGCCGTGACGATCGAGGAGTGCGATCGCATTCTTGCGGCACGGGATCGCCACGGCGTGCTGCTCCAGATCGGTCACAGCAAGCGGTTCGAGACGGGCTTCGCCGCGATCCGGCAGTGGATGGACGCATCGCTGATCGGGCCGGTGCATCAGATCAGCATCGACTGGCACTACTACATGCCCGACCTGCATTCAGGCTTCGTGGGGTGGGCGCTGGATCGCCTTCAGGGCTGGGGCATCGACCTGCGCAAGACCTACGGCACGTGGCGGCTTGAGGACCCCTCCAGCGGCGGCGGCGACCTGTTCGATCACGGCCCGCACTACTTCGACCTGCTGCGGCTGCTCTTCGGCGAGATCGAGACGGTGCGTTGCGTGACCCGACGGCTCGCGCCGAGTCGGGTGCACGAGGACCTGTCGGTCAGCGTGCTCACCCTGGCCGACGGCACCGTCGTGCAGTTCGCCAAGAGCTGTCACGCGGTCGGGCGGCCGTCGGGGCATGAGATCGGTCAGATCTACGGGCGGACGGGGCGGATCTGGTTCGAGGCCATCCAGGAGTACCAGGGCAAACCCATGCGGATCCGGTTGTATCGGCGGCGAAACCTCTTTGCCGACCTGTGGACCCACGTGCGGATGCCGCAGGGCCTGCCGCACACGCTGTACCCCAGGCAGATGCGACACTTTGTCGACCGCCTGACGGGCCAAGCCACGCTGCCGCCGCCGGTGGATGAGACGTGGGCCGCCACGGCCGAGGACGCGCGGCTGGCGCTGGCGTGGCTGTGGGCCGCGTATCATTCGGCGCGCGAGGGCGTGGTGGTGCGGCGGCAGGATCTTCCAGGGCTGTTGGGGACGGAGACGGTGTGAGGGTTCGTCTCCGGCGGAGGAGCCGCCAAGCCACCGTCACTCGGGAGCCTTGAGGGCCTCGACGTTGGGCAGGTCCTTGATGCTGGCCAGGCCGAAGACCTCGAGAAAGCGCTTGGTCGTGCCGTAGAGCATGGGTCGGCCGATCTGCTCGTCACGTCCGACGATCTTGACCAGGTTCAGCTCGCGCAGCCGGTTCAGCACCTCACCGACGGCGACGCCCCGGATGGCCTCGATCTCCGCCCTCAGGACCGGCTGCTTGTACGCGACGATGGCGAGTGTCTCGAGCGCCGCCGGCGTCAGGCGCGACTCCTGACGGACGCGCAGCAGCTTCGACAGCCAGGGGTTGTACGCCGGCAGCGTGAGCATCTGATAGCCACCGGCGATCTCCTCGATGCGGAAGGCGCGTCCCGTGTTCGCGTAATCCTCGTTCAGCGCATCGATGTGTTTTCGGACCGATCGGGCGTCGCCCACGTCCATGATCTGGGCGATCTTGCTGGCCGGCAGGGGGGTGTCCGTCGCGAAGAGGAGGGCCTCGACCACGCGAGCGGCCTCGACCTCGCCCGCGTCGATCTCGGGTGCGTCCTGATCGTCATGTGCTTGCACGGGCGCGGCGGATGGGGAGGCCTCGTGTGGATCGGGCTGATCGTCGCGCGCGGCGCTGGCGTCGGAAGCGGCCTGCTCGCCGAGTTCCTGGTCGGTCGGCTCACACGGATCGACACCCGAATCCCCGCTTTCGGACGGATCGCTACTCATGACGGGGCACTATAGCTGTCCCGTTTCGGAGCGTCCAGGCGTCGGCGGCCTCGGTGCGGCTTATCGGGCTGCGGGAAACCGTGTACGCGTGCCCGGGGAACCGGATAAGCCATGCTGGACGCAGCAGATGGTGCGTTCATCCGATTCGGGGCAAGCGCGCGGACCTATCGGTCGTTGCGCGCATCTTCTGCGCACCTGTGAACACCGCGCCTCACCTGCGGCGGCGCGATTAGCCACATTAGCGGACACGTCTTGCGCCCTTGCCCGCGTGAAGAACAAGGCCGGTCTGCCGTCCGATGGTGGTGTTGGCAGGAAGAGGAAAGCCATGTGGGCAAGGGCAACGCCTTGACGTGTGACGTATTGCTGATCGACGACCACCTGGTACGCGGCCTGAATGTCGCCCGGTGCCTGAAAGGCCATATGCCGGGTCTCCGCGTGGATGTAGCGACGTCCCTGACGGACCTTACGTCGGTGGATGCCTCGCTCGATTCGGAACGGTATGAAGCGATCGTTGCTCTGGAGGGACCAGGTTCACGGACGGTCCGCGGTCGGCGTGTCCCATGGCCTCGGCTCGAAGACCGCGTGGTTGCCGCGTGGCAGGCCGATGAGACCGGCACGTCGGGCCCGGTCTTGCAGCGTCTGTCTTGTGGAACGGTCGAGTCCCCCGAGCTGCTCGCACATTGGATCGTCGCCAGAATTTCGAAGCAGCGCGACACGCGAACCGAAGAGATGACCGAATCACATCTCTTGGAGGACGAGATGGTGACAGGGTCGGACGCAGACACGACCGCCAGACCTCAGCCGCGGACGCAACCGCTCGGACTGGAGGGGCTTCAGGAGGTCGTGCTTCGAGCCATGGGCGAGGGGGTGGTCGTCACCGACGACGCCGACCGTATCGTCTTCGCGAACGACCAGTTCGCCAGTCTGATCGGCCTGGACGAGGAGCGCCTTTTGGGGCTCGACGTCTACGAGCTGCTCGCCGACCCCCTGGCCGTGCAGGCCTGGGAGCGCGCCGTCGGCCTGACTCAACAAGGCAAGACGGCCCGCGTCGAGCTGAACCTACAGTCCTCCCAGGCAGCCGTGCCCGTCCAGTTGACGCGAACGCCGCTTGGCGGAACGGGCCAGGACCAATGGGTCCACGCTGCCGTCAACCTTTTCTCCAATCTGAGCACCGTGAAGGAGCGCGAGGCGGTCATCCTCGATCAGAACAAGCGGCTCCATCGACGCATCATCACCGACGAGTTGACCGGCCTGATGAACCGCCGGCGCTTCAACGAGATCCTCGGTCGGATGTGGCAGCGCTGGCAGCGCAAGGGCGAGCCGATGGCGTGCCTGATGATCGGGGTGGATCAGCTCCGGCGCGTCAACGATCGGTTCGGCCATTCGCGCGGCGACGTCGTCCTTCGGCGGCTCGCCGATGTGCTGCGCTCGAACGCGATCTCCGAGGGCGCGGTCGCCCGATACGGCGGCTCCGAGTTCGCCGCCATGTTGCCCAACACGTCCGGGGAGGGGGCCTACCTCTGGGCTGAGCAGTTCCGCCGCAGCGTCGAGGACCTGTGCATCATCGTCGGCAGCGAAGAGCTCCGCGTGACCACGAGCATCGGCGTGGCCGCCACGTCGGAGAAGCTCTCGGGCCCCGGCGAGCTGGTCTGCCGGGCGGACCTGGCCCTGTACGAGGCCAAGCGAAAAGGGCGCAACCGCGTCTCGTTGTGGCGATTGCCCAGCGCCGCCGAGCTGATCGAGGCGGCTCGCGAGGAGGTCTCCTCGCAGGCGGCCGAGGTCCCGCCCGTCCGCACGACCCAGGGACACGATCCCGCCTGGGTCTCGCGCGCGGCCATGGCCATGGCCAGGGCCATCGGTGAGAAGGACCACGCGACCGGGGCCCACTGCATGTGGGTCGGTTGGGTGGCGGCCGAGATCGGTCGCCAGCTCGGCCTGAGCGAGCATCAGGTCGACCAGCTCCACACCGCCGGGGTGTTGCACGACCTGGGCAAGATCAGCGTGCCCAGCGCGATCCTGCTCAAGCCCGGCCCGCTGACCGAACAAGAGCGGGACCTGGTGGACTGCCACGCCGACATCGGCGCCGACCTGGTCAGCCATCAGCAGGCGGACATCAAGATCCAACAGGCCATCCGCTACCATCACGACTGGTACGACGGCAGCCGGGGCACGAGCGGCAAGCGGGGTCAGAGCCTACCGCACTACGCGCGGATCCTCAGCGTGGCGGATTCGTTCCAGTCGATGATCGAGGAACGCCCTTACCGTCCGGCCCTGTCCATCGAAGAGGCCCTGTGCGAGCTGCGCCGCTGCTGCGGATCGCAGTTTGACCCGGACGTGGTCGAGGTGCTCGCCCAGGTCGTGACCGATCAGGATCGCCTTCTTCCCTCCATTGGGCTCAGCGTCTGCGCCAGATAGCGGCGCCGGCCAAACCGCGCGTCGACTCGTCGCGTCCCGACCGGTGACCGGCGGAACGTGCCCCGTCGGTCCATCTGTGGTATGATCTCCCTTTCGATTGTCCCCAACGTGCACGATCGGAGGAAGAGAGCATGCGCAAACATCCGCTAGGCCAATCGGGGATCGAGGCGTCCGTCGTCGGCCTGGGCGCCTGGGCGATCGGCGGATGGATGTGGGGCGGCACGAGCGAGGATGAGTCGATCGCCGCGATCCACGCGGCCCTCGACGCCGACATGGATTTGCTCGATACCGCCCCGATCTACGGCTTCGGCGTCTCGGAGACCATCGTGGGCAAGGCGATCCACGACCGTCGCGACAAGGTGGTCCTGGCGACCAAGTGCGCGATGGTGTGCAACACGAAGCAGGGCGAGACCAAGTTCGCCTCCGACGCCATGGGCCCGAACCCGCTCGGGCACATCCAGGTGCAGGTGTGCCTGCATCCCGATTCGATTCGTGAGGAGATCGAGGCCAGCCTGAAGCGCCTCCAGACCGATTTCATCGACCTGTATCAGACGCACTGGCAGGACCCGACCACGCCCATCGCCGATACGATGGGGGAGCTCATGAAGCTCAAGGACGAGGGCAAGATCCGCGCCATCGGGGTGAGCAACGCCTCGTCCGACCAGATGGACGCCTATCGGCGGGTGGGCCCGCTCGACGCCGACCAGGAGAAGTACTCGATGCTGGCCCGCGACATCGAGCGGGATCAGTTGCCCTACTGTGCGAAGAACGCTATCGCGGTGCTGGCCTACTCGCCGCTGGCCCAGGGGCTGCTGACGGGCAAGATGGGTCCCGATCGCGAGTTCGCCGAAGGCGACCAGCGCCGCGACAACCCGACGTTCAGCAAGGAGCGGCGCGCCCGCATCGCGTCGTTGCTGGAGGAGTTCAAGCCGATCGCCGAGGCCCACAACGTCACCCTGGCCCAGCTCACCATCGCGTGGACGGTGCACCAGCCGGGCCTGACGCACGCCTTGTGCGGCGCGCGAACGCCCTAGCAGGCCCGCGAGAACGCCGCCGCGGGCGACGTCGAGTTGACGCCGGACGAGCTGGCGGCCATGAGCAAGGCGATCGAGGCGTTCGACGCTTCGTAGGCGGAATCCAAGACGCCCCGCGCATCACGCGGGGCTGAAACCGAGGTAGTCCCCCACGATGGCCAAGCTGGCCCCCGAGATCCTACCGCACTTCCGACGAGCGTTGGAGTTCGTCTGGCCCCACAAACGCTACCTCACCCTGGCCATTCTGTCGGTGGTGGGCATCAGCGTGTTCTACACCGCCAGCCTGGTCTCGATCCTGCCGTTCCTGAAGATCCTGCTGGCCGAATACGAGACCGTGGGCGACTGGGTCCATCGCGAGAACGCCGAGTCGCGGCTCGGGGTGAAGCTGGCGGCCGATCTGCCGCGCGATCCGAGGACGGGTCGGTCCAAGAAGCCGGGGCTGCACGTGCGCTTCGTCAACCCGATCGGGCCGTGCTCGTACGCGGTCGATCGCGGCGACCGTATCGTCTCGCTGGCGGGTCGGTCCGGCGATCACTACGAGATGCTGCGGATTTTGGCCGAGCTGCCGCAGGACCAGCCCGGGGTGGCCGTCATCGTCGACTCGCCTCAGCGGGGGACGGTCCGCGACCGGATCTGGCTGAACGACTCCAGCCGCCACGCCATGCTGCTCATTCCGCTGGTGGATCTGCTGCCCTCGGGGGCCGATCTGAGGAGCCGGCTGCTGGCCCTGGGCATGGTCATGGGCGGTCTGGTCGTGATCACGATCCTCGGTGGGGCCTGCCGCTTCGCGCAGGAGTATCTCAACGGCCTGCTCAGCCAGCGGGCGATGATCGGCATTCGCACCCAAGGCTACAGAAGCCTGCTCCGGCTGCCGATGAGCTGGTTCGCGGAGCAGCAATCGGGGGACTCGCTGTCGCGGTTCGCCCGCGACTCGGCCGTGCTCGAGGCCGGCGTGCGAACGCTGTTCGGCAAGACGATCCGCGAGCCGTTCAAGGCCGTCGGGGCCCTGTCCCTGGCGGCCGTGGTCAGCCCCTATCTGCTGCTCGGCGTGCTGGCCATCGGACCGGCGGCGGCGCTACTGATCCGCAAGCTGGGCCGGCGCATTCGTCGTGCGCAGCGTCGGGCCCTGACGGCGTGGGGCACGTTGATGGACATGCTCGAGGAGAAGATCTACGGCATCCGCGTGGTCAAGGGCTACCACATGGAGCGGCGCGAGGCGCTGCGCTTCTTCCGCAAGCACCGCGAGCTGACCAAGCAGCAACTGCGGATCTATCGCATCGACGCGGTCGTCTCGCCGCTTCTGGAGGTGCTGGGCATGGCGGCCGTCGGCAGCATCGCCGTGATCGGCGGCTACATGGTCTTCACCGGGGTCCTCGAGGCCGAGACCTTCATCGCGCTGGTGGCGTGCGTGGTCGGCATCTTCGACCCGATCCGCAAGCTCGCCAACGTGAACAACAAGCTTCAGGCGGCCGACGCGGCGGCTCAACGGATGTTCAGCGTGATCGATCTGCAGCGCGAGGAGGAGCTGGCCGCCTCCCGTCCCAAGCCGCACCTGCCGCGGCTTCAGCGGACGATCGAGTTCCGCGATGTGACGTTCGCGTACCCGTCGAATCCCGATCGACCGGTTCTCCTCGACGTCAATCTCAAGGTGGCCGCCGGTGAGACGATCGCCCTGGTCGGACCCAACGGCAGCGGCAAGACCACGCTGATCAGCCTGCTGCTTCGGTTCTTCGAGCCGCAGAAAGGGCAGATCCTCTTCGACGGGACGGACATCAGCGAGGTCTCGCTGGCCAGCCTGCGCGGCCAGATGGGCCTGGTCACCCAAGACGCCGTGATCTTCACCGACACCGTGCGAAACAACATTGCCTACGGCAGCAAGCATGTCAGCGACGACGCGGTCGTTCGCGCCGCCCAGACCGCCTACGCCGACGAGTTCATCCGCGAGTTCCGCAGCGACAGCGACCGCACCGTGGCCTCCGGGTATGACGCCCTGGTCAGCGGTCAGCTCATGTCGGGCGGCCAGAAGCAGCGGCTCGCCCTGGCCCGCGCGGTGCTCCGCGACCCGGCCGTGCTCGTCCTCGACGAGGCCACCAGCCAGGTCGACGCCGACAGCGAGCTGAAGATCCAGAGGGCCATGGAGCGAATCCTGAAGGACCGCACGGCCTTCGTCATCGCCCACCGGTTCAGCACCATCACGCATGCCGACCGGATCGTGGTGATGGAGGCCGGCAGCATCGTCGCCGTCGGCACGCACGACCGATTGGTGGAGAGCTGCCCGCTGTACGCCAACCTCTACGAGACGCAGTTCCGCCAGGTGGGCTGACGCTCGGTCCGCGTTCATGCCAGTCCCGCCTCATCTTGACCGCCACAGCCGGCATCGCTTACCATCACGCGATCATGCGTTGGCAGCTAGGACGAGGTGCCCGGGCCGGCACCTCGATTTCGTATGGGTACGGCCCGACGGCCGGAGAGGCGACAGCATGAGCTCAAACGTCGTAAAGGTCCTGATCGTCATCGCGATCGCCGTCTTGATCGGCGTGGTGGTGGGCGTGGCTCGCCAGTTCGTGGGGGGCAAGCGCGTGTACACCGTCGAAGGCGTGATCACGTACCTTGAGCCGGAGACCCGCATGGCCGGCTTCGAGTTCAAGCACCCGCGGGACGGCTCGCTCCGTGAGAAGACGGCCAAGGTGCCCGCAGACTGCGAGATCCTCCTGAACGGCAAGCCGGCCGAGATGAAGGATCTCAAGGTCGGCGATCGGGGTAAGGTTGTGGGCTCATGGACCAAGCGCACGAAGGAGCTCATCCCGCTGTCGGTCCGCATCAACCGGGAAGGGGCCAGCCCGCAACCGAGCACGTCGGCGTCCACCCAGCCGAAGGAGTAGCGTCGGCCGGCCGGGCGTCGAGGGGAGACGTTGCCCACCGCCATGAAATCGACCAAGAAGCTCATCCTGGCAGCCGTCCTGCTCGGAGCCCTGGTGGTCGTCGGCACGCTCGGGTATCAGCGGTACGCGCGCGGCCCGATGCCGGCCGGCCCGATGATCCAGATGCTCCAGACCGACGGGTTCACCATCGTCTGGGAGATCAGCGGCGGCAGGCCCGCCGTGGCTCGCATCAAGGGTCCCGACGGCGCATGGTTCGAGCCGGCCTCGCTGACGCGGAAGGGCGACCGTCACGTCGCCGTCGTCGAGGGCCTCCAGCCCGCTACGTTTTACGACTACGAGATCCGTTACGCCGAGGGGGATGAGCCTCCGCTGGCCACGGCCCGCACCCGCACCGCGCCCAAGCGCGGCGGGGCGTTCCGATTCCTGGCGTTCGGCGACAGCGGCTCGGGCTATCCTCAGCAATATGAGCTGGCCGACCGCATGGTCACCTACGACCCCGACCTGTGCGTCCATGTAGGGGACATCGTCTACCCTGACGGCCGGGCCTCACATTACTATCGCAAGTTCTACCAGCCCTATCGCGAGCTGCTGATGCGGGCGGCCATGTATCCGGTGTTGGGCAACCACGACTGGGACGAGTACCAGGGCAAGCCCGCCTTCGATGTGTTCATCCTGCCTGAGAACGGTCCGAAGGGTGCGATCCCCGAGAGGCACTTCTGGTTCGACGTCGGCGACGTCCGCTTCATCGGCATCGACACCGACGCGCGGTTCGACGAGTACCGCCAACAGATCGGGCCGTGGCTCGACGAGGTCCTCAGCAGCTCGGGCGATCGGTGGAAGATCGCCTACTTCCATCACTGCGTCTACACCCACGGCAACCACACGCCGCTGGGCAAGGTGCTTCAGGTGATCATGCCGCGGCTCGAGGCCCACGGGACGCACGTCGTGCTCGTCGGTCACAACCACAAGTACGAACGCTCGCATCCGATCCGCGACGGTCAAATCGTTCCGCCCCAAGAGGGCATCGTGCACGTAACGACCGGAGCGGGCGGGGCCAAGCTTCGGACTTCCCTGAAACCCAAACCGGACTACCTGTGCGTCCAGAACCACGAGCAATGCAGCTTCACGGTGGTGGACGTCACGCCCGAGCGGTTGTCGTTTCAGCAGATCGGCCTGGACGGCGAGGTGATCGACCGGTTCGCCGTCCATCACCGCGTCCGGCCGCTGCCGACCTCGAAGCCTGTTGCGCTTTCGCTCGGGGCGCGGTAAGATTGCCGGATTGATCCTGCCGTGACGGCCGTGGTCCGCCGTCGTCGAGCCGGGTCGTCAAGGCCGCGCGGGTCCTTGCACGCCCGAAGCGGGGGGCTCGGAGAGAGCCCGGCAGGAACGGCCACGCATAACCCTCTTAGAGGACCGGAACCGGTGACCGACGATATCACCCTAGCTGACACCGACGCGGCCGGGTCCGCGGCGGACCTGAGCGGTCGCACGATGCGTCCGTCCACGCGCATCTGGCTCGTGGCCCTGGTCGGGTGGAGCCTGGTGCTGGCCTTCTATCACCTCGAGGGCGGGGCCGAATTCGAGCCGACCGACTGCTGGGTCGGCCAGACCGCGCGGGAGATGAAGGAGCGCGGCGCCTGGCTGGTGCCCTGGTTCAGCGACGAGGTCCGGCTCCAGAAGTCGCCCGGTCCGTACTGGGCCGTCCTGGTCACGAGCCTGTTCACCGGTTCCGAGATCGACAAGGCCACCACCCGCATCCCCAACGCGATCAGCGCCGTCATCCTCGTGCTGACGATCTTCTGGCTCACGTGGCACATCGCGGGCGACCGGGCGGCGGTCTTCGCAGGCTTCGCCACGGCCTCCGGCTCGCTGTTTCTGTACTGGTCGCACCGTGGGGCCAGCGACCTGGGGCTCGCGTCCTTGTGCGCGTTGTCGTTGGCGTGCCTGTGGGTCGGGACGTCCTGCTGCAAGCCGGGACGCAAGCAGGTCTTGCTCTGGCTGGCGGGGTACTTCGTGGCCGGCCTAGCCATGCTCTACAAGATGCCCATGCCCCTGGTCTGCGTGGGGCTGCCCGCGCTGGTGTATGTGGCCGTGACGTGGCGGTGGCGCCTCTTCGCGAGCTGGTGGCACGTGCTCGGCCTCGTGCTGTTCCTGCTGCCATGGCTGCCCTGGGTCCTCGTGATCTACTACCAGGAGCCGACGGCCCTGGCCAAGTGGCGGCTCGAGTACTTCTATCGCTTCACGGGCGACCTGCCGAACGTCGAGGAGCAGAAGCACTGGAAGGCCTATCTGATCTACGTGATCCCGCCGCTGGTGTACACGCTACCGTACACGCTGAGCCTGCCGGCGGCCTTCGCGCGGACGGTCCGCGAGGACGAGGGCGTCGACCGCGACGGCATGCTTTTCATGCTCATCTGGTTCGTCAGCCTGCTGGCGTTCTTCATGGCGTCGGTGGGCAAGGAGTTGCGGTACTTCCTACCCGCGCTGCCGCCGTTGTACGTCCTGCTGGGCATCGAGCTGTCGAGCTTCTTCCACTCGGATCGCGACGTGTCCGCATGGAAGGCCCGCGCCGGGGCCTGGGCGGTCACGATTCTGGTGCCGGCGGCCCTGCTGGGCGGTTTGTTCGGCCTGCGCGTCTGGCAGAAGCACGACGGGCGGTTTCCGTGGGGCGAGGTCTGGCCGCCCTATGTGATCGGCGTCCTGCTCTTTGCGATCGGGGCGTGCGTGGCGGCCTGGCTGTATCAGCGTCGGCCGCGCGAGCTGTCGTTCGCCACGCTCGTCGGCACGATGTGGGTGGCGTGGTTCTGGATCTGGGCCCAGCTGATGCCGATCCTGGCCTCCGAGGCGCCCTTCATCGACATGGCCCACCAGCTTCGCGACAAGCTGCCGGCCGAGTACCGGTCGTGCCTCAAGGCGATCGGCAGTCAGGACTCCCGCATCATCTGGTACAGCGACGTCCGGTTCCCCCGGATCATCGACCAGCTCGAGCTGCTTCGCATGCAGGGCGGGGACAAGAGGGACATCACCGTCGAGGAGGAGCTGGTCGCCGAGGAGATGATCCGCCAACTCAAGGCCGACGACCCGGTCCTCATGGTCGCCAGCCGGCCGCATTACGTCCGGTTCATGATCGAAGCGCCGCGACGGCTTCGCGAGCAGGGCCGCACGATGCCCGAGACGCACCTGTGGCTCCAGACGTCGTTCGGCAAGAAGTACAAGCACTTCATCGTCTTCGGCAACAAGGAGCCGCCGTGGCCCGAGCCGGAGCTGACGCCACCGTCCGATCGCCTGGACGCCGCACGGGCCGAGCTGGCCCGGACGAGCACGAGCCCGGCCGCGACCGGACCGTCGACGAGGAAAGCGCCGCGCGACCAGGGCGGCGGGTAATCCGTGGAACCCCGTCCCGACGGGCCGCCTGAGGGGCGGACGCCTCGGGCAAGAGCAGACAGGATGTCGGATTTGAACAAGAAGACTCACATGACGATGCTGGCGGTCTGCGGCGTGCTGGCTTTTGCCGGGGCCGCGTGCGCCGACCAGGAAGCCGCCCAGCAGGCCTCTCAGTCGAAAAGCTTCGAGGACTTGATCCGCAGGGCCATCGACGAGCTGCTGGACCCCTGGGTGCTGTTCGGTTTCGCCGCGCAGTTCATGTTCATGATGCGGTTCGTGATCCAGTGGATCGCCAGCGAGCGGGCCCAACGCAGCCACGTCCCGGTGGCGTTCTGGTACTTCTCACTGGCCGGGGGCATCATGCTCCTGAGCTACGCGATCAAGCGGGCCGATCCGGTCTTCATGCTGGGTCAGGGCCTGGGCTGCTTCATCTACATCCGGAACCTGATCTTGATCTATCGGCGGCGGGCCAAGGCGGCGCGGCACCGCAAGGCGCGCCGCGCCCGGGACAAGTCGCTCGTCGATCAGTTGCTGGAGGACGACGGCCTGGAGAACCGCAACGGCAACGGGGACGATGCCCACGGCGACGTCCCGCCGGGCCGGGGAGGCGCCCTGGAAAGCCGCGGCCAAAACGGAGAAGATGCCGAGCCGGACCGACAGCCGTCCTCCCAGACCTGACACCGAGAGGGACCAGCCGCGTGCCCGACCAACTCGATCTGTCGATCGTCGTGCCCATCTACAACGAGAAGGACAACATCCGTCCGCTCGTGGAGGACACCCTGACCGAGGTCGAGAAGCTCGACCTGTCCTTCGAGGTGATCCTCGTCAACGACGGCAGCACCGACGGCAGCACCGAGGAGCTCGACGCCGCGGCCGAGCTGGACCCACGCGTCAAGGTGGTGCACTTCGCGTACAACTGCGGTCAGACGCTCGCCATGGCCGCGGGCATGCACGAGGCCAGCGGACGGGTGCTCGTGCCCATGGACGGTGACCGCCAGAACGATCCGTCCGACATCGGACCGTTGCTCGCCAAGCTGGACGAGGGTTACGGGTGCGTCAGCGGCTGGCGGCGCGACCGTCAGGACGCCGGTTTGCGTCGGCTGGTCTCTCGTGCGGCCAACCGCCTGATCAACCGCCTTTCCGGCGTGCCGGTGCACGACCTGGGCTGCACGCTGAAGGCGTACCGTGCCGACGCGATCGAGCCGCTCGACCTGTTCGGCGAGATGCACCGCTTCCTGCCGCTCTACGTCATGGCCCGCGGGCTGCGCGTGGGCGAGCTGGTCGTCAAGCACCATCCGCGGACGGCCGGCGTGAGCAAATACGGCTTCGGCCGCATCAGCCGCGTGATCTCCGACATCGTCCTGGTCCGCATCCTGCTGAAGTATCGCACGAGACCGTCGCATATCTTCGCCAAGCTCGCCCAGTACATGGTCCTGCTGGGGGCGGGTGTGTTCGCGCTGTTCGTGCTGGTGCAGCTCCTGACCGGCTGGGCGCTCTGGCGGACGGGCTTCCTGACGATGGTCGTCCTCGCCACGGGGGCCGCGTGCATGCTCGGTTCCGGATGGGCCTGCGAGTTGATCGTGCGCAACCGCTACCTCGTCGGCGGCCGGACCCAGTGGGCCGTCGCTCGCCGCGTGAACTTCTGAGGTCGTCCTTACCTCCGCACAACAGGATTCGCTGGCAAAGGTGCTACCGGGGTTGGGTCGTGGGCCGTGAGGACGGCGCCGTGGCCGGGGCTTCTCGTACGGCCTCGGGAATGTGGTACAGGTAGATGTCCTTATCCCGCCATGCGATCGTCTCGAGCAGCACCGCGCCGTCGCCGAAGCGCTCCTCGAGCCGCTCCCGACCGCGGTCGCGGACGAGCAGATAGAGCGGCCGACCGTCACGACGGGCCAGCGCGTCGTCGAGGTCGAGCGGCCAGACGATGAACCGCTGGCAGTAATAGCCCAGGTCACCGAGCTCGCCCGCGCGGTCGCTGCCGGGCTTGTCCGACAGGGCGAAGAGCGCGGCCTCGGGCGGGACCAGCGCGTCGACCTTCTGAGCGGCCGGCTTGAGCGTCTCCATGACCGAGACGATCGGCAAGACCGCCCCGACGTGTCCCAGCTTGACGGCGATCGCGACGGCGACGAAGGCCGCTGCGAAGGTCCCGGGCCTCGATGCGTCGGCCTTCAGCGCGGTCAGGACGCCCGCGAGCAGCCCGAGGACGCCCGCGGCGATCAGCGCAGCACCCGCTCCGGGATGGGGTATGCCGGCCGGGGCAAGCACCTCCAGCCACAAGAGGAGCCCGAAGAGGACGGCCCCCAGCGCCCCGACAGCCACCACGACGAAGGTCCCCCGGAGCACCCGGCTGCAGACCTGCCTGACCCGGTCGGGCAGCTCGCCCGTGCGGAACCGCCACCAGATCATCGTGGCCAGCAGCGTCACCCCGCCGAGGATGAGGAACCAGTAGCGCGGGGCCTTGGCCTGCACGAGCGTCAGGAAGATCGCGCCCGGCACGACCCAGGCCAGCAGGAATCGATGACGCGGCTCGCGGCCCGGATCGAGCCACGCCCTGGCCGGCTTCATCACCAGCAGCACGACGAAGAGGCTTGCCGGAAAGGCGGCCAAGGCCAGCATGAACGGCGCGCCGAGCAGCTCGAGGAGATACGACCCCGAGTGCGGCACGACCCGGGCCAGGAATTCAAGCAGGACGAACTTGCCCACGCGCGATGAGCTACCGGTGGCGTCGGACAGCGCCAGATACCATGCCGCCATCAGGGTCGCGTTGACGATTGACAGGGCGATCTGCGCCGGATGCACGGCGAAGCGCCACCAGTCGGTCCGCCCGGCTCGGCGATCGAACCAGGCCAGACCCGCCACCGTCAGCCACACCATGACCTGCACGTGCGGCGCCTTCCAGAACGAACCCGCCAGCGCGGCCAGGTAGGCGCCGATCAGCCAGGCGATGCGGCCGCGGCCCTGGGCCTGCCACGCCCGACCAAGCAAGACGATGGCCAGCGTCGTCAGTGACAGGACGCCCATGTCCAGGTCGGCCCGCAATCCGTACTTGAGCACGAGCCAGTTTCCACCGGCCAGGGCCGCGGCAGGCAGGCCGGCACGGGGATGGACGAGCCACCGTCCGGCCGCATACATGGTCAGGAGATAGAGGACGCCCAATGCGGCGGACGGCCATCGCGCGACCTGCTCGTCGAGTCCGCCGGCCGCTCGGGCCAGCGCGGTCGTCGTCCATGCGTACAGCGGCAGCTTGCGGAGATACACGCGCCCGTGCACGGTCGGCACGGGCCCGTGGTCTGCCTCGAGCATCTCCTTGACGACGACGGCGCGGAGCGGCTCCATGCCGAGGAGGTCGCCGGTGCTCGTACCCCAGAAGAACCATGTGCTTCCCAGGGCCAGGACGATGACGATCTCCAGGCCGGTCCGGGCCTTGCCGGGTTTCGAGTCGGTCGGTCGCGGTGTGTCTGGGTGGTCTGTCCGTGTCGGGTCTGTCGCCAAGGTCGGGTGTCCGGATCAAGGGATGCGCTGGACGGTCCGCGTCGAGCAGGTTCGTTGGGTGCGTAGTGTAGCCCACGCCTCGGCGGTCGGGCAATCGAGTGGCCCGGTCGAGGCGCCAGCGGAACGAAAGGGGCGCCCGCTCGCTCAGAGGCACGAGGTTGGTTCCACCTGGAACGTTGCGTGTGAAGGAAGGCCTACTCGACCTTGGCGTCGGCCAGCATGCGGACCAGTTGCACGGCTTTCTGCGCCGACATCTTGTCGAGGATGCGGGCGCGGTGCGCGTCGACGGTCTTGGGGCTCAGGCCCAGCTCCTCGGCGATGGCCTTGCTGTTCTTGCCGGCGACGACCATGTCGAGCACCTCGCGCTCGCGGTTCGTGAGCGTCGAGAGCTTCGATTCGACCTGCGTCCGCGAGGCGTACTCCTCGCGGCGGATCAGGTCCTCCTCGATCGCGCGGTTGACGGCCTCGAGCAGATGCGTCTCCCGGAAGGGCTTCTCGATGAAGTCGAACGCGCCTTCTTGGATCGCGTGCACGGCCATGGAGACGTCGCCGTGTCCCGTGAGGAAGACAATCGGCAGTGTCACGTGATCGCTCTTGAGCTTCTGCTGGAGGACGAGCCCGTCCATGCCCGGCATGCGGACGTCCAGGATGATGCAGCCCGGCATATCGGGATCGTACTTGCCGAGGAAGTCTGTAGCCGAGGCGTACGACTCGGCCTTCAACCCCACGGATCCAAGCAGGCCGACCAGTGCGTCCCGCATGGCCTCATCGTCATCCACCACATGTACGACGGCTTGATCATGTCCCATCTTCGCACCCTGTGTCTACGCTGGCAATTCCAGGAAGAACGTCGCACCCCCCTGCGGGTTGGATGTCCCCCACAGGCGTCCGGAATGTGCCTGGGCAATGGATTGACATATGGATAACCCCATGCCCATGCCGTCCGGCTTCGTCGTGAAGAACGGCTCGAAGAGACGCTCTTTGGACTCCTCGTCGAAACCGATACCCGTATCGGTCACCGCCACGCGTATCGTCTCAACCGCTACTAGCGCCGATTCTATCGTGATTCTTCGTGTGTGGCCACTCCCTTCCCGGATTGAATCGAAGGCATTGCGAACTAGATTTATGAAGATTTGCTGGATTTGGATCTCATCGATCGTGGCAACGAGCGGCTCTTGGCAAAGGGTCATGGTGACCGTGATACCGAGCCGGCGGGCCTCCCACTCCAACAGCGCCAAGGTCTCGCGAATTAAGTTGTTGATGTCAATACACTTGCGGATTGCCGGCCGCTTCGAGGCAAAGCTTCGGATTCGCCGGATGATCTCCGAGGCCCGACGCGCTTGGGCGTCCATCTTCTCGATGAGCTCCAGCACGGCCTTACGGTCGTCGCCTTCGGCCAGGCGCCGGCAGTGGCCGGCATAGGTGCAGATGGCACCCAGCGGTTGGTTGAGCTCATGGGCCAGGCCGGAGGCCATTTCGCCCATCGTCGCCAGCCGCGATGCGTGGGCCAGGTCGGTCTGGTGCTGTCGGGCGAGTTCCTCGGCCCGCTTGCGGTCGGTGATGTCGGTGAACATCCCCAGCGACCCGATGATCCGTCCGCTGCGGTCACGGCTCGGGCTCAGGGCGGCGATGGTCCAGAGAGGTGCGCCGTCCTTGCGGACGTAGCAGCGTTCGATCGTCTCGCTCTTTCCGGCCTTGCGACGTTCCAAGGCGGCCAGGACATCGACGCGGCGATCGGGTTCGACGAGATTCAGGATCGATCGTCCGAGCAGCTCGTCGCCGGTGTAGCCCAGCATCTGGGCCATCCGTTCGTTCAGGTAGAGGATGCGCCCCTCGGTGTCCGTTTCGAGGATGCCCTCCTGGGCCGTCTCGACGATCTGTCGATAGCGGGATTCGCTCTCGCGCAGGGCCTCCTCGGCCTGCCGCCGTTCGGTGATGTCCTGACCGGTGCAGAGCAGGCCGATGACTTGCCCGTCCGCGTCCGCCATCACCTCGCCGTACCATTCGATCTCTCGGCGTTTGCCCTCCTTGTTGAGGTGCACGCCCACCGTGCCGTTGGTGTCGGCGCCCTTCATGGTGGCCTCGAAGACCTCTCGGGTGCTGTCACGGTAGTGAGGCTGCACGAACGTGGCGAACCAGTCCTGGCCTCGGACCTCCTCCAGCCGGTAGCCGGAGACGCGCTCCATGTAGGGGTTGAAGTAGACGATGCGGCCCTCGGTATCGAGCACGAGGACGATGGTCTGGGCGGTATTGACCAGCGACTCGGCGAAGTCGCGCTGCCGCTGCAGTTCGGCCTGGGCCTCCATGCGATCGGTGACGTCCTGCGTGGTGCCGAGCACCGACCTGGGCGTACCGTCCTCGTGCCGTTCGAAGACGACATCCGAGATGTGAAGCCATCGCCGGGAGCCGTTGGCATGCCGGGCCCGAACGATGCAGTCGACGACCTCACCGTCGGCCGCGTGGCGCAGTCGTTCGACCACGTCGTCCAAGATGCTCAAGTCGTCCGGATGAACGATCCGCGGGTTGGCCTCTTCCCCCATCGCGTAGAGCTTTTCGGGCGAGTAGCCCAACAGTTTCTGGCAGTAAGGGTTTACGAATTCGACGGCTCGGTCTTCCAGATTGAGCAGGAAGAGCATGAAGGGGGCCGAGTCCGCAATCTTCTGGACGAAGCGTTGCTGCTCCCGGGCATTCCGCTCGGCCATCTTGAGGTCGGTGACATCGTGGAGGATCGTGGAGAAATACTCGACCTCGCCGTCGGAGGACCGGTGGGCCATGATGATCTGTGAGGCAGGGACCTCATTCCCCTCGGCGTCCAGACAGGCCGTCTCGCCGCGCCACACGCCGTCTCGGACGGCGGCGGGGATGCCCTCTTCACGGATCTTCCGCCATGCCCAGGCGGGGTAGATCGAAGTCAGGGAATGGTCGCCGAGGGGCTCGCCCGGGGCGCGTCCCACGGCCGATCTTCCGGCGCGATTCATGTAGAGGATTCTGCCGGACGGATCGGACATGGAGACAAAGTCGGTGGTCGTCTCGATGATCTCGCGGAGGCGCTCGCGCTCCCGCTCGGCACGAAGCCGTGCGATCACGGCGCCCATGTGGGCGGCGACGGCCTCGAGGACGTGCCGCGTGCTGAGCGGTATCTCGTCCTGATGGCACGAGGCCAGGTGCAGGCTGGCCACCACCCGGTCGCCGTGCTGGACGGGGATCACGACGGTGCCGTGCACGCCCTCGCCCGACCACATCAGGGCGGTCGCCTCCTCGGGGCCGTGTCGTGCGACGGCGATCGGCTGGCCCCTCATGATCGCCGCGGCCTGCTCGCTATCGGAGGCAAATTTGCCGGGCTGGGGTTGGCAGGGACGGTCCAGACATCGCTGTGCGACCAGGACCAGGTCTTCGGTCCGCTCTTCGACGACGTAGAATCCGCAGCAGTCCACGCCCTCGGTTTGAAGGGCCGATTCGAGCACGACGTCGAGGGCCTCGTGAAGCGTGCATACCGAACCGAGGCGCAGGCCCAGGTCGCGCTGGGCCCGGAGCCGGCGCTCGGCCCACTGACGCTCGGTCACGTCTCGCGCGATGCCGAACAGGGCCGGCTGATCCCCCCACTGACCGCGGGTGACCTTCGTCTCGGTCGGGATAAGCCCTCCCGATTGGGTCAGAAGCGGTATGGGACAGACGCTGGCCCGTCCGGCCAGCATGTCCGAGAGGATGGCCCGGGCCTCCTCGCGGCGCTCCGGCGGGTGTAGGTCGGGCACGGCCAGGCGCCTTAGATCCTCCGGGGTGTAGCCGAGGCGCTGGGAGACCACCGGGTTCGTGTGGACGATGCGGGCCTGGTCGTCGAGCACGAAGATCATGTCGTCCATCGTGTCGAACAGGTTCTGAAGGTTGGTGCGGGTTTGGCGAAGGGCTCGATCGGCGCGGACGCGCTGGGAGATGTCCCGCACGATCAGCATGACCTGGTCGGTTCCGCAGGGCACCATGCGGCCCTCGAAGTGGCGGCGGCCGTCGCCGTCCGGCAGGGCGTACTCGATCGTCTGGACCTGCTGCTGGGTGAGGGCCTTCTCGATGGCGTTCAATTGCATCCGTGCCGCGTCTTCAGGGAGGATCTCGTGCAGGGGTCGGTTCAGGAATTCGCTCTCCGGCACGATGGGTGAGAAATCGGCGGCGGGCTTGAAGTCGACCGTGACGCCCTCGCGCGTGTAGTGAAACATCATGTCGGGGATGGCCGCCAGCAGGGCCCGATTGCGGTCCTCGCTTTCGCGTAGGGCCTGCTCGGCGCGGACGCGCGCCACGACCGGTCCGATGCGAGCGGCGATGGCGTCGATCGCGTCCTTGGCGTCCTGGCTGATCTCGTCGCAGGTGTGCGATCCCAAGCACAGGGCCGCGATCACGGTCTCGTCGTGAAAGACGGGGATGGCCGCGAAGCTGAGCAGCCCCTCCTGCACGACGTGGTCGTGCCAGGGCGCCTTATCGAGCGAGGGGCGGATGTATTGCGGTTCGCCCGTCAGCAAGGCCTGGCCTTGAGGCGATGCGGCATCCAGGCTGCTCACCGCGTTCACGAAGGCCTCCGAGACGCCCCGGTGGGCGACGGTCCGGATGGTCCGCGTGGTTTCATCGACGACGTACACGCCGCCGCAATCGATCCCTTCGATACGCAGGGCCGCCTCGAGCAGCATCGACATCGCTTCGGACAGATCGCTCGTCGAGGCAAAGGCGATGCCCAGATCGCGCTGGATGCGCAAGAGGTCCTCCGCCTTCTTTCGCTGCGTCATCTCGATCGAGCAGCCGATGACGCCGACGATCTCGCCCTCCTCATTGCAGTAGGGCACCTTGTCGGTCTGGAACCAGCGCGACGGATCGGTGAGCAGAGGCTCGATGATGCCGCGCTTGGGTCGTCCGGTCGCCATGACCTCCTTGTCGTCGCTCCAATACGTGTCGGCCTGCTCGGGTGTCGGACAGATCTCGAAGCCCGATTGGCCGCGGGAGGCCACGTCGTCCATGACCGAGTCCGGGGCGAGGCCCGTGTGGTCGGCGAAGGCCTGGTTCAGTCCGATCAGGCGATTGTCCTTATCCTTGATGAAGACCATCGCCGGCAGGGCGTCGAGGATGACTTGCAGCTTCTCGCGTTCCAGCCGGGCGCGCTCTTCGGCTCGCTTCCGGTCGGTGATATCGAGACCCGCTCCGACGATGCGATGGATGCGACCCGATGCGTCACGCAGGGGCAGCAGGGTGTTCAAGGACCAGCGCTCCTGCCCGTCGATCAGGAAGCGATCTTCGAACGTGACGGGCTTACCGGTCGCGATCACGTCCTGGCACCACCGGCGGTTGAAGGCCGCGTCCTCGGGCGACATGACGTCCTCGAAGCGAATGCCGCGGGGATCGCGGAGATCGAGTCCGGTGAGGCGTTGATCCGCCGGGTTGTTGTGGATCCACACGAACTCGCCGTCCTCACGCACCTCGGTGATCCAAAGGCATGTATCCACGCCGTAGTAGATGCTCTCGAGCAGCGACTCCGGATCGGGTAGCGCCGCGGCCAGGTCGGACCGGTCGTTCGACTGACCCTCCAGCTCGGCCACGCGAGCACGGAGGGTCTCGACTTCCCGCAGGAGGTCTTCGACTGTCTGTTGCTTGTCGGTCATGGCTGCACCATCCGGAGAAGGGTTGGGTTGCAGAAGCGTGAATCCGAAGCTCTTGGGAAGGCGCCACACGTTGTGTTTCAGATCACGCCCATGCTAATCGGATGCCGGTCGGGATGGAATCCCACGTTGTGTCGTCCGCTATGAGGATGGGTTGGTTGCCGTGGCCGTCCGCGCCCGCCCGGCCTTGCCAGGACCTGGTGAGATGGGGATCTTCGCGGCTGGCCGAGGGCAAAAGAGCCTTCGTCCACTTGACTCAGCCCAGAATAGCATTCATCGTACTAGAGAGCGCGGGGCGGGGACCTCTTCGTAGTGTGTACGGGTAGGGCGCGAGACGGTGTATTTGAGCGAGGATTATCGCGAAAGGGGATGGGTCTCTTCACGAACTGCTGGATTGAATTGACATTGCGCGAGATATTTCGCGTTTCTCAACAAACGGTAACGAGACCTTCACCGTATCGGTCTAACATACTGTTAGGTAATGGAGTACCGATGGGTTGGGTCCGTGTCGTACCAGGCCGTGGACCGAACCAGGCCCGTTGAGGGATATGGTCCTTGCAGCCGAGTGGCCCGATCCGGCCGTCGTCGACCTACATGGGCAGACGGCTCACCATTCGGAGGAGGATCCACCGATGCGTATCGTCTACGGCGTCCACGGTTATGGACAGGGGCACGCGACACGGGCCTTGACCGTCCTGCCGGATCTGACCCGTCGCCATCAAGTGTTGATCCTGGCCGGCGGCGACGCGTACGAGGCGCTCCGCCGAGACTACCCCGTCGTTCGCGTTCCCACTCTGACCTACGCCTACAGCAAACAGACGGGGCGGTGCTCCACCTGGCAGACCGGCAAGCGGAACCTGCCGATGGTCCTGGATTGGACCGTCCACGGCCCGACGTTCCGCCGGATCGCCGACCTGATCAAGAAGCACGAGGCCCAGTGCGCCATCTCGGACGCCGAGCTGTGGACGCATCGCGTGGCCGCACGGCTCGGTCTGCCTCGCATCGGCTTCGACCACTTCGGTGTGTTGACGTACTGCCGGCCCGCGATGTCGCGGTTCGACCGATTGCTGAGCCTGCGGGACGTGCTCGTGTACCGACTGCTCATGGGCAAGGCCCACCGCATCATCGTCTCGAGCTTCTACAACGCCCCGTCGGCCTACGAGGGCGTCCGCGTGGTCGGCCCGCTGTTGCGGTCGGAATTGCTGGATTTCGAGGCCCGTCGCGGCGACCACTTGCTGGCCTACTTCAATAACGGGGCGACGTTGTTCTCGGATGCGATCGAGCAGGCCCTTCGAGCGCTGGACTGCCCGGTGATCATCTACGGCACGTCGCGAAGGGGTCGTCAGGGACGTCTCGAGTTCCGGCCTCGCGGCAACCGCGACTTCATCGAGGCGCTGGCCTCGTGCCGGGCGGTCATCAGCACCGCCGGCAACCAGCTCGTCGGCGAGGCCATCCACTACGGCAAGCCCATGCTGGTCATGCCGGAGGACGCCGTGGAGCAACGCGTCAACGCCATGGCCATCGAGCAACTGGGCATCGGCATGCAGGTCCCGCGCGAGCTGCTGAGCGAGGCCGTTCTGAGAACGTTTCTTGACCACGAGCCCGACTACGTGCACAACATCCGTCAACACGCACGGGACGGCAAGCGGGAGGCCTTGGACGAGTTCGAGCGATTCTTCAGGGAGGTCGCCGAGGCCAAGCCTTCGCTTCAGCCGACGCTGTGGCCGGCATGAGACTGGTTCGTCTGATCAACTCCGTTCTCAAGAACCGACGCGGAGACGTGCCGCGCCCGTCGTGGTGCACCTTTCTGGTGACGTATCGCTGCAACGCGCGCTGTCAGATGTGCGACGCGTGGAAGGTCAAGGCCGCCGACGAGATGTCGGTCGACGAGATTGACGCGGTCTTCAGCGGGGTCGGCCCGCTGGACATCGTACGCATCAGCGGAGGCGAGCCGTTTCTCCGCAAGGATCTGCCGGCGATTGCGGCCGCGATCTTGCGGCGATCGCGTCCTTCGGTGATCCACCTGACGACCAACGGGTCGTTTCCGGATCGGATCGTCGAGTTCGTACGACGCTTCCCCGAGCCCCGCAGGCTTCGTTTCATGGTGTCGTTCGACGGTGTGGGTCAGACGCATACGGCCAATCGCGGCAAGGCCGCCAGCTTCGAGCGAGCGTTGAAGTCGCTGACCACGCTGGCCGAGCTGAAGCGGGAGGTCGGCCTGGGGGGGATCTGGGCCAATCACACGGTCATCTCGCAGGCCTCTCTGGACGATCACGACGAGCTCGTGCGGACCGTCGCGCCCTACGCCGACGTCCATACCGTGCTTGCCTACGCCGACTCGGCCATGTACGGCGAGGAGCTCCGCGGCAAGCGGGCCGATCACCTGATCGTCCCCGAGGGCTACCCGCTGCACCCTGCCCTGGCGGGAGCGGACGTCGTCGGTTTCGTCGAGCGTGAACTGGCCGGGCTGGGCCGGTCGGGGGACCGGCTGGTTCGTTTCGGCAAGACCTACTACTTGCAGGGGCTGTTGGCCCGGTTACGCGGCGACGACGACGCCCGGCCGAACCCGAGATGCGTGGCCCTGCGAAGCCATCTGCGCATCCTGCCCGACGGCGGCGTGCCCGTCTGCCAGTTCAACACGCAGGTCGTGGGCAACCTGAGGACGCAATCGTTCGACGAGGTGTGGGCCTCGGGCGAGGCCGCCCGGTCTCGCAGGTGGATCGACGCCTGTCCCGGTTGCTGGGCCGAATGCGAGGTCATCCCCAACGCCATCTACACGGCCGATCTGTTGCTGCACCGCCTACCGGGCCGATCACGTCGTTCCCGACGCGGCCGAGCCCTGCTGGCTGGCTCGGCGTAGCTCGCGGTCTGGGCAGCGCGGCTCGGCTGATCGGGGTCTGCGATGCGAACGGACACGTGGGTCGCCGCACGGGTTTCTGTCTGAAAAGACGTCTCCAAGACGACGGCTTCGGTGCGGCTGAGTATCATCGGGACGGCGGCCGACACCCGGTTGGGCCATGGTGATCTGCCGCCCCGGGGGCTAAGCACGTTGCCGGGGCCAACAGATCTTCTGAAATGCCGTGTTAGCTCGCGGCCTGTTTGGTGATCGAGGACCTGGTGGCCGCCGCTTGGTCCGAGCCGTCGTTGCTAGCCAAGAACTCCTCATTGATGTCCAAGGTGGCCTGCAGCAGCTTGGTCGCGTAGCCGAGCTTCCTGCTGGCCTGGACGATCGCGTTGACGTCCTTGGGCAGGCACTTGCCGCTGAAACCCCGAGCTTGGGGATAGACGAACGTGTGATCGCGGCTGATCCGCGGGTCGGCCAGCCAGATCTCGCGCAGGACGTTGAAGTCCACGCCGTGGGCCCTGGCGATGTCGTAGAACTCGTTGACGAACGTGACCTTGACGGCGTAGAAGGAGTTCTCCATGTACTTGGCGATCTCGGCGGTGACCGCATCGCAGAAGTAGAAACGAACCATCGCGTTGTAGTAGTTCTTGTAGAACTCGGCCACGGCCGAGGTGTCTTCGGACGTGCCTCCGAGCACGATGAAGGAGAACTCGCCTTCCTTGTTGAAGACGTGGGCGACGGTCTCGCCGGTGTACTCCGGCTGAAAGACGATCCGCTTTCCGTAGGCCTGCCGAAGTCGATCGGTCGTGCCCGGCTCGATGGTCGAACGAATGACGATGAGGGGGGCCTCAATCCACGAGACGACCTCTTCGACGATGGAGGTGTCGCATGCCTTGTCGTCCCCCATAGGCGTCGGGACGCAGACGAAGACGATGTCGCACTGATTCACGGCTTCCTTGTCTTGCGTGAAGCCGGGTTGAAGGTCGTACCCGACCGTATTCGGGCCGAACAACCTGCACATGGTCCTGCCGACCACCCCGCCCGCACCGACGACACCAACCTTGGGATTCTGCATTCCCGAATCTCCTTACCTGCCCGCCGGGGACGAGCCCATCGCCTGGTCCGGCGTACCTCGGGTTGCTGAATCCAGGCACCCCCCCAAACGGAAGACGGCTCGCCAACCAAGCTGATCGTCAACTCCTGGCCTTGGTCGCCAAGCCGCTTGCCGCAAAGGACATCCTGTCCCTGAAGATACCTGGACGCATCGTAGGCATTACACGTGGAACCCGTTAAGGATTCGTTTGGAGCCCGTATTCTTTCGACCAAATCGTCAGAGCGCCGTTGCCCTGGTGTTAACCTGGCGAGGGGATCGGCTGCCTCTGCGCCACGAAGCGCCCGCCGACCGAAATCTTGTCTTCAACCCTCGCTCATCGATGCAGTCCGGCCGCTTGACCGGGATTGGCGGGCCGTCCTGGCCCAACCATGAAGCCGCCATCTTAACAGTCTGCGGTGGAAACGGGAAGACCTTTGTGGCAGAACTCCCCCATTTCTCGCACTTCTGGCCGCCTAAGGGACGAAGCGTAGGGCGTAGATGTCCGCATCCTCGAGTGCCAGACGCAGACGGACCGGCTTGCCCGCCAGCTTGCCCACATCGGACCGGCCCTTCCATGTCACGGTCCGTTCCAGTGCGTCGCCGAACACGGCGTCGCAGTCGCCCAAGCCGTATCCGGGCAGCGGTTTGCCGGAGGCGTTCTGCACCTCGACGCGGATGCCGCCCGCGGCGGATGTGGCCATGTTCAGCGTCAAACGGTTGCCGGCGAACACCAGCGGCCGGGTGACCACCTCGCCGCCCTCGAGCCCCGTGTGCAGCGAGACGAAGCCGTCCTGTCGGAGGGTGAACCGTCGGATGCGGCACGGTCCGACGTAGTAGCCCTCGCTGGTGTAGATCGTCAGCACGTCCGGCGCGCCGGGCAGATCGGCTTTCGTCGTGACCAGGCCGTACGTCGGCATGTTGTTGCGATTGACCCATCGCTCGGGCATCGGGCCGGGCCGGATGAACGTATCGAGCCAGCGATGCCAGTGGATGCCGTCACGGCTGCTCATGAACGTGCATTCGCTGATGCCGCCGAAGACGTGGTCGCTTCGTTTACGCTTCGGGAAGAACCGCTTCGGCAAGCCCAGCAGGATTTGCGGCGCGCGGAAGTACGGCTTGATGCCGTTGGTGTAGAGATGCTGCGTGGGCGCGTCGCCGTAGTCGAGCGCGGTCGTCTTGCTCCAGTGGATGAAGTCCTTGCTGGTGGCCGTGCTGATGTCGCGGAAGCCCTTGTATCCGCCGCCGGTCCAGGTCCGGAAGAAGGCCAGGTAGCAGCGTTTCTTGGCCCACCACATCGCGGTGTTCTGCGAGTCGAACACGCCGTCGGTGATGGCCGGTTCGGGCTGGATGCGCTGCCAGCGAATGCCGTCGGCCGACTTGAGGATGCGGATGCCGACCTTATGGTTCCCGCCGCCGAAGGCCTTGTAGCGCGCGTCGGGGGCGCAGTCCGGGTTGTCGTCCTTGAACGGCGTGAAGTTGTGGCTCTCGACGTCCTGCCAGATGACGTTGTTGTCCTTCGAGCCGTTGATCTCGTACAGGCCTAGGTTGGGCCGCGTCCATTGGATGCCGTCGGTGCTCTCGGCGTAGGCGGTCCGTTCGGGTCCGTACTTCTTGCCCTTGGGGTTGAAGTTCTGGGCACGGTAGTAGAGCCGGTACTTGTCGGGCTCTTGGATGACGGTCCAGCAGGCGCTGATGTTGCCCTCCCAAGGTTTGTCGAACGTCATGACGACCTCGCGCGGCGTGGGGTGGTGCAGGCGTTGCCGCGCGCCCTTCATCGAGTCGATGAGGAAGTCGTCGACGAACAGCTCTCGCCGCGAGCCGATGTCGATGGGCATGCCGTCGTCGGCGCGGGCGGGGGCGATCAGGACGGATCCGAACAGTGGGATGACACACGTCGTCCAAGCGAGCAAGCGTCGGAACCCAGCGATGCGTCTTGTGTCAGACATGATCGGTTCTCTCGTTGGCCGCTCTGGTGCCACGGTTCCGTGAGCGGGGGCCCGTGGATGGCATCGACCTACCCGGCACCAGAAACCCATGGTCTTGCGAACACCAGGGTGTTACGCATACTGGGGGCGGCTTCTTGTTTGGGCAAGGAATTCGTGTCCCCCACCGCTCAAAGCGGTGGGCCACCCACCCGTCATTCTGAGCAGGATGGCACGGAGTTCCCCAACGGTCGCTGTTGCCACAAGCAGGTTGCCCTTTCGAGCGAAGTAGGGTGCGCCTTTGACGCACCGTCCGGGTGCCTAACCGCGTGGTGCATCAAGATACGCCCTACAAGCTCTGCAAAGGCTAGGCCTCGGCAGCGAGGCCGGTTTTGGATTCACACTCGACGCCTACTTGAACTGAATCGCATACAGGTCGGCGTCCTTCATCACGAAGCGGAGACGGACCGGTTTGCCCGCCAGCTTCGCGACGTCCTGCCCGCCCTTCCACCGGGCCGGCTCGGCGATCGTATCGCCGTAGATCTCCGGACAATCCGCCAGCGTGTAGCCGGGGATCGGCTTGCCGGTTGCGTCTTGGATCTCGATGCGGATGCTGCCGGCCGCGGACGTTGCGTAGTTCATGATGAGCTGCTTGCCCTCGAACACCAGCGGTTTGGTGATCATCTCACCGCCGGCGTAATCGGCGTGCAGCGAGACGAAGCCGTCGATGCGGATGGTGTGCCGACGGAGCTGATTTTGCGTGCCGGTCCAGTAGCCCTCGGTCGCGTACAGCGACAGCTCCTTGTCGACGCCCGGCAGCGGCGAGGGCGTCTCGATCACGTGCCATGCGATGTAGTTGTCGCCGTACTTCCACTGGCCCTTGCGCTGCGGGCCGGGCCGTAGGAACGCCTCGCCCCAGCGATGGAACCGCAGGCCGTCGCGGCTCGTCATCAACAGCCCTTCGGTGATGGCCGTGCCGTATCGCAGATGACCGGTCGCGCGGAGCTTGCGGTGCTCGAGTTCGGGCAGGGCTCGCATCGACGGCGACCACCCGCGTTCGATGTACCGGGTCGGGAAGCCGATGAAGAGGTGCGGCGCGCGGTAGTAGGGCTGGACCTGGTTGGTGTACAGGTGCTCCGTCGGGGTGCCGGGCGGGTACTCCAGCCACACCGGTTTGGTCCAGTGGACGAAGTCTTTGCTGGTGGCCGTCATGATGCCCCGCACGCCGTCCTTGAAGTGGCGCACGTACGCGCGGTACTCGCCCCGCACCGAGTCGTAGAAGGCCAGGTTCTGTGTGTCGAACGCGCAGCCCGTCATGACCGGGCCGGGCTGGATCTTCGTCCAGTGGATGCCGTCCGGCGACTTCCACGCGTGCAGGCCTCGCGGCACGTAGCCGACGGCCTTGTACCTGGCGTCGGGCTTGCAGGTCGGGTTCGGGTCGCGGAACGGGTTGAAATCGTGCGAGCCCTTCTCCTTCCAGATGATGTTGTTGTCCTTGCTGCCGTTGAACTCGACGAGACCGAGATCGGGCTTGGTCCAGGTCAGGCCGTCCTTGCTCTCGGCATAGGCGATGACCAACTCGTGCGGCTGCGTGAGCTTGTTGTTGGCTACGGTGATCTGCCACGACTTGTAGTACATGCGGACCTTATCGCCGTCGCGGAAGATCGTGTGGTAGCCGCAGCCGCTGCCTTCCCACGGTTCGTCATGGACCAGCACGACCTCGTGCGGCGTGGGATGGTGGAGTCGTAGCTCGGCCGTGCCCTTGGTCTCGGCGATGAGGAACCGGTCGACCATGAGCTCCAGCCGCGATCCGATGTCGATGGGGGCCGCGGCCGTTGTGCGGGCGATCAGGCCGATGCCGATGCAAGAGAGCAGCAGGGCGTTCTGCCGTGTCATGGTCTATCTCCCAGGTTGAGCGGTCAGGTCGTCTCGTTCGCACGGCCGGACGCGATCGGTGGCAGGTCCGAACCCCGTGCGGGTGTGTGCGATTCTGCCGCGAGGCTCTGTCGGCGTCAACACGTCCTGGCTGCGACGTCCCTGGGGACGTTGCGCGCGACGCGGCGAACGCGCGTCAGGTTGGCGACGCCGGTAAGACGCGCGAGAACGTGGTCAGGTCTTCTCCCTGTTATCGGTTCGGCACCTTACGTTCTCGGTCGAAGGCGGCCCTTTGTCGGGGCGGCGTGACGGAATGGCCGGCCAAGGCAGTCACACGTGTATCCACCTCACTCAGGGCGGGATAACCCTCTACCGCCACGCTGATTGGGCGAGCCGAGTGGGTCGGCGTTATCGGACAAGGTCGGGCGTGCCCCACCTTTGCGTCGACCCTGCGGGGCGGGCGGTTCGCGCGCGTCGGGTTCCGGGATTCGTCGGTCGCTACGGTGTTCCTTGGCACGGACAGGCCGATTTTCGGTCGTCCGCTCCCCGTGGCGACCGTACACAGCGGCGGGTCCTCGCGTCAGCGGTGGGACGTGGGACTTCTCAAGCTCGGGTGCCTGGTTAACTTCGGAGTTCGCCCCCTCGATAAAGACTACAGCGTGCACCTGGGGTCCGCACACGATGAGGGCAGCGCGGTGAACCTGTCATGCCGGCGCTCGGCCACGGTGTTCCGATAACGCGCCGAGGGTGGAGGCATGGAAGCTGGAGCCGTGGCGACACATGGAGCGCCCGCGGCATCGGGTTGGCGGTTCTGCCCCAAGTCGTGCTCGACCAAGCCGATAGATACTGAGGTGCACGCCGCGTCCGGGGGCTGTCGGGCGGGCCTTGGATGCTCGTCATGAAGTTGAACAGGGGCAAGCCGGATTCCAACGAGACCCCTTCGTGGGGTGCTGGGCGAGGTCAGCGATGGAGTTGCCGTTAAGCCAACAGGACATGCTCATGCTCCTGCCCGCGGCCGTGCTTGTAGGCGCGGGGCTCATGTACGTCTTCCTGCGTCGGGGCGCGCGCCCGCTCAAGCTCATCAGCAATAACTTGGAGACGGTCGCGACGCAGCCGGAGCTGGATTTCGCGCAGCTTCAGATCGAGGACGCCTACGGTCAGCTCAGTCAGGGCTGGAACCGCTTGCTCACCGAGGTCAGCGACGCGCGGCATGAGCTCGAGCGTCAGTTGGTGCAGCGGGAGGCTCAGGAGACTGTCGGTCGCTATCACTCGAACTGGGTGACCGAGCTGCTGAACAAGATGGCCTACGGGCTGCTGATGGTCAACGAGGACTTGAAGATCACCTTCGCCAACGCCTCGGCCGAGCGGCTGCTCGGCCAGACTCAGGACGAATTGAAGGGACAGGACATCACCGAGGTGTTCGACGCGTCGCTGGAATGCCTCCGTTCGCTATCGAGCGGGACGATCGACAGGCCTTTTGACCTGAGCGACTCGACCTCGGTTCGTCTGAAGGCGGTGCGCACCTGTGCGCAGGTCGGCGAGGGCCAGGTGGCGGTGTTCCTGAGCGACATGAGCCATCAGAAGCAGATGGAACGCGCCCGGGATCAGTTCCTCTATCACATCACACACGAGCTTCGGACGCCGCTGACGAACATCCGCGCCTACGCCGAGACCCTTTCGGAGGGCGTCCTGGAGGACCGCGACTCGCTGCGGGAATGCTACAACGTGATCATCGGCGAGACGGAGCGGCTGAGCCGGCTCGTCGAGGACATCCTCAGCGTCTCGCAGCTCGAGGCGGGTTCGGCGCGTGTGAGCATGGACGACGTGCAGACCGCGCGTCTGATCCGTCAGGTCGTCGAGGACATGCAGGCTCACGCCGACGCCAAGAGCATCGAGCTGACGCTGAAGATGCCCTCCAAGGTACCCACGATCCGCGGCGACAAGGAGCGGCTGGCGGTGGTGCTGACCAACCTGGTGGGCAATGCCGTCAAGTACACGCCCGAGGGCGGTCAGGTCGAGGTGTCGTGCATGGAGGACGGCTCACGGCTTCAGATCGGCGTACGAGACACGGGGTACGGCATCGCGCCGGAGGAGCAGGACAAGGTCTTCGAGAAGTTCTATCGATCGACCAACGAAGACGTGGCGCAGCTGCCGGGCACGGGACTGGGTCTTGCGATCGCCAAGGAGACGGTGCGATCGCACGGCGGGACGATCGAGCTGGAGAGTGAGGTCGGCCAGGGCTCGACCTTCACGATCTCGCTGCCGATCGGCCGCCAGGCGGTGTTGAGTTCATCAGGGGACGATTGATGGCGGTCATCGTAATCGCGGAAGACGAGGTGCATATCGCTCGGGTCGTGAGCCTCTGGCTCAAGAAGGGCGGCCACCAGGTCCACGAGGCCATCAACGGCCGACAGGCCCTGGACATGGTCAGGCAGCATCGTCCCGAGCTGCTGATCACCGACGTAAACATGCCGGTCATGAACGGGATCGAGTTGGCGCAGTCGTGCGCGGCTGAGGGCCTGCCCACGATCGGCACCATCGTGCTGACGTCGCGATGCGACCAGGCCGAGATCTACAAGAGCCTCAAGGGCATGGACGTGGTGATGCATCCCAAGCCGTTCAGCCCCTCGAAGCTGACCAACGAGGTGGCCCAGCTGCTCGCCAAGGCCGAAGTGGGGCAAGGGTAGCAAGCGGACAACATCATGGCATCCACGGTAGACCAACAGTATGCGACGGGCGGAGCCGGCTCGGAGGAGCCGCGACATGTCCTCGCGCTGGCCACCGGAGGCGAGATCGGCATCTTCGGCAAGGGGCTGCCCGAGTTCGCGCCGACGTGTGCCGGGAGCTGCCTCGAGCGTCCCGACAGCGGCTGCGCCGACGGCGCGTGCGACTTCGTCCGCTCGCTCGTCGAGGGGAGCGTTCCCGAGGACGCTGAGAAGCCGGCGCGTTGCGAGAAGGGTCACCTGGTGGCCGTCCATCGGAGCACCGACACGCGCACGACCGTGTTCGTCCTCAAGCCCAAGGCCGACTCGCCCGACCCGGGGGACCTCGCGTTCGACCGGCAGCCCGACGCCATCGCGCGATTGTGGCAGCACATCGAACGCCTCACCGACGAGAGCCAGGGGCTCGCCCTGGAGCTGATCAACAGCTACGAGCAGCTCAACGTCATTTTCGATATCACGCGGCAGGTCGGCAGCGCCCAGGAGGCCAAGCAGATCAAAGGCCTGCTCATCCGCGTGCTGGCTGAGATGCTGAGCTGTGACTGGGCGTGTTGTCTGTCCCGCGGGGCCGAGGTGCTGTGGTGGTGCGCCGACGACGGCGACGACCGCGACGAGGTGATGGACTGGATCGAGCAGGCCCTGTCCGACGCGATGGAGGAGGTCAAGACGCAAAGGCAGATCCTGGTGCCGAACCCCTCGGCCGGCCCCGACGGCTTCGCGACCATGGTCGGCCCCCTGGGAACGGTCGAGAAGGTCGACGCCGTGGTGATCCTGGCCCGACGGGCGGGCCGCGACCCCTTCAAGTCGGGCGACATGCAGATGCTCGACTCCGTGCTGAGCTACGGCGGGCAGGTGATCTCGAACCTCCAGCTCGTCGAACGCCTGCGGAAGCTGTCGCTCGAGACCGTGCTCGCCCTCGTCAGCGCCATCGACAAGAAGGACACCTACACCAGCGGCCACAGCGAGCGTGTCGGCGTGTTGTCCCGACTGGTCGGCGAGGAGATGGGCCTCTCGGGCAGCGACCTGCAGGACCTCGAGTGGGCGGGCATCCTCCACGACGTCGGCAAGATCGGCATCAACGATCAGATCCTCTGCAAGAACTCGGGCCTGACCGACGAGGAGTTCGACCTGATCAAGAGCCATCCTCGGATGAGCTACGAGGTGATCAAGCCGCTGGAGGACTTCGCCGCCGTGCGAGAGGCCGTGCTGCATCACCATGAGACCCCCGACGGCCGGGGTTACCCCGACGGTCTGAAGGGCGAGGAGATTCCGCTCTTGGCCCGCATCGTGCATGTGACCGATGCCTTCGACGCGCTGACGTCGCACCGGTCGTATCGCCGCGGCTTCGGCATCCGCAAGGCGCTGGAGATCATGCGGGAGGACGTCGGCACGAAGATCGACGAGGAGGCGCTGCACGCGCTGATCAGAGCGCTCAGGCGATTCAAGAGCGAGCAACCGGAGCGCTTCGGCGGGTTGTTCAGCCATGTAGAGGATGCTTCGCTATGAGAACCGAGACCGGTTCAATGAGTCTGACGGAGTCCGTCGCCGGCGTCCCCGTCGATCGAGCCAACGCGATGCGGCTTCGCGTGGGCGCGATCGGGTCGCTGGGCGCGCTGACGCTGTTGTGGCTCGGCCGGATGGAACCCTTGCTGTTCCCCGTGGGCACCGTGCTGCTGACGATGTCGATGGTGCCGCTGGCCGCCAGCCTTCGCTTCCAGGGTGGGCTGCTCCTCGGCGCCCTGTTCGGGCTGCTGTGGGTCGCCTCCCGGCTACCGTTCGGCGGCCCCATCACCGCGGACCACATCCTGACGCCGTCCAACGTCATCTCGGTATGCGCGATCACGGCCTTGGCGGTCCTGGCCGGGCTCTTCTTCGATCCGGCCAAGGAGGCCACCGAGCGGCGTCGTCGCAAGCGTTCGGCAGAACCCTCCGACGCGGCCGTCTACCCCGTCTCCATAGCGCAGGCCATCCCGGACGACGACCACGTCGGGCACGCGCTCATGAAATTCCGGCAATGGCGTCAGGACTGGGCGGCGGACGGTGATCCCTGGCCGTCGTTCGACGCGTTCGTGCGCGAGGTCCTGGGAGACCTTACCGGCGCCAGGCGGATCCGATGCTACCGGGTCGAAGTCTCGGGCGAGCTGGAACCACTCAACGGGGCCGCGTCCGGGCGCACGACCGAGGTCAGTTGCCAGACGGGCCTGCTGCATCATGTGCTGGTGGGCGGGCGCCGCTTCTACATCGGCTCGGCCTCGGCGGGCGATATGATCCGGGAGCTGGCGAGTAAGGACCAGGCCGAGTACGCCTGGGCCGTGCCCATTCACGGCAGCAACCGCATATGCGGCCTGTTCACGGCGGGATCGTTCGAGAACGAGCACGTCTCCGAGCATCGGCTGACGTTGGCCGCGGACCTGATCGAGGAGTTCTGGAACCACCTGATCCAGGCGGATCGGCTGCGGATCACGAGCCTGATCGATCGGGCCACGGGGGTGCTCGACCGGGTGCAGGTGCTGGCCGTGCTGGATCAGACCGTGGAGCAGTGCTACGCGAACAACGAGCCGGTCGTGATGCTGTCGCTGGTCGTCGAGGGCATCCGCGGCATGGACGACGGCGGCAAGTGGGAGGAGCGCGACGGTGTGGTCGAGACCATCGGCAAGACGATCGCCAACAGGCTCCGACGCGACGACGTGATCGGCCGCTTCAGCGACGATCGCTTCATCGCCGTGCTTCGCCGTCTGGACCTGCCGTTGGCGCACTTGATTGCGCAGAAGATCCTCCGCGAGACGGCCGACGCCCTGACCAGGAGTGTTCCCCAGATGCGGTTGAATCTGCGGGCGGGCCTGGCCGGCAGCGGGTTCGACAAGGTACCGCCTCAGAAGCTGATGCTGGACGCGTTCGACGCGGTCAGTGAGGCCCGATCCCAGGGATTGGGCATCCTCCCGCTCAGCGCCGAAGCGGTACCGCAGGACGATGAGGCATGAAGATCTCATCCTACCAGCATGGTCGTGGGACGGTGGTCACGCCCCGGGAGCCGATCGTCGAGGGCGACTGCAACGAGGTCCGCCGGGCGATCGTCGAGGCCCTCGGCAGCGGCTCGAGCCATATCGTCCTGGACATGGGCGAGGTGCCGTACGTCGACAGCGCCGGTCTGGAGCTGCTGGTCGAGCTCCTGTCGACCTGCTCGAACGGCGGGGCGCACTTCAAGGTGGCCGCCCTGAATGAGACCTGTGAGGAGATTCTGCGGATCACCGACCTGCGCGAGCAGTTCCAGACGTTCCGGTCGGTGGAGGACGCCGCCAAGAGCCTGTCCTAACGATGATCAAAGGCACCGAACAAGTCGGGCAGTTGCTGATCCGGACCGGGGCGATCACGGAGGAAGACCTCCAGACCGCCCTGAAGCTCCAGCAGAAGAACCGCTCGCGTCTGGGCGAGACCCTGCTCGAGATGGGCGTGATCAAGCCCGCTCAGTTGCTCGACGTCCTCAGCCAGCGGCTCGGCGTGAAGGGATGCATCCTCCGCCACGGCCTGATCGATCCCATCGTCGCCAAGATGATCGATCGCGATGAGGCCCGTCAGATGAACGTCCTGCCCCTGTTCCGGGTGGGCAACCGGTTGACGGTGGCCATGGTCGAGCCGCAGCGCTTGCCTCTGATCGACCGGCTGGCCTCGCTGACACAGTGTGACATCAATCCCGTTCTGGTTCTCGAATCGAACCTCAAGGAGTTCGCCGAGCGCTACCTGGCCGACGAGGTGTCCGTCGACTCGTTCCTGGTCTCACTCAGCGAGCAGGACGTCGAGTTCGTCGAGCGGGAAGGCGCCGAGGGCGACGCCGTCACCGACCTCGACCGGATGGACGGCACGCCCGCGGTGAACCTGGTGAACCTCTCGATCCTGTCGGCCATTCGGGACAACGCCAGCGACATCCATGTTGAGCCCGACCAGAAGCAGATGCGGGTCCGCTATCGCATCGACGGGGTCCTGCGCGAGCTGCTGACGGCCCCGCTCCAAATGCATTCGGCCGTGATCAGCCGTATCAAGGTGCTGGCCAAGATGGACATCGCGGAGCGCCGCTTGCCGCAGGAGGGGCGCGTGCGGACGATCGCCGAGGGTCGCGAGGTCGACCTGCGTGTATCGACCATGCCCACGATCCTGGGCGAGAAGGCGGTCGTCCGGGTGCTCGACAAGGCCAATCTCCGCATCGAGATGAATGAGCTGGGCTTCTCGCCCGACTCGCTGGCGGCGTTCCGCCGGATGCTGCTTCGCCCGCACGGTCTGGTGCTGGTCACCGGTCCGACCGGCAGCGGCAAGACGACCACGCTTTACTCGGCCCTCGATTTGCTGCGGAGCGTGACCATCAACGTGATCACCGTCGAGGAT
>CAZUQM010000004.1:82374-268188 GCA_964622545.1 uncultured Planctomycetales bacterium | reverse complement strand
GTAGAGCACAGCTTTCGTAAAGCTGGGGTTGTGGGTTCGATTCCCACCGTCGGCTTTCTTCAGAGAGGCATGCGGCGGCCTGGCGCGACGTTATCGGTCACCGCAGGAAAAACACATCCTTGCTTTGGGTGAACCCATGAAGAATCAGCCCATCCTGGTGTGGCTCGGCATCATCTGCCTTCTCGCCGCCGCCTTTGTCGGGTGGCAGTCGGCCAACCGCAAGAAATGGTTCAGGGGCGGCGCGAGCAACGTAACGTTGATCGTCGGCCAGCAGGCCATGGATGAGTGGACGGCCAAGCTGAACGAGCATGGCGGCACCTACTGCAACGCCGTGGCCACCATGCTGACGGGCAATAAGCTGCCCGAAGAGCTCAAGGCGATCGGCGTCAAGGATCTCGACAGCCTGGCCATCGCCCTCGGTGAGGGCGGTTCGCTCCGGGAGCTCTGTGAGCAGGAGCTGACCGGCTCGTTGGACATGCTGGCCTGGGGCCTGTCGCTCGGCGGTATCGCCCTGATCCTTATCGACGTCCTCAAGGAGCGCGGCATGCTGGGCGGCGGCAAGCGCGCCAAGACCCAACCGGCCGAGCCGCAAACCCCTCAGCAAGAGACCGAGCAGGCCTGAGCGCTCAACGCAGTCGCATCTTCCGCGAATCGGTCCGGTCACCCCGGGCTTACCTCGTAGCTGAAACGGGAATCGTTCAATCGCCGCGCTTGGTCAGCACCGCGGCCAGCGAGAGGCCCATGCGCAGGTCGAACACCCGTGTCAGCGCCCGCTCGGCCCAGCCGACGGCCTTCAGGCATCGGTTGACGACGTCCGGCACGGAGGGGAACTCGGCCACGCTCTGGCGGCTGCCGAGGAGCCGGTCCTTGGTCCGCAGGATCGCCGCCGGCGGCAGGCTGATCAGGTTCCAAGCGGTCAGGCGCGAGAGACGTAGCCCGGCTCCGCCGGCCAGGTGGGCGAGTCGCCGACGGGTGTAGCGCCGGCAGTGTCCGACCAGCTCGTCCCATGTCGAGAAGAGGAAGGGATGGGCCGGCACGGTGATGACGGCCGCCCCGCCGCGCCGGACGACGCGTCGGGCCTCGGCCAGCGGCCATGCGTCGTCGGCCAGGTGCTCCAAGACGTCCAGCATCAGGACGGCATCGAAGGCGTCGTCGTCGACGGGCCATGGCTTGGTCGCGTCGAAGACCAGGGCGCCGGCGTCGGATTGCTCTCGGGCGAAGCGCGCCGCGGCCAGGCTGATGTCCGCCGCGGTCGTCTGCCAACCCTCGCCCGCCAGCGCGGCCTGGAGAAGGCCGCCGCCGCAACCGACCTCCAGCACGCGCCCGCCGGCCGGTACCTGACTTCGCAGCAGGTCGAGCACGAGTCGCCGCTTGTTGACGTGCCACCAGTAGGTCTGCTCGCGCCGTCGCAGCTCGCGGAGGTGTCGCGGGTCCATGACGTCCCCCACGCTGTCGGCGGGTTCGCCGGAGCCGAGGCCGGTCTCGACCGACGGTTCGCTCGGTCGGAAGAGCCTGTCCAGCCAGCCCGGGGCGAGCCCGTCCAGCCAGGATCGGTCGTCCGGCACGAGCATGGCCATGCCTGCCATTTGCGCGTTCATGCGGTCTTCCTTATCGGACCCTGAGCGATGCTGCCGTCCCTAGCGGTGACGCGCAGGGAGTTCTCCCATGAGTTATCGGCACCCGAATGGGACGACTTGCCTTACCGACCGGCGGAAAGCGGGCGGGGTTCAATCCGCCGACAGGTCGAGCGAATCGAGGTAGCTCTGGAGGATGACCTGGGCGGCGATCTGGTCGCGGCGCTTCTTGCGCTGGGCGGACGTCAGGTGGGTCTGGTCGAGCAGCTCGTCGGCCGCGAACGAGCTGAGACGTTCGTCCCAGGCGGTCACCGGGCGGCTGCCCGCTCGGGCCTCGAGCTGGCGGATGAACTCGCGGGTGGTCTTGGCCTGGGGGCCTTCGGTGCCGTCCATGTTCAGGGGCAGGCCGACCACGAAGGCCTCGACATGCTCCAGGTCGGCCGCGGCCACGACCTGCACCGCGTCGTCGGCCGGGTTGCGCGTCGCGGGTAGCGTCGCCAGGGGCGTGGCCAGGGTCCCCAGGACATCGCTGACGGCCAGGCCGATGCGGCGCTTCCCGTAGTCGATGCCCAGGTATCTCGGCATGGGTGTGCTCCCCGGCCGCGACGGGGGTCCGTCCCGTCGACCGGTCAGACGTAACGGTCGCCGTGGTGCTCCTTGAGCAGCCCGACCATGTCCTTGATCTGCTGGGCGGCCTCCTTGGTGCAGACCAGCGTCGCATCGCCGCTGCGAACGATGACCAGATCCTTCACGCCGATCAGGGCGATCAGGTGCTCGTCCTCGCTCACGACGATGTTCCCGGATGCGTCGATCCGCGCCGTGTTGGGCGCGACCAGCGCGTTGCCCATGGCGTCGAGGTCGAACACGTCGGGGATGGCCGTCCAGGATCCCACGTCGAGCCACTCGCAGTCCATCTCGACGACGGCGACGTGGTCGGCCTTCTCCATGACGGCGTAGTCGATGCTGATCTTCTCGAGCGTGGGGTAGAACTGCTCGACGCGCGCGAACCCGCCAGGTTCGTACCAGTGCTGCGCCAAATCCACCAGCTTGCCGTAGGAGTCGGGCAGGTTCCGCTCCAGCTCGTCGAGCACGGTCCGAGCCCGCCAGACGAACATCCCGCTGTTCCAGTAGTGCTCGCCGGAATCGAGGTAGGTCTGGGCGGTGGCCTCGTCGGGCTTTTCCTTGAACTCGGCCACCTCGAAGGCATCGTCGTCCAGCTTCGTGCCGCGGTGGATGTAGCCGAAGCCGGTGTGGGGCGATTGAGGCCGGATGCCGAAGGTCACCAGCATCTCGGGCCGCTCGGCCACGAGGGCGTAGGCCGTGTCGAGCGCGGCGACGAAACGGTCGATCGGTCGGATGATGTGGTCGGCCGTGAAGATGCCCATCGTCGCGCCGGGGTCGCGGGTCTCGAGCAGGGCCGCGGCCATGCCGACGGCGTTGGCGGTGTCGCGTCCGACGGGCTCGCCCATGAGGTTCTCCTGCGGGAGCTCGGGCAAGTCGTCGGCCACCATCGGCAGGTGCCCCGCCGTGGTGATCACGTGGATGCGCTCGGGCGGGAAGCGCTCGGCCAACCGCTCGTACGACCTGCGAAGCAGCGACTTGCCCTGGAAGAGCTTGAGCACCTGCTTGGGACGCTGGTTTCGCGACAGGGGCCACAACCGCGTGCCCGCGCCGCCCGCCATGATCACGGCATGCTCCATTGCGCTACGTGCCTCCGAATACGAGCACCAACACCGGCAAGACGACGACCACGAACAGCACCGTGTTGACCACGAACAGGGCCGTGGCCAATCGCACGTTTAGATGATACAGGTTCGCGACCACGGTCACGAAGAGCGCGATCGGCACGGTGGATTCTATGAGGAAGACCATGCGCTGCAAGGGCGCGATGTGGATGCCCATGCCCCGTGCCACCGCGATCCAGAACAGGGCCAGCAGCGGGGAGATCACGAACTTGATCAGCGCCAGCAGGGCGTGCTGGGCCTTGGCCTCGGCGATGCGGCTGACGTGCAGGGTCAGGCCGATCACGAAGAACATGGCCGCCGTGGTCAGGATGACGAGGACGTCGACGATATGTGTGCGGTCGATCAGCTCGGGCCTCGGCACGCCGGTCAGGTTGAGCGCCAGGCCGACCAGCGTGCCCAGCAGCGCGAGGCACCGCACGTCAATCAGGTTGCGGACGACCGACGCCATCGAGAGCCTGGCGTCGCTGCGGGCGAACGTCTCGGCCAGCGGGAAGAAGCCCGCGAACATCAGGACGCTCCAGGCGAAGATGTAGATGATCGCGTAGGCCAGCGCCTGCTCGCCCCCCAGGCAGAAGCAGATGAACCCGCCCATCGTGAAGCCGATGTTGCCGTGGGCGGCGCTGTAGCTGAACACGCCCAGCTCGGACCGCGACAGACCGAGCATCCGCCCGACGGCCAACCCCACGCCGAAGCATGACAGCGTCAGCAGGATGCATTGGGCGGGGATCCAGAAGTCGGCCGTCCGCAGAGGCAGGACCCACACGGGCAGTGCGCAGACCAGCGGGTAGCCGCCGATCATCGTGGCCATGTGGATCGGGCGGCTGGCCGATTCGCCCACCCAACCCCGGCGGCGCGCGATATAGCCGGCGACCGACGAGACCACGATCACGCCGAGCATGACGATGAACTGGACGGCTTGCCTGCTGAGCATGCGAGGGCCTGGGCGGCTGAATCTTCCCGCCGGCTTGAAGGTTCTCCCCGAATACCAAGGCGATCATCATAGCTGATCCTGACGTCGTGGCAACGTGGGGACTCAACGCGGGAGGCGGTGGGGTGCTTGACCGTGTGGGCGGGGTCGTGTGCCCCGAAGGGGCAACTTAAAATAGCCGGGAGCCAAGCACAGCCCCCGGCAAGCTCTGTGGCGGCCTCTGTAGGAGCCGTCCTGCAGATGGGGGGACAGCAAGTGGGGGTGGGCACGAATGGTACTGCCGTTCGCGACCGCCCTGAGTTGACAATCGACGGGTCGCGACGCCGGACGACGCCCCTGCCTTCAGACCGGCACGGAGGGGAAGATGCCCCCGACGCCCGCGCCTTTGCACACGTACATCAACCGATCGGCCATGCCCACCAGCTCATGGGCGGTGCGGAGGTCGTTCTGCTTCAGGCTCGCCACGCCGACGCTCAGCGTCATGCCGATCGCCGCGGGAACCTCGGCCTTGACGAGCTGGTCGAACCGAATGCGGATGCGGCTTGCGCACGTGTACGCGTCTGCGAAGGCCGTGTTCGGCAGACAGACGATGAACTCGTCGCCGCCGAAGCGGGCGGCCACGTCCGCGCTGCGGACCGACTCGGAAACGGCCTGACCGGCGAGCTCGAGCAGACGATCACCGACCAAGTGCCCCAGCTTGTCGTTGGCCTGCTTGAACTTGTCCACGTCGATCATCATGCAGCTCAGCTCTTGGCCGTAGCGCCTCGCGTGGGCGACGAGCTGCTCGCTGGCCTCGTTGAAGTAGCGGCGGTTGTACAGACCGGTGAGCGGATCGCGGATGGTGGCCTCGCGAAGCTGCGCGTTGCGGGCTTCGAGCTGCTGGTTCTTCTCGGCCAGCTCATCGCAGCGCATACAGAGCTCATCCTGAAGCTGGGCGACATTGGCCCGAAGCGAGGCCATCACCAGGTTCTTCTCAATCACGACGTGCAAGACGTCGAGGTAGTCGTCGGTCTTGACGATGTAGTCGGACGCACCGGCGTGGATGGCCGAGGCGGCCGTCTCGCCCGAGCGCAGCCCGGTCACCATGACGATCGGGGCACGGACCTTCGGCGCCAAACGCTTGACCAGGTCCAGGCCCGTGCAGTCCGGCAGGTGGTAGCCGAGCAGGATCAGGTCGAAACGTCCCAGCTCGATCCGGTCGGTATCGGCACCGGTAGAGACGCACGCCACGAAACACCTGGGGTAGCGGCTTCGCAATCGCTCTCGCATCTGCGCGACGTGAGCGCCTTGGTCCTCCACAATCAGAATGCACGGCCAAGGTGTCATCCCTGCTCCACGGAACGGCCCGTTCTCACGGGTAAGATACGATTTGGGCCCCACACAAACCAATGTCACTCAAAGTTCTTCAGCGGGAGTGGATTTTCTGGGGGAGGGTTTCCCCGGGCGAACCGTCATGCCCTTTGTCGGTCAAGGCGAGCGTTTCTATCGGACGCAGGCGGGGCCGCCGAGACGGCGGTTGCCTCGATCGCACGTCTCACGAGTCGTTCCCACTGCCGTGGTCTCTCGACGCCCGTCGGGCGCGCTTTCCGATGAGGCGATCGGCCAGCTCATCGTAAGCGGCGCGGTCGAGCGGTAGATCCACCCACGCGCCGAGTTCGGACGACAGGACCATCGCGTTGGCCAGCTCAAGCGAGCCGAGCCCCTCATGTCCTGGTGCGATAAGCGGCTCGCCACTACGAATGGCGCGGCAGAAGTTCTCGCAGATGCCCAGATGCTCGCCGACCACCGGCTCGTCGGGCTCGAGCGTCTCGGGCTGGCCGACTTCGAGCTCTTCGGGTTTGTCGGCCGCGTCGGCTTGGTTGAAATCGCGTACGGAGTAGTTGGTGCGCCAGACCGTCAGCTTCTTCTCGGCCAGCCGGGCGAGTCCACGGTCGCCGGAGACCTCGATCCGGAAGACACCGGGAAGCTCGCACGTGGTCGCGCTGAAGAAACCCACGGCTCCGCCCGCGAAGTCGATCAACGCTTCGGCATCGTCCTCAATCTCGATGCGATGCACGTCGCTGGTGCGGCAGCGGGCGAGGACGCGTTTGACCGGTCCCATCTGCCAGATGACCTGGTCGAGGTGGTGCGGGGCCTGGTTCATCAAGACGCCGCCGCCTTCACCCGCCCAGGTCCCTCGCCATGCTGCTGAATCGTAGTAGGTCTGCGACCGATAGCTGTCGGTCGCCACGAAGTGCATCCGCGTCGGGCGGCCGAGCTCGCCTTCTCGAATCAGGCGTCGAAGCCGACGTTTCAGGCCGTGCATCCGATGCTGGAGCATGACCGCGAAGACCGTGCCGGCCTTGTCGGCCGCGGCGAGGATACGATCGGCGTAGCTGACGCGCTCGGCCAGCGGCTTCTCGCAGAGCACGTGCAAGCCCGCCTCGAAGCACGCGATCGCAACCTGCGTGTGGGACGGGTGGGGCGTGACGATGAGGACGGCCTCGGCCAGGTCCGCCTGGAGCAAGGCTTCGTGGTCGGCGAAGACCGCTACGTCGGTGCGGTCCTCGGCGCGCAGCTCGTCGGCCACCTCCCGGGCGTTGTCGACGTCCAGGTCCGCCAGGGCCACCAGCCGGGTCAGCTTGCTGCCACGGAGGTTCTTGACGTGCACGCGACCCATGCCGCCCAGCCCGATGACAGCGAGCCTGACCGGTTCCATGAAGGGGGCACCTCTACAAACGTTCCCGACGGATGCCTATGATGAGACCCGTGTTCGACGACCCACCGCCATCGTGCGGGTCGTCAAGGACCATTGTAGATGGGGAAAAAACCGGCAGCAATCGTGGCGGTGCTTGCCTGCCCGAGCCGCCCTGGAAGACGGGGTTTCATGAGCGATCTGGTCGTACGACATCAGCCCGTGCCCCTGGCCGGGATGCCCAGGGCCTTGAGTCCGCTACGCATCGTGCAGCTATCCGATTTGCATTTCGGGCGATGGCGGGCCCTGCACGAGCGGATCTGTCGCAGGCTCGAACGGATCGAGTGCGATCTGCTCGTGTTTACGGGCGACTTCTGCCTCTTCCCTCGAGACTGGCATCGCGCCGTGCCGTTGATTCGTCGGCTTGCCGACGCTTGCCGGCCGAGGTTGGGGGCGTTCGCGGTGCTGGGCAATCACGACGCGCACCGACTGGCGGATGCGTTCAGCGACGGAGCCGTGCGGTTCCTGCGAAACGAGTCGGTGTGTCTGTTCGATCGGGGACATCGCTTTCACGTCGCGGGCATCGATGACGCGTGGCGATCGGTGGCCGACGTACCGAGCACCCTGAAGGGCTGCGTCAACGGGGAACCGACCATCTTGTTGGCGCACGTGCCCTCGACGATTCATCACCTTCCCGACGGGGCGGTTGACCTCGTTCTCAGCGGTCATACCCACGGCGGACAATGGCGCTTGCCGTGGTGGGGCAGCGTGACGTGTAACGATCGGATCCGTCGCGAGCAGACACTCGGATTGCATTGGGTGGACGGGAGATGGCTGCACGTCAGCTCGGGGATTGGGACGTCGTCACCCTTTCACTTCAGGTTCAACTGTCCAAGCGAGGTGGCCGTGTTGGTCGTGGAAAAACCCGAGGTCCGACAGGAAAATTCGTAGTCGTGTGGTTGACCTCACGGGGTGACACGGTGTGCCGATGACACCTTCGAGGGCCGCTTTCGGTGGAGGAGGTGGGCCACGTCGTCGTGCCTGACACGAACCTAAATCTATTGTGGAGATTAACTTAAGCGATCGAGGCTTGCCGGTGTGGCCCCATCCCGTTGTCGAGGGGTGTGAGTTTGGCAAGGTCATGGAGGTAAGTTCATTTGGCCAAATGGCTTGCGACGGATGGGCCTGGGCCAAACAGTGGGTGGTAATTTGGCTGCAACCGGCGTGGTTCCGGCCCTTCTGCAGGGACCTAAGTCTGGCGATCGATTTGCTTTATCGTGATTTGACGCCCCCGGCAAATTCGGGTGTTTTGTTCTTGACCTTGCCAAGCCGTTGGGATACAGTAATGTCATCAAGAGAGGAGTGGGAGGCTCACAGGCCCTACCGATTTCATGTCTGACTCGCTGGGTCTGTGCTTGCCTGGAGAACGGAGGGAAGTATCCCCACGACGAACCTGAATGCAAGCTCCACACGGCCTCGCCGGCGCGTGATGATTGGCGGAGTAGGGGAGTCGTAACAGTTCTCAGGGGTCTTCATATCTCTTCGACGTAACGGTGAAGTTTTCCACACATCTGCAGCCGAGGGAGTTCTGAGGGTGTCCCTGAGGCTGGAGGAGAGGGCTGAGGAGCCCCGGAAAGGAAAGGAGGATTGAGGGTATGAGGTTAGCTGCTATTATTGCGGTCTTGATGGCCGCCCCCGTGATGGCGAGTGAGGTGACCTACACATTCGACGTAACGCAGGGCAACATCGTGTTGAACCTGCAGGGCGCCGGCAGCACGACGAGCGATATGGGTGGCTGGTTCGATATCACCATCGCCCAGAGCGACTGCCACATCGGCGAGTCGGACACTATCCTGCTCGGTAATGCTGCCATTACCAACACAGAGTCGATGGCTCTGAGCATTGGCGGTCTTGCCACGGCCAATGTCGGTCCGGGCGGTGCGCTGATCAGCGAGTTCCTCCAGCCGGAAGCTTCCCATATTCCGGTCGGTGGGATTGTTCCGGTCCAGACTGACGCGTTCCTCGAGGCCGTGGTCGAAGTGTCTGGTGCGTTCAAGACGACGTTCCAGACGGCTACGTCGGCCGGTATGCTGCTGCCCGTCGACGTCACCATCAGCACCTCGGTGATGCGTAGCGACATCGTCACGGCCAACCTGGCGTTCGTGTTCGGCTATGCGGTCGGCATTCCCGACATCGGCATGACGATCACGCTCGACCTGATCATGGACGTCGAAGGTACGGCCCACGTCGTGCCCGACCCGGCCTTCGGTGGTCTGACCGCCATGGGTCTGGCTGGCGCCGGTGCCTGGCTGCGTCGTCGTCGCAGCTAAGCTGTCCCCAGGTGTGACGCTTAGCACCTGAATCCAAGCGGTACTCAACAAGGCCCTGTCTCTTGCCGAGATGGGGCCTTGTTCTTTGTCATGACCCCTTCCTGTTCCGCTTCCCGATCATGAGTTCCCACTCACCTGTGAGTCCTTGCCGAAGAACACCGTCCGTCTCCCGACCCCTTGCTTCCTCCTAAGGCGCCGTTATGATGCATGTGTCAATCTGGCAGGCTGCCAAAGACGCTGCTTGATTCCTCCAGAGCCTGCCATCTTGGCCGGAGAGATGCCTTGGACGATCATGAGACCGCATTCGTGCTGATCGTCGAGGACGAGCGGGCCCATGGTGATGCGATAGCCGAAGGCCTCAAACGCGAGGGCCACGCCTGTCGCGTCGTCGAGAGCGGCTCCGAGGCCGTGGCCTCGATGCGTGAGCGCCCGCCGGACGTCGTCGTCACCGACTACAAGCTCGGCGGGGACATGGACGGCATGGACGTGCTCCGCCGCGCCAAGGATCTCGTGCCCGACGCCGAGGTGGTGATGATCACGGCCCACGGCGACGAGCAACTCGCCAGGCAAGCCCTGCGGCAAGAAGGCGCCTACGACTACCTGACCAAGCCGCTGGACCTGGACGACGTCCGCCAGACGGTCGAGCGTGCGGCGCGGCAGGCGCTGTCGAGTCGGCAGAACCGCGTCCTCCGCGGGCAACTCGACAAGCAGTTCAGCTTCGAAGGCATCATCGGCTCGAGCAATGAGATGGCCCGCATCCTGAAGATCGTGCGGCAGGTCGCCGACAGCAAGATCACCGTCCTGATCGTCGGCGAGAGCGGCACCGGCAAGGATCTCATCGCCCACGCCATCCACCGCAACTCGCCACGAAAGAACAAGCCGCTGCTGGTGAGCAACTGCGCCGCCTTCGCCGAGGGCGTGCTCGAGAGCGAGCTCTTCGGCCACGTCAAAGGGGCCTACACGGGCGCCAGCAGCGACCGCCGCGGGGTGTTCGAAGAGGCCGACGGCGGCACCCTGTTCCTCGACGAGGTCGGCGACATGCCACCTTCGATGCAGGCCAAGGTGCTCCGCGCGATCGAGAACGGCGAGATCGTCCGCGTCGGATCGAACAAGCCGACGAAGGTGGACGTGCGGCTTATCGCCGCGACGAACCAGGACCTCCGCGAGAAGGTCAAGGAAGGCTCCTTCCGCGAGGACCTCTTCTACCGCCTCAACCAAGTAACGCTTCGCGTGCCGCCCCTGAGGAGCCGCCGCGAGGACATCCCGCTGCTGATCGATCACTTCATCGCCCGCGCCAACGAGGAACACGGCAAGCATGTCGAGGGCATCACGCCGGAGGCCGTCCGCCGGTTGGCCAACTATCACTGGGAGGGCAACGTCCGTCAGCTCCAGAACACGATCAGTGCGATGGTCGTCCTGGCCGAGGACGCGATGCTCGATGTGGGCGACATCCCCGACCCGATCCGCGGCAGCACCGATATCGTGCCCGCGCGTCAGCCCGTGCTCGCCGGCCGCACGCTCGAGGAGATCGAACGGCTGGCCATCTCCGAGACGCTGAAGCTTACCCAGGGCAACCGCGAGCGGGCGGCCAAGGTCCTCGGCATCGGCGCCCGAACGCTCTACCGCAAGCTCAAGGAATACGGCTTGAATTGAGTGGCTTCGCTCGATCATCGGGTCGGCGCGCGTCTGGCGGCAGGCCGGTCTGGCGTCTGATCGCGGTGCGCCTCGTGGATCGTTCGGCGACGCATCGGCTCCCGCCGCGGTGAATCCAACCGGCCCGCGCTTCGCTGACAATGGATCATGCCTTGTCGATCCTCCGCCGGCCTTGTAGCATGCCCTGGCAGGTGCGGTCGCCGGTCAGCGCCGTCGCGCGGACGTCGAGCGCCGAAGGCCGGTTGGGGTGCGGTGTGGCAGTCGACCTCTTCGACGAATTGCGCAAACGAGAGCAATGGGTTTCGGCCTATCTGGCCGAGCCCCGTTTCAAGGAGTGGTTTCGCCCGGAGCATCTCCGCCGGGCGGTGTATCTCTATCCCGAGCGTGGCGGCAAGCGTCTCCGGCCGGCGGTGCTGCTCTTCGCGTGCGGGGCCGTCGGCGGTCAGGAGCATGCGGCGCTACCCGCGGCCGCAGCCGTCGAGCTGTTCCACACGTGGACGCTGGTCCACGACGACGTGATCGATCATGACGAGAAGCGTCGCGGCGGCCCGACGGTCCACAGCTTCGGCCGGCAGCTTGCCCGCCAGGAGCTCGGCCTGGTCGGCGACGAGGCCGACGACTACGGCAACGACCTGGCGATCCTCGCCGGCGACGCCCAGCAGGGCTGGTCGGTGTGTCTGATGGCCGAGCTGGCCGATCGAGGCGTGCCCGCTGAGGTCGTGCTGGCGCTGATCCACCGGCTGGAGTCGCACGTCCTGAACGAGCTGCTCTGCGGCGAGCTCTTGGACGTCCAGTTCGCCGAGACGCCGCTGGCCGAGCTGGACGACCAGGCCGTCCTCGACATGCTGTGGCTCAAGACGGGCATCCTGTACGAGTTCGCCGCGATGGCAGGCGCGATGATCGGGCTCGGCACGGCCGACGTGGACGACGACACGGTCCGCGCGATCGGCTCGTTCGCGGCGCGATGCGGCACGGCCTTTCAGTTGCAGGACGACATCCTGGGGCTGGTGGGCGACGAGCAGTCGCTCGGCAAGCCGATCGGCTCGGACGTACGCGAGGGCAAGGGCACGACGATCGTCCTGCATGCCTTCCGCCAGGCCGATGCCTCCCAACGAGACTTCTTGAGCCGCGTGCTCGGCGACCGCCAGGCGGATCAGGCGTCGGTCGATCAGGCAACGCAGTTGCTGCGCGACCTGGGTGGCGTAGAATACACGAGCGGCCTGGCAAGCAAGAGCATCGCCGAGGCGATCCCGTGCCTCGAGGCCCTCCCGCCGTCGACGCACAAGGAGCTCTTGCTCGCCTGGGCGAACTACATGATCGATCGGACGTTCTGAGCACGTCGGGTCGGGGGCGGTGCCGTCGGACCCCGGCGGGACCGATGTCGTGTCAACGCAAGGAGGCCGTTGCCATGCGACGTTATGGCGATCTCATGCGGCAAGTCGATACCTGGTGGGCGGGGCCGGTCGCCCTCCTTCTGATCTGGGCCGCCGCCTCGCCAGTGCGGGCCCAAGCCCCCGAACGCGTCGCCGCCGCCCTGCCGCCGTGGCACGTCCCGTCCTCGTTCAGCCTGTCGAAGATGGTGCCCGCCGACGCATGCGTCTATTGGCACAGCGCCCGGAACCCCGAGCGAGATCGGCTCCGTCCGCGCGTCCAGGCGTTTTGGCGAGACCTGCTGGCCTCCGACGTCGTCGAGCAGGTCAAACGGCTCATCCTGCCCGGCCTGCCCGCCGCAAACCGCGCCGAGTTCGAGGCCGCCTGGGCCAAGGCTTACGAGCCGTTCAAGGCGATCGACCTTCATGCCCTCATGCACAATGAGGTGATGCTCGCCGCGCGCTTCCGCGGGCTGGTGCCCGACGTGATGATCGCCTTCCGCTGCGAACCGCTGGCCGCCGAGAAGAACGCCAAGGCCATGCTCACCTTCGTTGAGGCCCTGGCCGGCCTGCACGAAGACCTCCAATGTATCCCGCTGGACATGCACGGCGCGCGGACCGTGATCCTGGCCTCGGCGAGCAGTGCCATCTGCCTCCAGGCCGCGGCCCGAGGAGACGTGATCGTGCTGTGCCTCGGCAAGCGTCCACCGGAGCTCATGGACGACGCCCTGGCCATGCTCTCGGGAAAGAGCCGCAAGCGCCGGCTCGTCGACACGCCGCGCTTCAAGCAGGCGGTCGGGCCCCTGGGAACGCCCGAGGACGCCATCGCGTTTGTCGACGTGAAGCGGGGCGTTGAGCAGGCCGTCAATACGGGCGAGACGCCCATCGCCGCGGCCTCGGCGTGGGAGCGGATCGCGCGGCGACTGGTGCAGCTCCTCGGCGTGTTCGATCACTACGCGGCCACGACCGTCACCAACGGGCTGCGCCAGACGACCAAGAGCGTCCTCTGTCTGGCCTCGGACGCCGACCAGTCGCTCCTTCAGCCCGCCCTGTGCGGCCAGGAGGCGTTTCTGAAGTTCGATCAGTTCGTCCCCGCGGACTCGCGCGGCTTCTGGTTGGTGGCCGGCGCACGACCCGCCGTCGTGTACGACGCCATCCTGACCTCGCTACGGGCCGAGGCGAACGATCCCGACGCCTTCATGGCCGACTGGGAGGCCGTGCAGCAGTCGCTCGGCATCCAGGTCCGCTCGGAGCTGTTCGAGTGGCTGGACGGCCGTCTCATCATCGTGCTGCCGCCGGCGCCCGAAGGTCAAGCTCGGCCCGCCGCCTCCGGGTTGGTCGTGCTGCTGGGCGTGACCGATCCGACGCAAGCACCGATGCGGTTCGCCCGCCTGGTGGAGCGTCTCCGCAGCGCCTCACAGTCGTGGCCCAGGCCGCTGTCGGTCTCGTCGGTCCAGGTCGCGGGTACGTCCATGAAACGCCTCGGCGCGGGCGAGCAGGACCCCACAGGCATCGTCTTCGGCATGGTCAAGGGCTGGCTCATGGTCGCCACCTCCGCCCCGACCGCGGAGGCGTGTATCCAAGCCGCCCAGGGACAGGCCGAGACGATCCGGTCGGACCCGCGCTTCCGCGACCAGGGCCTGATACCGAAGGGCCCGGTCGCCTCGATGTCCTATGTCGATCTCAGCCGGCTCGACCGCGACCTGGCAAGGTGGCTGGGGCTCATCGGCCTGGTGGGCAAGCTCCTGCCGGCTGATGGGCCGTCCGAGCCGATGAAGGGTTGGCTGTCGCTGATCGAGGCCTTCCGCAAGCCGTCGGGGCGGTTAGACTTTCTGTCCACACGGGCCTCGCTGACGCGTTTTACGGGCCGGGTCTGGGAGACAGAAACGGTGACGGTCTTCTCGCCGGTGGGATCGAGGCCCCCTTCGCGGCAACCCTGACCCAATAGACTGCACGTCATAGACTTGTGATTAGAATGGATCTGCTCGCCACCTCTCCCTGCGAAACTTAGTGAAACCTAACACAAAACTCATGCTGCGCGATTGGCCGAAGGCCCGGCTTGCCGTAGAATGGAGCGATCGGTCGAAATCCCCCAATGTCATACTTTCCTTGAAGGAGGGCGAAATGGGCGGGCATCGCTGTCTCACCGGACGTATCTCCAGGCCGCGGGCGTTTACGCTGATCGAGCTGCTGGTGGTGGTGGCGATCATCGCCCTGCTGATCTCGATCCTCTTGCCGTCATTGAACAAGGCCAGGGCCCAGGCCCGCACGACGCTGTGCGCCTCGCGGATCAGCCAGCTCGCCAAGTCGATCCTCACCTACGCCGAAGACTACGGGGAGACGCCGCCGTTCACCAGCAAGATCCAGAACCGCGGGCCCCTCGCCGCCGTGACGGACACCCCGTACAACATGGAGATCTGGCTGGGGTCGTTCGACGACATGAAGGCCGTCGTGGAGGCATCGTACGACGCGGCCGGCCCGTACCCGACCGACACGGTAACGGTTCCTCGAAGCGGCTTGCTCTTCGAGTACGCCCGCTTCGAGAAGCTCTACCGCTGTCCTGAGTTCGAGCGTCAGCAACAGACCCAGCAGAATGTGTTCAACTACACGCGGTCGGTGTGGGGCCGGAAGTACCGCAAGGCCAACAGCGAGCCCGACGTGGTGTCGCGCTACAACCTCTCGGGTTGGGAGCTGGGCGACCTGGCCGGTCCGATCCTCAAGCCGAGCATGATTCACGCCCCGTCGGCGCTGCCCATGCTGATGGACGAGCAGTGGGATCGTCACATCGCTGGGGCCTGGGGTCAATCGGAGGACGCCGCCTGGATCTGCTGCGATCCGGTGTTCGACGCCCTCGATGAGGTGGGGCAATACCACAGCCCGAAGGTGCACATCAAGGGTGCGCCGGATAACGACCCGGTCTACGGCAAGCCGATCCTGCAGGGTTCGCTGGCCTTCTACGACGGGCACGTGAGCCTGCGGAACGATCCGCTGCCCAGCCAGCACGAGGATCAGCGCCCGCTGGGGGGGCTGTGGATGATCGAGGCCTACATGTCGATCTTCGACGAAGGGGCCTATGGTCAGTCCGGCGTGACCGTTACCCAGTTGCTCGAGACGTCGCCGTAGCAGTCGCCCAGGGGGATGGCCGCAGGGCGCCTCGAGTAGTCTAACGCACTCGAATCTGTCGGTCCGCCGGGAGACTCGCCCTCCCGATGCGATCCTGAAAAGACGACTGGGGCGGTGAACGAGCAGCGGGCAAGGATGAAGACCGCTCTGCTCGACGGCCATTGTTCATAACCTCCTTCTTGTGAATGACTTGAGCTGGTCCAGCCCGATGGATGGTTCCTGGCGGCATCTGGTCTGGGCGCGGCCATCGCCTCCATGGACCGGCCGGTTCATTCCACGCGCGGCAACGCCTCCGCCCCCGGTCGGGCGTTCGACCACGGTCTTCATGGGTTTCCGTTAGGACAGGGTTGTCCACCTATGAGCCGGGGCGTACAATAAAGATCTAAGCACTTAGTTAACAGTAACTAACTTAGGAGGAGGCCGGGCCATGCTGTATAGGAACGAACCCCTTGCGGGGCGGCGTCATGCGTTTACGTTGATCGAGCTGCTGGTGGTGGTGGCCATCATCGCGCTGCTGATCTCGATTCTCCTGCCGTCGTTGAGCAAAGCCCGTGCTCAAGCGCGGACGACACTATGCGCGTCGCGCATCGGCCAGCTTGTTAAGGCGGTTCTGATCTACTCGGAGGACTACAACGAGATCCCGCCGTTCTGGTCCTATGTTCGTTATGGCCCGACCCATGAAGACGAGTTCGACAACATCGAGACATGGCTGGGCTCTGAGCCTGACATGAAAATCCTCATCGAAGAGACCAACGCGGGCAACGCCTATCCGGCCGATCAGATTGACGTTCCGCGCTCGGGCCTTCTCTTCGATTACACGAGGTTCGAGAACCTCTACCGGTGCCCGGAGTTCGAGCTTATCAAAAGCAGCCTGAAGGAGCAGAGCGTCTTCAACTACACGCGTGCTGCCTGGTGCCGCAAATTCCGGCCTAAGGACGCGGCACCAGCTTCCGGAGAGCCCGATGTCGTAGACCGAGGCGGTTTCGGCATCGGCGACACGGCCGGCCCCGTTCTTGCCCCGAGCAATGTGCATGCACCAGCCGCACTGCCGATGATGGTCGACGAGAGTTGGGAGTACCACGTTGCCGGCAACTGGGCCAACGGCACTTCGGATGATTCGTGGTTGTGTGCCGACCCCGTGTTCGACATCATCAATGAGATAGGCCAGTACCATGGTGCAGCGGTGAGAGGCAGGTATGGGACGGAGTTGGAGAACCCACCGATCCAATCCGGATCGCTCGGCTATTATGATGGCCATGTCGCCCTGCGCCGTGATCCCGCCCCGCGCGGCCCGGATGGGACGGCAGAGAGCAGGCCCTTCACTATCTGGGCGTTTTCCGCTTACGGCGAGATGTTCCAGGAGTATGCGTTCGCCCAAATCGGCGGCTCGCCTTGGACGGGCGTCTTCAACTAGCGGACCCATCGGCAACGGAAGCGAAAACCGCGGCGGATCCGAGCGAATCGGGTCCGCCTTTTCTATGGGTGTGGCGTCCTGCCGGGCGGCGGCTCAGCCGTCCTCATTCGTCGTGGTGGGGCTGGGCTCTTCCAGGGCCTCGCACTCGATGGTGAGCTGGAACGACTTGACGTTGACGCGCGCCTCGGCCGATTCGTCGGGTTCGGTCGTGACGGAGGCCTGGCCGGCCAGGACGATGTAGTACCCCAGTCCCGGCTGCATGCGAACCTCCGCAACGGTCTTCTCATTGCCCGACCAGGTGATGGGCCCCTCGTCCGTCGAGTGGGCGGCCAGCGGCAGCGTTTGGACCACCTTGCCGGCGGTGTCCTTGACGAAGACCTTGATCGCGTACGAACCGGTGGACTTGGGCGTCTTGCCCTCGGCCTTGCAGGCGTGCTCATAGTCGATGGCCATCCGTAGCTCGGCCACGACGACCTTGCCGCTCTTGTTCTGCAGGCAGTGGCCGAGCTGGAAATCGGCCGTGGCCTTGCCGCCGTCGGACGCGGAGGCCTTGCAGTGGGCCTTGCCGTCGGCCGTGGCGTTGGCGGAGGAGTCGGCCTTGCCGTCGCGTCCGAGCGTCCCGGTCCAGTGCTTCTCGCGGACGTTGAAGCCCTGGGCCTTGGGCAGTTCGATGACCATGCCGGGCTTCACCGTCGCCGCCAGCTCGTGGCGCTGGGAGGCGGGCAGGTCGACGGCCGTGCCGAAGTCGCCGCCGCCGCAGCCAACGAGCACCGAGACGACCAGCAGGGACAGAGCGACTCCCAGGTGCGAGAACGATGGGGTATGCATGGTGTGACCTCCGTGATCGATCACGCTGACTTGGACCGGCGTCAGGCTATCAGACGGTTCGTGCGATGTAAACGACGGCGATGACAAGTCGACACATCGACAAGTCAACAAGTCGACAGGCGTCGGGTGACATGCCCACGCTGTTGACCACGCCTGCGTGGGTGTGTGGGCACGTGTTCGGACACGTTCAACATGGCCACGAAAGCAGAGGCGTGGCCATGCCACCCAGGGCGCTTTGCCTTCCCGGCAGTGCGCCCGTGCGCACCGAGGATTCGCTGGCATGCGACTCCCGAGCTTCTGTCTCCTGTATTCTATCTCCTGAGTCTCAGTCTTTCATCACGATGCGCCCGGCCTTTCGCTGCACGACCCAGCGCATCAGGCCGCTGGGTACGAGGTTGCTGATACGGATGAGCATGAGCATCGCCCAGGGAAAGCGGAGGACCTGCTTGTCGCGGCGCATCCCGCGGACGATGCGCGCGGCGCAGTCCTCGGCGCTGATGACGAAGGGCAGCTTCGTGTTGTTCTGCGTCATGGGCGTGAGGATGTAGCCCGGCTCGACCGTGAGCACATGGATGCCGTGCTTGGCCACGCCGCGGCGGATGCCCTCCAGGAACGTCGAGACGGCCGCCTTGCTGGCCGCGTAGGCGCTCGAGACCGGCGAGACGAAGTGGGCGGCCAGGCTCGACAGCCCGACGATCATGCCCGACTGCTGCTCGATCATGACCGCCAGGGAGGCCGCCACGCCGTTCATCACGCCGTTGACGTTGGTGGCCATCATGGTGCCCGCCTCGACCGGGTCGAACTCGCCGATGCGCCGATAGATGCCCAGGCCGGCCGAGAGGACGGCCACGTCCAGGCGGCCCCATCGGTCGCGGGCGTGCTCGACGGCGGCGCGGCAGTCGTCGGCCTGTTGGACGTCGGCGACGAAGACGTCGACGTCGGCGGCGTCGTTGCCGATGCGGTCGGCCAGATCGCGCAGGACCTCCTCGCGGCGGGCCACGAGCAACAGCTTGCAGCGTTCCCTGGCTAGTGCAACGGCCAGGGCTTCGCCGATGCCGCTGCTGGCCCCGGTGATCAAGACGACCTTGTCGGCGAGGTCCATGGTTTGGCTCCTGGTCGGCTTGTACCTACTTGAAGGCCCAGTAGTCGATGACGAGGACCTTGTCGAGGTGGGGCCGGAGGACCTTGCCGAAGGCCTTGTGATCGGGGTGCGGCAGGTACGTGGCTCGGGCGGCCTCGTCGGCGAACGTGACGAAGAAGCAGTGCGTGTAGCCCTGGGCCTTGTTCTCGACGCTGACGTCGGTGCCCCACTCGAAGTCGGCGATGGCGTCGATCTTGCCGGGCAGGGCCCGGAAGGCGTCCTCGACCTCCTTGATCTGAGCCGGCGTGGTGCCGTCCTTGAACTTGAACAGGACGACATGGCGGAGCAGCTTGTCCTTTGTCCCGCCTTGGGCCTGCTGGCTCTGGCACCCGCAGCCTGTCTTGTCGCCCGTGCTCGCACAGCCGGTGCAAACGAGGGCGAGCACGGCGAGTCCGATCGAACACTTGATGAACATGGTGAGGCCTCCGGTCGTGTCGTGTGTGGGTCGCGGCGCCGACCGGCGGAGACGCGTCCGTCGTGCATCGCCGGTCGGCTGCGGTGGCTATGGTGTAGTCGGCTTGGCCGCGAAGGGCAAGGGGGCTATGGTCCATCGGGGCGCGGGACCGGTCGGCGGATGCTATCATGTCGGCACCGGTCGAGATCCACCGTCATGCTATCTGAGCTCGCAACCCTTTCGGAGGTGGTTCGCTATGGCCCAGCAGGATCCGTTCACGACGCGCGACGGTGTGACGCTGGCGACGCGACGATGGGTGCCTTCCGACGTCCCGCGCGGCGACCTCGTCCTGTTGCACGGCTACGCCGAGCACTGCGGGCGGTACGACCTCGTCGCTCGGGCGATGAACGCGATCGGGTTCTCCGTCCATGCGTACGACCAGCGGGGGCACGGATTGTCGCCGGGCCGGCGGGGCTACATCCACCGGTATGAGGTGTGGGTGGACGATCTGGAGGACTTCGTGACGGACGTGCGTGACCGGGCCAACGACCGGCCGTTGTTCCTGATGGGCCACAGTATGGGCGGGCAGCTCTTGTGTCGGTACGTCCAGACCCGCGAGGTCGAGGTGCGGGGTCTGGTCTTCAGCAGCCCCTTTCTGGCGCTGGCCGACGACGTCTCGCCCGTGCTCATCTCGCTGGCGAGCGTGCTGAGCGTGGTGACACCGTGGCTGCCGGTGGGCCGCGTCGAAGGCGAGGGCGTGGCCCGAGATCCGGAGGTCGTGCAGGCGTACGAGAGCGACGCGTTGATCTTTCACGGTCGGGTGCGAGCGCGGACGGGGGCGGAGTTCAACCGGGCGATCAAGGACGCCCACCGCGCGTTCGATCGCGTGACGCATCCGATGTTTGTCATGCACGGCCAGGCCGACCCGATCGTACCCTATCACGGCAGCGAGCGGCTCTACAGGCAGAGCGACTCGGTGGACAAGACATGGCGGCTCTACCCGGACGGGTATCATGAGCTCATGAACGACACCGGCAAGGAGCAGGTTCTCGCTGAGGTGTGCGAGTGGCTGGACGGCCGCTTGGCGGGGTAGGTGACCCCGGGTTCCGGGACGGCGGGGCTCGGCGGAGCTTCAGCGCAGGGGGGATTGCTTCCCCGCTCCGGCGGCGATTGACACCGCGATGGGCGGACGGTATGCGAAAGAAAGGCACCCGATCAAGGGTCCGGAGGGCGCATCGATGTCCGGCACACGACGCGATTTCCTGAGATCGACACTGGCGGCGGGCGCGGTCGCATCGCTGGGCAGCCGGCAGGCGTCCGGCAGACAGGTCGGCGATGAGGGTCCGTTGCCGCGCCGCGTGCTCGGACGGACGGGCCAGCGGGTGACGATCCTCGGCCTCGGCTGTGCCTATGCCGGCGGCGGGTTGAGCGAGGCTCAGACGCGGGCGACGCTGGACGCGGCCGTCGAGGGCGGCGTGCGGTATTTCGATGCCGCCCCCGAGTACGCGAAGGCCGAGGAGCGCCTCGCCCCGATCATCAAGCCGATTCGCGAGAAGGTCTTCGTCGTGACCAAGTCGTACGCCTTCGAGGCCAAGCAGGCCGAGAAGGATCTCGCTCAGGCCCTCAAGCAGCTCCGCACCGATTACGTCGATCTCTTCCTGCAGCACGGCGTGGGCCTCAAGCCGATCGCGACGAACAAGCAGATCCTCGGCAAGGGCGGCTCGCTCGAGTTCCTCCGCAAGGCCAAGGCGAAGGGCCTCGCCCGCTTCATCGGCATGAGCGTGCACTCCCCGCATGGCAACGCGCTGGAGCTGCTGCGGGCCAGCGATGCGTGGGACGTGGTCATGCCGTACATGAACTACGTCACGCGGGCGCAGGAGGCGGCCGCGGCCGAGAACGACCTCGAGGTCGCCACCGTCAGCGATTACGAGAAGCTGCTGGATCTGGCCGCCCACAAGAAGCTCGGGATGGTCGGCATGAAGGTGTTGGGCGGCAACCCGGGCAAGCTCTCCGACGATTTCGATCGCGCTTTCCGCTACGCCCTCAGTGTGCCCGGCGTGGCGTGCGCCCTGATCGGCGTTCGGACGTCCGATCACGTCAAGCAGGCGGTCGCGGCGGCCCGGCGGTTCAAACCCCTGACCGAGGCCGAGATGCACCAGGCGATCCGACGCGGCGAGGACCTGGTCCGGCGACGGGCGATCCACGTCGGCATCCTGGAGCGTCACCAGCGGCGCGACGAGGGCAGCACCTGGCTGACATGAACGCTTGGCGCGACATCTGAGGACACGATATGGCGAGTCGAGGACTGTGGTGCGGACTGATCGTGGCCGCGGGATGCGCAGGACCGGTCGCCGAACCGATGCCCGTGGCGCATGAGGCCGGCGCGAACGACGCCCGGCCAAGGCCGACATCCACCAGGCCGCACGCGGCGTTCTTCGTGGCCACGTACGGCAGCGACCTCGATCCGGGCACAGAGGTGCGACCGTTTGCGACGCTCGAGCGGGCGCGCCAGGCGATCCGTGAGCTGCGCTCAGAGCGAGGCCTACCCGGGCCCGTGACGGTCTGGCTTCGGGGCGGTGTGTATGTTCGTGATGCCGCGTTCAAGCTGTCGGCCGAGGATTCCGGCACGCCCGTCGCACCGATCACGTACCGTGCCTATCCCGGCGAGCACGTTCGCCTCGTCGGAGGCCGCGAGCTGGACCTCTCGCTCTGTCGGCCGGTGACGGACGAGGCCATCCGGCGGCGGCTCGATCCGTCGGCTCGCGATCGTGTGCGGCAGATCGACGTCCGCGAGATGGGCATCGACGTCTTCGGCGAGCTGTCGATGCTGGGTGCGATGCTCGAACTGTTCCACCACGGCCGGCGGTTGCCCCTGGCGCGCTGGCCCAACGAGGGCTGGACGCACATCGGCAAGGTCGTCGAGGTGGACGACGCGGGCCGGGAGAAGCTCGTCGACGGCAACAAGCGTGGGACGACGTTCCAGGTCGACACCGATCGCCCCGAGCGATGGCGGCAGGCCGACCAGATGGTCCTGCACGGCTTCTGGTGGTTCGGCTGGACGGACGAACACGTGCGGGTGCGGCGGATCAGGCCGGAGCGGCGGTTGATCGAGCTCGAGCACGTCCCGGGCGGCGGCATCCGACGCAACCAGTGGTTCTGCGCGGTGAACCTGCTGGAGGAGATCGACCGACCGGGCGAATGGTTTCTGGATCGCACCACCGGCGTGCTGACGTTCTGGCCGCCGGGCGACTGGCCGACGTATCCGATCATCATCTCGACGCTGACAGAGCCCCTACTGGAGATGAACGCGTGCCGGTGGGTGACGGTCCGCGGCCTCGTGTTGGAGGTGGCGCGCGGCACGGGCGTGGTGATCAGCGGCGGGCTGAGCAACCGGCTCGCCGGCTGCACGGTGCGATGCACCGGCACGAACGGCCTCGTGGTCGGGGGCGGCCGCGACAACGGCGTGGTCGGGTGCGACATCACGCAGGTCGGCGCGACGGCGGTGCACATGACCGGCGGCAATCGCTGGACGCTCGAACCGAGCGGCAATCACGTGGTCAACTGCCACATCCATCATTACGCCCAGCGGAAGAAGGTCTATCACCCGGCCGTGCGTCTGTACGGCTGCGGGCATCGCATCGCGCACAACCTGATCCACGACGCGCCGCACCAGGCGATCGGCTACGACGGCAACGAACACGTCATCGAGTTCAACGAGATCCACCACGTGGTGATGGACTCGGCCGACGCGGGCGTGCTCTACAGCGGCTGCAAGTGGACGTTCCGCGGCACTGTGGTCCGGCACAACTTCATCCATCACATCCCGCACGGGCCTGGGTTGGGGACGGTCTGCGTCTATCTGGACGACTGCCACGCTTCGACGGCCATCCTCGGCAACGTGTTCTACGACATGCTCAAGCCGACGTTCATCGGCGGCGGCCGCGACAACCGGATCGAGAACAACATCTTCATCGCGTGCGAGGTGCCGACGCATCTGGACAACCGCGGGCTGCGTTGGAGTCATTTCCGCCCCGGCGGACCGATGTACGACGACCTCAAGCGGATGCGCTGGGACCAGCGGCCGTGGTGCGATCGTTACCCGAAGCTCGCCACGATCCTCAACGAGTGCCCGCAGGCGCCGCTGGGCAACACGCTGATGCGGAACGTGTCGGTACGGAGCACGTGGCGCGACCCGGAGGCGTTCTGCCGCGAGACGTCTGGCAAGCACATCGACAGACGCTACTTGCGAATCGAAGACAACTACGTCACCGACGCCGATCCAGGCTTCGTCGATGCCGCGGCGATGGACTTCCGGTTGCGGGACGACTCCGTGGTGTATCGCGAGGTGCCCGGTTTCGAGCGGATCCCGTTCGAGAAGATCGGGCCGTACCGGGACGAGCTTCGCGCCAGTTGGCCCATCGACGATTCCGGGCGGAATCGACGCGTCGGGGCGAGATAGGAATCGCGCACCAGCGGCGCCGACGGCGCGACGGAGCGAGTGATGACCGAGCGAGTGAACCGGCGATCGAGCCTGTGGGTCATGGCGATCGTCGTTGCCTTGGCCAGCCAGGGGCGGGCCGACATCGAGGTCCATGTCAGCCCGGCCGGTGACGATGTGAACCCGGGCACGAGGGCCCGGCCGCTCCGCACGCTGGAGGCCGCGCGCGACGCGATCCGAAAACAACGCAAGGCCGGTAAGACGAACGAGCCCGCGACGGTCTGGCTGGCCGAGGGGGTCTACGTTCGGACGAAGGGCTTCGCCCTGTCCGGACAGGACTCTGGTACGGCCGAGGCGCGCGTCAGCTACCGCGCGGCGCCCGGCGGTCGACCACGCCTCGTCGGCGGCGTCGAGATCAAGCCGGAGTGGTTCGAGCCGGTTCGAGACGACGCGATCCGCAAACGGCTGCGGTCCGCGGTGCGAGACAAGATCCGGCAGGTCGACCTGAGGGCCCACGGGCTCACCGACTACGGCGAGCTCGGCGGCCTGCCCGGCGGCATGCGGTTCTTCATCGGCGAGCGACGGCTGCCGTTGGCCCGCTGGCCGAACGAGGGCTGGGCTCTGGGTCGTCGCGGCCGGGTGACCGGCAAGGACGAGCACGGCGTGCCCGAGGTCGAGGACACCGGCCGCACGTGCAAGTGGATGGCCTATCGGTTCGAGGGCGAGCCGCCTGCCCGATGGCACGACCTCGAGCGGACGTGGCTGTGCGGCTTCTTCTGGGAGGAGTATTGCTTCCACTCGTGGCACGCCAAGGCGGTCGACCACGCCAAGCAGCAGGTGACCTTCGGCCACGGCCTGGTCGATCACCTCAAGGAATGGCGGCGGTTCGTCGTGGTCGATGCGCTTGAGGAGATCGACGCGCCGGGCGAGTGGGCCATCGACCGTCAGCGCGGCGTGCTGTTCATGCTGCCGCCGGAGGAGCTGGGCCGTGAGGCGCCTGTGGTGAGCCGTGTCGAACCCCTCCTGGCCAGCACGCTCTCGCAGACGATGATCAGTCTGGACAGGGTCTCGCACGTGACGCTACGCGGCTTGACGCTCGAGGTCATGCGCGAGAGTGCCGTGCACATCGGCGGCGGCGCGGCCAATCGCATCGAGGGCTGCACGATCCGTCACGCGAAGTATGGGGCAACGATCTCGGGTGGTGAGGATCACGCCATCGTCGGCTGCGACATCTACGACCTCGGCGCGGCCGGCGTGCAGGTCAGCGGGGGCGACCGGGCGACGCTCACCCCGGGACGGCACGCCGTGGTCAACAACCACATTTATCACTACGCCAAGCTCTACAAGACGTGGCAGCCGGGTGTGCGCGTCAAGGGCGTGGGCCATCGCATCGCCCACAACGCGATCCATCACGCGCCGCAATACGCGATCAGCTACGAGGGCAACGACCACGTCTTCGAGCTGAACCACATGCACCACCTCTGTCTGGAGATGAGCGACGTCGGTGTGATCGGCTGCGGGACGAACTGGACGTACCGCGGTAACGTGATCCGGCACAACTTCATTCATCACATCCCCAAGCGGCCGTACCCGGGCGTGTGCGGGGTGTATCTCGACAACTGTGCGTGCTCGGCCGACATCGTCGGCAACGTGTTCTACAAGATGACCAAGCCGGTGATGATCGGCGGTGGGCGGGACAACCTGGTCGAGAACAACGTCTTCGTCGAGTGTGAGGTGCCGGTCTTCATGGACAACCGGGGCTTACGCTGGCGGACGCGGTGGGGGCACTTTCGACCGGGCGGGCCGATGTACAAACCGCTCCGCGAGCTCAAGCACGACCGGCCGCCGTGGAGCGAGCGGTACCCGAAGCTGGCGGGCATCCTCGACGATTGCCCGCAGGCGCCGCTGGGCAACGTTCTGCGACGAAACGTGTCGGTGCGGAGCGGATGGCGCGACCCGGAGGCGTTCTGCCGGAAGCTCTTCAGCACGCACATCGATCGGCCGTACATGACGATCGCCGACAACGTCGTGACCGACGACGATCCCGGCTTCGTCGATGCCGCGGCGATGGACTTCCGGCTTCGAGGCGACTCGATCGTCTTCAAGAACGTGCCGGGCTTCAGGCCGATCCCCTTCGAGCGGATCGGACCCTACCAGGACGAGCTTCGGGCGAGCTGGCCGATCGAGCCAGATTAACAAGGGGGTCGGCGCTTCATGATGATCGCGATGCTGATGTGCATGGCGCTGGGTCCGTCGGCCGAGAAGGCGTCGACGGTCGCGGTGGTGAAGCCGAAGGCCAGCCCGCTGGACGTCCGTGTGCCCGCCGGTCCGACCGCGCTGGTGCAAGACCCGTCGGGCCGCGTGCTGGTGGTCGTCGCGGGGGAGCCGGGCGCGAGGCCGCGCCTCACCGATCAGCTCGGCAACGTGTGGTGGTTGCGGCAGGGCGAGGGGGCCGCGCTCGAGCTGTGGCATCGGGCGCCGGAGGCCTGGACGTGGTCGAAGGCCCCGGGCGCTGGGCCCGTCGATGTCGGCGAGCGCGTGGGCTGGCTGTCGGACGATCTCGGCTATCTCTGGCTGATCGGCGGCAAGCGGCTCGTGCGTTTCGATCCGCGTCATCCGAGTCAGGGTTGGGTGGTGGTGCAGGAGGTGTCCGATGCAGGTCCGGCTCCGACGGCCGTTGCGATCGCGCCCCGTGGACGGGTGATGGCGGGCCTGGCCGACGGTAGCGTGCGAACGTTCGATCGCCACGCCGACGGGACGGTTGTGACGACGTCGATCGAGCTGGCGGGCCCGCCGCGTAAGCCGATCCGGGCCTTGCTGACCGACCGGGACGGGGCGATCTGGCTGGTGGTCGACCGACGCGTCTGGCGAACCGAGAGCGACAGGGCCTGGCGTCGGCTGGCGTCGATGCCGATGAGCAATCACGACGTCTACGGCGTCGTCGTGGGCGGCCGCCTCCTCATCGGCGGAGGCATCACCGATATGGGTTGCCCGGCGCGGCGCGATGCGATGGACGTGCTGTGGTCGTACGACCCCGTCGAGAACCGTTGGGACGAGCTGCCGCCGATGTCGACGCGTCGCGGCTACTGCGGCATCGCGGCGCTAGCGGGCGAGGTGTGGGTCCTCGGCGGCTTCGAGGCCGGCCAGGGCGAAAAGCGTCTGGCGACCGATCGCGTCGAGATCTACAACACCGCGGCACGCGCATGGCGGCCCGGGCCGAAGCTGGATCGTCCGCGGGCCGAGCTGGTCGCACTGACGGTCGGCGAGCGGATCTACGTGATCGGCGGCGCCGACGAGCAGGATACGTTCCGTGCGACGATCAGCATCGGCAAGGGTGAGCGAACATGGCGGGGTGAACCGGACGCTCCGCGGACCATCCGGCAGGCCGCGGGATGCGTGCACGACGGACGGATCTACCTCCTGCGCGGGCCATCGGGTGACGACAAGGCCAAACCCGGCCTCTACGTGTTCGACCCGAAGCAGCGGCGTTGGCATGCGGACCTGCCACCGATGCCCGAGGGTCCGCCGAACGCGCCTCTGGTGGCGCCGCACGGCGACGAGGTCTGGGTCATGGGCGGCTGGGGCACGAAGCGGCCACGGGCGGTGTGGCGCTACGCGCCGACGAAGCGGTCTTGGCGACGCGGGCCCGACCTGCCGACGCCGCTGGCGTGGGGAGCGGCCACCGAAATCGACGGGCGCCTCATCGTCGCCGGCGGGGCGTATCACTCGAAGGAGCACCACGGCTTCATTTTCACTCGGGCCATGTGGATGTTACGCTGAGGGCATGCAGCAGGAGTCAGAAGTCAGGTCCGGACGGTGTAGCGCGTGAGCGGACGTCACCCGAGCCCCGCTGTCCCCAGCGGGGTCATGGGCGTCACACCCAGGACCGCACTGAGGACAGTGCGGCTCGGCTATCTTCACAGCCCGTTTCGCCAATACGCGCATCGTTGGGCCAGTGAGAACCCTGAAGATGTTACGCGAAACCGGGCCTTTTGCGGTCAGCTTCGGGACGAGCCGAGCTTGCCCTGGAAGATGAATGAAGGAGGAAACATGTCTCGCAGCCCATATCGATTGTCGTTGCTTGGTGCTCTGGTGTGGGCCGTTACACTGGGGGCCGTTGTCATTCAGAGCTCGGCCGCGCCGCCGCGTCCGAGGATCGACTACATCCCCGAATTCGGCCGGCCGATCCGGGTGCCCGAGTCGGTGACGTTGACGCACGTCGAGCCGTCGGTGGTGCTGGCGGGCGAGCGTCGGTCGTTGACGTTCCCGTTCACGCTCTGCCGGGCGATCAAGCCGGGCCAGGCGCTCAAGCTCGAGCTGTGGAGCGGCCGGAACTGCAAGGGATCGTTCGGGCCGGTCCAGACCGACGACCCGTCCAAGCGGCGGTACCTGGCGGCCCGGCTCGAGGACGGCACGAAGCTGGCCTGCAAGGGCCAACACGGCAAGCGGAGCTACACGGCCGATATCGAGGTGCCCGCCAAGGGCCTGGCCAAGGGCACGACGGTGATCGTCACGCTGGGCGACCCGAAGGACGACGCGACGGGCGCGAGCATGCCGAACACGCGGATGATCGACAAGTTCGTCGTGCTGTACTGCCCGCACCATGCGATGGCGCCCGGCGCGACGAAGCCGCCGACCGGCCCGAAGTGGGGCCTCAAGATGCAGAAGACCATGGTCGGCGTGTGCCTGATGCACGTGATGGGCAATCGCATCCATCACCTCCGCGCGTATGTCCCCAGCCAATGCAAGCCGGGCGAGAAGATCGACGTGCTCGTGCGGCCGGAGGACAGCTTCAGCAACCTGTCGTGCCAGGCGCTGAAAGGCGTCGAGGTGTGGCTCGGCGACAAGCGGCTGCCGGCGACGGTGCGGCGGGTCAAGGACAGCACGTGCTCGGTCGCGACGGTGGCGGTCCCGAGCGAAGGGGTGCATCGGCTGAAGGTGGTCGGGACGGCCTGCGGCAAGAGCTGCCTGACGAACCCGACGCGGTGCAGCGCCGCGCCGCCGGCGTACAACCGCTATTGGGGCATGCTGCACGGCCACACGGAGATGTCCGACGGCACGGGCACGCTCGACTACTACTTCCGTCAGATGCGCGACGAGGGCGCGATCGACTTCGCCGCCAGCAGCGATCACGACCACGACTATGAGACGCCCGACAGCTACTGGCCCATCATCTGTGAGACGGTCAAGCGCTGGAACGAGCCGGGGCGGTTCGTCACCATCCTCGGCTACGAGTGGGCCAAGTGGGAGCGCAACGGCGACGGCGACCGCAACGTGTACTACCTGAAGGACGACCAGCCGTTCATCCGCAGCGAGCCGGACGACTGCCCCGATCCGCCCGACCTGCACAAGGCGCTCAAGCGGCGCAAGGCCATCGTCATCCCGCACCACCCCGGCGGCGACGGCAACCATTGCGACTACATGGACCACGACCCGTACCACGAGCGGCTGATCGAGATCCACCAGGTCCGCGGCTGCTACGAGTGTTCGGCCGAGGACGGCAACCCGCTCATCGCCAAGCCCGATCGCAAGGGCGGCCAACTCGTGGCCAAGGGCTTCGTCCAGCGGGCGCTCGCGCTGGGATGGCGGGCGGGGTTCACGGCCAACGGCGACGACCATCGCGGCACGGCCGGTACCGACAAGCCGGCGCGGGTCACGGACGACGGCAAGATCATCTACGCCGGCGGGATGGCGGTGCTGGCCAAGGAACGGACGCGCGAGGCGATCTTCGACGGTTTGTGGAACCGCCGCGTGGTCGCCACGTCGGGCCCGCGGATGCTCCTGGACGTGACGCTGAACGGCCATCTGATCGGCTCGATCCTCAGCGCCAAGACCGAACCGGAGCTGGCCAAGCGGCGGACGATCAAGGTGGACTTCCACGGCATGGCCCCGGTGGCGCGGATCGACATCATCCGCAACAACGAGGTCGTCCACACGACCCAGCAAAGCAGCTTCACGTGGGAGGACACCACGCCGCTGACCGACGCGCTCCTTCCACCGGCCAAGCACTGCTCGCACCCGTTCTGCTTCTACTATGTGCGCGCGGTGCAGACCGACCACCAGGCCGCGTGGGCGAGTCCGATCTGGATCGACCCGTAGCACCGGTCCTCGTGCTCTGTCGCGCGCGGATGGATGAGGGGGACCGGTAGGTCATCCCGTGGTGGCCCACCTCTTCAGGGCCTGTCGATTTAATCGGGCTCGCGTCAAAAACAAAGGAGTTATGAACGAGGCTTCGAACGTAAGTCGTTGTTTTGCGTTCCGAACAGCATCGCTTCCCGATTAGGTCGACACCTCCTTCAGAGGTGGGGGAGGCGAATTCGGTCGAAGGTGGGCGCTCCACCCGTCCAAGCGAGGCTTATCCAAGGCCGAAACCATGGCCAATCAGCGTGGTGTATCCTCGGGGAATACCAGCCAGCGTTTCCTCAGATCAGCTTAGAGGTCGCCGGCGAACAGCTCGGCCACGATGGCGTTGCCGGCCGCGCTGAGGTGGTTGCAGTTGTGGTAGTTGGCGCCGTCGCCGCGGAGCTGGTCGTCGAGCCCGGCCACGTCGACGACCGTGGCCCCCGTGTTGCTCGCGGCCTGTCGGATCCGCTCGTTGAGCAGTCGTACGTAACCGTTGGCGTTGTCGGCCTGGGCGGGCAGCAGGATGTTGAGCAGCAATGGCTCGCAGTTCAGGCTGCCGCGCGGCAGGAAGTAGTACGTCGCGGTGAGCACCCGCCACCCGGCCTGCTGACCCTCTCCGATGGCGGTCTCGATGTTGGCCTGAAGCTCGTCCAGCTTGGCCTCGAGCTGCCCGGCGAGCGGGTAGTCGTCGGCCTCCGGGTTGAGCACGAGCAGTGGGTCGACCTGGCCCACCCAGTCGACCAAGTCGTTGCCACCCTGCCAGTAGACCATCGTGTGGGCGTTCGGGAAGAGCCCTCGGGCGATCAAGGACCGCAGGCGCTCGATGCCCTGGCCGGTGGTCTCGCCGCCGAGCCCTTCGTTGCTGACGGCCGCGGCGCCCTCGCCAAGCAGGTCGGCCAGGAAGGACGGGTAGTCGCGCTCGGATGGCCCGGCCGTCGAGGAATCGCCGAAGGCCACCACCCGGACGGCCGGATCGGGAAAGCGAATGGCCGTATCGCTGCCGCAGCCGTGCATGAGCAGGCCGACGGCGGCAAGGGTCACCACGAGGATGAGAGCGGACAGCGAGGGATGCTTGATCGATGGCGCGTTCATGACGGCCTCCGGACGAGGCGCGGTGGAGTCTACGGTGATTGTAGGCCGGCGGGTGGGTGAAGTCTTGTCGGGCGGGTCGGTGGCTACGATTTCCCGTCGGTGTCCGCCGGCCGCGACCACGTGCCGTCCTGGCTCTCACCAAGCAGGGCGAGCCGCAGCATATTCAGGGCCGCCCACCGCGTTCGGCTCCGTATGGCGATTCGGTTGAGGTGGTCGCCGAGTCGAAACGCGCGGACGTGACAGCCCTCGGGCCCGGCCAGGCCGACGAAGACGAGGCCGACGGGCTTCTCGGCCGTGCCCCCGGTCGGCCCGGCGATACCCGTGACCGAGATGGCCCAGTCCGCGCCGGTGCGCGACCGACACCCCAGCGCCATCGCCTCGGCCACCCGGGCCGAGACCGCACCGTGGCGCTCGATCAGCTCGGCCGGCACGCCCAGCATCGACGTCTTGGCCTCGTTGGAGTACGTGACGAAGCCGCTCAGTACGTAGGCGCTGCTGCCGGGAATGTCGGTCAGGGACTTGGCGATCCATCCGCCGGTGCACGATTCGGCCGTCGCGACGGTCTGGCCCTTCTCGCGAAGCAGCGAGCCGACGGCCTCAGAGAGCGTCTGCTCGCCCCGGCCGTAGATCAGCGCGCCGAGGCGACCGCGGATGGCCTCGACCGTCGCGGCCAGGAGCGCCTCGGCTTCGTCGCGGCTTGCCCCGGTCGCCAGCAGCCGGACGCCGATCTTGGCGTCCTGGGCGGTCGTGCCGACGGCGGGGTTGAGGCCCCGCTGCATGAGGTCGGCGAGTTGCTCGCCCACGGTCGATTCGCCCTGGCCGAACGTCCAGAGCGTCTCGGTGAGCGTCACGTGGCCGCCGGCGCGGGCGAGCAGTTGCGGCAGGGCGTCGCGCTCGAACATGACCTTCATCTCGCGGGGCACGCCGGGCATGACGAAGACGTCGGCATCGTGCAGCCGCGCCTGGATGCCGGGGGCCGTCCCACAGGTGTTCGCGATCGCTTTCGACCCGACGGGGAACATGGCCTGCACCTTGTTCTGCTCGGGCATGGTCTTGCCGAAGCGGCGGAACATGTCGGCGATCTGGTCGACGAACGCCTGTCGGAGCTCGAGCGGGGCGTCCATGGCCTCGGCCAGGGCCTGCCGCGTCAGGTCGTCGAGCGTCGGGCCGAGTCCGCCGGTGACAAGCACCCAATCGGCACGCCGCGCGGCCTCATCGATCGCGTGCCGGATCTCGGCCCGGTCGTCGCCGACGGTCTCGTGCGCGAGGATCGTGATACCCAGTGCGGTGAGCCGGCCCGCCAGCCAGGCCGAGTTCGTATCGACGGTCCGGCCGGTGACCAGCTCGTCGCCGATGCTGATGAGGACGGCGTTCATGGTCGCCAAGCGTAGCACCATCGACCAGGCGGGCCAAGCGGGGCCCAACACGTCAACACATCGACACGTCGGCACGGACGCTCCCTTGTTCCGCTCGTGCGAGAATCCCTCTTGCCCACCTAGCCTTGGTCGAAGCGGCTTCTCGCACGGAACCGGGCCGGAATCCTTTTCGGCAACAATCGCAGGATGAGAATCCCGCACGCATCGGTGCAACCCGGCTTCGCCGCACCTCCTTCGCTAAGGCTACGCAGGCCATGGGCCGGGTGGTCTACCTCTTCAGAGGCGGGGGACGCGAATTCGAACACCAATCCGTGTTCCCCCACGGCCCCCTCAACGGGGTTCGGGACACGTGAAGCTGCGGGGCACTCCTTGGTGATCTCACGCTGACATGCCGTCAGAGCTTTCGCGCAAGCCGTTCAGCGACCGGCAGTGTTGTGCGAAGCCGCAGCGCGTTAGAATCCCTTTCATGATGCCCATGCGACTGCGGCAACCCGTCCGTCGGCTCGGGGCGCTGGCGCTCCTGGTCGGCGTCTGCCTCGGCGCGACCGGCTGCAAGACGAGCACCGGCTTGACGATCACGCAGCCGGGTCTGCCGCCGCCACAGAACACGGTGCACCTGCACAGCGAGTGGGCCTACACGTCCACCGATCAGCCGGGCCTCGAACGGATCCTGCTCATGTATCCGCTGCCCGGTGCGCGGGCGGGCGACCGCCAGTTCTACATCTACCTGCGGCTGCCCGAGATCGACTCGGGCCTGGTCCGCATCGGGGACGACATCCAAGACGGCAGCAAGGCCGGGGGCTTCCTGATCCAGGCCACTGGTAGGCTCGCCGGCAAGACGGAGTTCGCCAAGGGCCGCATCGAGCTTGAGGACGTCGCGCTGTCGCGCGGCCTGCGACGCAAGGGGAAGGTCGTGCTCTATTGCTCGGACGGCTCGGTCATCCGCGGGGAGTTCCTGGCCATGGAGGCCCCGCTCGAGGTGAGCGAGTTCGAGGCCGACAAGGCCGGCGACGTGAACGCGCTCCTGCCGGAGAAGCTCCGTCCCAAGCCCGAAGACCCGCTCCTGTCACCCACCTTGGACGGGCCCGGATCATGAGCCACGACGCCGAGATCGTCGAGACGATCCAGCGCGGCTGGTGGGAGGACGTGCTTCGGGTGACGGTCGATGGCCGGCGGCGCGTCCGCAAGCACCTCCATCGACTCGATGCCCCGTGGGCCCGCGACGTGTTCATCAAGGAGTGGCGGTTCCTGCGGGCCCTGCCGCCGGATCTCGTCCCGCCGTTCGTCCGCGTGATCGATCAGTGCGAGCTGCTGTTGCGGGATCCGGTGCCGGCCGGCGAGGAGCTGTGGTTCGACATGGAGCCCCTCGACGGCTTCGCCGACGTCCGCCATTTGCTGCGTCGCGGCCAGCTCACACAAGACGACGCCGATCGCATCCAGGACCTGTTGGTCGAGGCCCTGGTCGACGGTCTCTATCGTCTGCCGGGCGAGCCGTTCGACAGCGACCGCATCGTCTGGTCGGTGATGGACCAGGTACTGGACTTCGCCAGGGATGACGCCGAGCTTGGCCCGTTCGCGCGGGCCGAGGCCGTGGAGATCAACGGGCGGACGCTTGCGAACCTGAGCCGGACGCTGCTGCCGGCGCGGCAGGACGCTCGTGTCAGGGCCGCGCTCGACGATGCCCCGAGCGTGACGCTGCACGGCGACCTGTTCCATGAGAACATCCTGTATCGCCGCGAGCCCGCGGCGATCCGCATCGTCGATCCGGTGAGTGTGGCCGGCGTGTCGTCCGGGCCGGTCGTGTTTGACCGGGCCAAGTTTGCGTCATGGCTCAGCGGCGAGCTGTACGCCCTGCGGCACGGGGCCTTCGAGCTCGAGGCCCATGCGGATCGAGCCGTCCCCGTCGTGCGGTACGCCTGGGCGAAGGACGATCCGGTCCTGCGCGGCCTGTCGGAGCTCGACCTCGGCTCGCGGGTACTGGGCGCGATGGACGCGCTGGCGGGTCCCGGCGAGGGGCCGCGTGCGGTCCTCGACGCCTACTTCGCCCTGGCGATGGCGGCCAACACGTCCATGCCGCAGAAGCTGCTGCGGTACGTCCGGGCGGTCGAGCGGTTGGCGATCTGGGGGTGAGCGACTCGCGCGGCGGTCCGAGCCGACCTGAGCCGCGACCTTCAGGTCGCGCGGCAACGGTCGGCCGCGCGGGATGAATCCCGCGAGTAGGGCGCCGCACGGCGTAGGGGATCTCAGTTTGGGCTGCGCCAAGGAGCCTCTTGCATGGAACCGATTCGTGTGGGCTTCATCGGGTGCGGGCGGATCAGCACGCTGCACATCCTGGGCTACCAGGGCCTTCGGACGGCCAAGGTCGCAGCCGTCTGCGACCGTGACCTCGACCTGGCCAAACGCCGCATGGCCGAGTGGGACGTGCCGAAGGCCTACGCCCGACCGGAGGAGCTGCTGGCCGACCCCGACATCGACATGGTCGAGATCCTGCTCCCGCACGACTTGCACTGCAAGACGACCATCGCCGCGGCCGAGGCGGGCAAGCACATCTCGGTCCAGAAGCCCATGGCCCACAGCCTGACCGAGTGCGATGAGATGATCGACGCGGCCAGGCGGGCGGGTGTGACGCTGCGCGTCTACGAGCAGTTCGTCTTCTACCCGCCGTATCTGGCGGCCAAGCGGGTCATCAACTCGGGCCGGCTGGGCGAGCCGACGATGATGCGGCTGCACTACAGCGGCGGTGACGTGCGACACGGATGGAAGGTGCCGCTCAGCGCGTGGCTCTGGCGGCTCACGCCGAGCCGGTGCGGCGGCGGCCCGGTCGTGTTCGATCACGGCTATCACCTCTGGTCCATCGCCCGCTACTTCATGGGCGAGCCCAAGCGCGTCGTCGCGTGGATCGGCCGCAACAGCGTCGTGCCGACCAAGTACATCGACGTGCCCGCGACCGCCATGGTCGAGTTCCACGGCAAGAACCGCCACGCCGTGTTCGACTTCGCCTACACGCCCAAGATGATGGTGAAGAGCAACTACTACGCCGACGACAACCGCATCGAGATCATCTGCGAGCGCGGTATGATCATGATCAGCACGTGCAGCACGACGACATTCGACATCCCGCCGGTGCTGGTCTACTGTGACGGCCGGACCGAGACCGTCGACGTGCCGCGGATCGACTGGGCCGACAGCTTCATCGACTGCACGCGGCACTTCATCACCGTGTTGCAGGGCGGCGGCGAGCCGAAGCTGAACGGCCGGGACGGCAGGGCCGTCACGGCGCTCGCCCTGGCGGCGCACGAGTCGGCCCGAACGGGCGGCGAGGTGCATCTGTAGAGCGCCGCACCGTGCGACGTGAGGCTCGTCGTGTGAATGCGTCGCCGACATCGCCCAAGGTTGGCGGGTCGGTCTCATTCAGCGTCTCGTGTATCTGTACAATGTGGAGAGTGTGTATCATGCGACATGCTGTTCGGATTCTAGTCGTGTTGACGTCTGAAGCCCGTTCGTGGATGCAGCGTTCAGTACGATACCCACGGCGGGCGCTGCTGACGCTCGTGCTGGTCGGCGTTGTGCTCTCACGCGCCGGCAGCGCACACGCCGAGCAGAAACGCATCCTCTTGGAGCTGTCCCCCAAGGACGACAGCAAGCAAGCGATCTGCCCGATGTGGGCCTTCGAGATGTGGATGTGGGAGGACGACGACAACACCGCCGCAGCCGTGTGGGACTACGTCAACGGTTGCGCCCAGCACGACCTGCCCCTCCGCGTGGTGCTCATCGATAGCCCGTGGTCGACCGCCTACAACGACTTCATCTGGGATACGCGACGCTATCCCAAGCCCAAAGAGATGATCGACAAACTGCACGCCCGAGGCCTCAAGCTCATCCTCTGGATGACCTGCATGATCAACCCCAACGAGTACAAGAAGGACTGCCCCGGTTCGGCCACCGACTTCTATCAGGAGGCCAAAGAGAAGGGCTACCTCTGCAACGACGGTAAGCTTCGCAAGTGGTGGAAGGGCCAGGGCGCCTTCATCGATTACACCAACCCCGAGGCCCTTGCGTGGTGGCATGGGCTGATGGATCGCGTCCTGCTCCAGGGCGTGGACGGGTGGAAGGTCGACGGCGCGGGTGAGCTGTTCTTCCCCTTCGGCGGACGCGGCCACGCCGGGCCCATCAAGTGGCTCGACTACGTCGATATGTTCTACCGCGACTGCTACCAGCACGTCATCCGTCGCAGGCCCGAGGGCGTGACGATGGTGCGGTCGGTCGATGTGGGTCAGGTCGGGTACGGGGGTCGGCACGCGCCGCGCGACGCGGCGCCCGTGACGTGGGTGGGCGATCAGGAGAAGACGTGGGACAAGGACGGGTTGGAGCTCGCGCTCGAGAGCTCGTTCCGTGCGATGAAGCTGGGTTACTCGGTCATCGGGTCAGACATCGGCGGGTTCTCCGGCGGCGGCGGCAAAAAGATCGACCGCACGCTGTTCCTGCGCTGGATGCAGTGGAGCACGTTCATGCCGTTCTTCCTCAACGGTGGGCACGGCGATCACCGTCCGTGGAAGTACGACGAGGCCTTCCTCAACATCTTCCGCAAGTGCGCGTGGTTGCACTGCGAGCTCGCGCCGTACTTCTACTCCGGCGTCCGCGACGCCCACGAAGGCGGGCCGTGCCTGCTGAAGGTCGTACCCGGAACGTGGCAATACATGCTGGGCGATGCGATGCTGGTGGCCGTCATCCACGAGCCCAAGCGCGAGCGGCAGGTGAAGCTGCCAGAGGGCACATGGATCGACTATTGGGACAACAGCGCCGTGCACACCGGCCCGACGACGCTCGACCTGGAGGTGCCCGACGATCGCTACCCTGTGTTCATCCGCAGCGGCTCGATCATCCCGCTGAACGTCACCAACGGCTACGCCGGCCACGGCACCGAGGCCAGCAAGGGCAAGACGACACTCGACATCTACCCCGACGCCAAACGCCCGGCGACGTTCAAGCTATGGAGCACCTCGGGCAAGGTCACGAAGCTCTCGGCCGAGATGAAGGGCGACGCGCTGACGGTCGGCATCGACGGCGGCGAACCGCGGGCGTACGTCCTGCGAGTCCTGCTCGATCGCGAGCCGACCGGCGTGACGCTCAACGGCAAGCCCGCACCGAAGGGGTCGTGGCGATACGACGCGACCGATCATCGGTTCTGGATGACGCTGGAGGAAACGGACGAGGCGAAGGTGGTCTTATCGCTTGAGTAGGGATAACCGAGCTCCGCTGTCCTCAGCGGGGTCCGTGAGAGAGTGAAAGGCAAGACCGCACTGTGGACGGTGCGGCTCGCCTGATCGTTCAAACCAGAGCAGGAAACGCAGCGTCAGGACTCACGCTGCCGACTTGCCCTCCTGGGCAAGTGACCCCGCTGAGGAAAGCGGGGCTCGGGGGCGCGGACGCGACGGACGAAGGAAAGCACCCACACCGCCAACCACCCGGCCAGGATGCCGAACCCCATGCACGGGACGGCCGAGGTGTCGATCGGGCCCGCACCGATGCACTCAGCCACGCTCGGGTCGACCAACGCGGGGATCGGCTCGCGGACGCCGGTCGGCTCGGGCACGCCGCCCACGCCGATCTTGAGCTCGTAGTCGCCCGAGCCGTCGGGGTCCGTCAGGTCGACCGCGCTGCGGACCAGCAGGTAGTACGTCCCCGGCGAGGCGAAGCGATACTCGAGGAACGGGTCGAGCTCGCTCAGGCTGCCCTCGTCGGGCTTTTCAACGTCGTCGACCTCGGCCAGTGTGGCCCCCGACGCGTCGCGGAGCTCGAGCTGCGCGTCGACCCATGAGGTACCGAGCAGCCCGGCTCCCATGTCGATGTCGAACACCCAGACCGCGTCTAGCGTGGCCTCGGTGACCTCGAAGGCATAGACGTCCACATCCTCCTCGGCCTCGCCGTTGGGCGCGTCCACCAGAGAGATCGAACCGAGGACGATCGTGTTGGGCTCGACGGTCTGGGCGTGCTCGAGGATGTTGTTGTTCTCGGCGCCCTCCACGGCCCGCTCGAATTCGGTGATGACGTTGGCGAACCGCAGCGGCGAGGTCTCGCGAAACATCTGCCTGGCCCGGGCGAGGACCTCATCCGCCCCGTGCGGGTTGAGGTACCTCAGCGCGAAGGCAACGAAGGCCCGATCGGCGGGCGGAATCTCGGCGTAGCGGATGCCGAACTCGATGGGCACCTTCATGACCGAGTCCAACTCCGTGCGGAGCAGCGGACGGCGACGGTCGACATGCTCGCCGCAGAGAAACGCGCTCGTCCGCAGGCACCGGCCGTCGACTCGCACCGAGTCGAGCGCGAGGAAGTTGAAGCTCTTGCCTTGCTTATGGGAGTCCGACGGATGAGCCATGCCGAGCACGTGGCCGATCTCGTGCAGGGCGACGGAGGTGATGTCCAGGCTCTGCTCGGCCGTGAAGCACGTATAGGGATGGGCCAACGGACGGTCGGCGACGACGTCGGTCTCGGACAGGTCGGCGAAGACCTCCGTGCTGTCGAAGATGAGCGGGAGCTGCCAGACGTACAGGCCCAGGACAGAGAAAGAGTGAGCGCCCGCGATCGATTCGATCTGGAAATACGGCGGCAGCAGACGCTCATAATCGAACGTGAAGACGGGCAGGTCGATGTCCTCGGTCCGATCGACCCTCTCGAATCGCAGGCCCAGGGGCGCCAGCACCTCGTTCCACATGTCGAACGCCCGGACGACCGCCGCCTCCAGTCGCGGGACGTCCTCGGGCGTGTAGCTCGTGCCGGCCACGTTGAGCAGCCGGTGGAGGTCGACGGTGTAATCAATGACGCCGTCGCGGACGACGGACGGGTCGAGGGCGGGGTACGCCTCGGGACGGTCGGCATGGAGGTGCCCCATCGCGAGGACCGGCAGGGGAACCGAGAGACCCAGCACGAGGCCGGCAAACAGGCGGGTCCAAGCTGAGGGCATGCGCCATCCTTCCAGAGCCCGGCGACGGAGGCGGTCGACGAACGTAGCCGCTCGACGGCCGTTGGGCCCGGTCGCGCCCGGCCGGGTCACACGACCCGTGAGTATACCAGATCGGCGGCTACTTCGGCGCGGGTTGGATCAGCAGCAGGGCGGTTTCGTGGCGGTCCAGGCGGATCTCGAACGTCTCCTCGCCGTCGCAGACGCGCCGATCCGCGAAGAGGTCATGCACGCGGGCGGGCTGGCGGAGCCGGACGGTCCGCTTGCCCGAATGATCGCAGGCGATCGCCAGCAGACTCTGCGTGGCGTAGACGACGTCGGGCGTCTCGATGCAGCGGTGCACGTCCGCCCGCTCGGCCAGGGCCGTGTAGAAGGCCCGCGAAGGCACGGGAATCGCCGAGTAAACGCTGGTCCACTTGGGATGCGTCCGCATGGCGATGACGGGGCGGTCGCGGCCGTCGCGGGCGAGTGCGGCCGCATCCTCGTCAACCACCGTGAACGACGGGGCCATCATCAGATCGCTGCCCACCGGCTCGCCCGCCGCGCGACCCAGCCGCCTCGAGTCCGGCTCGAACCGACCCGCGAGCCGTGCGCGGCGGTCGGACGTGGCCACCTTCATGCCGACCAGGTCGCTCACGCCGGTCGGATCGAGCTTGCCGTCGCGGTAGATGCCGCTGGCCCAGAAGAACATCAGCACGCGGCCGTCGCCCTTGAGCGCGTCGACGGCCTGCCGCTGGGCCCGGGTCGGCGCCAAGGCGTTCAAGAAGACGTACAGCTTGTGCTTCGGCGCGTTCGGCAGATCGCTCAGCAGATAGTAGGCGACGGGCGCGCCCGTCCGGGCCAGATGCGGCAGGAGATCGTGCAACAGCGGCCGGTTCAGACGGTTGCCGGGTTGGAGGTAGGCCAAGCTCTTGTCGTCGACGACCACGGCGATCTCGGCCACCGGTCCGCGCGGCAGACGGAGCGTGCGCTCGGCGATCCGCACCTGTTGCCGGATCTCTTGCATCATCCGGTCGTCGTCGAACCACCCGCCGCCCATGTCGAACCACCACTGCCCGCAGCCCTGGCCCAGCACGCTGGCCAGCTCGCGACGCTCTTGCCACAACGTCGCCTCGTAGGTGTCGGTCTTGCCCCATCGACCGGTAGGCGCGTCGGTCAGCCAGGTGCGGTAGTCGTTCTCGTCGATCCAGAGCTTGCCGTGCAGCTTGACGCTGTCGGTGAGCGACATGAAGTGGCTGTAGCCCTCGCCGGGCCGTCGGAACGAGTAGGAGCTGGGCGAGGTCATGAAGTCGATGTCCGGGTTGGCCAGCACCTTGCCCAGCGACAGGTGTGCGGCGTTCTGCTGGCGGTGGTCCATGAGCTGCATCAGGTAGCCGTAGAAGGCGCCGACCAGCTTCGTGCCGCCGGTGGTCTCCTTGATCGTCCGAGCGAACAGGCCGATCGTCTCGGCCGTCAGGTCGGACATGTACCAGGTGAAGTCGACGACCTGCTGTTCCTGCTGGGGATCGCGCAGGATGCCGAACCGCGTTCGGGCTCGCTCGCGATAGGAGGGGATGGTGGCCGTGTCCAGAGTCACGGTCGGGTCGTTCCACCCCTTCTGCAAGGCCCGATCGTCGGCGTAGCGCCGACGAAGCCAATCGCGAAACGCGGCCAGATTGACCGGCGAGTAATCGACCCATCGGTTCTCGTTCGCCCCCCACATCATCCACTCCTCGGTCGTGCCCGAGGCGATGTGGTAGCCGATGACGCGGTCGGCATAGGGCGATGCCTCGACGTAGCGGATGAGGTGTCGGATGGCCGTGGCCGTGTCCTGTCGCCAGACGGGCGAGGCCCACGAGGGTGAGGCCTTCCTGCCGTCACGGCGAAACACGCGGGGCTTGCCGTCGCCGGGGTCGTAGGTCACGAGATGATCGGGATGGCGCTCGTCCCACCAACCGGGGCTGAACAGGTAGATCCTTGGGAAGACATGGGCGTCGGGCACCTCGTCCAGCAGCATCCGCGCGCGGCGGTCGAGGTGCGAGAAGTCGAACTCGCCGGGGGCGACCCAGGCCGTCGGCGACAGCCCATACGCGGCGGCCGTCGGCGTAGCGCTGAAGGAAAACAGCCGCACGCCGGCCCGGCCGAACTGGCGGAAGGGGCGCGGTCTGGGATTGTACGTCATGTAGGCCATGCAGGCGTCGGGCAGGTCGTTGATCATCAGCGTGGGCACACCGCCGTGAGCCTTGACCTCCGCGACGGTCTGGTCGGCGTCCGCGGGTCGGGCCTCGACGACGAGGGGCACGTCGTAGGGCTCGGCGTCGCGGCCCACCAGGACGGGCATGTCGCCGACGGTCGGACGCAGCACGTAGCGACCACCGCGAAGATAGCGCGGCAGCGGGACCACCACGGTCTGTCCGCTGACGAGGTCGCCCAGCTTGCGACGCAGCATCTGGCTGTCCTCGTCCCACAGACCGACCCACCAGGGCGCGGCGGGCGGGCGCCCGGCGAAGCGTATCGTGATGGGTACGGGCTCGTCGGCCTGGGCGACCTCGGGCAGCTCGATGCGGAGCCCCGGCACGACGACCTCGTCGCGGACCAAATCGATCCGTCGCACCCACAGCTCGTACGCCTGGCCGGACCGGATGCCGAAGGCGATCAGCGCCAGGCCGCGGATCGGCAGGTCGATCGTGCCGTCGGGATCTCGGCTCCATCGTGCGATGCGAAACGCCGACCGGTCCCAGCGGATCCACTGCCACCCGCACTCGGCCAACTCGATCGGTTCGACCGTCCACTCGGCCCCGCCGGCGTCGATGAGCTTCATCGCCAGGTCGACCGGCGGGCCGGCGTTGCGAAGCCGAACACGGATGGACCTGAAGACCGTGCCGATCTCATGCGAGAGGAAGGCGTCGGCGTAGCCGATGGACTTCGACCGGAACCGCCAACGCATCGCCTCGACCCCCTTGGCGTCGAAGCGTTGCTCGAGGTCGTACGTGTCGAACTCGCTGCGGAGACGCTCCTCGGTCCGCCCCGAGTCCCAGGCGGATCGACCGTCGGGCCGGTAGAAGCCGACCGTTCGCTGGACGGGCGTGACGGTGATCGGCTCGCTGCACCCCACCAGGAGCATGATGCCGATATGAACGCCCAGCACGGCCATGCGCATCGTGCGAAATCTCCGAGTCGTCAAGGGCTGACGTGTGTAGTATAGCCGACGTGGGCGCGCCGAACAGGGCGATCCCCGTTGTCCTCAGTGGGGTCGCTTGCCCGAGAGGGCAAGGACATGGCGTGCCTCTCGACACGCCTTCCGCTGAGCAGAAAACGTGTCCTAGGAGCCGTCTCCGACGGCGATCTAGCCCCGACGATGGACTGTAGCCACGGATGAAGCGAGCCGCCAGGCGAGCGGAACCCGTGTGCATGGGCACTCAACAAACCAGGCCCCATCGGGGCGACAGCCCTGAGGACCATCGGGGCGACAGGCCGGAGCGCCATCAGGACGACGGGCAACACCTGGTTGAGCACGATGATCCGCCGCCCCTAAAAGGGCTCAGCACCTCGCCGGGGCGCACGAATCCCACGGCTCACGCCGCTCGCTGATGCCTCCTCTTGTACGACACAGTGGCCTAGCCGCCAGGGGCGATAGGCCGTCGCCGAAGCTACCAAGCACAGCGGGTTGCGCTGAGCCGTGTGGCAACGCGCAGGGCCCGCCTGCCTAGGAGCGTCTATCCGCCCTAGCCCCGGCGAAGGTCGTCGCCCTCACAGCGGACCGACAAACTCGATGAGGCTGGACGACCAGTACCCGACCACACGTGTCTTTGTCGGCTCCCATCGGGAGGGCGAGACGCCACGCAGCACAGCGACCGTCAGGGAGCTGTGTCGTTGGAGCGCTTGAACGGCAACGCTCCTTCACAGTCGCGTCTCCGCGAACCCGGAGTTGGACCACTAGTACCCGACCACACTTGTTTTTGTGGGTTCCGATCAGGTAAGCGATACGTCACTCAGAGCAGCGACCGTCAGGGAGCTGTGTCGTTGGAGCGCTTGAACGGCAACGCTCCTTCACAGTCGCGTCTCCGCGAACCCGGAGTTGGACCACTAGTACCCGACCACACTTGTTTTTGTGGGTTCCGATCAGGTAAGCGATACGTCACTCAGAGCAGCGACCGTCAGGGAGCTGTGTTGTTGGAGCGCTTGAACGGCAACGCTCCTTCACAGTCGCGTCTCCGCGAACCCGGAGTTGGACCACTAGTACCCGACCACACTTGTTTTTGTGGGTTCCGATCAGGTAAGCGATACGTCACTCAGAGCAGCGACCGTCAGGGAGCTGTGTTGTTGGAGCGCCTGAACGACAACGCTCCTTCACAGTCGCGTCTCCGCGAACCCGGAGTTGGACCACTAGTACCCGACCACACTTGTTTTTGTGGGTTCCGATCAGGTAAGCGATACGTCACTCAGAGCAGCGACCGTCAGGGAGCTGTGTCGTTGGAGCGCCTGAACGACAACGCTCCTTCACAGTCGCGTCTCCGCGAACCCGGAGTTGGACCACTAGTACCCGACCACACTTGTTTTTGTGGGTTCCGATCAGGTAAGCGATACGTCACTCAGAGCAGCGACCGTCAGGGAGCTGTGTTGTTGGAGCGCTTGAACGGCAACGCTCCTTCACAGTCGCGTCTCTGACGACGACCCCGAAGTTGTGGAACCGACAAATTCAATTGTGTTGGACTACTAGTCGCGCAGCTCAAAGACCGTCGTCGCCTCGCTCTGGAAGGCGATCCGGAAGCGTGCGTCGGCCACCGCCCAGCGATACTCGATCGGTTGGGCGCCGAGGAAGCACGTGGTCAGCAGGTAGCGCACGCCCTCGCGCTGCAGGCGCTCGAGCCAAGTGTCGCGGTCGGGGGCGTTGCGATACAGGGCCGAGGTGGCCGGCACAATCTGGCTGCTGGTCAGGCACGGGCCGATGGTGGGCAGGTCGGTGTAGCTCTCCGCCCCGTCCTGCACCGGTACGTAGACCACGCGCCGCTCGAGGTCGAACCCCATGAGTGGATACGTCATGGGCGTGCCGGCGCTGGCGATCACGTCGTTCGGCGAAGCCTCCCGCGTCACCCAGGCCCAGGCCTGGCCGAGCCCGCCCTGGCGGTAGGCGATCGACCAGGCCAGCGGGTAATCACCCCGGCAACGATCGACGTAGACGCCCCAGTAGACGTAGGCATAGCCGCAAGCGAGAAGCGTCGCGACGGCGACAGCCCCGACGCGGACCTGCCGGTCGACCGTCGGCCCCTTCCGTCGCCAGACGACGAAAGCGAGATAGCCCATCGTCCCGAGGGCCAGGCCGATGAGAATGGAATCAACCAGCAACGAGGCCGTCACCTCGATCAGGAGCGAGCAGACGAGCAGGACCGTCGTCAGGCCCCGTCGAATCCAGGCCGGTCCCGGCAGCCGGCCGATGGCCAGACCCCCGGCCAGGAAGAGCAGCGCGACAACCGCGAAGATATAGCGGATCTCCCGATCAGGCGAGACCAGGTAGAAGGTCGCCAGGAAGACCGGCGGGCCGACCAACCCGGCCAGGATCGGCTGGCGCTTCCAGTGCCTCGCGGCCAGGACGACCGCGGCGATCCAGCCCAGCACCAGCATGATGAGCATCCAAGGCCTGAGCGCAAACCGTCCGGTGTTCAGAAAGACCTTCACGAGGCCGTCCAGGCCCCGGTACGCGTCGGCGACCTCGGTGCAGAACAGGCCCGGTAGGACGACGTGCGATCCGATGCGGACCTCGATCGGATAGAGCGGGTTGCCCGCGAGCAGGAGGTTCCGGAGATACCACGGTCCGGCGATGAGTAGCGGCGGCACGAGAACCCAGAGCCAACGCCTCCGGGCCTGCGCGTCAAGCAAGGACGGGATCGACAGTACCACCAGCATGGGCAGGGCCAGGATCGCGATATACTTGGTCGCCAGCAGCATGCCGAGGGACACGCCCGCGCGGACCCCGCCGCCGAGCGTCCGCATGCGATCAGGGGCCAGTGAGAGCACCAGGCAGAGGACGTACGCGGCCAGGACGACGTCGTCCTTGGCGCAGAAGCCCTCGCCCATGAACGGCCGGGCCAGGCAGAGCATCGCGCCGGCGCCCGCGGCCACGAAGGCGTCGACCTCGGCGCGCCGCAGCAGTTGATAGACGCACAGCCCGCAGAGGATCAGAAACGGGACCTGGACGAACCGCGCGAGCAGATCGTTGCCCATCGGAAGCATGAACCACGCGAACAGGCATGACGCCCAGACCGGCGAATAGGTGTTGCCGGGATTGTGGAACCAGATCGGCTGCAGGTCGATGCCACCGCACTGGAGCCACCGTGCGGAAAGGACCAGATGGTAGGTCAGGGCGTCGGTCACCAGCGGCGGTCGAACCCGAGCCACCCAGAGCATCACCAGCAGCAGGCCCAGCGTGCAGAACCCGATCAGCACGTGCGGGTAGGGCAGTCGCCCGGCTTGAGGTTCAGGTCCCGGGGGGTCGCCAGGCCGGACGCGCCGGGTCAGGACCACCGTGGCCGCGGCGATCACCGCCACGACGACCACGAGCGGACCAACGTCCAGCAGGCCCAGCCAACCGAGCAGCGCGACCGACCCGCCGGCCACGGCGCTGAAGAGGAGGATGACGTCGATGGCACGCTGGACGGGGTCGGCGCGCTCATCGAGCAGGCGAGCAAGGCGCGTGCTCGTCCATAGGACGGCCGCGTTCAGGATGATCGTCAGCGCCAGGCGGGCGTCAGGCGCGTCGGTCCAGTGCACGGATGGGTTTCGCCCTGTTCACAGCGGGGTCGACGGTTCGTTCGACGGCCGACGAAAGCCGACAGGCTACTCGAAGCCCTGGGCCCCGAGCCAGCGTTCGGCGTCGATGGCGGCCTTACACCCCATGCCCGCGGCGGTGACGGCCTGTCGGTAGATCGAGTCGGCCACGTCGCCGGCGGCGAAGACCCCCTCAACGCTGGTGGTGGAGCGGGCGGGGTCGGCCAGCTTGATGTTGTCGTTTTCGTCGAGCTCGACCTGGCCGTCGAGAAACTCGACCGTCGGCGTATGGCCAATGGCCAGGAACATGCCGCCGACCTCCATGTCGCGCTCCTCGTCGGTGTTGACGTCCTTGAGCTTGACGGCTTGGATCTTCTCGTCGCCGAGCACGTCGACGACGACGCTGTTCCATACGATCTCGATCTTGTCGTTGTCGAAGACGCGCTGCTGCATCACCTTGCTGGCGCGGAGTTCGTCGCGGCGATGAATGACGTAGACCTTCGACGCGAACTTGGACAGATACAGCGATTCCTCCATGGCCGAGTCGCCCCCGCCGATGACCACGAGCTCCTTATCGCGGAACATCGGCAGCGCCCCGTCGCAGATCGCGCACGCGCTGATGCCGCCGCCGCTCTGCGCTAGACGCTGCTCGTTTTCGAGCCCGAGCCAGTTCGCCCGTGCTCCGGTTGCGACGATGATCGCGTGCGACTCAATCTCGTTATCGTCAGAGTCCCACAGCTTGAAGGGCCTGTTGGACAGATCGACGCGATCGATGTCCTTGGTCTTGATCCGCACGTCGAAGTGCTTCGCCTGCTCGCGAAACTTGTTCATCATGTCGGGCCCCTCGATGCCCTCGGGGAAGCCCGGATAGTTCTCAACGTCCGTCGTGAACATGAGCTGGCCGCCGGGGATCTCGTTCATCGCGCCGACGCGCTTCGGTTGGCCCTCGTAGACGAGCGGATCGAGGTTCGCACGAGCCGCATAGATGGCGGCGGTCCAGCCCGCCGGTCCCGAGCCGATGATGGTGACTTTCTCAGTCTTGTCGGACATGCTGTTGGTCCCTCAGGTCGTACCGCATCTGTGGTGTTTGTGGTTCCCGGCCAAGTCGTGACCATGCGCCATTATGGGTTCTGGCTGCCTGGGCGTCCATCCTTAGATGCCTGCATGTCCCGGTGGATGAGACGGGACTATCCTTTGGCCGGGGTTTTGGAGGCGGGTCCTTCGGCCGAGTCGGCGCACAAAGCGAGCCACCCATCTCGCGATGAGGGTGGCTCGCTGGAGTTGTGACACGAACTGGCTTAGGCCGGCTCGATTGCGCTGACGGGGCATTCCTCGACGCAGGTGGCACAATCGGTGCACTTGGCGGCGTCGATCTCGTACTTCTCCTCGCCCTCGTCGATCGCCCCTTCGGGGCAGACGTCAACGCAGGTCCCACACGTGATGCATTCGTCGTTGATAGTGTGAGCCATGGGTTCTCCCATACATCAAAAACTGGACTCGGTTAACACCACCTGGCAGGCCAGGTTGACAGCAAACAGCCCCAACTTAGCGATCCGGCGGCGGGGATACAAGCCGCCCGGTCGGCTCGGTGGTTGCATCATCGACACGGGTAGGGCAACGGCTTGAGTTCGAACGACCCCCCTGACCAGCAGCGAATTCCGCTACTCTTTGGTGTCGTTGGCTTTATCTCCGCCCGCGGACGGCTCGGATCCGTCGGCGGAGGCCCCTTCGGGCCACTCGGCTCCCTGCCGCAGGGTCTCGATCTGGTCGGCGAACTTGAACAACCCCGTCTCGTTCGGCCAGCTCATGATCAACAGAACGATCGGCAGGATAAGGAGTGACAGGTTAGCCCACTTCGGCTCGTGACCGGCCAGGACCAGACTCAGCCCGATGAGCCCGGCCAGGCCGAAGACAAACGAGGCCGCTCGCTTGGCCTGGATGAATGACTCGCCCACCACGTCGGCGGTCGCGGGGGTCTCGCCCAGCCTCTTTGCCCTGCGGCGCATAAGGTTGAGGACATAGGTGCCCAGCCCGACGAAGCCGAGCATGATCCACACGAGCTCGCCCGCACGAAACCAGTTCACCTGCGAGGCGGGTATGAAGCGGTCCACCCGCATGCCGGTCCGGAAGCTCATCAACGCCACGAAGCCGATCAGGATCAGGGCCACGAAGTAGGTCATCGTCGCCCGCGACAGGTGCGACCGCACGATCTGGAAATCGACGTCGCGCTGAGGCGAGGCGTCCTCTTCCTCCGGTGTGACTCCTTCCTCGGCGTCCTGCCCGACGTCCGCCCCGGCGGTCTCCGCCTGGTCTTCAATCTCCGTGTCGTCTTGGGATGGGTCCGTTACGTTGTCTCGGTGTTCGTCCGTCATGCCAGTCTGTCTCGACCTTTCAACTTGATGATCAACTCGATCTCGCCCACGTGCCGCCCGAGCCGCCGGGCGATTTCGACGGCCGGCAAGCCTTCCCTGGCCAGGGCGATGACCTCGGCGTCGATGCTGTCGCCGGTCTCGGGCTCGTCTTCCGCCGGTGCCAGGCGCGGCAGGTCCTCCGTCGGTCCGGATCGGTCGGTTGTGGCGATCTCCGCGTCGTCTTCCGGTGCATCGTCCCGATCCGGTTGCTCTTCCAGCTCGGGCTGGGCTTGTTCTTCCGCAGGCCCGCTCGTGTCTTCCGCGGGCGGCGTCGGTGTCTCGTCGGACTCAGCGGCCGCGACGTCGCGGGCCTGACCCGCGCCGAGCCGCTTCAGCTCCGCGATGCGGGCGTCGGCGTCGGCCAGGGCCTTTTCGAGCTTGGCGAAGCGCGTATCGACCTGCCCGTTGATCTCTCGCGCGAGCTCCTCGAGCCGCATCATCAGCTCGGCGATGTCGTCGCGCATGGCCGACTGTTCCCGCAGCTTGTTCATCTGCTCGCGCGCATACGCCTCGGGCCGCTGGCCGCGCTCCATCGTTCGCCGCCGCGTGTTCACCATCACCACGACGACCACGATGATCACGCCGCCCAACAGCAAAAGCTGAAGCGGTTCGATCGTAGTGGTTGCGCCCAGAATCATGTCGATCGTCGCATCGCACCGTCCGCGGCCTGTCGCGCAAGCTCCGACGAGCCGGATGCAGGCCGCCTGCTAGCCCCCGCCGTCACGACGCGCCGCTGCCGGCCTCCCAGATCCGACGCGCCTCGGCCATCACGTCTCGCAGCGACGCCTCATGGTCGAGGGCGGCCGCCCGGCAGTCGTCGTACTCCGGCGAGGCCGAGATCACCTTGTCCCCCTGGCGTCCGATCTTCAGGCGGATCGGCCCGTAGCGCGTCTCGACCGTGACGTGCTCCCGCGCCAGCTTACGGCGGTGGGCCAGATGCTGTCGGATGCCGAACGTCGTCGTCTCGGCGAAGAGGATCGCGGCCATCTGTTCGGCATCGTCCGGCCTGCACAGGACCGTGATCATCACGCCGGGACGGCTCTTCTTCATCACGATGGACGTGCAATAGGCGTCCAGAGCACCGGCCGACAACAGCCGCTCGCAGGCGTGGCCCAGCGTCTCGCCGCTCGTATCGTCGATGTTGGCCTCGAGGACGACGACCTGGTCGTACTCGCCGGCGGCGTCCTCGGCTTCGCCGATCAGCAGCCGATGGAGGTTGGGTCGGGTCTGCCCGTCGCGGCGACCCGCACCGCAGCCGATCGCCTGGATCCGCATCGCGGGCATGGGCCCGAACGACTCAGCCAAGGTGGTCAGGATGGCCGCACCCGTCGGCGTGGTCAGCTCGAAGGATTCGCTCGATGGGGCGATCGGCACGTCCTGAAGCAAAATCGCCGTGGCCGGTGCCGGCACGGGCATCTCACCGTGGTCGCAGTGGATCACTCCGCTGCCGACCGGCACGGGCGAGGCCGCAACGCGCTCGATACCCAGCTCGCAGAGCCCCACGCACGCGCCCACGATGTCGACGATCGCGTCGATCGCGCCGACCTCGTGGAAGTGGACCTTCTCGACCGTCGTGCCGTGGGCCTGGGCCTCGGCCTGAGCCAGCCGTTCGAAGACCCGCAGGGCCATCGTCTTGGTTTTGTCCGGCAGCTTAGCCGGTTCGATGATCTTGCGAATGTGCGACAAGTGCCGGTGGGGGTGGTCGTCCGCCGCGTCGAGGTCCACGCTGAACTGCGTGGCGGCGAACCCCTGTTTTCGGACCTTCTCGGCCCGGATGGCGTAACCCGACAGCCGCAGCCCGTCGAGGGCGGCGCGGAGGCGGTCGATCGACAGCCCCGCGTCCAGGAGCGCCCCGACGATCATGTCGCCGCTGGCGCCGTTGAAGCAGTCGAAGTAGGCGATGCGCATGGGGGTCTCGCTCTAGCTCGTCATCGTGGCGGATCGACAGTCTAGCCCATCGCCGGACGGCTGAACAGCCCCGCCCGAGCCCGGAGCCTCGGCGACGGCAAGCGATCCCATGGCGACAGCGGATCTTCGAAGTCGAGCTCAACACGGTCTCGGCTGAGAGAATATGTTAAACTTGAGTAGTTTCTTATGGCCTGGCCAGGCGTTTTCCACTAACGTGTTCAGCGCCATGCCATAAAGTCGGAGGGCGATTAGCGATGGACCACCTCGCTGTGGCGCAGGCGGTGATCGAGGAGGTCGGCACTCGCGTCATCGATCTGCACACGCACATCTGGGGCGATCGCAATCAGCGCGACGCCGGCGCCCTGGTCGCGATGCTCGATCGTTATGACCTGGAGTGGATCGGCGTGTCGTGCCTGGCCGGCGGTCAGCAGCCGACCTTGAACGACATCCGCAGGGCCAACGATGCGACGGCCGCGTTCCAGAGGCGCGAACCCGAGCGGGTCGTGGGTTTCTCCTATCTCAATCCGCGGCACGGGGCGGCGGCCGTCGACGAGCTGCGACGGTGCTATGAGCTTCACGGCTTCCGGTTCATCAAGCTATGGATATCCGCCCACGCGGACGATCCCTGCGTCTTTCCGATCGTCGAGAGGGCCATTGACCTCGGCGTGCCGATCCTGCAGCATGCGTTTTGTAAGGCGACCGGACTTTTGCAGTACGAGAGCGATCCGACGCACGTGGCGAACCTGGCGCGGCGGTACCCCGAGGCCAGGATCATCATGGCCCACATGGGCGCCGACTTCACCTTCGGCTGCAATGCCGTTCGAGACTGCCCCAACGTTTGGGCCGACATGTGCGGCACGTACTGTGAGACGGGCATGATCGACTACGCACTGAGTCAGCTCGGTCCGCGGCGGATCCTCTTCGGTACGGACGCCCCCGGCGTGTCGTTCTTGAACAACGTTTACAAGGTGCTCGATGCGCCGATGTCAGCCGAGCAGAAGCGGCTGATCTTTCACGATAACGCGGAGGGCCTCAGGCAATGGGCCGCGTGATCGATGTGTCCGGTTTTCTGGGCCGTTGGCCGTTTCGCACGATCCCCCGAAGCGGGGTGGACGACCTCCGCGCCCTGGCCGACAAGCTGGGCATCGAGCGGGTCGTCGTCAGCAGCTTCGAGAATCTCTTCCTCGAGAACGCCTTCGATGCGGCGCGCGAGACCGCCCGACTGACCCACGAGGACGACCTGCTCGTCCACTTCCCGATGGTCCATGCGGCGTTCCCCGGCGTCCTCGAAGACCTCCTCCGGCTGCACGAGGACTTCCCGTTTCGAGGCATCCGGATCCTGAGCAACTACCACGACTACTCCCTCGACGATCCGCTCGTGGACGGACTGCTGTCGTGGACGCAGGCCAAGGGTATCGTCGTCCAGGTCTTCCGCCGGATCGCCGACGAGCGGCTGCACTACATCCTCAAGGTGCCCGCCGTGCCTGAGGACGAGATGGTTCGGTTGGCCTTGCGGCACCCGCATCAGCGCTTCATCTTCTCGGCCGTCAACTACGCCGAGATCGGCAGCATCGCCGGCTCGATCGACATGGCCCCGCATGTCTGGTTCGACGTGTCGCGCTGCAGGGGGCCGGAAGGTTGGCCCGAGCGGCTGGTGGCCGACATCCCGGCCGAGAGGCTGGTCTTCGGCTCGCTGTGGCCGCTCCAGGTCCTTCGCAGCACGTCGGAGGCGTTGATCCATGCGCCCATCGACGAGGCGACCCGTTCGGCGATCCTCCACGACAACGCCGCCACGTTGCTTTGCGTCGAACCGGCGGCGGCCACGTGAACCGCATCGGCGTCCTCTCCCGTCACCGACGCACGGACACCCGCACCATAGAAAACGGGCGGCGCGATCAGGCCGGACCGGATCGCACCGCCCGCAAAGCGTCAAGCAAGAGGGTTTCGACTAGCCGTACAGCGACGTGATGAACCGGACCTTCTCGGCGCTGGCCAGGCCCACCGGGCACGCCTCGGCACAGGCCGTGCACGACCCGCACGTCGACGCCAGTTCCTTCAACCCGCCGTTCAGGTCGCCGTAGTTCTCCCTGGCGTAGCCGCAGTCGTGATGCTCTTCGTGGTACATGCGGATCCGCATCAGGTCGCTGACGGGCACGCCGCTGGGGCAGGCGCGGGTGCACTTGCCGCACATCATGCAGGTTCCGGCCACGTGGCTGTGATAGAAGCTGCGGGCCAGGCGCTCCTCCGACTCGGTCAGGCCGCCGGCCAGGTCGAGCTTGTTGAGATAGTAGGCCTGCTGCAAGCTGCCGAACGTGAAGAGGACCGTGTCGGACCCGCCGTCGAGCAGCGCCTTGCAGTGCGCCTGGAACGACTTGTCGCCGTCCTTGAGCGACTTGGCCATCGCCTCGCGGGCGTAGCTCTTCATCGAGATCACGCCGAGCCCGTTCTTCTTGAGCTTGGTGAGGTTGTCCATGTAGCGCTTCGCCTCGGCCTGCATCTCGGCCAGTTTGCCTTCCTTGATGTAGTCGGGCGCCGAGGCGGCGTCGAACCTGGCCGCCAGGATTGGGCTGGTCGTCAGCAGGGCCGCGTCGAAGTACTTCGGCGCCTTGGCGAGGACCATCTCGAACACGGGGTTCAGCGAGCCGTGGCAGACGAAACCGGTGAAGCGGATCTTGCCCTGCTTCTTGAGCTTGTCCTGAAGCGCCATCAGCTCGTTGAGACGACCCTCGTCGGGCTCGTGCAGCGTGGGCAGATAGACCTCACAGTGATCGGTGTGCAGGTCCTTGAGCATCTTGTCGAGCTCGCCCTCGAGGTCCTTGAGCTTGCCCTTGAGGCAGAGCACGAGCTTGTCCCGCATGCCCTTGTTCCTCTTGAAGACGTCGCCCATGGCCCGGATCGCGTTCCCGCCCCGATAGGTGGACGAGTTGTGCACCATGTTCACGCCCGCCCGCACGGTGAGCTTGAGCACCTGCCCGCCCTGTCCGCCCGAGGTGTGCAGCGAGCCGTAGCTGACCTTTGTGACCTTGAGCTTGGTGCGCCCGAGGGTCTTGGTGGGCAGCTTGCCTTCGGCGGCCACGGCCTGCTCAGCAAGCGGACCCACCATGGCACCCGTCCCGACAGCGGCCGCGCCTTGGAGGAACCCGCGGCGGCTGACGTCCTTATTCAATCCGTCGTGCATCGGTATGATCTCCCTAGCTCGCTCATCTCCGAAACCCGATCCACCGTCCAGCCGCGACGCGCGGTCGTGGTCGGTCGGAACGATCGCGACACATTGTCCCGTTCGCTTCGCCGGACCGCAAGGGGCCGCGGGGTGCGCCGCTGCGATCAAACAAAGAGCCGATGCGGCTTGGCGCTCGCCGCATCGGCTCGGAAGTCATCTGTCGAGGTGATCAAACCACGTCGGTCGTCGGCTAGCTCCGACGGCGGCGGAAGAAGACGGCCAATCCGCCGAAGGCCGCCACGGCCAGCGTCGACGGTTCGGGGATTTGCGAACCCGCCTCACCGGAGTAAGAAACCTCCACGTCCACGAAGCTATCGAACTGGACCGGATCATATCCGGAAGGCAGGAATAGCGGGATCAGGGGGTTGAACATCGCGCCCGTCACCGCGCCGGGGTCGCCGACGCCCACGCCCGGAATCTCGGAGTAGGTGATCGTGCCGATGGCCTCGACCGAATAATTCTGCCCCAGGGCATACCCGTAGAGCGAGGCCTCGGTGATCTCCATAGCCAGCAGCAGGCCCGAGTAGGTCCCGCCCGGCAGCGTGACCTGGCCCCAGATCTCGAGATCGTTGCCCTGGTCGTTGTTGCCGGTGCCGGTCAGGCTGACGTCGATCTCCTGACCGTCGACGTCGCCACCGCCGTAGTCGGAGGCCGTGAAGCGGAGGTCGAGATACAGGTCGCCGCCGAACGCCCCGTCGGGGTCCATCTCGAAGATGGGATAGGACGGCCCCTTGGGGATCACGGGCGAGGTATAGGCGAAGACCTCGTTCTCCCAGATGCCGTCATCGGGAGCCCCGAGCGGAATCGTGAGTGTGTCGGCGTTCGCTCCGTTCCAACTGTAGTAGGGAATGTGGGTCGGTTCGTTGGATGCCCGCCCGCCCAAGAACGAGAAGTCGTGATCGAGGATTTCAGGAAAAAGCGGAGCTCCGAGGGCCGACGACGCCCCCATCGTAACCATCAGTCCGAGCATAACCCAGCGTGCCATTTTGACCACCTCCAAATGATCCGAAGACCCCAAGCGCAACCTCCCCACCTCGAAGCAGCCGAAACGCTTCGGCACGAGGCTCGGCGAACCGTGCGCACCTGATCGCACGACACAATGTGTGCCTATCACGCCCACGACCCCAGCGCGGGCGCACATCCATCCCACTCGGCGAGAGACTGTGGCTGGTCTATTCCCTACGGCGAGACATTCCCCCTGTCTCACGACGTGCTAGGCGTCGGGGTGATCCCGAATCAAGGGCCAAAAGCAAGATTCTGACCGGCGGGGCCCCTTTCCTTCGATTCCCGCGCACGAAGCCCGCCCGAGATCGCGTGAGCATCGACGTTATCGGACGTTCCCAAGGCCCCTCGCCCGGCGGCCCTCTCGGCGCGGGATCGCTCGGCCGGTCTGCCGCGCCCCTCATGATGCTTCGTCGTCACCCGCGCGGGACGACTTAAGCTGCTGGTCGGCTGAGTCGAACGATGACGGCCCGGCGCGCCCCCGGGGCTGGACCGGCCGGACTGTTCGTGAAAGCTCCGAAATCACTTCTTTGTCATCGAAAACCCAACGCCACCCTGCCTAGACCTTGACACAGGATGCCTGCCAGGTATAGCGGCTTCCTCGGCACTTCTGTCAGCAGAGATCGCAATTCAGACGGAGCGGGACGGCAGTCCGAGATCAGTCAACGGCCGGGTCGACCGGCACGAGGAGGAGCCGCATCATGCAGCCTGGGCGAGTCGCTGTATGCCGGCGCACGTAGACCGTGCAGCATGAGGTGTTGCTCATCGGCCTGATGGCCACGGTCCTGGTCGGCACGGCGTCGATCACCGTGTCCGCCGAGCCGAGCTTCCAGGGTTTGGGCGCGGGCACGACGGTCGCCGACATCTCCGGGAACGGACAGGTCGTTGTGGGCCGCGATGAGGCGCTGAGCGGGTTTCGCTGGGAAGGGGGGACGATCACAACTCTGCTCGGGATTGGCGGGTGGGGCCCTGGGAACGCCGATCCCCTGGCCGTTTCGTACGACGGGTCCGTCATCGTCGGAGGCTCGCCCTGGCTGACGATTCCCATTGAGTATGACCCGAACAACCCACCGCCGGAGCCCGGTCCCGACGCGTACATCTGGACGGAGGAGGATGGCGCGGTCTGGCTCCAGGACCTCTTCGCTAACGAATACGGCTTCGACCTGACCGGCTGGACGTTGGTGAACGCTTGCGCGATCTCGAACGACGGCCTGACGATCGCCGGCAACGCCTACCACGACGACGGCCTCGGCGGCGATCCGGTGCTCCAGGGCTGGGTCACGCACATCTCCGAGCCGACGACGGCCGCATTGCTCCTGATCGGCCTGGCAGGGCTCGTCCGACGGCGCCGCTCCTAGTATTGCGTTTCAGAAGTACCGCGACTACCTCTCCGAGCCGCCGGATTCATCCGGTGCGGCCGCGCGGCATGAATGCCGCGGCTCGAGCAGCAACCATGACATAACGCTGCCTGTCCATGGTCGCACGATTTGTGAAACGCGCTCCTGGTCGCCCCAACGCCCATCATTTTGCCCTCCCGGCGCTTGACCAGCCGGCGCGAATCGCTAAACTAAATGATTCTTGACCTTAGTGAGAAGAGAGCCATGCCCGTACTGATACCCAAGAGCACGCTGGCCCGGAAGGAAACGCACGAGCCCGAATGGTTCGTCGTCGATGCCGAGGGCAAGACGCTGGGCCGCCTGGCCACCAAGCTCGCCCGCATCCTGATGGGCAAACACAAGCCGACGTATACGCCCCATGTGGACACGGGTGACTACGTCGTCGTCGTCAACGCCGAGAAGGTCCGCGTCAGCGGACGCAAGATGTACCAGAAGGAGTACGACTGGTACACCCGCTACCCCGGCGGTCATAAGACGATGGTAATGAGAGACTTCATGGCCAAGCACCCGACGCGGGTCCTCGAGCTGGCCGTGCGGCGGATGCTGCCCAAGAGCCGGCTTGGCCGCCAGATGCTCAAGAAACTGAAGGTCTACACGGGGCCCGATCATCCCCATCAGGCCCAGCAGCCCACGGACCTCGATATCGAGGCCTGACAGCAAGCGGAGGCACACACGTGAGCGACACGCCCACCGAGACAACCCCCAAGCTCGAGCCGACGGTCGTCTCCCCGGACGCCCTTCAGGCCACGGTCACGGAGGAGCCGACACCGACCGAGCAGCCTCAGCCCGTCACGGGCGAGATGAGATACGGCTTCTATTGGGGCACCGGCCGGCGTAAGACGGCCGTGGCGCGCGTCAGGATTCGTCCCGGTCAGGGCGAGGTCAAGATCAACGGCAAAGAGGTGAACGACTACTTCCCCGAGGAGCGCGACCGCAGCGACGTGGTCGCCCCGCTCCGGGCCACGAGCACGATCGGCAAGTTCGACGTCTACGCCAACGTCCAAGGCGGCGGCCCTTCGGGTCAGGCCGGTGCGGTGCTGCTGGGTGTCGCCCGGGCGCTGCGAGAGGCCGACAGCTCGTTGGAGCACGCCCTCCGCGACGGCGGCTATCTGACGCGGGACAGCCGCATGGTCGAGCGGAAGAAGCCCGGCCAGCGAGGCGCCCGACGACGGTTCCAGTTCTCGAAACGTTGAGCCGCCCTGCCGGCCCTGAAGTGGGTTGATCGGTTTACCTGGTTCTTAAACGGCCCCGTCACTTCAAGGTGGCGGGGCCGATTCTCATGGTGGCCGCCTCGTGCGGCCACGCGACACGAGCCGCGCCGCGGCACGGCTCGCCCTGGGGAGTGGATGACATGATTCGAGTAGCCATCATCGGCGCGACGGGCTACACGGCCAGCGAGTCGCTGGCGATCCTGGTCCGGCACGCCCACGCCGAGGCCACGTATCTGACGGCGTTGCCGGAAGAGTGCGGGCCCATCGCGACGATCTTCCCCCAGCTTCGGGATCGCATCACGCTGGACGTGGTGCCGTTGGACATCGACGCCTGCGCCGACAAGGCCGACGTGGTCTTGTGCTGTCTGCCGCACAAGGTGTCGATGGGCTTTGCGCCCAAGCTGCTGGACGCGGGGCCGAAGGTGGTCGACTTTTCGGCCGACTACCGCCTGCGCGACGTCGGCGTGTACGAGGCGTTCTACAAGGTCGAGCACACCGATCAGGCCAACATCCCACGGGCCGCGTTCGGGCTGCCCGAGCTCTTCCGCGAGTCGATCGTCGGCAAGGACCTGGTCGCCAACCCCGGCTGCTATCCGACGTGCGCGTCGCTGGCGCTCGCCCCGTTGGTCCGCGAGGGGCTGATCGAGCTGGACGACATCGTGGTCAATACCGTCAGCGGCGCCTCCGGCGCCGGCCGCAAGCCTGGCCTGGCGTTTCACTTTCCGGAGATGAACGAGAACTACTTCGCCTACGGCGTCGGCACGCACCGGCACATGCCCGAGATCGAGCAGATCCTCGGCGACGTGGCCGGCAAACCGGTGACTGCGCTGTTCCAGCCGCACGTGGCGACCTTCACTCGCGGCATGATGGCGAGCTGCTACGCCAACCCGACGCGGTCGATCTCGCAGGCCGAGCTGGACGAGCTGTACGCCGAGACGTACCGCGACGAGCCGTTCGTCCGCCTGCCCGGGGCGCCGCCGCAGGTGGGTGCCATCGCGGGCACCAACTACTGCGACGTGTGGGCCACACAGGCCAAGGGCAAGCTCATCGCCTTCAGCGCGCTCGACAACCTGGTCAAGGGCGCGGCCGGTCAGGCCATCCAGAACATGAACATCCTCTTCGGCCTCGACGAGACCACGGGACTTCTTTGAGCAAAGGGAGCGGCGCCATGGCGAACGAGACGCTCACGGCCGCGGGCTTCAGCGTGGGCTCGGCGGCGGCGGGCATCAAGCCGAGCGGCGGGCTCGATGTCGGCGTGATGGTCAGCGACGTCGCGTGCAGCGCGGCGGCGGTGTTCACCTCCAATCGCTTCTGCGGCGCGCCCGTCGTCGTGGGGCGCGAGCACATCCGTAGCGGTCGGCTGCGGGGCGTGGTCGTCAACAGCGGCGTGTCGAACGTGGCCACCGGCCGGCGCGGCATCGCCGACGCCCGCAAGATGTGCGCCCGGCTCGCCGAACACATCGGCGCCCGGCCGGAGCAGATCCTTCCGGCCAGCACGGGCGTCATCGGACAGTACCTGCCGATGGACAAGGTGCTTCGCGGCATCGACGCGGCCTGTGCGGACCTGTCGACCTCGATCAAGGCGGGGCGGACCTTCGCCAAGGCGATCCTCACGACCGACACGTGCACGAAGCAGGCCTTCCGTCGTGTGCGGATCGGCGGCAAGGACGTCGTCGTGGCCGGTTGCTGCAAGGGCAGCGGCATGATCGCGCCGAACATGGCCACCATGCTCGCGTTCATCGGCACCGATGCGGCGATCAGTCCGGCGGCCTTGCGTCGAGCCCTGGCCGAGGCCGCGGCCGGCAGCTTCAACCGCGTGACGGTGGACGAGTGCGAGTCCACCAGCGACATCGTGGCGGTGCTCGCCAGCGGCCAGAGCGGCGCCGAGCCGATCCGCAACAACATCTCAGGGGGCTACAAGCGGTTCTTCGCGGCGCTTCAGGACGTCTGCAACGAGCTGGCCTACCAGATCGCGGCCGACGGCGAGGGTGCGTCGCGTGTGATCGAGGTTACGGTGCGACGTGCGGCCTCGGCCACCGACGCCCACGAGGTCGCCCGTCTGGTGGCGGTCAGCCCGCTGGTGCGGACGGCCGTCCACGGTGGCGATCCGAACTGGGGCCGCATCGTCCAGTCCATCGGCATGAGCCAGGCGGCGTTCGATCCGCAACGCATCACGGTGAAGATCTGCGGCCAGGTCGTCTTTCGCTCAGGGCGTCCGGTCGACAAGGCCGACATGCGGAAGCTGTCCAAAGACATGACCTCCGGTGACGTGCCGATCGAGATCGACCTTCGCGAGGGCAAGGCCGACGACCGCGTCCTCACGTGCGACCTGACCAAGGGCTACATCACGATCAACGCGGAGTACCATACCTGAGCTGCCTGGATCGAGGCTTGGATGGCGTTCACAAGGAATGTGTTCTCAGGACGCCCCATGGCTTCCGCCGCGGGGGACGCGGGTTTCCGCAGCGGTTTGCGTTCCCCGGCTTCTCAAGAGGCAGGCCGCCCATTGGGGGTCAACTGGGCACACACCATTGCCGGGTAGTCATGCCGGTCCATCGGTTGGCATGTCGGGCGGTACGGTCAGACGAGACGTGCTCAGTTGGCGGACTGCGGGGGTTGACCGCCGGGCATGGAAGGCGGGCTGCCCGTCGCCTGGCCTTGCTGGCCACCGACGACCGTGGGAACGCCCTGACGCCTGGCCATCTCGGCCTCTTGCTGTTGCCTCTGCCACTGACGGATGGTTCGATCCTTGTGCTCCACCTCCTGCTGCTTACCGGCCAGATACAGGAACAGGTAGCAGCCGACGGCAACGGTGCCGATGCAGCAGAGTGTCGTGCCGGAAAGCATGAGCGGTCGGGCCTCGGTTCGGTTCTCTGTCGTCGCGTTCAGGGGGCCAGGTGGTCGCCTTCCGCGCATTGGCTTCATCGACACAACCGCATGGCCAGGTTAGCGACGGACCGCCCGACCGGCGAGGATCGGGCTTAGTCAGCTCGGAGCTGCACCGACCGGTAACGTTATCGGACGCTGACGGCGGCCGGCGGGCCACTGCCAGACCACGTAGGCCGAGAGCGGCCTGCTTGACGCGACATGACGTCCGCGGCTACCTTGCCTGCCATGTCTGGCTACACCAAGCCCGAGTTCGTACGCGGCGAGCACATCCTCCAGGCGGTGTTCGATCGCGAGGGCGACGGCATGGTCTGCACCATGCCCGAGCCGTGGGAGTTGGTCCGCGCCCAGGCCGGCTTCGAGCCGTCGCGGCTGCACATGGTCACCGACATGGCCGCCGAGACGCTCGAGGCCCTCGAGCCGACGCTGCCGGATTGCCGCGTCGTGTACGGCATCGGCGGCGGGTCGGCGGCGGACACGGCCAAGTACGTGGCCATGAAGAGGGGCTGCCGGCTGGTGCAGATCCCGACGATCGTCAGCGTCGACGCCCCGCTGACCGAGGCCGTGGGCGTGCGCGTCGACGGCAAGGTCCGCTACATCGGTCAGGTCTGGCCCGACCTGGTGGCGGTCGATTACGACGTCATCCGGCAGGCGCCGGCGCACCTGAACCGCGCGGGCTGCGGCGACCTGTTGAGCATCCATACGGCCTTGCATGACTGGCAGCTTGCCGGCGCGGTCGGGGAGATCGTGTTCGATCAGGACATCGCCGACCAGGCGCGGGCGTGCCTGTCGCGCGTCATCGCCCTGGCCGATGAGATCGGCGACGTCAGCCGGGCCGGCATCGACGCCATCGTGGATGAATACTGCGAGGAGATCCGCCTGTGCGTGGAATACGGTGGGGCGCGCCCCGAGGAGGGCAGCGAGCACCTGTTCGCGTACAACTACGAGTATCTGACGGGAAGGCACATGGTCCACGGCGAGCTGGTCGGCACCGGCATCTATGCGATGTCGGTGGTGCAGGGCAACGACCCGGAGGCGATCCGGGCGGCCATGGATCGCTGCCGCCTGGCGTACCGCCCGGCCGACAACGGCATGACGCCGGCCGAGCTTGCCGAGACGCTGCGGACCCTGAACGCTTTCCGCCGCAATCACCCGGAGGACACGTTCTACAGCGTCCTGGACAGGACCGAGATTACCGAGGAGATGATTGAACGCATCGTGGCCGGCCTGTGTTAGTACTGCGTTTCGGAAGTACCGCGACTATCTGCTTGAGCCGCGGCATTCATGCCGCGCGGCCGCGCCGGATGAATCCGGCGGCTCGGGCAAACAAGCATGATGTGTGCTGTCGTGTCCGTAGTCGCACAATTTGTGAAACGCAGTACCCGACCACACTTGTTTTTGTGGGTTCCGATCAGGTAAGCGATACGCCACTCAGAGCAGCGACCGTCAGGGAGCTGTGTTGTTGGAGCGCCTGAACGACAACGCTCCTTCACAGTCGCGTCTCTGACGACGACCCCGAAGTTGTGGAACCGACAAATTCAATTGTGTTGGACTACTAGCAGGCGACGAGAAGGTGAGGAGACACTGATGGGCAACCTGGCGATCAACGGCGGCACGCCGGTGCGGACCAAGGCATGGCCGACCTGGCCGGAGCGGACGGACAAGCAGCTCGCGATGCTGACCGAGGTGTACCTGTCCGACAACTGGGGCGTGGGCAGCGATTACGTCCGGCAGTTCGAGGAGCGTTTCGCGGAGTTCCATCACGCCAAGCACGCCCAGTCGATCATGAACGGAACGGCCGCGCTGTGGGTCGCCTTCAAGGCCTGCGGCGTGGTCGCCGGCGACGAGGTGATCACCACGCCGTACACCTTCATCGCCACGGCCAGCTCGCTGCTGATGGCCAACGGCGTGCCCGTGTTCGTCGACATCGACCCGGACAGCTACAACATCGATCCGAGCAAGATCGAGGCGGCCATCACCGATAAGACCAAGGCCATCGCGGCCGTGCACATCGCCGGGTCGCCGGCCGATATGGACGCGATCATGGCCATCGCCAAGAAGCACGACCTGGCGGTGATCGAGGACGCCGCCCAGGCCCATGGTGCCGAGTGGCGGGGGCGCCGGGTCGGGGCGATCGGGGACGTCGGCACGTTCAGCTTTCAATCGACCAAGAACATGTGCGCCGGCGAAGGCGGCATCTGCGTCACCGACAACAACGAGATGATCGACCGCTGCCATTCGTACGCCAACTGCGGGCGGGTTCGGGGCGGCAAGTGGTACGAGCACCACGTGCTCGGGAGCAACTGCCGCATGCCGGCGATGCTCGCGGGGCTGCTGACGGCCCAGCTCGATCAGGTCGAGGATCAGATGGCCCGCCGCGATAAGAACGCCTGCCATCTCACGGGTCTACTGAACGACATCGAGGGCATCGAGCCCCTGAAGCTGCACGAGGGCGCCACGCGAAGCGCCTGGCACCTGTACGTCTTCCGCTACAAGGCCGAGGCCTTCGGCGGCCTGCCCCGCGAGCAGTTCATCGGCGCCATGGCGGCCGAGGGCGTGCCGCTCAGTCCCGGCTACGTGCCGCTCTATCGCGAGGAGCTGTTCCAGGTCGACCCGAAGGAGTTCCCCTGGCTCGAGGGCCGCAACTACCGCGAGCTCGACCTGCCCGTCTGTGAGAACGCCTGCGACAACGAGGCCGTGTGGTTCTTCCAGAGCAACCTGCTGGGGGACGAGGCCGACATGGACGACGTCGCGACCGCGATCAAGAAGGTCAAGGACAACGCCGGCGAGCTGGCCTCGTGATCCGTTCGCAGCTTCGACCACGCGGTCCGTCCTTGCAGCGCGCGGCGGCTTTTCGCTACGATGAGCTATCGGGTTCCGAGCACACTGGGAGTCACGGACACACTGCCATGAGGATGGTCTGCTTCGCCGCGGGCGTTTGCTCGCTGACCGCGATGGTCGGATGCGGTCCGATCGTCGGGGAGGTCAACGAGCAGGGGCTCAGCGAGTACCACGCGGGTCGCTACGTCGAATCGATCGGGCTGTTCAAGACGGCCCTGGACAAAGACCCCACCCGGCCGTCGACGCTGTATTACCTCGGCAGGAGCTACACCGCCCTGGCCGAGCAGCGCTTCCGCGAGGGCGACGCTCGCATGGCGCGACGCAACCTCGACGACGCGGTCTACTACTTCGATCGCGCGATCGCCGTCTTCCCCGACTACGACGAGGCCCTTCGCGGCAAGAACCACGCCCTCAAGTTGCGCGGCGAGTACGACAAGGCGATGGACGTCGTGACCAAGAGCGCCGATCTGCTCGGCCCGACGGCCAGGCACAAGGTCTTGATCGCGCGCGAACTCGAGCAGCGCGGCGACCTCGACGCGGCGCTGCGAACCTACCGCGAAGCCGTCGTCCAGGAGCCGCTCAACGCCTGGGTCCACGCCGAATACGGCCGGTTCTACCGTCGCCTCGACCGCCGCGGCGAGGCGGTGGCCCAGCTCCAGCGGGCCTACAAGCTCGACCCGGCCGAGCCCGGTGTGGTCCGCGACCTCCAGGATCTCGGCGGCTGGCCCGTGCCTTAGCCGCGCCTGCTCCTCGAACGACTGCGCCACTTGGCCCTGAACGGTCGATCAGACCGCGGTTTCGGCATCAATAATCGGGTCGGCGCCTGCCCGAAGACAGCGACCGGCGCTGCAGTGCTAGTAGCCCAACACAATTGGATTCGTCGGTTCCCCAGCTTCGGGGGTCGCCTTCGGGGGCGCTCCCGCTTCGGAGCGATGCCGCGCCGGAGACGCGACCGTGAGGGAGCGTTGTTGTTCAACCACTCCAACAACACAGCTCCCTGACGGTCGCTGCTCTGAGTGGAGCCTCGCCCTCCCCGGGCATGGCCTGAGGAGACGGTGCCTACGTCTCATACGGTTGGGCATCGAGTTGCCCCGAGGTGCCGTGTCGTTTCGCTTGCTTGCGCCATGACCGGTCGGCCATGACGTTGTACAGCCAGCGCGGGATGCTCGGCCTGGCGATGAGCTCTTGCACCTGCTCGGGCAGGGGGCGACCATCGGCCAGCGACTCGGCCGCCAGGTCGATCGCCCGACGGATCCTCTCGACGGGTCTGGGCGCCGCGTCGAGCGGCCTGCGGTCGAGCATCTCACCCATGCCCATGCCGACGCCCCCCAGCCACGTCATGCCCGCCTGCCTGGCGAACGTCTCGTAGATCCGCAGGGCCGTGTTGTTGTGGTGCGCCTCGGGGAAGCCGCAGTTCAAGATGACGGTCAGGCCGGGTGAAGGCTCCCGCGTTTCGACCGGCTCGGATGCCTTGGCTGCCCGGCGCCGCTCGGCCAGGTCCTCCAGAACGCGCGTGAGCTGGGCGGGCACGCAGTCGACGTAGAGCGGCGCGGCGATCACCACGAGGTCGGCGGCCTCGACGGCCTCGGCGATCTCGTCGAGCCTGGCCCGATCGGGCATCGTCCGACCGACCCGCGCGGTCGTCGGCTCGAGGCCGCGCTCGGCCAAGCGGCTCATCAGATACGCACCGAGCATCTCCGAGTTGCTCTTGGGCGCCCGCGGGCTGCCCACCAGCAGCAAGGCTCGTTTGGGTGGCGTCATGCGGGCACCTCCAATGCATCGAGGGCCTCGCGGATCATCTCGGCCATGTCGTCTTTCGACTGCTCGGCGCCGACGCAGCACGCGGCCCAGAGCGGCGCGTGCATGTTGAGCACGTTGCGGCCGACGAGATGGGCGAAGATCTCCTCGGCCTCGTCGTCGGGCTCAGCCAGCACGCCGAGCCCGAACAGCTTCGGGTAGCGGTCGTAGCGCGGCCTGTGGTGCGTCTCGCCCTCAATCCTCATGAAGTAGGGCGAGATGTCGGGGATCATGCGATCCAGTGCTTTTTTGAGCTGGGACGAGTAGCCGCCAAACGTGACTGGGGTCAGAAACACCGTCACGTCGCTCTGGACCAGCCGCCGCGCCGCCTCGCGCCCGGCGTCATCGCGGACGCACTCCCCCGGTGTCTTGATCCAGCATCGGTAGCAGCCCATGCAGCCTTCGATGTCGATGTCACGGAGCGTCATCGCATGAACGTCGCAGCCGCGTCGAGCCAGCTCGGCGGCGGCCACGCGACCGGCGCGGTCGGTGGCGTCGTCTTCGACAAGCGAGCCGTTGAGGATCAGCACGTCCATGGGTCGGTTCCTTACCAGAAAGGGCGACGCAGCTCTTCGCCTATCTTGCACCACCTAGATCGTACATGCAGAAAAACTGCGTTCCCTTTTCCGCCGCCGGGAGCCTCGACATCCCACAGGGGTTTCAGTCTACCACACGCACGACGACGAGCTGATGGATCGCGAAGCGGGGCACGGTCATTTCGAGGCGACCGGCGTCATAGCGCCATGCCTCGAGCGGCCTGCCCTGCGGCTCGAGCCGGACCTCGCGGGGCTTGCCCGGCAGTCGCAGCGACACGCGGCACGTCTCGACGGGCGGGATCTCGGTGATCCGCGTGTACCGCCTGCGGTTCGTCGTGATCACCTCGCGCGTGCCGGGGGCCATGTTGACCAGATGGACGATACGGTCGTTGCCCTTTGTCCGCAGGACCACCTCGACGGTCGACGGCGCATCGGTCGTCAGCAGCCGGGCCTTCGGCGGTGCGGCCGCGTCGAGGGCGACCCGGCGGATCGTGGTAGGCACCTCGTTCGGGCCATGCTTGCTCAGCAGGGGCAGCGCGGCGTACAAGGCGCGTCCCTCGCCGCAGCGGGCCTCGGTCAGAAGAGGATGGGTCTTGCCGTCGGCGGTCCGCACCGCCAGCAGCGTCTTGGTCGAGGGGGCCGTTACGCGAAACAGCCAATGCTTGAACCGAAGCTCCTTGTCGCCGATGCGGACGAGGAGCGGTTCGGCGCCGGTTGGCCCTTTGCATGTCTCGATGCCGCAGGCGTCGTTCAACCGCCTATCGCGCGACGGGCCCATGCCCGTGATCAAGAGCGTCTTGCCCTCGCGGACCTGGTCGAGGAGCGCACGGACGATCTGGTCGGTCAGTTTCTTCGGATGCTCGACGATGATGACCGGGCTGCGGACGTCCCCCTCCAGCAGCCGCCAATCGGGCAGCATCTCATAGTTGATGTGCAGACGCGCGAGCACGTCGGATGCGCCCTCGATGCGGTTGTTCCGCTTGTTGAACGCCACGGCCGCGGCGTCGTTGACCGCGTAATGCCCGACCGAATCGTTCAGCAGCGACGCGTCCGGAAGGCGCACGCTGTCGAGACACCACGCCTGCCTCGCGCGAAGGAACGGCTCGACGACCTCGGCCAGGGCCTGCATGCGTTCGGGCCGCAGGCCGCTCTCGGGCGTCGGGTTGTCCCACACGAAGTAGCGCCCACCGCCCGCCAGTATGACGGCCATCTCCTGCTCGATCTGACAGCGGGGCTTGGGCTCCATGCTCCTGATCGGGCGGCCGGTTCTGTCGTCCTTGCGCTCGACCATCGTGTTGAGCTGCGTCATCAGATCAAACGGCAGGCCGGTGCTGTCGTACCAGTGCGCCTCGGGTGAGAGACCCTCGACGCGGTTGCCGATGTCGCCGGTGAGGTAGGCGATGCCGGGGTCGGGCTTTTCGGGCATCCGCAGCGAATACGCCCAGTTGAACGCCACGAGGCAGTTGGGGTCGATCTCGTGGATCATCCGGGCCGTGTCGCGGACGAACTCGCGATAGATCTGTCGCTGCATGGCCTGGAAGGCGGGCCAGGTCTTGTCGGTCGGCTTGGTGGGCGGGTCCTGGTTGTGCTCGCGTCGGAAGCGCTCGCGGCAGTCGTCACAGTAGCACATGCGGATCGTGAAGACCGACCCGTCGAACCAGAAGCCCGCCGGGTGGTACCCAACCATGATCTCGCGGACCATCGGCCAGAGGTAGGCCTCGGCCACGCCCGAGTGATAGCAGATCGCGCGGTCGACGAGCTTGCCGTCGTAGCGGATGCGGTTCCACTCGGGCTTGCGTTTCATGATCACGCCGTCACGCCCGATGTTGTAGTAGACGCTGAAGGGCGTCTTCATGTCCTTGGCGATGTCGCGCCACACGGCCAGCACGTCGCGGGCGAGCTTGGGCGGCGTGTGGCCGATCTTGGTCGGGTACGTCGTCCAGCCCGGGTTGCCCTTGGCGTGGATCTGGATGACGTCGGGCTTGGACAGGGCGATCAGCCGCGCGGTGGTCTCGGGGTCGGCGTCGCGGCCGACCTCGAAGCGGCTTTGCGTGTGGTGGTCTTCGTGCAGCAGATAGAACGCCCGCTCGTACCAGTTACCCTTTTGTGAAGCGGGGCCGGCCGCTACGGCCATGAGGGCGATGAACGTGATCAAGGACACCATGACGGACATCTCCTAAGGACTTGGCAGGTTGCCCACGACACCCGGGCCCGCGGTGAGTATAATCCGTCCTTGCAACATCGACACGGTCAAGTGGAGTCGACGCATGGTTGAGCTGGGAGTGAATATCGATCACGTGGCCACCGTCCGGCAGGCCCGCAAGACCGACGAGCCCGATCCGGTCTGGGCGGCGGTCGAGGCCGAGCTGGGCGGCGCCGACGGCATCACGTTTCATCTGCGTGAGGACCGGCGGCACATCCAGGACCGCGACGCCGAGGTCCTCCGCGCCACCGTGGCCGTCAAGCTGAACATGGAGATGGCCATCGCGGCGAGCATCGTCAAGATCGCGTGCCGCCTGGAGCCCGACCAGTGCACGCTCGTGCCCGAGCGGCGCGAGGAGGTGACGACCGAGGGCGGGCTGGACGTGGTCAAGCACAAGCGTCGCATCAAACAGGTGGTCAAGCGTCTCAAGGACGCCGGGGCCATGACGAGCGCGTTCATCGAGCCCATCCCCGATCAGATCGAGGCGTCGGCCGAGTGCGGCTTCGATGCGGTGGAGCTGTGGACGGGCGGTTACGCCCACGCCAAGTCGTCGCGGACGCTCGAGCGCGAGCTCCGCAAGCTGGCCGACGGCATCGACCTCGGCTACGCCCGCGGCATGGTCGTCCACGGGGGGCACGGCCTGACGTACCGGAACATCGCCCCGGTCGCCGCGATCGCCGGTTGGGGCGAGTTCAACATCGGTCATTCGATCATCTCGCGGGCGATGTTCGTGGGGGTTCGGGAAGCCGTGAGAGAGATGAAGGATCTCCTGATCCTGCATGCGCCGGAGGACGAGGCATGACCTTCCGCGGAACGATGGTGGCCCTGGTCACGCCCTTCAAGGCGGGCCACGTTGACTGGGACGCGCTCGACCGGCTGGTGGATCGTCACCTCGAGGCCGGCACCGACGCCTTGGTCCCGTGCGGTACGACGGGCGAATCGCCGACCCTCAGCCACGAAGAGCACGACAAGGTGATCGAGGCCGTCGTGCGTCGCGCCGCCGGCAGGGTCCCCGTCATCGCCGGCACCGGCAGCAACAGCACCGAGGAGGCCCTGCGGCTGACCATCCACGCCAAGCACGCCGGGGTGGACGGCGCGCTGATGGTCTCGCCCTACTACAACAAGCCGACGCAGGAAGGGCTCTATCAGCACTTCGCGGCGGTGGCCGAGAAGGTCGACCTGCCTATCGTCCTGTACAACATCCCGGGCCGGTGCGGCGTGGAGATCCAGCCCGCGACGGTCGCCCGGCTCCGCAAGGGGTTCGACCATATCGTGGCCGTCAAGCACGCGACCGGTCGCATGGACGACGCCAGCGAGCTGACGACCCTGTGCGACATCGCGATCGTCTCGGGCGACGACTCGATGACCCTGCCGCTGATGGCCATCGGCGGCGTGGGCGTGATCAGCGTGATCGGCAACATCGTGCCGGAGGAGATGAAGGCCCTGACCGACGCGGCGCTGGCGGGCGACTTCGCCCGCGCGCGCGAGCAGCATCGCAAGCTCTTCAAGCTCGGCCAGGGCATGCTGTCGCTCGAGACGAACCCCATCCCGATCAAGACCGCCATGGCGATGAAGGGCATGATCACCGAGGCGTTCCGGCTGCCGCTGTGCCCGATGGCCCCGGCCAACCGCGAGAAGCTCCAGAAGATCTTGCAGGAGTGTGGTGTCCTATGAGCGCTGCGGCCGCCGCCCGAGCCCGAGAAGCCGGCGCGTCCGCCGAGGACGCCTCGGCCGCCGATCTGTTCCCCCAGATGCACTTCGGCGAGAAGCTGTGGTTGACGATCGTGTGCGGCATCGTGCTGGCCGTCGCCCTGTTCCTGGTGTGGCCCGTGGCGGCCCCGAAAGACCCCTACGGCGCGGTCACGCTGGTCTTCCGTCGGGACCTGCCGCTGGCGCTGATTGCGCTGCTGGCCTTCGCCGCGGCGGGTTCGTCGGCGGCCACGCTCCTGATGCGCGGACGGCTGATGGACGTCGGGATGTTCGCCGTCGGCGTGGGGCTGGCGGGCATCGCCCTCCGCGGCGGTGACCTGACGGTCTTGCTCCAGTATCAGGCCGGCGTGCCCGCTGAACGTGGCGCGGTGTTCGGGCTGTTGGCCGTCGATGTCCTGCTGATGACGCTCGTGTGGGCGACCGCCTACGTCGCCGGTACGGCCACGGAGATGGTGGCGGGCCTGCGCGGTCCCGCGACCGAGGCCGGGTCCAAAGAGGGGGATACCTCGGACGGGACTTCGGCATCTGACAGGGTAACGGGCGGGCTGCTGGATCGTTGGCTCGCCCACGGCGCGCGGCGGACGGGCCAGCCGGCTGACTGGTCCAATGAGCTGCGTCAGGGCCTGGGCATGCTGGTCATCACGGCCCTGGTCGCGGCGGTCTTGATCCGGATCGTATCCGGTCGGCCCGAGGCGCCGGTCGTGCAGGTCCAGGTCTGTTTCGCCATCGGGGTGGGATTCTGGGCCGGAGCCCTCGTGGCCGCCCAGTTCTGTCAAACGGCCCTACGGATCTGGCCTTGCCTGGCCGTGCCGGTGGTGGTGCTGCTGGGTGCGTTAAGCGGCTGGATGTGGCCCGGGCTGCCCGACGCCCTCGGAGCGTACCGCGAAGTTGTTATAATAGCGCCCAACGCCCTGTCGCGTGGGCTGCCCATCGAGTATCTGGCCGTCGGGCCCGCCGCCGCGGTGCTGGGCATCTGGACCAGCCAGCGGATGCAGCGAGCCCGTGAGGAGGCTGCCCAGGAGGAGTAGCCTGCCGGACGGCCGCATTTGGCAAGGTCGGCATGCGACTCTTCGGACGATCCTATACCGACTGGCGCAAGGTGCGAGAGCGTATCCTGTGCGAGACCGCAGACTACATCACCGACTGTCTGCGTCACCCCGACAAGGCCATCCGTATTCCTACCATGCCGGCCGATCGAGCCAACTGGTCGCCGGAGTTTGCCGAGGCCTTCTGGCGTAACGTTTTGTAAGACAATATCTTGTGCTGCCCGACGGCCCTGGTGTCACCTCGTGGCGGCTCGCTGGCCGGGTGACTGGCGCGTTTCGGAGATTCTTGCCGATAACAGCACTGGGAAGGCCTGTGAGGCTTGTCAGAGCAGCGTAAAGGAGCTGTGTGGTTGGAGCAGCTTAACGGCAACGCTTCCTCACGGTCGCGGCCGCGACGGCGGACTATGCTTATGCTGGTGTGAGAGTCGTCTCCGACGGCGAATGACGCCCCCGTGGTTCATGGGCCACGGTGACGGGCAGGTGTGCCGGGCCGTGGCAGGTTGCGAGGTCAGACTGGGAACAACCCTAGAAACCGGTTTGGATCGGGCCTGCGGCTTGACTATACTATTTGGGATTATGGGTTTCGGGCGCGGTCGGCCTGGACCTCGGTTACTCTTAGCGTAGGGTGGCGAAAGGAACGGATGCCTCTTCGACGATCGGACAGCGCGCAACTCGGGCTGTCCGCTTTCGCTTGATGCGGCCTGCCGGAGATTGCGTCGGAGACGCAGCGGTTAGGTCGTGGCGACCATCTGTCGAGGTTCCGATGAATCGGTTCACATACGCGGGTGTCTTGCTGGTCGGTCTCGTGGCTTGCCTCAGCTCAGGCTGCGCCGTGCCGCAGCCGCGCGGCAAGGGCAAGCTCGACCTCGTCACCGACGAGAGATACAAATGGCCGTACTGGATCTACAGGCCAGAGGAGTACATGGCCCAGATGAAACGCGGCGTCGACACGCCCGTCCATCCGGCCACCAAGAACGGCAAATGGCCTCTGGTCGTCAGCTTCCACGGCATGAAGCCGTTCGACAACTGCTACCCGCAGGCGCTGGAGTGGCAGGAGGAGGCGGATCGTTACGGCTTCGTCATGATCGCGCCGCAGCTTCGCACGTCCGACCTGTTCATGCAGTTCCCGCTCAAGGACCCCGACCTGCCGTATGTGCGCGAGGACGTGAAGACCTCGCACGCGGCCATCCGTGAGGTCATCTCCAAGATGCCGATCGACAAGGACCGCGTGCTGTCGACGAGCTGGTCGTCCGGCGGCTACATGGCCCATTACATGGTGAACCGGTTCCCGAGGATGTTCAGTTGCCTGGCCGTGCGGCAGTCCAACTTCTCGGCCGAGATGCTCGATCCGAGCCGCATCCGCTACTATCGGAATATGCCGGTCGGCGTGTTCTGGACATCGAACGACTTCGTGATCTGTCAGGTCGAGTCGCGCAAGGCCGTCGAGTGGTACCGCCGGCACGGCTTCAAGGACTTCAGTTGGGGTATTTTCCAAGGGCTGGGCCACGAACGGACGCCGCAGAGCGCGGCGGCCCTGTTCGCCATGCAGTGCGGGATCAAGCCCCGAAAGCCGGCCGAGTTCCCCACGCTCGGTGAGTCTCACGGCCGGTTGAGGCAGGCCATCGCCTATGCCCGCCGGGCCTCACCACGTGCCGTTCCGGCCGGGGGGCTCTCGGATGTCCAGGTCGCCCGCGAGGAGGCGGTCAGCACCGAGCTGCCCGACCGGCCGTCCCGTCCTGCCGTCTCACGACAGCGCCTGCCGAGCAAGACGACGGCGACCGACAACGGCAACGGCAGGTCGTCCCCGCGCGTGACTCCGAAGAAGCCCGTCGGGGAATCCCCGGCCAGTCCCGCGCCGACACCGGATCGAAGGCGGTCGGCCGAACCGAAGACGCCGATCGTGCGGGACTACAGCGTCGATCGCAACCCGACGCGGCCCCGGCCGACCAACGTCGTTCGCACCAGGGTCTCGCCCAACGACCGTGCCCGTAAGGTCTGGACGGAGAGCTCGGAATCCTCCGGTGGGACCACCGCCGGTCAGGCCCCCTACAAGCCTCTGCCGCCAGCCAAAAAGAAGAACCTTCAGGAGACGCCTCGGCGGCAGCTCACCTATCCGGAGCGGACGACGGTGACGCCGACGGCTCGGCGTGAACCCTCGAAGTATCAGGTGAAGTCCGATACGCGGACCGCGGCCAGGCCGCCCAAGCCGCGGAACCCCGAGCCGATCGCACCTCAGGCGAGGACGCCGTCGCCCGATCGCACCAAGACCACCGTCGTGAGCAAGCCGGGCGAGACCACATCACCGACCCGGCGCCAGAAGACCGCCCCGGTGCGGCGTACCACTGCGGTCACGCCGCCCGATCGGACCAAGCCGGTTCGCAGCCGTCAGCCGATCCCGAAGCGATCGACTGTCTCGACGCCGGCCGCTTCCGGCGCGTCGACCGCCAAGCCGGCCGCCCCGGCGAGGAGGTCCGGCGGTCAGGTGGCGGTGCATACCAGCGTCAGCGTCGGCACGAGTCCATGTTACGTCAGCTTCCGGGCCGACCTGCCCGTCGGGATCTCGCCCACCAAGGCCGATTTCCTATGGACCGACAACGGCATCCCGATCTGCAACGGCCAGACGGGCGAGAAGATCTTGGTCTCGCCCGGGGAACATCGCATCGAGGTGCTCGTGATCACGAGTGACAACCGTGAGCTCCGCGGCGGCCACACGGTCACGGTCTTCCGCAAGCTGACGAACCAACGGGGGCCCAGCCGTCAGTACGGGACGCATCGGTAGCGACTCGCCGCGATGGACACGCCCAGCCGGGCCTGCGGTCGCATGGGCGGCATCCCTTGGTGTACCGGTGAGGGGAAACGCGAACCGTCGGCTCCCGGCCGGTGGGGGCTGTTCCGACGCTTCCCTGCAACAGCTTTGCTTCGTTGTTCATGGCGCAGCCAACGCGCATTGACGGGCGTCCGAGCCCGGATGACAATCTCGTGTTCTGAACCGTGCCGTCGGGGGAGCCGGTCGCCCTGGACGGCGAGTCCTTCGAGCCGCACAGGGTACCTGTCTCGTGATCTAGGGGTCTCATGAGCGAACCAACCAAGTCGTATCCGATGGCAGAGGCCGTCCGAGCCGCCTACCGCGCGGGCGAGGACGACGAGCAGATGGAGCCGCTGACGCTGGTCGATTCGGCGGGCAAGCCGCTGGGCCGCTTCCAGGACGGCGACTACGTCATCTTCTACAACATTCGCGGCGAGCGTGAGGTCGAGCTGAGCCAGGCCCTGGTCTGCGACGAGTTCCCGCACTTCGACCGCCCGCCCATCAAGCTTCAGATGTCGACCATGATCCAGTACGACCCGAGCCTGCCGGTGAAGGTGGCCTTTCCGCCACTCGGCGAGGTCGAGGACGGGCTGATGGAGGTCGTCACCAAGAGCGGCCGGCGCGTCGCCAAGGTGTGCGAATCGGAGAAGGCCATCCACGTCGCGTTCTTCCTCAACGGCAAGCGGCAGGAGGCCTGGCCCGGCGAGGAGCGGTTCGTCGCCGAATCGCCGACCGTCAAGGACTACGGCACCGTCCCTGAGCTGAACTGTCGCGGCGTGGGGGATCTGGCCGTCGAGAAGATCACGAGCGGCGACTACGGTTTCGTGGCCATCAACTTCGCCAACACGGACGTCATCGGCCACGTCGAGAACAAGGAAGCGATCCTCAAGGCCGTTCACGCCGTGGACGAGCAGGTCGGACGCGTCGTCGAGACCGCCCTGGCGAACGACTACATGGTGATGATCACGGCCGATCACGGCACCGTGGAGCGGTGGTACTACCCGGACGGGGCGATCGACACCGGGCATACCGATACCCCCGTGCCGTGCATCGTCGTCGGCGCGGGCAAGGACTTCGCCATGCGCAGCGGCGGCGCCCTGACCGACGTGGCCCCCACGCTGCTGACGATGATCGACCTGCCCGTCCCCGACGCCATGACGGGCGCGCCGCTGATCGAGGGCGACATCACGCCGCCGGCCGGGGCCGAGCAGCGCAAGGTGGTGCTGATCATCGCCGACGGCTGGGGCTACCGCGACGAGGCGGAAGGCAACCTGATCGCCGCGGCCGAGACGCCGAACATGGACCGCCTGATGGCCGAGTGGCCGATGACGACGATCGCCGCGGCCGGCCCACCCGTAGGCATGCCCGAGGGGTCGGTCGGCAACAGCGAGACGGGCCATCTGCACATCGCCGCGGGGCGCACGATTCCGGCCGATCGCGTCCGCATCAACCGGAGCATCGAGGACGGCTCGTTCGACGCGAACGAGGCCTGGCTGCACGCCGTGCGCGGGGCCAAGGCCGACGGCACCCGGCTGCACCTGCTGGGCATCGTGTCGTTCTACAGCTCGCACGGGTCGGTCGACCACCTCAAGGCCCTCATGCGTCTGGCGAAGAAGGAAGGGGTGCCCGAGGTCTACATCCACTCGATGCTGGGGCGCCGCGGTGAGCGGCCCGAGAGCGGCGCCATCTACATCGGCTCGGTCGAGCAGGAGGCCGAGCAGCTCGGCCTGGGTAAGCTCGTCGGCGTGATCGGACGGTTCTGGTCGCTGGATCGCGAGCACAACTGGGACCGCATCGAGAAGACCTACCGCTGGTTGACCGACGGTTCACCGCGTACGGTCACCGAGGCGTGACCCGATCGCTGCTGACGGAGGTTTTGTTTGGGCGGCGGCTCTGATCATAGCTTGCAGGAGATCGCGGACCTGATCGCCGCTGTGCAGCGGCCCCTGCTTGTCGGCCACGTCCGTGCCGACCTGGATTGTGTCGGATCGTTGTCGGGGCTGGCCCTGGCCCTGCGTGAGAACGGCAAACGCCCGGAGGTCGCGTGCCAGCGCGTGCTCGTGCCGCCGCGCCTGCTCCTGCTCTTCGAATGGTCGAGCATCACCCCGATGGAGCAGCCCGATGTCGACGGTGCGGATCTGGTCGTCGCGCTCGACACGGCCGTCACCAGCCGCCTCAACATCGCCTGCGGCCTGGCCGGGCTGGAAGGCAAACCCATCGCCGTCATCGACCACCATGTCAGCAACGAGCACTTCGGTCGGTGGAACCACGTGAACGTGCTGGCCAGCAGCACGTGTGAGCTGGTCTACGACCTGCTGGGTCTGCTGGGCTGGACGATCACCCCGATGATCGCGACGATGTTGTATGCCGGTCTGCACGGCGATACGTCGGGCTTCTCGCTGCCGAACACGACGCCGAAGTCGCTCCACGTCGGCTCGGAGCTCGCGGCCGCCGGTGCGGACATCGTCAAGATCTGTGAGAAGGTGCACCGCTCGAGGACGCCGGCCGAATTCGAGCTGCTGCGGATCGTGTACGCCAACACCCGGCTCAGCGAGGACGGCCGCGTGGCCTGGAGCACGATCAGCCATGAGGAGATCGTCGAGGCGGGATGCTCGCACGCGGACATCGACGAGCAGGTGATGATCCCGCGGATGCTGGCCGGGGCGAGCATCGCGATCCTGTTCAGCGAAGGGCTTCGCGGGTCGGTCCGTGTGAACTTCCGCGGCGAGGGCGACGTGGACGTCCTGACTCTGGCGCGGGAGTTCGGCGGCGGCGGCCATCGCACGTCGGCCGGCACGAGCATCAAGAAGCGGCCCATCGAGGAGGTCACGCGTGAGGTGGTTGCACGGGCGGTGGCGTATCTCGCGGAGCGAGAAGGTAGGCTTCGCAGGACGGGTCCCGGGCCCCGGGTCCCGGATCCCGATCCGAATGGGTCACCGGACCCCAAACCCTAGACCCTAACTAAGGACACCGACATGAGCACCATTGAGAAAGTCGCCATCATCGGATTGGACTGCGGTGACCCGCACCTCATGTTCGAGCGTTTCGTCGACGATCTGCCCGTCCAGAAGCGGCTCATGCAGGACGCGACCTACGGCAACCTCGAAAGCAGCATGCCGCCCATCACCGTGCCGGCCTGGTCGTGCATGGCCAGCAGCAAGGACCCCGGCACGCTCGGCATCTACGGCTTCCGCAACCGGGCCGACTACAGCTACGACAAGCTGAGCATCGCCACGTCGCTGGCCGTCAAGGAGCCGCGGGTGTGGGAGATCCTCAGCCGGCTGGGCAAGAAGGTGATCGTCCTCGGCGTGCCGGGCACGTTCCCCATCGTCACGCCGCCCAACGGCTGCATGGTCACCAGCTTCATGACGCCCAGCAAGGAGAGCGACTACACGTGGCCCAAGGAGCTCAAGGCCGAGATCGACGAGGTCGTGCCCGAGTACGAGCTCGACGTCCGCAACTTCCGGACCGACGACAAGGACTGGCTCATCAAGCAGATCTACGACATGACGCGGGCGCGGTTCAAGCTGGCCAAGCACCTCGTCACGACCAAGGAGTGGGACTTCTTCTGGATGGTCGAGATGGGCCCCGACCGGCTCTACCACGGCTTCTGGCAATACATGGACCCACAGCACCATCGCTACGAGCCGGGCAATCCGCTCGAGCACTGCATCCGCGACTACCACAAGTTCCTCGACGAGCAGATCGGCGAGCTGCTCGACATGATGGACCTGGACAAGACGGCCGTGATGTGGGCCAGCGACCACGGTGCGCAGCTCATGGAGGGCGGCTTCTGCTTCAACGACTGGCTCATCAAGGAGGGGTTGTTGACACTGAAGGACGTGCCCTCCGAGCCGACCCGTTTCGCCGACGTCGAGGTGAACTGGAAGAAGACGAAGGTCTGGGGCGAAGGCGGCTACTACGCCCGCTGTTTCATCAACGTCAAGGGTCGCGAGCCGAACGGCGTGATCAAGCAGCGCAAGTACGAGGCCTTCCGGGACGAGATCATCGAGCGGCTCGAGAACATCGTCGACCACAACGGCCAACCGATGGGCACGAAGGTCTACAAGCCCGAGGCCATCTACCACAAGGTCAACAACGTCGCGCCCGACCTGATCGTGCTGTTCGGCAATTTGCGATGGCGAAGCGTCGGCACCGTCGGCAACCCGAGCGTGTACACGTTCGAGAACGACACCGGCCCGGACGACGCCAACCACGCCCGCCACGGGATGTACCTGCTGCGGCATCCGTCGTTGGAGGCCAAGGGTCGCGTCGACACGGCCAGCCTCTACGACGTCGCGCCGACGGTGCTGACGATGCTCGGCCTGCCCGTGCCGGGAGACATGCAGGGCCAGAGCTGGGTGTAGCCGCGGACTGCTTCGAACGCCTCGCACTCGGCGGGAGCCTGCGACATGTCCAACGTACTCTTCCTCGTGGTAGATCTGCTGCTCCTAGCTGGCGTGGTCTGGCTTGTCGGCAGAAGGGAGGGCACGTATCGACCCGGCAGGCTGCTGTCGATGGTCCTGGTCCTCAGCGTCGTGGCCATGTTGATCGACGTCCTGCTTCGCCCGGTGATGGGCTATGCCTGCATCCTGGTCTGGGCCGGGCTGGCGATTCTGGCGCTGACGCGTTTCTGGCCGATGGACGTCAAGCGGGCGCTGCTGGCGGTGGGGTTGTTTCTCGTGGTTCGGTTCGCGTTGATAGCCGGGGTGTTTCTGCTGCTGACGCCGAAGATCTGAAGCGGTCGCGAGCCGGAAGAGCGCTGCGCCGCGCCCCGTCCTATTCCCCTACCCCTCGCCCATCCACTTGCTCACGTCCATGAACGTGACGAAGACGAAGATCCCGATGATCAGGACCAGGCCGATGATCTGGGTGGCCACCTGCATCTTGATGCTGACCGGCCGGCCGCGGATCTTCTCGAGGATCAGGAACACGAACAGCCCGCCGTCGACGATCGGCAGCGGCAGGAAGTTGATCACCGCCAGGTTCGCCGAGATGAACGCCAGGAAGTACAGCAGGTTGACCCAGCCCGACTGGGCCACGCTGTGCCCGATGCGGAAGATGCCCACCGGCCCGGAGATGTTCTCCACGCCGACCTTCTGCGTGAAGATGATGTGCTCCATGGTCTGGTAGGCCTGGATGATGAAGTTCCCCGTCTTCTTGAAGCCCATCCACATCGCCGCCAACGGATTCGACTTGCGCAGGACGAACGTCTCCGGGTAGTGCATGAGCATCGACGAGTACATGATCCGCATCATCCAGGGATCGCAATTGTCCTCGGTCACCTCGAACGTCAGCGGCTTGCCGTCCGGCGTGGTCGAGATCTCCTCGCCGCCGTAGCGGTAGACCACAGGCACGGTGTTGCCCTGGTTCTCCTTCAGGATCTCATACGCGGCGCCCCAATACGGCAGCGTCACGGGCACGGGTCGGCCGTCACGGCGGAACGTCGCCCGTTTGCGATCGGCGATGCGGACCACCTCCGCCCGCGGCTTGAGCTCCAGGACGGTCTTGAGGCTCTTGGGCACGCGGATCGTCCCCTTGGCCTCGACGCCGGAATGGATCCACCTCAGCTCGATGTCGCTGCCGGCCTGGGTTCGAAAGACGTCGACCAGATCGATCCAGGCGCGAACCGGCTTGCCGCCCGCGTGCGTGATCAGGGCACCGCGCGGGATCTTGAGCGCGCCCGCCGGGTAAGCCCGCCCGTCGTTGGCCACCCCGGTGATCCTGGCCACCACCAGCCGGTCGGTCTCGTGGGTGCCGAACACCACGCCTGCCCGCGGCGGACCCGGGTTGAACATCCCCTTCGACTCGGGCCGGACCACGAAGGTCTCGCGGTCGAGGTTCAGCAGCCAGCGGTCGAGCGTCTGCGGTGACGAGGCTCGCGCGGCGAGGTCCTCCTGGACGGCCTGGAGGATCGCCTCGCTGTCGGTCTGCTCCTTGAGGATGGCCATGATCTGCTGCCGCGCGCCCTGGGGATTGTCCCAGGCCTCCATCCGGATCGCGTCGCGCCGCTCGATCAACGGCTTGAGGATCTTGTAGCTCACGAGCGTGCCGGTCGGGTGATCGGCGTCGATGCCGATCTCCTTGTCCATCCCGATGCGCCGAACGACGACCTCGATGTCGCGGCCGGCGTGGATGTACTGGCCGTAATCGTCCTTCTCCAGGAGCATGTCCTGGCATTCCTGTGCGGTCGGATGCCAGCGGTCGCCCCACTTGACGATGATGTCATTCGCCTGCAGGCCGCTTCGGTCGCTGGGCGTACCCGCGGGAACATCCAATAGCCTCGCGCGGGGGTTCAATCCGAGCAGGTGCTGGCCGCGGACGCCGCCCCCGCCGGACGGGATCAACAGCATCTGGGCCCGATGCTTGCACGTGACCTGCTTGCCGGGCCCATCCGGGTCACTCGGCTTCTCGGGGCGTTTGACGAGGACCTCGACCTCCTGGCCCCACTTGTCGGTGATGCGACGCTCCACATCGATGTGGTCTTTCACCTGGACGCCGTCGATCGCGATCAGGACGTCGCCCACCTGGAGTCGGTCCTCGCGGTGCTCCTCGTCCGGAGGCAGGTTCAGCGCGCCGATCTGAAGCGTCATCGGCGCGGCGATGCCGATCTGGCGGACCTTCTGCTCCTCCGACCATTCCGGTTCCATCTCGAAGTGAACCGGCTTGTCGGCGCCCTCGCGTTGCACGGTGATCTCGATGGGCCTGTCGGCGTCGGCGAGCATGATGGCCCGCTTGACGTCCGAGTAGTCGTCCATCGTCGAGTCGTTGATGTTCAGGATCTTGTCGCCCGGCATCAGCCCGGCCCGGTGGGCGGGGCTACCCGGCAAGATGTGGCCCACCCGCGCGGGGATCGTCTCGCGCCCCACCATGAAGACCACCATGAAGACGATCGCCGCGAAGACCAGGTTCATGATCACCCCGGCCGAGACGATCAACATGCGGCTGCCGACGGGCTTGTTCGTGAACGAGCGAGGGTTGTCCTTGACCTTCCACTCGCCGCTCTTGTCGATCTCGAAGTCCTCCTGCCCGAGCATCTTGACGTAGCCGCCAAGCGGAAGGACGTTGAACGAGTAGCGCGTCTCGCCGTAGGTGTAGCCGAGGATCTCCTTACCGAACCCGATCGCGAACTTGTCGACCCGCACGCCGCACAGCTTGGCCATGACGAAGTGACCCAGCTCGTGCACGAAGATCACCACACTGAAGCCGATGATCATCATCAGGATCGGACCGATGGCCATGATCCGATCGAAGATGTCCGAGGCCGTCAGGGCCAGCAGGTAGCCCTCACCGGAAAGGACAGACGATGTAAGCAAGAAAGCGACCTCCTATCCGTCAGGCCCGAGCGGAGCTTCGTTGATCGACCTTCGCGGCCACGAACGAACGGGCCCAGGCGTCGGCCTCGAAGAGATCCTCGAGCGTCGGTTCGGCGATATCCTCGTGTTCGGCCAGGGCCTCGGACGTCAACTTCACCACGTCCGAAAACCGGATCCTGTCTTGGCGGAAGGCCTCGACGGCGGCCTCGTTGGCGGCGTTCAGGATGGCCCCGCTCGTCCCGCCTCGCCGAGCGGCCTGGAAGCCCAGGTCCACGGCCGGAAACCGCGTCGTATCCGGCGGCTCAAAGTGCATTCGCCGTAGCGACAGAACGTCCAGCCGTTCGCTCGGGCCCGGACGGCGGTGCGGGTACGTCAAGGCGTACTGAATCGGCGTCCGCATGTCGGGCGTTCCGAGCTGGGCCACGATCGAGCCGTCACAGAACTCGACCATCGAATGGATGATCGACTCGGGATGGACCACGACCGTGATGCGGTCGGCCGGCACGTCGAACAGCCACCGGGCCTCGATCACCTCGAGCGCCTTGTTCATCATAGTCGCCGAATCGATCGTGATCTTCGGGCCCATGTTCCACGTCGGGTGGTTGAGCGCATCCTGGAGCGTGGCCCCGGCGATCTGCTCGGCCGACCACGTCCGGAACGGCCCGCCCGAGGCGGTCAGGTAGATCCGCGCGACCTCCTCCTTCCGTCCCGCCCGCATCGCCTGGAAGATGGCCGAGTGCTCGCTGTCGATGGGCAGCAGCTCGGCCCCGCTCTCGCGAGCCAGCGGCATCATGAGCGAGCCGGCGACGACCATGGCCTCCTTGTTGGCCAGACCGATCGTCCGTCCGAGCTTGACCGCCGTCAGCGTCGCCGGCAGGCCGGCGGCCCCCACGACGGCCGAAACCACCACGTCACAGTCGGTATCCTCAACCAGGCGGGTGAGTGCGTCCTCCCCGTCGATCACCGTCGGCGAGCCGTTGAGCTCCGCTTGAAGTCGGGACGCGGCGCGTCCGTCGGCAACGGCAACGCACGTCGGTGCGAAGCGGGCGCACTGCTCAGCGAGCTTCCGCCAACTCGAGTGGGCGGCCAACCCGACCACCTCGAAGGCATCCGAGTGCGCACCGATCACGTCCAGCGCGTTCGTGCCGATCGAGCCGGTCGAGCCGAGGATGATCACACGTCGCTTCATCCAGGTCGACTCCGGATGCCGAGCCGCGCCCAACATCCTCAAGAGGTTCACTATACGGGCGCGTCCCGGTCGCTGCAAGGTTCCCCGCTCCGGCGGCGCGGCGGCCCGAGCATCAACGGCCCCGCACGACCGCGGCCGCAGCGGCGCTGCGGACGTCAGCCGTGAAGAAGGAGAGCCCCATCCCGTTGTCCCGCACGGTCAGGGCTGTAGTGTTGGGAGACGCGACCGTCAGGGAGGGTTGCCGTTCAACCGAGCCCCGCCGGCTCCTCCGGCGTGCCCTGGTCGGCATCGACGCCGATCCGCAAGTAGCGCATCAACGGACGCATGGTCAGACCCTGGATCACCAGCGAGAAGAACACGCACCCGAACCCGGCCAGCAGCAGCGCGGGGCGGAGCTCGGCTAGCGGGCTACCCTCGGGCAGCCTGTCCGGCGTCGGCAGGTGCAGCAGCAGCGCGATGGGGATCGAGCCCCGCAACCCGCCCCAGAACAGGATGTGCCTCCAACTCCGCGGCCGGCGGAGGCCGACCTGATTGAAGGCCCAGTAGAACGTGTACGTCACGACCGCCCGCCCCAGCAGCATGGCCGCGATCGCCACGATCACCAGCCAGACAGGGCTGACGTCGATTGGGATCTGGTCGGGGATCTCCCGAAGCTCCAGGCCGATCAAGATGAACAGAAACGAGTTGACGAGGAAATCGACCGCTTCGAAGAAGCCCTCGACCGTCTCGGTGGTCTTGGCGCTCATGGAGAGACGACGCCCGTAGTTGCCGATCAGCAGCCCCGCCATGACGGTGGCGATCACGCCCGAGAGGTGCAGCACCTCGGCCAGCCAGAACGCCCCGTACGCCAGCGTCAGGCAGATCGCGTTCTCGAGCAGGTGGTCTTCCAGCCGCCGCAACACGAAGAACGCCGCGAAACCGAGGGCCGCCCCCAAGGCCAGCCCCCCGGCCGAGACCTTCACGAACGCCAGCGCCGCGGCCCCCACGGCCAGGCCCTGCCCCTCGATGACCGCCTCGAGCAGGATCGTGAACAGCACCACGCCCGTGGCGTCGTTGAACAGGCTTTCGCCCTCGACCAGGGCCCGCAGGTCCTCCGGGGCGTCGGCCTGCTTGAACAGCGCCAACACGCTGACCGGGTCCGTCGGTGAGATCAGCGCCCCGAACAGCATCGCCACGAGAATCGAGCTGATCCCGCCGATCGTTCCGACGATGCCTCCGACCAGCACGGTCGAGACGATCACGCCCGGCACGGCGAAGCATGCGATCGGCAGGATGTGCTTCAGCAGGCGGTTGACCTCCATGTGCATCGCGCCCTGAAAGAGCAGCGGCGGTAGGAACACGAAGAAGATCAGCTCCGTGCCGAAGCCGGTCTCGGCCAGGTCCGGTCCGATGTGGAGCACGCCGATGCCCAGGCCCACCAGCGTCAAGAAGATCGTATAGGGCAGGTGCGTGATCAGCTTGGCCACGATGCCGACCACGCAGGCCAGCAGCAGCAGGCCGATGTAGATGCCGACGGCGTGTTCGATCGGGTGTTCCATAACCGACGTCGCTCCTTCCTGTCGCGTTCACGGCCGTCAAGAAGACACGGGTCTGTTCGCAGGTCACAGGTCCGCGACGGACGGAGCGTACGGGAATGCGGCGGGAAGGTCCATCGGGTCGGCGCCGGGTCAGTCTCCCAGGCACAGGCCGATCAGCTTGGCCGTCTTGATGAGCGGGTGGTCGAGCGGGACGGTCTTCTTCTTGCCGGCGACGTCCTCAAGCGGCACGGGCACCATCTTGGACCCCTTCACGCCGACCATCACGCCGTAATGGCCGTCGGCGATCAGCTCCGCCGCGGCCGTGCCCAGCTCGGTAGCCAGCAGACGGTCGGTCGGGGTGGGGATGCCGCCGCGCTGTACATGGCCCAGCGTCGTCACGCGGGTGTCGATGTCCAGGGCCTTTCGCAGGCGCTTGGCCAACTCCGCGCTGCGGACCTCGCGGCAGCCTTTCTTCTTGCTCTTCTTCTGGTCTTTGTCGGCCTTCTTCTTGTCCCCCTTGTCCGACTTCGACGTCTTGCCGGCGTCGTCGGCATAGAGGGCGCCCTCGGAGACCGAGACCAGGCTGAACCGACGACCGTGCCGCCTGCGCCCCTCGAGCGCTTCGACCACGGCGTCGAATCGGCACGGGATCTCCGGCAGCAGGCAGACGTCCGCCCCACCGGCCAGGCTCGCCCCCAGCGCCAGCCACCCGGCGTTGTGACCCATGATGTCGACCAGCATGATGCGATGATGGCTCGAGGCCGTCGTGTGAAGCCGGTCGATCGCCTCGGTGGCGATGTGCATGGCCGAGTCGTAGCCGAACGTGACGTCCGTCTCGGCGATATCGTTGTCGATCGTCTTGGGCAGCGTCATGACGTTCAGCCCGGCCTCTTTCAATCGCAGGGCGTTCTTGGCCGTGCCGTCGCCCCCGATGCAGACGAGGCAGTCGAGGTTCAGCCGGCGGTAGGTCTCCACCGCCGCCCCGGTCATATCCCGCTTCGAGCCGTCGGGCATGGGCATCTTGTGCGGCTTGTTGCGGCTCGTGCCGAGCATCGTCCCGCCCAAAGTCAGCAGGCCCGTCATCTGACGCTCGTCGATCTGGATCACGCGGTTCTCGACCAGGCCCGTGAACCCGTCGAGAATGCCGATGACGTCGATGTCGTAGTGCGTGCGGGCGGCCTTGGCCACGCCGCGGATGGCCGCGTTCAGCCCCGGGCAGTCTCCACCCGAGGTCAACACCCCGATACATCGGGCCTTGCTCTTGCTTGCCATGATGTGGGCTCCTGGGGGGGGGCGATAACGTCGCCCCAGCCCGCGAAGGCTACTACCCCTATCGGCAGATCAAGCCGGTGCGCCAAGCGGATTGGGTGGACAGGGCCGCCTGACCGGGCGGCGCGTGGGGCTTCACTGGCGGGAGGGCTTTGCCGGCTCGGTCGGGCTCGTTCGTTTGAAGGAGGCGAAATCGCCTCGCTCGAGCGCGGCCGCCAGCCGTTTCGGGTCGGACAGGACGGTCCGATTGTCTCGGAAGAACCGTGTCACGGCGGGCCAGTCGTTGAAGACGATTCCCTTGTCCCGAATGGGTGCCCGGAGCTTGTCCGGGAAACGCAGGATCAGCGGCAGTAGGCCCGTTCGGCCATACGCCTCGGCGTCCGATCGCTTGTCGCCGAGGCCGATGAGCAGACCGGGCACGTACTTCTTGGTCGTGCGGATCAGGTCGATCTTCAGACTGAGGAAGTCGAGCATCTCGGACAAGCCCGGCGAGGTGATCACCGGACCGGGCGGAAAGCCCTTGCGCTCGAGCCACTCCCGCGTCTTGCCCAACAGGAACCGCGGACGACCGGTCAGGTAGATGATGCCGTAGTCCTTGGCCAGTGCGTTCATGGCCTCCTGAGCATGGGGCAGGGGGTAAGACTCGCGGTCGATCTTGTCGAGCAGCAGGTCGTCGTAGTCCGTCTCCGAGATGGTGTCATCCACGTCCACGACCAGGACCGTGCGATCCGCGGGCCAGCGGAACAGCCGGCTGGTCGCGCGGTGCACCGAACCGTTCACGCTCGCGGTGGCCTCGATGGCCGACACCTCGCCGCCGGGGAGGCTGCAGACCGCCACCGCACGACCCTCGTCGTCGGTCAGTTGCTCCGCAAGCGGTTGCCCGTCATAGAGGAAGCTGATCGTTGCCCGCTCGATGCTCACCCGCATCCCATGCAGCGGTTCATGCTCCAAATGGGCCACCAACAGCGATTCGTGGCCATCCACGGCCACCACGTCGTCGAGGCTCAGAATGGGCTCGGAACATCCGACCACAAGACCCACGCATGCGATGGCATGCAGCGTGGCCACATGGTGTCGATAGGTCCTGATGACGTTCGGCACGATGCCTCTCCGACGTTCGATCGTTCAGTGTTCCGCCTTTTGGATGCGGTTGCCAACGCAATACGTTCGCCGGCCCAAGCACGAGCGCTGCCGAGTCACCGTGCCAGGGCCGCACGGGCCATGTCGCCGACGGCGGTCGTGGTCCAGTCGCCCGCCTCGAAGTCGTAGGCCGTTACCGCCTCGCCGTCCGCCAGCAGCTTGGCCGCATGCTCTCGGGCCGTCGCAGGTGCCAACACCCCAAGGGCAAGAATCGCGAAGCCGCGAATCGCCGCGTCCTCGCTGTCGACCGACCGCTCCAGCCTGCCGACCGCCTCGCCGAGAGGGTCCGGCTTGACGGTCGCCACGCGCCACACGGCCAGGTGAGCGCCCCGTTCAAAGGGCGGTTCATGCAAGTACGACGGCAGCAGCACGCCGTACTCGTCGATCAGGGCCGGCCTGTGCACGAGGATCTCGCCGAGCGCCTCCGGCGCATGCCAGCCGACCCCGCCCGACTCGTCGTTCATCGACCACAGAAGCCGACGGATGAAGCGACGGACACGCTCCACGTCATCGCCGGCAATCACCGACGCGGCTCGTCCGATCGCGTCCACGGCACGCCACGCGATGAGCTCGTCGGGGTCGTACGTCCGCGCCAGCAGCGAGCGGAGCACGCCCGCCTCGCACGCGGCCCGTTGACCCAATGCCTCCCAATCGGCTCGCCGAAGCAGATCCGTCATGTCGCTGTCGCGTCGCTCGGGCATACTGAATCTCTTATTGGATGCCTGCACGCCGGCCATCGGCCTCGGCAAGGACCAAATCGGCGTAAGAGACCGGCACGACGTCCTCGGTCGCTACGCCCAGGGCGGGGGACAACCGGTGGAGCTTGTCCCGTGCGGCCTCCTCATCCGTTGCTGCGCTGACGATGGCCTCGAGCTCGATAAACGTCCCAAGCCCATTGACCCGATCGAGATGGATTCGTACGTCGTCCACCAGCAAGACCTCGCGCCGCTTGACGACCTCGACGCGGACCCCCAGCGCGGCGACCAAGACCTCCCGCAACCGCGTGTCGCCCTGATGACGGGCCAATCGGTAGTCGCTCGGCCGCGGCCCGGCCGCATCGGCGCGGCGATACCAGATCAGGTCGTAGCGATCGGGCGTCGCCTCGGCCGCGTCGGGCCCTTCTGTCCCCGAGGCCCAGACTTCACGCAGCTTCAGTCGCCCGACAACACAGGGGAAGTAGGTATCGCGCTGTCGGATTATCTCGTAAGGGGTTGCCCCTAGATCGGCGGCCGCTCTGGCCGCCGCGGTCAGGTCGCGACACCTGGCCTTTAGTTCGATATTTCTTTGATTTTCCGGCATCGGAAGGCTCGCGCCCTGGTCCCCATTCGCCCCTCACGGTTACAATAACATGCCGCGAGTGGTCAGGTCAGGACCATCGCGACGAGCACCACACAGGGGGCACGCATGGCCACGTGTCGGTACGTCGTGCTGGTGGCTATCCTTGTCGGGCTGACGGATCCGGTCGCGGCCGCCCAGCCGTGCGATGCGCTCGCCAGGGGCGTGATCCATCTGTTCAACGGCAAAGACCTGACCGGCTTCTACACCCATCTCCGAGGCTTCGGCCGAGACAACGACCCGAAGGGCGTCTTCTCTGTCCAAGACGGTCTGCTGCGGATCTCCGGCGAGGTCTACGGTTGCATCACGACGCGTGAGAGCTTCTCCGATTACCGTCTGATTGTCGAGTACAAGTGGGGCCCGAAGACCTGGCCGCCGCGAGTCAAGCGGGCGCGCGACAGCGGCGTGCTCTTGCATTCGGTCGGCACGGAGCACGCCTACGGTGGGGTGTGGCTCTACTCGATCGAGTGCCAGCTCATCGAGGGCGGTACGGGCGACTTCATCGTGGTCGGCGACAAGTCCGATCGCTACGCCGTGACGTGTCCGGTCGCCGAGGCCAAGCAGGGCTCGAGCTACGTCTACGATCCGAAGGGCAAGCCCGTCACGATTTACAGCGGACGAATCAACTGGTTCGGGCGCGACCCCGCGTGGCGCGACGTCAAGGGCTTTCGAGGCCCGCGCGACGTCGAGAGGCCCGTCGGTCGGTGGAACCGGCTTGAGTGCGTCGCCGACGGTGAAACCATCACGGTGATCCTCAACGGCGTCACGGTCAATCGCTGCATCAAGGCCAAGCCCTGCAAAGGGCGGATTCAAATCCAATCGGAGGGCGCCGAGATCTTCCTTCGGCGGGTGGATCTCATACCGCTGGACCGGAACCGCGGCGAGCGCGATGCCGAAGCGCCGCGCGCGACCCCGTCCGGTTAGCCGGGGGCCGGTTCGGCTCTCGGGGAGCGTCAGGGGGCCGCCGAGACAGATCTGGAGAGGGAACATGGCCGAGATGACCATGCGCGAGCGGATGCTGGCCGTCGTCCGGGGCCACGAGCATGATCGGGTGCCGTTCGTCCAGTACAGCGGTCTGGCCGCACCCGACGAGGAGGTCTGGCAGGTCCTCGGCCGGGAGCAGATGGGCCTGTTGCGCTGGACCAGCCTCTACCGGCTGCACACGCCACACTGCCATATCGAGGCCGAAGACATCCAGCGTGGCACGCGAAAGGGCCTCCGCCGACGCCTCGTCACACCCGCCGGCGAGCTGACGCAGGAGCGCCTGATCAACCCGACGTTGCACACACCCGTCACGGCCACGCAGTTCGTCAAATCGCCGGGCGACTACCACGCCCTGCTGGCGTATTTGCGCGATGCCGAGGTCGTCGCCGATCTCGAGGGCTATTTCGAGACCGTCCGCGATATGGGCGAGCGAGGCCTGCCGCACACCGTCGTCGGCCGGACGCCCTATCAGGCGTTGTGGGTCGAGTGGGTGAGCATCCAGGATCTGATCGAGCACCTCGTCGAGGCCGAGGAGCTGATGGACGAGGTCTTCACGACGCTCGCCCAAATCCAGCGCCGGGTCTTCGAGGTGGTCACGGAGGCCGTGGTCGAGGCCGCCGACGTCGGCGCGCCCGTGCCGTACGTCACCTTCTGCGACAACATCGAGGCCTCGGCGATCGGCGAGCACTTCTTCCGCACCTTCGCCGTACCGGCCTACGACGAGCTGGCCGGGATGCTCGACGAGACGGGGCTCGACGTGCCCGTGTTTGTCCACATGGACGGCGACCTCATGCCGCTCTGGGACGCCATCGCCGAGTCGCGCGTGCGAGGCGTCGACAGCTTCTCGCCGCCGCCCGACCACGACACCCCCGTGGCCGAGGCCGTCAGCCGTTGGCCCGATATGCGGCTGCTGGTGAACTTCCCGTCGTCGATGCACCTGGCCGGTGCCAGGCAGGTCTACGCCACGACGATGGAGATGCTCGAGCAGGGCGGCACCTCGGGCCGGCTCCAGATCCAGGTCTCCGAGATCGTCCCACCCGGCGCGTGGGCCGTCAGCTTCCCGGCCATCGTCAAGGCGATCCACGACTTCGGCCGCGTCCGCGCGACGTAAAGGGCTCCACGACGCGTCGAAACCCCTTTCTCCGCGACAGATCGACACGTATGGATTGAGCGGTTTGGCCTGCCGTGGCATAGCCGAGGATGAAGCCAGGACGTCGCTACTTCAGCTCCACCAGCTCGACGATGTTCCCGTCCGGGTCGCGGAGCAGCGTCAGCCACTTGGCACCGCCCTGGAGCGGGTAGGGCTTCTTGATCGGCGTGACGCCCGCGGCCTTGGCCTGGGCCAGGTGGGCCTGCGTGTCTTTCACGAAGACGGTCAGGTAGCTGTAGCCCAGGCTCGAGTGGATGAAGCTGTGGTCGACCTTCTTGGGTCTGGCGTTGTCGAACTCGATCAGCTTGAGCTTGGTGGCCGTCTTGCCCTCGCCGAGCACGAAGACGCGGACCTTGAAGGCCTCGTTGTCGGTCAGGCCCGAACCGCCACCCATCTCGGCCGAGACGCTGAAGCCCGGCACCTCGGTGAAGCCGATCGCCTTGGTGTAGAAGGCGGCCGCCTTGTCGACGTCGCTGACCACCATACCGATGTCGATGGTCGTGCTGGCGAACTTGGCCTGGTCGCCGCTGCTGGCCTGGACCGAGCCGACCCACGCCGCGCCGCACAGCAAGGCCGAGACGATGACAACGCCCGCAACAATACGCCTGGTTTCACGTGCCATGATGGTCTTCTCCTGATTCGTCGTGTCTCTCCGTAATCGCTTCTCCGATTGATCTTGCTCGGAAGCGCCCTTAACGGCAACGCTCCCTGACGGTCGCGTCTTCGACGCAAGGTTCCTGACGGTCGCGTCCGATTGGTGCCGTTGCGGCGTCCGCAGTGCCTTGCCTCGACAGCGTGTTCTTCTCGCGTGCGAAAATTCCTTCTCGCACGCTTGGGGGGCCGGAATCCCTCCCGGCAGGCATCGCAGGATAGGCATCCTGCCCGACGTGGTGCGCGATGGGAAGCTCGCAGCCGCGAACGGCAAGGGTCGTTCCGTCGGCCCTCCAGGACTTGGTTACCTTCTGTGATGGCTTTCATCAGCCTAAGAAGGTGCGTCAAGACGCACCCGCAGAACCTACGTCGGTCCCGCCGGCAGCGGGCGGATCCAGATATTGCGGAACCATACCCGGTCGCCGTGGTCCTGCAACATCAGCGGCAGCTTCGGCGGGTGCTTGCGGTATGTCGCCTCGCGGTTGTGCACGGTGAAGCCCTTGAGCTTCACGTGGTCGAGCACGAGCACGCCGTTCAAGAAGGCCGTCATGGTCGCGGGCTTGACCACCTTGCCGTCATCGTCGAACTCCGGTGCGTGGAAGGTGGCGTCGAAGACCTGCCACTGACCCGACGGCTTGCACGCGTTGACCTGCGGCGGGTACTGGCCGTATTTGCCGCCGGCCACGCCGTCGGCGTAGATCCGCTGCTTGTTCTTGTACGAGTCGTAGATCTGGAGCTCGTACTGCCCCATGAAGAACACCCCACTGTTGCCATGGTCGCCCCCCAGCGGCTTCCACTCGAGGTGGAGCTGGCAATCGCCGAAGGCCTGCTTGGTCCGGATCGAGCCCGACCGCGGCACGATCTTCATCACGCCGTCTTCGACCTTCCACTTGGCCGGGCCCTTACCCGAGGCGTCCTCCCACTGGGACAGGTCCTTGCCGCCGAACAGGACGATCGCGTCCGAGGGCGGATCGCTCGGCCTGTCGCCCGGCTCGACCACCGGCGGCAGCGGCCGCGCCTTGTCGTTCGGCTTCCACCGCTGTTGGGCCGCCCAACAAAGGGCCGCGCCAAGGACCATCGCCAGACCTGTCGCGAAAACCGCTGCGTGTCGTGTCATGTCGCACCTCGTTCGATTGGTGGTGATGCGGACCCGGCCCACCTGTCGGGCAAGGCCACGAACCATCGAGGATAGCTTCCCGCGGCCGGTTGGCAAGCGCAGTCGAGGGCTTGCCAAGACCGCCCCCGCTGCGATATCCTGCTGACGTCATCACGCATCGAATCTACCAGGAGGCAGGGAGGCCGGCATGGCGCTCAAGCTCGATCAGGTGCATCGCAAGGATTGCCTGGAAGGGTTGGCCGAGTTGGACGAGGGCAGCGTCGATCTGGCCTTCGCCGACCCGCCCTTCAACATCGGCTACGAGTACGACGTCTACGACGACCGCAAGGCGGCCGAGGACTACCTCGCTTGGAGCCGCGAGTGGATGGCCGCCGTCTGCCGCGTGCTCAAGCCGAACGGAACGTTCTGGCTGGCCATCGGCGACGAGTTCGCAGCCGAGCTGAAGGTCGAAGCCGTCCGTGAGCTGGGCCTGACCTGCCGAAGCTGGGTGGTCTGGTACTACACGTTCGGCGTGAACTGCAAGTACAAGTTCAGCCGCAGCCACGCCCACCTGTTCTACTTCATCCGCGATCGCAGCGACTTCACGTTCAATGACGCCGCCATCCGCGTGCCGTCGGCCAGGCAGCTCGTCTACAACGACAACCGCGCGAACCCAAAGGGCCGACTGCCCGACGACACGTGGATCCTGCGCCCGCAAGACCTGCCTGAGGGCTTCCAGCCCGATCACGACACGTGGTACGTCCCCCGGGTGTGCGGCACGTTCAAGGAGCGGGCGGGCTGGCACGGCTGCCAGATGCCCGAGCAACTCCTGGGTCGGATCATCCGCGCATGCTCGAACGAGGGCGACCTCGTGCTCGATCCGTTCGGCGGCAGCGGCACGACGCTGGCCGTGGCCAAGAAGCTCAAGCGCCGGTTCATCGGCTTCGAGCTCTCACCCGAGTACGCCAAGCAGATCCGGCAGCGCCTGAAGAAGATCACACCGGGTGACCCGCTCGACGGCGCCCCCGAGCCGCTCGTCAGCGCGCCGCCCACGAACGGCCGGCAGAAGCAGCCCAAGCCGGCGAAAGCAGCGGAGGCACCGTCGTTGTTCGATTGACGGTCGCGGCGTTCACATCCTAAGCTGCCTGCAACAGAGAGCGTGCCGTGTGGCACGGCCGTCCCCGGCCGTGAAGGTGGACTTGCCCAGCCGAGGGCGGCTGGGCCACATGGCACGCGCCAGCCGAGGGCGGCTGGGCCACATGGCACGCGCTAGCCGAGGGCGGCTGGGCCACATGGCACGGAGCCGTGCAACCTGCCGGCCATTCCTGGAAGTGGCTTAGGAGGCATCGCCATGCCCGCACGCAAGCTGACGATCGGGCTCATTCCCGCCAACCGTGCGTTCTTCAGCGACAAGCTCGCGGCCAAGATGCGAGCCGCCACCATCAAAGCCATCAAGGCTGCCGGCGCGGACGTCGTCGTGCCCGACACCGTCATGACCAAGGTCGGTTGTGTCGAGACGCTCGAGGAGGCCGAGAAGGTCGGCAGGATGTTCCGCGAGGCCGACGTCGATGGCATCGTCGTCGGCGCGATGAACTTCGGCGACGAGCAGGGCGTGGCGCACACCATCCGTCACGCCGGGCTCGACGTGCCGATCCTGCTGTTCGGCTGTCAGGAGGAGGGCCCGCTCACGCCGAAGCGCGACCGACGCGACGCATTCTGCGGCCTGCTGAGCATCGCCGAGGCCCTGCGCCAGATCGACGTGCCCTACACCGCCGCGCAGAAGCCCATCTGCTTCCCGACCGACCCCAGCTTCAAGCAGGACCTCGGCTGGTTCCTCGGCGTCTGCCGGGTGGTTGGGGGCCTGCGGACCGCGCGCTACGGTCAGATCGGCACGCGGCCCGACGCCTTCTGGACCTGCCGCTTCGATGAGGTCCAGCTCCAGCGGCTCGGCGTGACGACGGTGACGATGGACTTCTCCGAGGTCGTCCGCTCGGTGAAGGCCATGCGCAACGACGCGGCCGTCAAACGCATCCTCGCCGACCTCAAGCAGGGCATCGACACCTCGGCCGTGCCCGAGGACCGGCTCGTCCAGATGGCCAAGTTCGAGCGCGTGCTCGAGTGCTTCGCCGAGGAGGCGCACCTCGACGCCCTGGCCGTACAGTGCTGGATCAACATCCAGGACGACCTGGAGATCTGCTCGTGCGGGGTCATGGGTCGGCTCGGCGATCGCGGCCTGCCGTGTGCGTGCGAGGTCGACGTCCTCGGGGCGATGACGATGCACGCGATGCTGCTGGCGGGGGAGTCGCCGGCCGCCCTGGCCGACTGGAACAACCTGCACCACAGCGACCCCGAGCTGGTCAACCTCTGGCATTGCGGGGTCTTTCCGGCGAGCTTCGCGGGCACCAAGGCCAAGATGGGCCCGCAGACGATCCTGGCGACGGTCCGCGATCCGGCGGTCTGCATGGGCTGCGTCGAGTTCGAGATGAAGCCCGGCCCGGTCACCGTCGCCCGCATCGCCCAGTCGGAGGAGGGCGGCTGGACGTCGGTCGTGGCCGAGGGCAAGGTCGAGCGAACGAAGGAGAAGACCTTCGGTGCCTATGGCTGGACGCGTCTGAAGAACCTGCCGACGCTCTACCGCGACGTGCTGCTGCAACACTTCCCGCACCATGCGGGCCTGGCGCGGGGCCTGTGCGGCAACATCCTCTACGAGGCCTGGGGCCATTACCTCGGCTTCGACATCTACACCAACACCGACCAGGCCGCCCCGGGCCGCTACGAGACGCGGATGCCGTTCTGAACCGAGCCCGGCTGGAAGTCTTGCCCCGGACAGGGTAGGCTGTTCGCGCGAGCGATGCGTGCGTGATCAGGAGCCCACATCATGGCCAAGCAAGACATCCCCTACACACGCTACTTCGAGCAGGTCATGCAGGTCATGGCCAAGCCCGGCCTGCTGCTGGCCGGCAAGGACGCCGACAACAAGCCCAACGCCATGACCATCGGCTGGGGTACGATCGGGGCCATCTGGGGCAAGCCCATGTGGATCGTCCTGGTCCGCCCGTCGCGGTACACCTACCAGTGCATCGAGAAGACCGGCGACTTCACCGTGAACGTCCCGCCGCCGTCCCTGAAGGAGGCCGTCACGTTCTGCGGCTCCAAGTCGGGCCGCGACTACGACAAGTTCCCGACGCTGAAGCTGACGCCCACGCCCGGCCGATCGGTGAACGTGCCGATCATCGAAGAGTGCGTGATCAACTACGAGTGCCGCGTGGTGCATCACAACGACGTCATGCCGTCGGAGCTGGCCGGCGCGATCCAGAACAGCGCCTACAAGAGCGGCGACTACCACCGCGTCTACTTCGGCGAGATCCTCGACGTGCGCGCCGACGAGGACGCGCTGGAACAGTTGGGCGGGGCGTAGCTGGTCTGTCGCACCGGAGACACGAGCATGTGGTGCCCGGCCGCCGTCGCCTTGGATCGGTTCGTCGTTCGGCTCGCCGCTCAGCGCTACGGCAAGCTCTTCGGCAAGACCACCGAGGCCGATTACAGACGATCGCTCCTGGACACCATGCGCGACCGGTTGCGTCGGCCCGCTCGCATCCTCGACCCGCTGCCCGATCGGCTGGCCGTCACCTCGCGAAGACCAGGGCGCCGCACGCCGCCCAGCAGCGTTCACCGTATCGAGATCGACCGCGGCGGCGAGCTGGTCGAGACCGTCTTCAGCACCTTCGGACTCGGTCACGAAGGCGGCCTGCTGATCGTCTACCATCACGGCCTGGGCGAGGTGCCCAACGAGATGTCCTTCCGCCGGCTGCTGCTGCGGCAACGCGGGCCGAGCCTGCCCGCGGATTTCGTCTGCTACCACGCCACCGGCCACCGCGAGCCGAAAGAGGTCGGCCGCCTGCTCTCGACCCTTACCGGCTTCCAGACGCTGATGGGCGACAGCCTGGCCGCGATGCACGCGATCTCACGCGCCCTGCGCTTCCGCTACCGGCGGATCGTCTACGTCGGCCTGAGCCTCGGCGGGCTCGTGGGCGTTGTCGAGGCGGCCCTCTCGGCGGGCTTCGACCTGAACGTCTCGATGATCTCACACTTCGATATGGTCCATACCATCAGCAAGACCAGCTTCCGCCACCTCGTCGAGCCGCGCTTCCTGGCCTCGTGCCCGCTCGAGCTGATGGAGATGGGCCTCGACGCCGACCGCTTCCTCGCCGCGGCCCAGCGCCGCCTCGTTATGGTCAACGGCATCCACGACGATTACTTTCGCATCGACCTGGCCCGTCGGGCGTGGACCCGCTTCGACCGCATCGACCATCGTGAGATCCCGCACGGTCACATCAGTGCGTGCGCGGCCACGCGGTGCGTGCGCGGCGCGCTGCTCGACGTGCTCACGCGGCACCGGATGTTGGGGTAGACGTCAGGCCATGGACGTCAGCAAGAGGAACACCAGCGACAGCGAGCCGATGATCAGCCCCGCCACGGCCATCCCCAGGCCACGTCGGTGCGGCGACCGGCTGATCTGCGCGACCGCGGTCACGCCGAACACCACGGCCAGGAACTGCGGGACCGCCAGGGCGAAGCACGGCAGGCCGATCAACGCCATCACCAGCGACAAGACGGCATAGCCGTTGGCCGTGCCCTCGACGGACTCGTAGGAAACGCCCTCCAACGTGAACGGCAGGCCGCAGCCGTCGCAGCGATCGACATCCGCGGGGCTTTTCGTTTCGCAGCGCGGGCAGACGATGGCGGGTCGGTCGTCCTCGTCGCGGACGATCTTGGGCGCACGCCCACCGGCCGCGGCGTAGGCATGCACGGGCGTGGGGTCTTGCGGATCGCCACGGAGGATTCGGATCTGCCCGACCTGCCCGCTCCTGCGATCCAGCTCCGGGATGCTCAGAACCGTCGCGCACGAGGGGCATGTGCCCGGGCGGCCCGACAGTCCGGTGGTTGCCTCCAACACCGAGTTGCACAGTGGGCAGTGAAAATGAAACCGCGCCTGGGGCGCGCTGGGCGGCGGCGACGGCGCGGCCACCGCGGACGCCGAGGTCGGCTGCGTCGCCACACCCTGATCGGCCGCCGGTGCCGCGTTTTGAGCGAGCGGAACGTCGAAGCCGGAGCGGTTCCGTTCGGGCAGAACGAATTTGCCCTGACAATGCGGGCAGCGGACGCGGAGACCTGCGACGTCATCCTGCGCGGAAACGGCCTGGCTGCAATGCGGGCAGGGCAACTCGTAGATCACGGCGCATCTCCGTCTCGGCCGGCGCGTCGGCCCCGGGGGCTCTCTCAACAGCATTCTAGGCTATCCCCGCGCGCTCAGGAACCTGTGAATGCGATTCGGCGTTTGCTAGAATGCCTTGTCGCGCCGCCAGACGGGCCGACATCGCCACCGAAGCGGGGACGCGGCGCGCCGCCAGATCCCGTCCGATGCGACGGAGGACCCGGTGCTCCGTCGAAGGAGACATGATGATGAGGAAACTCAGCATGGTTTGTGGTGCTCTTGTCGCCGTCGGCCTCGTGGCCCCGACCGGCTGCCAGACGACGGAGCCCGCCTCCTCGCCCGCCACCGTGACCGAGGCCAAGCCGATCGAGCCCGGCAAGGTCAAGATCGCCCAAAGGGCCTCGGCCGAGGAGGCGGCGGATCTCACCTACACCTATGACGAGATGCTCGGCTGGATGACCGACCTCGAGCGGCTCGCACGCCTGCCCGCCCCCGGCGTGACCTGCAAGCAGTTCAGCAGCTACGACCGGAAGAGCCGCATCGACGCGAGCGGCCGCAAGATCGACTGGAAGGCCAACGGCGACTTCGGCAACTACCTCCGCAAGGAGGGCGACGAGCACGTCATGGCCGAGATGGACGGCCCCGGTTGCGTCGTGCGGATCTGGTCGGCCAACCCGATGGGCACGCTCAAGATCTACCTCGACGGCAAGGCCGAGCCCGTCCTGGCCGAGGACTTCCTCAAGCTGACCACCGAGAAGATCAAGCCCTTCGCCGAGCCGATCGTCGGCCGGCGCTCGCGCGGGGCCAACATCTACCTGCCCATCCCCTACCAGAAACGCTGCAAGATCACCGTTTCAGGGGCCAAGGAACCGCACCGGATGTACTACCTGGTCGACTACTGGACCTACAAACCCAACACGAAGCTGCCGACGTGGTCGATGGATCTACTGCGGCGAAACATGGACACCTACAAGAAGGTCTGCCGCGTGCTGAGCGATCCGTCCGGCGGTCCCGCCGACCTGCCCAAGCTCGCCAGCAAGACGATATCGCTCGGTCCCGGTGCCAAGGCCGAGCTCCAAGGCCAAGCCGGCCCGGCCGCGATCCGCGCCCTCAAGGTTCGTCTCAAAGCCGACGACATCGAGCACGCCCTGCGCGAGGTGGCCCTGTCGATCCGGTTCGACGAGGCCGACGAAGCACAGGTCTGGTCGCCGCTCGGCGACTTTTTCGGCACCGCCCCGGGCCTCAATCCCTATAAGGGCTTGCCCCTGGGCATGCTTGAGGACGGATGGATGTACTGCTACTGGGTCATGCCCTACAAGCGGACCGCCACCGTCACGTTGCGCAACGACGGCAAGCAGGACGTCTCGCTTGACGTCGCCTTTGCCACCGACACGGTCGACGACGCCGACAAGCTGATGCGGTTCCACGCGGGCTGGCGGCGAAGCAATCCCAACACGACGTTCGATTGGCCGTTCCTCGAGTGCAACGGGCGCGGGCGGTTCGTCGGTGTGGCCATGTTCGTCTTCAACCCCGTCAAGCAGTGGTGGGGTGAGGGCGACGAGAAGGTCTACGTCGACGGCGAGACGTTCCCGAGCTGGTACGGCACGGGCAGCGAGGACTACTTCGGCTACGCGTGGTGCTGCAACGAGACGTTCTTCCACGCCTACCACAACCAGCCGCGTTGCGACGGGCCCGGCAACCAGAATCACAGCTCGGTCAACCGCTTCCACATCATCGACAGCATCCCGTTCCAGTCGTCGTTCCGCATGACCATCGAAAATTACGGCAACGACAAAGACTATTCGTGCACGACCTACTGGTACGCTACGCCCGGTTCGCGCGACTTCTTCATGCCGCTGCCGGTGCATCGCCGCGGCGTCGCCGAGACGATCAAGCCCGCCCCGCCCAGGAAGATCAAGGGCGCGATCGAGGGCGAGTCGCTCAAGATCGTCGACAAGCAAACGACGGGCCCGTGCGACCGGCAGGACATGGAGACGTTCGGCAACACATGGAGCGGCGCCGCCCAGATGTGGTTCCGTCCCGGCAAGGCCGGCGAGTGGGTCGAGTTTGAGCTGCCCGTGGCCAAGACCGGCACGTACAAGGTGAGCGTCTACGGCACGAAGGCGATCGACTACGGCATCGCGCAATACTCGGTCGACGGCAAGAAGCTCGGCAAGCCCATCAACGCCTTCCACGACGGCGTGGTGCCGACCGGCCGCATCGAGCTGGGCACGGTGAAGCTGACCGCCCCGAAGGCCAAGCTGCGGCTCGAGGTCGTCGGCAAAGACCCGAAGAGCACCGGCTTCATGGCCGGGCTGGATTGCGTCGTGCTCGAGCCGGTGAAGTGAGCGCTGACTGACGATTGGGAAGCTTCGCAGCCACCGTTCTGCTAGGACTTCGGAGAATTATGGATCGTTCCGGCCTTGGTGACGGTAGTGATACACCTCCAGTCACACCGTCTCGATCCACGGGGCCGGGCATCACCCGCTTTCGGATCTTCATCGCAACCCTGCTGCTCATCGGAACCGCTGCACGTATCGCGCCACTGTTCAATGAGCAGGATCGCCTTCTTCGTCAGTTCCCCAGCGAAGACGCCTATCTCATGATGACCATCGCCCGGAACCTCGCTCTGGGCGATGGAATGAGCACGGCCGACGGGACGATTCCCACCAACGGCACGCAACCCTTCTGCACGTTCCTGTGGGCGATCATTTACTGGCTGATCGACGGTGACAAGTTCTGGGGCGTCGTGCTCATCCAGCTCGTCGAGATCGTGATTTCAATGGTCACGGCTTATGCGATCTTCCGCCTGGGAAGGTGCGCGCTCGCACAGTATCGCAACGGAGCCTCATGGTCCGCTCTGATGGCAACCGTGTGGTTCGCAAGTCCCCTCTGCACCTCCCACGCCATGAACTGCCTCGAGACGGGAACCTACGCCCTCGTCGTCGTTCTCATCATTCACCTCTTCGTTTCAGGTTGGCGCGATCCTCACGAGCCATGGTCGCTTTCGAGATGCGCCGCCCTCGGTGCCCTAGGCGGCCTCGCGTTCTGGGTCCGCAACGACGCCTGCTTCCTCGTCCTTGCAATCTGTCTGGCCCGATGGGTGGAAGGCCTGGGACGTCCGCGAGACATCCTGATTCGGCGATCGATCGAAGCCGTCGTCATGGGCCTGATAGCCCTTGCGGTCGCCATGCCGTGGATACTCTACAACCGCATCTACTTCGACCATTTCATGCCCACGAGCGGCGTGGCGTACCTGCTTAGCAGCATCGGAGAAGACCTCAAACTGATCCCCGTTGAACTGTTTGCCTACCTCCTGGGCGTGTTTCCCATCATCGGCCAATACTTTCGCCCCGGAGCGATGATCGTCCTCAGTACCATCGTCGTCGCGCTCGTCGTGGTGGTCGTGATCCGTGAAATCTACTTCAAGGCCGGAACCCGCATGCGCGCCTTTGTTCGAGTTGTGGGTCTGTACACGATCGGACTCGGCGTCTTCTACGGCGTCTTCTTCGGAGCCGCCCACTTCACCTCGCGATACCTCTTTCCGCTCGCACCGTTCGCCCTGCTGGTTTCGGCTCGATTCGCTTTCCTCGTCTATTATGAGATCCGGCGTCAAGCGGGAAGGACCGTCGCGAGTCTGGCCCCGATCGGACTGGTCGTTCTTGTGAGCGTCCTGTGCGTCGATGCTTACAAGCACGGTCGAGAGACGGTGTACTTCCAGTTCGTCACGTGGGTGCGCGACAACACAACCAAGCAGACGTGGGTCGGTGCCGGACAATCCGGAACGCTCGGTTATTTCCATGATCGAACCATCAACCTCGACGGCAAGGTGAATCCTGAAGCGCTACGGGCCCGACTGAACGACCGATTCCCGGAATACATCGTCGCAACCAAAGCGCAGTACCTCGTGGATTGGAACGACAACATCGCGCGAGTCTACCTGCTCCCCATCCTACAGAAGCATTTCAAGATTGAGGTGATGAGCGAGCCATTGCGGCTCGGCGTGCTTCGCCGGATCACACCTCGGAATCCCCGAACGCTTGAACCGAACCCATCCAGACCATAACCTTCACACCCGCGACAGCCGCCGCACCAAGCGATTCTCTCCAGCCAGGAGCAACACATGAACGACCGCGAGCGTTTCAGCAACCAGATGCACTACCGCCCCGTCGACCGTTGTCCGATCTGGGACTTCGGCTTCTGGGACGAGACCATCTTGGCGTGGGAGAACTTCGGCCTGCCGAAGGGCGTCAACACCGACGAGTTCTTCGGCATGGATGCCCAGTGGGCCGTCGTGCAGCTCGGCATCGGCCTGATGCCCGAGTTCGAATGCAAGGTCCTCGCCGACGAGGGCGAGACCGAGCTCGTCATGGACAGCGCGGGCGTGACGCTGCGCCAACGCAAGATGCTCCGCACGATCCCCCACTACGTCGACTGGACGCTCAAGGACATGGCCAGTTGGCGCGAACACTTCAAGCCGCGGCTCGACCCCGACGCACCCGGCCGTATCCCCGACGAGTGGGCCAAGCACTGTGCCAACACCGCTGACGACAGGCGCGACTATCCGCTCGGGATCTTCGCGGGCAGCCTCTACGGCTGGCTCCGCAACTGGATCGGCATGGAGAACCTCTCGCTCCAGCTCTACGACGAGCCCGAGCTGTTCCCCGAGATGGTCGAGACGCTCGGCGATCTGTTCCACACCGTGCTGTCGCGGGCCCTCAAGACCGCCAGGGACAACGGCTGCACGTTCGACTACGCCACCATGTGGGAGGACATGTGCTACAACCGCGGTCCGCTGATCTCGCCGCAGATCGTGAAGGACGTGATGGGCCCGCAATACAAGCGGATCACCGACCTGCTCAAGGAGTACGGCTGCGACGTCGTCGTGCTCGATTGCGACGGCAAGGTCGACGACCTGCTCCCGATCTGGATGGCCAGCGGCGTGAACGTGGCCTTCCCGCTGGAGATCGGCACCTGGGACGCCGACCCGATCGCCTACCGCCGCCGCTTCGGCAAGGAGCTGCTGATCATGGGCGGCTTCGACAAGCACATCCTGGCCAAGACCAAGGACGACATCCTCCGCGAGATCGAACGCCTCGCCCCGCTGACCGAGGAGGGCGGCTTCATCCCCTTCTGCGACCACCGCGTGCCGGCCGACGTGCCGCTGGACAACTACCTCTACTACCTCGAACAGGCCAAGGCGATCTGGGGCAAGGGCGTCAACGTCCGACCCACCGGCGAGCTCACCGACAAGGCCTTCGAGGGCAAACCGTATACGTGGGAAATGCCGACCTGAGCCACTTGCAGGAATAGGCGACAAGTTGCCCGCCCCGGCGACATGGGGCCCAGCCGACATCCTCCGGGCAGGCCATGTGGCCCAGCCGCCCTCGGCTGGGCAGATCGATCTGCACGGCCGGGGGCGGACGTGCCAGACTGGGGTCTCTTCCCTGCAGGCAGTGCAGCCGTCGCTTGGCCCGGGAAAGATCATCGATTAGCATGCCGGGTGCGCCGACAGCGAGTTCCATGACGCTGCACCGGCTGCAAGGCATCCGATCAACGCAGAAGGAGGCTCCCGATGGCCAAGGTCGCCGTCATCATACCCGCCGCCGGATCGGGCAAACGCTTCGGCGGGAACGAGAACAAAATCTTCGCCAAGATCAACGACAGCCCCGTCTTCGTGAAGACCGCCGAGCTCTTCGTCAACCGCGACGAGGTCTGCCAGGTCATCATGGCCGTCAACCCGGCGGATCGTGAGCAGCTCAAGGGCAAGTACGGCGCGCATCTCGGCCTGCTGGGCGTCAAGGTCGTCGACGGTGGCGGCGAACGCTTCGAGACCGTCGGCAAGGCCCTCGAGGCCGTCGACGACGAGGCCGACTACATCGCCGTGCACGACGCGGTCAGGCCTTGCGTCTCGCAGCTCTGGATTGACGCGGTGTTCGACAAGGCCTTCGAGACCGGGGCGGCCATCCCCGCCCTTCCCCTGACCGGCACGCTCAAACGCGTCGACGAGGCGGGCCAGATCGTCGAGACCGTCAGTCGTGTCGATTACTGGGAGGCCCAGACGCCCCAGGTCTTCGCCAGGACCATCCTGACCGACGCCTACGCGAACATCGATCAGGTGCCCAAGCCCATCACGGACGACGCCCAGGTCGTCGAGGCGGCCGGTCAGCCCGTGACCGTCGTCCAAGGCGATCCACGCAACATCAAGATCACCACCAAGGGCGACCTGGCCCTGGCCAAGGCCCTGATCAAATCCCTGCCCAAGCCGAAGCCGCAGGGCCTGAAGGGCCCGTTCGAAGAGGCCCAGTGGTAGCCCCGCCGGACCTGCCACAACTTCAGACAACTCTCGACCTCCGCCGGACAGCCGGCGCGTCGCCACCCGCCTACAATGGCACGGTAGGTTTGCGCCGCCTGGCGCACGTCGTATCCAACAGGTGATTGGGGATGTCCAAATGATCAACAAGAGACGTTGTGTGTTGGCTGTGCTGGCTTGCTGCTGCGCGATGGGATCGGTCCGGGCCGACGTGGCCTTGGTCCAGGGTGGGCAGTCGAACCATCAAATCGTCCTGCGCCCCGAGGCCAGTCCGTCTGAGCAGTTCGCGGCCGAGGAACTCCAACAGCACATCGAAGCCTGCACTGGGGCGAAGCCCGCCATCGTCAAGGAGGCCCCAGCGCAGGACGTACCGATGATCGTGCTCGGCTGCGGGCCCGTCGCGGCCAAGCTCGGCGTCACGCCGTCGCGCGACCGGCTCGGCCAGCAGGGCTACGTCATCAAGACGGTCGATCCGCACATCGTCATCGCCGGCACGCCCGAGGTCGGCACGCTCTACGGCGTCTACCAGTTCCTGGAGGACTGTCTCGGCGTGCGATGGTATGCCCCCGCCGCCACCAAGACCCCGAAGACCGCGGACGTGACGATCAAGCCGCTCGACCTGCTCGGCAAGCCGGCCATCCTCATCCGTGCGGTCTCCTATCGATGGCCCGGCCGCGATGCGGTCTTCGGCGCCCGCATGCGAATGAACCGCAACGGTCAACCGTCCGATCATCCCCAGGGCGTCGGCTACAGCTTCCGCGGCTCGTGCCATAGCTACTTCAGCTTCGTTAGGCCCGGCGAGTTCTTCAGGACCCATCCGGAGTACTTCTCCGAGATCGGCGGCGAGCGGTTCGGCGCCGAGACGCAGCTCTGTCTGACCAATCCCGATGTCCTCGAGATCGTCACCGAACGGATGCTCAAGCGGATGGCCGACGAGTCGCGCCACCAGCAGTACAACTTCTCGCAGATGGACTACTACAACTACTGCGAGTGCGATAAGTGCATGGCCATCAACAAGAAGTACGGCACCCTTGGCGGTACCCAGTTCTGGTTCGTCAACAAGCTCGCCGAGCGAACCAGCAAGGTCTTCCCCAACAAGCAAATCGGCACGCTGGCCTACATGTACACCGAGGAGCCGCCCAAGGGCATGACCATGCACCCCAACGTGGCCGTCTGGCTTTGCCACATGTTCCCCTCATGCGACAGCCATCCGGTCGAGACGTGCCCGCTCAACGCCGACTACAAGCGCCGCGCGCTGGCCTGGAGCAAGATCTGTAACCACCTCTTCATCTGGCACTACATCGTCGACTTCGCGCACTACTACAACCCCTTCCCGAACTTCCGCGCCATGGCCGCCGACCTCAAGTTCTATCGCGACATCGGCACCGAGAGCATCTACCTCCAGGCCATGGGCCATGGCGGCGGCGGCGGTGAGTTCTCCTTGCTGCGCGGCTATCTGGCCGCCAAGCTCGCCTGGAATCCCGACCAGGATCTCGACGCCCTGATCGCCGACTTCCTGGACGGCTACTACGGGGCGGCCGGGCCGTACATCCACAAGTACATCACCATGCTGCATGACAAGGTGACCGACGAAAACATCCACATGCACCTCTATACGAACCCGGCCCAGGGCTACCTGCCCGACGAGATCATGGCCAGGGCCCGCGAGCTGTTCGATCAGGCCGAGCAGGCCGTGCAAAACGACGAGGAGCTGCTCGAGCGCGTCCGCGTCTGTCGCATGCCGCTGACCTACGCCGGCATGTTCCCACGCAACGGCTACAAGATCGCCGACGGCAAGCTCCACTGGCTCGGCGACATCGCACCGCAGCGCGACGCCATCACGTTCCTCAATCGCATGAAGAAGCACGGCTTCCGAACGATCCGCGAATGGGGCGGCGATCCGCAGCAGATGCTCATGCTGAGCGGTCTGTTCAACAGCAAGGTGAAGGTGGAGACCATCGAGAGTGACCATCTGAAGGTCGAGATCGTGCCCGTCCTGGCCGGGCGGGCGCTGCGCGTCTTCGATAAGGCCAGCGGCCAGTGCGTCACGGCCTACAACCGCAAACGCGTCTTGATGTATCCCTTCTGCGGCGGCATCGAGAACCGCATCGGGGAGACCTTCCGGTTCTACGGATGGATCGAGCCGGCCACCTTGACCGACCGGACGGAGCGATCGGCCACGGTCAAGCTCCGCACGATGAACGATTGGGTGCTCGAGCGAACCGTCGAGCTCGCCGCCGACAAGCCCGAGCTCAAGGTGATCTCGAAGGTCACCAACCCGCGTGACGGCGAGGCCGAGCTCCGCCTCCGCGGGCATATCGAGTTCGACCTCGGCGACCTGAAACCGACGCGCGTCCGCTTCACCGATCTGAACGGCAAGCGCATCGACAAGGACATGACCCAGATCATCGCCGGGCTTCGCGAGGGCGAGCACTACTACGACGAGAACGCCCCGGCCGGCGAGTGGACGCTCTCCGGCACCAAGGGCCTGGCCGTCACACAACGCTGGGACCCCAAGCTGGTCGACTTCGCCTGGCTCTACGCCTACCCGGACTACCTCCGGCAGCTCGAGGCCGAGATCTGGCTCAAGCGCAAGACGCTTGGGCCGAACGAGAGTTTGACCTTCGAGCAGACGCTCGAGATCCGACCGGCGAAGTAGTCGCTGAGGAGCTTCGCTACGCAGCTGCTCCCTGCGAGCCCATCGCACCATGGGGGTTGTAGAAGCCGCTTCTCAGGCGGCGTCTGCCTGTGCCGCTGCTCTATGAGCAGTGAATCTTGATCGGTGGCTTCACGCCGAGCCAACCATGCCGGATCCGCTGAGGGCGCTATCGGGAGGGCGAGGCCACTGCCGAGCGGACCTCGTAAGAGGGACCAACCCGTCCCAGTCCATGCGACCGGCTGGCGGGCTCCGGCCGGGATGGCAAGACATGCTCGAATCTGCGACCTCTTCCACCGGCGCGACCGACTGCATCGATAACGGTTGCCACATCGGCCCCGTGCCGCTAGCGTTGTGGCGTCCCCAGACGCCAGACGACCACGCAGTTCGGGAGGCACGGCTGCCGTGACGACACATCGGCGGAGGCAATGGATCGCGGCGGGCGTCGTGCTCGCGGGGCTGGCTCGTCCGAGCTCGGCCGCCGACGTCACGGTCGCCCTGCCCGAGGACGCGCGTGACGACCAGGCTCTGTCCCTCGCAGCGAAGGCCGTCGTCGCAGCCCTCGAGCAAGCCGGCGACGCCGGCAAGGTCGTCTATCAGCCGCGGACCAAGCCGATAGCGATATCCGACGTCATCGCCGTCGGAGCGTTCCCGGGTCTGCCCAAGACGAGCTGGTCGGCCGAGACCCCCGAGGCCTACGCGATCAAGCCGCTGCCGTTGTCCGGCCGACGCGGCTCGATCGTCCTGGGCGATGAGCGTGGCCGGGCCTACGCCCTCCACAAGCTCGCCGAACGCGTCCGCCTGGGCGAGTCGCCCTGGCAGGTCGACCTTGACGCCCGGCCCGCCTTTCCCATCCGCATCTTCTCCGAGGAGGGCCAACTGCTCGACATCCCCGATCGCGGCTACTACCTCGACCGCCCACCGTACGTGAACGAGCCGCTGCTGTGTGAGGAGATGGCCGAACTCAAGCGATTGCTGCCGCACATCGCGTCGCTGGGCTACAACGCCCTGGCCGTCCTGCACCTCGGCGTGGAGGAGTACATCGACTACCGACATCTCGACGAGGCCGTCTATCCGCCCGACGACCCGCACCGCCGGCGATCGCCGATCTTCTGCAAGGTGCTTACCGAGCTGTGCGACGCCGCCCACGCCCTGCACCTCGAGATCTACCTCCAGGTCTACGAGATCCAGTACCCGCAGCGCCTGCACGAGCTCTACCACGTCGACCTCGACAGCCCGTATATCGAGCGGATCATCCGCGCCCGATACCGCGAGCTGTTCGAGCGCGTCCCGCTCGACGGCATGATCATCACCGCCACCGAGACCCACCCCCGCGTGGCCTACCGCAGCAAGGCCCTGTGGCGCAAGAAGGGTCGCGCCGGCGCCGGCCGCATGATCACCATGTACCACAACGCGTGCGAGGCCATGGGCAAGCGCTGCATGGTCCGCCTGTGGCGCGTGGCGTCCGATGCCAAGGGCATGCGCGAGGTGCTCGACCACTGCCCCGACGACGCCATGCTGTCGATCAAGAACACGGGCGGCGACTTCTGGCTCTCGTGGCCGCTCACGTCGGCGATCACCGACGGTTTGGCCAAGACCCAGCCCGTGACGGTCGTCTTCGACACCTTCCGGCAGTACGACGGCTGGTCGCGGCTGTTTGTCTACATGAAGCGGTGGGGGCCGATCGTGCGAACCTGTCGCGAGCAGGGCGTGGTCGGCATCAACGCGTGGGGGCCGTGGGCCGAGGGCTGCATCTGGCCCGATCACGAGCCCGGCTACCTGACCGGTGCCGACGATGCCAGGATCTCGTGGCGGGGCCATTGGGCGAGCTTCCGCATGCTTACCCGTGGGTTCACGCCCGGCCAGGCCAACGTCTACCTGCTGTCGCGCCTGGCCTGGGCCCCGGACGCCGACGTGGTAGCGATCGCCCGAGACTTCGCCGGGCTGCACCTGGGCCCAGCCAACGCCGACGCGGCCGCCGAGGCCCTGCTGGCCACCGAGGACGCCTTCGCCGAGGAGTACCTCGGCCGCCAGAGCGCCGTCACGCACCCGTGCTACATCAAGTGGACGATGGTGTTCAGCCCGCGCGCCGAGCCGCTCGAAAAGGCCTACAAGGCCGGCAAGCCCGAGGACGTTTACAGCAGTAATGCCCGCGGCCTGGCCGCCGTCGATCGCATGGTTCGGGCCTTTGCACGCGCCGACCGGGCCAAGGCTCCCCAGAAGCAGGTCTACGACCGTTTCGCCGAGGGCATCGCCAAGACGGCCCTGTATCTGCGGACGTTCTACCTCTGGCGCGAGTGCTGGTGGCGGCAGCGGGCCGATCGCGACCTGACCGGCCGAACCAAGGCCGACAACGCCGAGGCCCTTCGCACAGCCCTCGGCAAGCTGCTACCGTTGTTCGACGCGTGGGAGCGCTACGCCGAGGAGGCGGGCTTCTGGCGGGTAACGTTCCGTTACGGTCGGCCCACGATCTCGCCGGCGTACCCATACTGGTACCCGCACGACGACACGACGATGGAATCGTCGGCGCGTGCGATGGCCGGCGCGGCCGGTATGACGCCGCCCGTGGCGCCCTGAGGATAGTCGCAGAACGTGTGAAACACCGCGCCAGGAAGAGGACACGACCACCGACGATGCCACGTGACGTTTCGATACCGCGACGCATCTGGGCGATCCTGCTGGCGGTCGGGCCGGGCATCTTCTGCATCGGCTATACCATCGGCACGGGCAGCGTCACGTCGATGAGCGTCGCCGGCTCCCGCTACGGCATGCAGCTCCTGTGGGTGCTGGCGCTGAGCTGCCTGTTCAGTTGGGTGCTGATGGAGGCCTACGGTCGCTATGCCGTCATCACCGGCCGCACCGCCATCCACAGCTTCAAGGTCGCCACGCCCCTGGGCAGACCTCTGGCGGTCCTGACGATGGTCGGCGTCATCACCGGCCAGTGGTGTTGCCTTTCGGGCCTGGTCGGCCTAAGCGCCAACGCGGTCTACGAGGCCCTACGCCTGTTCGTGCCGTCGCTGTCGCCGGAGAGCTACGCCGGTGTGCTTCTCATCGCCGTCGTCGTCATGGCCGTCATGTACGCGCTCCTGCTCATCGGGCGGTACAGCTTCTTCGAGCAGGTCCTGGTCTTCTTCGTCACCATCATGGGCCTGGCCTTCATCGTCTCGATGTTCATCGTCCTGCCCCCGCCAGGCGAGATCGCCCGCGGCTTCGTGCCGCGCATCCCGGACGTGCCGGGCGCCCGCCTCATGGTGGCCGCGTTCGTCGGCACGACCATGGCCGCGCCGACCTTCGTCGTCCGGCCGCTGCTGATGCAGGGCAAGGGCTGGGGCAGCGACCAGACCCGTGAGCAGAGCCGTGACGCGCTGGTCTCGGCCGTGCTCATGTTCGTTATCAGCGGCTCGATCATGGTCTGCGCGACCGGGGCCCTCTTCCACCGCGGCGGGACCATCGTCAAGGTGCTGGACATGGTCCACACCCTCGAGCCCATCGCCGGTCGCTACGCCGTGGCCCTGTTCCTGGTGGGCACGCTCAGCGCCGGGCTCAGCAGCATCTTTCCGATCGCGATGGTCGCACCGTTGCTCATCGCCGATTACCGCTCGGGCGAGCTCGATACGCGCTCGACGCTTTTCCGTGTGCTGACGTGTGTGGCGTGTGTGATCGGCCTGACCGTGCCGGTCTTCGGCGCGAACCCCATCGCGGCCCAGATCGCCACGCAGGTCGCGCAGGTGTTCGTCCTGCCGCTCGTCGTGGGCGGCATCCTCTACCTGGTGAACCGGAAGGACCTGCTCGGCGACCATCGTGCCGGCGTGCTGCTCAACGTCGGGCTCGTCGGGGCCATGGTGTTCTCGGTCGTGATGTCCTATACCGCTGTCGTGGAGTTGATAAAGACGGTGAAATCGCTTTAGCTGGCGCGACACCCTTCCCGGAGATCGCTGCATGAATCTGCCAACCATCGACATCATCGCCCTGATCGGCTACCTGATCGGCATGACCCTCATGGGCTTCTACTTCGCCCGCAAGAACGTCGACACCGAGGAGTACTTCGTCGGCGGCCGGTCGTACAGCGGCTGGGTCATCGGACTGAGCCTCGTCGGCACGTCCATCAGCTCGATCACGTTCCTCGCCTACCCGGGCGACGCGTTCAAGACGGCGTGGCTGCGGTTCACGCCCAACTTCATGCTGCCGATCGGCGTCATCATCGCCGCTTATGTGTTTCTGCCGTTCTTCCGTCGCGGCAAGATCACCTCGGCCTATCAATACCTCGAGAGCCGCTTCGGGCCCGGCATTCGCGTCTACGCGGCCCTGGCCTTCATCCTCAGCCAGCTCACCCGCGTGAGCATCATCCTCTTCCTGCTCAGCATGGTGGTCGAGAAGATGACCGGCCTGAACGCCACGGCCTGCATCCTCATCGGCGGCGGCTTCGTGGCGATGTACACCATCGTGGGCGGCATCAACGCCGTCATCTGGACCGACGTCATCCAAACGGTCGTCCTCGTCCTCGGCGGCTTCCTCTGTCTGGGCGTGATCGTCGACGCCCTACCCGGCGGGCTGACCCAGATCATCGAGGTGGCCTCGGCCAACAACAAGTTTGCCCTCGCCGAGTGGTCCGACGGCGAGGTCCAGCCCGTGAGCTGGGCCTTCACGCTCAGCGACAAGACCGCCACCATGATGCTGATACTCGGTCTGACCGTGTGGCTGACCGAATACAGCGGCAACCAGAACGTCATCCAGCGCTACGCCACGTCACGGGACGCCAAGCAGGCCCGCATCGCGATGTTCGTCTGCGCGGGCGCGAGCGTGCCCATCTGGGCCTTCTACATGTTCCTGGGCACGAGCCTGTACGTGTACTTCCAGGTGTTCCCCATAGACGAGGCGACCGCCATCCTCCAGGGCGCCGAAGGGACCAAGGCCGAGCATATCCTGCCGCTGTTCATCATCGACTACCTCCCGCCGGGCATCACCGGTATCGTCATCGCCGCGGCCCTGGCCGCCGCCATGTCGTCGCTCGACTCGAGCATCAACGCCATCTCCACCGTCGGCATCGTCGACATCTACCGGCGGCACCTGGTCAAGGATCGCGACGACAAGCACTATCTCCGCGTGGCCTTCGCCCTGGCGACCGCCTCGGCCGTCATCATGATCAGCGGCGCGATCATCCTAGATCAGGTCCAGATGAAGACGCTCCAAGACGCCGCCACCAAGCTCGCATCGATCCTGCTGGCGGGCCTGCTGGGGATGTACATGCTCGGGTTCTTCACGACCCGAGGAGATTCGCGCGCCGTCGGCGTGGGCATCGTCTGCACCATCCTGTTCACCATCTGGACCATCCTCGCCGAACGCGGCATGCTGCCCGACTATCTGACCGTGCCCTTCGACCTGTATTACACGGGCATCATCGGGAACGTGGTGATGTTCGTCGTCGGGTTCCTCGTGGCCTCGCTGCTGCCGAGGCGCGAGCGGAGCCTGCACAACCTGACCGTCTGGACGCAGGACAACACGCCGCTGGACTGATCGTGCGCGAGTGATCACAACGGACGGCGAAGTGCCTGGGTGAGGTGTGAGGTTCTCTTGCTGTGTGGCGGCGGGGTCCGGGTTCCGGGACTCGGGCTCCGTGGGGCTCGACGGGTGGCATGGGTACGCTGTAGTCCCCGTGGCCATGTGTGGGATGCGTCTTGACGCACCTTCTCTCCCGTAGGAGCCGTCTCTCTGACGGCGACGTAGGCCTGAAGGGCCTCAATCGACACAGCCGAGGGCGGCTGTGCCACACAGAAGCATCGGCGTCGGAGACGGCCCTTACCCATGCCCACACTCCTCGCGGTCGATCTCGGATTGCGAACGGGCCTGGCCCTCTACGCAGACGATGGCCGCCTGCGGTGGTATCGTTCGCACAACCTGGGCAAGGCCGCTCGTTTGCGCCGGGCCGTGCCCGGCCTGCTCGAAGAGCCGACCGACCTGGTCTGGCTCGTGCTCGAGGGCGGCGGGCCGCTGGCCGAGATCTGGCAGCGCGAGGGCCGGCGCCGCGGCCTCGGCGTGCTAACGATCAGCGCCCACGATTGGCGACAACGCCTCCTGCTGCCGCGCCAACAGCGCAATGGCGCTCAGGCGAAGGACTCGGCCGACACGCTCGCCCGCCGCGTGATCGACTGGTCCGGCGCGCCGAAGCCCACGTCCCTCCGCCACGACGCGGCCGAGGCCATCCTCATCGGTCTGTGGGGCGTGCTCGAGGTCGGCTGGCTGAGCGAGCTGCCGGAAGAGTTGAGGGCATGAGACGGAGGACGCGTCTCGACGCACCAGCGCCTAGGAGGGCGGGGTTCCTACCGAGCCGCTGCTTAGAAGTGCGGCGGCACGCCCCGAGCTTGCCGAAGGTACGACGCCGCCTTCCGATTCGTCGACAAGTCAAGAAGACGACAAGTCAACACCCGTAGCAAACCGCAACGCTCCCTGACGGTCGCGTCTCCAATCATCGCAATGCCCCTTCACAGCCGCCCCTTCACGCGATGGTCGCCGAGCATGCGTCTCCATCGGCCGGGACGACGCGGACCCGCAGGCCCTCGGCCTTCCAGTGGCAGTCGTCGGGTAGGTCATCCTTGCTCGGGCCCGTCGTGCGATGGCAGGCCAGGGTGATTCCCCAGCCAGAGAGCCGCAGGACGTCAAGCCACAGCTCGCGGAGCGATTCGGGTGTGAATTCGTAGCCGCACTCGGGACACCGACCCCCTTCGGCATGACCGACGAGCGAGTAGCCGCATTCGGGGCAAAGAAGGAGGTTCGCGTCGAGAAGCCGTTGGTAGCAACGCTTGCCTCCCCCCAAGGCACGGACGACAAGGATGCCGGCGATCAGCACGGGACCCACCGTCCCGACCACGGAGAGCCACCTGCGCACAAGTGGATCTAGCGATCGGGGGATCGTCAGGACGAGGGGGGTCAGGAGCGCAATGCCGAGCAGTATCGCAAGGAAGATGGTCAGCGGATCGCCGACTTGGGAAGTCAGCGTCCTTCTGTGTCGGTGCGCCTGCTTGCGTCGTTCTGGGTTTGGCAGGACTCTCCGGCGACGTCGTTCCGATACGCCGACAAGGATTACGGACACGATGAGTAGGAGCACCCAAAGGTCACCGGTATCTGCAAGGGGAAGAAAAGCCACAGCGTCAACCTCCGCCGCGATTAGACGCCGGCGGACATGGACGTGTCAACGCGGCGGGTGGCGGGTCGCCGGCCTCGCCAGCGGGCCATCGCCTTGACGTCCGACCAGTCGGCCAGCAGCGTCTCCGGCGTGAAGCCGTGACCGCACTCCGGGCATCGACCGCCGTCGGTGTGACCGGCCAGCGAGTAGTGGCAGTCGGGACACAGCCGATGGTCGAGCCGCTCGAGCTCGGTGTAGAACCGATGCTCACGGACATGACCCAGGATGAGCTGGGCATAGACCAGCGCCACCATCATCCCGATCAGCACGAACACGCCCCAGATCGAGATGTCGATCGCGTAGCGTCCCAGCCAGAGCCGCAGCATCACCACGCCGGCAATGAGCACGACGGCCAGCAGGATGATCTGCCGCCAGGGCCCGTGCCCGCGCTCGACCAGAAGCTTCCGCCGCCAGGCCCGTCCGCGCCGCTCCGGATCGGGCACGGCCCGTCTGAGACGCCGCCCCAGCCAGACATACCCCGCCAAGGGTACGCCCACGCCGATCAGGATCAACACCAGTAGCGACAGACCTGTCATCGTCGATGCGCTCCGTTGCTCTGAGCCTTACATCGGCCGGGCCGTCCGGAGAATCCCGCTATACAGAGAATCCGGTGGGTGGCCAGCCGCTTCATTCATCCTGAGCTCCGTCGAAGGAGCGGCCGGAGCGACACGCATTTCGTGCCCAGCCCAGGGGCCACCTCCCGGTTTGCCGAAACCACCTGGTGTTCGGAAGGGCCCAGATTCCCGATGCATCAGCCCACCCATAAGCGACCACGCACGGCCGCTGCCAACCCGACTGCCCCCGAGCCTGCCCACGACCGACCAGCCCCGACCGATTATCTGGCTCGTTATGAGCCCCTATCCCGATAAACAAGGAGAAGGCGACCTCCGACGGAGGGCGGTATCGAGTAAAAACCCAAGGTCATTGTATTTCAGAATCCGTTTCTATACAGTAAATATACTCCAGTCCACGGTGGGGCCGTGTCTACTTGGATCGCACAGAACAAGCTCCGTTTCGATCCGCCCGACGGCGAGGATCATGCGATCGGGCGCGTGGCGCAGTCTTCTGGGCGATAGGGCCGTCGTACGCAGGGCATGGGAGAGCGAACATGTTCACGGGATATGGGCGAGGTCTCGGTCTGTTGGCCGCTTTGGGCATCGTGCTTCTCAACGCGCATTGCGGCGTGCCGATGCCCGATGCGGGACCGTTGTCGGCGGCGGGGGGCGATGACGACGACAAGTCGGACGCCCTCGTGTCCGGCGGTACGACGCTGGCGACCTTGCCGGACGAGGCATCCGAGTCGGACCCGAACCAGGGCGGCGAGCCGGATGAGCCCCAGCCGGGTGGGAGCAGCCAACCGGGCCTCGGGCGGCTGGCGCAATTTGTCCTCATCTTCCAAGGGTTCGACGGCGAGATGGTCAATCCTTTACTGGTGACGGTCGACGCCAACGATCCGCTCGACGGGACGACGTACTACAAGATCGTCGACGACTGGCGGCCGATCACCCCGCTCTGGAAGACCAGCATCTATGCGTCGGTCGAGATGGGCGACGCCAACGCGACGGCCGTCGAGAGCACGATTCACTTCTACCTCCGTGCGGCCAGCGCGGACGATCCGAACGTCAAGGGCGTCTCGCCGCTCACGACGCTGGGTAATCTAGGCCAGTCCTACCTTGCGGCTGACGCGGTTCTGTTCGAGGATCCGAACACGTCGGTTCCGGTCTGGGTGACGGCCTACGCGGAGGACAGCGACGAGGCGGCGGGCCTGTACATGATGAATTACGATCGTCTCATCGACGAGAACTCGTATTTCTACGAGCTGCCGGGCGTGCTGCCCTTCGTCAACGACACGCGTCAGGTCCCGTTGTCGAAGTTCGTCGATCCGCTCGATTCACAGTACAGCTTCCTATCGCAGAAGATCACGGTCCCGACCGATCCTGCTGTCGCGATGCTCTGGTTGAACGTGGTCGGCCCGACGCCCGATCCGCAAGGCCTGTTTCCCGTGTACTTCAACCGGCAAGGGACGACCGGTTGGCGTGACGGCGAGGTCTTCGAGGTCGGCGCCGCGGCCACGGTGACAACGGTCGTTCCGTGGCCTGAGGAATAGCCAGGCGCGGAGCTCTGATTCACTGAGGGTTCTTTCACCAAAGACCGTCCGATGCGGCACGCCCCCCCCGGCCGTGAAGACCGACCCACCCCAGCCGAGGGCGGCTTGGCCGCATTGGGCGAACCCATCCAACTTGTCAGTCATTCCTGGAAGCGGCTCAAAGTGACGAGGGGTTTCGTCCGCCTCGACGTCGGACTCCACCCCTCGCTATTCTAGCTCGCCCCGTTGGGGCAAGCGGTGAATCCCCACACGATCCTGCCCTTTCGATGCCAACCCCTTCCATGTGGGCATGGGACCCGGCGGATGAGCTAAAGGGTCGACCTGGGGATCCGGCTTCGCAACATTTCCCCGTGACAAGCCCGGCTTCACCAAGGCTACGCCACGGTAACCAGGCCGGCTCTGCATGATTGGTTTACGCATGCCGTATCCTCTACATTGCCACCGGATGTGCTCCGGCGTCCCCGTTTGCTGTAGAATTGGTGGCATGTCATGTCTGAAGCCATTCGTTTCGGTCGTACTGCTGGCGACGTCGGCGGCGAGCGCAGAGCAAGTGGCCGCGATGTTGACGATTGGGCAGGTGGGCGCTACTCCCGCGTCGGGGTCGCCGACGATCGACTGCGCGTTTCCCGGCGGCAACATTCTGGTTGACAAGATCGAGGGCGACACGGTTTACCTCCGGCCGGACCTGCGGGACACGAAGGGGTGGTGGTTCTACTGGTGCTTTCGCGTCCGCGGGGCGGCGGGACGGACGACGACGTTCCGGTTCGCGAAGCGCAACCCCATCGGCCTGACCGGACCGGCGGTGAGCAAGGATGGCGGGGAGCATTGGTCGTGGTTGGGAAGCGAGGCCGTGGATGGCGCTTCCTTCACCTACGACTTTCCGGCTGACGCGCGAGAGGTCCGGTTCTGCTTCACGATGCCCTATCAGGAATCCGATCTGAGGCGGTTCCTCCGGCGACACCAAGGCGGCAACCATCTATCCGTCGCGACGCTCTGTAGGACCAAGAAGGGGCGGGCGGTCGAGCGGCTTCACGTCGGCAAGCTGAGCGGCGAGCCTAAGTATCGCGTTCTGTTGACGTGTCGCCATCACGCGTGCGAATCGATGGCCAGCTACGCGCTGGAGGGTATTCTGGAGGAGGTTCTGAGCGCAACGGCCGACGGCGCCTGGCTCCGGCGGAACGTCGAGGTGCTGGCGGTACCGTTCGTGGACAAAGACGGCGTCGAAGATGGGGACCAGGGCAAGAACCGCCGGCCGCGCGACCACAACCGCGACTACGCGGGCAAAAGCATTTATCCCTCGGTGCGGGCACTGCGCGAGTTCGTCCCTCGATGGTCGCGGGGCAAGCTCCGCATGGCGATGGACATGCATTGCCCGTATATCCGGGGCGGGCAGTCCGAGCGGTTGTATCAGGTTGGTCAGCAAAGCGCGTCCGTTTGGCGGGAGCAGCGGGCGTTCGCTAAGATTTTGGAAGAGGTGCGGACCGGTCCGATTCCGTACCAGGCGGAGAACGACCTGCCGTTCGGCCAGAGCTGGAACACCGACAAGAACTACGTAGCGGGCAAGTCGTGCAGCCGTTGGGCGAGCGAACTGTCGGGCATTCGGTTGGCGACCTCGCTGGAGCTGCCCTATGCCAAGGCCGGCGGGCAGACGGTAACGGCCGACACGGCCCGGGCCCTTGGCCGCGACCTTGCCAGGGCGATTCGAAGGTACCTGGAGCTCATGGCGCCATGCCAGAATGGCGGCCACGGAAAGAAGAAAGGCGACGAATGATGCGCGTGTTTGATCACGGGAAATCGGAACAAGCTTGGGGCCGGGCGCTCTTGGCGGCGGCGGTGGTGGCATACTTCGCAGCGACGACATCGGCCGAGATGAGGTACATCGAGGCCGAGAGCTTCGACTCCCTCGGCGGCTGGATGGTCGACACGCTCGCGATGGACCAGATCGGCTCGTCGTACGTGTTGGCCCACGGCATGGGCAGACCCGTCAAGGACGCCCAGACGACCGTGACCCTGCCGAGGCCCGGTACCTATCGCGTCTGGGTCCGGACGCGCGACTGGGTCGCCCCGTGGGACGTCGACGGCGCCCCGGGGCGGTTCAAGCTGTCGGTGAACGGCAAGCCGCTCTCCACCGTCTTCGGCACGTCCGGAGCCGAGTGGCACTGGCAGGACGGCGGTACGGTCACGATCGCCGAACGAAAGGTCGCCCTCGGCCTGCACGACCTGACGGGCTTCGATGGCCGTTGCGATGCGATCATCCTGACGACCGACCTGGACGTCAAACCGCCCAACGATCGCCAGGCCCACGCCGAACTGCGGCGCAAGGCGCTGAACCTGCCCGATCAACCCGCCGGCGCCGGCGAGTTCGACCTGGTGGTGGTCGGCGGCGGCATGGCCGGCACGTGCGCGGCGATCTCGGCCGCCCGCCTGGGCTGTGAGGTCGCGCTGATCCAAAACCGACCCGTCCTCGGCGGCAACAACAGCTCCGAGGTCCGCGTCCACCTGCAAGGTCGGATCAACCTGCCGCCGTATCCGCGACTGGGCGACGTCGTGGCCGAGCTCGACTCCGGCAAGCAGGGCAACGCCAAGCCCGCCGAGTACTACGGCGACGCCAAGAAGCTCCGCGTCGTCCGCGCCGAGAAGAACCTGCACCTCTTCCTCAACACGCATGCCTACAAGGTCGAGAAGGACGGCGACCGCATCGCCGCCGTCATCGCCAGGAACGTGCGGACCGGCAAGGACCTCCGCTTCGCCGCCCCGCTCTTCGCCGACTGCACCGGTGACGGGACCATCGGCTACCTGGCCGGCGCCGACCATCGCATGGGGCGCGAGAGCCGCGCCGAGACGGGCGAATCGCTCGCGCCCGAGAAGCCCGACGACATGACCATGGGCATGTCCGTGCAGTGGTACACCGTCCCGACCGACGAGCCGACGTCGTTTCCCGAGTGCCCCTGGGCCGTTCAGTTCGACGAGACATCATGCCAGCGCGTCACCATGGGCGAGTGGGACTGGGAGACCGGCATGAACCGCAACCAAATCACCGAGGCCGAGCAGATCCGCGACTACGCCCTCCGCGTGGTCTACGGCAACTGGGCGTTCCTGAAGAACCACGCCAAGGACCGGGCCAAGTACGCCAAGCGCCGCCTCGGCTGGGTCGCCTATATCGGCGGCAAGCGCGAGTCGCGTCGGCTCCTGGGCGACGTCATCCTGCAGCAGCAGGACATCGAGCAGCGGCGCGAGTTCCCCGACGCCTGCGTGACGACGACGTGGACGATCGACCTGCACTACCCGGCGCCGAAGAACACCAAGCACTTCCCCGGCCGCGAGTTCCGCTCGATCGCCAAGCACCGCCGGATCAAGCCGTACCCGATCCCCTACCGGTGCCTGTACTCCCGTAACGTGGCGAACCTGTTCATGGCCGGGCGGGACATCAGCGTGACGCACGTCGCGCTCGGCACCGTCCGCGTCATGCGGACCGGCGGCATGATGGGCGAGGTGGTGGGCATGGCCGCGACGCTCTGCAAGAGACACGACACCACGCCCCGCGGCGTGTACCAGGACCACCTCGACGCGCTGAAGGCCCTTATGAAGCGGGGCGTCGGCAAGGCGGCGATGGCGGCGGCGGGCAAGTAGTGAAGCTACGCATCACGGTCGGTCTGGTCTTAGGTGTAACCGTCGGCGATGCGTCTGCATCGGCGGTGGATCTCCCCGATATTCGCTCTGTACCTACGGACCTGAAGACCCCGCCGATGACGGTCGGTGATCCCGCTCCGGGACGACGCGTGAAACAGACGCTGCCGAAGTACGGAGGGACGAAGGTCCACCACGCGCTCTATTTGCCGCCGGACTGGCGGCCGGGCGGCCGCTATCCCGTGCTCGTGGAGTATCCGGGCAACGGACCGTATCGCGACGCCCACGGAGACGTCTGTACCGGCAAAGTGGAGGACTGCGACCTGGGCTACGGTGTCTCGGGCGGCCAGGGCATGATCTGGATCAGCATGCCGTTCGTGAACACCAAGACCATGGCGAACGAGACGCGGTGGTGGGGCGATGTGTCGGCCACGGTCGAGTACTGCAAGAAGACCGTCCGGCAGGTCTGCGAGCATCATGGCGGCGATGCCTCGGCCGTCATCCTGACGGGTTTCTCGCGGGGAGCGATCGCGTGCAACTTCATCGGGCTGCACGACGACGAGATCGCGGGCCTGTGGCTGGCGTTCATCGCACACAGCCACTACGACGGCGTACGGAGCTGGCCGTACGCGGGCTCCGATCGTGCCTCGGCCTTCAGACGGCTGAGTCGTCTGGGAGGCCGAGCGTCGTTCATCAGTCACGAGGGCTCCGTTGAGGCGACGCGGCGGTCCATCGCCGACAGCCGCGTTCGGGCACCGTTCACGTTCGTACCCCTACCGTACCGCAACCACTGCGACGAGTGGGTCCTTCGCGATATCCCGGAAAGACGGCGTCTGAGGGCATGGCTGGAGAAGGTCCTCCGGGAGCGGCCTGGTAGGAGCAACGCCACGGGGGCCGGATCGCGGGAAGACGCCGCGAGGTAGGAATTCTGACAAGACAGAAAGGCGATCGACAATGCGCACGGGTTGCGGCACGAGAGGTAGATGGTCTCGCGGCGGGGTGGTCCTTTCGTTGGCGGCGGTGATGGGGCCCGCGTGTGCAGCCGGCGCTGCCGACCTCGTTCCGACCGATCTGCCGCCACTCAGCGACGAGCTCGCCCGGCCGGTGGCGACGGATTGGCTAATCGTCCCGATCGACCGCAAGGCCGGCGTCTACCGCGGCACGCACGCCGGCGAGATCGTCATGACGAACGGGCTAGTCCGCCGCGCCTTCCGGCTGGCCCCCAACGCCGCCACCGTCGCGCTCGACAATCTCATGACCGGGGCATCGGTCATCCGCGGCGTCAAGCCGGAGGCCGTCGTCGAGCTGAATGGCAAGAAGCTCGCCGTGGGCGGCCTGGTCGGCCAGGTGGAGTACGGCTACTTCCGGCCGGAATGGCTCGAGGCGATGACGAGCGATCCGAAGGCGTTTCAGTGCGCAGGCTGTCGGGTCGGCAAGACCAAGCAGCGCTTCGCATGGAAGCGCGTCCGCTACGCGGCCGACCTGCCCTGGCCGCCGCCGGGTGTGAGCTTGACGCTCGACTTCAAGCCACCCGCCGATAGCCCCAAACCGATCGCCGGCGTCACCGTCTCGATCCATTACGAGCTGTACGACGGCATCCCGCTGCTGTGCAAGTGGCTGACGATTCGCAACGGCGGCGCCGAGCCCGTGCGGCTCAACACGTTCACCAGCGAGATCCTCGCCGCCGTCGAATACGAATCGATCGTCGGCCAACCGACACGCTGGCGCCGGCCCAACATCCACGTCGAGAGCGACTACGCCTTCGGCGGCGACACCGCCGAGATCGCCAACAAGGTCGCCCACTGGGTGCCCGATCCGCAATACACCTCGCAGGTCAATTACAAGCGGACCATGCCGGCCATGCTCGAGTGCCGCCCGCCCCTCGGGCCCGACATCGCGATCGCGCCCGGTGAGACGTTCGAGTCGTTCCGGGTCTTCGAGCTGATCCACGATAGCACCGAGCGCGAGCGCAAGGGTCTGGCCGTCCGCCGGATGTACCGCACCATCGCTCCCTGGGTCACCGAGAACCCCATCCTGATGCACGTCCGCCAGGCCGACCCGCGATCGGTGCGGCTGGCCATCGACCAGTGCGCCGAGGTCGGCTTCGAGATGGTCATCATGACCTTCGGCAGCGGTTTCAACGCCGAGAACACCAGTTCGGCCTACCATCGGCAGCTCAAGCGCCTCGCCGATTACGCCGACGACAAAGGCGTCGAGCTGGGCGGCTATTCGCTGCTGGCCAGCCGCCGGATCAGCGACGAGCACGACGCGATCAATCCCAAGACCGGCAAGCCGGGTGGGGCGGTCTTCGGCAACTCGCCGTGCCTGGGCAGCCGCTGGGGCCGGCAGTACTTCGCCAAGCTCCGAACGCTGTATGAGACGACCGGCCTGGACCTGCTCGAGCACGACGGCTCATACCCCGGCGACGTGTGCGCCTCGACGCAACACCCGGGCCATCGCGGCCTGGCCGACTCGCAGTGGACGCAGTGGCGGACGATCAGCGACTTTTACACGTGGTGCCGCGGTCGCGGGGTGTACCTCAACGTGCCCGACTGGTACTTCCTCAGCGGCTCGACCAAGAGCGCCATGGGCTACCGCGAGGTCAACTGGTCGCTGCCGAGGGAGCGACAGATCATCCTCGGCCGACAAAACATCTACGACGGCACCTGGATCAAGACCCCCAGCATGGGGTGGATGTTCGTCCCGCTCGTCCAATACCACGGCGGCGGCGCGGCGGCCACGCTCGAGCCGCTCAGCGAGCACCTCGACGCCTACGAGGCGCACCTGGCCCAGAACTTCGGCAGCGGCGTTCAGGCATGCTATCGCGGGCCTCGCCTCTACGACACCGACAAGACCAAGGCCGTCGTCAAGACGTGGGTCGACTTCTACAAGCGATACCGTGCGATCCTCGATTCCGACATCATCCACGTCCGCCGGCCCGACGGCCGCGACATCGACTGCATCCTGCACGTCAACCCGCGGCTCCGGCACAAGGGCCTGGCCATGGTCTACAACCCGCTAGACAAGGCCGTCCAGCGGACGCTGAGGCTCAACCTCTACTACACGGGCCTGACCGAGATCGCGATGGTGCGCGAGCAGGAGGGCCCGAAGCGGCAGGTCCGCCTCGACCGCGCCTACGACATCCGCCTGCCCGTCGAGATCGGCCCGCGCGGCGTGACGTGGTTCGTCATCGAGTAGGTGACACCGGGCTCAGTGACGGGGCGCGCGGTCCTGCCCGTCACCGCCAGCGCCGCCCAGCATCTCGAGGTACTGCTTCAGGACCACCGCGTTGTTGTGCTCGGGGTCGCTCGAGCTGAACAGCAGCGTGACGTGGTCGGTCTCGGCCCGTTCGGCCAGGGGGCGGAGCTCGTTCCGGTGCCCCTTCAGCTCCGACAGGTAACCCAGTCGGAACTCACCCCACGTCAGCTCGTCGCCGTGGAACGCCTTGCGGAGATCATCGGACGGGGCGATGTCCTTCTTCCAGTCGTCAAGCCGGGCCTGGTCCTTGCTGACGCCGCGCGGCCAGAGCCGGTCGACGAGCACACGGTGACCATCCTCGGAAGAGGGCTCGTCCTGAACGCGTTTGAGGGTGATGGACATGTCGGTGGCCTCCTGAAGGGAAGTTGGGGTGGGTTGCACAACGTCAAATCGGTTCCGCTTCACCACGCGTCGGGTTATAGATCTCGCCGCCGGTCTCCGCATAGTGGCGGAGTACGTCGACGGCCTCGTCTCGCAAGAGGTCTCGTTGCACCGCGATCCCCCGCTGCTCCAAGGCCTCTCGCCAGTCCGGCAGCTTGGGACCCTCGTCGAACCCGATGGAGCGGGCGTCTTCATCCCGTGCGCCGCAGACCAGCCGCGTCACGCCCGACCAGAAGACCGCCCCGAAGCACATCGCACACGGCTCCGTGCTGGTCGCCAGCTCGACGGCGTGCCGGCCGCCGTCGCTGAGGTCGTACCTCCCGAGGCCTTGCTGCGCCAGGGCGATGGCCACGACCTCGGCGTGAAGCAGCGAGCAGTTGCGCTGAACCACCATGTTGACGCCCGCCGCGAGGAGGCGCCCGTCGGCGTCGAACACGCCGGCCGCGAACGGCCCGCCCGTTCCTTGCTCCACGTTCTCCCGCGCCAGGTCGATCACGAACCGCATGCGGTCCTCGCACGAGAGCAAGGCCGGTGTGACATGGGTAAGCCGCTGGCCCAACCAGTTCGGCAGTTCGATCGTCAGGTCGCTCCGCAACGTTGGTGGCTCCTCGCCGGCCGGCTAACCGCCCGCCGGACGGACGACGTACACATGGTTTTGGATGATCTCACCCTTCTTGCGATAGCGCGAGGTGCCGTCGAAATAGACGAACGGCGGTCGCCGACCGGCCGCGGGCAGGTTCACGCCGGTCGGACGCTCGACATTCGCCTGGTTGAATACCGTCCCGGCCGGCAGGGCCGGCCGCGCCCGCCATTCCTGGGCACCGTCGGGCCGCGTGAGCCATATCAGCCTCTTGGCCTTGGCGTTCCAATTCATCCCGCGCGTGGGCTTGCCCTCGTGCCACCCCTTGCCCAGCGGCTGCAGCTCGAGCAGGGCATGGATGTTGCCCGCGGCGTCGACCGTCAGTGCCCCGCGACAGCCGGTCGGACGGTGCTCGGGGAAGGGCCTCTTGGCCGCCTCGATGGGCCTGCGATGCCACCGCCCCTCGGCGTCGGGCCACGCGTGAAGCAGTTGGCCCGGCTCGTCCAGGTGCGAGATGAACAGCACGTGGGGAACGCCCTTGGGATCCGCAACGATGCAGCCCTGGGCCAGCACCTCCGGCGGGGGCATCGGCTCATGGCGTTCCTTCTCGATCGTCCGGGCGAGAATGTCCAGATCCGCCGGTCGAGCCGGCAGCCCGACAAGCGTGCCGTCGGCCTTCTCCCACGTGATGCCCTTGTCGCGGCTTCGCAGGTAGCACACCGCCTGATGCAGCCCGCGTCGCTCCATCACGCCCTCGCTCTCGTAGAAATCCACCACGCAGTGCAAGACGCCGTTCTTGCCGACGGCCAGGCCGCCGTGGAAGGCCGCGTACCCGCGGAGCGTCTCGTGCCGCTTGACCAGCTTGCACTGACGCGTCCACGGCGCGCCGGGGCGCTTGACGTACAGGTCCACGCCGTTCCAGCGCTTGGCCGACCGCATCGTCACGTAGAGGCTGCCGTCCGGCCCGCAGGCGATGATCGGGTACGTCCCCTTGCCGATGGCCACGGCCGGCGTCCATGCCGAGCTGTCGTTCGCTCGGACCGACCGCCGATGCGTCACGGGCGAGTTGTGCCCGCTCAGCACCGCGTGCAGAAAGCCCTCGTGATCGATCGTCAGCACCGGCCGGGCGTGGTTGTCACGGCCCTCGTTCAACGTGACGGTCGCACCCCATGTGCCCGTGGCGTGGTCCAGCGTGCGGATGCGGTTGAAGTAGCCCTCCTTCGTCGCGTCCTGCCAGACCACGTGCGTCCTGCCGCGGTAGGTGACGATCTTGTTGCCGCCGCCCGAGGTGGCCCGCTCGCTGCCGATCGTGGAGATCCGATCGCGGTCGATGTCCGCGGGTTGCGGCGAGCCCGCAACGCTAAACCCGCTGACGGCGCCGAGAAGGCCCAGCGCGGCAACGACGGCCAAGCAACGCCAAGGCCGACGCGGCCTGATCGGCATGCCACCGACTTGCGTTCGGGCGCGGTTGTTCGGTGTGACGAAGATGGGCATGGTGCCTCCCTTGTCGCGGCGATGCCGTATGGCGTGTTGGCCTACACCGTCAGGCCCGCCGGCGGCTTCGACGCCTACTCCTCTTTGAGATGAGACAAGACCGACGCGAGCTTCTCCCTGGCCGCCTTCGCCTCCGGCGGGACCTCGTCTGGAACGATAGGCGCCTTCTCGAGCGGATCGCGCTTCAGGTCATACAGCTTGCCGCTTCGGTACAGCTTCCACCGCAGCGTCCGGGCCCACGCCTTGCCGCGCCATTCGGTGTAGATCCACTCCCTCGGATCCCCTTCGCGCCCCTTGAGCTGCGGGGCAAAGCTCCGCCCGTCGATCGTCCTGTCCGGGAGCCTGGCCCGTGCCAGCTCGACCAGCGTCGGCATGACGTCGGTGAAGTCGATCAGGTCGTCGCAGGTCGTCCCGGCGGGCGTGGTCCCCGGCCAATTGGCGATCAGCGGCACATGCGTGCCGGCGTCGGTCAGCGTGCCCTTGCCGCCCTGAATCACCTTCGCGCCCATCCGGCTGGTGACCTTCTTCGGCGTGCCGTTGTCGGCCGTGAACAGGATGAGCGTCTTCTCCCTCAGGCCGAGGCGGTCGAGCGCGGCCACCAGTTCGCCGACCTTCTTGTCCATCCTCTCGACCATCTCCTTGTAGGTCTGCCACCGACCGTTCGGCCCCTTGGGCTCGTGTCTCTTCGGAAAGTGCGTCAGGCACATGGGGTAGTAAGCCAGGAAGGGCTTGTCCTTGTTGGCCTTCATGAACGCGATCAGGAACTCGGTGAACACGTCCGGGCCGTAACGGTCCGAGATGCCCTTCATGATCCGATCGTTGCGGTAGATCATCGGCCGCCAGTAGCGCGGCCCCTCGTGCCAGGCCCAGACGCAGCTCTCCTGGAACCCCATCTTGGCCACATGCGTCGGATCGTCCTTCAGCAGCGCCATCTGCCACTTGCCGGCCAGGGCGGTCCGGTAGCCCGCTCGTCCCAGCACGGCGCCGAAGGTGATCTCGTCGTCGGGGATGTGCCCCCACGTCGTCGTCGTCCGAAACGTGTACCGCCCCGTCATGATGGTCACCCGCGACGGCGAGCACTTGGGCGTGCTGTGGGCGTTCTCGAACCGCATGCCGCCTCGCGCGAGCTTGTCCAGGTTCGGCGTCGCGTACGACGTCCCGCCATAGCAGCCCAACGTCTCGTACCCCAGGTCGTCGACCATAATGAGCAAAATGTTGGGCCGATCGCCGGTCTTCGGCCATGCCGCAAGCAGCGGCCGTGCCGCCCAGCCCAACAGCAGTCCCGCGCCCAGCAGGCACCCGAGCATGTGTCGTCGTCGCATAGCGTACCTCAAGCCTCAATGTGTCGTGGGGACTGTCCGACCGGCGCGCGGTCCACGCCGCCCGCGCCGCGCCCCAAGCTCGTCCCTTCGGAATTCCTTCGCAAGCATTCAGTATAACGCGCGTGTTCGGGGGAGTTGTAGGGTGGCCACGCGTCGCCCGGCAGGCATCTGCCGCCAGCTGGCCAGCTACTCGAGGCTCCGTCCGCCGTTGCCGCCGTAGCGGGCGCATTGTAAAATCAACGGGTTCGCAACACCCGACGTGGAGCACACAACGCATGAATCAACCGTACGGATGGATGAGGCTCGGCAGCGGCCTGGTCGCTGTCGCGTGCTTGGCCCTTGCAGGCGCCTGCGAGTCGGAGAAACCGTCGTCGGCCACCTCGCGGCCCATGAGCCCGCCGACGAACTTCCCGTCTACGGCCACCGGACCCGCCAAGCCCGTCGTGCCCGAGGGCCCGCACCCCAAGATCGCCGCCGACAAGGAGGCCATCGACCTCGGCGTGCGGTGGAGCACCGAGAACGTCGTCAAGGAGGCCTTCACGCTCAAGAACGTCGGCCAGGAGCCGCTCGCGATCAAGGGCGTTCAAAGCTCCTGCGGCTGCACGGCCGTCGGCAAGAAGAACGTCACGCTCGCCCCGGGCGAGAGCTGGAAGCTGCCCGTCGAGATCGACCTGAGAAAGCAGCAGTCGTTCGTCGGCCATAAGATCACGGTCGTCAGCAACGACCCGACGCAGCCTACGCTGGTGCTGAAGGTGCGTGGGATTGTCCGCCAACCGATCACGATGACCCCGCCCAACGCGATGTTCCTCGGCCGGGTCGAGCCGGGCCAGACCAAGACCAGACAGTTCACCGTCCGCAACAACACCGACGACGCGATGGACCCGAAGGTCGTCAAGAACACCAACGAGACCTTCTCGGTGAGCTTCGAGGCCGTCAAGCCGGGCAAGGAGTACAAGGCCACGCTCGAGGCCCGGCCGCCCTACAAGGTCGGCAACAATCGCGGCCTGATCGAGATCGAGACCGGCGTGTCGCGTCAGCCCAAGATCGCGATCAAACCGCAGGCCATGCGAACGCCCCGGATCGTCGCGTCCAACATCGTCAACGTGCCCCAACCGCTGCCCAACGGGGCGATCCGCCAGATCTTCGTCCGCAACAACGGCACCACGCCCATCAAGGTCACCAAGGTCACGACCGACCTCAAGGGCGTGACGAGCGAGATCGACGCCGTCCAGGGCGGCAAGGTGCACAACATCAAGCTCCGCTTCCCGCCCGGCTTCAAGCTGCCCGAGCGCGGCGGCCAGGTGACCGTCCACACCGACGACACCGAGGAGAAGCGAATCCAGGTCCTGGTCACGGCCCAGGGCATGCCGCCCGACCTGCCCATCCAACAGAAGAAGCAGCGGTAGCGTGCTTCGATCAATGACCGAGTAGGGCGGGTCGTTTCGACCTACCGGTGCGTCCAGAGGCCCCACCCCACTGTCTGGCGCGGTCCATCGCCATCCACCGTCGTGTCCGAACCGACAGCGATATCGCCTACGAAAAGCGGCCAACCGCGACTCCGCCTTCTGACCAGCGGGCAAGGATCCATACATAGCAAAGCGCGGGCCGCCACGTGCGACGACCCGCGCTCGATGAATCCTCTTGGACGGCGAGCCAACTCCGGCCGGGCCGGACCTACTGGCTCTTGCCGATGTAGACCTGGAAGCCGTCGACGGCGTTGGCCGTGCCGATCACCAGACCCCACTGCGTGCTCAGCATGTTCCGGATGCCGTAGTTGTCCCAGTCGCCGAAGCCGTCCTGGTTCACCGGCACCCAGTTCACGCCGTCCTTCGTCCGCCAGAAGTCGAACCCGCCCCAGCGGAGCCGGTCCGGACCCAGCCACTCGTCGATGCCCTCCAGGTACTCCTCGGGCCACAGCTCGATCGGCAGCCCGCCGAGGGCCTCCACGAAGTAGTCGAGCAACTGACCGGCCACGTCGTACGTCGCCACGTAGAACCAACCGTCGTGCTCGGCCATGTACCAGGCGTAGGCGTTCAGCGGATAGTCCCAGCCTTGGCCGTAGCCGCTCAGCGGCGCGACCTCGTTCGGACCGACCACCCCCGCCGGGCGTGTCGCTCCGACGCACAGCTCGAGGTTGTCCTCGGCGTCGATGCGGATGATCTCGCACCCTTCGATGTAGCCCGACGGCGGATACGTCACCGTACCCATATACAGGTAGTCGCCGAACGGTCTGAGTGACATGATCCCCTGCGCGTTCGGGTTGCCGAAGCCGCCCTCCATCACGCGCGTCCAGTTGCCCGGCGCGGGATTATCCGACTTCCATAGCTCCGGACCGGCCGGATTGCCGCAGGCCGCGTACAGATGGCCGTCAAACACCGCGATCTGCCACATGCCCGTGTTGTCGGGCTCGCCGTCGGCCAAGACCTCGTACGTATCCCCCACGGCCGGTGCCGGGTCGAAGTCCTCGCCCGAACCGCCGTAGTAGACGGTGATGGTGTCGGCCGTGTTGTACAGGATCGTCCGTGACTGAACGATGTTCGGATCGGCCGCCGACGTCACCACCAACTCCATACCTGCCAGCTCGCCCGCCGCCACCGACAGCGACGAGTCGATGATCGATCCCGGGCCGACGCCCGTCACCGTGCCCGAAACCACCGTGCCCGAGTGCGTCCCGCCGCCCGACGCCACGAAACCCGTGCTGCAGACTTGCTCCCAGCTATTCGGGTCGGTCGACGGATCGGCCGAGGCGTAGACCTCGCAGATGCCGTTGTTGGCCACGTACAGCTTGCCCTTGAAGACCTGCGTGCCGCGCAGTCCGCCGGCCACACCGAACCCGCCCGTGGCCATACCCGGAGGCGAGGCCAGCGCGTAGGTGTCTCCGTCGACCGTCTTCCAAACCACGCCCTCCGAGATCGTCATGCCCAGGATGTACAGGGCGTCGTTGAAGACCCGAGCGCCCCGGAAGCCGACGGACTGCGTGACGTCAGGCGTGAAGACGCCTTCCCAGGTCCACGCGTCGTTCGGCTCGTCGTAGACGCCGCGGTAGATCCGGCCGGGCGTGACGGAGTTGGCCAGGTAGAGGGGCCAGTTGCCCCAGAGATCGTTACGGCACTGCCAACGCACCGGCGGGGGTGTGTTGGGGTCCGCGCCGATCCATACCTGCAGGCACAGCGGGTTCTGGACGGTGCCGATGTAGAGCTCCGGCGTCCCGTCGCCGTCGCCGTCGAACTGCTCCATCGCCCACGGATACCCGTTGAGCCGGTCATCGATGCCGCCATCGACAATCAGCTCGAAATCGGCCTCGGTCAATCCACAACTGGTAATCTGCAAGCCGCCGAGCATCACGGGCAAACAGACGACCAGCCCGATGACAACTGTGCTGATACTGGTTCTCATGTGCATGCTCCCCTCATGGTTCGCGCGGATACCATCCGCGCGTCCTCCGAAACCCCCGATCGTAAAGAAAGAGGCAGGCAGGCCTGGGTGTGACCTACCTGCCTCGGAATACTCACCTCAAGGTCGTCCCGGCCGGAACGACCCCTTCGATGATGCGGCTGCGACGCCTACTTCTTGCCGAGGTAGACCTCAAAGCCGTCCACGGCGTTGGCCACGCCGACGACCAGACCGTACGGCGTGCTCTGCATGTTGCGAATGCCGTAGTTGTCAGGATCACCGAAGCCGTCGAGGACCACAGGCACCCAGTTGATGCCGTCCTTGGTCCGCCACAGGTCGAAGCCGCCACGACGCAGCTCGTCCGTGCCGAACAGCAATTCGTACACGAGGTCGAACTCGGGCGGGATCACGCCGCCGTAGATCTCGTCGACGATGTCCATGACCATGCCGCCCATGTCGTACGTGCCGACATAGAACCAGCCGTCATGCTCGGCCGTGTACCACGAATAGACGTTCGGCTGATAGTCGAAGCCTTCGCCCAAACCGGAGAGCGGCGCACCGTTGTTCGTGCCCGGCCAGCTCGGGTCGCGGTCCATGCCGACCAGGACCTCGACGTTGTCGTTCTTGTCGATGCGAAGGATTTCGCAGCCCTGGAAGTCTTCGAATCCGTCGACGTTCGGCGGATAGACGACGGTACCGAGCATCAAGTACTCGTCGTTGAAGTTGCGGACCGTCATGAAGCCCTGCGTGATCGGGTTGCCATACGCACCCGAGACGACGCGGGTCCAGTTGCCCGGAGCCGGATCGGCCGACTTCCAGACCTCGGCACCGTCCCAGTAGTTGTACGGGGCAACCCACAGGTGGCCGTCAAAGACGTCCATCTGCCACGTGGCCGTGTTGTTCGCGGCAACCGGGTTGAAGACCTCGTACGCGTCGCCAGGATCGGGCACCGGGTCGAACGCCTGACCGGCCGCGCCCCATTGGACGTAGATCGTTCCGAGCGTGCCGTTGGTCGTGTTGTAGATGACCTGACGGGTCTGGACGATGTTGGGGTCGGCCGCGCTCGTCACGCGCACGTAGGCCCAACCGGCAATCAAGCCGTTGGGCAACGGAGCAAGGACATCGTCGCTCAGTGTCGTAGCCGTCGCGGCATCCAGCGTGCCGGTGTAGTACGTCTGCTCGTGCGTGCCACCGCCCGAGGCCTTCCAGCCGGTGTCGCAGGCGAGTTCCCAACTGTTGGGATCCTCCGACGGATCGGACGAGCACCAGACCAGCCCGAGCGAGTCGGCACCGACGTAGAGCTTGTCCTTGAAGACGGCGGATGCACGGAGACCGCGGACCAGCAGGCCCAGGCCCATGCCCGTGGGCGAGGCCTTTTCGAAGTTCACGCCGTCCGTCGTCTTCCAGACGCTGCCACCGACGGTCGAGTTATTGCCCATCATATAGAGGGCGCCGTTGAAGACGCGAGCCCCACGGAACGCGTAAGGCTCACCGTTGTTGGGATCGGGCGTCCAGACACGCTGCCAGTCCCATGTGCCGGTCCCCTCGTCATACACACCGCGGAAGACGCCGGGCGACTGTGCCAACGCGCTGATGAACGCGCTCTGATCGTTCGGGTCCCACAGTTCGTTCGGGCACTTCCAGCGTGCCGGCGGGACGAAGTTTGGGTCCAGCGCCAGGAGGAAGTCCATCCGCGGGACCTGGACGCACAAGGCGTGCGAGGCCGTACCGATGTAGATCTCGGGATTGCCGTCGCCATCGAGATCAGCCTGCTCCATGCCCCAGGGATAGCTGTTCTTCCAGTCGTCGACACCACCGCCGACAGCCAGCTCAAAGTCTTCCTGATACAACCCGCAACTGCCAATCTCGAGCCCGCCGATCATCAGCGGGACTGTCAGGGCCAGCATCGCAAAGCCGGCCAGTGTTGCACGCTTCATTATCGTTCTCCTCGCTGTGAAGCCTGATCATCTCACTCTCAAGTCCGATGCCCTTGTGTGGCCCAGCCGCCTCGGCTGGGTTTATCACGGCCGGGGGCGGCCGTGCCACATCGGGCGTCCCTTCCTAGCGACGGCGAAGCCGCAGTGCCGCCGGGGCCAGCAGCAGCAGCGCCAGCGTCGTCGGCTCAGGAATCGCCCCCACACCCGCGAAATCGGCCTCGATGTTGCACAGGCTCGCGCACCCCGTCACGTCGTAGTCCAGCGTGAGCTGGTAGTACGGGAACTGGCTCGACGAGTAGGTATCCAACGAGAACGACCCGGCATCGCTGATGTCCAGCGTGATCTCCTCGAAGTCCGCCGAGAAGCTGGCGCCGAACTCATACCACGCCCCCACGCCCGGATCGATCGTCAGCGGGCTCAGCACCGCGGCGTTCGCGGCCGTTTCGATCACCGAGGCGTTGAACAGATAGCCCATCGGGATCGGACCGGCCAGCGCCATCACGTCGACGCCTACACCGGCCGTGACATCCGCGCCGTCCCACGTCAGCGGGCTGAACGCACCGGCCGCGGTCAGGTCGATCGTCGCGGTCCCGCCGGCATCGAGGTCGGCCGTCAGGCTGCCCGGCAGCATGTCGAAAGCCATCCCGCCCGGAGCCAGGTCGAACGAGATGTCGAAGAAGCTGTCGACGGCGAATGTGCCGTCGTCGATGTCGATGGTCATCGAGCCCGTCGGCGAGGCCGTCAGCGGCGCTAGCGCCGGATCCGACTGAAGCGCGATCGTCTGCTCGGCGATGGTGAACGTCTCGGCCACCCAGACGTCATTGTCATCGTCCCAGGTGTACATCCCGCCCGAGCCGCTGATCGTGGCCGAGCCCAACAGAGCCCCATTGGCCGTCAGGGTGTTGCCCGGTCCGCCAAATGTGACCGGTGCGGAGATGATCTCCGCCGATGCCCCGGCCGCCAGGACCAGCACGCAGGCCAGCCCGCCTGTCAGAACACGCATCATCCTTCATACCTCCTTTTCCCGTTCGGTCGGGCCGGCGTGCGAAGGCGCAGCACGTACAGAGCAATCGCACGTTGGCTCGGCCAAGCCTCATTGTGAGTTTGTAAATGGTGGGCGTAGGTCAGAGACTTGAGCCTTCCCCTCCCAGGCAAGGCACGCAGCAGTGGCTCTACGCCGACCCCTCTCCCTTGTTTGAAAGCAGCCTATCTTTCCCCGTATGCGACGAACCCGGCAACGCACAAGCCGGTTCGCGGACGCTAACCTCCATGGGTATCATATCAGGGAGTGTGCGAAGGGGAAAGCCAAAACCGTGCGATTTACGGGTGCTCGGGATTTCACCTATCTTAACACACAGATCAGGCGACACGCCCGGCAAGACCTCCTCCCTTCGCACACTTCGGAGGGGTTGCACAAGGGCATTATGATCGATCATCATCCCCTTGTCTGTCTTTGAAGCGTATAGATTGGTATGTGGCAAGGTTGGAGGGTTGACCTTTCTTTACCAAACTCTGGCACCCGTTTCGAGCCAAACGCCCCCCGGGGCAGTACAATGGGATGTTGCCGGTTCGATTCGGAGCGGGAAGGATGCCCCTGTCCTACTAGAAACCGATGCCATGGAACGACTTCTCGTCATCGACGACGACATCGAGCTATGCGAGCTCGTCTTGGAGTACCTCGAGCCCCAGGGCTTCGAGATCCAGACGGCCCAGGACGGCGAACGGGGCGTCGACCTCGCCACGAGCGAAGCCTACTCCCTGATCGTCCTGGACGTCATGCTACCGGGCATCGACGGCTTCGAGGTCCTCCGCCGGATTCGCGCCAAGACCTCCGCGCCGGTGCTCATGTTGACCGGACGCGGCGACGACATCGACCGCATCGTCGGGCTCGAGATGGGCGCCGACGATTACCTGGCCAAGCCGTTCAACCCGCGCGAGCTGGTCGCCCGGATCCGGGCCGTCCTGCGACGGTCCAAGGGCATGTTCGAGGAGGCCTCGGGCCAGGAACGGCCTCCGACGTTGGTCGTCGACGACATCGAGCTCGATCCGGGCTCCAGGACGGTCTGGCTGAGAGGCCAAGAGGTCGCGCTGACCACGGCGGAGTTCGATCTGCTGCATAGGCTGCTCAGGTCGGCCGGACAGTCCGTCGGCCGCGAGGAGTTGTTCGAGTCGGTCCTCCAGCGTAAGCTGGTCCCGCTGGATCGCACGATCGACATGCACGTGAGCAATCTTCGCAAGAAGCTCGGGCCCTCGCAGGCCGGGGGCGAGCGCATCAAATCCGTTCGCGGCGTGGGCTATCTCTACACCACGCCCGCCCGTCAAGATGCCACTCGATAGTGCCGTCACCGCGCTGAGCGGACGGACCGGGTGTGAGGGTGAGGGGAATCAGAGGTTGTCACGTCTTCGTGGACTGGGAATGAGAAGTCTGTTCGTCAAGGTGTTCCTGTGGTTCTGGCTGGCCTTGATCCTGGTGATCTTCGTCGCCGTCCTGACGGCCCTCTACTTCGGCGTCACGCCCAAGTACCTCGGCTGGAAGACCACCACCAAGGCGAGTCTTGATCTGGCCGGTCAGGTGCTCCAGGAGAAGCTGGCCCGCGACGGGCTCCCCTCGGCCCTGCGATGCAAGGAACGCCTCGAGAAAGAGCTCGGCATCCGCGGCTACATCCTCGACGATAAGGGACAGAGCGTCCGCGGCGAAGACGTCACGCCGCGCATGCGCGAGTTGAGCCGGCAAGCGATCCAAACCAACGAGCTCCAGGTCAGCATGTCCCTGCAGGATGAGACCGCCATCGCCGCCCGACGCATCCACGGTGCCGACGGCAGGCTCTACACCTATATCAGCGAGTTGCCCGGGTTCTCGAAATACCCGATCGACCGGAGCCCGTTCAATGAGTCCTTGAGGTTGGGGGCCATCTTCGGCACGGCGGGGCTGGTCTGCTACTGGCTGGCCCATTCGATCACCAAACCCGTCCGGCACATGCGGACCACGGCGCGCCGGCTCGCCGACGGCGACCTGACCGTCCGCATCGGCAAGGCCGTCGGTCCGCGGCGGCGCGACGAGATCGGCGAACTCGCCCGCGACTTCGACTTCATGGCCGACCGCATCGAATCGCTCCTGGCCAGCCAGCAGACCCTGCTGCGCGACATCTCGCACGAGCTCCGCTCGCCGCTGGCCCGCCTCAGCGTCGCCTTGGAGCTGGCCCGTGGTCGCGCCGGGGAGAAGGCCGCCACGGCCCTCGATCGGATCGAGCGCGAGAGCGAGCGGCTCAACGAGCTCATCGGACAGGTCCTGACCCTGACCCGCATGGAGTCCGGCGTCGGCGACCTGCCCACCGAAGACGTCCGCCTCGACGTCCTCGTCGAGGAGATCGTCGCCGATGCCCGCTTCGAGGCGACCCAGAGCAACCGCGAAGTGCACCTCCGGTCGAATCGCCAATGCACGGTGAACGGCATCACGGGCCTGCTGCGCAGCGCCATCGAGAACGTGGTCCGCAACGCCGTTCGCTACACGCCCGAGGGCACGGCCGTCGAGTTGGCGCTCGAGGTGGAGGCGTCGACTGAAGACGAGACATGGGCGGTCGTCACCGTGCGCGATCAGGGCCCGGGCGTGCCCGAGGAGCTCGTCAACGAGATCTTCCGACCCTTCCAGCGGGTCGGAGAGGCCCGTGACCGCCAGACCGGCGGGACAGGCCTGGGCCTGGCCATCACGCAACGGGCCGTCAACGCCCACGACGGCACCGTCGTCGCCAAGAATCCTCCCGATGGCGGCCTGCTCGTCGAGCTGCGCGTCCCCGCCAAGGGATAGAAACGCCGACGCAGCCGGAAAACGGACCGGAGAAGGCCGCGCAGCTCCTTGTCTTGGCCGCAGCTCTCCTTCCGGTTGCCGGCGCTGCCGCCTTCGACCACGCGGATCCTCAAGGCAAAGAGCTGCGTGTCCTTTGCTGTCCTACCCCCTAGTAGTCCGACACCAATGAATCTGTTGGTTTCCCAACTTCGGAGCGGCCGTCGGAGACGCGACTGTGAAGGAGCGTTGTTGTTCAAACGCTCCAACAACACAGCTCCCTGACGGTCGCTGCTCTGATAAGCGTCTCGCCCTCCTGATCGGAACCCACAGAAACAAGTGTGGTCGGGTACTAGGGGCGGCCTATAATAGCCGTGGGCCAAGCGAAGCGCCGCCCCCGGAAAAGGGTGCCCTCGGCCTGAGCCCTGGACGGGCGACAGATCGAGCCGCGCACGGCCAAGGCCCACCTGTTGTCGGCAAGCTGACCTTCTGGCGCCTTGTCTTCCGGCCAGCACACCTCGCCTGCCTGAAGGAGTGACCGGGTGGAATCCGAGTCGGTCGACCCATTCCAGCTCTTTGGCCTGCCGCGCGATGCCCCCCTGGAGGACATCCGAAGGAGGTACAGGGAGCTGGCCCTGGCCTATCATCCCGATCGGCGCGGCGGCGACGACGTGATGCGGGGGCGTCAGTTCTCGGCGGTCGTCTCCGCCTACGAGGCGATCCTACAGGCCCGCCAGGCCGATGAGCGCAACCAGGTCTACGGATCTTGTCAGGAATGCGGCCGGCAACGGGCACTCGTCCCCCGGCTCGACGGAACGTTCGTGTGCGTCGACTGCATCAACCGGATCCCGCAGACCTCGCTGCTGCCGCCCCCGGCCTGGGTGGTGGCCAAGTGCACCTTCTCGGCCGTCTGCCTCGTGGCCTCGATCGTCTGTTTCGTCCTGTTCGTGAGCTCGGGCTCGACGGGCTGTGGGCTCCTCTCGATGGCCCTGGGCATCGTCGGCCTGGCCGTGCTGGCCACGATGGGCTTTTTCATGCAGATCATGCCCGGTCGGGACATCACCAAGGCCGCGCAGGCATCACGCAACAAACGGGGCAAGGGGCGCTACCGGCCGCGGTCGTAGCGGGCGGGCCGTTCGGCTCGGTCTGAGAGTCCCTTCGAGGACACGCGCCCCTCGAGACGTAGCCCCGTCAGACGCGCCCGCCAGGAAGCGTTGCTGTTGAACCGAGCCCCGCTGGTTCCCGCGGCGTAGCCTTCGCGAAGCCGGGTCCTCAGCGTGGTCCGTTGCCCGAAAGGGCAACGAAGCACCTTCAGCCACGGGTGGAGCGAGCCGTCACGCGAACGCCGGCCCGTGGTCAACGCTCATCCTTGCCGAAGACGGGACGCGGCGCATAGCACGCCGCCGGACCCAGTTGCCCGGGGAACAGACCGCGCTCGAACAAGAACTGGCGGACGTGAGTGCAGAGGTGGCACTTCGTGGCGTAGCCCTCGGGTCGCGGTTCGTAGCCGAACGCGCGAGCCAGCTCCGTCAACGCCACCGGACCGGCCTCGACGAGCGGTGCGAGGATCGCCTCCGTCTGCCATGTCGCCGCGAGCCGATGCCACATCGCGTCCAGCGGCTCGGTCTTGGCATGGCCGAGTCGTATGCCGCTGCACACGCCGGGAAAGACCGTCCCGTCCGGACAGACATGGACGTGCTTGCCCTTAAGCAGCTTGCCCAAGCAATCGTCGCCGGCATAGGCCTCGACGGGCCTCGGCTCGGGCAGCCGCGGGGCGAGCTCCATCGCGGCCCGGCCGGTCATCCGCTCGTGGATGACCGCCAGGGCGTCCAGAAACGCGTCGCGCCGCTGCTGGTCGGGCAGGCCCGCCACCACGACGGGCGCGTCGAGGAAGCCCTCCCAGCGGACCCGCACACCGTCGGCTCCGAAGACCTCTCGGGCGAGCCGCGTCGCGCGCCGCACGTTCTCGATCGGCACGAACTCCTGGTGGAACACGTCCGTCGAGATGTCCAACCGCTCCAGACCCGCCTCGCGGAGGGCCTGAAGACGCGCCCGCGCGATTCCGTCGTCGGTGGCCCAGAACCCGTTGGTCTCGACCTTCTGCACCGGTCCCAGGCCCGCCCGCTGGATCGCTTGCAGGATGGCGAGCAGGTTGTCGAAATCGCCGAAGGGCTCGCCGCCGCTGAGGTGGATCTTGATCGAGCGATCGTCGACGCGGGCGACCGCGTCCAGCTGACGGTAGTACGCCACGGCCTCGTCGGGCGTCATCGTCCCGCCCTGCTGGGGCGAGCCCCACACATAGCAGAACGCGCACCGCGCGTTGCACCAGGTGGTGGTCAACAGGCCGGCGAAACGCCAGGCACGTAGCTTCTTGGTCGGGGGATTCATGCGGCCTTCGTGCGTCGGCTTCGGCTCGATGGGAACAGAACGATACCTCGTCGGTCGGGGCGCCTACGCGTAATGGACCTTGAACGGCGGGCCGGGCAGGTCCTGCCCGATCGCCGGATCACAGCGGGGCACCTGATCGGGCGGAACGAGCTTCCACGTCGGTTCCGGCGGGGCGGTGCGGCGCTCGATCGGCCCCCACCACATCTTGGCCGCCCAGCTCAGGCTCTCGATCGCCGTCCGCGCCAGAGCGTACATGCCGATCGCCTGCACGCCGACGTCGGCCAGAAACAGCCGCTGACGCGGCCGGATCAGACCTTCGACGAAGTGGATCGGGTTGTAGAAGGCCGCATACCCGGCGAGCACCCTCAGTTGCACACGCCACGGGGCCTGCGACGACGTCGCGACGACGTGGTTGCCGTCGATCTGCCACTGCTCCAGCGGCTTGCCCCCCACGCGCTCGATGACGAACCCGTTGTCGAACGTCTGCTCGTAACCTCTCGAGCCCACCGACGGGGTGAGGATGGCGACCTGCATGCTGATCGCCCCGGCCCGGCGGAGGAAGACCACCTGGTTGAGCAGCCCCGACAGGTCGCCCCGCGACAATAGCGGCTGCTTGTCGTGATGGACCATCATCGGCATCGGGCACACGCCGATGTGGTCGAGCTCCTTGAACAGCTCCCGGGCCGACTCGGCGTCCTGGCCCTTGCGGACCAAGGCCCCCGTGAGGTCCTCGATCCCGAACCACAAGGCCCGCATGCCCGCGCGACGGGCCATGATCATCAGGTCGAGGTTCTTGTAGGCGTCGTACTGCGTCGACTCCGTGCCCCAACGGACGTGGTTCTTCAGCCGCCTGTTGTCCCACGTCCAATGCACCATCGGTTCGAGCATCTCGATGGCACGTTCGCGGTTGTTGAAGAAGTTGTCGCACGTGCCGAAGAAAAAGTGAATGCCCGTATGGCGGACCAGCGTCTCCATCTCGTTCGCGATCGCCTCGCCCGAACGCGTCCGGAAGGTCCGCTGATTGAACGCCGGTATCGGACAGAACTCGCAATGGAACTTGCAGCCGTGCGTCATCTCGATCGGCCCGATCGGCGCGTACCGGCTGACGCGGTTCAGCTCGATGGGCTTGGACTTGAGCGTCGCCCGTCTGTGCGGCAGCTCGAGCTGCCGGTAGCCGTCGAGCGCGTCGGGGAACTCGTCCAGGTCCTCGACCAGCCGCTGCGGGCCGGTGTCGATCAGACACCCGGGCGCGACGGACGGATCGTCCGGCCGGTAGACCAGACCCGGCACCTCGTCCAACGCCCGATCCCGCCGCGCCTGCTTGAACGCGTCCCGCATCGTCCCGCCAGAGACGCGGTACGACAGCAGCACCTCCAGCAGACTGGCCAGGACGTACGCCTCCCCACGGACCGCCACATCGGCCGTGACGTTTTGGACCCCGTCGACGGCGAAGACGTCCCAGGGCTCGTAGATCGCCTTGGGGCCTCCGACCAGGATCAGCGGGCGATGCTCCGGATCCACCGTGCAGGCGTCCTGGATCAGTTCGTAGGCCTTCTCGGCGTGGATCTGCATGCTGCTGATCAGCAGGATCTCGGGATGCCGTCCGCCCAGCTTGGCCTGGGAGGGCCGGAAGTTCGGCGTCCACTGCTGGAGCACCACGCGGTTCTGCGTCAGACCGCAGCTCATCAGCGTCGAGGCCACCGCCCGCACGCCGGCCGGCACCATCCGCTTGTCCGCGAACAGAAACGGCAGGATGCGCGTCCGTGGGTTGAACGCGTAGACGATGAGCGAGGGGATGTCCAGACCCTCGGCCATCTGGCGGACACGCTCGCGCCGGGCGCGAAACTCTCCGGGGGCAACATACCGGTCGCAGGCCTCTCGTTTCGGCAGTTCCATGCTGTCCGGATCCTTGTGTACGTCGGCACAGGGGCTAGGGCAGGACGACAACGCCGGTGACGATCGACCACGCCATACGCAAAGCGCGAGTATAGCAACCCCGATCCGGCGTCACAACCGGCGAGTGAAACGACCGCGGCGAGCGTCACAACGTGTACTCGATGATCACGTTCGCTGCGATGCCGCACAAGATCAGTCCGCCCAGGGCGACCATGCTGCGCCGAAACGTGCGGCCCAGACGCGAACCGATCAACATGCCCAAGAGCGTCATCACGCCGGCGACGAGCCCGATGACCACGGCCGGATACCAGATGCTTACGCCCAAAGCGGCCAGCGTCGCCCCGATCGCCAGCGCATCGATGCTCGTGGCGATCGACAGAACAACCAACGTCATGCCGCGCGTCGGATCGCCGTGTACCACCTCGTCGCCGCCTCGCAGGGCGGCATGAAGCATCCGAACGCCGACGACGACCAGCAGCCCGGTGGCCACCCACGGCCCGAAGGCCTCGAAGTACAGCCGCGCGCCCAGGCCCGCCGTGTACCCGATGACGGGCATCAGGAATTGGAACAGACCGAAATGCCACCCCAGCCGAAACAGGTGCCGTCCGGTCAGCGGCTGAATGAGTGTCCCGACGGCCAGGGCCACACTGAAGGCATCCATGGCCATCGCGAGGGCAATACCAAGAACGGCAATGGAAGTCATACCAGACCAGGACGGCGTTTAGCGACGCGAACGGCTTCGTCGTTAACCCAGGGCCACGTCCAGCGTCATCATGATCGCAAACCCGACGATCACCCCCATGGTGGCCACGTCCACGTTGCCCTTCCGCTGGGCCTCGGGGATCAGTTCCTCGGCCACGACGAAGATCATCGCCCCCGCCGCAAAGGCCAGTGCGTAAGGCAGAATCGGCCTGACCGTCAAGACCAATGCCGCGCCCAACACGCCCGCGATCGGCTCGACCATGCCCGAAAGCTGACCGTACCACAGACACCTGCCGCGCGACATCCCTTCCCGTCGCAGCGGCATGGCCACCGCCAGCCCTTCCGGAAAGTTCTGGATGCCGATACCCAGGGCCAAGGCCATGGCACCGGCGATGCTCGCGCCCTCAATTCCCGATGCCGCCGCCCCGAAGGCAACGCCCACGGCCAATCCCTCCGGGAAGTTGTGGATCGTTACGGCCAGGATCAACAGCGTGCTGCGCCGGAGCGACGATTCCGGCCCCTCGCTCTCACCTTCCTTGTACAACCCCGGATGAAGGTGGGGCAGGAGCATGTCGACGATCCGCAGCGCCACAGCGCCCAGCACGAAGCCGCACGTGGCCGGAAACCAGTTCAGGGCCCCCAGGCTTTCACTCATCTCAATGGCCGGCGCCAGCAGCGACCAGTAGCTCGCCGCGATCATCACGCCCGCAGCCAGGCCCAGCATCCCGTCGAACAGCTTCTGATTGAATCGCACGGTGAACAAGACAGGCACCGCGCCCGCCGCCGTCATGAACCAGGTGAACAGCGTACCCGCCAATGCCTGCAACACCGGATGCCATCCATAGAAGCTCATTGCGGTGGACCCCGTCTCCTCAATCATGCGGCTGTCACACAATCTCTCCCCGCCGCAGACCCTCGCGTCGATAGGTGTTCCGAGACCTGGACGTGCCGCCGGCCTACCATCAGATGCGCTCTGGGCCGATAATCATCCGCGGCGAAGGCGCTCAAGAGCTTGGTTGCCATCGCCTCGCACGTCATCCGATACCGACGTGCCCGCCCCCTGCCCAGAACGTGCAGGGGGTGGCCCATCGCCTCAGCGGCAGGGGACACGAAGTCGGCGCGTACCAAAACGTCGCCGCGCGGCGGCTTGTGCGTTGTCATCCCCAGAGATGGCCGACGCGACATGGATTTCTGACGCAGAGCCGTGCTGGTGCAGGGCCGCACTCCCGGCTCCCCAGGCCGCCGAAGTGAAGGACCTGTGAACATGGCAACACGCAGTGTACTGCCGCCGGCAGCCCAGAGAAATCCTCAGGGTAAAAACAAGACGTAGACCCGCACCGTCTCTCTGATGTGGACCAGGTGATGGACGCATGGGAAAGAATCTGGCGAGGGCTCCGGCGCGGCGATCCGGCCGCGTTCGAGGCCGTGCTTGACCGCCTGGGTCGCAGCGTCTGGCTCGCCCTGCGTCGGATGACCGGCCGCGACGACCTGGCCGACGAGCTGTTCGGCCGGACCTGGCTGCGGCTCGTTGAGACCGCCGACCGCATCCGGTCGCCGCAAGCGATTCGTGCTTACGTGCTTAGCATCGCACGACGGCAGTGGCTCGACGAATCGGCCCGGAGGGGTCGATGGGGCTCGTTGCCCGACGGTGACACCGATGATCTCGGCCGGTCCGCCGGCCACGGTGACGAGGCCGAAACGTGTCTCGAGGCCCTCGCTCGCGCGGACGAGACCGAACGACTCCGCCGGGCCGTCGACGCCCTGCCCGAACCGCTCCGCGAGGTCGTCGTGCTGCGGACCTACGGCGAGTTGAAGTTCCGCGAGATCGCCGACGTGCTCGGCCTGCCGATCGGCACGGTCCTGACGCGGATGCGGACCGCAACGCGACGATTGGCCGAGACGATGACCGACGAGCCTGACGCGCCGCGTCGGGAGGATGTGCTCGATGAACGGACATGACGATCACCGCCACGAAGACGAGCGATGGCCCGAGGGCCTGATCGACCAGGCCTTCGGCGACATGGTTCGACAGGACCCGGCCGGTCCCGACGCAAACCTGCTGGTCGCCACGCGAAGCTCCATGCGGCTCGCGCTGGCCCGGCGCCGTCGGCGACGATGGGTCGTCGGTGTTGCCGTCGGGTGCGGCTCGGCCGCCGCGGGCCTCCTCGTCGCAGTGGCGCTCCGGACGCCCGCTGACCGGACAGCTCTCCGTCAGACCGCGGAGCAGCCCCACCCGCCGGCGACGACCACCACCGAACTCGCCGAGCAAACCGAGCCGTCCGAGGCGACGCCGCCGCGCGACACCCTGATCACCCAGGCCGACCGCGAGCAGATCCGCCGGAGCCTGGCCCGAATGACCTGGCGCCGCACCTGGGACGACCCGGGTGGCGCGCAATCACGCGAACTCGAGTCCATCCGCCGGCGTATCCGGCGGCTATCGAAGGAGCTGAGCGAGGCGCCGCGCTCGACACAACCGGCCGGCTCAACGAGAGGCCCGGCCCGAACCAAGGAGGTCCACCATGTATAGCTTGAAGTTGTTGGCCCTGATGGGCTTGTTGTCGCTGGCGATGGTCGCTCCGGCGACGGCCGATGAACGCCACGACGAGCGCGAGCCTCGTGCCGAAACGCATGAGCGCGAGCATCGTCGTCCGCCGATGCCCCCTCCGGAACACCTCGAGCGCGAGATCGATGAGCTGGAACGCCATATCGACGAGCTCGAGGGCCAGATCGATCACCTCGTCGACGAGGAAGACCTCGACGACGACCACCCGCGCGTCCGCCAGCTCAAGAAGCAGGTCGAGCGGATGGAGCGCCAGGTCGAGGCATTGGAGCAGCGCCTGGAACGCGCCGAGAAGCACCGCGAACGCCACGATCGCGACCGCGAGCACCGCCCCGAGCTTGAGCGCCGCGAGCGCGAGATGGATGAGCTACGGCATCACATCAACCGGCTCGGGAAGAAGCGTGACCACCTCGTCGAAGAGGAAGACTTGGAAGAGGACCGTCCTCGCGTTCGTGAGCTCGACGAACAGATCGAACGCCTCGAAGGGGAGCTGGAGAAGCTGGAAGAGCGGCAGGAGCGGGCCGAGGCGGGGCTGGAACACAGAGGTCCGAGGCCGCCGCATGGTCACCGTCCGCCGCCCGTCGAGGACGTCCTGCGCTGGATCGAACGCGAGGAGCCGGAACTGCACGAGAAGCTCATGGACCTGCGTCGCGAAAACCCCGAGGCCTTCCACGCCGAGCTCCGGGAAATCATGCGCCACCACATGCGCCCGCACCGCGAGCACGGCGACCGTTCCTTTAGGGAGGAACCCGAGGACCCCAGGCGTCGCGAGCTCGACGAGAAGGACGAACACCTCGAGCGACGCAGCATGGAGCTGGCCGAGCAGATCCACAACGCCCGCGAGCCCGAGCGGAAGGAGCAGCTCACCAAAGAGCTCCGCGAGGTGCTCGGCCACCAGTTCGAGGTCCGCATGCAGTTCCGCCGGCTCGAGATCGAGGACCTCGCCCGAGAGCTCGACAAGCTCCGCGACGCGATGCAGCGCCGGGCCAAGAACCGCGAAGACCTGATCAACCGACGACTCCGCCAGCTCCTCAACGACGAGGACATGGAGTGGTAGCGCAAGGCTGAAGGCGGGTTCGAACTCGAAAGCCCACAAACGGCGTCACCGGGGACCGACCTTGGCGGCGCCGTTTTCGTTGAGGCAGGGCGTCTGGTCCCCGGGGCCGGGGTCCATGGGGCCATCCTGTTGTCCTCCGTTCCCGAGATCTGTTGTCCGGCAAAGGAGAGCGTCATGGGTGGCATGGCCACGCTGCTGTTCGCGTGGCCATGTTGGGTTCGACACCTCGACCATGCCCACGCACCCACACAGGCGTGGGAACAACGTGCGGATGCCACCCGCCGATCGTGTATAATCGCGATGCGATGACACAGCGATTCACCCTAGGCCGATCGAAGCGGATGAAGCGACGGAGCGACTTCCAGCGGATCTTCCGTCTGCGCTGCAGTTGCGCCGACAAGAACCTGGTGGTCTTCGTCGCGGCCAACGGCCTGCCTCGCTCGCGGCTGGGGATGCCGGTGAGCAAGCGGTTCGGTAACGCCGTCCGGCGGAATCGCTTCAAGCGGCTGGTCCGTGAGGCCTTCCGCCTTGAGCAGCACGACCTGCCCGACGGCGTCGACCTGGTCTGCCTGCCGCGTCAGCAGCATCTGGCGGACCTGGCCGGCTACCGGGCGTCGATTCGGGCCCTGGCAAGGTCAGCTGCCAAGCGACACCGCAAGATGACCGACTCGAAGGCACCATCCGACGCGTCGAGTCCCGGCCAGAACAACTGAAACCCCGGACCGGTCCTGTTGTCTAACACGATGGACCGGACGTAGAATGGCAGTAACGCGACGGCGGCCCGCAGGAGCTTAGCGCGATGAGATCCGATCCGCTGCATGCCCAGGTGGCACGCGCCCGACGACGGCTGTGGTTCAACCGATGGCTCAACCTTCTCGGTTGGTCGATGGCCATCGCCGCCGGCGCGTTCGTCGTCCTCGTGCTCGTCGAGCGGGTCACGGTGCTCGGGATCCCCCTCGAGGTGATCGCGCTGGTGCTGACCGTGGCGGCCGCGCTCGGCTCCGTCGTCTGGCTTTCGATCACGCGCGACTCGGCCACCGCGGCCGCGGCCGCGCTCGACGAAGCCATCGGCCTCCGCGAACGCGTCACCACCAGCCTCTACTGCACCGATAGCAGCGACCCCTTCGCCAGGGCCACGCATGCCGACGCCATCGGCAAGGTCTCGGGCATCACGGTCAGCAAGCACCTGCCCGTCCGGTACCCGCATTCGGTCAACTGGGCCGCCGCGAGCGTCGTGGGCGCCCTGCTGGTGCTGTGGCTCATGCCGCCGCTCGACCTCTTCGGCCGGGCGCAATCGGAAGAGGAGAAACGTCAGAAGCGACAGGCCCTCGAGACCACCCAAGCGGCGGTCAAGCAGGCCGTCGCCAGGGTCCAGAAGGCCTCCAAGCAGAGCGAGGTCCTGCGAGAGGCCGAGGACCTCGAACAGCTCTTGGACGCCAACGAGCCCATGTCGGCCCAGCAGCTCCGGCGTGAGGCCATCAAGAAGCTCGAGGACATGTCCGAGCGGCTCAAGCAGCAGCAGGCGTCGGCCCAGTATGAACAGGTGGAGGAGGTCAAGAAGATGCTCCGCCGGCTCGGTCAGCCCCAATCGCAGGACTCTCTGACCGACAAGCTGCGAAAGGGTCTGGCCTCGGGCGACTTCAAGGGTGCCCAGGAGGCCCTCCGCGAGATGCAGGAACAGCTCGCCAAGATGGAAGCCGGCGAGAACCCCGCCAAGGTCAAGGACATGAAGGCCCAGCTCGAGAAGCTCGCGGCGCAGCTCGACAAGCTGGCCAGCAACAAGAAGCTCGCCGACGATCTGAAGGACGCCGGGCTCAACGAAGATCAGGTCAAGCGGACGCTCGAGAACCTCTCGAAACGCGACCTCGACTCGGTCAAAGAAGACCTGACCAAGCAGGGCCTCACCCAGGAGCAGATCCAGAAGCTCATGGACAAGATCCTCAAGAACCAGGCGGCCTGCGAGGCCTGCAAGGGGCTGGCCCAGAAGCTGGGCGGCGCCGCCCAGAACATGGACAGCGCCGGCGACATGCAGTCCGGTCAGGCCGCGAGCAACCTGAGCAAGGCGGCCGAGCAGCTCAGCGCCATGGAGATGATGCAGCAAGAGATGATGGACATGGAAGCGGCGATGGCCGAGCTCGCCGACGCCAAGTCGGGCCTCTGCGACGGCGAGGGGGCCGGCCAGGCTGAAGGGGACGGCATGGGCACCGGCCTGGGCCAGGGAGCCCTATCCGGCGGCGGCATGGGGAATCCCGGCCGAGGACAAGGCGGACAAGCCCCGCTCCAGAAAACGTCCGTCAGGTGGAAGCGCGAGCGCGTCCGCGGCAAGCAGTCCAAGGGATCGATCATCGGCGAGACCTTCGTCGAAGGCCGGCAGCTCAAGGGCCAGGCGCGCCGCAAGGCCGTCGAGGTGATCACCTCGGCCGAGCGCGAGGCCACCGACGCCCTCGATCGCGATCGCCTGCCGCGGGCCTATCACGATTCGGTCAAGAAGTACTTCGGCGGCCTCAAGAAGGAACTCAACCAGCCCGAGGCCGAGAAACCGTAGCGACTCCGAACGGCATGCAACAGAAAGGCGGCATCATGACCAGGAGGGCCCCGACCCGAGTCACTCTCTCACCACAACCCGTCCAACGGTTCATCGGTCCGACCCGACGTGCGTGGCTCCCGGTCGTGCCGGTGATCGGTCTGATCCTCCTGGGCGCCTGCTCGAAGGAGACCGCTGGTCCCACCGAAGGGCCCCAGCCCGTCGTCTATTGCAGCGCCGACGAGCAGTTTGCCGCCCACGTCTTCGCCGAGTTCGAGAAACGCACCGGCATCAAGGCCCGGGTCCTCTTCGACACCGAGGCCGGCAAGACCACCAACCTCGTCCGCAAGATCGAGGCCGAAAAGGACAACCCTCGCGCCGACGTCTTCTGGTCCAGCGAGGTCTTCAACACGGTGCAACTGACCAAGAAAGGCCTGCTCGAGGCCTACCGCCCGCCGACGGCCGAGGATATCCCAAAGCCGTACCGATGCCCGCGCGATTTCTGGGTCGGCTTCGGCGCGCGGGGCCGCGTGCTCGCCTTCAACACCGACCAGCTCAAAAAGGACCAGCTCCCCAAGAGCTGGATCGAGCTGACCGACACGAAGTGGGCCTCGCGGCTGGCCATCGCCAACCCGCAGTTCGGCACGACGCGGGGACACGTCGCGAGCATGTTCGTCCAGTGGGGCCAGGACAAGGCCGTCGACTTCCTCAAGAAGCTCCGCGCCGCCGACGTCACCATCGCCGACGGCAACGCCTCCGCGGTCCGCATGGTCGGACGCGGCGAGGTCGACCTCTGCATGACCGATACCGACGACGTCTGGGTCGCCCAGAAAAGGGGCATGCCCGTCGACCTGATCTACCCGTCGATGGCCGAGGGGCAGGGCACCCTGTGGATCCCGAACTCGGTGTGCATCATCAAGGGCTGCCGCCATCCGGAGGCCGCCAAGAAGGTGGTCGATTACCTGGCCTCGGCTGACGTGGAGTTCATGCTCGCGGACTCCGACTCGCGAAACGTCCCCGTCCGGCCGGTCCTTCGCGAGAAACTCGGCATGACGCCCCCGCCGAAGGTCATCGTTCCCCTCCCCAAGATCGGCCACGCCATGCCGGAGGCGATCGCCCAGGCCCAAGAGATCCTGTTGCGGTGACCGGCGCGGACGGTAGAAGGCCCATCGTGGCCGCGGGATGGGCGGGTTGGTGGTTGGGCGGCGCGGGTCTCTGGCTCGGCGCGATCCTGGTCCCGGTCGGCGCGATCGTGCTCGATGTCGTCACCGGCCCGGCGCCCTCGGCAGGGTGGTGGCTCTCGTCGCGACAGGCACAACTGCTCGGCAAAACCGCAGGCCTGGCCGCCGCCTCGGTCGCGCTCACGATGCTCATCGCGGTCTGGGTCGTACCCGCTGCGGCCCGCATCGTTGGGCGAGAAGGGGACCCATGGCTCATACTGCTCCTGGCCGTGCCGCTCTTCCTGCCGCCCTACGTCTACGCCTACGGTTGGGACGCCCTCGTCCAGCCTGGGTGGTCCAAGACAATGGGCGCGTGGGCAGGGCCCCTTCGCATGGTCTGGATCTGGTCGTGCTGGGCCTGGCCGATCCCCACGGTGATCCTGGCCGGCGGATGGCGACGCATCGGCCACGCCGTCTACGAGGCGGCCGTCCTGGACGCCACACCGCGGACGGCCTTCCTTCGCGCCGTGCTTCCGGTCTTGTCGGGGCACCTCGGCCTGGCCGCGGTCCTGCTGTGGGCCCTCTTCATGATCGAGTACAACGTGCCCCACGCCTGCACCGTCCAGGTCTATGCGACCGAGCTCCTGGCCCGCGCCGAATCGGCGCGGCACGCCGTCGAGGTGGTCGCTCCGGCGCTCTATCTCCTGACCGTCGTGGCGGTCGCCCTGGCCGTCGTCGGACTGCTCCTGCGGGGCTGGGGCGCCGAGGACGCGCAACAGCAGGCCCCGCCCGGCGAGGCCGGTGCCAGAGGGCTAAGACGAAACCTGCCGCTGATCGTGGTGGCCGTGATCGCCGTCGTGGTGCCGCTCGTGTCGCTGCTGCGCCAGGTGGAGTCCCTCGACAGCTTCCGTACGCTGTGGCGGGTCTATCACCTGGCCATCGGCGACACACTCGCCATCGCGGCGGGCGCCGGCGTGCTGTCCGTCTGGCTCGGGCTGTGGCTGACGCACGCGGGCTCGCGGCGCGGACGGGTCGCGCTGGCGCGCCGCGCCGCGGCGGTGCTGACGATCGCCCTCGGCATCCTGCCGGCCGCCATGGTCGGTCAGGCGCACATCCTGGCCTACCGTCGCATCGAGTGGGTCTACGACGGCTGGCCGATCATGGCGCTGGCCGAGGTGGCGCGGTGGGCATGGGTCGGCTGCCTGGCCGGTTGGCTGGTCCGACGATCGACCTCGCGCGAGCTCATCGACCAGGCCCTCACCGACGGGGCGACGCGCAGGACCGCCGGGCGCATCCTGGGCTGGCGGCTGCACTGGCCGATCCTGGCCTCGGCGGGGCTCCTGACCATGGCCCTGACCATGGCCGAGGTGCCCGCGATGTCGCTGGTGCGACCGCCCGGTTTCGGATGGATGTCGCTCGTGCTGATGGAGAAGTTCCACCGCTTCGAGGACCAGATGCTCGTGACGATCAGCCTGGTACTGGCCTGTGCGCCGCTGCCGGGCCTGATCCTCGGTTGGACCGCCTGGCGATGGCGAGGCCATGACTGACGTGAATCGAATCTCGACGACGTTCCCCGGTACCCGCCCGGGCGCTTGCCCCACGAGGCGAACCCCGCTTCGACCCGCTTTTCCGGGAGGGCGAGGCCCCCGCCGAGCCGCGGTTTCGATGGGTTACACGGCTGCCGCTGGCGGCTTGTCCGCCAGTGACCTTGAGCAGACGACCAGCGAGCACGGGCAAACGAGCTGCCCGTGGCTCCAGCGCAATCCACGGACAAACGGGTGGCCCACCTCTTCAGAGGTGGGGAACACGAATTCGCCCGAAAACCGACGTCTCCTCTGGCTGCTGACCGCCCTGCTGCCCGTCCTGATCGCCCTGATGTCCGGCTGCAACCGCTACGGCGAGCCGGGCGAGGTCCTCGGCGTCTTCGGCGAGACCGGCCTCGGTCAGGGCGAGTTCAGCTATCCCCGCGCCGTGGCCATCGATCCGGACGGACGTGTCTTCGTCGTCGACAAGACCGGCCGCATCCAACGGTTCGACGACCAGGGCGAGTGGCAGCTCGAGTGGTTTATGCCCGAATACGCCAGCGGCAAGCCGTGCGGGCTGACGTTCGGCCCCGACGGCCGGCTGTTCGTGGCCGATACGCACTACTCCCGCGTCATGCTCTTCGACACCGACGGCAACCGCCTCGCCTCGTTTGGCTCCATGGGACGAGGCGACGGACAGTTCCTCCTGCCGACCGACGTGGCCATCGACGCCGACGGCTTCATCTACGTGGGCGAATACGGCGGCAACGACCGGATCAGCAAGTTCACGCCGGAGTATGAGTTCGTCACCAGCTTCGGCGGCCCGGACTCCGGCGAGGCGGCCCTGCTCAGACCGGCGGGCCTGGTCTTCGACCCGCAGGGAAGGCTCTGGGTCGCCGACGCCTGTCACCACCGGTTGTGCGTCTTCGACCGCCAGGGCAAACTGCTCTTCACCGTGGGCGGCTTCGGCGAGGGACAGGGCGATCTGAACTACCCCTATGATATCGATCTGCTGGTCGACGAAACGCTGCTGGTGTGCGAGTACGGCAACAACCGACTGCAATGGTTCGACCTGTCGGGCCAGTCGGTGGGCACCTGGGGCGCCGTCGGACGCAAGCCGGGGCAACTGCACCGGCCCTGGGGCGCCGCCGGATCCGACGGACGCATCTATGTCGTTGACTCCGGCAACAACCGCGTGCAGATCGTGGCGATGTGAGTGACGGAACCATGAGCGAGGACCTAGCCCGGATAGGCCGACCGAGGGCACAGCGCTGATGCCGTTGTCGTTCGAGCGACCGGAGTGGCTGTGGCTGCTGGCGATCGTACCCGTCGTCATCGGCCTGCCGCTGCTGCTGCGCTCGCTGAACGCGCTGCCGCCGGGCCGCCGCGCGCTGGCCCTGGTCCTCCGCGCCGCACTGCTGATCGCGATCATCCTGGCCATCGCCGGCGCCGAACGCGTCCGCCGCAACACCGACCTGGCCGTCATGTTCCTGCTCGATCGCTCCCGCAGCGTGCCGACCTCGTACCTCCAGAGGCAGCAGCAGTTCATCGAGGCCTTCCGCGACCCGGCCGTCCGGCCCCGAAACGACAAGACCGGCGTCGTCGCCTTCGACGGCAAGAGCAACATCGAGCAGTTCCCCATCCGTGGGGTCTTCATCGACCGCCTCACCCCGCCCATCGAGCCCGACCGGACCGACATCGCCCAGGCCATCCGCCTGGCGATGGCCGCGTTCCCCGGCGATATGGCCAAGCGGATCGTGCTGCTCAGCGACGGCAACCAGAACGCCGGCGACGTCCTCCGCGAGGTGGTCGAGGCCGCCGCCAACGGCATCACCATCGACGTCGTGCCGCTCGAGTACGAGCACGAGCGCGAGGTCTACTTCGCCAGGCTCGACGCGCCCAGCCAGGCCAACCTGCAAGACCGCGTCGCCCTCCGCATGGTGCTCCGCAGCCGCGACCCCACGCCGGGTAAGCTGGTCATCTACCACAACGACACGCGCATCGACGAGACCGACGTCACGCTCCGGGCCGGCATCACCCCGCTGATCTACGAGGTGCCGCTGAACAGCGCCGGCGCCCATCGCTTCGAGGCCCGGTTCGAGCCCGACGACCCCAACGACGACGCCGTGGCCCAGAACAACGTCGGCCGGGCCTTCACCTTCGTCCACGGCGAGGGCCGCGTCCTGCTGGTCAGCAAGAACCGCAACGAGGACCAGGCCCTGCTGCGGGCCCTCGAGGCCGAGCACGTCAACGTCGACATGATCTCCATGAACCAGGCCCCCGAAGACGTGCTCCAGATGCTCGACTACAACGCCATCGTCCTGGCCAACGTCCCGGCCGACATGTTCACCGAGGACCAGAAGCAGCAGCTCGCCTCGTACGTCCGCGACATGGGCGGCGGGCTTGTCATGACCGGCGGCAACGACGGCTTCGGCGCCGGCGGCTGGCTCGGCTCGCCGGTCGAGGAGGTCATGCCCGTCCGGTTCGACATCAAGGCCCGCAAGCAGATCCCCCGCGGCGCCCTCGTCCTCATCATGCATACCTGCGAGATGCCCCGGGCCAACTACTGGGCCGAGCAGATCGCCGTGGCCGCCGTCAAGACCATCAGCAGCCTCGACTACGTCGGCCTGATCGCCTACGGAGGCGGCGGCACGAACTGGGAGGTCAAGTTTCAGGTCGCCCGCAACAAGAGCGCCATCATCAACCGCATCCAGAAGATCAGCTCCATGATCGGCGACATGCCGCAGTTCGGGCCCGGCATGGAGATGGGATACCAGGCCTTGATCGGTGCCCGCGATGCGGCCCAGAAGCACATGATCATCATCAGCGACGGCGACGCCTCACCGCCTCAGGGGATGCTGCTTAGCAGGCTCGCTAGAAACAGAATCACGTGTAGCACGGTCACCATCGGCTTCGGGGCGCACGTCTTCCCGGCCGAGATGAGACGCATCGCCAAGGCCACCGGCGGTCGCTTCTACCAGGCCAACAACCCACGCATGCTGCCGCAGATCTTCGTCAAGGAGGCCAAGATCGTCCGCCGCGCCCTCATCCGCGAAGAGACCTTCCAGCCCAGGCTCCGCCTCAACATGCCCGAGATCACCGCCGGCATCACCAACGACGAGCTGCCACAGCTCGAAGGCCACGTCCTGACCACGCCCCGCCTGGCCGCCAACGAATTCAGCCGCGTGCTCATGACCACCGACCGCGAGGAGCCCCTGCTGGCCATCCGCCAATGCGAGCTCGGCAAGACCATCGCCTTCACCAGCGGGTGGTGGCCGCGCTGGTCGCCGGCGTGGACCTCGTGGGAGAGCTTCGGCAAGCTCTGGGCCCAAGCCCTGCGATGGTGCATGCGACAGGGGCAGTCCGCCGAGTTCGAGGTCTCGACACAGCTCGAAGGCCGCGAAGGACAGATCGTCGTCGAAGGCCTCGACAAGGACGCCACGTTCCTCAACGGCCTCGACATCGCCGGCAAGGTGCTCACCCCCGGGGGAGCCACCAAGACGGTTCGCCTGCACCAGACCGGCCCGGGCCGCTACGAAGGAGCCTTCCCCGTCAGCGCCGACGGGCATTACGTCTCGATGCTCACCTACCGCAAGCCCGACGGTCAGCGCGGCATGCTCAAGACCGGCCTCAGCGTGTCGTACTCGCCCGAATACCGCGAGCTCACCGCCCGGACCGACCTCCTCCGCCAGATCGCCGAGCAGACCGGCGGCGAGGTCCTGCCGCTCGACCCCAAGCAGGCGAACATCTTTCGGAGGCCCGTGCGGCCGTCCATCAGCAAGCGACCGATCTGGCCGTGGCTGGTGGGGTGGATCGTCATCCCGCTACTGCTGCTGGACGTGGCCTCGCGTCGGTTGGCCTCCATGGTGGCCATCAGCGTCTGCATCGAGATCGCCGTGCTGCTCTGGCTGCTCGGTGCGGCCGGGTGGTACCCGTTCTGGTGGGGCTGGCTGCTGGCGATCCTCATCGCCGAGGCCGTGGGCTGGGCCTTCCGCTGGCGGACGATCCCCGGCATGATCCGCTCGATCGATTCCGAGCTTCGCGGTCTGCGGGCCTCGGAGGCCGCCGCCGAATCGGTCTCGCATCTCAAGAGCGTCCGCGACCGCGTCCGCGAAGAGCTGGCCGAACGCGCCGAGGCCGAGCGCCACGACGTGAGCGAAGAGGCGACGCCCGACGCCGGGGCGCGCTTCGACCTCGGCGACGTCGGCGATAAGCCCGTCGGCGACCTCGACCAGGTCGTCGGCGGCGCCAAGACGCAGGAGCCGATCAGGGAGAAACGTCGCAAGCCCCCCGGTCAGGCCGAGGAGGAAGGATCGACCACGTCGCGGCTGCTTCGCGCCAAGCGCCGCGCCCGCGACGAGCAAAAGGACGACGAGACCCAAGCGTAGCGCGAGGCCCACCGGCCTCGCCCGAGGACGAAACGGAGGACACGATGCCCGACATCGACCCAAAGGTCCAACAGGCGACCGACGAGTTCCGCTTCAAGTACACCCGCGTCCGCGACGAGATCGCCAAGGTCATCGTCGGACAGGAGCACATCATCGACGGCGTGCTGACCTGCCTGTTCGTCGGCGGTCACGCCCTGCTCGAGGGTGTGCCCGGTCTCGGCAAGACCCTGCTCATCCGCACCCTGAGCCAGACGCTCTCGCTCGACTTCTCGCGGATCCAGTTCACGCCCGACCTCATGCCGGCCGACATCATCGGCACCAACGTCATCTTCGAGGACCCCACCACCGGCCGGCGGGAGTTTCAGTTCCAGCAAGGGCCGCTCTTTGCGCAGATGGTGCTCGCCGACGAGATCAACCGCGCCACCCCGAAGACCCAGTCGGCCCTGCTCGAGGCCATGCAGGAGCACGCCGTCAGCGTCGCCCGGCAACGCTTCGCCCTCAAGGAGCCGTTCTTCGTGATGGCCACCCAGAACCCCATCGAGCAGGAGGGCACGTACCCGCTGCCCGAGGCCCAGGTCGACCGCTTCCTCTTCAAGCTGGTCGTCGGCTATGCCAGCCGCGAGCAACTGCATGAGGTGCTCAACCGCACGACCGCCGGCAAGGACCCGACCGTCGAGCGCGTCATGGCCGGCGAGGAGATCATCGGCGCCCAGAAGCTCGTCCGGCGGGTCGTGATGGCCCCGCCCGTCCAGGACTACGCCATCCGGCTCAGCCTGGCCACGCACCCCGAGGGCGAGTTCGCCACCGACATGGTCAACCAGTACGTCCGATGGGGCAGCAGCCCGCGCGGCGCCCAGGCGATCACGCTGGCCGCCAAGGTCCAGAGCCTCCTCGACGGGCGATTCAACGCCGCGTTCCAGGACGTGCAGAACGTCTTCGCCCCGGCCATGCGGCATCGCGTTCTGCTCAACTTCGAAGGAGAGGCCGAGGGCGTCGACCCGGATGAGGTGCTGGCCGAGATCCTGGCCAAGACACCAACGACGATCGAGGCGGCGGCGTAGAAGGAGGCGTCAGGAACCTTTTGAGGAACCTCGTTCATGGCAGTAACGAAGACCAAGAGCGACCTGCTGGACCCGGCCTTCATGCATCGGCTCGAGCAGCTCGACCTCGTCTCGCGAAAGATCTTCGCCGGCAAGATGAAGGGCGAGCGCAAAAGCAAGCGCAAGGGCGAGTCCGTCGAGTTCGCCGACTACCGCAACTACGTGGTCGGCGACGACCTCCGCTTCCTCGACTGGAACATCTACGCCCGACTCGATCGGCTCTTCCTCAAACTCTTCCTCGAGGAGGAAGACCTCCACATCTACGTCCTGCTCGACATGAGCAAGAGCATGGACTTCGGCGACCCGAACAAGGCCTACTACGCCAAGCGGGTCGCGGCTGCCCTGGCCTACATCGGCCTGGTCAACTACAACCGCGTCACGGTCAGCACGTTCAACGATCGGCTGTCCGGCGACCTGTCGAACATCCGCGGTCGGCGGCTCATGCACCAGATCATCGACTTTCTCACCGAACAGCGACCCGGTGGTCCGAACAACATGGCCGTCGCTTGCCGGCAGTTCGCCATACGGCACAAGCCCCGTGGCGTGTTGATCGTCTTGAGCGACTTTTTCGAGAAGGGCGGCTTCCAGGCGGGCATGCGGTACCTGGTGAGGCGCGATTTGGACGTTTATGCGCTCCAGATGCTCGCGCCGGAGGAGATCGATCCCAGGCTCCAGGGCGACCTCAGACTGGTCGACATCGAGGACGCCGACGTCGCGGAAGTGACGATCTCTCGACCACTTATCAATCGTTACAAGGCGAACCTCCAGGCCTACTGCCAGACGCTGAAGGATTATTGCACCCGTCGCGACATCGCGTACCTCTTCGCCAGCACGGAGGTTGCATTCGATCACCTCGTGCTATCGTACTTGCGCCAGCGCGGGCTCATTCGTTAGCAGGGGACAGTTTATGCCCAGATGGCTTGTGGATCATCGAGCTGGTGCTGGTTCTGCTCGGCAGGCTTCGCGCCTTGCGCCGGCGGCTTGTCCGCCCGTGAACGCCTTGACGCGGCGCAGAAGACGCTGGCAGTCAGACGGCCGGTGGCACCCGTCACGAAAGACACCTTCCGACGACGGGTTGGGTTCGACTGCCCGCTCACGCGCGGGGGTTGGCCTGGCCCGAATCGTGTGTTGCCTCATCCCGCTAGCCATCGTGACCGCCGTTCGAGCCGACCAGCAGCGATCGCCCGGGACGCTGCTCATCGTCACGCGGCCGCGTCTGGCTGAGGCGGTGCAAGACCTCGTCGGCTATCGGCAGCGCTGCGGCTACGACGTGATCACGCATGTCGCGGAGGCGGGCGGCAACGGCGAGACCGTCGCGCCCGAGACGATTCGCGATTGGATTCACGAGCAGGCCAGGCAGTCGGGCCGGGACCTTGCGGCCGTTCTGCTGGTCGGTGACGACGTTGAGGACGACGCCTCGCACGAGGCGTGGCGGCTTCCGGCCTTTCGCATGCCACTGTATCGCTGGCGGAAGAACCAGCGCCACACGTTCACGTGCGACGCGACCTACGGCGATATCGACGAAGATGGCCTGACGGACGTGCCCGTGGGACGGCTGCCCGTCCGAGCCCCAGACCAGGTCCGCCGCTATGTCGAACGACTCATCGACTACGAGACCCGCACACAGACGGCCGACGACCTCCGAGCGCTGCTGTGGATCGGCATCCCGGGCTACAACCCCCACGTCGACGCCTTCATGACGCCCGTCGCCCGCAGCACCGTGAAGCGCTTCCTGCCGCGCGTGCTGGGCGAGTGGTGGCTCAGCGGCGATCCGCGCTGGCCGTGCTGGTTGCCGCCGGCAGAGCAGCCGAAGCGCTTCCTGACCGAGATGGCCCGCGGCAGCGCGGTCACGCTCTTCGGCGGGCACGGCACGGTGAGCAGGGCGGTGGCCAACATCTCGAAACGCCACCGCACGACCATGAACATGGACGACCTCGCCGTGCTGAGCCCGCGGCGATCGAGCGCGCCCGCGATCTTCCTGGCCTGCACGATCGGTCGGTTCGAGTGGGCCAAGGGTCCCTGCCTGGGCGAGGCGCTGCTGCATCATCCCGGCGGCCCGGTGGCCGTCGTGGCCGCAACCACCCAATCGCATCCGCTGACCAACTACTACAGCGCGGCCGCCCTGGCCGAGACCTTGAACGACGGTCATCGCACCGTCGGCGCCTGGTGGGTGGCGTGCCAGCGCAAGGGTTTCACGATGAAGGACGCCGTCTTTGATGCGCTGCTCAAGGACGCCGAGGGCAAGCTCGCGCCGCAGATCGACCTGGTCAAGATCCGACGCGATCAACCGCTGATGTACGTGATCTTGGGTGATCCGCTCTGCCGATTGCGACTGCCCGAGCCGTTGCGGATCCGCGTCAGCCGCGAGGGTCCGGCGCTGCTCATCGAGGCCGACCTGCCAAAAGGCGTCGAGCGGGCACGGATCGACCTGCTCCGCGACACGCGGGCGGTGCCGTCGCCCGAGCTCCGGTCGGCCGGCTCCGGACCGCCCACCGATCCGGGGGCCGATCGCGCCGTTGTGTTCGAGGCCTTCAACGCGACGTCGACACGCCTGGCCGTCGTCGAACGACCGAAGGCCGGGGCCTTTCGCTGGTCGGGTCAGGTGCCGGATACGCGGACCGCGGACGCAGGCCAGGACGGTAGCGCCGCCAAGGCACCCAGCGAAAGCGCCGCCCAAGCGTATCGCGTCCGCCTTGCCGCCTTCGGAAAGGGGCGAACCTGGGCGGGCGTGGCCGAGGTCATGATCGCGGAAGGGGGTGCGACGCGATGAGCTTCCTCGCGCCGTGGTGGATTCCGGCGATCGTGGCCGGGCTGGCCGTGCCCGCGCTGTTGCTGTTCTACTTCCTCAAGCTCCGGCGGGAGGAGGCCGCGGTCTCCTCGACCCTGCTGTGGAAGCAGGCCGTGCAGGACTTGCAGGTGAACTCGCCCTTCCAACGGCTCCGGAACAACCTGCTGCTCTGGCTGCAGCTCCTGGCCCTGCTGATCGCGGCATTGTGTCTGTGGCAGCCGGTGATGCGGTGGGCCAAGACGGAGGAGACCACGACGATCCTGCTGATGGACCAGTCGGCCTCGATGGCCACGGTCGAGGCCGACGGGCGGACCCGCCTCGAGCACGCCAAGGAGCAGGCGCGGACCTACATCGACAACCTCGACGAGGCCAGCAAGGCCATGATCATCGCCTTCAGCGATCGCGCCCGCGTCGTCTCGCCGTTCGACACCGACAAGGCCAAGCTGACCCAGCAGATCAACGACCTCGAGCAGACCACCTCCGCCAGCCGCCTCGGCGAGGCGATCGAGCTGGCCGAGACCTACGGCACGCGACAGATCATCAGCCTGGCCGGGGGTAAGGATATGCCGGCCGTGGCGCCGACCGATCCGGCCGACCTCATGCTGTTCAGCGACGGCCGCATCGAGGACGCCGACGAGGTCGTCCTGCGGCGGGGCAACATGCGACTCTGTCGGATCGGCGAGACCGCGGACAACGTCGGCATCATCCGGTTCATGGCCCGGCGGAACTTCGACCGACCCGAGCAGCTGAGCCTCTTCGCCCAGGTCGCCAACTACGGCCCGCAGCCGATGACGACCGACCTGGAGCTTCGGCTGGACGGCCGGACCGAGACGGTGACGGAGGTCCAGCTCGCGGCCGCGCCGCAGGGCGACCGCGCCCCATCGACCCGCCCGGGCGCGGCCGACGAGGAGACCCCGACCCCGACGCCCGAGGAAGCCGGCGCCGTGAGACGCGTCTCCTTCGATGTCAGCTTCGATCGGGGCGGCGTGGTGGAGCTGCTGCTGCCACGGCGCGACGCCCTGGCGACGGACAATCGAGCCTGGCTCGTCGTGGAGCCGCCGCGCCGTGTCGATGTGCTGTTGGTCTCGGCGGGTAGGAACTACTTCCTGCGGCATGGCCTGAACAGCGCCGTGCCGCGGACCTGCGACGTGGTCGAGCCCGAGGTCTTCGAGTCGCGCCGTGCCGAGCTGGCGCCCGACGGCCGGATGCGCTACGACGTGGTCGTGATGGATCGCTACGCGCCCGACGACCTGCCGCAGGGTAACTACCTCTTCTTCGGTGCGGTCCCGAAGATCGAGGGCGTCAGCGACGCGGGTGAGGTCGAGGGCCAGTACATCTACGACTGGGACGAACAGCACCCGGTGCTGCGCTATGTGGTGCTCAACTATCTCCGCGTGGCCAAGTGGCGCCGCATGAAGATGCCCGAGCACGCCGTGCCGCTGGTCGAGGGTGAGGACACCACCGTCGTCGCCTCGCTGTCCGCCAGGGACAGCCGCTTCCTGATCGTCGCCTTCAACCTGTACGACTCCAACTGGCCGCTTCAGGAGACGTTCCCCGTCTTCATGCGCAACGCCATCCGCTACCTGGCCGAGAGCATCACCGGCGGGCCCGCGCAATCGTTGAGCCCGGGCTCGGCGCTGGTCATCCCCGTTCCCGCCGGCGCCGACAGCGTCACGGTCACCCGGCCGGACGGTCAGACGGATCGCATCGACGCCGAAGACCGTGCGACGGCCTACTATCCCAACACGCAGCGCCCGGGCGTGTATCGCGTCGAGCCGAGCGAAGAGGGGTACGGGGCGTTCGCCGTGAACCTGCTGAACCCGACCGAAAGCAACGTCCGGCCGCATGAGAGCTTCCACGTCGGCGCCGAGGAGGTGGTCAGCGCCTCGTCGATCCGCCGCGAGAACAAGCCCCTCTGGCCGTGGCTGCTGCTGGCCGGGCTGGTCATTCTCGTGCTCGAGTGGCTGGTCTATAACCGGCGGATGTTCGTCTGACGGGGCAGCGACGCGCTCGCGCCGCAACGCTCGTCGAGCTCTAACCCGATCGCTCCATCACGGCATGGAACCCGCCGTCGCGCCAGTCGGTCGCGGCCGGGCCGCAGGACGGCAGCGTGAGCCGGATGTCCGCGAGCCGCCAGGCGCCGGAATCGTCGAGAAACGTTTGGACGAGCAGCTCGGTCTCTTCCGGCTCAATGCTGCACGTGGAGTAAACGAGCCGTCCCGCCGGTGCGACCGCGCCGGCGCCCAGGGCGAGCAGCTCGGCCTGAATCCGGGCCAGGCCGGCGATCGACCTTCGGTCGGCGCGATAGCGGGCCTCGGGCCGACGTGCCAGAACACCCGTATTGCTGCACGGGGCGTCCACGAGGACCAGGTCGAACGGAGCCTGCTCGGCGATGGCCTTCTGGATGTCTTCGGCCAGGACGGTCCGCACGCACGTCACGTCCATCCTCGCGCAGTTCTCGCGAATGCGGGCCAATTTCTCCTCGGTACGGTCGCACGCCACGATCAGGCCGTCATCGTTCATCAGCTCGGCCAGGTGCGTCGTCTTCGTACCCGGCGCGGCGCACAGATCGAGCACCCGCAGACCGGGCTTGACGCCCGCCGCTCGCACGACCATCTGCGCCGTGGCGTCCTGCGGCTGGCAGAGGCCCTCGGCGATGACGCCGAGGCGACTCGCCGGGGACGCTCCTTCCACGAAGACCGCACCCGCCTGACCGACCGTGGCCGCACCGACGCCCTCGGCCGTCAGACGCCTGGCCAGGACCTTCGGCGTGATCCGCCGCCGATTGGGCCGCAGAACCAGCGGCGGGCGGCACACGCCTGCCAGGCAGACCTGTTGGGTTTGCTCGAGATCAAACCGGGCGAGCCACCGCTCGATGAGGCCGCGAGGATGGGAATAGGCCACGCTCAGGTGCTCTGCCGGGTGAGTTTGCCTATCGGGCAAGGCCGGTTCGTTCAGGTAGCGCCACCGCTGCGCTCCGAGTGGAACTGCCCGGGTCGACGCCACGGGCCCGACCGCGGTTGCGTCGCCGACAAGCTCAGCCACGCGGCGTAGGACGGCGTTGGCCAGACCGGCCGCCTTGCGACTCACATGGTTCTTGATCAGCTCCACCGTGGAATCGACGGCCGCGAACGGCGGTATGCGCTCGAGGAAGAGCATCTGGTAGGCGCCGATCCGCAAAGCCTCCGGCAGGCCGGGTTGCAGCTTTCGCAAGCCGCGGTCGAGGTAGCGGGCCAGGACGTGGTCCAGGGTCAACCGGCGCCGGACGACACCGAGAACGAGCTCGGTGGCCAGGGAGGCCTCTTGGCGGTCGAGATCAGCGGCGGCGATCAGTGCGTCGAGACGTTCCTGGGCGAAGCTGGTCGCTGATGTGCTGCGTAGGGCCTCCAGGGCGACCTCACGTGCCGAGACCGGAGGCCGGGAGGCCGGTGCGTCGGGTTTTCTGCGGCCTTTGCTCACTATAACTAATCCTATGATAAACACTTATATCGAAGGGGCTGGTGGATGGCAAGCGACGTAACCTTATTGGCCTGGACCGCCCCGATTTCCGCGGAACTTTTTTCGAACGAGCCTTGACTCTCTCGGCGGGCGCTGACTAGTACTTCCCGACTTGGGGGACAAGTCATCGGGATGCCGGGGGGCTCGGCTCAGAGACCGTGCGTATCCACATCCGTAACCATCAAGGGGTGATGGGCGGTTTTAGGCGGTTTGCATTCAGTATTCGGCTGGTTCCTCAGGGTGAGGTCTGGCTCAAGCTAAGGAGGAGTTATGATGAGACTCGTAGGGGTGTTGGGTGTTCTGGCGTTGTTGGCGACACCGGTTTCGGCGGACTTGGTCACGTACACGTTCGATGTGACCGCCGGTGGTATCACGCTGAATCTCGAAGGCGCGGGCAGCACGAGCAGTGCCCTCGGAGGTTGGTTCCAGATCGAGATCGATCAGAGCGATTGCCATATCGGCGAGGGTGATCTGGCCACGCTGAAGGGATCAGAACTCACGAATACCGATGCGATGGCGCTAAGCATCGGGGGCCTCGCGTCGGCGAACGTCGCACCGGGCAGTGCACAGATCCTGGGTTTCGTCGATTCCGAGACCGTGGCCATTCCGGCCGGCGGCCAGATGCAGATCCAGACGGACGCGTTCCTGGATGCCACCGTGGTGGTCAGCGGTGCGTTCGACACGACGTTCACGACGCAGACGTCGGCGGGCGAGCTGTTCCCGCTGGACGTGCTGATCAGCACGTCGGTGTTCCGCAGCGATGTGATGACGGCCAACCTGGGATTCGTGTTCGGGTATGCGGTCGGTATCCCCGACATTAGTATGACGATCACGCTGGACCTGATCCTGGACGTCGAGGGCACCGCCCACGTCGTGCCCGATCCGGCGTTCGGCGGCTTCACCGCGATGGGTCTGGCTGGTGCCGGCGCCTGGCTGCGTCGTCGTCGTAGCTAACGACCTCACCCGCAGGTGGGGAGAGAGGGTTGCATGACCTAGCGTCTGCGACGCCCAACAGATGAATCCCCTCACGTATACAGAAGGCGGCTGACCTTGCCGGTCGGCCGCCTTTTTCTATCCCTGCCGGCTTCGGGGCATGGGGTCGTGCGATCGAGCCTTCACCGAAATGCGGCCCCGGGCGCCTCAGACCGACGCGATGAGGCTGGCATCGGCATGGCGTCACCGGCTATCATGGCCAGGGTCTCAAGCGCGATGCCGAGCCGCCGAGATTGGGGAGCTGCCATGGCAACCGAGAAAGCACCTGGCTGTGAGCAATGCAAGCTGCGGGCCCATGCCGAACGCAAGCCGAACTCGTTCCTGGCCTGGCTCTGGCGACTGCATACCAAGATCTGCCCGGGATGGAAGTCGTACCAGAAGTGGCTCGCCGAGCGTGAGCAACAGGCCGCTCAGCCGGCGACGGACGAACCCTCTCAGACCTGACCGCCGCACCAACCACCGCGACCTTTGCCCCTCAGGCAGACTGCCGCCGGCCTGTGCCACTACTGCCCGATGAGCCGTGGCACCGTGATCGACGCCTCCTGCATGCGCTGTTTCTACCGCCAAGATTGTCTCATGCACTCCGGACGGGGGGCGTGACGCACTTGGCGGAGACGGTCTTGGACGCCGGTCCTGCCCGCCGTGGCCACACCCCTTAGGCCCTTTGCGCCTGCCTACCCAATTTTCCGTGCGTCCCGGCCGGGAGGCCGGGACGACCGCGCCGATTTCCGTGGAAGCGCTTGACCAGAGTTGGTACGCTGGTGGTGTGGATCACCCGGCCCGGGAGCGCACGGCCGGTGTCGACCGACGCATCATCTCTTGTACCCGTTTCTGGGAGACGTAAGCCATGCCCACCGAACAAAAGGTCGAGAAGCTCTGCAAGCTGTGCGGGGAGGATTGCTCGGAGCGCAAGCGGGTCAAGGACCCCAAGGGCAGCTACTACTGCCGGACCTGCTACGAAAACGCGATCCGGCGGATCAAGGCCAAGCAGGCGGCGCAACAGCCCGCGGTCGGTGAGGAGACCGAGCGCGTCGAAGCCCTGAACAGCCACGAGGGTGAGGACGACGAGGAGTAGATAGGCTTCGCCACGGAGGGCATGTCTCCCGCCAGATCACGTCTTTTCGGCGAGTTGCTGAACGAGGTACACGGCCAGGATCTTCGCGCCGTTGATCATCTCGTCGATCTCGACTACCTCGTCTTGAGCGTGGGCGGCCGATTCCGTGCCCGTGCCGAACTGGATCGTCGGGACGCCGCCGTAGCGGGACATGTTCGCCCCGTCGGCCCAGGCGGACATGATGTCGATGGTGGGTGAGGCGCCCAGGGCCGCCTCGTACGCACGCACCATGTTCTGAGTCACGTCGGCGTCCTCGGCCGTCTCGAACGGCACGAGGTCCTTGACCCATGCGACCTGCGACGGGTGATCGCGGAGCCAGTCGTCGGCCGCGTCGGCCTCGGCGATCACACGCTCGAACTCCGATCGCACGGCCGATCCGTTCCAGCCGGCGCCCCGCTGCTCGTTGGCTCGCGCCTCGTCGATCGCGTAGACGATGTTCAGCGCCATCTCGGCCGAGTCGGGCACGACGGCGGGATGCACCCCACCTCGGAAGACGCCCAGATTGACCAGGCATCCCGGGCGGTCGGCCTGCCGGGCCTGCTGAAAGCAATCGATCGCCGACTTCACGTGAACGGCCTTGTCGATCGCGTTCACGCCGCCCGTGGCCGCATGACCCGCCTTGCCCCGGACGGTGACGCCTGCGGTCAGGCAGCCCTGGCAACCCCGTGTGACGATCAGGCCATAGCCGTCGATCACGATGGCCTCGTCGGCCTTGTAGCCCTCGAGACAGCAAGCCAGTGTGCCCGCGCCGCTACCGTTGCATTCCTCGTCGACGACGCTCTCGTGGAGGATCGTCCCGGCCAGCTCGTCGGCGAAGCGCAGCGCCGCCTTGATGGCGATCACGCCCGCGGCCATGCCGGATTTGTCGTCGCTCGCGCCGCGCCCGAGGATCTTGCCGTCGCGAATCTCGGCACAGAACGGATCGAACGCCATGCCCTCGACGCCGACGGTGTCCATGTGCGAGTTGAAGATGACCCGCTTGCCGGCCGAGCCGTCGGGGCGAGCGCCGAGATCGAACTCGGTGACGAGGTTCGGTCGGTCGGCCCAGCTTCGTCCCTTCGGCCCGATGACGCCCATGCGCTCGTAGATGTCCGGCGGGGGCTCGAAGAGCCGGGTCTTGCCGCCCAGGCCTTGTAGGATCGGCTCGAGATGGCGCTGCCCCTCGATCTCCAGGCCCGTGGTGCCCGCCCCGGCATAAGGGTTGACGGTGTTGATGCGCACGAGCGAGCGGCAGAGCTCGACCGCCTCGTCGGCGAGCTTGTCGACCTGTGCGACGACCTCTCTGACCAGATCGGCCATGGATGTCTCCCGTTGCGTGGTGTTCGATCCCGCCGGCGGTTTCTGCGAGATCGTTGCCTGCGGGCCTCGGACGCGCCCGGCACGGTTCGGCAGTATAGCAGGCCGCGACCGGAGGACACACCGCCTGCGGGGCGGCCACATTCTCGGACGCGATTGGCCCCGACCGATGCGTTCGATCGGGCGAACTGGCCGACCGGGTGCATGCCGACCACGCCAGGAACGGCGTCGCAGACCCGCGGCGACCGACCGGCTTGGATCGCCCTAAACGCCTTCCTCCGTCCTGACGATGTGGATAGCGGGGAAAGCCGCAGCGTACCGACTCCAGCACCATCTCAGCGCACCGAGGGCGGCCCCGTCGCCCGGGAGCACCCCGTCATGTATCACGAGATGACCTTCGAGAAGAAAATGATGTGCGGGTTCGGCATCGTCATCAGCATCTCGGTTATCGGGACGCTGTTCGGCTACTCGGTCCTCCAGGAGACCGCGCAAGGCGTTCAACAGGCCGTCGACGAGCAGGCGGTACCGCCGGCCGATCTCGCCGCGCGGGCCCGCGCGCAGGCCCTGTCGATGCTGCTGATGGGCATCATGGGCACGGCCCTGTCGGTCGTGATGGCGATGCTGATCGGCCGGTCGCTGGCGCGAACGCTGAACGCCTCGGCCGCGGGCCTGCTCATCTACAACGCCGACCTGGTCTTTCACAACCAGGCCGTCCGCGAGAAGGTCGAGGAGCTCTCGACGCTGATCACCTCGGCGCGGGCCGAGCAGGAGCCGACCCGCGACAGGCATCGCTAGTACCCGACTACACTTGTCTTTGTGGGCGCCCGTCGGGAGGGCGAGACGCCGCTCAGAGCAGCGACCGTCAGGGAGCTGTGTCGTTGGAGCGCTTGAACAGCAACGCTCCTTGACCGTCGCGCCGGCGCCGGCGGCTCCGAAGCTGGGCAACCGACAGACTCAGTTGTGTTGGAGACTGGGATCTGCTTGGAAACCCGCCATGGCGTGGGAACGGCCGCTACGGGGCCGGGTCGGCCTGGTCCGGCAGGAGAAAGAGTCGCCCCATCCCGGCATCGATCGACAGTTGCATGCCGTCCATGTTCGGGCTGTCGTCGAGCAGGGGCACCTGCTTGCCCGTCTTCGGACAGACCTCGACCACCTTCGCGGCCGGCACGTCGAACGTGACCGTCGGCCAGGCCACGTAGGCGAAATCGTCGTTGTTCAGCATCACCGCGCGCCGGCCGTCGTCGTGCCTGAACGTGCCCACCAGATAGTTACCCTTCGTGATCGCGTCGATACCCGTTCCGGCCAGCAGCTCCGTGGCATGTGCGTTGCGGGGCACGCGTCGTACGCCCGTGCTCGTCAGCTTCATGAGCGTCGGCCCGAGGCGGCGGATGACCGCGTTGATCCGTTTGGCCTGGTCGTAGTGTCGCGTCCGCAGACCGTCGCGCCGGATGATCGCCCCGCCCTTGGGGAACTCGTGGCTCAGCGGCGTGTAGTAGCAGAAATAGAGCACGCCCTTGGCCCCATAGGCGATCGAGGTGAAGATCTGCCAGCGGAGCTGGGCCTCGGTCGGATCGAGGTGCGGGCCGAACGGCATCGTGTTGAAGAAGTTCCAGAATGGGATGCCCTTGCGGAGGGCCTCGACGCGCAGCACCTCGAGGTTCCTGCAGTAGGCGTCGCGCGTGTCACGGTCGGGTCGCATGGTGGGGTAGTGATCCATGCTGAGTACGGTCGGTTCGACCACGTCGACGAACCGCCGCACGTGCTCTTCGTACGTCGTCGTGCCGAGTTGCTTGGCGTTGGCGTAGTTGGGCAGCAGGTTGATGTAGCAGACCTTACCGGGGCGGACCTTTCGGATCGCGTCACACTGCTCGCGCAGCTTGGCGAAGTCGCCTGCAGGCGGCTCGTCGCGGATCATGTAGCCCCACACGGCCGGGGAGTCGGGCAGTTGGCTCGGGTCGTCCCAGGCCCGCTTGATCAGGCAGCGGAGGTTGTACTTCTCGCAGAGCGCCACCTGGCGGGTGACCTGCTCGCGCGTCCGGGCGCCGAAGCCACCGATGACCAGCGTGAAGTGGGCCTCGGCGATCTCGCGGTAGCGCTCGTCGCCGCGTTCGTCCATCGGCGGATCGACCCAGAAGCCGATCGCGAACCGATCCTGGACGAAGGGGGCGCCCTCAAGCGAGTGCGCCACACATGGCGAAAGCAGGCACACCATCATCGTGGCGAAACGGTGCAGACGTCTCATGGGGTGACTCTCCCGGGCGGTAGCCCTTCGGACAAGGCAGGTCGGTGTCGTGATCCTTGGCCCACCAACGTCGCTCGCGTGGCCTCGGGCGGCTTGAGGTGCTTGTCCAGCCAGCCGTAGATGAGCTGCCGCGACTCATGGTTGATGGAATGCCCCTGGCCGTGGACGTAGAAGGCGAAGTTCTGCGGCGCGCCCTCCAACGTGTAGGCGTCCATGATCGTCATGTTCATCAGCAGCCGCTGACGCTGCTTCAGCGGGTTGCCGTCGTTGAGGCCCGAGACGTCCAGGAACGCCCGTGGGGCGATCAGCGCGATGATCTCGTGCATGTCGATCGGCGGCAGCTTACCGGCCAGCAGGATAGGCCGGATGTGCTTGATGTAGACGTACCAGCGGTCGCGGGCCCAGGCCTCCACGCCCGGATTGAAGCGGAAGAACGAGCCGCCGCAGTTGCAGGCCGACGCCTTGACTCGCTCGTCGTAGGCGGCCAGGAAGAAGGTGCCGTGTCCGCCCAGCGAGTGCCCCATCGCGCCGATCCGATCGGGGGCGACCTCCTTGAGCGATTGCAGGACGTCGATGGCGATCGCGTGCTCGTAGGTGAACTTGCCGACGGCCGTCCACTCCGGATGCTTCTCGTAGAACCGCCCGGTCTCGTAGGGACCTTCCGGGGGGATGCGATGACCGGCCACGAAATGGTCGGGCGCGATGACCACATACCCGCGTCTGGCGAGGTGGTCGAGGTAGGCCTTGTTCGGGTCGGCCTCCAGCCCGGCGTTGCGCTCCTTGCCGTGCGGGTACGTGCCGTGCAGGGCGACGATGCCCGGCGCCGGCCCGTCGAGCTCGAGCGGGACGCCCAGGAAGGCGTGGGCCCTTTCGTCGGCCTCGACGTTGTAGCTGATGAGCTTGCGGGTGTATGCGCCGTCGACGACGACGGACTCGTGCGTCTTAAGGTTCAGCGGCGGTTTGGCGGGTTTCTGGTCGTCGCGGATGAGGGCGAGGTAGCGCCGGCGGAGCTCGGCCTTGTGAGCCAGCCAGTCGTCCTTGGTCTCGACCCCGGCCAGAAGATCGTCCCACGCGCTGTGGATCTCCGGCGGCGGGCTTCGTCGGCGTGTTGGTCGCTCCTCACCCGAGGCTCGCAGGCCGACACCGACCGTCACAAGCACGATGCACGCCATCGTCACGCTTCCGAAGGGTTGCATGGCTACCTCCGTCCCGCTCGACCGACGGCGCTGGGATCACTGGCCCGCCTTGTCGATCAGCACCTTCAGCCGGGCGTGCTCGCTGACGCACTTGCCGGCCGCGACGTCCCGCTCGGTGAAGACGGCCATCAGGATTTCCTTGGCGCCGCCGCGGCTGCGGTCGTACGTGATGTAGATCGTGCCGTTGGGCGCCTGCACGCCGTCGGGATACGAGACGTGTTTGCGCGGATCGAGCAACAGATGGCCGTACCACGTCTTGCCCTCGTCGTCGCTCAACGAGGCCGTCATGTGGGATCGTTTCGTGAACTTGTAGTGATTCACCAGCAGCAGCTTGCCCGAGTCGAGCCGGCGGATGAAGAACCGGGCGTTCGGCCCTTTGATGTCCGACTTGACGGGCTTGGACCACGTCTTGCCGCGATCGGTCGAGGTGACCTCGGCGATGCCGTAGGGCATGCGGACGAGCATCCACCAGCTACCGTCCTTGCGCTCGATGAGCATGTGCTCGTCGATGCTCCGGCCCGGGATGTCGGGCCCGCGGATGAGCTGGAACGTCTTGCCCTGGTCCTTGGTGATCGTCAGGTTCGGATACCGCTGGGCGGCCATGTCGGGCCGCAGCGGCTTCCGGGGCCAGATTGCCGTCGGCAGGGCCCACGTGCCGTCGGACAGGACGGTCGGCTTGTTCATCATGATGCCGTTGGCGATGCGACGGGGTTTGGTCCACGTCGGCTTGGGCTGGTCCGACTCGGTGGTGGTGATGGCCCACACGCCGGCCCGGCCGTCGAAGAGGTGGTAGCTCTGCGCCCAGAACAGCCATAGCTTGCCGGTCGGGTCGTGCCAGAGGCACGGGTCGAACGAGCGCACCGGATCGGGCGGGTCGACGACGAGCACCGGTCCGCTCCAGGTCTTGCCGTCGTCGTCGCTCGTGTAGAGCACGGTGTAGTTGGAGCCGCCCTCGCCCTTGCCGCCGGTGTACCAGCAGGCCCAGAGCCGTCCGTTGGCGGCCCGCTCGAGTCCCGGGATGCCCTGCCAGAGGCGGTTCTCGCTGGCGTGCTTCGGGCCGGGATTCATGATGACCGGGGCGGGTTGGAGTGCGGCGTCGCCCGGGTCGCTCTTGGCACCCCAGGCGGACGAGGCCAGGACCAGTAGCGCACACGCGGATGTCAGCATGGGTCGTCTCCTACGACGTTGCGTTGCGGGATAACCGGCGGCGCCGCAACAAAGCGGTCGGTGCCGGCGCGACATGGTGGCATTATTCCGGCGCGGCAAGGGATAAGCAACCGAAGCGCGGCGGGAACCGCATCGCTCGGCCGCACGGTTGCGAAAGCCACTCGAAGGCGTGTCAGGCCTGGTCCTTGTCCGGACCGCGTACGGCGCGGACGTGGAACGTGCTGACCTTGAACTCCCACGGCATGCTGCCGCCGACGAAGTGGAGCAGAAAGGCCGCGTTGTAGGGAGGAACCACTTTGGAGGACCAGTATCGGTCGCCCGTCCAGGTGAACGGCTCGACCCGGCGGTCGATCAGCTTCTCGTCGTCGGTCACGGCCTTGTACAGGCCCTTCAGCTCGTTCAGGTCGGGCAGCCGCCAGTCGCTCTTACCGGCCAGGTTGAGCTGCTCGCAGGTGGCGACGGCCTGCTTCCAATCCATCGGCCCGGCGTCGTCCTTCTGCCACATCAGGCCCGACTTGTTGTCGGTCACCGTGCCGTCACCGTTGTCCACCAGAACCTGCTCGACCTGCGTTGATTCGGCCATCGCTCACCAACTCCGCTCAGTCGTGACCGATCTGGGATGCCCTTACCGTCGGGCACACCGGGACCACCGGTCACGTCGTTTCGATGAATCTCCTGAAAACCGACCGAGGTCGCGCCCCTCTGTCAGCCCAACCAAGCCACCCCGTCGGTCCTTCTAGGATAGGGCACCGGCGGGCCAAATCAAGCGGGGCGGACGCGACGTCACCTCGGCAGGATGTACGGGCCGGTCGGGATGATCGCCTTGGTCGCCTCGGGCCGGCTCTGCGACAGGCCGGCCAAGGCGTCGTTGAGGATCTGCTGGGCCGGCGCCTGGCCGCAGCCCTCGGCCGGTGTGACCGAGCAGTCGCGGAGCGTCGCCGCATCGGCGCCGTCGGTGACGAAGATCAGCCCGTCGACGCCGACCTTTCGCAGCACGCGGCACTGCATCTCGTACTCCCACTGGTCCTTCTCGACGCGGTCGCTGGCCTGGATGTCGGCGATGAACTGCTCCCAACCGCCGCCCGCGTAGCGGCGCATGATGTCCTGGTAGACGTCGCTGCCGATGCCCTGGGCACAGCCCGAGGCGATCACCATCGTCCCGCCCGGTTTGACGAACGGTTCGGCGAAGCACATACCCTTGACGGTCTGGTAGAACGTCGTGTCGAGCGGGTACCCGCCGCCGCACGTGACGACGATGTCGTACTGTTGCCGCACCTCGATGCCCATCGTTTCGATCACGGCCCGGCAGCCGGCCTCGTGGGCGGCCTCGAAATCGCCCGCGTAGACGCCCGTGATCTCCTGGTCGGTGGTGACCGTGACATTGACGAGGAAGTCGATGCCGACGCGGCGCGCGACCTCCAGGGCCTCGGCGTGGCAGGGGTTGCCCTCGAGCACGCCGAACGTCGCCTTCGGGGCCTCGAGGAACTCCGGGCTGTGGAACTTCTGGATCGTCTCGAGATTGACCAGTCCCGGGCAGACGGCCTTGCGGCCGCCGCTGAAGCCGGCCATGAAGTGCGGCTCGATGAAGCCGGTGACGATCTTCAGGTCGGCCTCGGCGTAGAGCCTGTCGACGTAGACGGTCGTGCCGCTGGACGTCGGCTCGGGCAGCTTGACCTGCTCGTCCTCGGCCTCGGCCTTGTGGTCGACGATGCGGTACCGCTCGACGATCTCGGGCCCGACCAGCTCGAGCCGCTCCTCGGGCGTGCTGGGACGATGCATTCCCGTGGCGATGAGGATGGTGATGGCGTCGCGTTCGATGCCGGCCGTATGCAGGACGTCGAGGATCGGCGGCAGGATCACGCGGTTCGGCACGGGGCGCGTGATGTCGCTGATGACGATCACGACCTGGCCGCCGCCCTTGGCCCGGGCGATCTCCGACAGCGGCGGCGAATCGATCGGCCTGGCCAGGGCGTCGGCGACCGCGCGGGCCTGATCGGCAATCACCGCGGCGTGACCGGCTCGCAGGACGTCCCACGTCTCGTCGTGTTCGACCGCCAGGGCGGCCTTGTCGTAGAGGATGGGGGTTTGCATGGGGTGCTCCTTGGCCACCCAAGTGGCCGATGTCTTTCGTTGGGGCTCAGCCAGTTCAGAGTACAGCCAGTTCGGACCTTTTCCGAACGGTCAGGACTCGAGAGGCAGCCATCGGCACCGTATCCTGAAGCGCTCCATGACAACGACGCATCTTGGCAGTTCCTCGTGAGGAACCGTGCGCAGAACAGCACTCAGGCGATCAAGCACCTCTGCCTCGCTGAAGTTGCCGCCGCGAAACAGCACTTGCCCAGGTCCAGTGCTCTCCATAATGGCAAGAAGGCGTGGGAAATCGAGATCGGCAGTGATGATGACCCGGTGTTCCTCCACTGCCCGTTCCAAGATCGCTATATCTTCGGCACGATCCATGCGGATCTCTGCCGCGTGTGCTGCGTCGTGCCCCTCTTGTCGCAATCATTCGGCGGTACGGGGCGAAAGTGGCATGTCGACTAGGAACTTCATGAGGCCACTTCAACTGTGTCGTCATCGGCCAAGTAGGCCGCGTATTGAAGCGCTTCAGTAATATCCTCGGTCTCAAGATAAGGGTAGGCCGACAGGATGGATTCTTTGGTCTCTCCCGCAGCAAGCAATCCGATCAGTCGGGAAACGGGAAACCTCAGGTCGCGAATGCAGGGCTTCCCTGTACAAACGGAAGGATTGATCGTGATGCGCGAGAATCTCATAGACCAGTCAACCTCTCGTGAGCTCAGGATACCAGACAACCATGGTGTTTGGCTATCTCCCACTACAAGGGCAACCGGAAGGTTGCAGACTCGGTCACCTCACTCCAAACGCGTACGTCCCGCCGTGGTTCAGCGTGAAGCTCATCGGGTCGCGACGCGCGACCTCGCCGGCCTTGCGGAGGACGCGGACACGCTTGCCCTTGCAGCACGGCGGCATGACGACCTCGGCCTGCACGCCGTCGGGGATCGTCACCTCGAGCGTCCACTGCTGCGGGTCCCAGTAGACCCACACCAGGCCCTTCGGCGTCTGCGTGTGGCCCGCGACGTACGGGAAGCCCGCCGGCTTGGGTGCGATGTCGATCTGGCAACCGCCTGGCTTCGTGATCGTCACGCCCAGGACCGTGTCGTGCATCCAGAGCAGCGGCACGGCGCCCCATCCGTGCGAGCCGGTCTCGTCGCGGGGCTGGGCGCGGTCGATCTCGCCGGGTTTAAGGCCCAGGTCCTCGCGGCTGACCCAGTACTCCGGCAGCGGTCCGCCGTAGGGTCCCTGCAACTCGGACGGCGTCGGATTACGCGGATGCCCGGGAAGGTACGGCGCGTAACGTTCCTTCAGGTGGGCCACCGCTCGCTCGTAACGGCCGACGTGCGACAGCGTCCGCAGCACGCGATAGCCGTACGTCGGGTTGTTCCATCGCGTCACGCCCTCGGGCGGCGAACCGGCCGGTGCGGGAAAGGCGTAATCCACGTCGGCCAGGGCCTCCTTGTCGGTCAGCAGGCCGGCCGTGATGGCGATCGTCTGGCCCGCCTGGCTGTAGCCCCGGTTCGTCATGTCGGGCTTGGCCGGGTCGTAGACGTCGGCGACGTGAACGGGCACGCCGTTCAAGGCCGGTACCAGGTGCACCTTGCGAAAGGCCTGGGTCATCTTGTCGGCCGTCGCGTCCCACGCCCGGGCCTGGTCCTGCTTGCCGATCGCGCGAGCCATCTCGGCCGACCACCGCAACCGCTCGATGATCCACGGCGTGACGATGCCGCTGGATTGTCCTTGGCGCGGATGGACGCCGACGCGAATGTCGGCCAAGACGTGTTGGGCCTTCCACACCCCGCTCTCGTCGACGTGCGAGAGCACGTTGTCCCAGTACTTGCCGATGTTCTCCCAGTACCGCTCGATGCGGTCGGTCTGGCCCGTCCACATGTAGTCGTCGTAGATGGCCGCCACCCACTGGACGCTCCAGTCGTAGCTGGCCTGGAACATGCCCTTGCCCGGGAAGTTGCTCGGCGAGAACGGGTGCAGGTTGCCCGTCGGCCATTGACCCTGGGCGTGGGTACGGATCAGAAGCTGCCGGAGCCTGTCGTCGTCCAACCACGAAGCCGCGAGCTGCGCCCGAGGTCGATCGTCCTCGATCCACTGGCCGTCCTCGCGGCCGGGCGTGTCGACGTAGGCGTCGGTCATCGTGACCTCGGCGTGGATGAGGCACAGCTTGACGATCTGGTCGATCCGCTCGTCACCGCACTGGAAGGTGCCGACCGGCTCGATCGGGTACTGGCTCTTGACGATGCCCACGCCGTTGAGGACGAGCTTGCCGTCGGTACGGAAGTGGACGTGCACGCTCATCCAGCGAGCCGTCCGCTCGTCGGGTAGCTCGATCGCCTGCGCGCCGGCGCGGGTGATGACGCGATCGGCGTAGCCTGGGCCGACCACGCCCTCGGTGTTGATCCAGCCGTCGGGCTTGACGTGCGCCTTGCCGTCGTAGAGCGCGCGGGCGATCTCGCAGAAGCCGACGTCGACGACGGTGTCGGCGGGTGCGGCCGTGACGCGTAAGACCGGATAGCCGTGCACGGGCCTGGCGAAGTCGAATGTGATGTACCGCGAATCGCCGGCGCGACCTTCGATGGCACACGGCTCGCCGCTGAGCAGCCCTTCGGCGGCGCGAACGGCGCCCTCGTTCGGCTGGTACTCGGCCGTGCGAATCCCCTTGGCCATCGAATGCGGATCGTCCGAGATGCCCTGGGCGGGCTTGAGCGAGCCCGCGTTGAGCACCGACATCGGCTCGACGAGATACTCGCGCTGCCCGGGCGTCTCCACGGCCTCCGGCTTGTCGGGCCACGGGCCCTTCTCGACGACGTACGCTGTCTTCCAATCGCCGTCGTCGAAGCCGGCCGCGTGGATGTCACCGCGGAGGGCCTTCTGCATGTCGACGATCTGGGCGTAGCGGATTCGCTTGTCGCCGATCACGCCGACGACCTGCTTGTGCTGCGGCACGATGCTCGGCGCGGTCAGCCACCGCCACGACGCGTCCGTCCGCACAAAGCGACTGTCGATGAACAGCCCCGCGTGCTTGTTGCCCGTCCGCTGGAACGTGATCAGGTCGCCCCAGTTGTGGTGCAGCACGACGAAGACGTTCTTGCCCTTCTTCAGGTACGGTCCGGCGTGGACGACCTCGGCCGTGATCTGCTCCTCGTGATAGCGGGCGACCTTCCGACGCACCGCCTTGCCGTTGATCCAGAGCCGCGCGTTGCTGTCGGCCGCGAACAGCAGTGTCGCGTCGGCGGGCAGCTCGTTCAGGTCGACCACCTTGCGGAAATACGTGAACCGGTTCTTCGGCGCGATCGCCTCGCGATCACCCCAGATCCACCCGCCCGCCCAGACGGTCTGGCACGAGACGAGGATGGCCATCACCGTCGTCATCCAACGGCCGTCGATCAAACGCATCATCATGTTCTCCTATCGCGGTCATGTCCCATCGCACGCGTCGCGGCTCAACAAGCCCTGTCGCCCTCACGAGGTTCAGCCTGGTGGGGACGTAGCCGTTCAGGGGCCGTGCTTCGCTAGGCCCGAGTGATGACCGCACGGAGGACCGTGCGGCTGGGCACATGCCTCACCCCTTCAGGGCAGACTGCCGCCGCGTGTCACTCCTGTCTCGTTCCACTTCCGCCAAGACGACGCATCGCAGCTCCATTCCTCCTTGTGCGGCGCGGTGTGCCAACCGTCAGGGTTTGCCCGTGCGTCCATCCTCCAGCGCCAGCTCATCCGCCCGCAGGCAGACCTTCTTGAACGCCTCGGCGTGCTCCTTGATCACGTCCGGCCGACAGTGCTTGAACCACGGGATGCTGAAGCAGCCGGTCGGGATCTGCTCGGTCCGCGGCAGGCTCCCGGCCGGTTGCAGCACGTCGCGGGTCGCCAGCGCCAGCCGCGTCGATTTGCCGTGGCCGTAGATATCGGCCTCGTTCAGGATCGGATGCCGATGCATCAGCAGGTTCGCGCCGGAACGGATGCTCACGCCCTCGGCCCCGAGCGCCTCGACGAACGTCTCGATGTCGAGGTGGAAGATCTCCTCGGGGTGATAGATGCCGTGGGCGGCGTACCATCCGCCCATCGTGCTGCCGGAATCCTTTGGCGGGCGATGGGCTCGGATGCCCGGCACGCCCTGGAGCTCGTCCCAGAACAGGTTCATCGCCTTCTGGATCTCGGTCATGCGGTCCTTGTAGTGGCGGAGCTGCACGCGTCCGACGGCCGAGCTGAGCTGGTGCATACGGTTCTTGCAGCCGCCCCACGGCAGGCCCGCGAAGCGTTCGAGGTCGGTGCCCTTGAGCACCTCTGCCGAGCGCTCGTAGTGGCCCCAGATCGTCGCCTGCCGCCAGATCGCCTCGTCGTCGGTGATCAGCATGCCGCCCTCGCCGGCCGGCAAGGACTTGCCCGTCATGATCGACATCGCACCGACGTGCCCGATCGTCCCGACGAGCCGGCCCTTGTAGAGCGCCCCGTGGGCGTGGCTGACGTCCTCGACGACCTTGACGCCGTGTTTCTCGGCGATCTCCATAATCGGGTCCATGTCGCAGGGATAGCCCGCGTAGTGCACGGCCACGATGACCTTCGTGCGGTCGGTGATGCGCTGCTCGATGTCGTTCGGGTCGATGCAGAGGGTCTCGGGATCGGCCTCGGCGAAGACGATGGTCGCGCCCAAGCTGAAGGCGGGCAGGCAGCTCGCCCAATAGGTCATGCTCGGACCGATCAGCTCGTCCTGGCTCCGCAGGCCGCACGCCCAGAAGGCCGCCTGCAGCGCGGCAGTCCCCGTGTTGAACGCGAGGCAATGCCCCACGCCGTGCCACTCGGCGAAGTCCTTCTCGAACGCTTGGGTCACGTCCCACGCGGACATGCGTCCGGTCCGCAGGACCTCGAGGACGGCCTGCTCGTCCTCGGCCGTGATGATAGGCCAGGTAAAGATGTCGCCGGGATCGGTCCGGACGGCCTTGGGTCCGCCCTTGATGGCTAATTCGGCCGACATGACGTTGCGCTCCTTCGTGGTGGTTGCGTGCGGCCAGATGCGGAGGCGTGCCAGAGCCGAGCCTGGCCCGCGTCAGGCCCACCAGGATAGGCCCTTGTCGGCGGCGTGCAACGTGGTGGGGCGGTCTGGGGTGCGAAGAAAACGGCCGGTTTGATTTGACATTTCACAATACTGCTATATACTGTAAGTATGGCACGCACGGTGGCGACACGACGACGTTCGATCCAGCAGGACACCTTCGACCGGGTGGCCCATACGCTCAAAGCCATTGCACACCCTGTGCGGCTTCAGATCATCGAACTCCTGGAGGACCGTGAGTTGTGCGTCAGCGAGCTGATGGAGCGGCTGGGCACCAAGCCCGCCCTGACGAGCCAGCAGTTGGGGCTCATGAAGGACCGGGGCGTCTTGGCCAGTCGCCGCGACGGCAACCGCGTCTTCTATCGGGTGTGTAACCCGAACGTCGTGCGTGTCATCCAGTGTATCCGCGACCACTGCGATCAGCAGGGCTGACCGGCCCGATCGGGCGGGTGCGTCGTGCAACGAGGGATACCGATGATGGCACTCTATATCGTGCTGGGTTTGACAATCGGCGGAGCCGTGGGCTACGGTTGGAGCCGTCTGGTGCGGTGCCAGGGCGGCTCGTGTCCCATGACCGACACTTGGCCCATCGCCGTCCTCATCGGGGCGGGCCTGGGCCTGTACGTGGCCTTGCAGTTCAACAGTGACAGAATCGTAAAAGCGGAGACAGGTTCCATGGCACAACTGATCGAGAGCGAAGGCGACTTTGAAGCGAAGGTCCTCCAGGCCGACAAGCCCGTGCTCGTGGACTTCTACGCGGATTGGTGCAGTCCGTGCAAGTTCCTCGCCCCGGTCGTCGAGGAGCTCGCCGGCGAGGTCGGCGACAAGGCCGACGTCTACAAGGTCGACGTCGACAAGCTCCAATCCGTGGCCGGCAAGTACCAGATCCAGTCCATCCCCACGGTTATCGTGTTCAGCAACGGCGAGATCGCCAGCTCGTTCGTCGGCGTCCGCGCCAAGGAAGACTACCTGGCCGCCATCAACGAAGCCTCCGGCGGCTAGAGCAATACTCGAAACGACAAGCACCTAGACGGCTTACGCGACGGGTAAGACCATGCCCCGTCAAGCGGTGATGGTATGTCTCGACACGACGACCCAAAGCAGCCCGACAACCAGGACGACGCCCGTCAAGACGCGGCGAACGACCGCTCTTCGACGGCAACGGAGCATACCTCGTCCGGAGACCGCGATAAGATCGTCTGCCGCAAGACGGGCAAGGTCATGTCCTGGGACGAGGCTCACTGTCCCAACAAGGGCAAGACCTGCGGCTACAGGGCCGAGTGTCAGATCCCCTTCATCGCCGAGGAGCGAGACGAGAGCGACTAGTCCTTCGCCATACTTGTTTGGGTGGGCCTCCACCATGAGAACGAGACGTCTATCGGAGCAGCGATCGTCGGGGAGCTGGGTTGTTGGAGCGGTTGAACAGCAACGCTCCTTGACAGTCGCGTCTCCGACACAGCAACGCTCCTTGACAGTCGCGTCTCCGACGCAGCAACGCTCCTTGACAGTCGCGTTTCCGACACAGCAACGCTCCTTGACAGTCGCGTCTCGGACGTCGGACCGAAGCTGGGGAACCGACAGACTCAAGGGCGTTGGACGACTAGATCGACGGGCCGTGGTATCTCACATCCAGGCATGCTTGCACAACCGACGTAGAGGCCGGTCCCGCCGCCTCCAGCGCGGCGGCACGACAGGAGAACCGACATGAGCGAGCACGAAAACGTCGTCATCATCGGAGGGGTGGCCGCCGGCATGAAGACCGCCTCGCGGCTCCGCAGACTCGATCCCAAGGTCAACATCACCGTCGTCGAGAAGGGCCTGCACCTCAGCTACGCGGCCTGTGGCATGCCCTATTACGTGGAAGGGCTCGTCGAGGACCTCGACGGTCTCATGGACACACCGGTGGGGACGGTCCGTAACGCCGCGTTCTTCAAGGCCGTCAAGGGCGTTACCGTTCACACCCGAACCCTGGCAGAACGCATCGATCGCCAGGCCAAACGCCTCCATGTCAAGAACCTCGAGACCGGCCAGGCCGACTCGCTGCCGTACGACAAGCTGGTCATCGCCACCGGCGCCAAGCCCTTCGTGCCGCCGATCGAAGGCACCGACCTCGAGGGCCTCTACGGGCTGTATAAGCTCGAGGAGGCCCAAGCCCTCCGGCAGGCCGTCGAAGAGGGCAAGGTCCAGCGGGCGGTCCTCATCGGCGGGGGGCTGATCGGCATGGAGACCGCCGAGGCCCTCGTCGCGCGCGGCGTCAAGGTTACCGTCATCGAGATGCTCGACCACATCCTGCCGGCCCTGATCGACAGCGAGCCGGCCGCCTTTCTCACCAAGCACCTGCGGGCCAAGGGCGTGACCGTCATGACCGGCACGAAGGTCACCAAGATCGAGGGCGACGACCACGGACACGTCTCGGCCGTGGTCGCGGGCGACCAGCGGATCGCGGCCGATATGGTCCTCATGGCCGTCGGTGTCAGGCCCAACGTCGACCTGGCCAAGGAGGCGGGCATCGAGCTGGGCGGCACGGGCGCCATCGCCATCAACGACCGATGCCAGACCAGCGATCCGGACATCTATGCTGGCGGCGACTGCGCCGAGGCCCATGACCGCGTCACCGGCAAGGACGTCTACATCCCCCTCGGCTCCACGGCCAACAAGCACGGGCGCGTCATCGCCGACAACCTTGCCGGTCGGGGCGGCCGCTTCGACGGCATCACGCGGACGTGCATCTTCAAGGCCTTCGATTTCACCGTCGCGCGCGTGGGCCTGACCGAGCACCAGGCCCGGCAGGCCGGCCACAACGTCCGCATCGCCCTCTCTCCCGCACCGGACAAGGCCCACTACTACCCGACCAACAAGCCCATCATGCTCAAGCTCATCGCCGACGCCGATTCGGACAAGCTCCTGGGCGGACAGGCCGTCGGACCGGGCGATTGCGCCAAGCGGATCGACGTGCTCGCCACCGCCCTCTACTACGGGGCCTCCATCGACGATCTGGCCGGGTACGACCTGTCGTACGCCCCGCCGTACAACATGCCGCTGGACAATGTCTGTGTGGCGGGAAACATCCTGCGGAACAAGCGCGACGGCCTGGCACGAAGCATCTCGCCCCACGACGTCTATGCCAAGCTCAAGGGCGACGAGGACTTCGTGCTGCTCGACGTCCGCACCCCGGCCGAGATCGAGGAGATGCGGATCGACGACCCCCGCGTGACCTACATCGGGTTGGGCAAGCTCCGCGAGCAGGTCGACGAGCTACCCCGCGACAAGCCGATCATCCCGTTCTGCAAGATCAGCCTTCGGGGCTACGAAGCGCAGCGCATCCTGAACCAGGCCGGCTTCGAGAACGTCCAATTCATGGACGGCGGCATCGTCGGCTGGCCGTACGAGGTCAAGACCGGCGGCTAACGCCGGCCCTCTCGGTCGGCTGCGCCACGTGCGGTCGGCATCGTCGTTTGCTCAAGGGGCGCGAAGATGTCGCGAGAATTCGTCCCGATGTCGGCGGCTCGACGGAGCCCGTGTCGTGGCGCCCCGAGATCGGTCTCGCCACACGTCGGGGCGCAATCGCCGCGCCCCGGGGGGTGCATGGGTCCGCACAAAGAGCTAGGATACAAGGAGGAAACGGACGGCCTCGGCCTTGGACAAGGAGGCGTCATGGCGACCATCGAATCGCAAACGACCAGGATGGACCAGTTGTGCATGGAATCACGTCCTGATCCGTGCGGCGTGATCATCTTCGGCGCCTCGGGCGACCTGACCAAGCGCAAGCTCCTGCCGGCCCTGTTCAGCCTCTTCCATCGCCGCCTGATCCCTCAGGAGTTCTTCGTGCTCGGCTGCGGCCGGACGGAGATGTCCGACGAGGACTTCCGCCAGCTCGCCGCCGACGCCATCGCCCCGCACGTCGACGAGGCCGACGAGGACGCTCGAAACGCCTTCCTGCAACGGTGTCATTACGTCCACGGCGACTACAAGACACAGAGCCTGTACGCGGCGATGTCCCGACGCATCCGACGTCTCGAGCTCGACCACAAGACCGGCGGCAACCGCGTCTTCTACTTCTCCATCCCGCCGGCCATCTACGCCGACGTCGCCTGGCGGCTCTCGCGACAGAAGCTCACCAAGCAGACCTCCGACACGCTGAGCTGGCGTCGGGTCATCGTCGAAAAGCCCCTCGGCTACGACCTGGAGAGCGCCCACGACCTGAACAGCCGGCTCCAGCTCGAGCTGGACGAGAAGCAGATCTACCGCATCGATCACTACCTGGGCAAAGACACCGTCCAGAACATCCTGATGTTCCGCTTCGCCAACGCGATCTTCGAGCCGCTCTGGAACCGACGCTACGTCGACCACGTCCAGATCACCGTCGCCGAGTCGGTCGGGGTCGAGCACCGCGCCGGCTACTTTGAGGAGACCGGCGTCTTACGCGACATGTTCCAGAACCACATGCTCCAGATGCTGACGATGGTCGCTATGGAGCCGCCCAGCAGCTTTGATGCCGACCGCGTCCGCGAAGAGAAGTCGAAGCTCCTCAGGTCCATCCGGCCCTTCCCGACCGACCGTCTGGACAAGTGGGTCGTCCGCGGCCAGTACGGGCCGGGCAACCTCGACGGGCAAGAGATGGTCGGCTACACCGACGAGCCGGGCGTGGCCTCGGACTCCACGGTCGAGACCTATGCGGCGATGAAAGTGGTGATCGACAACTGGCGATGGCAGGGCGTGCCGTTCTACATGCGTTCGGGCAAGCGGCTCAAGCGCCGGGTCAGCGAGATCGCCCTGACGTTCAAGAGCGTGCCTCACTCGATCTTTACGCCGATCCCGCCCGAGCAGCTCGCCCAGAACCAACTCGTGCTGAACGTCCAGCCTGAGGAGGGCATGTCGCTGACCATCCAGGCCAAGATGCCAGGCCCGAAGCTCTGCATGAGCGCCCTAACGATGCACTTCAGCTATCGCGAGGCCTTCGGCGGCGGGATGCGGGACGCCTACGAGCGACTCCTGCTCGACTGCATGCTCGGCGACCAGACGCTCTTCACCCGGAGCGACAACATCGAGGTGGCCTGGGCCCTGCTCACGCCGGTCTTGCAGGCCTGGCAGGAGCGGGACAAGCAGGGCAGCCCGTCCGACCTGTGCGCCTACCCGGCCGGCTCGTGGGGGCCCGCCGAGGCCGATGCCCTCCTGCGTCAAGACGGCAACCGCTGGCGCACGCCGTAACTCCTTTGTGACCATCAACTTCCAGGGGTAGGGCTGCGGCCCTTGCTCCGACCGAAGCCCGTCTGGCGGCTCCCGTAGCCTGCCGGCGGCCGCGAGATCACCGGGCCGAGACCGCTCGCGACGGAAACCGTCGCGATTTCAGGTAGTTATCGTGAACGCCCCCCCCGGCCGTGACGCGTAAGATAGGTCGCAGCGGGGCGGGACGGAGCTCTCTCGTAACATACTTCTTATACAAGAGTTGTGAATTTTTCTTTTTCTGGAAGGAACCCGCCGCGACCCGCATCTATGTAAGTGAAGATGGGTGAGAGGCCGATGGACACCCACGCTCAATGAGGAAACGCGTTGAGAAGGAGTGCCCAGCCATGATTGTACGACGAACTTAAAGGAGCGAACTTAGGACTAGAACTCCTAAACAGAGAAACGGGCTGATACAGGTGTTTTTCGGCTCGCCCACCTGGATCGGCCGTTCTCAGGCCCACCCTCTCGTGAGGGTGGGTTTTTTTATGATGGTTCCGTGTAGAGCACTCGCCCCCGACTGTGACATGGGGCGCGTGTTACGTCGGCCCTAGGCCGTGAAACACGCTTGTGGCACGCCGCCGATCCGGCCAACCGAGCCCCCGTGTCCCCACGGGGGTCGACCGCGATGCGCCATCGCGGTCACAACGACGGTATGGAAGCACGCGGCCCGTGACCGGCCGCCGCGCAGCATGCCTACCGCGGTTCGAGCGGGGTGACCCCTGCGGAAGCCTCCACCCGCCCGCTAGCCAGAAGCCTCGATCCATCCCGCGGCGTGGCTCAGGAACATGGACACGCCGTCCGCCTTGCCGCACAATGATCCGCACGTGCGCCCGCCTGTCGGACAGGCCCGGCGGGCGCGAACCCAACCCCCCTGCGGAGCGGTAGTCATGAAACCACGTGCAACGAGTACGCGACGAGAGTTTCTCGGCCGAGGCGCCAAGGTCGTCGGGGCCGCGGCGGCCTGGCCCCTCATCGTGCCGTCGTCGGCGCTAGGCCGGGCCGGCTTCACCGCGCCGAGCGAGCGCATCCGAATGGGCTTCATCGGCGTCGGCGGCCAGGGGGGCGGCCACCTCTTCGGCAAGGCCTGGACGTACCTCGAGGGCGGCTACCTCGCCCGGAAGGACGTGCAAGTCCTGGCGGTGTGCGACGCGCGGCAGGGCCAGCGCGAGGGGGCGGCACACGACGTCAACAAGCACTACGCCGCCCAGCTCGGCAGGGCCCAGGTGCAGGTGTGCCAGGACTATGTCGACTTCCGCGACGTCCTCGCCCGCGACGACATCGACGCGGTCCTGCTCGGCACGCCCATCCACTGGCACGGCGTCATGACGACGATGGCCGCCAAGGCCGGCAAGGACATCTATTGCGAGAAGCCGACGGCCGTCACGATCGCCGAGAGCCAGGCCATGTCGCAGGCCGTCAAACGGTACGGGCGGGTCTTCCAGGCCGGCACGCAGCAGCGATCGGAGTACGGCGGCAAGTTCCGCATCGCGTGCGAGCTCGTTCGCGCCGGTCGCATCGGCAAGCTGAAGGAGGTCTACGCGTACCGACCCGGCGGGTCGTATGCGTGGCATCGCTTCGGCAAGCCGCAGCCCGTGCCGCCGGGCCTGGCGTGGGACCTCTACCTCGGACCGGCCCCGTGGATGCCCTACGCGGGCGTCGCGCATGGCCACATGTTCTGCGGCATCGGCGACATCAACTGGGGGCCGCACCACTTCGACTTCATCCAGTGGGTGCTCGACGCCGACCGGTCGGGCCCGGCCGAGCTGTGGATCGAGAAGGGCGTCCTGCGGTATCGCTACGACAACGGCGTGGTGGTGCACTGCTGTCCGCATCCCGACAGCAACGTCGGGTCCAGAGGCGGCGCGCGATTCGTCGGCACGGACGGCTGGATCGCCGTCGACCGGGGCGATCTGATCGCCAGTCCGGCCGAGCTGCTCTACCACCCGAACGAGCCGCACGACGCGGACGTCTATCGCAGCGACAGCCATTCGGGCAACTTCCTCGACTGCGTGCGGACGCGGCGGCGGACGATCTGCGACGCCGAGACGGGGCACCGGTCGGCCACGGCCGTGCTGCTCGGCGGCATCGCCCTGACGCTGAACCGGCGGGTGACGTGGGACCCGAAGAAGGAACAGTTCATCAACGACGATGAGGCGAACCGTCTGCTGTCGACGGCCTTCCGCCCGCCCTGGTTGATCTGAGGAGAACACCGATGCGACGAACCCTTTACGCTCTACTCATAGCCGGCGTGTTGGTGCCGACGGCGCCGGCACGGGCCGAGCAATCGGCCGACGAGAACCAGGCCATTGTCGTGCTCGAGTCCGACGCCCCGGCGGCCCGGAAGGAGGACGCCTGCCGCAAGCTGAAGATCATCGGCACGGCGCGGGCGATCCCGGCCCTGACCAGGCTGCTGGCCGACGAGCACCTGGCCCAGTGGGCCACGGACGTGCTCGAGACGATGACGTGTCCCGAGGCCGGTCAGGCGTTGCGCAAGGCCCTGGTGACGACGTCGGGTAAGACACGGGCGGGCGTGGCCTTGGCGCTGGCCCAGCGACGCGACCGCGAGGCGGTCCCGCACCTGGCGCGGCTGCTGAAGATCGACGACCAGCTTGTGGCCTGCACGGCCGCGATGGCGCTGGGTCGAATCGGCGGCGCGAAGGCCGTGGACGCGTTGCGAAGGGCGCTGTGTGACATCTCCGGGCCTGTTCGCGATGCGATCGTGGACGGGCTGTTGGCTAGTGCGGAATCCGCGTTGTCGGCTCGAGATCATCAAGCCGCCCGAGCGATCTACGAGCAGCTCTGGGAATCAGAGAAGGCCGACCATGTCCGCGTGGCCGCGTATCGGGGGCTCCTTCTAGCGCATGACAACACCGGTGCCGTTGCGCTGATCGGTAAAGGGCTGCGGGGTCCGGACAAGGCGGCGCAGGTCGCGTCGGTTGAGATGATCCCCCGAATCGCGGTCCGCGATTCGGCCGCCACGGGTGCCTTCTCGCTCTACCTGGAAGACGTCAAGCCCGACGTGCAAGTTGCGCTGCTGGATGCTCTCGCCCAGCGGGGCGACTCGACCGCAGTGCCCAAGATCGCGGCCATGACGACGTCTCCGGACCCGCTCGTGCGACTGACGGCCTTGAGCGCCCTGGGCGAACTGGGTGACGCCAAGCAGGTGCCGCTGCTGATCGAGTTCATGGCCAAGGGCGCCGACGACGAGAAGGCGATGGCCAAGCGGTCGCTCATCCGGCTGCGGCGTGGTGACGTCTGGGGGAAGGTGCTATCGCTCATGGAATCGGTCTCGCCTGACGTGCAGGGGCATCTGACGGCCGTGCTGGCGAATCGCGGCGAGGTCCAGGCCGTGCCCGCGCTGCTCGAGATGGCCGGCAGCAAGACAGAGATCATCAGCATCGCCTCGACGAGCGCGTTACGGAAGCTGGCCGACGGCTCACACGCCAAGGAGCTTCTGGGGTTGATCCTGAACGCCCCGTTCGAGACGGCTCGCAAGGAGGCGTGCAACACGTTCGTCGTGGTGGGGATCCAGAAGGGCGATCGTCAGGCGTTCGCCGAGCTGGCGCTGTCGGCAATGAAGGACGCCAGCGTGCCGGCCAAGTGCGAGCTGCTCGTGGCTATCGCTCGCTTGGGTGGCGCCAACGTCCTGAACGCCCTTCTGGCCGCGACGAAGCACGACAATCCGACGGTCCGCGGCGGAGCCATCCGGAGCCTGGCCGACTACGGACCGCCGAACGCGCTGGACCCCCTCATGAAGCTCGCCCGCGATGCGGACGACGCCGACCATCGTGCCACGGCGATGCGAGGTGTGTGGCGGATCCTGGCCACGATGCGGGGTCGGTCGGAGGCCGAGCGGCTCAAGCTCTGTCGCGAGGCGATGGCGCTGTCCGAGCGCCCGGAGCTCAAGCGGCTTGGGCTGACCGAGCTGGGCACGATCGCGCATCCCGACGCGCTGGAGGTCACCGAGCGGGCGTGCAAGGACCCGGCGGTGCGAAAGGCGGCCGAGGGGGCGAGCGCCCATATCGCGTCGCGACTGTTCCATACGCATCGGGAGCAGGCCGAGCCCGTCCTGCGACGACTCGCCAAGGAGGCGGCCAACGAGGAGGCCAAGAAGCAGGCCCAGGCGTTCGTCGCCGCGCTGAACCAGTACGCCGACTTCGTCGTGCCGTGGCTGGTCGCCGGCCCGTACCGCGTGGAGGGCAAGGAGGCGCAGGCGCTGTTCGACGTCCCGTTCCCTCCGGAGAAGGACGACGCGTCCGGCGTGACGTGGCGCAAGCAGCCGCCGCCGCTCGACGCCCTGTCGTTCTGGAAGGTCAACCTCGGGCCGGTCGCCGGCGGCAACCACAGCGTGGTTTACGCCAAGACGAGAGTCTACGCCCCGGTCGCCCGGGACGTGGTGCTCGACATCGGCAGCGACGACGGGGTCAAGGTCTGGCTCAACGGCCAGCTCATCCACGCCAACAACGCGGTCCGCGGCATGGCCGGGCCGACCGACCATGCCGAGGCCAGGCTCCGGCTGGGCTGGAACGACGTTTTGGTCAAGGTCACACAGCACACGGCCGGTTGCGAGCTGTGCATGCGGATCAAGGGCATCGACGGCTCGCGCATCGAGGATATGCGCGTCGATCCGCGCGGCGGGCGGTAGCGACGACGCCTGTATGGAGTGCGGCGGCTTGACGCCGCGGACGCAACACGTCGACAAGCCGACAAGCTCGTCGGGTGCGTCTTGACGCACCTTACGCATCGTCTTGCGTGCCACTGACGAACAAGCTACCGACGGCGCGCGTAGAATGATTGGAGAAGCGACCGTAAGGGAATCGTGCTGTTCACTCGGTTCGCACGGGGCGAGTCCATGACAACCAGCGAACCGTCAAGCGAGCCGACGTCCGACGTCCCGGCGTTGGATCAGGATGTCCCCTGCCCAGAGTGCGACGACAACCTGCGCGGGCTCACCGTGCCGCGCTGTGCCGAGTGCGGGTTTCAGTTCGAATGGTCGGATAGCGACGTATTCAAAAGGCCGAAGCCCGATTGGATCGAACGCCATCCCAAACAGGCCGCATCGCTGGCCTTGTTGTTCCTGGTCATCGCCTTCCTCGTCCCCGGCCTGTTGTCGGCCCCGCGGCAGACCATAGGCATCCTGATGCTTGTCGTCTTCCTGGGTTCCCCGATCATCGGTCCGACGGTGCAGGCGGTGTTGGAGTATTTGGTACTGCTGCCCCTGCTGGGCTTGCCTTCCTGGAAGCGAGTCAGAGCGTGGTGGGAAGGCGTTCTCATCGGCTGCGCCTTGGTCCACATGACGCTGTATCTTTGCGGATGGTGGTTGTCATGGTTGGATGAGCTCCAGCCGTGGACTTCTCTGGCGCGTCGCTGGCCGCTGATTGTCCTCGTGACGCTCGAGACCTTCGCCGTTCAGTGGCTCGTCGTGTCGTTAAGGGCCCGGCGATGGGAGCTCGACATCCCCGCCAAGCGGTTGATCCTCTCGTGCGCGGTGGCTAAGCTGGCAGTCGCAATCATGTGGCTGTACTCCGTGCGGATGCTCCGCGCGGTGTGATGCCGGGCTTGTGTGGCCCCTCCATCGCTTGTCTGGTTCCGTCGCCCCTACCGGGGCTCGTATTCTCTCGGGGACGGTGACCCCGGGTTCCGTCGTCCTGACGGCCGACTCCACCCGGGGCTACGATACCGCCGGCCCTCCGGGCCTCGTAGTCCTTGCGGCATGGATGAGTAGACTACAAGGGGAGAGCTTGTAGATGGAATGAAAGCCCGTTGCTCTGGGTGATATGACAACCACGCAGAACAGTGGTTTCTTTGAGGACCAACGGGCATGTCCAGGATACCGGTTTGCGTAGGGTTGGGCTACCACCAATCGTGGGTGCATTCCCGGTCTGCGAAGCCCCAAGCCTGCGCAGCCCACGGCCTGCGTAGCATCGGCGAAGGAGGCCTGGCGAAGCGGGCTTGACGAAGCGGGCCTGGCGAAGTGGGCCTGGCGAAGTGGCCTGGCGAAGTGGGCTTGACGAAGCGGGCCTGGCGAAGCGGGCTTGACGAAGCGGGCTTGACGAAGCGGGCCTGGCGAAGTGGGCCTGGCGAAGTGGCCTGG